>NZ_DHNR01000026.1:78345-130203 GCF_002409645.1 Acetobacter sp. UBA5411
AATTGTCTCTCCCGTATTGCGGGCAAGAGCGGCGATGATATGGCGGGACGCTGCTTCAGGCGTGACGAGAAAGGGGCGGGGACCGATAATCCGGCGGCTCATGGCCGTATCCACAAAACCGGGTGCGATGAGGACCACGTCCACACCCAGAGGAGCCAGTGCGATGCGGGCAGAACTTGCGAATCGCGTAAGTCCAGCTTTCGATCCACCATATCCGGCAGCAAAAGGGAGATCGTGGTAGGCCGCCACGGAGCCGATCAGCGCGATTTTTCCACCACCCCGCGCCTGCATCCTGTCGGCCGCCGCCATGGTGAGCGCGGAAGGGACGGCATAGTTGACAAGGCCAAGCTCCAGAACGGTTTCAGCACGCTCCGTCTTTTCTGACGCGGTCTTCATATCGGACAGACCGGCGCAGAGAATAACTATGTCAAACTGTGACGTGTCATCGTCCGCGCGAAAAGCCGTGATCGCTGCGTGACCGTCGGACAGGTCAATTTCCCTTGTCAGGACAGAAGCGCCACGCTCCCGGCAAAGCCGTGCAACATCCTGCAGACGATCAGCATTACGCCCCCACAGCACGAGGGTATTGCCCGGTCGGGCGTAATCACAGGCAAGAGCCCGACCAATCCCGCCTGAAGCACCTGTGATGAGAATGCGAATCGGTTTCGTGGGGGGCTGACTTGTCCCGCCGGACGTTCTGATGGATGAAAAGCAGGAAAACGGAAACAATCTGTTGTGTCGTTTCACGTTGGCAGCGGTTTCTTTCAACGGTATGTCCAATGCCCTTCATGCACCGAGAGCAAGGTGCTGGTTATGGTATCGCGCGGAACCGCGTGTTTGCAGGGAGAGTTCATGACCCAGACGGCGCGCCTTGTCATTACCCCGGTCAGGGGTTTTCGGCAGTTGTCGACCTTTATCCGGCTCCCGCGTCGACTCTATGCTGGCAAGGCAGGATATGTGCCGCCCTTGGACATGGAGCAGCGCAGTCTGCTCGATCCCGCGAAGTCTCCCTTCTTTCGTCATGGAAAAGCGCAGTATTTTCTGGCGTGGCGTAATGGCCGCGCCGTAGGGCGTATTTCGGCACAGACAGACGATCTGGTGCGTGACGCCGCGCCGGAAACCGGTCTGACGCCGCAGACAGGATTTTTCGGGGCTCTGGATGCAGAGTCGCCCGATGTCGTTGCGCCTCTTCTGGAAGCCGCCGCTGACTGGCTGCGTTCGAAGGGCATGACCTCCATGCTCGGACCGTGGACGCTCAACAGCAATGGTGAGTACGGCACGATGATCGAGGGCCAAAAGGCGGCCCCCATGGTCATGATGCCCTGGCACCCGCCGTTTCTGAGCGAGGCTATCGAGGCGGCCGGTCTGACAAAAAAGATGGATGTCCTCTCTTATCAGATGGAGATGGGGCCGCAGGCCGAGAATGCGCATATCGTCCCGAAAGGCCTTTCCCTTGGGGAAGGACGGCTCGGCGCTCTGTCCGTGCGTCAGATGGATGCAAAGAACATTGAGCGTGACGGCGAGATCCTGCGCACGATGTATAATGATACATGGCGGGATACATGGGGTTTCGTTCCTTACACGGACGACGACATGGCGGGGATGATCCATGAGATCAAACCCATCCTCAGGTCCGAACATTTCGTGCTCGTCGAGCAAAACGGTGAACCGGCCGGCGTCGCTTTGGTGGTTCCGAATGTTTTTGATGTGGCTGGTGATCTGGGGGGCGCGCCATCGCCTCTCGGCTGGGTGAAGCTGGGTGTGCGGCTGCTGCGTCACGAGTTTCATTCCGCACGGGTCATCCTGCTGGGTGTCAGCAAGGCGCTTTCAGGGACCGCTCTGGGCGCACTTCTGCCTGCATTGCTGATCAGCGAACTGATGAAGCGGGGCCATGTCCTGCCGTATCGCCAGATCGAGCTGGGATGGGTACTGGAAACCAACACGCCGATGCGCCGTCTGATTGAGCGGATTGTGCCGGAACCGACCAAAAAGCACCGGGTTTTTCATCGTTCTCTTTGAAAGGGCGCGGGGCAAATGTGTCCTGCTCTTTCAGACTGCCGTGAACGGCCACTGCATATCCTGCTGCAGTGATTCGGCAACGTAATATGCGTCAGTTCATGCGCGTTCAAATAAACATGATGCGCAATCTGTGAATATCACGTCGAACAGTGACGCATGGACTGCCATGTTTTGTTATTTGTAATCCTGCCCTGCACAGTTGATGAGAAGTAGTTGATTTACGTCAACTGAGTGGTGAGGGTGGAGAGTAGGGTGGACGTGCGCGGTCAGACATCTGCCACGCACTGGTGGTCACTACGACGACTGGTGTGGATGCCTACACCCAGCAAAGACTACTTCCCCGCAGGCTGGTTCATGTTCTGCGTGCGGACATGGTTGGCCGTCTGGCTTGCTCTGGCCGTGTCCTTCTGGTTGCAGATCTCCTCTCCGGGATCCTCAGCGGTAACCGTCATGATTCTGGCCCAGCCCCTGCGCGGCCAGATGCTCTCCAAAGCTCTCTACAGACTTGCAGGCACCTTTGTCGGAGCGTTTGTCGCGCTGGCGCTCACATCCTGCTTCAGTCAGGATCGCTCCCTGCTTCTCGGAGGGGTGGCCCTGTGGCTCACCCTTTGCTGTATCATGGGGACATTGGAGCGGGATTTCCGCGCCTATGCCGCCATGCTGGCAGGTTACACCGTGGCGCTGATTGCCATTGGCTGCATTGATACACCTGAAAACGCCTATGATGTGACCGTCAACCGGGTGTCGGCCATTGTCATAGGCATTGCCGCCACAGCCGCGGTCAACGATGTCTTTGGTTCACCGACTGCCTGGAGCAAGCTGACGCACGCGCTTGATTCGCTGGCCGCAATGGTGGCGCGGATCGCCCGCGATGCTGTCGCAGGTCGATCGGTGCCGGATGCCTCCGCTGCCGCCGGTATTGCAGGCCAGATCATGGCTCTGACCTCACAGGTCTCCTTTGCTCGCACCGAGATTTCCGATGGGCGTCTTCGTATGGTCGGCGCACGGTCCGCGATGGTGGCTCTGCTGGAGATGCTGAATTGCAGTCGTGCGATTGCCATGGCGCTTGAGCGCGGGTTGGTGTCGGACGCTGTTATCAAACGGGTCCGCTCGGCGTTCGGCGCGGGGGATGCGGCTTCATCGCCTCGTATCGCTGTCGAGGATCTGGAGCAGTTGGCGCGGGAGACCCATCTGGATGCTGCGGGCAATGAAACCCGGCTCACTCTGGACGAAGCCTGGTTTGTCGAGCGCGTCATGTCCCTTCTGTCCTACTGGCGCTGGGCCGAAGATGGCGTCGATTGTGTCCACAAGGGTGGACATGCCCGGACACAGGCTCCTGAACTGAAGATCGTGACGCATCAGGATATCATTCTCGCGCTTCTGAACGGTCTGCGCGTGCTGATCGGTTTTTCGCTCGCGGCGGGGCTTTGTATTCTGACCGGCCTGCCGCAGAGCTATTCCGCACTGTCCCAGACAGCAATTATTCTGACGTTGGCGGCAACGACCTATGACGTCCGCGCCTTTGGCATGGGCGCGCTGATCGGCATGCCATTGGCGATCGTCGTCGCGGCTATCCTGAACTTCGGCATCCTGCCGCATGGATCAGAGATGACGTTCTTTGCGATTATGGTGATGCCCGTCATCTTCGGAGGCTGCCTGCTGTTGCTGAATCCGAAGACGTCAGCAATCGGTTTCAATGCCGGCGTATTCTTTTTCGTCATTCTCGGTGTCGCCAATGAGCAGAGCTATGACCTCGCGCAGTTCATCAACCGTGATGAGCAATATCTGTTTGCTGGTGTACTGATCTTCATCACCCTGACGCTTCTGTTGCCGCCCAAGGCGAAAACCCGTCGGTTCCGGGTCGCAATGGCCATAGGGCATGATCTTCATCGCCAGTTTGAAGGTCATGGCGAGCAGGAGGGGTCGGCCCTCATCAGTCGTCATTATGACCGGCTGACCAAGCTGAGGATGTGGAACAGCTATCTCAGACCGTCAAAATCGCGGGATCGCGTCTTTGCCCGTTTCGCCAGCCTTGATGATCTGGGGGCGGCGCTGGCGCGTGCGCGCCGGCATCTTCAGTGTGCGGCGACCATTCCGGCCGTGCGGGCTGAAGCCGAAGCGGCCCTGCGCTCTTCGATTGTTTACAATGTTGATGCCGCCATAACCCGTATGACGATCCACGCGGACCGTCTTCTTCTGCTGTCTGAAAATCTGCCGCATGGTGAAATGGCCACCGTTCTCGGGGCCGTGTCCGGCATGGCCGGTGCGATCCGTATTCTGGAGCAGAACCGTTCCGCCATCAGGCTTTATGACATCAACCCGGTTCCTGCGATGCGCTGGAGGGCCTTATGAACGCACCGCTCCAGTCTGTCATCAATATCGGCGGGCTGCTTGTTTCCTCGTTTCTCGTGCATGTCGGCCTCGGCCTTCTGACCATGGTGATTCTCAAGCCGATCCTGACCAAGACACGTCTGGACCGGTTTATGTGGAATGTGCCGCTGGCCGAGTTCGGCATGCTCATTATCTTTACCGGGATCTACACGATCCTGCTCTGAACTGAATGCTGATCCGGCACTCTGCCGGACGGAAAAAGGAGCCTTGAGGGGCAATGGAACGACTGCAAAGCGCGATGGCGTCAGGACAGAACAGAGCACACAGAGGACCGGACCGTGTTTGAAAAGGCGCGCAAGGCTCTCCAGTTCACGACCACGGGAGTCATTCTTTTCATTGCCGCCATTACGGCTTTTGTCCTGTGGGATTACTATACCTCTGCTCCGTGGACACGAAACGGGCAGGTACGTGTTCAGACGGTGAATATTGCGCCGCGTGTCTCCGGGCCGATTATCGCCCTTTATGTTCATGACAACCAGTTCGTGCATGCAGGAGACGTGCTCTACGATATCGACCCGTTCGATTTCCGCGTCGCGGTCGCCAATGCGACAGCCGTAGCGGATCAGCGCAAAGCGGACCTTGTTCTGAAAACAGCCCAGCATAACCGCCGTGACAAGCTGACCGATGCAGCAGCGTCACCAGAGGAAAAGCAGGTTTACGAAGCGACCGCCGAGGTGGCGCGAGCCGTTTATGCCCAGGCGCTGGCACAACTGGCGCAGGCCAAGATCAATCTGGATCGAACCCACATCCGGAGCACGGTGACCGGGCCCGTCAACAATCTGATCATGCGGGTGGGCGATTTTGCCACCGCAGGCAAACCGAACATCACGGTGATTGACCAGAGTTCCTACTGGGTGGACGGCTACTTTGAGGAAACCAAGATCGGCTCGATCAACATCGGTGATCCTGTTCGTGTGGACCTGATGGGCTTCCATCACCCGCTCGAAGGACATGTGGTGAGCATTACCCGCGGCATTGCAACAGCCAACGCGAATAGTGGTGTGCAGGGGCTGCCGACTGTGGACCCGGTCTATACATGGGTGCGTCTGGCCCAGCGTATCCCGGTCCGTGTGCAGATCGACCGTATCCCGGAAGATGTGACGCTTTCCGCCGGTATGACGGCAACCGTGACGGTGGTCGGCAGCAAGGGACATCGTGCGCATGATACGTTGCAGGATGCGTTTGAGCGGCTGCATGACACAGTCTTTGCTGTGGGTGCTGGCACGCATCGATAGGGCCGCGTCAGCACAATCCTGTATACGGGGAAGTGCTGACGTTTCCTTTCACCATAGCTTGATCTGCCTGATCGCGCCGGATAGGTTTTCTGACAGACCATTTCGGTCTTCGCATGAGGCAGATACGGGTGCGTCGGGTAACTGAGACAAAAGTCGGAAAGTGGGGCGTGCTTCTGCTGTTGCAGATCGCGCTGTTTCTGGCTGCACTGGCTCCCGCTCAAGCTACCATGCTGCATGCACAGGGGGGCACGTCCTCTGCACATATAGATGCCAGCGGTATGGCGACGATGACGGGAATGTCGCAGAGCGACGCTTCCGGTTCGTCTGAATGCGCCAGCCACCATCATCACGCGATGTCCGCTTCAGCGCATCCCCAACATTGCAGTGTTCCTCATCACTCGCATGGGCCTGATTGCTGCCTGGCCGGAGGGTGCGTTCAGTTTTCGCTGACGACGGATCTATGGATTTCTGTCGTTCATGGAAAACGGCTGCTCACTGAAGCTGACTACCACAGTTCCGCATTCGGCCTGCCAGCGGGTGAGACTGCCATGCCAGCCTTGCCGCCTCCCAGAACCCCGTCCTGAAAACCGCCTGAGGCGGTGATCCGTTCCGAAGGACCCGCGTCTCCGGTCATCCTTCCTCTGCGATCTTTTTCAGGATCTTTCAGACATGGTTGAGTCTGTTTTTCCGAAACGCACGTCCATCGGACGTCGTCGTTTCGTCACTGGCGCAGCGGCTTTGGGCTGCGGCGCAGCGATATCACCCGCGCTGGCCCGCAAGGCCGCGACTGAAAGCACGCTTTCGGCGGAATTGCCGGAGGCGGCATCATCCTTTCTCCTCAATGTCGAGAAAATTCCTGTTCGCGTGGGGAACCAGCATGCCAAAGGCGTGGGCATCAATGGCTCCGTGCCGGCTCCCACCTTACGCTGGCGGGAGGGCGATACTGTCGAGATACAGGTCCGAAACCACCTTCATGAAGACACCTCAATCCATTGGCACGGTATTCGCCTTCCGGCCGATATGGATGGCGTGCCGGGACTGAGTTTCGCGGGCATTCCTGCAGGAGAGACGTTTACCTACCGTTTTCCGGTCCAACAGAGCGGCACCTACTGGTATCACAGCCATTCCGGCGGGCAGGAACAGGCTGGCCTTTATGGCGCGCTGGTGATCGATCCGATCGACAAGCCTGCCTACACCGCCGATCGGGACTATGTCGTGCTGCTGTCCGACTGGACCGACGCCGATCCCATGGACATCGTTTCCAATCTGAAATTTGACGGCGACTATTACAATTTCCGCCAGCGCACGGTCGGCACCTTTCTGCACGATATCCGCAAGGACGGCTTGATGGCGAGTGTGCGGGACCGGCTTGCGTGGGGCGGCATGAACATGGCTCCCACGGACATCTCTGACGTGTCCGGTGTCATCTATACCTATCTCATGAATGGTCGGTCGCCGGAGAAAGGATGGACGGGACTGTTTCGTCCCGGCGAACGCATCCGCCTGCGTTTCATCAATGCGGCTTCCATGACTTTGTTCGATGTGCGCATTCCGGGCCTGACGATGCAGGTTGTGTCAGCCGACGGTAATGACGTGGAACCGGTGCCTGTCGATGAGTTCCGTATCGCGCCAGCAGAGACATATGATGTGATCGTGCAGCCGACGGTCGACCAACCGTACACGATCTTCGTGCAGTCAGAAGATCGCACAGGCTACGCGCGTGGAACACTCACCACACGAGAGGATGTTTTGGGGCCGATCCCGCCCATGGACCCGCGACCGCTAAGGACGATGGCGGATATGGGTATGGGCAGCATGAAAGGCATGGCCATGGCCGGGGAGCATAAAGGCGACCCGATGGCCGGGATGGACATGTCGTCTCATGAGAAGGCTACCGAGCAAGATACGGCAGCCCATCATCACGCAGCAATGCACGATATGGATATGAACGACATGCCGGGGATGGACATGAACGACATGCCTGAGGGGCACATGGATATGCCCGGAATGTCCATGCATCACACCATGTCGCACCAGAATAGACAGAAGCCGCAGAACAAAATCTCTGTTATGGCACAGCCTGAGAGCCACCCTGTGTCGCTCAAAACAGGTGTGGAAGTGCAAAGTCTTGCCCCGCAGCCCCAAAATCGTCTTGGAGAAGCTGGTGACGGGCTGGATGGCAATGGACGCCGCTGCCTGCGTTATACGGATCTGCGTGCTCTGAAGCCGGGGACAGATCCACGCGAGCCTTCCCGGGAGATCGAGCTGCATCTGACCGGCAACATGAAGCGCTTCATCTGGGGCTTTAATGGCAAGAAGTTTTCGGAGGCAGAGCCTATCTGGTTGGCTCTTGGTGAGCGTGTCAGGTTTGTCCTGATCAACGACACCATGATGGAGCATCCCATTCATCTGCACGGTTTGTGGAGTGAGCTTGAGAACGGGCAGGGGGCTTTTCAGCCCTATAAGCACACGGTGAACGTCAAGCCGGGAGAGCGATTAAGCTACCTCGTGTCGGCCGATACTCCCGGATTGTGGGCGTATCACTGTCATCTGCTCTATCACATGGATACCGGCATGTTCCGGACAGTGGTGGTGTCATGAAGTGGCGTTTGATTGCGTCCGTCGTGCTGATGGCAGCTGTGTGCGGCTCATCCTTGCATGCAGCACCCATGACCAAAACGATGGCTGTTCCTTATGTTAACGGAAGCATGCCCGTTATGGACCAGCGTGTTTATGTTCATGCTCTTCTGGATCAGTTCGAGGCACGATACAGCGGAGAGGGCGGGCAATTCCGTTATGACGGGCAGGCTTGGGTCGGATCCGATTACAATAAACTCTGGTTGAAATCAGAAGGGACTGTCGGAACGAACGGCCGTTTCGGGGATGGAGATCATGAGATTCTTTATGATCGCGCAATCTCGCGTTATTTCGATGTGCAGTCGGGTGTGCGGCTGGACATTGATCATGGTCCTACACGGGCGTGGGGAGCCATAGGCCTCCAGGGACTGGCTCTTTATTTCTTTGATGTCGAGACGACATTCTATTTCAGCGACAGAGGTGTCGCCGGGCGTCTAAATGGTTCTTACGACATCTTCATTACCAACAGGTTGATTCTTCAACCGCAGGCAGAATTAAATTTTTATTCAAATTCTGACAGCGCACGCGGTGTGGGACGAGGTCTGTCGGATGTCGATACGGGTTTGAGACTGCGTTATGAGTGGCATCGAAAAATCGCTCCTTATATTGGAATTACCTATTCAAACATGCTTGCTGAGAACAGGAATTTTCCAGGAAATATTGGGAAAAACAGTTCGAGCATCAATTTTACATTTGGCATTCGCAGCTGGTTTTGATGGCATGCAATCGGAAAAATTCATTTGAAGAAATTCTCTTCTGATTAGGTGGAAAACGGGGCTTTCCTTTACGTCGTTAACTATTGATTAAATGTTTTGCGGCAAATCTTCAGCAAGCCCGCGAGTGCGAAAGACCATGACCGCTCCATAGGGCGCAACAGGTAACTCACTGTGACGACAGGAACAGGACGCATGGACTACATCATTGTTCAGAAAATTGCCGAGAGCAAAGCCGCTGAACGCATTCGCGCTCTTCTTAGTGACCGCGAAGGTGTGACGGCTATCGAATATGCTCTCATTGCCGGGCTGATTGCTGTTGCATCGTTTGGTGCGATGAAGCTGCTTGGATCTTCGCTGCAGACTCTCTTCAGCACGATCTCTACGACGCTCGGTAGCGCGCCGACATCATCGGGTAGCTAAAACTTCCTGACGGGCAGAGTTCAAAGATGCTGCAATGTATTGCGCTGAATGCAGCATCTTTCCTGCTTGTTTTCTCGGCTGGTACAGATATTCGTTCACGTAAAATATATAATTCAGTTTCTCTCTGTATTTTTTTTCTGGCTATTTTAGTGTCTTACGAACGGGGTGACTTAATAAAAGAGATAATAACCGTTATATTTATTTTTCCTTTTTTCTATATTTTGTGGATTTTACGTATATTCGGTGGAGGAGATGTCAAACTTATTTTGGCTGTTATTCCTCTTGTTCCCCTTTGTCATTTGATTTCTTTGTTTTTGTCAATCTCAATGGCCGGAGTGTTTGTGGCGTTATGCTGCATCGCTGTATCGTTGTCTGATAAGTGTAGCGGTGAAGCCGAGGCGTCTTTGCGTGGAGTTTCTGCCTTACGCATGAGGTCACCCATTTCAGTTCCGTATGGCGTGGCTATCGCAATGGGTGTTCTTGTTGAAACATTCAAAGATCAAGGCATATAATGAAACTTTACCGGTATACACTTTATTTTTGCGTTGTTGTTCTGACGATTGTTTGTTTCATCCTGATTTTCAGGTTGGCGACAAAACAGCAACCAGCTCCCAAAGTTGTGCAGGTTGCGAAGCCTGAACCTATGGCCGCAGTGCTGGTCGCCAACCGGCAGCTTTACGCTGGTGAGGTTCTTCACTCTTCCGATATCACTGGTGCAAGTATCCCTAAGGCTTTTGTTCTTCCGGGAACGGTTATGGACTCATCTGCTGCCCGACAGAATGTGGTTGGCGGTCTGTTGCGTGTATCGGTTCCCAAAAATGCTCCCGTTCGAGGTGAGGATGTTGTGCATGCCGGGGATGGGGGATTCCTGGCGGCACTCCTGAGCCCAGGCAAAAGAGGCGTTGCAATGCCTGTTGATCCCGCCAACGCTGTTGGTGGTCTGATATGGCCCGGCGATTATGTGGACGTTCTGCTTATGCCCACACAGGAACACAGTGAAGGTAATGCGGATTTGCAAATGTCATCCGTTAAGACACTTTTGCAGAATGTTCATGTTGTTGCTGTAGACCAGCATCTTGTTCGGGGACAGGGGCCTACGGCGGCGACCACTCAGAGTGCCCGGACTGTTGTATTGGAATTGAATGCACAAGATGCACAGAAATTAGCTTTGGCAGAGAAAGTTGGCCGTCTTACTTTGACATTAAGATCTATGACCAAATCATCGGAAGATGCTCTTTCTGCGGGTTCCACTTGGAACGATGATATTTTTGAGTCCAAAGTTAAAGAAAAAAAAGTGAAAGAACATGATGCGGCAGAAGTTGGAAGTTCTCTTCATGTTTTTAATGGTTTGACGGAAGTTAAAGACAATGTGCATTAATTATATGAAATTTGCTTTCAGAATATCTTTTTTGAGTTTTTTTTCATTTGTTCTTGTGGGAAAAACAAGTCCTGTAGCCTTGGCGCGGGTATCGTCGAGTGTCAATCTTGAGGTCGGCAGCGGACGGCTTATTGAGTTGGACTCTAATGTTACCAGTGCATTCGCGGCAGATCCTAAAGTTGCTGAAGTAAGGCCTGCGAGTTCAAAAACACTTTTTATATTTGGCACCGGTGTGGGGCGAACTACAATTTCTGCTGTTAATAACGAGGGACGACCTGTTGGGCAGTACGATATTGTTGTTAACCCGTCACAATATGCTGCGCATCAGACGAAAGAAAGCGTCTCTCAATTTTCAGGAGTAAATTATGAGGCGCATAACGGTCAGAATGGACTTAATTTTTCTGGAAATTCTCCAAGTCCAGAAAATGCTGAACGTGCTTGGGAAATAGCAAAAGATCAGGCTGGGAAGTCTGAAGTTTATGACCATGTGCGCTTAAAGGAGTCTACGCAGGTCAATCTACAAGTGCAGATCGTTGAAATGTCCAGGCAACTCGTAAGGGAAATTGGGGTTGAATGGCAGAATATGAATGCTTTAGGCACAAGTGCAGTTATTGGTCTGGCAACCAAAAATCCATTAGCGGCTTTAGCTTCAAGTCAAAGTAGCTTTGCCTTTTTGTCACGGTTTAAAATTGGTGGGCGGCAAACAACTTTAGAAACAATTATCGATGCTCTCGCGCAGGATCAATTGGTGCATATGCTGGCTGAGCCTAATCTGACAACATCCAGTGGTGAGCCTGCAAGTTTTCTTGTCGGTGGTGAATACCCAATACCAATTTCATCTTATAATAATACAATATCTGTTCAATTTAAGCAGTATGGCGTGTCTTTGTCTTTTGTGCCGACAGTTCTATCAGCTGGACGAATAAGTCTTCATGTGAGGCCAGAGGTAAGTCAGCTTTCCAGCAATGGTGCTGTCTCATTTGGTGAAGGTAATTCAACTATCAGTATCCCTGCAATAACAGTAAGTAGAGCTGATACAACTATAGAGTTAGGAAGTGGGCAGAGTTTTGCTATTGCTGGTTTGTTCCAGGATAGCACAACAACGCAGGGCCTTGGTTTGCCCGGTCTTGGAGATATACCAATATTAGGGGCGTTGTTTAAATCGAATAGTTTTCAGCACAATCAAAGTGAGTTAGTTATTATTGTTACTCCTTATATAGTAAAGCCGGTTTCCAATCCGGATTTATTATCAAAGCCAAATGATCATTGGTCTGCTCCAGATGATTATCAGCGAGTGTTTCAAATGAGTCAGACTGGAGGAGAGAGAAAAGGCATTAGAAAGAATGGGAATTACAAAAAGGAAGAGACCATTCCCTCAGATGTAGGTTTTATGGTGGAATAAAATGAAGAATAATCTTAAATTTTCCATTTTTCATATTATTTTTGTTTTGAGTGGTTGTGCTCAAATAGATCCATTATATCAATCATCTGCATGGAATGCACAAAACTCAAATAGAAAAAATTTATTGTTACAGGTTGAAAATACAAATGATCTTTCTATTGGAAGATCTGTTTCAGATTATGATGCCTCCTTAGCTGTAGATGCAATCAAGAGACTGCGCGATGGAAAAATAAAAAATCTTGAAAAAATCAAGATAAACGATATTGCCAATAATCAGTCAGGTTGATAATGAGCCAGTTTAAATCGATTGATCATGGGCATTCATTTGAATCATCTTCAAAGAAAAACTCATCAGAATTTACTATTCAAGGTTTTGTTTCTGATGTTGCTAGTGAAAATGTTCTGCGAGAAGTCTTGGATGAATTTCATCCAGGAAAATTTTCTTTATCATGCTTATCTTGCTCTCTTGCTGCCGTAAAGTTGAGTAGAGGTCTCTCGCCCGATATATTAATTATTGATGTCTCGGGTGAGGAGCAGCCAATTACTGCACTTGTTGAACTTTCAAATGTGCTTGAACCTGATGTTAAAGTTCTTGTTATTGGTGATAGGCAGGATGCAAATTTTTACAGACAATTAACAAGAGGTCTTGGTGTTGCTGAGTATTTATATAAACCTCTCAATCGATCAATGGTTTCAAGGTTTTTTGGACCTTTTCTTAATGAGGATGAGTATACACCGGAGGCCACTCGTGGCGGTAGGGTATTGGGTTTTGTGGGAGCCAGAGGGGGGGGTGGAACAACAACAATTGCTGCAAATTTTGCGTGGTATTTAGGTGAGATCGCGAGGCGTCACAGTCTTGTTATAGATGGTGATTTATATACTGGCGCGTTATCGATACTTATGGGTACCAAGACCGATAGTGGACTTCGAACTGCGTTCGAAACACCTCAGCGTGTAGATGAATTATTCATTGAAAGAAGTGCTCAAAAAATAGGAGAAAGGTGTGATATTTTAAGTAGTCAGGCTGACATGTCGGAAGTTATTTCAATATCACGCGATGGACCCAGGCACCTTATTGATGTTGTAAAGAAAAAATATAATTATATATCTATAGATATTCCAAGAGGTTTCGGAGAAATTTCTAGAAGTATGATAGATTTGTGTGAGCAAAAAATAATAGTAATAGATCCATCTCTTACTTCATTAAGAGATGTTTTACGATATATAGCATATCAAAAAAACAGCCGTTATGGAACAAGACCTTTAGTTGTTTTAAATAAGCTTGGTAAGCCTGGAACTCTTTCTCTTAAAGAGGTGACTGACGGTCTTGGAAGAGCACCTGATGTTGTTATACCATTTTTGCCTAGGGTTATTAATGAATGTGAAATATCGGGATATCCAGCTGCTCGATCAAAAAATTCATTTAGTTCAGCTATATCTATTCTTGTCCAGGAAGCGGCTTCAGTAGCAATGGAAAGAAAACAGAGTAAAGTTGGAAAAATAAGAAACAAAATAGAAAGTCTGTTTGCTAGGTGGCAGTCATGAGTTTAACTCCTCGATTTGGAAAAGTCGTGCCTCAAAATACTTCTTATCTTGGAAAAGATGAGGATATATTTAGTGTACAGCATAGGGAAACGATTGTTCAGTGGGCGGAACTGCATGGATTGTGTCTGGAAAGATTAGATCCTGTTGCTGTTTCTAAGCTGCCACCTGAGCGGCTTATTCCTGAGATTGAACGTGTAGTTGATGAAACTGCTACCGAAAAAAGAATTCAGCTGAATGCTCGTGAACAGAAAATTTTAGCGAATGAACTTGTAAATGATATAAATGGTCTTGGGCCTATTCAGCCACTTTTAGATGATGATAGTATTACTGATATTATGGTGAATGGTCCATTTAAAATATTTGTCGAGAAATCAGGGAAACTTGTTGAGAGTGGAACAAAATTCCGAGATAGACGACATTTAATGGCTGTAAGTCAAAGAATTGCCTCTGCAGTGGGGAGGAGAATTGATGAATCAAGTCCAACTGTAGACGCTCGTTTAGAAGATGGATCGCGCGTCAATATAGTTTTCCCTCCCTTGGCTCTGGATGGTCCTTATTTATCAATACGTAAATTTTCAAGAAAAAAAAATAGATTTTAAGAAGCTAGTTGAAAACGGTAGTTGTTCTATCCAAGTAGCTAAAATATTGGAAATCGCATCTCGCATACGATTAAATGTCATTGTTTCTGGAGGAACAGGCTCTGGTAAAACAACGCTAATGAATGCGATGTCACGATTGATAGATTCAAGTGAACGAATAATTACAGTTGAAGATGCCGCAGAATTACAATTCCAGCAGCCTCATGTTGTTCGACTGGAGACACGTCCTCCTTCTATTGAGGGGACTGGTGAAATTACTCAGAGAGATTTAGTGCGTAATGCATTACGTATGAGGCCAGATAGGATTATTATTGGTGAAGTTCGTGGGCCTGAAGCGTTTGATATGTTGCAGGCTATGAATACAGGGCATGATGGAAGCATGTCTACCATTCACGCTAATA
Organism: Acetobacter sp. UBA5411; assembly: GCF_002409645.1. Taxonomy (GTDB): domain Bacteria; phylum Pseudomonadota; class Alphaproteobacteria; order Acetobacterales; family Acetobacteraceae; genus Acetobacter. Next base: position 93,089 of record NZ_DHNR01000026.1, read on the forward strand.
CGACAAGAGATGCCATAACCAGAATAGAAAATATGGTTCAAATGGGTAATTTTGGATTGCCCACGTCTTCAATAAAAGCCCAAATAGTTGGAGCTGTTGATCTTATAGTACAGATAGAACGGCAGCGTGATGGTGTAAGGCGAATTGTACAAGTTACTGACGTTTCTGGTATAGAAGGCGAAATAGTTACATTAAATGATATTATATCGTTTCATATTGATGGTGAAAATTTCAACGGAAAAATAAATGGGCACTATTCTGTTTCTAGATCAAGGCCTAGTTTTTATAAAACATTAATATATTATCAGCTTGATCATGTTTGGTCAAGTATATTTGAGGAATGATTTTATGTATAGCTTTAATGAAGTGATATTTTATGTAATTATTGTTTTTTTATGTAATTTTTTATGTGTGTTTTCGTTTTTTAAACAGAAAGAAATGGATTCTTATATAGAAACACGATTTGATGATATTGTTGAAGGTAGTAAATATTCAGAACTTTATGAGTATATTCCTGCGAAAATCATAACAAACAAAGTGGTTAAAAATACATATTTTGATCATATTATGAAAATAATATTTTCATTTGATAGAAATTCAGAAATATGTTCAATAGAAGAGTTTAAAAGATTTTCTTTGTTTTCTTTTGTTTTATTTTTTTCAATTTTTATTTTTTGTATAGCTTATGTCCCTTTTAATTTTGTTCTTGTTTTTATTTTCTGTGCTTTGTGGATTGTAGTTGTTAGATTTCATTTTGTGCGTAAAATAAGTAATTTTAGAAAAAATCTTGTTGAACAACTGCCGGATACTGTTTTTATGATGTCAAGAAGTCTAAAAATAGGTGTTTCTTTGTCTCGCACCTTGGAGCTTATTGCTAGACAATCACCTGAACCTACAAAAAGCTTATTTGAAGATGTTGTAAAAAAAATATCTGTTTGAAAAGAATTTGGTGAAGTTTTAGATGATCTAGCTATTAAAGCTGGTATAAATGAATATAGATTTTTTTCAATTATTACAAAATTACAGAGTAGAACTGGAGGTGGTCTCGCAGATATTTTAGATGGATTTGGAAAAAATATTAGAAAAAGAATTTCAACTAGAAAAAAAGCTATAGCATTAGCGTCTGAAGCTCGAATGAGTTGTTATGTTTTATCTGCGCTACCAATATTCATGGCTGTTGTTCTGAGTATAATGAACCCACAATATGTTTCTGTTTTATATAGAACTGATTCAGGATTAAAATTACTATATGTTGCTCTATTTTTATTTTTTTCTGGGATAGGATCTATGCTTCTTGTTACAAAGCTTACGCTAAGGTGATATGATAATGTTATTATTTTTGATTGTATACATATTGTTTATATTAGCTTTTTTTATTAATGTTAATAATTCTATTTCGTTTAATAAAAGAAAGTCATTGAGACTGGAGGGTGTTTGTAAAAATTTTGATTTTACAGATAAAAACAGTAACAATGATAAATCTATAATATCATTTATTCTTTCAAATTTATCTCGATTTGTATCAAAATCAAAATTATTCAATATTTATGGAGATAGTAATGAGAGAAAATATTTGGATATGTTTGGTTTTGATTTTAGTTATTTTGTATCTTTAAAAATATGTAGTTCGTTTTTCCTTTCTGTAATGGCGTTGTGTTTTTCTATTTTTATAAACTTAAAAATATTTTATATTGTGTTGATTTGTATTTTTTCTGGTTTTGTTGGCTTTAAATTTCCAAATTTTATTTTTAAACAAAAGAGAAAGTTACATTTTTCGCGAGTTGAAGCTGGAATGGCAGACGCTCTGGATCTATTTTTGGTTTGTGCGGAAGCTGGTTTGGCAATGGAATCTGCTATGGAATGTGTTTCAGTCGAGATGATGTCATTAAATAAAGATGTCGCAGAAGAATTTGGAATTACTGTTAATGAAATGAGAATTAGTAGCGATAGAATAAAAGTTATAGAAGACTTAGGAAAAAGGACTGGTTTGGTCGCTATGCAGAGGTTGAGTGGTGCTTTAGTCCAAACATTTGAAACTGGTTCATCTTTAGTTTCTGTGTTGAGAGTTTTGGTTTCTGAAATAAGAGAAGATACATTAATTAAATTTGAAGAGAAAGCTGCAAGACTATCTGTTGTTCTTACTTTTCCTATGATACTATTCCTTCTTCCTTGTATATTTATAATTATAGCTGGACCAGCCATGTTAGGTATTTTTGGTGTTCTTAAGGATTGATTTTTTTTCTAATAAAGATTTTCTTTTAAGGGCCGTGTGGAAAATACGATTGAGCATGTGCGCGCAAAGAAATTGGCGTCTATGATTACGAGTATCATGTTCTTTGTTTCTTCAATGCGACTGCTCGTAATCGTGTAAGAAACTTTGCTGTTTGACCATCTATACGAATATTCGTTTCATAGTCCATTTTAGGGGCATCAGTTCGAAACCATTCACTTTGTCTGAACGGCGCTATAAAGCTTGTACTCTTTTTTGATCATGTGGATGTTTTCTCCATATCTTGGGAGACAACATATGCATCGCAGTATAGCCTTAGCGATGGTCAGTGGGAACAGATCAAGAATCTTCTTTGGCGTAGTGAAGATTATCCGCGGCTGTACCGCCGACGTGGCCTTCACGACTTGGGAGAAGGTCTTTTATCCGAGCCCACTGGCCATCGCTCAGACCATACCGTCGCATCTCTGTATCTCTCCGAAAAACAGAGAAAAAACATCACAGATCAAACGGGAGTACAAGCCTCATGGCACTCTACGCTAACTGACGACGCGACCTAGAGAATTTTTATCTTACAATAAATCACTGAGAAGCGATTTTTCATTCTGTGTTCTTTACAAGAAAATCTTACTAAGAATGAAAAAGCCTTCGAAAAGAAGAGGATTCTTTCCGAAAGCATCACAACTCTTTTGTGGGAACAGCTCAGTAGCCGCGAGGACCGCCGCCCATGGCTCCCGGTCCCATCATTCCATCGGGGCGGCCATTCATCATGCCTTCACCGCGCATACCGGGGCGGTCATAGGTGCCCGCGCCGTTCCACCCGCCATGGTAGTGCCTGTGACGGTGGTCTGCGCAGGCCGATAGTGTTGCTGTCATTGTGAGGGCGACACAAAGAAGAACAAACCGTCGCATGGTTACCTCCTGAGTAATGAGAGCATCGCTCTGATACGTGTTTCGAAAATCGGTCACATGATCTGAGGGATGACGCCCGACCATGGTTTGGTGTGCTGAATACGCCGTACTATCGCCTTTCAATAAGGGCGATAGTACGGCAGGCCCTTCACCCTGAACACGGTGAAGGGCTGAAAGTTCAGATCAGGGTGTTGCCTTGACCTGCTCCAGCGGCACGCCTTTGTATTTGCCGGTCAGCGCTTTCAGGAACGCCGTGATGTCGGACACGTCCTGATCGGAAATCTTTCCGTCCGGTGTCTGGTAGTAAGCCATCTTGCGGACAGCGTCTTCCAAGGTTTTCACGCTTCCGTCGTGGAACCACGGTCCGGTCAGAGCGACGTTACGCAGGGTCGGCACCAGGAAACGCGACTTGTCCAGCGGGTCATGGGTCACATCTTCCCGTCCACTATCGGCAGCCGTGAAAGCACCGCCTCTGTCAGCAAAGTAGTCATGCTCAAGTCCCATGACTTCCATGGCGCCGCCGCCCATGTCCTGTCCGCTGTGACAGCCGGAGCAACCGATGCTCTTGAAGAGCGCGTAACCGTGCTTCTCCTGATCCGTTAAAGCTTTGTCATCACCCTTCAGATACAGATCGAACTTGCTATCAGGGGTAATGAGGGTTTTCTCATACTCCGCGATCGCATCCGTGATGGTGTCCTGGCCAATCGGCTTGTCAGGATAGATAGCAGAGAACTGCGCACCATAATCCGGATCATTCATGATCTTGGCTGCGACATCTTTCCAGTCATGCGATCCCATTTCCACTGGGTTCATGACCGGTCCTGCCGCCTGCTCGGCTAGTGTCGCAGCGCGTCCATTCCAGAACTGCACGATATTGTAGACAGAATTGTAGACGGTCGGGACATTGATCGGACCTTTCTGGCCCCCGATGCCTGTCGCCGTCACGAGATTGTCTACGCCGCCTTTATCCAGACCGTGGCAGCTTGCGCAGTTCAGCGTGTTGTCACCAGACAGACGCTTGTCGAAGAAGAGCTTCTCGCCCAGCGCGACCTTGTCGGTATTGACAGGCCAGCTCTCGGGAATGGGCTGGACAGGTTCAGCAGCAAATTTTGCCGCCACGCCGTTGCCTGCGTAATGTGCCCGACGCTCCGTATCGATCCATGTGAGGACGGCTTTGCGCTGGTCTTCGTTCAGGTGGGCATGCCAGTGAATCAGCAGATACAGCGAGGGCGGCATGCGGTTCTGCGTGATGACTTCCTCAATGCGGGACAGTTGTTCCTCAGTGGGAACGTCGCCCTTCTGGAAAGCGGCAATCACTGGCTCCATGCGGAAGTGACGCAGACCCTGTTCCAGATCATGCTGCATCAGCGTGCTGGCGATTGGCAGCTTGAAGTAGAAGGGCAGATCAGCGCCTTTCGTATGACAGTAATCACACCGGGCTTCACGCAGCACATCGAAAGCGGCTTTTGCTACCGGGTCTTTCAGTGTCGGTGAATCTGCCGAGAGGGTTGGGCCTCCCTGATGATCGAAGTGCTGAATATAGGCGACGGTCCCGCCATAGGCCGCCAGTCCGGCACCGATCAGTCCTGCGACGATACGTTTCACAATTTTCTCCAGAATTAAATGTCTGTAACCCGTATGTACAGGATACGGCTGCGTCCTGTCAAAACGATTATATTTGTCTAAATCATCGTCAAAATCGATCAATGATCGAGATCAATCGGAAGACTGATCTTTCAGTCTCTGACGGGCGATTGCCACATAGGCAGGGTCAATTTCGATCCCGATGCCGTGCGCCTTCAGGCGGGCTGCGGCCAGTAATGTTGTTCCCGTGCCCATGAAGGGATCGAGAACAACAGGCTCAGGCTGACCATGCAGGCGGATGCAGAGCTCGGGCAGCGCGACCGGGAATGTGCCCGGATGATTGAATTTCTGCTGTCTGTCACGGACGGTTTCATAAGGGACGAACCACGTATCACCGCGACAGCGTCGATCCTGTGCGTGTCCCCGACGGGCAATGTTGCTCTTGTCCTTGAATGGTACACCGGCGTCGAGCCGCTTGAGCGGTACGTCGCCCTTTAAGGTCAAGTGAAACAGATGCTCGTGATTCCGGTTAAGATAGCGCCCGCTGTTGACCGGTTTGAAGTGGCCGAACGATGTCTCACCGACGGCAATCGATTTGACCCATGAAATATGATTCTGGAGTACAAAAAGTTCACGCAGGCGCACAGCCAGTTCGAACGGAAGCCACGGCTCCGAAGACGTGCCTGCAATGTTCAGGAAAAACGATCCCTCTGGATTCATTACGCGCCGGACAGCACGCGCTACTTCCATCATCCAGTCGAGGTAATCGTCCTCGCTGCGGCGGTCCTTATAGGACAGGTACCCCAGACCGATATTGTAGGGAGGAGAGGTGATGACGACATCAACAGTCCCGGCCTTCATCCTTTTCAGGACCCGAAGGCAGTCTCCCTGAACGATCTGTTGTTGACCAATGCGATATCGGCGGGTGCGGGGAGGCGGCGCGGCTTTTTCAGCCTCCGCTTTCCTTGCAGGCGCACTATCAGACTTGCGCTTCACGCACTCCGGGCCGCCGCCAGCCGCCAGCTTGAACCGGCCACACCGAGCAGTTTCTCGAATGTCCAAAGGTCGGAGAACTCGGTGACCGCATCGGTGCCGGTAACGGGCTTGCCATCCTTGTCCACAACGAAGCTGATCTGATCGGAAACAATGCGGACGTCGATGGAAGCCGCCGTTCCAGCAGCACTGTCATTGAGACGGACATCCTCGATTGCCAGACTGTCGATCCCGCGAATTTCGCTTTTCTGGGTCTCCCCCGATTGTTCCCGCACAGTAAGGGCAGACTCAAAAGCGGCATAGGCGTCGGGTGTCAGGCGTTCCTTGAGCACGTTCCGGTTGCCCGCTGCATAGGCTTCAACAACCTGACGAAAAGCGCCTTCGACGCCCGTCATGAACTGCTGGGGGACAAAGCCGGGCTCCTTTTGGGCGACCTGAGCGAGAATGGAACCAACCCGGGTGTTGGGGCCCGGAATATCGAGCCGCGTGTCCGGGGCAGGTTCAGCCTTGCCGTCGATAACCGGTCCTGCGGGAGCCTGCTGTGCCGGAGGAGGAGCGGGTGCGATCTGGAAGCCGACTTTCTTGCCAAGAACGCTGCGCAGGCGCAGGGCAAGGAAGGCTGCAATCAGCGCGAAAATTACAATATCGACCGGAAAGTGGCCGAGAGAGCCGTCCATCAGCAGTGTCACCCAACATGGATGCCGGTGCGGTTGTCGCCCGACAAAAGGAAATCAGTCTCCTAGAATAAGGTCCGCTCTCCCGCCATGCAATGACCCCGCTCATATTTGCTCTGTTAAAGGAGCATTCATGTTGGGGTGGCAGACAGTTTTTTCTGCTCTATGCGCCATTGCGAACAGGGCAATGTTGCCCCTATCTGAGCAGTCATGATCGTCCTTCGTCATTGTCAGTCCGAATTCAACCGGCTTTTCACCGCGACCCGCAAGGATCCCGGCATTGCCGATCCGCCGCTTTCCGAGAAAGGAAAGAAACAGGCGGAAGAGCTTGTTGAAGCGCTGGTAGGCGAGGGGATCAGGCATATCATTGTCTCTCCCTACACAAGGGCGCTGCAGACTGCTGAACCGATTGCCCGCGCGCTGAACATCACACCCACCATCAACCCGCTGATCCGCGAACGGGCTGCTTTCTCCTGTGACATCGGCAGCCCTCCTGCGGCGCTGGCATTGCGCTGGCCGGACCTCAATTTCTCGGCCTTGGATGAAATGTGGTGGAGCTCTGCCATCGAGTCTCCTGAGGCTGTGGAGGAGCGGGCCGCACTGTTCCGCGCCGAGATGGCTGCCTCGCCGATGTGGCGGGATACGCTGGTTGTTTCGCACTGGGCGTTTTTGCTGGCGTTTACACAAAGCAGCGTGGAAAACGGTGCATGGTTCAGAGTGGATCCGACTGCGCCGCCAGCTACTCTTTGATGGGGCGATGGTTGGCGAACAGGGTTCGTCATGCTACCGCCGGGCACTACACAAGGGCGAATTCGTCCGAATATGAAGGAAAAGGACTACCATGTCTGACACCACCAATCAGGGCGTTCCGCCGGCTCTCCCTCTCGCCGTCAATCTTCAGTACACGAAGGACCTGTCCTTCGAGGTGCCGCATGGTCCCGAGATCTTCACGGCCCTGACTGCTGCTCCCCAGATTTCCGTCAACATCGACGTACAGGCCAATCGTCTCCAGAACGATCAGCCGCATTTTGAAGTCGCCCTGACGATCAAGGCTGAAGCTGACGAAGCTCCTGCTTCCGAAGGTGGTCCGGCTGGCCGCAAGGTGTTCATCGCCGAGCTGACCTATGCTGCTGTTGTCACGCTGAACAACCCGCCTGCCGAGCTGGTCGAGCCGCTGCTGCTGGTTGAAGTGCCCCGCCTGATTTTCCCGTTCGCTCGCAACATCCTTGGCGATGTCACGCGTGACGGTGGTTTCCCGCCGGTTGTGCTGCAGCCGATCGACTTTGTGGCCCTGTGGCAGGCCCGTCGTGCCGAAGCATCCCAGACAGTAGGCCACGCCTGATTTGTCCTGACGCAGGGAACGAAAATTTCCATCAGCCGTTCCCTGCGGCAGTTGTTTGATATGCCAGACTAAAGGAAGCAGATCGCATGGCCCATCTTTCATCCCGCAACCGGTTTCAGGCTGTTCATGTGGGTCTGATGGCGACGGCGCTGGTGTTCTCTTCCTTCGGCCTTTCCGGATGTGCCAATCATCCTGATGCCACCTCTGCAGCCCATTCCGGACGTATTCCTCCCCAGACATTCCCGCCGGGCACTGTCACGGAAACGCCGCCGCCAGAGGGGCAGGTTCTGGTGAATGATCCTTCTGCTCCGGTTAACACGCCGCTTTGTGGAACATCCGTACGCGAAGCGAATGCCATGGGGCAGGCGATTTATCCGCAGCCGCTGACCAATGGCGGGGCCTGCACGCAGAACGCCTGTTTCGACCCGGCGACCCAGACTTATATCGCATCCGATAACAGCAAACGCGTTTGCCGCTGAGAGACCATCTCTTGCCGAAGCGATTAGTTTTCGGGACGTGGTCCCAAACTCCACAAGGGACATGGTCCCTTTGATCACGGCTTATTAAGTAAGGCGCAGAGCGTTACTTCATTGTCTGTTTGCGGAATGCGTGATCACCGATTGCTCATTAGAAACTGATGACCGCTTCAGGAAATCATTGTCAGAATAACCGGTTTTCTTGCCGCGATATAAAGAGCCCGTGATCTTTCCGCTCCTGTGTGGTTTAAAGCAGAAAAAGCAAAGAACAGGGATGGCAGATCCCTGTTCAATGATCCCAGATATGAGAGCCGTCTTTAATGGCGGATCAGAATGTAATTCACCGTCACATCCAGATCGAAATGATCGCCCGTAATTCCTGGTGGAATAGGCGGAAGATGAGCGTTGCGGAACATGCCGGTCGTGGCTGCGTCAAGCAGGTAGGAGCCTGACTGGTTTGTCAGACGCACAAACCGTACGTTTCCAGACCGGTCCAGCACGACGTGAACGGAAGAAGGGCCTTCCTCACCATTCTGGGCGGCTTCTTCCGGATAATACATGTGGCGTCTGATCCAGCGATCGACTTCTTCGCTGTAATCATCGCTCACGCCGCGCACGGTACTGCGGGTGGCGAATGGCGTGTTCAGCTTACCATTCTGCACCAGTGGCCCAAGAGACAGGTCGATCGGGCCGCCTGACCCGCCCGTACGACCGTGGTGACGTGGGCGTGGAGGTGCTGATGACTGGTCCAGTGACAGATCGGTCATGGAATCAAAGGGCGACGGGGCGCGCTGGTGGGTTGGCGTCTGTCGGGCAGTCTGCTTGCGCGGTGCGGATTGCTTTGTTGTCTGGCGGCTGGCCTTGCCTGCCTTGTTGGAGGCCGGGTTGACCGGAGCGTTTTCATTGGCCGGTTTCGGATAGCTTTCGTCCGATGGAGCCTCCGGTATCGGCGGGGCTGCGGGTGTTTCCGGAGTGGGACGATTTGTACCTTCGGCTGCTTCTGACTGCTCAGGCTGCGTTTCGCTGCTTTGCGATGACTTTGTCGCGGACGTTCCGCCTGCCTGCTGATCCGAATGCTCGCCTTTCATGCCGCTCTCAGCCGGTGGCGTGACAAACATCATGTCCACTGTACCGGTTTCACTCGCCTGCGGGTTGCCGCGAGGGGCGTGATACAGCGACATGTAAATGGCGAAGGCCAGCAGAAGCGCATGAAGAAGCGCGGAAAACAGAAAAATGAACAGTAGGTCGGGATCGGCGAAGACCTGCCGGGGAGAGAGCGGTGTTTTGGCGGATTTGAGGTTACGATACGCTCCCGTTTTCGCAATGAACGCCGGGCGCAGACCGATGCGACCTGCGGCATCGGTTTCCTCTTCCAGAGCTGCGTGTTTTGTTCTGGAGGTATCCCGCTGTTTCCCGGTACCGACGAGCAAGGGCTCTTTCTTCGTTCCGGGCGTAGCTGAAGGCCGTGGCGACGCCGTCATGGAGGTAAACATGTCTCCGGAAGAAGAAAACAGAAGCACTGGTATTCAGGGACCGTTACCGCACATTGCCACCGGGAGGGAAGCATGGCTACCCCTGTGTTGCTTATCAAAATGTCACGGATTTTGACGATGCTGCTTACTTCCTTGGCGAGCCTGTCTCAGTAAGATTTCCTTCTGGTGCCCGGATGAAACCTCCCGAGATGTGCTGCGTTTGGAAAATACACCCCTTTCAAATGATGGGGGTAAAATGAAAAAGGAGCACATCATGGGTGAGTTCAAAGACAAGCTGCAGGGTGTAGCCGACAAGGTAGCCGGTAGCGTCAAGGAAAGCATTGGCAAGGCGACGGATAATCCCGAGCTTGAAGCCGAAGGCAAGGTGCAGCAGCTCAAGGGCAAGGGCGAAGATATCAAGGGAAAAGTCAAAGGGACTATCAACGATATCTGATTGACTGCTTTCTCCCGCCTTCAGTGGATTGCTACATGAAGGCGGGACTGGAAGTCGCTCTTCAGGACAGGCGACTGCGGTGCCTGAAGCTGACCGCTTCAGCAACGTGCTGTTTCCCGATGAGAGGAGCGGCTTCAAAATCCGCTATTGTGCGGGACACGCGCAATAGGCGGGTAAAGCCTCGTGCTGACAGGCGCAATTTTCGCGCTGCATCCGTCAGCAACGATCTGGCGTCATTATCAAGCTCAAATTGATCCGGATTGGCTTCCGCATTGCGGACGTCCTGCCCCCGTTCACGCTGGAAATTTCGCGCAGCCGCTACACGGTCCCTGATCGTTGCTGAGCTCTCTCCGGCAGGCGCTGTCATCATGTCGACCGGTGAGAGCGGCTGCATGCTGACCCACAGATCCATGCGATCGAGTAGTGGACCGGAAAGACGGTTGAGATAATCTTCCCCGCATCGAGGCGCTTTGCGACATTCCCGGCTGGCGTCGCCAAGATAGCCACACCGACAGGGATTCATCGCGGCTACAAGCTGGAAGCGAGCCGGGTAGGTGATGTGAGCTGCTGCGCGGGCAATTGTCGTCTGGCCGGTCTCGAGCGGTTGTCTCAGGGATTCCAGAGCCTGCCGCGAGAATTCCGGAAGTTCGTCCAGAAAGAGAACACCACGGTGAGCCAGACTGATTTCACCCGGCTTCGCCTTGGCTCCGCCACCGATCAGGGCCGGCTGGCTGGCCGAGTGATGCGGGTCACGGAAGGGTGGTCGGAGAACGGGACCTCCGTCTTCGCTTATGATCCCCGCAGCGCTGTAGATACGCGTGACTTCCAGCGCTTCCGATGGTGTGAGGTCTGGCAGCAGGCCGGGCAGACGGGCCGCGAGCATGGATTTTCCTGAACCCGGCGCGCCTGACATTAGGATAGAGTGACCACCGGCAGCGGCAATTTCCAGCGCTCGTTTTGCGACTTCCATTCCCTTTACATCGGCCATGTCAGGAAATGAGTGGACGATTTCATCGGTGGCGGAAAAGACCGGAGGCGATAGAACCTGCTCGCCGCGAAAGTGATTCACCAATCCGACAAGATCCGGCGCAGCGAGAATATCGGGATTGCCGCCGAAGAGCGCTTCGCTGCCCTGCACCGCAGGACAGATCAGGCCGAGATCCATTTCTGCGGCACCAAGTGAGGCGGAGATGACATTCGGGACGCGGTTGATGCGGCCATCGAGAGACAGTTCTCCCAATGCAGCATAACGTCCGAGTTCCTCGATCGGGATGATTTCCATGGCCGCCAGCACGGCGAGAGCGATGGGCAGATCGAAATGCGAGCCTTCCTTGAGAAGATCGGCAGGCACCAGATTGACGAGGATTCGTTTGGGAGGGAGGGCCAGACCCATGGAGGTCATAGCGGCGCGGACACGTTCGCGCGCTTCACCGACAGCCTTGTCAGGTAATCCGACGATTAGAAAAGCGGGAAGGCCGTTCGCGATCTGGACTTCCACCCAGACCGGAACGGCCGTAATGCCCGAGAAAGCAAAAGCACGGACGCGTGTGTTGATCATCAGCTTTCCCGGGACAACACACGCGCCGCAGCAGACGTCAGACGCCCTGATAGAGCAGTCGTGCGCGCACGGTGCCTTTCAGCTCCCGCAGCAGGGACAGCAGATGCATGTCCTTGTCGTCGTTTCCGCCGGTTTCGGCATCAACTACGACATAACCGATCTCACCATCCGTCTGCAGATACTGCGCCGTGACGTTGCAGCCTTCGTTGGAGAAGATGTCGTTGATCTTCGACATCACGCCGGGAAGGTTGTGGTGCACGTGCATGAAGCGTGTGCCGCGCGGGCTCTGCGGAAGCTGCACGCTCGGGAAGTTCACCGCACCAAGTGTGGAGCCGATGTCCGAGTATTCGACCAGCTTACGGGCGACTTCAACACCGATGCGCTCCTGCGCCTCGACGGTCGAACCGCCGATGTGCGGGGAGAGGATCACGTTGTCGAGTCCGCGCAGCGGAGAGACGAACTGCTCGCCAGCCACTTTCGGTTCGACCGGGAACACGTCGATGGCCGCGCCCAGAAGGTGACCGGATTTCAGGGCTTCGGCTGCCGCATCAAGATCGACCACGTTGCCGCGGGCGTTGTTGATGAGGAAGGAGCCCTGCTTCATCTGACGGATCTGCTCGGTGCCGATCATGTTCTTTGTGCTGGGGAGTTGCGGAACATGCAGGCTGACGATGTCACTCTCGGACAGAAGTGTCTCAAGCGTGTCGCAGGCCGTTGCGTTGCCGTGCGGCAGCTTGTCCACAACGTCGAAATAAAGGACGCGCAGACCGAAGGCTTCAGCAAGGACCGAAAGCTGCGAACCGATCGAGCCATAGCCGACGATACCGAGCGTCTTGCCGCGGACTTCCCAGCTGTTGGTCGCGGACTTGTCCCACTTGCCTTCGTGACAGCCGACGGAGCGCGGGAAGATCCGACGCAGCAGCATCACGATTTCGCCCATCACCAGCTCAGCAACCGAGCGCGTGTTGCTGTAAGGGGCGTTGAAAACGGGAATCGCCAGTTCGCGGGCAGCGTTGAGGTCCACCTGGTTTGTTCCAATGCAGAAGCAACCAATGGCGAACAGGCGGTCAGCGCCTTCGAGAACTTCACGGGTCAACTGCGTGCGGGAGCGGATGCCCACCACATGCACACCCTCAAGGGCTTCTTTAAGGGCATTGCCTTCAAGGGCACCCTTGTGCCGGGTGACGCTCTCATAGCCACTGGCTTTCAGGAGCGCGACAGCACTGTCGTGTACGCCCTCGAGAAGCAGGATGCGGATTTTGTCCTTCGGGAGGGACAGATGAGGTGTCATTCAGTTCGCTCGTGCTGTTAAAGCGGCCCCGGCCAGATTTGGCATTGCCCGGAGCAGCTTAATTTCTGCCTGCAGGATCATTGGAAAATCCTCACGGACAAAGCATCCAGACGAGATTGCCGGGGAAGGCAACCTAACGGGTGCGCCCTCATAGCACGTTTCCCGCGAAGCGGAAATTAACCTGCCCGGGCGTCCCGAAGGTGCGCAAAAAGGCTGTGTTGTCAGGAACGAAGGCAGGCGACTGCCGCTTCGTGAAGCGCTTTGTCGCCAGTGGCGAGAACGGTGCCATCCCCATCGTGACGCAATGTCTGGCCATTCCAGTCGGTCATGACGCCACCGGCACCTTCCACGACCGGGACTAGGGCGCTCCAGTCCCACGGCTTCATGTCGCACTCCGCAATGACATCGATATGCCCGCCAGCGAGCAGGCCGTAGGCATAGCAATCGCCCCCCCAGCTGACCCGCTTGGCGACGGTTTTCAGCTTGCTCCATACGGGACGGGGCGCATCCTCCAGCATTTCAGGCGATGTGCAGGAGAGATCCGCTTCCGCCAGACTGCTGCACGGACTGGTCTGTATGGGAGTGAAACCGGACGGCTCCCCGAATCCGGAGCGAAACAACGTGGGACGGCCTTCCACACCGATCCAGCGCTCACCCGTAATGGGCTGGTCAATGATTCCGATGATCGGCTTTCCCTCGAAGGACAGTGAAATCAGTGTGCCAAACGTCGGGCGTCCCGTGATGAAAGCGCGGGTGCCGTCGATGGGATCGAGTGTCCACTGATAGCCGCTGGCGCTTTCGTGCAGACCAAATTCCTCACCCAGAATCGCATGATCGGGATGTAGTTCGGCAAGTTGGGCCCGCATCACGCGTTCTGCCATTCGGTCGGCGATCGTGACCGGGCTTTCATCGCTTTTGTTGGAAGCGGCGAGCCGGGAGCGGAAGAAGGGGCGGATGACAGCCCCGGCCACGTCTGCGAGCGCGTGAGCCGTCCGGACAAACTGGTCGAGATCGTGGGACATGAGCGGTTTCCGTTCTGGTTGAGGGACGTTTTTCTGTCAGTGCAGGGTTTTGAGCCATGCGATTATATCGGCGCGCCCGTTGATGTCTGGGAGACCGCGAAACGACATGCGCGTGCCGGGACTGAAGGCCGCCGGGTTCCGCAGCCAGACGTTCAGGCGGGCCTCATCCCACTGACCACCGAGAGAAGCGAGGCCTCTGGAATAGGTATAGCCCGGCTGTCTGCCGATGGGGCGACCATACACGCCGAACAGGGAGGGCCCGGCGGTGTCCTGAGCAGAAGGCGTGAAGCTGTGGCAGCGGGAGCAGATCGCATTGGCCAGAGTAGCGCCGTTTTCGACATTGCCTGTGGGGAGTGGTGCGGTCGGGTCATCTTCCGGTGTGACAATGACCGGTCGGGTGGGGAGACGGTCCGGGATCACCATGGACCCGGTGAGCCACGAGGCACCCATCATCGCCGCGACGAGAAGGATAACAAAAGCCCCACGATTGGCTGCCGCGAAGTCCATTGGTGAAAAGGCGTCCCTGTCTGCCGCTCCGAACCCGCCGGAAAAGACCGTTCGACAGGCGTTTCGGGGTTACTGTTGCGTCAATCCACTGTCTTTCCTAGAGTGCGCCCCGCTTCATGTGAAGCCGTCGGCTGAATATGCGCCGTTTTCTCCTACTCTCAGGTTTCCATACGCTGCAATGATCAGCCCGATTGTCATCATTCCCGTCCGTATGGCGTCGTCACGTCTGCCGGGCAAACCGATGGCCGACATTGCAGGACGCCCCATGATTCTTCATGTGCTGGAGCGCGCTCAGATAGCGGCGGTCGGGCGCGTGGTCGTGGCAGCCGCCGAACAGGAAATTGTCGATGTGGTGAGGCAGGCGGGCGGTGAGGCGGTTCTGACCGATCCTGATCTGGCGTCGGGTTCGGACCGTGTTCATGCAGCCCTGCGCGAAGTCGATCCGACTGGCGAGCATGATGTGATCGTCAATCTGCAGGGGGATCTGCCGGGACTGGACCCGGCGACGCTTCAGGCGGCTTTGCTCCCGTTGCAGGATCCGGCGACGGACATCGGCACACTGGTCGCGCCCATAACAGACGAGCGGGAAGCGAAGGCTGAATCAGTGGTCAAGGTTGCCTGCGCATTTGCTTCAGAAGGCACGCAGAGCACACGGGCGCTGTATTTTTCCCGGTCCTGCATTCCGTGGGGCGCAGGGCCGTTGTGGCATCATATCGGGGTCTATGCCTGGCGTCGTCAGGCGCTTGAGCGCTTTGTGGCGCTGCCGGAGTCTCCGCTGGAAAAGAGAGAGCGTCTGGAGCAGTTACGAGCCTTGGAAAACGGCATGATTATTGGGTGTGCACGTGTGGAAAAAGCGCCGTTCGGTGTTGATACGCCGGATGATCTGCAGAGAGCGCGTCAGATTTTGGGAGAGCAACTGTGACGGCCGGACACTCGCACGGGCGGATCGCCTTTCAGGGACGCCCCGGCGCCTATTCCGATCTTGCCTGCCGCACGGCTTATCCCGGCTGGACAACAGTCCCCTGCGAGACTTTCGCTGGCGCGATTGCCGCCGTGCATGACGGCAAGGCGGATCTGGCCATGCTGGCCTGCGAAAACAATCTTGCCGGTCGTGTGCCGGATATTCACGCGCTGCTGCCGGAAGCCGGGCTGCATATTGTTGGCGAGCACTTCCAGCGGGTGGAGCATTGCCTGATGGGCGTGCCGGGTGCGACGCTGGAGCAGGCTAAAAAGGTGCATACTCATCCTGTGGCGCTGGCGCAGGTGAGGGGAATGATCAGGGATCTGAATCTGACGCCTGTCGCCGAATTCGACACGGCCGGAGCCGCTGAGCTTGTTGCGAAGTGGGGACGGGCGGAAGATGTGGCTGTGGCGTCGGAACTTGCCGCCACCTTGTATGGTTTGACAATTTTCCAGCGCAATGTCGAAGACGCCAAGCACAATACGACCCGCTTCTACATTGCCGCGCGTGAGCCGTTGCCGCTGCCGGAAGATAAGCCGATCATGACCACGGTCCTGTTCAATGTCCGCAATGAGCCGGGTGCTCTCTATAAGGTGTTGGGCGGATTTGCGACCAATGGCGTCAACATGACGCGTCTTGAGAGCTACATGCTTGACGGATCGTTCGCGGCGACCCAATTCCTACTTGATGTGGAAGGACGGCCTGACAGACCGAACCTGAAGCAGGCGCTTGCGGAACTGGAGTTCTTTTCCGCACGTTTCCGTATTCTCGGGGTCTATCCCCAGTCGCCTTTCCGGCAGTTGAAGAAAACCGGGGTGGCCTGACAGTTTCCATCATTCGTGGCATACCGACCGCCACACCTGAGTTTTGCAGCGTCGGACGACAAGAAGAAAAGCCAATGACCGAAGCCATGTTCACGGGGGCGATTACGGCCCTCATTACTCCGATGAATCGCGATGGCTCGCTCGACCTTCCGGCCTTTGACCGGCTTGTCGAATGGCAGATTGCAGAGGGAATTTCCGGTCTGGTGCCTGTGGGCACCACTGGTGAGAGCCCCACCCTGTCACACGAAGAGCATCACAAGATTGTCGAGCGGACAGTGCATGTGTCGGCAGGACGTGTGCCTGTCATCGCGGGCGCTGGCTCCAACAGCACGGCGGAAGCGGTCGATCTGGCGAAGCATGCGGAATCCGCTGGTGCGTCTGCGGTTCTGGTGGTCTCGCCCTATTACAACAAGCCGACACAGGAAGGGCTTTACCGGCATTTCATGGCTGTGGCTGACGCCATCAAGATTCCTGTCATGCTCTACAATATTCCCGGCCGCTCGGTGGTTGATATCTCAGTTGAGACCACGGCGCGTCTGGCTGCGCATGGCAACATCGTTGGTGTGAAGGATGCGACCGCCAACCTGCTGCGTCCGCTTCAGGTGCGTCGGGCCGTGACGAACAAGCATTTCAACCAGTTGTCAGGTGAAGATGGTACGGCTGTGTCCTTCCTTGCAGCGGGTGGTGATGGCTGCATCAGTGTGTCGTCGAACATCGCTCCGGCTCTCTGCTCCAGAGTTCAGAGCCTTTGGCGGGAAGGGCAGGTGAAGGAAGCCATGGCGCTTCAGGATCGCCTGCTGCCGATTCACGACGCCATGTTCTGTGAAACCAGCCCCGGCCCTGTGAAATATGCTGCTTCACTGCTTGGTCTGGCGGGTGAGACCTGCCGTCTGCCGATTGTTCCTGTTTCAAATGACACACGGGCGACCGTCCGGGCGGCTTTGACGGAAGCTGGGCTGCTGGGCTGATCATGGCAAAGGCAGCGAAGAAGTCAGGCCTGATTTCGCACGGTATTGCCGCGCAGAACAAAAAGGGCCGTTTCAATTATACGATTATCGACACGGTTGAAGCCGGGATCGTTCTGAAGGGGCCGGAGGTGAAGAGCCTGCGGTTCGGTCGGGCGACGATCACGGAAGCCTATGCGGGCGAGCGTAATGGAGAGATCTGGCTCTTCAACAGCTATATACCGGAATATCAGGGTGGGGTGCTGTCACGTTTCGACTCGCGTGCCCCCCGCAAGCTGCTTCTGCACGCCAAGCAGGTTGATCGTCTGCTGGGAGAAGTGGCCCGGGATGGCATCAGTCTTGTGCCGCTGGATATTCATTTCAACGACCGTGGACTGGCCAAGATCACGTTGGGAATTGGACAGGGACGGAAGAAAGAAGACAAGCGTCACGCCATTGCGGAACGTGACTGGCAGCGCGACAAGGCGCGGCTCATGAGGAACAAGGGACGCGAGTACTGAGTTCCGCGTCTTTCTGAGAGATTTTCTGCGTTAGATATAAAAATACCGCCGACCTCATTGAGGCGGCGGTATTTTTATGGAGAGACGTCTGTTTTCACAGACGCCTGTTCCGTTCGGGATCAGTCAAAAGAAACTTCAGCAGCCTCTGGACCCTTCTGGCCCTGAACAACCTTCACGTTGGTGCTCTGACCTTCGTTCAGGGTCTGGACGCCTGAGCGCTCCAGAGCGGAAGCGTGAACGAAGATGTCTTTGCCGCCGCTTTCCGGTGTGATGAAGCCGAAGCCCTTTGTGGCGTTGTACCACTTCACGATGCCGCGGATGTCTTCAGCGTTGGACAGATCGGGAGCCGGACGCGGAGAGCGACCACCGAAGCCACCTGGCTGGCGCGGAGCACCAAAACCACCCGCCTGACGCGGACGCTCCGGCTGAGCCGTGCTTTCGTCAACGGAGATCACTTCAGCGACCTGACGACCCTTCGGGCCCTGTCCGATACGAACCTGAAGCGTGGCGCCGGGGCTGACACTGTCGTGACCAGCCTGCGAAAGTGCGTTGGCATGGAGGAATACGTCACCTGAACCATCGGCGAGTTCGACAAAGCCGAAGCCTTTCTCGCCGTTGAACCACTTAACGGTGGCTTCAATTTCCGGTCCTGATGCGATCACCTGGGGTCCTGCTGCCCGACGGGGCGCTCCATAACCACCACCGTTGCC
Organism: Acetobacter sp. UBA5411; assembly: GCF_002409645.1. Taxonomy (GTDB): domain Bacteria; phylum Pseudomonadota; class Alphaproteobacteria; order Acetobacterales; family Acetobacteraceae; genus Acetobacter. The sequence continues at coordinate 111,561 of NZ_DHNR01000026.1, forward strand.
ACCGCGGTCACCACCATAAGGTGATGAGTTTCCACGATCATATGGCGACGGCGCGCTCATGAAATCATCGTCAAATCCGCCGCGGCGGGGGGAGCGGGAGCTGCGGTCGGTCCTGTTACTTCTCAACGGTCTTGATCCCGAGGTCTGACTGGCGATTTTTTTTGAATCGCCCTGTGAATAAAACCGGGTCGGGAGAAACAGCGCCCCAGATACGGTGCTCTGTTTTGATGTACGATGTCTCATCCTGGGTCCGGCGCCCACACCGCCGGGAGGCGGTCTGGACAGAAAGAAGAAAAGCATAAGGACAGAGGCGAATGCTACTGCCTTTTTGCGAATTTACCCTTCCTTCGGATGAATTTCTTGCAACGATGGCCTTTTCGGGGGGAAGAAACCGAAAAAATGTCTTTGTTGGTGTCTCATTTAAACACGAAAACGTGAGTTTTGGGAGGCAAAACAGCCGAGAGGGCTTTTGTATTGACATTTTTCACGGCACACACGGAGAAGAAAAGTCAAACCATACCGTTTGAGATGAGCGGTCATGCGGAGAATCGGAAATATGCTCTCTCGTCCAGCTCGTCGTCTTTCTTTTCAGAAACCTCTGGCGCTTTTTATAGGCACAGCTCTAGGGGCATCAGGTTTCTCGCGCGCTCACGCAACGCCCCTTCAGGACAAGCAGGGCACCTGGACGATACAGGGCGAAAATGATGCTGTTACGACGCTGAAAGGAACATCCGATCAGTATTATACCAGTGGTCTGAGAATTAACTGGACGTCGGGCACTGACAACCTGCCGGGACCGTTCGCGATGATCAACAGAACGCTCCTCGGTGAGGGGATGCAGCGTATGAGTCTGGGTGTGCAGCAGCTGATTTTCACGCCGAGCAACACGCAGACCCCGAATCCCTCTCCACGCGACCGGCCCTATGCCGGGCTGCTGCTTGGCACCATCAACATGATCAATGACACGGACCTGTCGCGGAGCGTGTTTGGTATCCAGTTAGGTGTCATGGGGCCGGATGCTCTGGGCAGACAGCTCCAGAACGGGTTCCACGGTGCAATTGGCGATACCTCAAATCTGGGGTGGCACCATCAGCTCGCCAACCAGCCCATCTTTCAGGTTCAGGCAGGACGGACCTGGAGGCTGCCTCTGGGAACGATTGGTGGTTCCAACGGGCTGTCCTTTGACATGCTGCCAGCGGCGGCGGCCCGTATCGGTGATTATCGAATTGCAGGCACTATCGGCGATACGTTCCGTTTCGGTCAGGGACTCGACAGTGATTTCGGTGTTCCGACCATTGGTGCGGGAACGGACGGCACGGATGCCTACAAGCAGACACGTCCTGTCGCGTGGTATTTCTTTGGTGGCGTGACGGGCAATGCTGTTGCCTATGATGCGACGCTGGAAGGCAACACGCTCCGGAAGAACTCGCCACATGTGAACAAGAAATGGGATGTGGGCGAAATTCATGCCGGTGTCGCCGTCATGTTTTACGGTCTGAGAGTGTCCTACAGCCAAGTGTGGCAGACGCAGGAATTTACGACGGCCCGCTCTGGCCTGTTCAACTACGGCTCACTGAATGTTTCTGCCAAGTTCTGATTGAAGTAGGGACAGCGTATACCTCTTGTTGATATCCCCGTTGTATGCTGCGGGGCAGCAGAAACGTATCGGGGTTATTGTGATGTTCCGACCAGAAAGGTCAGGCCGCACGCAATGAAATAAGGCTCCGATCAGGTTATTGCGTTTGACGGGTTTTTGTCGCATAAGCCCGTCACCGTATGGCGTTTCTTCCTTGGATGGGTGGCCGAGCGGTTGAAGGCACCGGTCTTGAAAACCGGCGAACGTGCAAGCGTTCCGTGGGTTCGAATCCCACCCCATCCGCCATTTGCGGTTCCCCAAATTTTTAGATGTTCAGTCCTCAGGGCAGGCGCTAGCCAACTGCTGTCAGAGCCACCGAAAATAGTGACACTGGACCAGTGACGCACGATCTCAGCCACAGTGCCCCGCGCTGCGTCTAACCGTCTGATTTTATTGGAAAATTGAGTGTCTGGCGGAGAAGGTGGGATTCGAACCCACGGTACCCATAAGGCACAACGGTTTTCGAGACCGCCCCAATCGACCACTCTGGCACCTCTCCGTAACGCCTTTCAGCGTTCGCAGCGAGCTTTTAGGCAAAGTTTTCGTCAGGCACAAGAGGGGAATTGCGTCTCTGTCTGTTTTCGGTTGACGAAAAACCCGTCTCCCGCGTAAAAGCCCCTCTCCACCGCCATAAGGTGGGGCAGACTGCGCAATAGTGGTCAACGAAAAAAAGCGACTGGACTGATCGCCTGCGTGAAAAGCGCCGCGAGATGTCGATTGATCGGAAAGAGACGAGTTTCATTATGTTCGCAGTTATCCGCACCGGCGGTAAGCAGTATCGCGTTACGCCAAACAGCGTGCTCAAGATCGAAAAGCTTGAAGCTGAAGCTGGTTCGACCATCACATTCTCCGATGTTCTCGCTGTCGGCGGTGAAGCAGGCACGACCATCGGCGCTCCGCTGGTTGCTGGCGCTTCCGTGACAGCCACAGTCATCGCACAGGACCGCCTTGCGAAGATCATCATCTTCAAGAAGCGTCGTCGTCAGAACAGCCGCCGCAAGAATGGTCACCGCCAGCCGGTCACCGTTGTTCGTATTGGCGAGATCAAGGCTGCCTGATCTCTCTTCGTGAGGTTGATCACAGGCAAGCATTAAGTAGGAGTAAGGTTCATGGCACAAAAGAAAGCAGGCGGTTCGTCCCGTAACGGACGCGACAGTGCAGGCCGTCGTCTTGGTGTGAAGAAGTTCGGTGGCGAAAGCGTCGTTGCTGGCAATATCATCGTCCGTCAGCGCGGCACGAAGATGCTGGCTGGTGCGAATGTTGGTGTTGGTCGCGACCACACGCTTTTCGCGCTGTCCGATGGCAACGTGCGTTTCCACCGTCGTGGCGATGATCGCGTTCATGTTTCGGTCGAGGCTCTGCCGCTCGCGGCTGAGTAAGAGGCCCTGCGCGGGATCCCCCGCGTCTAGACGCAAGACAGGGGCCGATCCGGTTTGGATCGGCCCTTTTTGTATCCCTGTCAGGGCTTTTGTCGCCTGCAGGATGTCAGGTGACAGTGATGAAGTTTCTCGATCAGGCCAAAATCTATGTACGCTCGGGTGACGGCGGTGACGGTGTCACCGCTTTCCGGCGTGAAAAATATATCGAGTTTGGCGGTCCTGACGGCGGCAAGGGTGGCCGGGGTGGAGACATCATCTTTGAGGCTGTCGATAACCTCAATACGCTGATCGACTTTCGCTACACCCAGCATTTCCGGGCGCGAAAGGGCGGCAACGGCGCTGGGTCCGATCGCACGGGGGCCGCTGCGCAGGACGTTGTGATTCAGGTGCCTGTGGGCACCCAGATCATGGATGATGACAGGGAGACGCTGCTTGCTGATCTTGATAAGGCTGGCAAGCGCATCGTGCTGTGTAAAGGCGGTGATGGCGGTTTCGGTAATGCCCATTACAAGACCAGCACCAATCGTGCGCCGCGTCGCTCTGACAAGGGATGGCCGGGTGAGGAGCGGTGGGTATGGCTGCGTCTGAAACTGATTGCGGACGCCGGTCTGGTTGGCCTCCCCAATGCCGGGAAATCGACGTTTCTTTCTGTCGTGTCGGCAGCCCGTCCGAAGATTGCGGACTATCCGTTCACAACGCTTCATCCGCAGCTTGGCGTCGTCCGTCTGTCTATGACGGAAGAATTCGTGCTGGCCGATATTCCTGGACTGATTGAGGGCGCTCATGAAGGTCATGGTCTCGGCGACCGTTTCCTTGGACATGTCGAACGCTGCGCTGTTCTGCTCCATCTGATTGATGGTGCTGCGGGGGATGTCGTCGAGGCATGGCGCACGATCCGCACCGAGCTGGACGAGTACGGTGGTGGTCTGGCTGAAAAGCCGGAAATCATTGTCCTCAACAAGGCTGACGCCATGACGCCGCAGCAGATTTCCGGTCGCAAGCGTGCGCTGGAAAAGGCTTCAGGCTCAAAGGTCATGGTCATGTCCGGTGTCGCGCGACAGGGCGTCGATGACGTGTTGCGGGCGCTGTATGATGTGGTTGCAGCTGCGCGTGCCGAGCGTGTTGAAAATGCTGAAACGGACGACGCTGAAGCATGACGGATTTAGTCACACCTTCGCTGGCGCAGGCGCGACGCGTGGTCGTCAAGATCGGCAGCGCCCTTCTTGTCGATCCGGAACTTGCGGCCCCTCGTGAAACGTGGCTGGCCAGCGTTGCCGATGATATTGCGGCGCTGCGTGCTTCCGGCACCGAGGTTGTGCTTGTGTCTTCAGGGGCCATTGCTCTGGCGCGTCATGCGCTGGGAATGCCGCATCGGGCGCTGCGTCTGGAAGAAAAGCAGGCGGCGGCGGCTGTTGGTCAGATCAGACTGGCGCAGGCATGGAGCAGCGTGCTGTCCGAGCGTGGGCTGACCGCGGCCCAGTTGCTGCTGACACCGGATGATACGGAAGATCGTCGTCGTTATCTGAATGCGCGAGCAACGCTCGACACGCTTCTCAGTCTTGGCTGTGTACCGGTCATCAATGAAAATGATACGATTGCGACGGCGGAAATCCGGTTTGGCGATAATGATCGTCTGGCGGCTCGTGTCGCGCAGATGATCGATGCCGACCAGTTGATTTTGCTGTCCGACATTGACGGACTCTACACCGCAGACCCAAGAAATGATCCGGACGCGCAGCATATTCCGGTGGTCGGCGCGATGACCGCCGAGATTGACGCGATGGGTGGCGCGCCTCCGCCGGGTTATTCTTCCGGCGGGATGCGGACAAAGCTCGTCGCGGCTCATATTGCTACGGATTCTGGTTGTGCGATGGCCATTGCGCTCGGCAAGCGGTCGCATCCGCTGGCCGCTCTGCGCGATGGAGCGCGTTGCACATGGTTCCTGCCGGGAACGGACAGTCGCTCCGCCCGCAAACGCTGGATTGCTGGCGGTCTGACGCCCATGGGTGACATCACCATCGATGACGGCGCGATACGAGCGCTGGTGCAGGGAGGCTCTCTGCTGCCGGCTGGCGTGACGATGGTTGAAGGCGAGTTCAGTCGGGGCGATCTGGTGCGTGTGGTCAGTAAAACCGGTGACGAACTGGGACGTGGTCTGTGTGCTTATAAAGCAGAAGATGCGCGTCGGATTGCCGGCCATCGTTCAGAAGAGTTTGAGAGTGTGCTTGGCTGGCAGGGGCATGACGAACTGATTCACCGCGATAATCTGGTTCTGCTTTGAGGTCTTTCGGATTTCAGAGAAGCGTGGCGACAAGACTATTCTGGATGTTTCTCGGTTGAATTGACCGCGTTTCCTCATCCGGTGGATGAGTGCGTGATCCTGAAAATGCGTTGTGTGCGGGATGGTTGTCAGTCCCGGAATGCGGTGAAGGTGGCAGTCTTATAAAGAGTGGTTCAACTTCTGCCATTTTGCTGGTGAATAGCCGAACTGTTTCTGAAAAGCCGCGCCGAAATGGCTCACGTTGCTGTAGCCAAGCTCCATGGCTGTTTCGGTCACATTTTTTTCTTTGAGTAAAAGCCGTGCGTGTTCCATGCGATGTCTCTGATACAACGCATACGGAGCACACCCGAACTGTTCCCGGAACAGTTGCTTGAAGCGTGTTGAACTGAGATCACAAAGAGTGGCGAGCTGTGTGATCGTCGGAGCCCGATCAAAGCGCTCCAGAAGAGTCTTTCTTGCCAGTTCGAGAACTTTTACGTTTCGCTCTGATGAATGGGGGCAGTCTGCTGTGTCCTGTGTAAAGGCATAACCCAGCATGGTCATCGCCAGTCCATATCCGACAAGGGCTTGCGGGCTGGTCGTCTGGAACTGGTGAGGTGCGGGGGCGCGGAGATAACCAAGAAGTTGTCGGGCTGTTTTGAAAGCCGGATCCTGAAGTCCCATCTTTCTGGTTTGAATACCCGAAGGAGGCATGATCTTCATCTGTTCGAGCAGCCGTAGCGGGACATGAATTTCGAGCGCCGAGAATCCTTCGCTGTTTTCGAACGTGAACGTCTCGGACGCTGTTCGGGCCAGAACGAGATCACGGGTCTGGAAATGATGTGTCATGCCTCCAGCGCTCATACTGCATGAACCGGACAGGATGATGGTGCAGCGGGTCGTAAGGCCCGGCTCATCGAAATGTCCTCTGATTTCTCCTGCTAGGCTGGCTACAAATCCACTCGTATGCAGTCCGCCGGGGAAATCACGGGCATGTGGATAAAGGAGTGATGTGCCGGCCATGTGATCCGGATGAGACCGATGAACCTGTGTTGAACGTGTTTCCATCATCAGGGCGCGGTCTTTTCTGTCCGATCGGGGTAGGTGGGCTGATCCGGGTAGCGCAGATAATAAGAATTATTATCATCACGCCTCATGAAAGAAAACCTCTCTCCTGCAAGGCTGAGGAACGGTTCCCGTCTGTGGGGGCTGGGTTCTCCCGTACTTGTCTGCATGGTTCTGACTGCGTTGCCTGTAACCGGGTGGGCTGGAGCAGATGCGACTGTGAAATGCATTCACCGCTCATCTGACAGGGCAGCGAGGCCGACCGTTAGATGCCGATCCGACAAGGAGAAGGTGACGGTCTGGGGGAAGCGGACGGCTTTTACCGCATCCACCAGTGCTTCTCACATTTCCGCTCAGGATATGCAGGCATACAGGATGCAGACTCTCGGTGATATTGCTGAGCGTATCCCCAATCTTTCTTTCACAAGCACGACACCGAACAATCCGGTTCTGATGGTGCGGGGGCTCGGTGGGACGGAGGATGAAGGTCCCGTTCTCTACACGCCGGTCCTGATTGATGGTGTCCCAGTTCCCGGCTTTGCCATGGGACAGATGTTCGACTTCAGGAACGTCGATGTCATGCGGGGGCCGCAGCTTGTGGAAGGGGTCAACGCATTTGGCGGGATGGTGTCCGCCCATTCGCGTGATCCGGGAGATAAGCTGGCTGGTGCGCTTGATTTTGAATATGGCACAGGAAACCGTAAACGGGCGACAGTTTCAGGTGATATCCCGATTGATGCCTCGACCAGCCTTCGCGTGGCGGCAGGTGGGGAAACGGCTGACGGCTATATTCATAACCGGGCGCTGGACCGGCATGATACGGGTGGCTGGCACGGCTGGTTCGGGCGTCTCAAACTGCTGCACAAGGACAGTGATGGCGGTGAATGGCGGTTCAGTCTGCACCGTATGCTGAATCATGGTGGGAATGATTACTTTGAAACGCCGCAGAACGCCCGTCGGCATGTTTCCTACAATACGTCGGAAGGCGTGAACGATACCGCATATCTGCTGGGTTCGGCTCAGTATCATCGTCGCTTCAACCAGCACATGATTCTGGATGTGACGTTTGGTGGTGTTTCGACAGACTGGCGCTACAGCAATCCGTATTCGGTCTTCTCCGCCAATTCCGGATTTACGTTGCCGACACGTCAGATTGGCGGCTCCGTCATGCTGTCCGGAAGCTCCGGAACTCTGGACTGGAAGGGAGGCATTTACGGTCAGCAGGTCAAGCGCTGGGCACCGTACGACTTTGACATGTCGCCCTATTACGCCAGCCGGACGACGGCGACACTTGCGACGGCCAATGTTGCTTTTATGGGTGAGGTGGGCTGGCATTTTTCGCAGGACTGGCGACTGGTTCCGTCCCTGCGGATTGAGCATGTGGACAGTTCTCTCAGCAACTGGACCAGTTCCATGAGTGGTGACACGCCCTATGCCTACAGCATGCAGGAAAGCCTGCCACGTCAGACATTGTCAAAGACGGCACCTCTTCCCGGGTTGAAGCTGGAGTATAATCCGCAGGCGTCCGCCAGTCTGAGCCAGTTTGGGTGGCTCAGCTACACGCGATCCTTCCTTCCGCCCAACTACAGTCCCTACGGGTCTTATGCGAGCACGGTTTCGGTGCCGTATGCTTCCAGCTACGGCAATAATATCGAACTGGGCTATCGACTGGGCAATCCGACAGGACGCTGGTCTGTGGAAGCCATCGGTTTTGCCAACTTCCTCTCCAATCTTCAGGTTTCCGCCACCAACGGGGCAGGGGAGTCCCTGATCGGCACGGCTGGCACAGCGCATTCCCGGGGTATGGAAGCGACGGCACACTGGAAGCCGATCGAGACGCTTCAGCTTAATGCGTTTGTTGGTCTGACCTATGCTGCTTACGACCACTTCGTCTTTGGCGGGACAGATTACAGCGGCAAGCAGATGGCTGGTACGCCACGGAGTAATTTCGGCTTTTCGGCTGACTGGCACCCTGCTGCAGGATGGACCGTGAATGCGAGTGTTGTGCGACGTGGCCGCACGACGCTTTATCCCAGCAGTGCTGTGCAGAACGCGCCTTATGTTCTGGTCGATGCCCAGATCGAGAAACGCTGGAAACACTGGAGCGTGGCGCTTTACGGACATAACCTGACAGATTCGAGTTATTTCACACGCGGCCTGTCGGGGGGATATGTGGTGGCGGCCAATCCCCGCCAGCTTGGTTTCCGTGTCGGCGTGAATTTCTAGGTCATGCTCGATATGAAGATAAACACTTGTCCTGAACCGGCTGGTGAACGTAACAGCCGGTTCAGGCGGTTTCTGGCCATCAGCCTGATGTATGGCGCACAGGGGATCCCCGCAGGTCTGGCATTCAATGCGCTGGCGACCATTCTGCGGCATAGCGGCACGCCGCTGAAGGAAATCGGGCTGACTGGTCTGTTGTTTCTGCCTTGGGCGCTTAAATGTTTCTGGGTGAGTGCCGCTGATAACGCCGGAAAGCGCTGGGGATATGGCCGTCTTGCGCTGTTTACTCACATGGCTGCGATCGCTCTATGCCTGCTTCTGGGGTTTGCGTCTCCTGCACAGCACTTCATGGCTGCTTTCTGCGGTGTTCTGCTTCTGAACACCATCTTCGCTACACAGGATATTTTCACGAATGCCTGTGCCGTGTCGCATATGAAGGGGCGTTATGCGGGACTGGCCAATGCATTGCAGGTGATCGCGTTTCTGTTGGGTATGGTTGTGGGAGGGGCCGGATCGCTTTTCATCTATGAACGTGTGGGCTGGGCTGGTGCCATGTGGAGCATGGCTGGCGAACTTCTGGTTCTCTGGGCTGCGCTTCTGCCTCTGCGCGCGTGTATAGAACCTTTCCGGAGTGGTGCGCTTCAGGCGCCTTCGCGGTTCAGGGCTCTATTCCGGCAACCGGGGTTTTTATGGGCTTTGCTGGTGGCTGTTACTTTCAAGTTTTCAGGCTCAGCGCTGGCTATGCTGCTCCAGCCCTGGATGATGGATCGACTGTTCAGCCTCGATTTTGCCGGGACGCTTCAGATGTCAAACATCCTGTGTAGCGCCGTTGGGGGAGCGGTGATCGGTTTTCCTGCTGTCAGGAAACTGGGCGGTCGTCGGGCAGCCGCTCTGCTTGTGTGGCCATCGGTTCTGCTGCTTGGGACATTGTGGCTGTTGCAGGCTGGGAACATGGCCAGTCAGTCTCTTTTATACATGGGACTGGGGCTCGAAAACTTCGTTGATGGTGGCTTTTACGTCGCTGTCTGGTCCATGCTGATGAACTGGTCTTCTGAGGAACGTCCTGGAATGGACTACAGTTTTCTCCAATGCGGCGAGAGTCTGGCGAATGTGCTTGCCGGGCTGTCCATCGCACCGCTGGCATCCGTGATCGGTTACGACAAAACTTTTCTGATTACGTGGATGACAGGAGCGTTTGTTCTTCTGTGTCTGCTGCTGGCGGTCCGTAATCTTTCTGATGTCTGCCCTGATGGGACCGAGAATCAAAAATTGGGAACAAATTCATGAATATTTTTAATCTGGTCAAAGAAACAGCCGATCTGTCTGTCATTGATATCGGGAAGAAGACTGAACAAGTTTCCGGAAATGGTCTGAAAATTCTTTTTCCATTTGGTGAGCATGATGTTGGTGTTTTGCGTTTCAAAGGCTCAACGCCGTGGGAAGAGCATCCGAATGATGAATTTCTTCTTGTTATTGAAGGAGAAACAACGCTGACGCTTCGGACTGATGAGGGTGAAACGCAGGATGTTGCAAGAAAAGGAGATGTTCTGATCGTTCCCGGTAAAGTCTGGCATCGTCAGGATGCGCCGGATTCAGTGACCTTGATGTTCATCACCAATCATGAGGGTAACCGGAACAAGGCTGCGTCTGTATAAGATGTAGGTCAGCATTACGGGCGTCGCTCGGGAGAATTTTAGAGTATGCTTGGCTGATAGCATCATGAACAATGGATGCATCGGGATAATCTGGTTCTGCTTTGAGTGACTAAAGATGGCGGTATGACTGTCGTTCTGTTTATGTCTTCATTTCCGTGAAATCCGGCGACTTCAGTGGTGAGAGGAAACGTTCATGAATGCACAGGACATCATCACCCAGCTTGGACTTGCTCCCCATCCTGAAGGCGGCTGGTATCGCGAAACATGGCGCGATCGTCACTTCGGTCATGATGAGCGAGGGTGCGCATCGCTGATCTATTATCTGCTGGAACGCGGCCAACGCTCGCATTGGCATAAAATCGACGCATCGGAGATCTGGCTGCATCAGGGTGGTGGAACATTGCGTCTGCATACTTGGTCCGGCGAAGAGATAACGACGCGTTGCCTTGGGCAGGACCTTGCTGATGGTGAGGTGCTTCAGGCCTGTGTCGAGCCGGGTGAGTGGCAGGCGGCGGACACGGACGCGGACTGGGTGCTTGTCAGTTGCATGGTGGCGCCGGGCTTTACGTTTTCAGAATTCGAGATGGCTCCTCCCGGATGGGCTCCCGGTCATCCGGAGTAGGGTACAAGCGGTCCTGATGACTGCTTCTCCTTCTGGATCAGCTTGTACGCATCGCTGTCCCGCGTTTGTGGCCCTGTTATCTTTGCGATCGAGATCCCACATTCAGGTCTGAAAATTTCATGACCAGAACAGGGTGAAATCGACATGGCTGACAAGCTTCCTCATGAAACAAGCAGTTTGCATGCTCTTGCCGAGCGGGCAGTCAAGGAGCCCAAGCTTCTGACAAAAGCTGAAGTCACGGAGCTGGCGAATTTTGTGCTCAAGGGCGGGGAACATGCCTCGGAGCTGGAGCGCGAGATTGCAAAAAAGGCACAACATAACCCTGAAGGTGTAGAGAAGTCCGACATCGTCACTCTCGCCCGCAAGGTGCTGGACCGGAAATAGGAATAAGATCATGACAACACATCACGAACCATCCGCCGAGAATCTCGCTCACCGCCTGAAAGAGGTAGAGCGTGAGTTGGCCCGTGCGGAAAAGGACAATCCGGAGCACTTGCATGCCCTGACGGAAGAGAAGAAAAAGCTTGAAGGCCAGCTCTCTCAACGCTGAGAGACACTCAAAAGTCCGCAAGAAGAATAAGACGCTTTCAATCCTTATAGACTGAAAGCGTCTTTTCTTTACGCATGTTCGGACAGACTTACTCTCCGGTCACCTGCAAATAAGACGCCATAACCCGCTTGGCTCCGGCTTTTTCAAACGCCACTTCCGCCGAGCCACGATCCGCGCCGATCACCACGCCATAGCCGAACTTCTGGTGAAAGACCCGTGCGCCGACTTCAATTTTTGGCGCACTTTCCGCCAGTTCGTCATGCACCGAACGACGCTTCTTTGCGACCAGCGGCGACATTGAACCTGTCACCTCATCAGTGAACACGCTGGGGCGGAAAAAGCCGGAATAGTCCTGACGGGCCTTCCGGGTAGCAGTCTCGCCCTCGCGGTCCACGTATTCGTCGGGGAGTTCGTCGAGAAAGCGGCTGGGCATGGATTCCTGCCAGTTGGCGTAAATCCGGCGATTGGCCGCATGCAGGATCGTGGCGCGGTAGCGGGCGCGGGTGATGCCGACATAAGCCAGACGCCGCTCTTCCTCGAGCCCCTTGTCTCCGCCTTCATCCACCGTGCGCTGGGAAGGGAAAACGCCTTCCTCCCAGCCGGGAAGATAGACGGTATCGAACTCCAGCCCTTTTGCGCCATGCAGGGTCATGACGGAGACGCGCTCGTTCTCGTTCGTGCCTTCAGCATCCATCACAAGCGCGATGTGCTCGAGAAACTCTCCGAGCGTGCCAAAGTCGGCGAGGGCGCGGATCAGTTCTTTCAGGTTGTCCAGCCGTCCCGGAGCGTCGGGGGATTTGTCCTCGCGCCACATTTCCAGATAGCCGCTATCTTCGAGCAATGCGCCGACAGCGACAACATGGCCTTCCTTTTCAAGGAGCGCACGCTGCTGGACAAAACAGTCCTGAAAAGCAGCCAGTTTCTCTGCTGATTTTCCCTTGAAGCCCTTTGATTCAAGGAGTGCTCCAAGCGCCACGTAGAGAGAGCTTCTCTGACCGCGGGCCTGCGCATGCAGTTTCTGGAGAGCGGCAGGGCCAACGCCACGTTTGGGAAGGTTGACGATACGCTCGAAGGCCAGATCGTCGGCAGGGTTGATCAGCAGCCGCATGTAGGCGATCGCATCGCGGATTTCGGCGCGTTCATAGAAACGAAGACCGCCGACGATACGATAGGGGATGCCGGTCTGCACCAGCCGTTCTTCAAAGGAGCGTGTCTGAAATCCGGCCCGCACAAGAATGGCGAATTCGCCGAGTGGGTGCCCGCTGCGCCACAGATTTTCGATGCGGCTGCACACTTCCCGGGCCTCGGCGTCGGAATCCCACACACCGACGACATGCACCAGTTCGCCCTGTGCGTCGTCCCGGCCGGGGCGGAGAGTCTTGCCCAGACGGCCTTCATTGTGAGCAATCAGACCGGCGGCGGCTCCCAGAATCTGTGCAGTCGAGCGGTAGTTGCGTTCCAGACGGACAATCTTCGCGCCGGGGAAATCCTTCTCGAAGCGGAGGATGTTTTCCACTTCCGCGCCGCGCCATGAGTATATCGACTGGTCGTCATCACCGACACAGCAGATGTTGGAAGGTTCGCCCTCACGGCGTGCGAGCAGGCGCAGCCAGAGATACTGGATGGTGTTGGTGTCCTGATATTCGTCGACCAGAATATAGCGGAACAGACGTTGATACTGCTCCAGCACATCGGGGCGGGTGCGCAGGATTTCCACCACATGCAACATCAGGTCGCCGAAGTCGCAGGCGTTCAGTTCGCGCAGGCGGCTCTGATAGGCGGCATAGATGCCGCGGGCATGGCCATCGGCGTAATCGGTGCTTTCGGCCGGAGAGATGCCGTCCGGGGTTAGACCACGATCCTTCCAGCGCTGGATGATCCCGAGCAGCCCGTTCAGTGGCCAGCGTTTGACGTCGATCCGCCACGGCTCGACGACTTGCTTGAGCAGACGCATCTGGTCATCGGTGTCGAGGATCAGGAAGCCGCTGGTCAGGCCGACATATTCGGCGTGACGACGCAGCATGCGGGCGCAGAGGGCATGGAACGTGCCAAGCCAGAGCCCTTCCGCTGGCTCGCCGAGGATGCGCCCGATCCGCTCCCGCATCTCCCGCGCGGCCTTGTTGGTGAAGGTGACGGTCAGAACCTGCCACGGCTTCGCCCGGTGGGAGAGCAAGATGTGGGCGAAGCGGGTGGTGAGAACCCTTGTCTTGCCGGTGCCTGCGCCTGCCAAGACCAGCAGGGGACCCTCGGTCGTCTCGATGGCGGCGAGCTGTTCGGGGTTGAGGCGATCAAGGTGGGAAGATGTGGTCACGTAATAAGGTCTTTATCGTCTCTGTTTCATCACACTGTAACAGGCGATGAGAGAGGGATTGTTCCCTATCCGTGCCTGCGGCAAAGCTTGGGGAAAGGGTTACACCTCTTCCTCCGTTTTGTCTTGCTAGCGAAAGCTTGTCCGTGATCTGCTGACAGAACGCTTGACGTGCGCGCCATGTCGTCTCACTTCTGAGGCTCGACGAGACCGGGACAGGAACCAATGAGCGTTCGCGTTTTGATTGATCATCGCAAGACGGCGCAGGACAAGACAGTTCAGGCGGCGCGCCACCCGGAAAAGGCGCATCGTCCGGATAATCCTATTGCACGGAAACCAGACTGGATCCGTGTAAAAGCGCCAAATCATCCCGTGTACCATGAGACGCGCAAGCTCATGCGTGACAACAAGCTGGTCACGGTGTGTGAGGAAGCGGCCTGTCCCAATATCGGCGAGTGCTGGTCGCAGCGCCACGCCACCATGATGATCATGGGTGAGATCTGCACGCGCGCCTGCTCGTTCTGTAACGTGACGACAGGCCTGCCGCACGCGCTTGACGCCGATGAGCCGACTCGTGTGGCGGATGCTGTGGCCAAGCTTGGTCTGAGGCATGTGGTGATCACGTCCGTAGACCGTGACGATCTGGCCGATGGCGGCGCACAGCACTTTGCCGAGGTCATCGGCGCCATCCGCAAGGCGTCTCCCGAGACGACCATTGAGGTGCTGACGCCCGACTTCCTGCGCAAGCCTGGTGCCCTGGAAGTGGTGGTTGCAGCCCGTCCGGATGTGTTCAATCACAATATCGAAACGGTGCCGCGTCTCTACACCACCATTCGTCCCGGTGCTCGCTACTACCAGTCCGTACGACTGCTGGACCGGGTGAAGCAGCTTGATCCGTCGATTTTCACCAAGTCCGGTCTGATGCTGGGTCTGGGAGAGGATAAGGCGGAACTGGCGCAGGTCATGGATGATTTCCGTATTGCGGACATCGATTTCATCACGATGGGTCAGTATCTCCAGCCAACCGTGAAGCACGCAGCCGTTGCGCGGTTTGTGACGCCGGAAGAATTCGCTGAATACGCCGCCATGGCGCGTGTGAAAGGCTTTCTGCAGGTCAGTGCAACGCCGTTAACGCGTTCATCCTATCATGCGGACGCCGATTTTGCGGCCTTGCGTGAGGCGCGTGAGGCTCAGCTTCGCAATCGCGGATCAGCGCCGCATGAACAGAGTGACAAGGTGAAGACTTCCTGATGCCTACCCATTCAGAACGCCGCGTACTGAACTATACACCCGAGCAGATTTTTGACCTTGTTGCGGATGTAGGTAGCTATCCGAAGTTTCTTCCGTGGTGCGCGAATGTTCGTGTTGTGTCATCAACGTCCACCGAACTGCTTGCCGACCTGACTGTTGGTTTTGGCCCTTTTCGGGAAACCTTCCGCTCCCGCGTGACGCTGGATCGACCGAAGACCATCCGTGTTACCTATGAAAAAGGTCCGTTCAAGTATCTGAACAATGTCTGGACGTTCACGCCTGATGCCAACGGCTGTCTGGTCGATTTCTTTGTCGATTTCGAGTTCCGCTCGCGCCTCCTTCAGGCGGCGATCGGAGTGGTGTTCAACGAGGCCGTCCGCCTGATGGTCTCCGCCTTCATCCGGCGTGCTCGGGAGATTTACGGGCCGCCGGTTCTGGGGGCTGCGGCTGGCGCATCGGTGGCTGGGCGGACGGTCTCAGGGTCAGGCGCGTAATTCATCGGTCTCTATGGGCTGAAATGATCCGCTTGACTGACACGTTGTTCATTTTTGAACTGTGACGCCCGTAACCTCCTGAAAGTTTTCACGTTAAACTGGTTCTGATGATGCCGTTCATTTCATGGCATCACATCCGATTGGCAGGAGACCGGTTTGCGGAGCTTGGATTTCAGTTCGTGGCATAGCGCCTTGATTACGATGATCGGCCTGACGCTGTTGACTCTTCTGGGTGTTGGCGTGCGGCTTATCATGATGCTGACGCTTCAGCAGCGCAGGGAACGGCTGAACCGTCAGATCAATGAGCGGATCAGGACGCTTATTGCAGCTTACAAGACGCTGGGAGGCTCTTTTACGGGAGATCTGAGTGTCAGTCCGCTTCACCTGCGGGACATGAAGCAGCGTGATGGCGGCTCGTCGGATGTGTCCTCTCTTGAGCTTTCAGGGAGCACTGATCGTGCCCGGCGTATCCGGGATGCTGTTGAGTCAGCACTCTCCGATATCATTCTTCTCGGCACGGAAGAGCATGTTCGTCTGGCTGTGAAAGCGGCTTCTGAGCTGGTGCAGGGCCGCAATGTCCATACGCACGATCTGGTCGTTGCCCTGCGTGACTTTATCCGCAAGGCGCTGGATATCGAGCGTATTCCGTCCACCCTCGAAATTCCCCGTCAGGGCCCAAGCCGCCCCGCCAGTTCAGGCGGAGGACGTGAGAAGGGAGAGGGCGGCGGAAAAGGCGGTGGTGGCGGAGATATGGGCGGCGGAGGCGGCGGTATGGGAGGCGTTTCGACTGATAGCGATTCAGAAGCTTCCAGCGGTCATCACATGTGATGCTTCATTCGCAGGAGTTATCAACTCTGAAGCGCAGTTCGTAATGAGACTGATTTTCTGAACGTTCCTGCTGTGTAATGCAGATATCCGGACTCTGTGGAAGCAGACTGTTGACAAGCCAGACCGTGTCCAGACCGGCACCCTTGTTATGATAGGTGAGCGTGTAATCTCCCTTTTTGAAATCCGTTTTTGCTGTGAACTGGATGTCGATTGTGCCAGCACCGTTTTTTATGGCGGAAAGGGAAGGAAAGGTTGCGGTCTTCGTCGACAAGAGCTGAAACTGCCCGTTGATCGAAAGGGTCAACGTCTGTGCGATGTGGGACACGTAAGCCTGCTGTTCCGCAACGGATAGATTGCCATCTCCGTTCCGATCTATCTGGCGGATAACACCGTCAGCAACATCCACTCCGGGTGTAAGGCGCAGATGCAGCGCGATGCTGTGGTCGGAAAGGCCGATTGTTGTCGCCTGAAGATATTCATCCAGCCGATGCGCCGAAGCTGCGACGGGAAAGCTCAGCGCGGCAATAGCCAGCAGCAGTGTAGTCTTTTTTACGGTCATTGCGCTGTAAACTACCGGCTGCCGTAGCTGTTGCTGGGATCGCGGTAGACCGTGTGAACATGCAGGGTAGGGTCGCCACCCACGCCCTGTGGAGAGAACTCGATCCACAGATGCGGTCCCTGAATACGATAATAGGACGAGCCGTTGCGGTCGGGTTCATGTGTGGTTGGGCCACTCCATGCAAACCACGTCTCGTTCAGGGTGTCGCGGATTTCCTGCATATGGGGAGCGGCGTAGGCAGTGTTGATAATGCCTGCCCATTCCGCGATGACCTCCATCAGAAGAGCTTTCTGCTGTGTGGTCAGGGCAGAGCCTTTGATCCCTTCCGGGATGATGGTTTCTCCGTCATGTCCCGGCCCCTGAACCAGATCCGCAACCTGATAGGGAAGAATGGCCTGCGCCCGCTGGGTGGCGTTCAGGCTATTCAAAAATGCAAAAGCCTTGTCATTTTCACCAGAAAGGACGCGGACGGTTTCATTGCCGCGTTTGAACAGGGCCGGCTGGGCTCCTGTCAGGGTTGGAGTCATGGTGCCATGCGGACCGTCGATTACAATGTTCAGGCCCAGATGGTGGCCCCCGAACTGCACCATCCAGGGAGTGGTCTCAGAGGGTTCGCCCAATATAGCAATCGTATAGACGGCCTGACCTGAAGCAAAATGCGTTTCGGTTTCTGAAAGAGCCTGATCTGCTCCCATGATGTCCTGCACTTTCTGATAACCTTTGACGCTCAGGAGTGTTTGCAAAAGATGGAACGCTGCGGCTTTCTGATCCGGTGTCAGTTGTCCCACTTGCAGTCCCGGACGCAGTACATCACTTACGGGGTAATTGGACCACACGCCTACGCCATACTGTTCGCCGATGAAGCCTTCAGGTGGACCCATGCCCGGTCCACGCTTGACCGGAGCTTTGGCCTGTTCGTCAGTCACGGGAGCGACCGGCTGATCCGGAGCCGTTCTGCGAAAACGGATGAGTGTGCCGTACTTTTTTGCAACAAAGGCGAACTGGACCTTTGGACGGCTGGCTGCGTCAAATGTTGCCAGAAACGCACGACCAGCGGCTACTGCTGCCGCTGTTGTGCTTTCTGGTGTTGAGGCTGACGAAAGAGTTGATGATGGTTTTTCTGCAAGGGCAGGGGAGGCAGCCAGAACAAGGCTGCCAATTAATAAAAATCTTTTATGCATCAGTGCATGTTCCGTATCTTAAATATATTGGCCAGAAGAGTGCAGATCCTGAAGGCCTATGCCTTGGTCTGGCTGAGCAGCCAGTCTCTTGCGGCCCTAATATGAAAAAACTTGCGTGCTGATCCCATGTGATCAACGCCTTGGAAGGTAAGGAACGTAATGTTTCCGTTCTGCGCAAGATAACCGTTGATCTGTGCTGTCAGTTTTTCCTGCTGATCTATTGGAAAAATAAGAGTCGGATCGAGTGTTTCCTTGGGACGGACGACCTTGCCGCCAGCCTGCTCCCAGACGGGAATGCATTTCTCGTTCCAGGGCGTGGCCTTGTCATCTTCGGTGCCGGTGATGATCAGGACTTTTTGATGCGCAAGAGGCGCCATGTCGGCGGGGCGCTGCTGTCCAGCAATGATGAGACCGGCAGTGAAAGTTTGTGGATGTTTGGCCATCAGCCAGAGCGAAGTCATCGCTCCCATGGACCAGCCCGTGCAGTATACCCGTTTCGGGTCGATTTTCAGGACCTTGTCGGCACGGTCCGCACGGTTGGGGTTTCCATAATTCCATGTGTTGCTGAGAAGAGATTCAACAAGCCGTCCGGTATTTTCGACATCGAACGTATGTTCCCAGTAATCGTTCAT
>NZ_DHNR01000026.1:130323-167353 GCF_002409645.1 Acetobacter sp. UBA5411
GTATGTTCCCAGTAATCGTTCATCGTTGTGCGTTCATAGCGGGGGGTAATCACCACACATTCATGTCTTGCCTGTTCTTCAGGCAGGCTCCAGATACTGGCGATACATTGTTCTGTCAGGGTCTGCGCGCATGTGCCGTCATAGCTCGTTCCCGAATGGGTTACGGCGAGAACGAGAGGATAGGATCTGTTTTCGCCGCCTTTTTCCAGAAAGGATTTCGGCAGATAGATGCTGTATTCCAGCCACGCGGAGCGGGTGTCATCCCACCACCAGTGGCTCTGTTCCCAGTCATCGACCCCACGGATTGTGACATTATTTCCCCTGTGACCTGCATTGGTCCAGAGCTTTCGGCTGGCGGCATAAATGGCACCGCTGGTGGTCCGGACGCTTTTGTTCTGGATCAGGGTCACCTTGTCGCTGTCCGTGGTCGGAAGGCTCAGGTCAGGATCATGGGCGAATTCAGCAATGACATAGCGTCCGGGCACACTTTTACGATCAGGACGCAGGCTAGGCTGATCACTTGTGTAAACCGCCATGACAGGGCGCTGCTGTGCGACGGCTGTCGTGTCGTTCTTGTTCGGCTCCTGCGGCATACCCGCGAAGAAACCTTTGGCGGCAGGAAAAACAGCCGCTGTGTAGGTGTCGGAGTGCAGGCTGCTCGGGTCAATATTGACGTCATATTCGACGGCAATGCCGTAGACTTTTTCGCCTCGACACTTCGGCCATGCTTTTCTCCATCCATTCAGACAGGCTGGAACGATCCTGTGATCCGACCTGATCAAACACTTATTGCAATTGTGTCGCATCTAGCCGTGATCGTGAAGTCTGAAAATCAATAATGAGGTTTCCAGTTCCGGCCTATAGACCAATATAATCGGTTTTCTGAATCGGATTGCAAATTGCCAGAGTATTTTGAGTGAATAATGAGGCTTTTTGTTATTGTCTGTAAAAATTGGAAACATGCGTGTCTGCCGAATCAAGTCGACAAAAGATGAAGATTACTGACATCTCTGGCGAATTATTTAGTGCGTTTTAGTAACTTTAATGCCGTGCAATCCGGTGGTGTGATCGTGTCACAACCAAGCCGGGTATGGCGCTTTCAGAAAAAAACAGTGTCTGAGGAGAGACTTTCGTGCCCGGACAGGACTGGATGAACCGGCTTTTATTCCGGTTCGTCCGCTGTCAGTTCGGGCTCATGAAAACCTGAATTGAGGCTTGCCTCAACCTTCTTCAGTCCCGCCATCAGTCGATCCCTGATTTTTTTCAGGCGGTTTTCATCTGTCACTTTCATGCCCGACAGATCCTTGACGTAGAACACGTCAACGGCACGCACGCCATAGGTGGTGATGTGGGCGGAGTAGATCTGCAGACGCATCTCGTTCAGGGCGCTGGCGACGTCGTGAAGCAGACCGGAGCGGTCACGTCCGTTGATTTCGATGACAGTGTGCGAGTTGGAAGCACGATTGTCGATAACGACACGGGGAGGCACATGAATGGCGCGTGTGCGTGACAGAAGCTGGCCTGATGCGTTGGTTTTCGCAATCTCGGTGGCGATATCCAGCCGTCCGCTCAGAGCTCGTTCCGTGATGGAGAAAAGCTTCGTCAGACGATGCGGTTCGTCAAAGGCTTCGCCGGTCGCATCCTGAATCCAGAGCGTATCCAGCGCCATGCCGTTACTGAGCGTGTGAATACGGGCATCGACAATGGAAGCGCCAGCCAGCGCCATGGCACCTGCGATCTGTGCGAACAGACCGGGATGATCCTGCGTATGGATCGTGACTTCCGTGACGCCACGAGCCGGCAGGGGCTGGGTCTCGATCACGAATGGCGCGGACCGCGATTCAGCTTCCCGGATCAGGCGGGCATGGCGCAGCAATGTGTCCTGATCGAAGCAGAGCCAGTAACCGGCATAGCCCAGTTCGAGGAAGTGGTTGATGTCGGCCTGATTGAAGCCTTCTTCTTCCAGATTTTCCGCGATGATCGCCTTGCTGTGGGCTACACGCATGTCGCGTTCCGGAGTGGCAAGACCGCCCTCAAGCACTTCCGCGACACGGGTGTAAAGTTCCCGCAGCAAGGTTGCTTTCCACGCATTCCAGACGCGGGGGCTGACGGCCCGCATATCCACGATGGTTAGCAGCAGGAGGAGACGGAGACGTTCCGGGGACTGCACGACGTCAGCCACGTCCAGAATGGTCTTGGGATCGTCGATATCGCGCTGGAAGGCCGTATGGCTCAACAGAAGATGCTGGAGCACCAGCCATGAAACGGTTTCGGTCTCTTCGCCAGACAGACCCAGCTTTGGACACAACTCCAGCGCCAGTTCCGAGCCGAGTTCCGAGTGATCACCGCCACGGCCCTTGGCGATGTCATGCATCATGACCGACATGTAGAGCGCCCGACGGGACTGGATATCCCGTGCGAGATCATAGGCTACGGGGATTTCATCGGCCATTGTGCCGGTTTCAACGCAGCGGAGGATACGCAGCGCCTCAATCGTATGCTCATCCACTGTGAAGATATGGTACGTGTCGAACTGCATCTGTCCGACGATGCGCGACCAGTCCGGAATCAGCGCGCCCCAGAGACCGCTTTCGTTGAGAATGCGGAGCCAGTGGACGTAATCAAGGCGACGATTGATGTCGAGTTCGATCGGATGAGGCGTTTCCGCCGTCCGGACATCTGTGCGGCTGGGGGCCGGTCGACGCGGCTTTGTCGTCGGGCGCTCATCACACAGGAGCTCAAGGAAGATTTCGGAAGCACGCGGGTCAGAGCGCAGGGTTGCGGCCCGGCGTTCCCAGCGAATCAGCTGCTGACGGGCGAGGGGATGAATCGGGACATGACGGCTGCGGGAGAGCTCGAGGATCTCGAACATCTTGATCGGCTCGTCATCGAAGGAGACGCCTTTGGCGGGAAGAATCTGGCCATCGAGCAGGGTGAAGCCTGCCTCACGCATGGCGTCGTCGGCCTTGAGCACATGGGCGGCCGCACCCAGTGCGATGCGCATGATGGTCGGCTCGAGAATGTGCGTCAGACGCATGACTTCCCGGACAGTCAGGAAGTAATGCCGCATGAAGCGCTCAACGCCATTCTGTCGTCCGTGGCGCGTGTAACCCATGCGGCCACCAAGAACGGGCTGCATGTCAAAGGTCAGGCGATCTTCCCCACGACCGGCGACATAATGGAGATGAAAGCGGACGGTCCACAGGAAATCCCAGGACCGACGGGCGCGGGCAGCTTCCTGTTCGGTGATGAAGCCGAGGCGGGTGAATTCCGGGGCCAGAAGATCCGAGACATGGCGCGTACCGAAGGTGTAGCGGCACATCCAGTAAAGCGTCTGCATGTCGCGCAGACCGCCGCGGCCTTCCTTGATGTTGGGCTCGACCAGATAGGGGCTTTCCCCGAAGCGGCGGTGACGTTCCGCCCGTTCCGCCCGTTTGTCGGTGATGAACCGGGCTGATCCGGCTTCGACACAGGCGACGATAAAGCGCGCCTCGAACATGGCGAAAAGGCTGAAGCTGCCGACCAGCAGTCGTGCATCGAGTAGCGCCGTGCGAACCGTCGTATCGGCTTCCGCCTGTGCGATGCAGTCGGTGATCGAGCGGGTCGCATGGCCCACTTTCAGGCCGAGATCCCACAGGAAATACAGCACGTATTCCACAAGGGAGAGCACATCCTGCGAGGGCTCTTCGGGTGTCAGGAAAAGCAGGTCGATGTCGCTGAATGGCGCCAGCAGTCTTTTGCCGTATCCGCCCGTGGCCGCGATGCTGATCTGATCAAGCAGCGCTTCCCCGCCGCCGAGCGCATTGGAGGCAAACACAGCAAGGCAGGAGACGAGTTCATCCGCGAAGGCGGCGAGCGCCTTGCCGGCCTGAACGCCTCTCAGTTCACGCTTTTCGAAGCGCTGCCGGACATCGGTCTGATAACGTCCGAGATGACGCCGGAAAATCGCCAGAGCGACATCACGATCTGCAACCTTACCGTTTTTACCAGCATGTTCAGCCAGCGCTTCCTTGAGCTGTAGCCCAAGGCTTTGCGGAGTCAGCGTGATTTCCGAGAGGTCATGGGACGCCGTATCAGGGATGTCTGACAGCACTGGATTGGTGATACCTTCGACCTTGAGACTTGGCATGATAGCGGAAGTTGCTCGACAAAAAAGCTAAAGGGCTCTCATTCTGTTACAGAAAGGCTCTGCGCTTCAAGCGCCAATTTACGCAGATCATATAATGCGGCAAGAGCTTCCCGGGGCGATAGGGTGTCTGGATCACAATCCCTGATCGTATCAAGAATTTCTTCATATCTGGTAAAATCAGCTGCTGGAGCGGGCTCAGGTTCGACTTCCGGCGCGCTGGAAGGCAGGTCGTCAAACAGCGGCAACGGAGCAGGACCGGTCGCATGATCCTTTTCCAGCTCTTTAAGAAGTCGCGACGCACGATCCACAACAGGCATCGGCACGCCTGCCAGTTTTGCGACATGCACGCCCCAGCTTTTACGGGCTGATCCGGGGATGACCTCGTGGAGGAAAACCACCTGACCTTTCCAGTCCCTCACAGCCATGGTGTGAGGCGAAAGACGGGGGAGGCTACCGGAGAGTTCGGCCAGTTCGTGGAAGTGTGTGGCAAAAATGGTACGGCAACGTAGAGTTGAATGCATGGCCTCTAGCACAGCCCATGCGATGGAAAGACCGTCCAGAGTTGAGGTGCCGCGTCCGATTTCATCGACGACAACAAGGGAGCGTGGACCGGCCTGATTGAGAATGGCTGCCGTTTCCGTCATCTCGACCATGAAGGTGGAACGGCCACGGGCCAGATCATCCGCCGCGCCGACGCGGGAGAACAGCTTGTCCACAATACCGATATGGGCGGATTTCGCAGGAACGGGCAGACCGGCCTGCGCGAGGATGACCGCCAGTGCGTTCTGGCGCAGGAAGGTTGACTTGCCAGCCATGTTGGGGCCGGTCAGCAGCATCACCCGATGGTCCGGGGCAAGGGAACAGCCGTTCGCCGTGAAGCGCACGCCTGAGCCCAGAGCGGCTTCCACGACCGGGTGACGGCAGGCGGTCAGTGTGAACGCCTCGCTGTCGTCCACGGTGGCCCGACACCATGTTTCCCCGACAGCGAGGGAAGCGCAGGACTGCATCACGTCGATAAACGCGAGGGCTCGGGCGAGTGGAGGGAGAAGTTCGTCTTCCAGAGCCTGATTGACGAGAAGCCCGAAAATCTGACGTTCACGGACCGAGGCGCGTTCCGCTGCTTCCGCAATGCGGGAGTCGAGTTCCGAAAGTTCTTCTGTCGAAAAACGGGCGGCGGTTGTCGTGCCCTGACGGAAGCTGAGATCCTCATTGGTGCGGAGCTTGGCTCCGGAGGCTGTCGGCACTTCAATCACATAGCCAAGCTGCGCATGGTGACGGATCTTCAGGCTCGCGACGCCAAAGCGCTGCGCGTAGTCGTTCTGAAGCGTGGCGATGATGCGGCGGGAATCATCGCGAAGCGTGCGGTAAGCGTCGAGTTCACCGTCATAGCCGGTCGCAATGACGCCGCCGTCATCAAGGCGTGCGGGAAGTTCATCCGCCAGTGCCCGGTCGAGTTCCGCGAGCAACGGATCGCATTCGCCAAGATGCTTCAGGGTTTTCGAGATCAGATCCGGCCTTGTGTCCGGTGCGATGACAGCCAGTTCTTCCGCGATCCTGTGGGCCGCAGCGACGCCATCACGCAGCGCAGCCAGATCGCGCGGCTGGCCGCGTCCGAGCGAAAGCCGTCCAAGCGCCCGGTCGATATCCGGCACGCCGCGCAGTGTCTGGCGCAGCAGTTCGACGCGAGGCGTGTCGCCTTTCAGCCAGTCCCAGCAGGCCTGACGGGCGCTGATCCTGTCTGGCAGGGTTAGAGGGGCTGCAATCCATGACGCAAGCAGTCTTGCGCCGGGTGCGGTAGCCGTGCGGTTTACGGCGGAGAAGAGTGTGTGCTCGCTGCTGCCGTCGCGGGCGCGGAGAAGGTCGAGGCTGGCGCGTGTCGCCGGATCGAGACCGAGGGTGTGGCTATCTTCCTGCGGCACCGGATGCGCCAGTCGGGGCAGAGAACCAGCCTGCGATTTCCGGACGTAATCCAGCGCCATGAGACCGGCGGCGGCCTCGGCGTCGCTGAAGGTGCCGAACGCATCCAGACTGGCGACACCGAAGGCTTCCGCCAGACGAGTGCGGGCCGTATGTGCTGAGGGTGGCTGTTCACCGGGAGCGCGTCGTAGATCGAAATCGCCAAGGTCACGATTAGGCGGAGCGAGAATTTCGGCGGGGTCGAGGCGGGCGAGCAGGTGACCGAGTTCGGTGTCCGCGCAACGGGCTGTCTCAAACAGGCCAGTGGAAATATCGATCCATGCCGCGCCCCATTCGACGGTGCCGCGTCGGGCGGGATGAGCTGCGAGCGCCATCAGAAGATTGGAGCGACCGGGTTCGAGAAGTTCGTCCTCGGTCAGCGTGCCGGGGGTGACCAGTCGCACGACCGCACGGGGCAGCGGGCCTTTCTGGGTGGCTTTCTTGCCGGGCAGTTTTGAAGGCGGTGTGGCTGTCTGCTCGGCGATGGCGACACGGAAGCCCCGCCTGATGAGGCGGGAGAGATAGGCCTGCGCCGCGCTGACCGGAACGCCGCACATGGAGATCGGCTCGCCACCATGCGAGCCACGGGCCGTCAGGGCGATGTCGAGCGCGGCGGCGGCTGTGATCGCGTCATCAAAGAACAGTTCGTAAAAATCGCCCATCCTGAAGAACAGCAGGAAGTCGGGATTCTCTGCTTTCAGCGCGAACCATTGCGCCATGGCAGGCGACGCGCCTTCCGGGGAAAGGCGCTGCTTTTTGGAGGAGCGTGCTGTTGCGCCGGTCTTCTGATCGGTCGTTGCCAAAACTGTCTCCGGAACTGTTTCTGTCAGAGGTAGAGGTTTCGCTTAATGCTTCCGCTGCGTCGCATATACAGCAATGCTTTCCCAGACGCGCTGCACGTAATTACGCGGCTCTTCCAGCGGAATCTGCTCGATCCAGTCGATGAAGGCATCCTGATCAGCGCCGGTGCGGGCCGGATCGCCGCGCGTTTCGAGCCACTGGCTGACACGGTGCGGACCCGCATTATACCCGGCGGCAGCGTATTCGACCACATTGCCAAGCCGGTTATAAACGCGGCTCAGATAGGCTGTGCCAAGCTGCATGTTCAGTTCCGGCTGATGCAGGGCGGCAATGGTCACGGAGCCTGCGCCGATCTGACGCGCGGTTTCCTTCGCCGTGGCGGGAAGAAGCTGCATCAGTCCGATGGCGTTGGAGGAGCTGACCGCATCGGGGTTGAAGTTGCTTTCCTGCCGCATCAGGGCCAGCGCAAAGCCGTATGGCAGGTCGGATGAAGGCGGCTGAAACGGTTCCGGCCAGCCGTAATCGGGCAGGCTGACGCCCTCCTTGCTGGCCTTGCGGGCGACGGCCACGCCGATGTCGGGGAGGCCGAGACGTGTCGCCAGTGCGGCGATGGCTTCACGGTCCTGCGGATCATTGTCCTGTGCCAGAAGCAGGGTCAGAAAATCCCGTGCATGGGTGGGGTCATTCCACGAGACGAGAATTTGCGCAGCACGGGCGAGTTCGCTGCCATCCAGACGGGTGACGATGGCTGTCGCCGCATGTTCATTGCCGGCACTTGCTGCCCGCCACTGATTCAGGGCTGTGACAAGGGCTTCAGGCACTTCCGTTGGGGCGAGAAGTGTGTTGCCTGCACCTGCCAGTTTTGCAACTGCCATCTGGCCGTAGAAGGTTTCCGGCGCTTCAGCCGCCAGTCGCCAGTTGGCTTGTGCGGACGTCATGTCGCCCGCCTGAGCCCGTGCCTGTCCGAGCCAGTAGAACCCGCGTGCGCGGCTCAGCACGGACGGTGTTTCGGTCAGCTTGCGGAAGTGCGGTTCGGCTGCGGCAGGATCATGCAGGGCGCGGAGGGCGATCCAGCCGCTCAGAAAGAAGGCGTCTGCACGATTACGATCGCTGGTCTGGTGCGTGTCATCGGCCAGAATCAACGCGTCAGCCGGACGATTTTGATCGATCAGATCGCGGGCCAGCCTGTCGCGCTCAATCCAGAACCGTCCTCGTGCATCCGGAGCGACATTTTCTTCGGTCCGGAAACCGCTTGTCCGCCACAGGGTCAGAGCGTCATCGGGACGGTTGTTCTTTTCCAGCCAGTGAGCGTGGTCGAGAAAGAGCGTGGCGTCGTTTGCGAGCGCAGGCGGAACCGGCGCCAGCAGCGTTTCGGCGGAGGCGTCATTCCGTCGCAGGGCGAGGCGCGCGGAAGCAAGGGCAGCATGATCGCTGTCCAATGACGCGATCGTCTGGGCGGCGGCCTGTAATTGTCCATGACGCTCTTCGCGCTCGAAACGCGCCCAACTGTCGGCAGGCGTGAGAGTTGATCCGAACAGGGACTGAAGTGTGGCCGCGTCCTGCTGAGTGTCGTTGCCATTACGCCATGCCGAGACCCCGGCGGCTCGGAGGGAGTCTGCGCCCCCCATTGCCTGCGCGCAGCGGCTGAGTGCGGATGCGGTGCGGGGTGTCTGTGTGCGGCACAGATCGGCAACGGTTGTGTTATCCGGTTCTGCTGTCAAGGCGCGTTCATAATGGGCCTGAATGATGGACCAGCGAGGCCAGACCGGACGGGTCGAGAGGAAATCGACATAGGTGCGGGCAGGGATGACAGCGTTATAGGGTGCCACCAGTTGAAGCCATGTCGTCAGTCGCCCTGCGACAGCGTCAATCTGACCGTTTCCCGCGGCTTGCTGTTCGGTCGGCCATTGTGTCGGTGCGCCGGAAGTTTGTGAAAGCGCCTGGGGTGATGTCGAACAGGCTGAAAGGATGACCGCCAAACTGACCGGTAGGACAGAGCGGAAACGGCTCACGAAAGCTGCCCCAGCACTTCACCGCCACCCTTGTAGACCAGTTCCACGGCTACACCGAAGACGACCAGCAGTCCGATCCACGCGATCCAGCGGAAGCGTTCGAGCAGTTTGGCGATCATGGTTGCAGCAAAGGCCATGAGCAGGATCGAGATGGCCAGTCCGCTGACCAGCACCCAGATATGCTCGCCCGCAGCGCCGGCGACGGCCAGCACGTTGTCGAGACTCATCGATAGATCGGCGATGATGATTCGCGTGATGGCGGAACGCAGGCCTCCCGGCGTGGGAGCGCTGTCTTCTTCATGCTCATCGGGAGTCCGCAGTTCCCGATACATCTTCCAGCAGACCCAGAGCAGGAGCAGTCCCCCCGCAAAACGTAGGCCGATAATACCAAGAAGCTGGGTGGCGATAAGCGCCAGACCCAGCCGGATCAGGGCGGCGGCGGCAACGCCAACAAGGACAGCGATTCTACGCTGTTTCGCCTCAAGTTTCCTGACAGCCAGTCCGACAACAATGGCGTTGTCCCCTGCCAGAGTAATATCGATCAGGACGACCTGGAGGAGAGCCGTCAGGGAAGAGAGCGAAAGCATGTGTCCGCTATAGCGCGGGAAAGGGGAAAGCGACCAGTCTGCGACGGTATGCTTTCCGCAATTTTCCACGTCTTTTTTTCTGTCTCCTCGCTTTCGCCTCTGCTGAAACCGGAAGGCTGTTCGTGGGCTCTGAGGTGAGATGCGTCCTGTATTGGCGTCAGTGTAAGAAGGTTGAGCCGTTGTGAGCGGGAGACAGTCGGTTCTTATTTCCGGCTTGAAAACCGACTGATCCAGTCAGGTGGCATAGGGCTACCAGGCCGTGAAGCCATTATCCACAAACAGGTGTGTGCCGTTGATGAAGCGTGCGTCATCACTGGCAAGAAACAGCACAGCATCGGCAATTTCTTCGGGAGTGGCCGCACGTCCCTGACGGGCTGTCAGTTCTTCCTCCGACGCGCCTACTCCATGAGTCTTGAGGGCTGAAATTTCTTTCTGGCCGTGGGGGGTGTCGATAAAGCCCGGGCAGACCGCATTGCATCGTATGTTGCGGTCACGGAATTCAACGGCGATGGCGCGGGCGAACATGTGGCACGCGCCTTTGGTGGCGTTGTAGGCGACTTCGGTGGGGGTCGCCGCTACGGCGGAGATGGAAGATGTGCAGACAATGGCTCCTCCGCCACCTGCAATCATGTGCGGCAGGGCTGCCTTGGTCACAAGGAACATGCTTTTCACATTGACCGCGAAGAGCTGGTCCCACTCTTTGGTTTCAATTTCAAGGAACGGTTTGATGAGTATGGTTCCGGCATGATTGAAAAGAACATCGACCTTGCCAAAGGTGTTGATGCAGGACTGCATTGCTTCAGTGACCCTATGTGGGTCGGAAACATCGACAGGAAAGAAGACGACCTTGTGTCCGTCGGCAGAGAGCTGTTCTGCGAGGTGTTCTCCGGCCGTCACGTTGCGGTCGAATATTGCGACCTGCGCTCCTTCTTCAATAAAACGGACAACGCTGGCCGCACCCACACCTGTCGCACCTCCCGAAACGATGACAGTTTTGTTTGAAAATCTCTGTTTCATTTTCAATTTCCTTAGCAGGATCCGGGATCTGTCACGGAGTGGCGGGCGGAAAAAGCGATGCCAATACAGAAAACGACAATCAGGACGATCGGGATGAGCATTACTGAGACAATGCTCTGATCGGGTGAAGACGGGCGGGGCCATACAAGGTTGATCAGGGCCCCGACTTCGAAAACAAGCGCTATTACGGTAAGCGCCCAGCCACAGCGTCCCAGGTTGAAAGGCCCTGAGGGGCTCCAGCCACGCAGGCGGGCAAAGACAGCGGCGAGCAGCACCATTGTAAACGTCGTGTAGATACCAGCTGTGGCGAAGTTGATGACGGCTTCGGCAATGTGCGGGGCAAAGCTGCCGACCAGAAGAACGACGCACGGAAGGACTGTTGCGGCAATGACGGCTGCGGTGGGCAGTCCTGTCCGGGGATTGACATGCGACATTGAGGCGGAGAATGGAATCATCCGGTCCCGTCCCATGGAAAACAGCAGGCGACTGGTCGAAGCTATAACGGAAATGGTGGCGCTGAATGCAACCAGCATAAGGCATCCGAACATGGCGGTTGCCCCCATGGGGCCGAGTGCATTTCTCAGGGCGGCGTCCGCTGGATTGGAGACGACTCCTGAAACCGCGCCTGCCATATCGGGAACTGCCAGAATCATGCCGAGTGCGATCAGGAGAGCCGATCCACCGCCTGCGAGCATGGTGGTCAGCATGGCGCGCGGGACTTCCCGGGAAGCATCATGCACTTCTTCCGCAAGATCTCCGCAGGCTTCATGGCCGAAAAATATCCATATTCCGAGAAGGCTTGCCGCCAGCATGGCGCCTGTGCGGTGTCCGACACCCACACCAAAATCCTCGAACAGAACGTGGAAAGGCTGAACGCGGGCAAAGAGCAGCATATAGACACCGCAAACAGCCAGACCGATCAGGCCGGCCCAGACGCCAAGTTCACTCATCTTTCCCAGAACTCTGGTGCCGATCAGGTTGAGGGAGGCTGAGAGAACGATGATGATCAGGGATACGCAATTGTCGAAAGTATTCGTGGCTTCCACCCCGATCAGTGCGGCCAGATAGGGGGCAACCCCTGCTGCGAGGCCAGCAGCTACACCGACGAGCGCCAGAAAATACATCCATCCCGTGAGAAAGCCCCACCGCTCTCCGACAAGCCGACGCGCCCATTGGTAAACACCGCCAGCGATGGGATACTGTGAGGATATTTCAGCAAAAATCAGGGCGTTGACTGTATGCCCCAGCAGAACAAGCGGCATCGTCCAGAAGAATGACGGGCCTGCTGTCGTGAGGGCATAGGCAAATAATGCATAGAATCCCGCGAGTGGACTCATGTAAGAATAGCCCACGGAGAAATCGGCAAAAAAGCCCAGAACTCTGTGGAATTCCGGCTTGTAGCCAAATTGTTCCAGGTTGCTGTCATCAGGCTGGATGACGGGATCGTCGCCTGCCATTGTCATCTCCGTTGCTGGCGGATAGTGCATTCAACTTTTATAGTTGTTGTATCGTAATGATATGGCGTGCGGAGAACCGAGGATATATCCCCAAAGGGATAGTTCGAGGATGCCTTGCCTGAAGCGAGGAGAGGAAATCCCTGTGATCGATCTTGTTGATGCTGTTGTCGAACTGGCTGTTCTGGCCGTCAACAGAGCGGATGATGCCTCTATCTTTCCGGAAATTGACCGGATCCTTGGTCGTGTGGCGCAGTTTGATATTTCCGTAGTCTTTTCATATCCGCCATCAGGCAAGCCGGAAGTCCTTCATGACGGCTTGAAGGAAGTGTCGCTCCCAAACGCCATGGGAGACTATCTGGCGGGAGGGTATCTCCTCGATGCTGTCTATGTTGCCTGCAAGCAGGATTTGCCGGATGGACTTTATCGCCTGAGTGCATTGGCGCCTGATGCTTTTTTTGAAAGCGAGTATTTTCTCTCACCACTCGTCCATCCCTGTATTTCAATGGAAAGCGGGAGTCTGGTGGAGGAAATTGCTTTTTGCGCGCATGCTCCAGATGAAACGATACTTGTTTATTCCTTGATGCGATCCAGGGGGGGGCGTGGTTTTTTCAGAGCAGGAGTTTGCCGGCCTCCTGTCATTTGCTCCACTCATCAACGCAATCATGATGCGTCAGTGGCTTCGTCACGTGAAACTGGAAGCATCGAAACAGGAGGGAGTAGAATTCAGTCGTGAAACCTTGAATGTCTCGTTTCGTAATTTCGAGCGTGAGAGGCTTTCCCCACGTGAGCAGGATGTAGTGGCTCTTCTTTTGCGCGGACATAGCTCATTGTCAGCTGCAAAAAACCTCGGAATTACCGAGGGGACCGTGAAAATCCATCGAAAAAACATATATTCAAGGCTTGATATTTCAAGTCAGAGCATGCTGTTTTCTCATTTTATCAAGTCCATGATCCGAAACTGAATTAAAAATTTCACTATTATATTTTTTGAAAAATATCGAGACGCCTAAATTTCAGGCGACACAACACGATGCTTCACCACCTCGCCGACAATGATCAGGGCTGGACTGCGGAAATCCTGTTCGACTGCCAGACGGGGCAGGGATGTCAGATCTGCGGTAATCACACGCTGACCGGGTTGTGTGCCTTTTTCAATGACGGCGGCTGGCCATGTGGGAGGCAGTCCGTGCGTAATCAGTTGTTCACAGAGTGAAGCAATGCCGCCGAGACCCATATAAATCACCACCGTCTGACCACGCAGGGCGATGGTGTGCCACGGCAGATCCAGCGTGCCATCCGCACGGGCATGGCCGGTCAGAAACAGGCACGACTGCGCACAGTCCCGGTGCGTCAGTGGGATGCCTGACGATGCAGCGCATCCGTTGGCGGCCGAAATGCCGGGCACGACACGGAACGGGACGCCCGCTTCCATAAGCGCCTCGATTTCCTCGCCACCACGTCCGAAGATGAACGGATCGCCGCCCTTCAGGCGCAGAACGCGTTCGCCTGCTTTTGCGCGGCGGATGAGTTCGTCGTTGATGGAAGGCTGGGGGAGGGCGTGATTACTTTTCTGCTTGCCGACGAAAATCCGTTCGGCGTCGCGGCGTACGCGATCCAGAATATCCGGCGGCAGCAGATGGTCATACAGCACGCTGTCTGCGTTCTGCATAAGTCGCAGTGCTTTCAGTGTCAGAAGATCGGCGTCTCCCGGACCTGCTCCGACAAGCCAGACTTCACCGCCGCCCTTTTCGTCTGACGCAAGACGATCGAGGGTTGCGGATGCTCCGGTTTCATCCCCGGCCAGCGCCTGTTCCGCACCCTTGCCATCGAGGAAGCTCTCCCAGACCCGACGACGGGTCTCCGGCGAGGGATGGATCTGTGCCATTTTTCCACGGGCGTTCTGCATGAAGCGGGAGAGGCGGCTGATCCCGGCGGGCAGCAGCATTTCTATCCGTTCGCGGATGCGTCGAGCGAGGACCGGGGCGGCACCGGAAGTGGAGATCGCCACCATGACCGGACCACGCCGCACAATGGCGGGAGTGATGAAGGAAGATGGATCGGGGTCGTCCACGGCGCAGACGGGAATGTTCATCTTCTGCGCCAATTCTGCCGTGAGATGATTGACCGCCCTGTCGCTGGTCGCGGCGTAGACGAGTCTTGCGCCCGGCAGATGTGCCTCCAGCACCTCCCGGGACGCCTGTGTGGCGATATGTTCCAGGCGGCCTGATTTCAGTGCTCTTTCAAGCTCACCGCACAGGGTCGGAGAAATCACGACAATCCGCGTGTCTGTCGCCAGCAGCAGCGAGACCTTGTTGGCGGCGACCTCACCACCCCCGATGACGAGTGTCTTTGTCGTATTGTCGAGGCGAAGCACGACCGGAAACCAGATATTTTTTGATTCTGCGAGAAGATCGTTCGCGGTCATGGGGCTCCGGTTCGGGAAAGAAGGTTCAGCCTCGCTGGCTCAGGAGGCACATCAGGGTAAAAAGACGTCGCGCCGTCGGCAGGTCCATGGCGATCTTGCCAGTGAGTCGTTCGACCAGCAGGTCCGCAGCCTCATCATGAACACCGCGTCGTCCCATGTCGATAGCCTGCACCTTGGTGCGGTTTCCTTCCTCCATCGCGGCTTCGAAACTGTCGATCATCAGGGCGTAATCCTTGATAAGCCGACGGAAGGGCGAGAGGGAGATTGCGTGCGCATAGAGCGGCATGTCTTCCTCGTTCCGTACATCAAAAACGAGCCCGGACAGTCCCTGCACGGCGATATGGAGGATGAACGGCCCCGTGAGACCTTCAGGGCGGAAATGGGCGGTCTGACAGAGATCGAGAATGGCCTGCTCGCGGTCCTTGCGACGTTCGGGGTGGGCGTCGGTAGAGGGATCAAGCGCGCTATCGAGGACAACGGCCAGCAGGGCGTCTGGACGGTCTGATGGAAGGGTGGGTTCGTCCCGGTGGCCACGGTTGTGAAGAAGTTTTGTCACGCCTGCGTCTCCTCCCGCTTTCGGGATTCTGCCTGTTCTTGTTTTTGTGGGCGGTGGTGCCGGTTTGGGCCGGGGGTGACACCGCTCTTTCAGGTTGACACAGACCGATCTGCAAATCTTGCAAATCCTGCGGAAAAGTCAGGTAAAGTTCTGTAAAACACCCTCGCGGGATCACACTCACGTGATATCATTGGTGTGGTTGTTCTTGTCAGCGTCCGGCAGAGTGCTTATGAGGAGCCGCCAACGGTGGGGAACCCGCGGCAGAGTGTCACGATCGCCTTTCCACTGACCGACAGCGCCGATCAAAGCGTTGTGGTGTCGATTCCCGACATCTGCAAGGTCTGGGGAAGATGGTTTGGTCGGGGAAGCTGGACGCCTATTCTGTCCTGCGCATGAGACCGGGATGCCCGCAACACAGAGAGGGGTCCCGCGCGCCATGGCCATTTCACTTTACGATCGTATTACAGACGCCCTCGCATTTGACGATGTGCTGATGGTCCCTGCGGCGTCCGACGTGCTGCCTGCGCACGCTGACACCCGCACCCGGCTGACCCGCACAATCGACCTCAACATCCCGCTGGTTTCCGCGGCGATGGACACCGTCACCGAATATGCGATGGCGATCGCCATGGCGCAGCACGGTGGTATGGGCGTCATCCACAAGAATCTGGAGCCCGAGGAGCAGGCCGAGCAGGTCCGCCGCGTGAAGCGCTTCGAATCCGGCATGGTCGTGAACCCGGTGACCGTCGGACCGGACCAGACATTAGCCGAGGTTCGTGCGATCATGAGCCATCACGGCATCAGCGGACTTCCGGTCGTGCAGCCGGGCACGCAGGAGCTGATCGGTGTTCTCACCAACCGTGACGTCCGCTTTGCGACCGACCCGTCCAAGAAAGTCAGCGAACTGATGACGCGCGACAATCTTGTCACCGTCCGTCACGGCGCCGACGCCAACGTGGCGCGTCAGCTGCTCCACACGCATCGCATCGAAAAACTGCTGGTCGTTGATGACGCTAACCGCTGCGTCGGCATCATCACGGTCAAGGACATGGACAAGGCCGTGGCGCACCCGCTGGCCATCAAGGACGGTCTGGGCCGGCTGCGTTGCGCAGCCGCGACAGGCGTGGGCGATGACGGTTTCAAGCGCGCCCAGTTGCTCATTGAAGCCGGTGTGGACGTGCTGGTGATCGACACCGCGCACGGCCATTCCTCGGGTGTGTTGCGGGCGGTTGAGCGCGTGAAAGCAGCAAACAGTGAAGTGCAGGTAATTGCTGGCAATGTGGCGACACCGGAAGCGGCGCGTGCGCTGATTGGAGTTGGCGCGGACGGCGTGAAGGTCGGCATCGGTCCGGGCTCGATCTGCACCACGCGCGTTGTTGCTGGTGTCGGTGTGCCGCAGTTCTCCGCCATTCTGGAAACATCCGCTGCGTGCCATGAGCAGAATGTTCCAGCGATCGCTGACGGCGGTGTGCGGACATCGGGCGATCTGGTGAAGGCCATTGCCGCAGGTGGTGATGTCGTGATGGTCGGCTCGCTGCTGGCAGGCACGGACGAAGCGCCCGGCGAAGTCTTCCTGTATGATGGTCGTTCCTACAAATCCTATCGCGGCATGGGCAGCCTTGGCGCGATGGCGCGGGGCTCGGCGGATCGTTACTTCCAGCAGGAAGTGAAGGACACGCAGAAGATGGTGCCGGAAGGCATTGAAGGCCGTGTGCCTTACAAGGGCGCGATGGGTGCTGTCGTTCACCAACTGGTCGGCGGTCTGAAGGCGGGCATGGGTTATACCGGCTCGGCCAACATTCAGGCGATGCAGACCAAGACCCGCTTCCGTCGTATTACCAACGCCGGTCTGCGTGAGAGCCACGTCCACGATGTGTCCATCACGCGCGAAGCACCGAACTACCGCCGCGATTAAGGCGACGTTTTATGGTGGAGAGGCTGCGGTCTCTCCACTTTTTGACCCCATCATTTCCAGACTTCGGATCAGGACGCAGGATACCCGATGACGCCTTCCGCCCGGCTTGCGGCCGCGATCGACCTTCTGACCGCAATGGATGCCGCGCCGCGCCGTCCTGCTGATGCAACAGCCAACAGTTTCTTTCGTGAGAGACGCTTTATCGGTGGTGGTGACCGTCGGGCGATTTCCGCCATTGTCTGGGACGTGTTGCGTCAATGGCGTCGGGCTGAGTGGCTGATTGCGCAGGTTGGCGGTGAAGCGACGCCGCGTCTGCGCGTGGCTGTGAGACAGCTTCTGGCGGGCGAAAGCTTCGGTGACATCGCCCAGTCTTTCGTTGAAGGTAAGTTTGCTCCCGGCGCGCTGGCTCGTGATGAACGCCGTTATCTGGAAACGCTCGCCACGAACAGACCAGACGAGGCGACCATGCCATGCGCTGTGCGTCTGGAAGTGCCGGACTGGCTGCTACCGCATCTGGAAGCGACCTTTGGCGAGACGCTGGAGGCTGAACTGGCTGCAATGGCCGGAGAGGCCACGCTCGATCTGCGTGTGAATACGCTGCGTGGTGATCGGGAGGCCGCGCAAAAAGCCCTGTTGCGGGATGGTTTCCGCGCCGAGTTGACCGAGCTTTCTCCGTGGGGGCTGCGTCTGTCCGGGCGTCAGCCGGTCACAGCGAGTGCGGCGTTCAAGGAAGGGCTGGTCGAAATTCAGGATGAGGGCAGCCAACTGGTTGTCGCCATGCTGGGCGCACGCCCCGAGATGCGGATTCTGGATTACTGCGCGGGGGCAGGCGGCAAGACACTCGCTATTGCGATGATGATGCAGAATCGCGGGCATATCGTGGCCTGCGATGTATCGGTGCCGCGCCTTGAGGGAGCGGTGAAGCGTCTTCGTCGGGCGGGCATCCATAATGCCGAGCGGCATCTGCTGGTGCCGGGCGACAAGTGGGCCAAGCGTCGAGCAAAGTCGTTCGATCGCGTGTTGGTGGATGCGCCCTGCACGGGAACGGGCACATGGCGACGTAACCCGGATGCGCGTGTCAGGCTGGAAGAGAACGATCTGAAGGAGCTGACCGTCAAGCAGGCGGAGATTCTGGATCGTTCGGCAGCGCTCGTGCGGCCCGGCGGGCGACTGGTCTATGCGACCTGCTCGATTCTGAGCGCCGAGAACAGCGACCAGATCACGGCGTTTCTCGCCCGTCATCCTGATTTCGTGTCGGTTGTGCCAGATGCACCGGAAGTGCCGACGTCTCTTGCTGGTTCATCCATACTCTCATTGACGCCGGGTAGAAATGGCACGGACGGTTTCTTCGCTGCCGTGCTGGAACGCAAGGAATAAGAGAGCAGCCTTCTGATTTGAAGACTGTGACAAAAACAGGATTGAGTCAGCAATATGGACAAGTATGGTGTCGTTGCGCTCCGATCTTGGTCGATTTCATTGAGTAACATCAAGACGAAGACTGAGTCAGAATCTAGAGCTGTCTGATATTGTAATTAATGCATTTTTTATACCTGTTTATTTGTAATTGACTTGTTTTCGCAAGCCGGTTTTTTCTGGAGTGCGATTAATTTCGAAATAAAAAACTTGTCTATTGTTTTTTCGTAGTCGCGGAATTTTATTGGAAGTAACGGCAGGTCGGTTTCCGACGACTGCCGATGGAGAAAAGATGGTCAATGTATCGTCAGGCAGTCCATACCGGCATAAGCGATTCAACATCATCATGACGCTGATTGACGATATTGTAGTTGACAGGAAATCGTGTCGGATTGTTGATTTGGGAGGAACTCCAGATTACTGGCGCGATTTTCCAGCGTTTCAAGGACGGCCAGAGATTACAGTCCTAGTGGTTAATCTGGTTCAGTATACCAGCGATGATACCCGGATACAGTGTATTGTTGGTGATGCGACTTCTCTTTCGAGCTTGGAAGATAATACATTCGATCTTGTTCATTCCAACAGTGTGATCGAGCATGTCGGAACGCTGGAAGATATGAAGCGTATGGCTCAAGAAGTGCGGCGTCTTGCTCCAGTTTATTATGTGCAGGCTCCGAATTACTGGTTTCCCTATGAATTCCATAC
This sequence comes from Acetobacter sp. UBA5411, assembly GCF_002409645.1. Lineage (GTDB taxonomy): Bacteria > Pseudomonadota > Alphaproteobacteria > Acetobacterales > Acetobacteraceae > Acetobacter. The sequence continues at coordinate 149,297 of NZ_DHNR01000026.1, forward strand.
CTGCATGATCGGATTTCACTGGCTGCCAAAGATGTTTCGACGGTTTCTCGTGCGTCAACTTTCCTGCGGGCATTATCCGCGTGCCAGAAACGCAGCAGAAGCCCAAGCCTATGTCGCGGACGCGAATAGTATCACGAATCGACAGATGCGGACCCTGTTTCCAGATGCGGAGATCAAGCCGGAAAAATTTCTTGGGCTGACGAAAAGCTGGATGGCAATCAGGCGATCTTCACGCTCTGATTCTATATGAAGCTGACTATTTGACCGGAGCGGCTGGGAACGTCATCATGACGCCATGATCCTGCTGATCGACAATTATGACAGCTTCACCTTCAACCTCGTCCATTATTTTGGCGAGTTGGGGGAGGAGTGTGAGGTCCACCGCAACGACTCCCTGAGCGTTGAAGAGGTGGCAGCCCGCAAGCCGGAAGCCATTGTGCTCTCGCCCGGTCCCTGCACGCCGAACGAGGCGGGCATCTGCTGTGACGTGATCCGTACGCTCGGGCCCACGACCCCCATTCTGGGTGTGTGCCTTGGGCATCAGGCTATCGGACAGGTGTTTGGCGGCAAGGTGATCCGTGCGCCGGAGCCTGTGCATGGTAAGGTCTGGCCGGTCTATCACGAGAACACGGATGTGTTCGCTGGTCTGCCGAACCCGGTGAATGTGACGCGCTATCACAGTCTGATTGTGGAAGCGTCAACGCTGCCAGAAGTTCTGGAACGGACGGCGTGGACGGAGGACGGCATCATCATGGGGCTGCGTCATCGTCAGTATCCTGTGCATGGTGTGCAGTTCCATCCGGAAAGCATCGCGTCGGAAGGCGGACACGACATGCTGCGGAATTTCCTGAGTATGGCGCGCACATGGAACGACACGCGGCGGGCGGCGTAGGGCTGTTTCGATGACGACAGGATTTCGGGTATGAGCGGACCGTCGACGATCCCGGCTGAAGAGCCGCAGACAGCGGCACGCGAGCGGTTCCGGGTCATTCTGCGTCATGTCGCTGAGGGCAAGCCTCTCTCCAAAGCGGAGGCGGAAGAAGCTTTTGGGCTCGTCATGGATGGCGTTGCCGATGGAGTGCAGATTGCAGCGCTGCTCATGGGTATGCGGGTTCGTGGAGAGACACAGGACGAACTGCTCGGTGCCGTGAAGGCCGTGCGCTCGCGGATGAAAGCCCTGCACGAACCGCCGCCGGATGCGATCGACGTCTGCGGCACGGGTGGTGACGGTCATGGCACGCTCAATGTGTCCACGTCCGTTGCGTTTGTTCTAGCTGGACTCGGTGTGCCCGTGGCCAAGCACGGTAATCGGGCACTGTCGTCTAAGGCTGGAGCGTCCGACGTGCTGACGGCGCTTGGCGTGCCTCTGAAGGATGATGTCGCTACGTTGGGAGCGGATCTGCGTGAGAGAAATCTGACGTTCATGGCCGCCCCGCACCATCATCCCGCCATGCGTCATGCTGCGGGCGTGCGGCGGGCGCTTGGTGTGCGGACCCTGTTCAATTTCGTTGGTCCTCTGGTCAATCCGGCCTGCGTGACCCGACAGTTGGTTGGCGTGTCCGATGCAGCATGGCTGGCACCGATTGTTGATACACTGGCGAAGCTCGGTTCGACGCGGGTATGGGCGGTCTGCGGTGAAATTCCGGGTTCTTCGTTGCGCTGGATTGACGAGATCACGCTGGCTGGTCCGACCCATGTCGAAGCGTTTGAAGGGGGGGGACGTCATCGGTTCACCCTTGAGCCGGAGATGGCCGGACTGACCCGTGCGCCCGTCTCCGCGATTGCGGGAGGAGGGCCTGACGAGAACGCCCGGGCATTGGAGGCCTTGCTTCGCGGTTCTCATGGCCCATATCGTGATACGGTGCTTTTCAATGCTGCCTGTGGCCTGCATATTGCGGGCAAGGGGCAGGTTTTGAATGGTGCCGGTCAGGTGGATAGGGATGTTCTGTGCAGGCTGGTGAGTCTGGCGGCATCCTCTATCGACAGTGGTGCGGCTCTGGCCTCGCTGGAAGCGGCTCGCAGAGTTACTGGATAAAACCGCAAGATCACTTTATAGGGATATGCTATCCCGTAGCGGTGCAATGTTGCTGCACAGGACGCGCCATTCTGGCGGCGCGTGAAATGGCTCTGAATATCGCATGAGCGGCAGTCAGCCAGCGATAAAGTCATCCATGTTCATTTACGAGACGGAGACATGATGAACGAGACATCGGATCAGGTGCCAGTTGCGACCAATGCCGAGGCATGCTCCGAACCATCGGATGTTCTTGGCCGGATTGTGGCGCGCACGAAGGTGGAGGTGGCTCACCGTTCGACGCTGCTGAGTCTGAAAGACATCACGGCGAAGGCTCTGGAGACGCAGTTTACCTCGCGTGGTTTCGGGCGGGCGCTCAAGGACAAGACCGCGGAGATGATTCCCGGCTTTATCGCCGAAATCAAGAAAGCCTCTCCCTCGGCAGGTCTGCTGCGCGATCCGTATGATCCTGTCGGTATCGCGAAATCCTATGAAGCGGCTGGTGCGGCCTGTCTGTCTGTTCTGACGGAAAGTTCCTGTTTTCATGGGAGCAATGAGGACCTTATCGCTGCGCGTGCTGCCTGTGAGCTTCCTGTGCTTCGCAAGGATTTCATTATCGACCCTTGGCAGGTTTATGAGAGCCGGGTGATCGGTGCGGACTGCATTCTGCTGATCATGGCGATCCTGACAGATGAAGAAGCGGCGGCGCTGGTCGATCATGCCAAGGGCCTCGACATGGATGTGCTGGTAGAAGTCCACTCGGAAGAGGAACTGAACCGGGCGCTTGCGCTCGATACGTCGCTGATCGGGATCAACAACCGTAATCTCAAGACCCTGACCACTGATCTCGACATGACCATCCAGCTCGCGCCTCTCGTGCCGCCGGACAAGATCATTGTGTCGGAAAGTGGCATCAAGACGGCAGAAGATGTGAAGCGTCTGTCAACGGTGGGAGCCAGTGGTTTCCTTGTCGGTGAATCGCTTCTGCGGGCTCCTGATCCGGGTGAGGCATTGAAGGCTCTGATGAAGCCAGTTGCCTGATTACTGGTAGATCAGGTGTTATTTCTGAAGCGGCTGTTCCTACAGGAGCAGCCGTTTTTGATTCTATTGCATGTTCTGTAAGGGGACTTGGAAATTCAGCATCTCAGGAATGCTCAGTAGGTAAAAAGATTTTTCAGAATTTCATATTCAGACAGATGTGATGGGCAACAAGGAAAGTCATGATCTTCCATGTTGGTCACGAGTTATGGCTCTGCGCCAATGATGTTGGTTCTTTGCGAGACGATATGCCCGACGGTCGTTTTCGTGCCTCCGGTAAAGTGCTGGCTGCATTTAACCGTCAGAGGCAAGCCATCTTTGGTTCATCACAATTGGAAAAGCGTTACTCTGAACAACCATGATTTGCCAGAACGACGCTAAGAGCGCTGGCGGCTTCGCTGGCGATGTAAGGTTTTTCCATGACCGTTACGGTTGGTAACGGGGCGGATGGTAAATTTTCCTTGCTGTACCCTGTGGCGTACATAAATGGGATGGATTTTTCCATCAGCAATGTGGCGACGGGTGCTGAACTCACGTCATTCAGGTTCATGTCCAGAAACGCGATATCAATCGGGGAAGTGTGCACGATATCCAGCGCTGACGGAACATCAGACGCGATGATGGCGTTTGCTCCAAAATCAGAAACAAGTGTGTCCTGCATATCGAGTGCTATCAGGAATTCATCTTCCAGAATAAGAACCGTTTTGCCTTGCAAAAGATTTGATTGATCTGTCTTCTGATCAGAAGAAGTCTCTGTCTGAACAACGGAATTTTCGGTATTCTGATGTGTGGTGCTGACGAGCGCGCTGGTGGGAAGACGGATGTCGACGGTGATCCCTTCCGGATCGAAGGACGTTGTGGCGCTTCCACCGAGATCGTGGGTGATGGCGCGTTCGATCAGCAGGCTGCCGAAGCCTGATCGGGTCGGGGCACGGACGACCGGACCATTTCGTTCCTGCCAGCGGATATGACAGAAATCCGTCGAGAGGTCAGATGTCCATGTAATGGTCAACTGGCCAGCCGGAGTGGAGAGCGCACCATATTTGACGGCGTTGGTGGTCAGTTCATGAAAAAGTAGGGCCAGCAGACTCAGCGCTCTGTCGGTGACGAAAAGATCCGGTCCGTTGAGGATGATCTTGCCTTCGCCGGATGAATAAGGGGCAATTTCTGTGGCTAGCAGATTGCGAAGCGAACCGTCCTCGGTCGAACTCATCGCCAGATCGTGGGCGCGTCCCAGAGCTTTGAATCGTTCCTGAATGGTGTCACGATATCTGGTGGCGCTATCATTTTCGGGGGGAAGGCGCGCTACGACCGAACCAACCATGGCGAGCACGTTTTTGACGCGATGATTCAGTTCCTCGGTCAGCATGCGGCGGTTGTTATCAGCCAGGATTGTTTCCTGAAGCTTCAGCCAGGCTGAGCGTGCGGCCACTTCCATCAGGGAGGTGCGGAACAGGGCGGCAATTTCAAGATCCTCATTGGACCAATCTGTGGAATGCCCTGTGACCTCTTCTGTCCAGATTTCAAAACTTCTGCGGGGCGTCAGGCGTAATCCGAGAGGACCAGTGGCATACGTCTTTTTAGGATCGCCGCCCCATACTACGGTCCGGATGATTTCCTGCCTGAACAGCACAAGGCAGTCATCCTGCTCCGGAGAGAAGGGGATAATCATCGCGCCGCAGATAGCGGAAGATGGTGAGAAGCCGCATGATTTGTTCAGACAGTCGCTCAGCCAGACCTGATTACCGGATGATGTGCCTACTTTGGCGACAAGTGCCCGGACTTCAGCCTCTGTCATAGCAAGACCGTGTGAGATCCAGCCCTGTTCCGTCAGCACGCCACTGCCGTCACAGGCAATGAATTCGTCAACCCGGGAGAGATACTCAGGCGCACACTGCAAAAGATCTGTGATGGCGCAACTGTCATGCAGGAATTGATGCAGGAACTTGTGCGTGCTCTGGCTAAGGTCAAGACGACGGGAGCGGTGCAGTGAAACGACCTGAAGGCCGATAAATTCGCCGATCAGCTTGGCGGCGATCCGTTCAGCCATCAACAGGGTGCGCGGTGTGTAGTGATGACAGGCGATGAGGCCCCACAACTTGCCATCGACGATCAGCGAGACTGACATGGATGCGTGAACGCCCATGTTGATCAGATATTCGCAATGGACGGGCGAAACCGCGCGCAGATGCATGAACGACATGTCCAGCGGCGCGTCGCCGGGGGATTCGATCAACGGCACAGGACGGAAGCTGGCGTCGCTGACGACACGGATCAGGGAGCGTTTGTACAGTTCGCGGGCCTGTGCAGGAATATCGCTGCTGGGGAAGCGCTGTCCGAGGAAGCTTTCCAGATTTTCTCGGCGTTCTTCGACGATGACATGCCCAGACCAGTCGGGAGCAAAGCGGTAGACCATGACACGGTCGTAACCGAACATCTGGCGTATGGAGGCGGCGGAACGCTGAAGGAGTGAAAGGATGTCACTCGGGTTACGGATATGTTCGATTAGCCGGCGTTGTCTGACAGCGAGACTGGCATGCAGTTGCGGGGGCGTCGGGAGTTCGAACTCTACTATGATGAGATCGCCCGCACGATGGACCGCGATATCCCGTTCCTGTTGTTCGGAGCAGGAGACGTTGAATTCTATGATGGGATAAGTTGTATCGCCGTTTCCTGCGAGCGAAAGTATTATCGTCGCGGCTTCTTCACCGACGCATTCCGTCAGCTTCATGCCCATCTGGACAGGCGATCTTTTCATGAAAACAGCGGTGTTTTCGGAAAAGCGGCTGAGACGGTATTCTGGTCCTGTGAAGGCCATCATGCATCCCGCCGGCTGAATGCTGGCGGGGATATGGATTGGCTCGCGGTCGCAGTTTGTCAGATCAGCCTGCCCGAAAACCGCTTTCTCGATTGCGATCGCTGTCATGAGTATGGCAACGAGCGGACTGAATGAGGTTGCTGCATGGCGCTGATGGCAAGGTCGAAGGTGCGGATAGCGGTATTTTCGGCATCAGTGGGGTCGCCGGGATAGCGTTCGAGGCGCTCCACAAAGGCTTGCCAGCCAGAGAGATTATCGGCCTGCGCATTCAGGTGGCGGGCACCGTATTGATCGGTAAAGCCATGACTGGCGGCCTGCCGGACCAGAAAGCGCGCGCCGAGTGTCGAGCCTTCCAGCACATACAGGGTGCCGAGTGTGGCTGCGGGACTGTCAGGTGCAGGCCACTCAAGAAGGGAGGGAACATCCAGCCTCAGATCGTCAAGATCCTGAATGATCAGGGCGCTGAGGCTTTTGGGTTTCCATGTGGCGAGAATTTCCGGCCATGGTGCAGTCTTCAGGCTTTGTTCCACGCTGAAACGGAAGGTGGCGATGCCGGTGAGATAGGCATGATAGGCCGCTGCGTTCTTCACGGGGCCTGCCAGTCTGTCGAGAACGGCATGACGAGACTGGGTCGCGGCCCTGAGCCGCGAACGAAGGGAGGTGCGATTCATCGTTTTCGATCATAAATACAGGTATTTATAATACAAGTTTTATATGAAACTCTTCTCTCAAAGCGATTGGGGCACCGTTGATTGAGATGATAGTTATCTCTGTTTACATTTTTAGAAAGTGCCACAGGTGAATTCCGTTGACCATTGCGATGAGGGCAATGATAGCGAAAAGTGTTGATGACAGCTTGCTATATTGTATTGCGCTGTCTCTGGATTCATTTTGTCTGACGAAGTCGTTTGACGGTATTTCGCTTCTTGTAAATCGAAATCGGTTTTTCCGGGAGAGATATAATTTTTTCGTGAGAGAATAACCGATGCGATCTCTCGATGCTTACCCTTCTGATAAGCAGAGATGAGCTTTTTGTCGCTAAGATCATGCCGTTGCTTTCATGTGTTTCTCTATTTCAAAAATAGGGAAATAACATTGCAGATCGAATGGAAGTGCAGGCCATGTTGAGCTGTGTATTAGCTGACGACACGCTCCAGTCACGACAAGACTGGTAAGGTTTTGCCGTTTGGCAGGATCAACTATCGATATATGACTGATTCTATGACGGATTTTTCTGTCAACGCTGATGTCCTACCATGAGCCATCCGAAATAGTTGTTCTGTTTTCTTATCTCGACGGAGAAGTTGCTTCATTCGTTATACAAGCACCCGATAAGGCACGGTACCTCTCTCATCACTGTTGGGATCGAGCCGAAAACCGCTGGCGGGAACAGCGCGGTGGCGGCAGTCGATACGGCTGCATGCACGGCATCCGGGGCCGATCGGGACGTAGTTTCTGGTGTCCTCGACATTCAGGGCAGTTGAATAGATGATCTCGGACGCATGTGTGACGGAGCATCCCAACACAATGGCGACCCGTCGTGTGCGTTCGAAAAAGGATGTTGGAGGACGTCCGACCGTTCTGGCGACGCTGATAAACACGCTGCCATCGGTGTCCTGTGAAAGTTGCGTCGCCAGTCTGCCGGGAACAGCAAAGCTCTCAAACACGTTCCACAGAGCGCACAGACCGCCGAAGCGGGCGCGGCTGAAGCGTGTGGCGCTATAGCTTTTCAGGATGTTGCCCGCGACATCCGTCTTGATGAAATAGAACGGGATACCTTCAGCGCCCGGCCTCTGGAGCGTGGAAAGGCGGTGACAGACCTGTTCAAAACTGACCTTGAAGCGTCTCTGCAACAGGTCGAGGTCATGCTTGGTCTCTCGGGCCGCCTGCCGGAACCGTCCGTAGGGAAGAATCAGCGCCCCGGCAAAATAGTTGCTGATACTCACGCGAACGAGCGCCTGCGCATCACCTGCGGGCAGACCGGAGCGGCGAATGGTCTTGTCGATGATGCGGCTGAACTCGATGTCCCCGATCAGTCTGGCAAGGCAGAAGGAGCGGCTTTCCGGAGCCATGTCGGCTGACAGGCGGAGAGTTTTTTCCCGACGATCAAAGCGCCACAGCGTGTCCTGTAATGCAAAGTCAGAATTGGTGGCTACGCGGATGGAGTGATGATCCAGAAGGTAGCGTTCAAACACGACAGACGGCGCAGCGCGGTCGAAATTCTCGGCCTCGTAGAGATCTTCTGCTGCCGTATCGAGGTCGTGAAAATAGTTTTTCTCACTCTGCACCCATTCACCGGCCGCTTCATAGTGGGGTGATCCCAGTGTGTCGGGGATGTGCGGAAGATCCTGAGTGGACGTATCGGCTGAGAGATGGGTGCGTCGTTCCGTGAGGGTTCGGTAGGAGCGATACAGTTCGATAAAGTGCCGGGCCAGTCCGGGGAGTTCCTGCGCGGCTTTTCTGAACTCGTCCGCCTGCAGATCGGACTTGAACATGGGGTCCGCAAAAACCTCCCGCAGCATCTGGATGGTACGGATTTCCTCGTTGTCGCCAAACCAGGACGCATCCACTGCGAAAGTTCTGCAAATAGTTAGCAGCAATTGGGCTGGAATCGGTCTCAGATCGTTTTCAAGCTGGTTAAGATAACTTGACGATATATTAACCAGACGCGCCATCTCACGCTGTGTATGGCCGAATTGACGCCGAAGTTTGCGGATTCTGCTGCCCGCGAAAAGTTTTTTATGACCGACGCTCATGTTCACATTGTACACATTTTGACAGGGGTGTTACTTCATCTTTACACCTTTCCGGCGCTTTGCAGAATGTCGTGCCCGCGTTACCAGTCTGGGAGGTGGTAGCGCACTTGCCATGACAACCCGAATAAGGATGAGACGTTGGCGGTGAGAGAAGGAAAGATGCTCATGGGAGAGTCTCTCCGTTCATCGGTGGCGGGCGCTTGGTGATCGCCGAGTGGGATCGGGATGGAAAGGTCTCCCGGATTGCCTAGGCGCTTTTCTTTAACCGCTTGAGAATTAACGATAATATTTATAGTTAACGGCTGCGATTATGTGCCAGACCCTGACAACCGATGAGGTAAAGGTAAGTTCATGACCGAACAGAATAATGCGGGGCAATCAAGGCCTGACAGCGCAACGGATGGCCGGAATCACCCCGGATTGACCACGGATCAGCTCAAGCAGGCTTATTACGACATGCTGCTGATCCGTCGTTTTGAGGAAAAAGCCGGGCAGCTTTATGGCATGGGCCTCATCGGCGGCTTCTGCCATCTCTATATCGGTCAGGAAGCCGTGGTGGTCGGCCTTCAGATGGCGCAGAAGGACGGTGACAAGGTCATCACCTCCTACCGTGACCACGGTCAGATGCTTGCAGCAGGCATGGACCCGCGCGGCGTGATGGCGGAACTGACAGGACGTGCGACCGGCCTTTCCCACGGCAAGGGCGGCTCCATGCACATGTTCTCCCGTGAGAAAAACTTCTACGGCGGTCATGGCATTGTCGGCGCTCAGGTGGCGCTCGGTATCGGCCTGGCTTTCGCCAACAAGTATCGCGGAACGGATGAGGTCTCCATCACCTATTTCGGTGAAGGCGCATCCAATCAGGGACAGGTCTACGAGAGCTTCAATCTTGCCGCCCTGCACAAGCTGCCCTGCGTGTTCGTCATCGAAAACAACCGCTACGGCATGGGCACCAGCGTCGAACGCGCTTCGGCCTCCAAGGCGCTGTGGAAGAACGGCGAGCCGTGGGGCATTCCCGGCAAGCAGGTTGACGGCATGGATGTGGAAGCGGTGAACGCTGCTGCGAAAGAAGCCATCGCGCATTGCCGTGAGGGCAAGGGGCCTTACCTGCTGGAAATGTCCACCTACCGTTATCGCGGCCACTCGATGTCTGATCCGGCGAAGTATCGTCAGCGTTCGGAAGTGGATGAGATCCGCCAGAAACATGACCCGATCGACCATGTGCGCAACCTGCTGAAAGCGGCTGGCGTGGAAGACACGGACTTCAAGGAAATGGAAACCAAGGTGAAGGAAATCGTCGCCGATGCGACCGAATTCGCCAAGACAAGTCCGGAGCCTGATCCTTCGGAACTGTTTACCGACGTGCTGGTGGGAGAATAAGACGGATGGCTATTGATATCCTGATGCCAGCGCTGTCGCCGACGATGACAGAAGGCAAGCTGGCCAAGTGGAACAAGAAAGAAGGCGACACGGTCTCTTCTGGTGAAGTGATTGCCGAGATCGAGACGGACAAGGCGACGATGGAAGTCGAAGCCGTGGACGAAGGCGTTCTCGGCAAGATCCTCATTCCGGAAGGAACGGAAGGTGTGGCGGTCAACACGCCCATCGCCATTCTGGTTGAGGAAGGTGAAGCGGTGCCGGAAGGACCGTCCGCAGGCAGTGGCGAGGCTCGTCCTGCGGCTGAAGAAGCGCCGAAAGCGGCGGCTCCTACGGCTGTTGCTTCTCCTGTCGCCACGACGACCAGCGAGCCTGAAAAAGACTGGGGCGAAACGAGCGAGATCACGGTGCGTGAGGCGCTTCGTGACGCGATGGCTGCCGAAATGCGCCGTGACGAAGACGTCTTCCTGCTCGGTGAGGAGGTCGCCCAATATCAGGGCGCCTACAAGGTCTCGCAGGGTCTGCTGGACGAGTTCGGCGAGAAGCGCGTGATCGACATGCCGATCACCGAGCATGGCTTTACGGGCATGGCCACAGGTGCGGCGATGACCGGCCTGAAGCCGATTGTCGAGTTCATGACCATGAACTTCTCCCTGCAGGCGATCGACCACATCATCAACTCGGCCGCCAAGACGCACTACATGTCCGGCGGTCAGATTTCCTGTCCGATGGTGTTCCGTGGTCCGAACGGCGCGGCGGCCCGCGTCGGTGCGCAGCATTCGCAGTGCTTTGCAAGCTGGTATGCCCATGTTCCGGGTCTGAAGGTTGTGGCCCCGTGGTCGGCAGCCGACGCGAAGGGCCTGCTGCGTGCGGCCATCCGTGACCCGAACCCGGTGATCGTGCTTGAGAACGAGATCCTCTACGGTCAGAAGTTCCCATGCCCGGTGGATGAGGACTTCATCCTGCCGATCGGCAAGGCAAAGATCGAGCGTCCGGGCAAGGACGTGACCATCGTGGCGTTCTCGATCAGTGTCGGCACGGCGATGGCCGCTGCTGAACTGCTGGCCGAGAAAGGCATTGATGCTGAGGTCATCAACCTGCGTACGATCCGTCCGCTTGATACGGCGACCATCGTCGAGAGCGTGAAGAAGACAAGCCGTCTGGTCACGGTTGAAGAAGGCTGGCCGTTTGCCGGTATCGGCGCGGAAATCGCCATGCAGGTGATCGAGCACGCCTTCGACTGGCTCGATGCGCCGCCGGTGCGCGTGGCTGGTCTCGATGTGCCGATGCCGTTTGCTGCCAACCTTGAGAAGCTCGCCCTGCCGCAGCCCGACTGGGTTGTGGACGCCGTTTCCAAAATCGTCTGAGGGAAAGACATCATGGCTATCGATATCCTGATGCCCGCTCTCTCGCCGACCATGACGGAAGGCAAGCTGGCGAAGTGGAACAAGAAAGAGGGCGATACGGTCTCTTCGGGTGAAGTGATTGCCGAGATCGAGACGGACAAGGCGACGATGGAAGTCGAAGCCGTGGATGAGGGTATTCTCGGCAAGATTCTTATTCCGGAAGGAACGGAAGGCGTGGCGGTGAACACGCCCATCGCCATTCTGGTTGAGGAAGGTGAGGCGGTGCCGGAAGGTCCGTCCACGGCTGCGCCCAAGGCAGAGAAAGCCGAGCCAGAAAAGGCTGAGGCCCCCGCGCCAAAGACTGCTTCTCCTGCGCCGCAGGTGAAGGCACCTGTGGAGAAAGGGAGCCGTGTGTTCGCTTCTCCGCTGGCGAAGCGGATTGCCAAGGATGCGGGCATCGAGCTGTCCACCCTGAAAGGCAGCGGTCCGAATGGCCGTATCGTCAAGAAGGACGTGGAAGCGGCAAAGGCTGGTGGTGGCGCTTCGGCAGCGAAGTCTGCGCCTGTAGCAGCTTACACGTCGGGTGGCTCGACCAGCACGCCGCACTCCACCATGCGCAAGGTCATCGCCCGTCGCCTGACGGAATCGAAGACGACCGTTCCGCACTTCTACGTCTCGGTTGATGTGAAGCTCGATGCGCTGCTCGCTCTGCGTAGCCAGCTCAACGCGGCATCACCCGCCGAGGGGCCTGAGGCGTTCAAGCTGTCGGTCAACGATCTGCTGATCAAGGCCGCTGCCGTTACGCTGCGTCGCGTGAAGGGCGTCAACGTCTCCTACACGGATGAGGCGCTGATCGAGTATAACGACGTGGACATCTCGGTGGCTGTGTCCATCCCGGATGGCCTCATCACGCCGATCATCCGTCAGGCCGATCGCAAATCGCTGCGTGAGATCAGCAACGAGATGAAAGACCTCGCGTCCCGTGCGCGTGCGGGCAAGCTGAAGCCGGAAGAGTTCCAGGGTGGATCGTTCTCGATCTCCAACATGGGCATGTTCGGCGTCAGTTCCTTCTCTGCGATCATCAATCCGCCGCAGGCCGGTATTCTGGCCATTGCGGCTGGTGAGAAGCGTGCGGTTGTTAAGCCGGACGGATCGTTAGGTGTGGCTACGGTGATGACCGTGACGCTCTCGGTCGATCATCGCGCCATTGACGGTGCTCTGGCCGCCAAGTGGACCGCTGGGTTCCGCGAAGTGGTTGAAAACCCGTTCACGCTGGTCGTCTGACAGGCCGTATCGTCGGGCGGGCAGGGAGCAGTTCCTGCCCGCCCGACGCTCAATCAGGAAATATCATATGAGCACCACCGATTTTGATCTGATTGTTGTGGGTGGCGGTCCCGGCGGCTATGTGGCGGCTCTCCGTGCGGCGCAGCTGAAACTCTCGGTCGCGGTTGTCGAAGCCAACCATCTTGGCGGTATCTGCCTCAACTGGGGCTGCATCCCGACCAAGGCGCTGCTGCGCGCTTCCGAAATCAATCATCTCATCCATGATCTCGGCCAGTTCGGTTTTGCCGTGGATAATCCGCGCTTCGATTTCCAGAAAGTCGTGGCCCGTTCACGTGCTGTATCGAAGCAGCTTTCCGGTGGCGTGGGCCATCTGCTGAAAAAGGCGAAGGTTCCGGTCTTCGATGGCTTTGCGAAGCTAGCTGGCACAGACGGCAAGAAGCGCAAGCTCGCCGTGGCGCTAAAGGATGGCAAGTCGGTCACGCTGACGGCCAAGAACCTGATTCTTGCGACCGGTGCCCGTGCCCGCACGCTGCCGGGGCTGGAGCCGGACGGCAAGTTCGTCTGGTCCTACCGCGAGGCGCTTGTGCCGGATGAACTGCCGAAGCGTCTTCTGGTGATCGGCTCCGGTGCGATCGGCACGGAGTTCGCCTCCTTCTATCGCAACATGGGTTCCGAAGTGACGCTTGTGGAAGTCGCGGATCGCGTGCTGCCGGTCGAGGACGAGGAAATCAGCGGTCTCGCCCGCAAGGCGTTCGAGAAGCAGGGGATGAAAATCCTCACAGGTGCGAAACTTGGCACGCTAAAGAAGTCCGACAAGGACGTCTCGGTCGAGATCGAAGCTGGCGGCAAGAAGGAAACTTACACGTTTGATCGTGTTATTTCCGCCGTGGGTATTGTCGGCAATGTCGAGAATATCGGGCTGGAAGGCACGAAGATTGTCGTGGATCGCACGCATATCGTGACGGACGATCTCTGCCGCACCGGTGAGCCGGGTGTGTTCGCCATTGGTGATGTGGCTGGCGCTCCGTGGCTGGCGCACAAAGCAAGCCATGAGGCGGTCATGTGCGTGGAAGCGATTGCTGGCAAGCATGTGCATCCGATCGACGTGACGAAGATTCCGGGGTGCACCTATTGCCGTCCGCAGGTGGCGTCAGTCGGCTACACGGAAGCCAAGGCGAAAGCAGTGGGTTACCAGGTCCGTGTTGGTCGTTTCCCGTTCATTGGCAACGGCAAGGCGATTGCCATGGGTGAGCCGGAAGGTCTGGTGAAGGTCGTGTTCGACGCCAAGACCGGGGAGCTTCTGGGTGCGCATATGATCGGCGCAGAAGTGACGGAGATGATTCAGGGTTACGTCATTGCCCGCAGTGGTGAACTGACGGAAGCGGAACTGAAGGAAACCATCTTCCCGCATCCGACAATCTCTGAGTCGATGCATGAAGCCGTGCTGGCGGCCTATGACGGAGCGCTGCATTTCTAGTTGATGCAGCTTGTCGCTTTCTGACGCCTCTTTCGGGTCCTGTGCCGGAAAGAGGCGTTTTTTTTGTGGTTTCCAATGAAGTGATGTGGGTGAATATCTTTTAATTTTCTGGATTTTTCATTTGCGGTCTTACTGCTGTACATTCGCTGCAAGAAAAATATACAGGAAGAAAAATGACAGAGCAGATTATTCCAGCCCAGCTTCGCAATGTATCATCCGCCCCTGTTCGTGGGGTGGTGTTCGATATGGACGGGTTGCTGCTCGACAGTGAGACGCTGGCAATGGATGCGTTGGTCGATGCTGGCAAAGACCTTGGCTACGACATTCCGATGAGTTTCTGTCGTTCCATGATTGGTGTGCCTGCGGATGGATGCCGCAGGCTGGTGCATGAAGCCTACGGTGTGGCCTTTCCCATGGAGGAGTTCTTCGCCCGTCAGGAAGTGGTGCTCCGCGAGTATGTAGACAATGGCCGACTGGTTCTGAAAACCGGTGTGCTGCCCTTGCTGGATCTTCTAGATAAGTTCCGTATCCCGAGGGCGATTGCCACGTCTTCAAGCCGCTATCGCACGGATCATCATCTGGAGCTTGTTGGGCTCGACAAGCGTTTTGACGCAACGGTCACACGGGACGATGTCAGCGCTGGCAAACCCAATCCAGAGCCTTATCTGAAAGCTGCTGAAAAGATTGGTGTCGAGCCGAAATACTGCCTTGCGCTTGAGGACTCCCATTCTGGTGCGCGGGCTGCTCATGCAGCGGGCATACGGGTTATCGTTGTGCCGGATCTTCTCCAGCCAGCCGATGACATCCACGAAAAGGCGCTGGCGATCGTGGATGATCTGACTGTCGTGACGGCCTATTTGCAGACTGTGCTGCAAACAGCCTGAGACTTTTTTCAGGCTGCCAGTTCACGGAGGACGGTCGGCACATCTTCCTCCGTCAGTCGGCGCAGCAGATCTGCAATTTCTGCGACGATGCGGTCATGATCCGGCAAAGGCGGCCCAAAGACCTCTTCCATGGCGAGGAAGGCTTCCGCCTGTGCCTTGTGATCATCGCGAGCCTCGGCGCAGATACGTTGCAACACTTTCGTTTTCGGGTCGGTCAGAGACAGTTCCAGCGCCTCCTGATCGTTCAGCGCGAACCAGCGTATCCAGCTGGCGATAAGCAGTGAAGCGCCGGAAACGGAGCGGCCCGCGACAAGATTGTCCCGCATGGCGCGCATCACCCGGTCCGCCATCTTGGCCGAACCATTGCGGCCCACGCGCTCTGCATCATGAACGATGCCGGGATTCTGAAAACGGGCCATCAGCGCCTGCGTGTAATCGTCCAGTTCCTCGGCGGAGAGGGCAATGCCTGCTGTCTGTTCGTCGCGCATAAAACGGGCGGTGATGCGTCCAAGAGAGGTATCGCTGGCGGCTTCCGCGATCGTGTTCAGCCCGGCAAGCGCTCCCGTATAGGCGAGCAGCATGTGACTGCCGTTCAGCATCTGAAGCTTGGCGGCTTCAAAGACAGCGACGTCACGGACAAATTTTGTTCCCGGGTGCGCTTCCCAGTAGGGACGGGGGCCATCGAACGGTTCGATGATCCACTGAAACCATGGTTCGGCAGAAACCGGTGCGGCATCGACAATTCCTCCGAGAGCCTTCTTTGCATCGGCGACGTCATCAACGTGGCTGGACGGAGCAATCCGGTCGACCATCGTATCGGGGAACTGAACCTTCTCTCCGATCCATGCCGCCAGCCGATCATCGCCCCGCAGGGAGGCGTAATCCATAACGGCTTGTCTGAGCGTTGCGCCATTATGGCTGACATTGTCGCAGCACAAGATCACGGGAGGAACAGTGCCGCGCTGTTTTACCAGAGCGAGACCATTCGCCAGAATGCCGATGGCCGTGCGGGGATGTTGCGCTGAAAGATCCTGCCGGATTGCCTGTGCTTCCGGGTCGAGCCGTCCGTCAGCGGTCAGATAATAACCGCTGGCCGTCACGGTCAGGGAGACGATGCGTATGCGAGGATCGGCGACACGCTTCGCCAGATCGATGGCTTCGTCACCCGAAAACACCATCTCATGGATGGAGCCGATGACGGATGCGACAGTCCTGTCTTCGACGCGGGTCAGCAGGGTGTAGAGATTGTCCTGTGGCCGAAGCTGGTTCACGAGGTCGGGGCGTCGCATGGTGGCGCTGACGATACCCCATTTGAGCCCGTCCGAGCCTTCTTTGTTGATGGCCGCCTGCGTGGCGACGGCCTGATGGGCACGATGAAAATTGCCGCAACCGAGATGGAGGATGCCGGGCGTGAGTTGGGAGAGATCAAACGCGGGGCGGTAGACGTCTTTGGGGAGATGGGCGAGAGCTTTTCGGTTGAGATGCAATGAATCGCTCCTCTTTTTGTTTTGAAATAGGAACTGAAAGTATGTGATTGGTGTGTATGCAATGATACTGAATTATAATTAATTTTAATTCCAATATTTTATTTGTTTGTTTTTATTGTAGTGCTTTATGTAATTTATGGGAAATAAGTGGGTAATTTTTGTAAATAAAATAAAAATATTTGAAATAATTTCATTGCGTTTATGCCTGCTCTATCAAGTCAAACATTGATGGTATCGCTTTTCAATATGGCGATTTAGGCAGGCGAAGCTGAAGGACAGCCTCTGGAACAGAGTTAGAGGCAATAGATACATAAGACTGCCATGAAACTTTGATGATAGAGAATTACAGGCAACAGGTTCCAAAACAACCCGACAATATGAAAGCGATTGCATGTTTGACTCAGGGAAATTTGTATCTGTTGGCGATACAAATTTGTTCGTCTCTGAAGCCGGAAATCCAAAGGGGAGGGTAATTGTCCTGCTGCATGGTGGCTTGCAAAGTCGACTTGATTTCATCCCGCTCGCGAAGCTTCTTGCAGAAGATTACAGGCTGATTGCTATTGATACGCGCGGCACGGTCGTTCCGGTATCGGGACGGCCACCATGACATATCTTCAGCTTCAGCATGATTTTTCCGTGGTTCTTGCCGCGCTGGGACTGCAAAAAGCAGGGATTATCGGACACAGCGACGGTGGCATTGTCGCCTTGCGTCTTGCCGCTTCCCTCGACGTGCAACCGGAGCTTGTCATAGCGGTCGGCGCGCATTGGGCGCTGCCGGAAAATGATCCGGCCCGGCAGATTTATCAGACAATTACTCTTGAAAAATGGCATGAGATATTTGGGGATCAAATATCGGTCTATAACGCGGAAAATCCTCAACCAGATTTCGGAAAGTTATTTACGGCCGCGATGCATATGTGGCTCGGTTGCGACGCAGATGCCTATCCTGGCGCATCTGTAAAAAACATCCAGTGCCCTCTGCTCGTAGTGCATGGTGGCGACGACATGCTGGTATCGCGGCAACAGGGGTTTGAGCTTACTGAGCAGGTCAAAAGTGCCAGGTTGCTTAACTTACCCTTCGCCAAGCACACGTTACTTGAAGACATGCCTGAACGTGTTTTTCCCTTTTTACGGGATTTCATGAATCGCGTCACAGCCTGAAGGCTATGCGGTTGCATAGCCCGTTAGAGAAATCCCTTTCTGATTCCAAATATCTGGCATGAGGGCGGTATCCGTCGCTCTATTCCTTCCAGATCAGTTCCAGACCCTCTTTATATGTCGTCACGGAAAACTCAGGAAATTGACGTTTGAATTTCGTTGAGTCAAAAAGATTGTCCTGTTCGTAACGGGGCAGCAATTCCCTGATCTCCCGCACCTTTTTTGAAAAAATGCCTGCGATGATCAGTGGCCATTTACCGATAACCGAATAACTGGGGGATTGATCGAAAATCCTGCTCGCCATGGTAACAAATGTCTTGTAAGTCGGCCGCTCGTCACAGCACGGCAGATGCCAGGTCTGCCCGAAAGCTCCCGGTGTATTGCCCAGCGTTGCAAGCGCGCGGCTCGCATCCGGCGT
>NZ_DHNR01000026.1:167582-167746 GCF_002409645.1 Acetobacter sp. UBA5411
GCGTTGGTGAAGCTCTGGGTTTTCCCCGGGCCATAGAATTCCGGTGCGCGGGCAATGAGCACGGGAATGTCTCCGCGTGCCATTTCCTGCAGCACCATGGTGGCCATTGCGGCGCGCACCCGTCCTTTCCGGCCAACCGGGGCAAAGCGCGTTTCCTCCGTCTG
>NZ_DHNR01000036.1 GCF_002409645.1 Acetobacter sp. UBA5411
CTTTTTCAACAGAATTGCCCTCATTCGAGACATATGTAGCTTGACCTGCCACCACCCAAAAGCGGACGGTAATGAGCACAACCCGACAATGATCGCGTGGTACCCATGCTCGACACTCTCTCGGAACTCGACATTCCCCCCAGATTCCAATGTTTGGCCTACCATTTTTCGCTGACATTTCTTCGGCAGAGTCTTCAACAAGCGATCCAACCGCTCGACATTCAAGCGACGTCTCTCTCCTCTACAGAGATTGATGCTCCTAAAAGAGCTTCTTTCGACTTCAATTTAATAATTAATGCAATTGGAAAGGCGCTGGCACAAGAAAATGAGCAGCTAATAAAAAAATTATTTATTGTTAACGCATACCACACATGGGAACGAGCCGTGTGCAAAGCGTTCAGTATCGCCGCTCCTGCGGAGAAAGATCCCAGGGGGTTCAAAAATATTGAAAAGGCCGCCTTGCGTCTTGATTTCGTATTGCATCCTGATCTGACACATGTCGCAGACCTTACAAATATCTTGAAACATGGGAGGACGAAACAGGCATATCGACTTTACGAAGAGTGGCCGACATTGTTTACGTTTCCTAACTCGCAACAGATAAAAATAGAAGAGATCGAGAGCTTGGGTTGGACTGCGAGTGTGCGGCTAGATGCTATTTGGATCGATAAAATATTTAATATTCTTGAGCAGTCAGGACCTCCCATGTTTAAAAAGGCTGGACATAACTGTTCTGGGGGTTGAATACACTCCTTGAGTGCCTGTCTACTCACCGAGCTTCAAGAAGATAGGCAATAATCGCCCTCATCTCAGTCATTTAATCAGAATATGCAACTCCCCGAAACCGGACGTGCAGCGGGGGGCAGTATGGCAGAATGAGGCTGGAATACGTATGACTGCCTTTGGCATGTATTTCGGTTCCTATAACTTGGATATCGACTTCGGATCCATTTTTGACATTTGAAACGCCGAAGCCTTGTAAGGTGACGTTTCCTAGGCGAGACTGCCGAAATGATTGATCCTTCCCTGTCAACCTCCAAACCAATCGTCCACAAGGCGGAATGCAGCAAGTGCGGCGGGGTGCGCAACTGTGACATTCGCGGCAAGCACACAAAAAGCTATGACGACGAACATTTTTGGAGTCAGACCGTCTGGTATATCTTGGAATGTCGAGGTTGCGAGAACGTGTTTGTAAAAACTGTAGACACCAATTCTGAGGAATACGATCAGGACTACTCTGCAGACGGCTCTGGTGAAGTAATTACAACGATGGTCGAGACTATCCAATATTGGCCCGCGCTTTCTCAGAGAAAAGAGCCAGAGTGGATGTCCGAATATGGCGTTGACGCGGAGAATATGAGAGTTTTACATGCACCTCTCAAAGAGCTTTATGGCGCACTCAATAATGATTTAAGGATGCTAGCGGCAATCGGCATCCGGACCGTGTATGATATTGCCAGTGAATTACTCGGGATTGATCCGACTCTGGGTTTTGGCCAAAAGCTGGATGCTCTCTTGGATGGAAAGCATATTGGTCCGTTGGACAAGGAACGGCTCGAGGTGATTGTTGATGCTGGAAGCGCATCAGCTCATCGCGGATGGCTGCCTCAGCTAGCGGATCTGGCAACAATGATGGATGTCTTAGAGCACTTCATCAATGAGGCATTTGTTGTGCCGGTCCGCCGTAAAAGGCTGAACGAAGAAGCCCTAAAAGTGAAGGGAACGGTGCCGCCGAAGCCCTCTCGAAGGAAGAAAAAGGTGGAAGCGAAGTAGCTATATCGAGAATGTAGATCCGACAGCGATACCAGCTGTTCTTACAACATGATCGATATTTGCAGAAATCTCTACGGCAAAATGACGGGGAACGACTTGGCCCTTGTTGTGTCCCGTTTTACCACACTGATCTGAAAGCGCCTTCGCGCAGAACCACAGCCCCGTCCATTGCTCCATTTGATCTGCCTGTCCTCTCCAGTGAGACAGCGGGGCGGTAGGCTGTGATCGCCCTCTTGTCGGCCATTCGAACAGTCGCACTGATTTTCACATAGCAGACATAGTCGATTTTAAAGCCACGCTGTATAATATAGTAGGCAGCGGAAGTTCCCATTTTGGAGTTTGATCAATGCAATGCAAATCAGTCATATTTTGTACAGCAACTAGATATAGCACAAAACGGTCACTTTGAGGCCTTGGTTGTTTGTCTTCAGTTATAAGTTAAGACCACCGACATTTAGTGTTGAACTCGATCATAATGAGAAGATGGAAAATATCTCAGATATATAATGGGCAGGAGTAGATGAACTTCTTACGCAGTGAAAGTGATGGAATCGTTTTTGGTTACACACGTCGTCAGAGCAACACCCCCGAGGGTGGTTTAAGCTATAAATCAATGAACTACCATCGACATTCTGGATACAAACGAGGCAAGACTATATGGAATTCTGATTTTCCGGTTAGCCAAGAGCCTATCGCGTTTGATGAGAGCGACTTTGCTCAATGGATGGATGGCGCCGGCAATCTTTGGTGGACTAGTACCGGAGCAGCTACAAAAGTCGGAGCTAATGGAGAACGCGTAGCGTTCTTCCCTGAATGCTCCAACCGCCCAGGTCCGTGGCATGGATACCCAGTCTCGCCGAGAGACGATGAAAATTATGAGATTCCTGAACAGCTAATCAGAGAGTGGCAGACTAAAAATATTATCGATGATCTCATCGCATGCCGTATGCGAAAGGGGAAGATATGATTGGAAAACGTCTAGTTCTGCATGGAACATTCATCGAGGCATATTTATATTTTGATTTTCTATGGTTGTTTGCCATTGATGGTAGCGTGAGAGCGTTCGATATCGCTGCGTTTTGTAATGAGTGTTTGAATGGGGAAGGGGCAGCCGCGAGAGCGTTATTCTCGGATAATCGTCTAATCAAGACAGGGAACGACGAGTTATATTCGCAAGTCACAGACCTTCGCAAAACAGGTGGGAGATATGATGTGTCTGCCGCTGATATCGATAGATTTTCTTATATTTTCGAGCGTGAGTTGGAATTTCGTAGCTTACTAGATGTGAAATTTTACTATGGATGTGCATATGTCGGAACCGATACTAGCACTGTTCAACTTACTGTTGCGAGCCAAGGCTCGTCGCAGGAAAAGCGCGGCTCAATAGCGAGGAATCGCCTTAATAATCGAAAGCTTTCCGATCTTCCGGCACGAGCTTTCCATTGCCGCTTTGGTGCTATTGGGGCAGCATGTGGACCTGCAGGTGGTTTAATCGGATTTGGAGCGGATTTAGAAGACCGAGTTAGCGAGTTTCAGCTCAATCTGTTTACTCAAAGCTCTTATGGGGTCGCTCTTAATGGTCGAGTAATAACAAATCTCTCCCGTCGCAATCAAGTGCAGATTTTTGATGCGACCCTAGAAGACGAAAAATCAACGAAAGCAATAGACAGTGAATTTTCTCACCTTGATGAGAAATACAGTTTGACTAAAATATCGAAAAATCCGAGTGAAGAAATAAGCAATAAAATAAATAGTTTTTCTGAAAAAGATAGTATCGAGGGGATGTTTCTTTTTAACAAAACCATTTGGAAATTTAATACAGAAGGTTACTGTTGTCGCGTTAAATTGATGGGAGACGAGTTTAATCTCGGCCCTATTGAATTGACCCCATCCCGCCAAGGTCCACCCGGACGGGTCTTATCCATGTCTAGCATGTTGGGAGGGGTGATAGCGGAGACTGATGACGCCGTTTTTATACAGCAATCTGGAAAATGGAACTCTCTTATAGAGGAGCCTGTATATTCAACTCGCGGATATCAGAATTCAAAGCGCTATCAGCGGGTTGCGACTGCAGTCACTCGAGATCGCGTAGAGATAATCGTAATATGAATTATCGTTGCAAGCACCACATCCGGTCAGTTTTATAATCGCTAATTGCCGCCTTATATGTATATGATTTGTGTCTGCATTTAGGGAGCCAATCTCTACAATGTAGAGACCAATGAGATATGTGAATTCATCGTTAAATCATTCATCTGAATGTCCGGCTATTGGTTCATGCCTTCCAATAGCTGACATACCGCCCTCCCCCAGAACCGACTGTCAACTCAATGGAGATGAGATCGACAGGAAGCAACTGTCCTCAAACCGACCACCCGTAAATCATAAAAAAGTTTTTGGTGAAGCTTTTTCCAAAAAGCTTCAAAGAGCCTCGACACGCCAAATTACAGAGAGAACATACCCCCCGGATTATCCGGCAGGCGTGCCTGCATCCGATACGGTGCAGGCTGGTTTTCGGGCGACGAGTCATGAGCCGAGAAGCGGGTTTGCGGGAAGGCTTCCGGGCAGTTTTCGCGGATCCAGACGATGATCTGCTCCCGGATGGCGCAGCGTAGATCCCAGCTTCGCACGGCTGTCCGGGCTCCGGCGGTGATACGCAGCATGATCACCCGATCCGTTGAGTCAGCCACCTGCACGCTGAAATCCTTGCCGTTCCATTCACGGCATCCTTCAACAATTTCAGCAAGTCTGGTGCGGATGATGTCCACGGGCGCCAGAAAATCGAGATAGAGATAGACCGCGCCGGTCAGTTCGGCGGAGTTGTAGGTCCAGTTCTCGAAAGGGTTATCGAGAAAGTAGGAGAGCGGCACGATCCGCCTGCGCTTGTCCCATGCCCGGAGGACCACAAACGTCGCATTGATTTCCTCGACCCATGTCCAGTCGCCTTCGAAGGAGATCATGTCGCCCATGCGGATGGGTTGGGTGACGGCAATCTGCGCGCCGGCGATGAGGTTGGTCAGCACGGACCGGGCAGCAAGACCGACGATGATGGAGGCTGCGCCGGCAGAAGCCAGCAGGCTGAGGCCATATTGCCGGACGGGTTCGAACGTCATGAGCGCCGCGCCGACAGTCAGCAACCCGATGAGGATTTCCGCAATGCGTTGAAGCAGCCTGACCTGCGTCAGATGCTTTCTGCCCAGAATGTCTTCCTCGTGTTCCTCACCGGAGGCGTCGAGCTGCTCAATGTAGAGAGAGCAGGCAAGCCGGGCCGAGCGTATGAGGCTGAGCCCCACGGCGAACACGATCAGGACCGCCAGCAGATGCGCAAGCGGCCCCACGATCCGGGTGGAGATTTCCAGAGCTGGAATCGCCAGAATCATGGTGACCGATGCCGCGGCCAACTGGACGGGATGCCGCAGGATGGTGGCGCTGGTGCGGATGAAGGAGCCCGGTCGTTTTTTTCCCGGTACGCGGGCAAAACCGCGCTTGAGAATAAATCCTGCGACCCACGCAGCAGCGGCTCCGAGGGCGAAGAGGATGAAAAGGGAGGCGATGGTGGGAGGGAGCCAGTCGAACCACCCCTGAATGTCCAGGAGGGTTGAAAAAAACGTCTGTTTCAAAGGCTCGTCCTCATCCTTTCGCGCAGGAAAACAGATGGCCAAACGCCATCAGCAGGGCACAGCATACAGTTTTGCCCGAAGAATCTGTCGATTATGTTTCGAATGGACTGTGGGCAGCCCGTATCAGGAGCGCAGAAACAGGCGAAAAGTTCCGACCCGATTCTGAATGGGGGCATGACGCCCGGCTCCGGAGGTCAGACGGGGAGGGGAGTAATCCCCTCCTTCTGGAAGCGTTCAGAACGCTTCAGGGACCAGACGCACATGGTCGTCTGGCCCCCTGTAGTCGTGTTCTATCAGTCGTTTTTCTTTGAACGCTCGTTCTTCTTGCGCTCGTGCGGGTCTAGGTAGCGCTTGCGCAAACGCACGGCGGACGGTGTGACTTCCACCAGCTCGTCGTCCTCGATGTAGGCAATCGCCTGCTCGAGGCTCATCTTGCGCGGCGGAACCAGAAGCAGGGCCTCGTCCTTGCCAGCGGCACGGATGTTGGTCAGCTTCTTTTCACGGACAGCGTTCACTTCGAGATCATTCTCACGGGAATGCTCGCCGATGATCATGCCGACATAGACCTTCTCGCCAGCGCCGACGAACAGCGTGCCACGGTCCTGCAGGGAGAACAGCGAATACTGCGTGGTCGCACCGTCTTCAGACGAGATCAGCGAGCCGTTACGACGGCCTTCGATCGTGCCTGCATAAGGCTGATAGCCCGCGAACAGACGGTTCATGATGCCCGTGCCGCGCGTGTCGGTCAGGAACTCGCCGTGATAGCCGATCAGGCCACGTGACGGGATCAGGAAGGTCAGACGCACCTTGTCGCCACCGGACGGACGCATGTCCTGCATCTGGCCCTTACGGAGCGACATCTTCTCGACCACGACGCCCGAGTAAGGCTCGTCCACGTCGATCAGAACCTCTTCGTAAGGCTCTTCACGCT
This sequence comes from Acetobacter sp. UBA5411, assembly GCF_002409645.1. Classification (GTDB taxonomy): domain Bacteria; phylum Pseudomonadota; class Alphaproteobacteria; order Acetobacterales; family Acetobacteraceae; genus Acetobacter. The sequence continues at coordinate 6,325 of NZ_DHNR01000036.1, forward strand.
CGCCGGTCTCTTCGTTGGTCTGGAACAGCACGCGCGGACGACCAATGGTCAGCTCGAAGCCTTCGCGACGCATCGTCTCGATGAGCACGCCAAGCTGAAGTTCGCCACGACCGGCAACCTCGAACGCTTCGCTCTCGGGGCTTTCCGTCACGCGGATGGCGATGTTGCTTTCCGTTTCCTTGAACAGACGGTCACGGATCTGACGCGACGTGACCTTCTTGCCTTCACGACCACCCAGCGGGCCGTCGTTGATGCGGAACGTCATGGACAGCGTTGGCGGATCGACCGGAATAGCCTTCAGGGCTTCGGTCACTTCCGGAGCAGCGATTGTCTCAGGAATGGTGGCCTCGGACAGACCCGCGACAGCGACGATGTCACCGGCTTCGACCTCATCCACAGGCACGCGGTCGAGGCCACGGAAGGAGAGCAGCTTGGTCAGACGGCCTGTCTCGACAACGCTGCCGTCTTCACGCAGCACGCGGACCGGCATGTTGACCTTCGCACGACCCTGCTCGACGCGACCTGTCAGCACGCGGCCGAGGAAGTTGTCGGACTCGAGGATGGTCGCAACCATCGCGAACGGCTTGTCCTTGTCCAGATTCGGAGCCGGGACGTGACGCAGCACGAGGTCGAACATCGGGGACAGGTCCTTGCGGGGTCCGTCCAGCTCCGTGTCCGCCCAGCCCTGACGGCCGGAAGCATACAGCATCGGGAAGTCGAGCTGTTCGTCGTTCGCGCCGAGGGAGGCGAACAGATCGAAGATCTCGTTGTGGACTTCGTCCGGACGGGCGTCGCCACGGTCGATCTTGTTCACGACGACAATCGGCTTCAGGCCACGGGCCAGCGCCTTGCCGACCACGAACTTGGTCTGCGGCAGCGCGCCTTCTGCGGCGTCAACCAGCACGATCGCGCCGTCCACCATGCTCAGGATACGCTCGACCTCGCCGCCGAAGTCGGCGTGGCCCGGTGTATCGATGATGTTGATACGGGTGTCTTTCCAGACGACGGACGTGCACTTGGCGAGAATGGTGATGCCACGCTCGCGCTCAAGGTCATTGCTGTCCATCGCACGCTCAGCAACCTGCTGATGTTCGTGGAACGAGCCGGACTGCTTGAGCAGTTCGTCAACAAGAGTGGTCTTGCCATGATCGACGTGTGCGATAATGGCGATGTTGCGAATATCCATCGTAAGGCGGACCTGATCTTTCTTTACGTACATGTCCGCCGCTGACAGCTTCAAGCGCGCAGCGGACACCTGTTAACGGCTGTCCATAGAGGGCGGCGGCGCGGATTGCACGCGAAACTTCGCGGTAAAGCGCGTCTTTGACGTGAAACCGGCGTGACCGGTTGTCTGGGTCACGCCGGTTTCACTGTGTTTTCGCTCCGGTTTCTTACCCGTAGAGAGGGTCGTTTTCCGCAGGTGGCCTTAGAACGGTCTGACTTCTGCAATATGCTTCAGCCGGGCAGCATCATGAGACCCTGTGGCATGCCGGGCGTTTCGGTGCGCAGGCAGAACACAGCGCCGTTCAGTGGCTCTGCTTCAAGTTCGGCGGCTGACAGCCCTTTGCGCGCCGTGGTGATGAACACAGTCCGCAGATCGTCACCGCCGAAAGCCGCCTTGGTCACATTGCTGGCGGGAACGGGAATCGGTGCGAGGCGTGTCCCGTCCGGGGCAAAGCGTTCGAGCCTGTGACCACCCCAGACGCCGACCCATAATGTGCCGCTGCTGTCCATTGCCAGCCCGTCCGGCGCGCCATTGCTGACTTCAGCAAAAACCCGCTGACCTGCGAGATCCCCGTTCGGTGTGACGTCAAAGGCATAGATCACGCCTTGTGCCGACTCGCAGTGATAGAGAGTCTGGCCATCTGGAGACATAACGGGGCCGTTGCTGATCGTGTAGCCGCTATGATGCCGACGCAGGGCCACATCGCCTCCCTCCATGCTGTAGAGAGAGCCGATGGGCAGCTCTTCCTCGTCGTCCATCGTGCCGAACCAGAGCCGTCCTGACCCGTCCACATGAGCGTCGTTCAGGCGTGTGCGGGAGTGGTGTTGTTCAACAGGGATGAACGGATGGGTGCGGCCGGTTTCCGGGTCGAAAAGATACAGACCATCTTCCATACCGCAGATGAGCGCGCCGTCCTGTGTGGGCACAAGAAAGGTCGGACGACGCTGTACATGCCAGGTTGAGCGCATGCCGTCGGAGGGGCGGTAGCGATGCAGGGCGCAACTGAGAATATCGACAAAATAGAAGGCGGATTCTGTTTCGCTCCAGATCGGCCCTTCGCCCAGTTTCGCCTTCAGATCCCAGACACTGACGACTTCGTTGAGGTGTGTTTCCGTAGCCTGAAAGATTCTGTCTACGGGAATGTGTGCGGTCATCGGCATGCCTCCGGACTGGTAACGGGCGAAAGGAGGAAAAGTTGCCACGCAGCGATGCGTCGCCTGCCTACCTGTCTCCCATCCGCCTGACACCAAAGTGGACAGCGGCAAGAATAGGAAATAGGTATCATTCGCAACATCACAACAGCACTGGCTGACAGGATTTGTGCATGCGCCTGGACGAGCTTCCGGCTGGAATCGACGCCATTATCGATCATATCGACCATCGTGGGGCGGCGGACGCCGTCGCGCAGCGACTGGGGGAGCTTGGCTTCGTTCCGGGTGAGCCGCTGCGTATTGTAGCCAGCGGGCCTTTTGGCGGCGATCCACTGGCTGTGAAGATCGGGTTCACGCGCTTTGCCCTCCGTCGGTCGGAAGCCTCCCGTATCATTCTGCGGGATGCTCCATAAATCATGGATGCGCTGATCGAGACCCTGCCGCTCCGGGCGGCGCTAGTTGGTAACCCCAATTGCGGCAAGACCTCGCTGTTCAACCTGCTGACCGGCAGTCGGCAAAAAGTGGCAAATTATGCAGGCGTCACGGTTGAACGCAAGGAAGGGCGGTTTACAACTCCTGCGGGAAGACCGGTCCGACTGCTGGACCTGCCCGGTGCCTACAGTCTTGCCGCCACCAGCCCTGATGAAGCTGTTACCCGCGATGTCTGCGCCGGACGTTACAAGGGAGAGCCTGCGCCCGAACTGCTGATCTGCGTTCTGGATGCGACCAATCTGCGGTTGCATCTGCGGTTCGCCCTGGAAGTCTGCGCTCTGGGGCGTCCGACGATCATCGTTCTCAACATGCTCGACGCCGCCCGAAAGGAAGGGCTGGAAATCGATCTGCCTCGGCTGTCCGCTGAACTGGGCGCGCCTGTCGTAGGCGTTGTGGCAGTCAGGAAAAATGGCGCGGATGATCTTCTGGCCCTCCTGGATCATCCTCCGTTGCATCCACCGGCTCCTGCGGCGGCTGCTCAGGGGGAGATCCATGCGGCTGTGCGGCGACTTCTCACGGAATGCACATCCCGCCCCGCCGTTGCCTCCGAGGCGCTGGAAGACCGGCTTGATCGCTGGATTCTTCATCCCGTCTGGGGGCTGGTGATTCTGCTGGCCCTGATGTTTGTCATGTTTCAGGCGGTCTTTTCATGGGCGCAGCCGGTCATGGATGCGGTGGACGCCAGTGTTTCCAGCTTTGGCGAAATGATCCGCCAGCTTCTGCCGGACGGGCTGATCCGCAGTCTGCTGGTGGATGGGATCATCGCCGGGGCCGGCACCGTGGTCGTCTTCCTGCCGCAGATCCTGATCCTGTTCCTCTGGATCCTGATTCTGGAAGAGTCCGGCTATCTGCCGCGCGCCGCGTTCCTGCTGGACCGGATCATGGCGTCCGCCGGTCTGTCCGGGCGCTCCTTCATCCCGCTGCTGTCCAGCTTCGCCTGCGCCGTTCCGGGCATCATGGCGACGCGCACCATCCAGAATCCACGCGACCGGCTTGTCACCATCCTGCTGGCACCGCTTATGACCTGTTCGGCCCGTCTGCCGGTCTATGCCCTGCTGATCGCGGCCTTCATCCCCCGGCGTTCCATTGGTGGTGTAGTCAATCAGCAGGGGCTGGTGCTGTTTGCGCTCTATATGGTGGCGATCCTCAGCGCGCTGGGTGTGGCGTGGGTCATGAAACGGGGTGGTGCTCAGGAAGAGCATCCGCTGCTCATGGAGTTGCCCGCCTATCGTTGGCCGAGCCTGCGCAATGTGGCGTTGGGACTCTGGCAGCGGGCCGTCATCTTCCTCTCACGCGTCGGTAGCATCATCGTCACGCTCAGTGTGCTGCTCTGGGCGTTGTCGAGCTTTCCTGCGCCGCCAGAGGGCGCAACCGGCCCGGCCATTGATTACAGTCTGGCGGGCTGGATCGGGCACCTCATGCTGCCAGTCTTTGCGCCTCTAGGCTTCACTTGGCAGATCTGCGTGGCGCTGATCCCCGGGCTGGCGGCACGCGAAGTGGCGGTGAGTGCGTTGGCGACGGTCTATGCCGTCGGCGGTGTGGACAATGACGCCGCTTCGCAACTGATCCCGATCCTGTCGCAGCAATGGAGTCTTGCGACGGGCCTGTCACTGCTGGCATGGTATGTCTACGCGCCGCAGTGTTTCTCGACTCTGGCCGTCATCCGGCGTGAGACAGGCGGCTGGAAGGTCGTCTTTCAGACGGCTGGTTATCTGTTCGGTTTGGCCTATCTGGCGGCATTTCTCACATGGAGATTTGCGCTGGCGATGGGATGGGGGCCGTCATGATTGAAAGCCTGATTGTTGGATTGCTGGTTCTGGTCTGCGCCCTTTACTGGCTCGGACGCCTTGCACCTTCCGTGACGCAGAAACTGTGGAAAAGCACGGGATCAGTCCTGCGCACAGTCCATGCGCCTTCAGCCCTGCAAACGGCTGTGGCTGGACGAGCCAACGCGGGTTCACGCGGTGGATGTGGGGGATGCAAGGGGTGTGACAGTAAGGGCGGTGGCTGCCACTGACGGAAGATGAAAAATCGGGATCAAAGGGACTGCGTTCCTTTGCGGGGTTCGGGGCAAAGCCCTGAAGAGCGTTCACGCACTCCCGGTGAAGGACGCCAGCCGTAGCGGGTCGATATTGATCGCCGCCAGAGCCTTGCGCCACTTCGCCGCGTGATCCGCCCCGAACACAATCTCCCTTGAAGCCGGGGCCACCAGCCACGCCGAGTGACGGGCGATTTCCTCTTCCAGCTGTCCGGCTTCCCAGCCTGCATGGCCAAGCGCCAGCAGCGCATCGCGGGGACCGTCTCCGGCCGCAATGTCCTTGAGCACTTCAAGATTGGCGCTGAGGGAAATATCGTTGTTGACGGTCAGAGTGCCGTCGCCGTCCCAGTCGGTGGAATGAAGCACCAGTCCGCGACCCGCCTCAACGGGACCTCCCGCGCACAGGCCGATGCGACGACGCGGCGGGGTCGGGGCGATGTCGAGTTGCAGCAGCAGATCATCAAAACCCGGCTGTGAGATGCGACGGTTGACGACAATGCCCATTGCACCGCCGTCCGCCGAGTGCGCGCACAGATAGATCACGCTCCGATCGAACTCGGATTCCGCAAGGGACGGCATGGCGATGAGAAGCTGGCCTGCGAGTGACTCTTCGGCGCCGCAGGGTGCGACCGTATCAGACTGTAAAAACTGCATGCTCCAGATATGGTGCGACGGGAGCCATTTGACAACCGAGCCATTTGACAAGCTGGCGGCAGAAGGGGGCTAATGCGCCCCACCCAGAAGAGAGAAGGAACTGAACGATGACGGACACGGTTCTTGTGACAGGAGCGACAGCAGGGTTCGGTCGGGCCATCAGCGAACGGCTCGTAAAGGATGGCTACCGGGTGATCGGCACCGGTCGTCGCGCCGAAAGACTCGACGCGTTGCAGGCTTCTCTCGGCGACGCCTTTCTCCCTCTGGCGCTGGACATGCTGGACAAGGATTCGCTGCGGGGCCTGCCCACCGAACTGCCGGAGGGCTGGCGTGAGGTCGATGTGCTGATCAACAACGCTGGTCTGGCGCTTGGCATGGACCCGGCGCAGACGACGAATATCGACGACTGGGAGCGCATGATCGGGACGAATGTCTCGGGCATGGTCGAGATCACCCGTGCGCTGCTGCCCGGCATGGTCGAGCGCAACCATGGTCACGTCGTGTCCATCGGCAGCACAGCGGGGACGTATCCCTACAAGGGCGGAAACGTCTATGGCGCGAGCAAGGCATTTGTCTCGCAGTTCATGAGAAACCTGCGAACCGATCTGCTTGGCACCCGTGTGCGCGCCACCAATCTGGAGCCCGGCCTCTGTGGGGGCAGTGAGTTCAGCAATGTGCGTCTGGGTGATGATGCGAAGGCCGCAGAAGTCTATCGCGGCACGAAACCTCTTCTGCCCGAGGATATTGCCGAGACCGTTGCGTGGGTTCTGGGGCTGCCGGAGCATGTGAACATCAACCGTATCGAGATGATGCCGGTCTGTCAGGCGTCAGGTGGTCTGTCGGTCGTCCGGGATCTGGACTGAAAAAGGACATATCGCGATGACGACGACTGCTCCCGAAAGTAAATTTACTCTGGAAGATCTTTCCATCCTGACCACGCGTTATCGCGTCGATCCATCAAAACCATTTCGTCTGAAGGATTACGATCCTACCGATGACGCCGGACTGGGGCTGACCAAGCCGGAGGGCAAGGCGCTGCTGAAACAGGCGAAGAAGCGTCTCTCTGATCTTCAGGAACTGCTTTACGCCAACAGCGCTTCTTCCATGCTGATCGTGCTGCAGGGCATGGATGCCGCTGGCAAGGATGGCACCATCAAGCATGTGATGTCGGGTGTGAATCCGGCGGGTGTGTCGGTCGCGTCCTTCAAACAGCCTGGGCCACAGGAACTTCTGCATGGCTTCCTCTGGCGGATCCATATTCTGGCGCCGTCTTCCGGACGTATCGTGATCTTCAACCGCAGCCAGTATGAAGATGTGTTCGTGACGCGCGTTCATCCTGAGCTTCTGGAGCGTGAGCATCTGCCCGGTGAGGTCGGCACGCCTGCCTTCTGGCAGGGGCGTTTTGACGATATCCGGCACTTCGAACACTATCTGTCGCGGCAGGGCACTGTTGTTCTGAAATTCTTTCTCAATATCTCAAAGGATGAGCAGAGAAAGCGTCTTCTCAGCCGTCTGGACGTCAAGGACAAAAGGTGGAAATTCTCTTCGTCCGACGTCAGGGAGCGACAGTTCTGGGATCAGTACCAGAACGCCTATGAGGAAGCGATCACCCATACCGCACGCGATTACGCGCCCTGGTTTGTGATCCCGGCCAATCATAAATGGTATGCCCGTCTGGCGATCATAGAAACCATTATCGGCGCACTGGAAGATCTGAAGCAGAAGCCTCCGGTGATTGAACCGGGCCTTATGAAAAGCCTTGACGCCTACAAGGATGAACTCAGCAAAGAGGCTGGCTGAATTCATCCTTGCCAACCCGTAGGTGATCCCATGTCTCCTTCATCCATGACGATGAAAGCTGTACAGCTTGTCTCTCCGGACCGGCCCTTCGTCTTGCGGGCTGTCTCAATCCCTGAGCCGGAAGCAGGGGAAGTCCGTGTGAGAATTGCTGCCTGTGGCGTGTGCCGCACGGATCTGCATATTCAGGATGGATTGCTGGATCTCGGTAAAAGGGATTTTACGGTCGGGCATGAAATGGCCGGCACGGTCGATGTCTGCGGTGCAGGCGTGGACCAGACGTGGGAAGGCCGCAAAGTCGTTGTGTATTACTATGTCGGTTGTGGCAGATGTCGTTATTGTCGAGTAGGTGACGATCATCTGTGTCCGCAACCAAAGGCCCAACCGGGTTTCTCAAGTGATGGCGGTTATGCCGAATACATTACTGTTCCCGTGAAAAACTGCGTGCCTGTGCCGGAGCATGTCGATCTCGCCGAGGCAGCGACCATGGGGTGTGCGGGCTCCACGGCAGTGCATGCGGGACGTATGGCGGCCATCCATCCGGGGGACTGGATGGTTATCAATGGAACTGGCGGTGTAGGGCTCGCTCTTTTGCAATATGCCCGTCAGGCGGGAGGCCGGGTCATTGCTGTCGGACGCGGCGGCGCACGAGCGCAGATTGCACTGGAGATGGGAGCGGAACATATCATTGATGTGCTGGAAACGCCTGATGTAGCAAGCCGTGTGCGGGAATTGACCGGCGAGGGCGCTGATGTTGTTTTCGAATTGCTCGGCACGCAGGCGGCGATGAGCAGCGCTCTTAATATGCTGCGTCGTCGTGGACGAATGGTGATGCTTGGTTACACGACTGACGCTTTTCAGTTTCATCCCATCGATTTCATTGTGCGGGAAATCACGCTGCTTGGGTCGGTGGGTTCGACCCTTGATGATCTTTATGAGGCGATTGAACTGCTGGCCCGCGGCGTCATGCGTTCTCCCATCTCGGAAGTTCTACCTCTGGAATCCTTCGATACTGCCCTGATGAAAACACGACAGGGAGGGCTGGATGGGAGAATTGTTCTGTCTCCCTGAAAAGCCTCGCAAACAACGCAGACTATCAATCTTTATCCACCCGCCGCCAGCACCACCGGTCCTGCCGCATCCATAATCTCGAACGGCAGTATGCCTGCCGGATCTCCATCCGCCTGCACGGGTAATCCTTCCGGTGTCGTGATTTCTATGTGAGAGGCGCGCACAGTCTGCACGCCGGGCAGACTGCCCATCTTGCCCTGCGGCAGAGAAATTCCCGCCATCAGGGCGGAAGAAACACCACCATGTTCAAAAAGCGTGACGGAAAAACCGGGTTCACCGGGCAGGGCGTCCGATGACAGCAGGTAAGGGCCGCCATAAAGACGACCCTTGCTCACAATCACACTGGCTGCATGATATTCCTTGCCATCGGCCCGAACGCAGAGCGAGGGAAACTGGTAACGCGGCAGTTCCCGCACTGTCTGGAGCACATAAGCGCCCCGACCCAGCAGGCGCTTTGTGCCAAGGTCGATATGATGCACGACATGCGCATCGAAGCCAGCGCCAACCATCTGCACAAACAGTCTTGAATGATCAGATGATTTCAGGATTCCTGGCCAGAGAGGTGTCCCGCCATCCGAGCCGAGCACGGCCGCCAGTGCTTTCGGTGCGAAAGGCAGATTGAATTCGTGAGCAAGGACATTCGCCGTGCCAAGAGGGATGATCCCGAGGCGCGTGTCAGAGTGCATCATGCCAGCGACGACTTCTGCAATCGTGCCGTCCCCTCCGGCCGCGACCACCATATCCGCGCCCTGACGAACCGCCGTGCGGGCCAGCTCCGTGGCATGGCCCGCATATTGCGTTTCAAGAATCTTCAGGGGAATACCGTGACTGGCGAGGCAATCGAGCACGTTCCACAACCGGCCGGTATTCCTGCGGCCTGCGGTGGGGTTGTGGATGACATACATGCGGTCGGTCTTTCCTGGCGTGCGGTGAACTTTCAATTTCGCCTGATCAACGCAGGAGCACCATGATCCGACACCGTGGTTTTCCAGAAATCATGGAACTGTCATGTAGCCGCTGACGGGGATGCTCTACACGAAGGCAGACCTCCTGCGGGACGGAGCGCCATGAGTTTTGTTGATACTTCCCTCGCCGGGCAAACACCCTATCGTGCGGTGTTTCTGTCCGATATTCATCTCGGAACCAGGGGAAGTCAGGCGGCGCTCGCAGCCGATTTCCTGAAATCCATTTCCTGCGAAAAGCTTTATCTGGTTGGTGACATCATCGACGGATGGCGACTGCGCCGGTCATGGTACTGGGATAATCATCATGATGAACTGTTGCAGATTATCCTGCGCATGGCCCGTCACGGGACGGATGTAATCTATATTCCCGGCAATCATGACGAGATGTTTCGTCGCTGGCTGCCGATGAATCTGGAAGTGGCGGGCGTCCGTCTGCTGCCACGCGCAGACCATGTCGCCGCTGATGGCAAGCACTATCTGGTCCTGCACGGTGACGAGTTTGACAGTGTCGTGCGTTATGCGCCGGTCCTCGCGCTTCTGGGTGATCAGGCCTATACGGCAGCTCTTGTGCTGAACCGCTGGATCAATGGCGTACGGCGTCGGATGGGACTGCCGTATCGTTCTTTTTCTGCGTGGGCAAAGCGACAGGTCAAAGGGGCAGTCAAAGCCATTGACCGGTTTGAAGAAGCGCTGGCCAAGGAAGCACGACAGGCGGGCGCGGATGGTATTATCTGCGGCCACATCCATAGTCCAGAAATCCGGACAATCGATGGCGTCTGCTACATGAATACAGGCGACTGGGTGGAAAGCTGTACCGGTCTTGTCGAGGACAGGCTCGGCCAGTTCTCGCTGATTGACTGGAGCCGTAAGACGCCTGCTCCGGCCCGGGATGTGCCAACGGTCGGTAGCAGATTTCGCTGGCCAGAGAACATGATTTCCCGTCGGAACGAGGAAAGCCCTGTGAGCGTGACGTCGGTCCGGGAGCCCGGTTGAACCGTTCTCCTGCATCGTGTGCTCAAGACCTGAGAGTCTCATTCCAAGTCTATAGAATTCTGAAAACCAAAGTTATCCTCTGTCTGAATGAGGTCTGGCTTGCGAATACTGATAGCGACGGACGCATGGATGCCACAGGTCAATGGCGTCGTGCGCACCATGACCACCATCGTCAACATGCTCAGAGCGAAAGGGCATGAGGTGGAGGTCATCGGGCCGGATCGTTTCCGCACCATCCCGTGTCCGAGTTATCCGGAAATACCACTCGCTCTCAATCCCGGTCGGCGTTTCAGAGAGTTGGTCAAGATTTTCAGACCGAATGTTCTGCACATTGTCACCGAAGGCCCTGTCGGTTGGGCAGCATGGCGCTGGGCACGTAAACATGGTGTTCCATTTACCACTTCATACCACACACGTTTTCCGGAATATGTTCAGGCCCGTCTGGGTTGGGGGCTTAATCCAGCCTATGCGCTGCTGAGACGCTTTCACAATCGGTCGCAGGGCACGCTGGCCGCAACCGCCAGTCTGCGTGAAGACCTGTCTGCTCGTGGCTTCATTCGTGTGGCGCCCTGGACACGGGGTGTCGATCTCGCACGTTTCACACCGGAACCGCGCAGGGACTGGAAGGCTGAGTTGGGCATTTCAGGTCCGGTCTTCATTCATGTCGGGCGGCTGGCGGTCGAGAAGAATATCGAGGCTTTTCTGTCTCTCGATCTGCCGGGCACAAAGGTTGTTGTGGGCGATGGCCCGCATCGTGCCTCTTTGGAAAAGAATTTTCCGCAGGCGATCTTTACGGGACGACTGGAAGAGGGCGCGCTGGCGGCGGCTTATGCGGGTGGCGATGTGTTCGTGTTTCCAAGCCTCACGGATACGTTCGGGCTGGTGGTTCTGGAAGCTCTGGCCTGCGGCACGCCGGTCGCTGCTTATGATGTGACAGGGCCAAAGGACATTTTGGCCGGTGCGGAAGGGTGCGTCGGCGCCGTCAATGATGATCTGCGCGCTGCCTGCCTGCAGGCGTTGAAGGGTGATCGTGCCGCCTGTCGCGCCCATGCGGAACGGTTTACATGGGAGACCTGTGCGGACATGTTTGAGAATACGCTTGTACCGTTCTAGGTCTGTTTGAACACTGTTGTCCGGTGGTCTCGTCAGAGACAGGATTTCAAGATCGTAAAATCGGGACAGGAAGCGTCCCATACACCTTACGGCGCGACAGGAATCCGAAAGCGTGGTTTCCGCAGACGCACCACCAGCGTATCGAGCGCAGAAAGATAGCGTGAGCGATCGGTCTTGCTGAACGAGGGGCCGCCGGGCGTCTCCATTCCGGCAGAACGAAGATCGGTCATCAGATTGCGCATGGCGAGCGCCATTCCGATGGAGTTGGCGTCGAGGATCTTTCCCTTCGAGTCAATTACGCTCGCGCCTTTTTCCACACAGCGCGCCGCCAGAGGAATATCGCCGGTGACAACGATATCGCCTTCCTGCGCCTGCTCCGCGATCCAGTCGTCGGCGACATCCGGTCCTGCTTCCACCACGACGCGCTCAATGAGCGGCGAGTCAGGAATCACGATCATGCGGTTCGAGACAACCGCGACGGGCAGTTTGTAGCGGCCCGCCACACGGTAGGTTTCGTCCTTAACCGGGCAGGCATCGGCATCAATATAGATACGGGTCATGAGCCTCGTCGTGCCTTATCGTGGCCACGAGGTAAAGCGTGATTCCGTCACCGCGTCGAATGGGCTAAACTGCTTTCAGCATGTCCGAACCTGTCCTTTTCCAGCCAGTCCTGCGTCGGCTTTCCGATGCCGTCATCAACCGTATCGCCGCCGGTGAGGTGATTGAGCGCCCTGCCGCGGCCCTCAAGGAACTGGTGGAAAACGCGCTGGATGCGGGGGCGCAGCGTGTCCGTGTCGCCATCGTCAATGGTGGCGCTGATCGTATTGTCGTCACGGACGATGGCGTCGGCATGACGCCTGATGAACTGGCGCTGGCCGTGCAACGCCACTGCACATCAAAGCTGTCCGATGAGACACTGGTGCGGATCGCCACTCTTGGTTTCCGGGGTGAAGCCCTGCCGTCCGTGGGGGCTGCGGCACGTCTGACCATCACCTCCCGTAAGGCGGACAGTGACTGCGCTTGGCGCATCCATGTCGCGGGTGGTGAGATTTCTCCTCCAGAGCCTTGCTCAGGAGAAAAAGGCACCTCGATTCTGGTCGAAGATATGTTCTTCGCCACGCCCGCCCGTCGGAAGTTTCTCAAGAGCGCCCGGGTGGAGGGATCGCACGCGGAAGCAGCGGTCCGTCGTCTGGCACTGACGGCTCCCGATGTGGCGTTCTTCATGGAAGTGGATGGACGCACCATCCTTGATCGCCCCTCTGAAATGCTGGAAACACGGGCGGCAGCACTTCTCGGAATTGAAGATGCGGACGGCCTGCTGAAACTGGATGGCGTGCGCGGCGACATGAAGCTGTCCGGCTTTGCATGTAGTCCATCCGTTCACAGACCGACGACGGCCGGACAGTTCATGCTGGTCAACGGTCGCGCCGTGGTCGATCCGCTGCTGCGTACGTCCATCCGCGTCGCGTATCGCCGTGTCATTGAGTCCGGTCGTCATCCTGTCGCGGTTATCAACCTGTCGCTGCCTTATGAGCAGGTCGATGTGAACGTTCATCCCGCCAAGACGGAACTCCGTTTTGCCGATGAAGCCGGGGTGCGATCACTGGTGATCGGCACGATCACGCGGGCGCTTGGACTGGGAGCGGGAACGGCGGGCGTCCGACCCGGCTTTTCCGCGCCACGTCCTGCCCGCATCGTCTATCCGCCGGAAGCGCCGCGCTCGGAGGGATTTGCCGAGCCATTTCTGGCGCTGGGCGCTCAACCCGCAGCCCGCACTTTTGCCCCGGAACCGCCTGTTTCAGACCGATCGGCTGTGATGCCGGATGGTGTGCAAACCGGAAATCAGTCGCCTGTTTCACCTGTGCAGCCAGACGATCCGCAGACTGGCACCATTTCTCCAGCAGTCGGACTGGAAAAAGATCATCCTCTCGGTGCGGCTGTGGCGCAGGTGCTAAGTACCTATATCATCGCCGTAACGGCCGACGATAATATGGTGCTGGTGGATCAGCATGCCGCGCATGAACGGCTGACGCATGAGGTTCTGCGTGAGCAATTTCTCTCCGGCACTATCCGCGCTCAATGTCTGCTGGTGCCGGATGTGGTGGAGTTGTCCCGCAGTCAGGCGGATCTGCTGGTGTCACGCGCCGATGCGCTGTCGAAACTCGGAATCGATCTGGAGCCATTCGGTAATGGAGCAGTGCTGGTCCGCTCCCTGCCTGCGCTGCTCGGTAATGCCTCAGCCGTGAATCTGCTGCGGGATCTGGCGGAGGAACTGGACGCGGATGATCTCGCCAGTATTGAGGAAACGCCCACGCTGGATGCAAAGCTGGATGCGGTGATCGCCCGCATGGCCTGTCATGGCAGCATCCGGGCGGGCCGTAGCCTCACCATTCCGGAAATGAACGCGCTGCTGCGTCGCATGGAGGAAACGCCGCGTGCGGGCACCTGTTCGCACGGGCGCCCGACATGGGTGAGACTGACACGCAATGATCTGGAGCTGCTGTTCCGGCGTCGGTAAAGCGAAGAAACCGTCAGGCTGTCTCGGGTTCTTCCGTGCGAACCAGTCGTGTTACGAGCAACTGGTTGATACGGAATCCCTCGACATCGACCACTTCAAAGCGGAAACCGGAAGCGTCTGTATGATCCGCCTTGCGGGCCATGCGACGGAGACGATGCATGACAAATCCCGCGATCGTGTCGAAGGAGCTGCTGTCCGGCAGGTCGGCTACACCGAGTTCACGGATGACATCGCCGATCGGGGCTGCGCCGTCGATCAGCCATGAATTCTCGTCACGCTGAACGATAAGCTGCTCCTCAAACGGCGTCGCCAACCCGTCCATCAGCGCGCCCATGATGTCCTTGAAGGTAATCAGGCCGACGACCAGTCCGTATTCACTGATCACCAGAGCAAAGCCTGCGCCGTGGGCGTCGAACTGGGCGAGTGTGTCCCATAGGTTGAGCGTTTCCGGGACGGACAGCACATCGCGGCGCAGACGACCAAGCGGCAGAGCGCCTTTCTCATCGGCTGAGGCGACGAAAATATCCTCGATCCGCACCGAACCGATAACGTGATCAAGGCCGCCATTGCAGAGCGGGTAGCGGGAATAGGAGTCGTGACGGACCTTGTTGCGCAGAGTGTCGGGCGTTTCCTGCACATCGAGAAAGACGATTTCGTCACGGGGCGTCATGGCGGAACTGACGGCACGATCCTGAAGACCCAGCACGTTCTGGATCATCAGATGTTCCTGCTCCAGCAGCACACCGGAGGCGGTGCCGGCCGCGAGAATGGCGCGCAGATCTTCCGGCGTGACGGGTTCGACTGCCGAGGCTGCCGGTATTTTGAGGGCGCGGAGTAGTGCATCGGAAATCTTGGAGAACACCCAGACAAACGGATAGAGCAGATGCAGCGCTGTGGAGGGGAACCACCCGATGGCGAGCCCGATCCGGTCTGGCGCGTTCATGGCGATGCGCTTGGGGAGCAGATCGGCGAAAACGACAAATGTGCCAGTAATGAATATGAAGCTGACTGTCGCGCCGAGACTGTCAGCGGAGGCGTTGCTGAGTCCCCAGCTTCTGAAAATGTCTGAAAGGGGCGGGGTCAGCATATCGGAGCTGACGATACCGCCGAGGATTCCAACCGCGTTCAGAAGAATCTGAAGCACGGTCATCACCTGACCGCTGTTGCGGCGCATGGCGAGGAAGACCGTCGCCCGTTCGTCCCCGGCTTCGGCGCGGGATCGCAGTCTGACATCGCGCGCGGCTGCGAACGAGATTTCTGATAGAGAAATGAGGATGTTGATGGCAATCAGCAGGACGACGGCAAGGACGCCCATCAGGAGAAGCAGCACGGGATCAACCGATGTTTTTATGGGAGCCGTGCCTTGGTCAAGCGCGGCCTGATGCTGGTGTATATCGCGTCAGCGCAGGAAATTTCCAGCATACTTTCAAAGGCGATGTCGTTTTTATGCAATGCCGGTCTGCTGTTTACCTGTCGGTAATAGTAAGAGCGCTGGCACTACACCACCACCAGAAACGCCACTCTAGCTTAAAAGGTGTACTTGATCCGGTAAAAAGACCCTTCTCTCAGGTTAAGGACCGTTTCAATACCGGATCATGATTTGTCTCGCTGGATCAGTCCGCTCTGGCGAGTCTGCTTTTCTGGCGTCCGTAAAGAAAATAAACACCCAGACCAATCCCAAGCCACACGAAGAGTCGAAGCCAGGTCAGGCCGTCCAGAGACACCATGACAACCAGACAGGACAGGATACCGGCGAGGGGAATGATAGGCCCTCCCGCTACGCGAAATTTTCGCTCGGCATCGGGAGCCTGACGGCGGAGCACCAGCACGCCAGCACAGACAATAATGAAGGCGAGCAGCGTGCCGATGGACGTCATGTGGCCCAGTTCGGCAATCGGCAGGAAGGCGGCCAGCAGCCCTGTCAGCACCATGAAGAACAGATTGGATAGCCACGGCGTGTGAAAGCGGGGGTGAGTCCGGCTGAACAGTGCGGGCAACAGGCCGTCACGGGACATCGCGAAAAAGACGCGGCTCTGTCCGAGCAGAAGCATCAGTAGCACGGAGGTAAAGCCGCCAATAATGCCGAACTTGATGGCGATCTGAAGCCAGGTGATGTGGGTTCGGTCGATGGCCGTGGCGACTGGCGCGGGGTCACCAGCCATGTCGGCGTAGTTCACGATTCCGGTCAGAACGAAGGAAAAGGTAACATAAGCCAACGCACAGATGGCTAGGCTGCCGAGAATGCCGATGGGGATGTCGCGCTTGGGGTTTCTGGTCTCCTGCGCGGCGGTCGAGAGCGCATCGAAGCCGATATAGGCGAAGAAGATGGTGCCGGCCGCACGCATGACGCCGGAAAACCCGAAATGGCCAAAGGTTCCGTCATTGGGCGGAATGAACGGGTGATAGTTGGCCGTGTCGATCCAAGGGATGCCGAAGCCGATAAAGGCCGCAATGACCGATAGCTTGAGAGCGACGATGACTGCATTCACCTTCGCGGAGGCGGAGGTTCCCCGGATCAGCAGCAGGGAGACGAGAATGATGATGAAGGCCGCCGGTACGTTGGCGATGCCGCTGGCGGTGCTGCCGTCCGCCAGATGAACGGTCTGGAACGGTGAGGCCGTGAAGCGCGCCGGCAGATGAATGCCCCATCCGGCGAGAAGCGAGGTCACATAACCCGACCAGCTGACCGAGACCGTTGCGGCCCCGACGGCATATTCCAGCACCAGATCCCAGCCGATGATCCACGCGATCAGTTCGCCCATCGTGACATAGGCATAGGAGTAGGCGCTTCCGGCGACCGGAATCATGCCCGCCAGTTCGCTGTAACAGAGACCGGCAAATCCGCAGGCGATGGCGGCGATGATATAGGACAGTGTCACGGCTGGACCCGCATTGTCGCCTGCCGCAATGCCTGTCAGCGAGAACAGCCCGGCACCAATGGTCGCGCCCACGCCAAGGGCGACCAGAGTGGCCGGACCCAGCACACGCTTCAGACCACTGTCTTCCGGGGCGGCATTCATGGGTTTGCGACGGAAAAGGGATGATGAGCTGGGCCGGGGCGGCTGAGGCATGGGTAAGGCTGTCCTTGAAACGTCTCTATGCAGACCATCTATGCGCGAGGTGTGGTTTTCCGTCCATGAAAAGGCTACAACCACGCCAACAGCAAGGTACGTTTCGGGTTGGGCGTCCGGTTTCGGGGCTACCTGCTTTGTGATGAGTGGCTCTGGGACAGGGAGTTTCAATATGAGCGAGACGGATCTGCATCGCTTTTTCCAGTCTTCGTTGGCGGA
>NZ_DHNR01000034.1:0-2127 GCF_002409645.1 Acetobacter sp. UBA5411
GCAAGCGAGGTCAGGTAAAAGCTGGCGAAGTTGGCGTCTTCGGCCAGATGCGTGCGTCGGCTTACCAGGCCTGCCAGCATCGCCACGCCGAGCCCCGCGACGATGCCGCCCAGCCCCATGGCCACAAGTGAAAGTCCGCCCGCCAGCAGATAGCCTATGGCCGCACCGGGAAGGATGGCATGGCTCATCGCATCGCCAATCAGGCTCATGCGGCGCAGTTGCAGCAGCACGCCAACCGGTCCAGCGCCCATGCCCAGCGTGATGGTGGCCACAAGCGCACGACGCATGAATCCGAACGTGACAAAGGGCTCCCACAATACACTGAGCATGCTCATGGTTGCGCTGTCGTCCAGCTACCCTGCGGGCTGTCATAGGCGCGCTGCAATGTGCCCGGAGTGAGGATGCTTGCGGTCTCACCCCATATGGCTCGACCACCCGAAAGAAGCACGACATGCGGACAGCATGTGCGGATCTGATGCATATCATGCAGCACCACGATGATGGTGCGGCCCTGAGCATGCCACTCGCGCACCAGTTCCAGCAGGTCCTCCGTGGTGGGAGCATCAAGTGCGGTAAAGGGTTCATCCAGCATGATGATGGGGGCGGAGGTCATGAGCAGACGGGCGAAAAGCAGGCGTTGGAACTGACCCACCGAAAGCGCGTCGATCATACGATCAGCCTGCCCTTCCAGTTTGACACGGCGCAGCGCCTCGGCTGCACGCACACGCACTGTCTGGTCCACGCCACCAAAGGCTCCGGTCTGCTGCCATGCGCCACTGAGCACCATGTCGGTCACACTGAGCGGAAAGCTGCGGTCGATATTACGGGCCTGCGGCAGATAACCGATGTCCCGGATACCCACGCCATCAAACAGGACTTGCCCCTCCGACAGCGGCAATTCGCCGAGAATAGCGCGCAACAGGGTGGACTTGCCTGAGCCGTTCGCCCCCGCGATGGCGGTCATGCTACCCGGAGGAAAGCTGCCGGTTACATGCTGCCATACGGGCGTGCCGTTGAGACACACGCCTGCATCCTGTAGTCGGATTGCGCCAAGAGTCATGGCAGGATGACAGCCCAGGCAATCAGGCCCCACAGCACAGCACAGGGTATGATCATACAGGCCAGACGCTGCCACCATGCCCGCCCCATCCATGTCAGTGGCAAGGCGGTCGTATGTTTGGGGCCGGGCACAGTCTGAGCGCCCGTAAAATCCTGGGTATGAGAAAGGGCATGGAAAGACTGGGGAAGCGGCATTGAATGCTCAAAGCGTTATAATATAACGTCCGATAAACTATTGGCTTACGCACAGTCAAGGCAAGACGCTGTTGCAGAGATGCGTGATGACGGCATGTAGGACTCAAGGAATGACTTCCCGCATATAGGGAAATTGAAAATGCGCTCAGTTGCGCTGGTCCGGCTGGGGCGCTTCTCTCAGTACCGTCGCTAGCGGTACTAAATATGGAAAAAACTTCAGGACAACGCCATACAGCTACGGCGTTGTATGGTAGGCGATGCCGAACGATTTTTGGCTGTAGTAGTCGTGCGGTGGGCAGGAAGACTGAACCGACGACGGCAATCGTTGGCAGAAGGACACTGCGTTCGCCCCGGAAAGCCCGTCCCGATCCGGGTATGATGTGCGAAAAGAAAAAAGGGATCAAAGCCAACGCAAGCTGCCAGAGAGCAGGATATCGTCCACGAAATCGTTAAACTGCCTCAGTTACGCGGAGGTCTTGTGTTGCTGCCCCGACGATGAATCGTGGACAGATCGTTTGCATGAGTCTCACGGCGCAGAAAGTTCTGCAAAACACGATGAGCGCTGCGCCACAACCCTCGCTGCCATGCACATCATCGCGCCCACTAAAATAGCTCTTGAGCTCATCCTTTCACAGCACTCGCAGAACTTAAGCAATCACGCCTCTGGCGATCGTCGGGATTCCAAAACGCTGCGACGAACAGATTAATAAAGATCCTTTTCGTAAAAGTAACAGGCACAAAAAAAGCCGACCTTTCGGTCGGCTTTTCTCACCCGGATTTCCGGAAAGATCAGGCAGATTTCGCCATGATCTCTTCGGCCACGTTGCGCGGCACCGGATCGTAGTGATGGAACTGCATCGTGAAGGATGCACG
>NZ_DHNR01000034.1:2254-45326 GCF_002409645.1 Acetobacter sp. UBA5411
AACTGCATCGTGAAGGATGCACGACCCTTTGTCATCGAACGCAGGTGCGAGATGTAGCCGAACATTTCCTTCAGCGGCACCTGAGCGCGAACCATAACCGTGGAACCCGATGTTTCCTGGCTCTGGATCATGCCACGACGACGGTTGAGATCGCCCACCACGTCACCGACGTGATCATTCGGTGTGGTGACTTCCACGTCCATGATCGGCTCAAGAATCACCGGACCGGCGTTCTTCATGCCTTCACGGAAGCAAGCCTTTGCCGCGATTTCGAACGCCAGAGCGGACGAGTCAACGTCATGGTACTTACCGTCGAGCAGGGTGAACTTGAAGTCCACGGTCGGGAAGCCTGCCAGCACACCACTGGAAGCCTGAACCCGGATGCCCTTTTCTACAGCCGGAATGTATTCCTTCGGAACCGTTCCGCCGACAACCTTGTTCTCGAACTCGATCTCGCCTTCATGCGGAGCGAACTCGATCTTCACTTCAGCGAACTGACCCGAACCACCAGACTGCTTCTTATGGGTATAGGTCTCGATGTGCGGCTTCGTGATCGTCTCACGGTAAGCAACCTGCGGTGCGCCAACGTTCGCTTCAACGCCGTATTCACGACGCAGACGGTCAACGATGATGTCGAGATGCAGCTCGCCCATGCCGGACAGAATGGTCTGGCCTGTTTCCTGATCTGTCTTCAGACGCAGTGAGGGATCTTCACCAGCCAGCTTCTGCAGGGCCAGTGTCATCTTCTCAACGGCGTCCTTCGTCTTCGGCTCGACGGAGATGTCGATAACCGGAACCGGGAAGCTCATACGCTCCAGAACGACCGGATCAGAGCTGTCTGCCAGCGTGTCACCCGTCTGCGTGTCTTTCAGACCCACGAACGCGGCGATGTCACCAGCGTGCACTTCGGACAACTCTTCACGCTTGTCGGCATGCATCTGGTAGATACGACCGATACGCTCCTTGTGACCTTTTGTGGTGTTCAGGATGGTGTCACCGGTCTTCAGCACGCCACGGTAGACGCGGACGAAGGTCAGTGTGCCGTACTTGTCGTTGATGATCTTGAACGCCAGACCAGCGAACTTGCCGTTCGGGTCGACCGGGATGATCGGCAGATCCTTGGAGTCGGTCTCTTCCTCGCCTTCCGGCGGAGCGCAACGGATGCCTTCCACGTCGTCCGGAGCCGGCAGGAAGTCGATGACGGCGTCGAGCAGAGGCTGAACGCCCTTGTTCTTGAAGGCCGTGCCGCACAGGACCGGACGGAACTCGCCGGAAATCGTGCCCTTCTTGATGCACTTCTTCAGGGTCTCGACGGAGACGTCGCCCTTCTCGAAATACTCTTCCATGGCGTCGTTATCGACGGCCAGGGCTGTGTCGAGCAGGTTCTGGCGAGCTTCCTCAGCCTTTTCCTTCAGGTCAGCCGGGATTTCCTCGTCGTGGAATTTCGCGCCGAGCTCGCCGCCTTCCCAGACGATCGCCTTCATCTCGATCAGATCGACAACGCCGACGAAGTTTTCTTCAGCGCCGATCGGCAGCTGCAGCGGGATCGCAACGATGTCCAGCTTCTCTTTCAGCGTGCTGAAAGCGTAGTAGAAGTCGGCGCCCGTACGGTCGAGCTTGTTGATGAAGATGATGCGCGGAACATTGTAGCGGTCAGCAAGACGCCAGTTGGTCTCGGACTGCGGCTGCACACCGGCCACACCTTCAATGATAAAGATTGCGCCATCGAGCACGCGGAGCGAACGGTTCACTTCGATGTTGAAGTCGATGTGGCCCGGGGTGTCGATGATGTTGATGCGGTGATCGTCCCACACGCAGGTCACGGCTGCGGACGTGATGGTGATGCCGCGCTCACGCTCCTGCGCCATGTAATCGGTCGTGGTGTTGCCCTCATGGACCTCGCCGATCTTATGCGACACACCTGTGTAATACAGGATACGCTCGGTCGTCGTGGTCTTACCCGCGTCAATGTGCGCGGTAATCCCGATATTACGGATTTTCGAGAGTTCGGACTGGGCTGACACGGGGCTTCTCCGGGAAACGGCTGAACCAGAAATT
Organism: Acetobacter sp. UBA5411; assembly: GCF_002409645.1. Classification (GTDB taxonomy): domain Bacteria; phylum Pseudomonadota; class Alphaproteobacteria; order Acetobacterales; family Acetobacteraceae; genus Acetobacter. The sequence continues at coordinate 4,313 of NZ_DHNR01000034.1, forward strand.
TAGAGGAAAGCGACAAACACACAGGGCGCGACAGGAGAAAATCTCCCCGCGCCCTCTACCCCTTCAAACGCGCTCTGCGTTTTTGCGGGTTGTGTGATCACGCGGTCCCCGCTGGCGCGGGGGCGATCAGGGTGCCGGCCATAATCATGACCGGCAGAGTGACTCAGGCGGCTGCCTGCTTCTTGCTCTGTGCACGCAGAATACGACGCTTGATCACCTGAGCTTCGGTGGTCAGGTTACGATTCGGCGTATCGAGCAGATAGGAGTCCAAGCCCCCGTTGTGCTCGATGGTGCGCAGGCCGCGCGTGGTCACACGCATGGAAATCGGCGTGCCGAGAATGTCGGAAAGAACCGACACTTCCTGCAGGTTCGGCAGGAAACGGCGGCGGGACTTGTTGTTGGCGTGGCTGACATTGTTGCCCGTCAGCACACCCTTGCCTGTGATCTCGCAACGGCGGGACATCGGTTTATCCTCGGTCAAAAAACAGAACGGGGCCGAGGCAGAGCCCGGCTTTCATCCTTACAATCAGGCGCGGCTTATGACGGAGGCATCGCGTCCCGTCAAGCAAACAGTGACGGAAAGACGGCTTTCCGCCACTTTTTACAGCGTATCGCACCCGGCTCAGGGCTTAATCTGGAAGAGAAGACCCTTCAGGCGCTTCCTGCCTTGCGCTCTTTTTCAGCGTCTTCCAGCTCACCGGCACGCACGCTCTGCACGGCGCTGTCCAGAATACGCAGAATCGTCTCACGATCCATCGTGCGGGACAGAAGCCCCAGCGAGCCGCCCAGCAGCGCCGACGCCACAGCCAGAGGCGGGTGATTTTCTTCGAGCAGGTGGTCGATGGCGTGTTCGATGACCATCGCGCACTTGGTCAGTTCTTCCGACACCTGTTCCATCTGGCCACTTCCCTCAGGAATATTCTCTGCCATGTTTAGTCTCCCATGCTGCTCCGGTAGTGTGCCGGAGTGTGATTGTTTCTGTCGGTTACCCGTGAGCGGGAGCCGATGCCGCCACACCGGAGTCCGGTGCTGTATCCTGCCCGGCGTCCTGTGCCGCCCACATGGCGGCATACAGGCCACCACGAGCGATCAGGTCAGCGTGACATCCCCGCTCCTTCACAAGTCCATCGCCCAGAACCAGTATTTCGTCTGCCTCGACGATGGTTGAAAGGCGGTGTGCGATCACGACTGTGGTACGTTCAGCCGAAACGGCTCTCAGAGCCGACTGAATCTCCCGTTCGGTATGCGTGTCGAGGGCGCTGGTGGCCTCATCCAGTATCAGAAGGCGCGGATCTTTCAGGATCGTGCGGGCAATCGCCACACGCTGCTTCTCGCCTCCTGAAAGCTTCAGGCCTCTCTCGCCCACCCGCGTCTTGTAGCCTTCCGGCAGGGACAGGATGAAGTCATGGATACGCGCCAGCTTCGCCGCCTGCTCGATTTCGTCCTGCGTGGCGCCAAGACGTCCGTAAGCGATGTTGTAGCCGATCGTGTCGTTGAACAGCACAGTATCCTGCGGCACGACGCCAATTGCTTCCCGCAGATCGGCCTGCCGGTAATCGCGAACATCATGTCCGTCGATCAGCACCTTCCCGGACCAAGTGTCGTAAAACCGGAACAGAAGGCGGCTGATGGTGGATTTTCCCGCTCCTGTCGGACCGACAATCGCAATCAGACCACCGGGAGGCACGGAAAAACTGACGCCATGCAGGATTTCACGGTCCTTGCGGTATCCGAAATGCACGTCCTGAAAGGCCACGCTGACTGGCGGCGCATCCTTCAGATGGGCCGCCAGCGGGAGCGGGTGCGCGGGGTCGGCGACCTCCACCGTTTCGTCCAGCAATCCGAGCATATGCTCGAGATCGACCAGCGACGTGCGGATGGACGAGTAGATGGAGCCAAGAAAATTCAGCGGGGCGTAGAGCTGCAACAGATAGGTGTTGATCAGCACGAACTGCCCCACAGTCAGATGGCCTGCCGCCACATCGTGCCCGGCCAGCAGCATCACCAGCGTGAGCGCCAGCGAGATGATCACCACCTGTCCGAAATTCAGGGCGCTGAGGGAATACTGGGTGTGAACGGCAGCCTTGGCGTAGCGAGTCTGGGCGTCGCCGTAGCGTTTCGCCTCATGCGCCTCGTTGCCGAAATATTTGACGGTCTCGTAGTTCAGCAGGCTGTCCAGCGCCTTGCCGGTCGCCTCGCTGTTGATGTCGTTCATCCGACGACGAATACCGATTCGCCATGAGGTGAACGAAAATGTGAAGACCACGTAGCCAATGACCGCACCCAGAACGAGGGCGGCATAGCGCCAGTCGAACACCTTCCAGATCAGACCGATGACAAGAATAGCTTCGAGCAGGGTCGGCAAGATCACCAGCCCCATCCTCAGCAGCGTCTCCACGCCTTCCGTGCCTCGTTCGATGGCGCGCGTAACGCCTCCAGTGCGACGATCGAGATGAAAGCGCAGCGACAGGTCATGCATGTGCATGAAACTGCGAAGCGCCGCATCCCGGGCGACCCGGTAGCGGACGGGCGCGAACACCGCGTCACGCAACTCGTTGAACGCGGATGCGACCAGCCTGACCAGACCGTAACCGATAATCAGCAATACCGGCACGGTGGCGATCCCTGCCGGGTGGGACAGCGTGTCGATAATCCGGCTGTACACCCACGGCACAGACACAGTGACCAGCTTGGCGGCCAGCAGCAGCAGGGCGACCGCCGTCACGCGCAGCTTCAGCTTCGGGTCATCGCGCGGCCAGAGATAGGGAAGCAGGCGGGCAAGGGTCACTCCGGCAGGCTTGCCGGGCGACGCAGCAGATCTTGATGGCGGGCTCATTGTGTCCGATGTGGCACGTTGTCGCTGTTTTGCAACCCCGCAGACAGTCGAACTGCTCGTCACACCGCAATGTTGTCAGAGCCAACATCGCCCCGTAGGAGGGAGATGGGCCGGACAACGCCGGTCAGAATTCGTCGGAAGAGCATGATGACCCCAGTTTCCGAAGAAACCGTGTGCGGACTGTCTACAGGACGCCGCTCATGAGCACTCTCTCCACAGATGGCTTCATGCGGCACATCAGGGCCTGCAACACGGCCACCCTGCCCGGCAAACGTCTGCCATTCAGGGTCAATGGCGTTCTGGCAGGCTATGTCGATCCGGAAATCGTTCCCGCGCTGAAAGACATGGGCCTGACGGAAGACAGCGCCTCAGGCGGCCTGTCCCTCCCGGATCCGACACGTCTCGAATCGATCGGCGAAGAGCTTGCCCGCCGGGGCCTCTACCGCACGCACAATGAATTGTTCGACGTGTGGGGCGACGACGGACAGCCACCGCTCGGACGCATCGACCGGGGCGCGCTGCCCCTGTTCGGTTTTGTTGGTGTTGGTGTGCATCTGAACGGTCTGGTCCGTAAGGAAGACGGGCTGCATCTCTGGATCGGTCGTCGCGCCCGGAACAAGCGGCTTGATCCCGGCAAGCTGGATCACCTTGTTGCGGGCGGTGTCCCGGCAGGTCTTACGCCCGACGCCGCGATCCTCAAGGAAGCCGAGGAGGAAGCGAGCCTTCCGCCTGATCTTGTGAAACGGGACGCGAAGAAAGTCGGACTGCTGCATTACGCGCTCGAACGCCCGGAAGGACTGCGGCGCGACCGGCTGGTTTGCTACGACCTTGTTCTGGCGGAGAGCTTTCAGCCCATGCCCGCAGATGGGGAGGTTGAGGAGTTCCTGCTTCTGCCCATCGGCGAGGTCTTCCGGCTGGTGCGGGACACGGACGAGTTCAAGTTCAACGTCAATCTGGTGCTGATCGACCTGTTCCTGCGGATTGGCCTGATTGACCCAGAGTCTGAGGAAGGAAAGGCAGTGCGTCGGGGATTACAGGGCGATACCCACTGAATGGCGCAGGCGAGAGTCGCTCCTTTCCTGCTGCTGGGGACGCTGCTAGCCGGATGCTCTCCAGCGCTCCCCTCTCCTCTCTGTCACAGGCTGGCTGCGTCCAACGACCTGCATGTGACACTGATGTTTGGCCTGACCCTGCCGGATGGCCGCTCCGTGACCGACGCCGACTGGCAGGACTTTCTCCGAACGAACATCGTTCCACGTTTTCCGGATGGTCTGTCCGTCCTGCCTGCTCAGGGGTTCTGGCGGGATCGGGACACCGATCGGGTGGGTTCCGAGCCTTCCCGACTGGTCTGGATCGTGACGCCGGACAGTACAGATCTTCCGGGACGGATTGAGGCGGTTCGCGACGCTTACAAGATGCGGTTCAGGCAGCAGTCAGTCGGGGTGAGTGTTGAGCGGGGATGCTCCGGGTTCTGATCCCGCACACATATTGCCCGACACTCTACGGCAGAGACCTCTGAGCATTTTCGACACATGCTGATTAATACATGCGTTTCCGTACCCCGCGCAGATTTTGTTGCAATATCGCAACATTGAACTGAGCGTGATGCATAGCTATGCTCGTGCTCCTGATATCCGTCAGTCCAAGGATACGCCATGCACGCACAGGCCCGCCATGTCAGCAGGGACAGGCTGCCCGTTATTCAGGTCTCGGGTCTCTGCTCGTCGGACCTCGCGCAACGTCAGGCCGTTGGCGATGCCCTGCGAAACGCCTGTACCGATACAGGATTTTTCTACTGCGTGGATCACGGTATCCCGCAAGGACTGATCGATGCCGTGCTGGCTGAAAGCCGGGCATTCTTCGCTCGTCCGGCAGCGGAAAAGGACCTGCTCGATAAAGCCCGTTCGCCATGTAATCGCGGCTACGAACCGTTGCGCAACCAGACGCTTGAAGCCGGAACCCCGCCCGATCTGAAAGAGGGGTTCTATATCGGTGAAGACCTGCCCGCCGGAACGCCGGGACTGGGTTTCAATCAGGGCCCCAACCAGTGGCCGTCTGACAGCGCCGGTTTCCGCCCGGCCATGACCGCGTATTTCGCCGCCATGAATGTGCTGGCGGAACGGCTGATGCACGGGATTGCGCTGTCACTGGGTCTCGACGAAGACTATTTCGAACGCTTCTGCCTCAGACCGCTGTCCACTCTGCGCCTCCTGCATTACCCCCCGCAGCCGCCCGATCCTTTGCCCGGAGAAAAAGGCTGCGGTGCGCATACCGATTTCGGCGGTCTGACTCTTCTGCTTCAAGACGCGAGCGGCGGGCTTCAGGTGCGCGGGCCTGACGATCAGTGGATTCACGCCACCCCGATCCCCGGCAGCTATGTCGTCAATCTTGGAGACATGATCGCCCGCTGGACCAATGACCGCTATCGCTCCACGCTCCATCGCGTGGTGAACACATCCGGCGCGGACCGCTATTCGGTGCCGTTCTTCCACAGCGGCAACCCGAATTATGTCATCTCCTGTCTGCCGGGCTGTCTCGCGGCTGGCGAAACTCCGAAATACGCCCCCATCACGGTGCAGGATCATCTCCGCGAAATGTATCAGAAAACCTACGGCCGATGAGCGCTTCTAAACCCATGATCCTGATTCATGGAGCGTGGCAGGGCTCCTGGGTTTGGGACGGATTCATAGCCGCGCTGGAGCAGCGCGCTCCCGGGCGCTACATCCCCATTCCGGTCGATCTGCCCGGAAATGGCGCAGACGGCGCTCCTCCGGAGAGCGCCTCCATGGAGAGTTACCTCGCCTATCTGGATGCGATCATCGTCCGTCTGACAGGCTCCTTTACGCTCGTCGCTCATTCCGGAGGCGGCGTCGTCGCGTCCGCTCTGGCGGAACGCCATCCCGAGCGTGTGCGATGCATCGTGTATATCGCCGCGATGATGCTGCCCTCCGACATGGGTTTTGGCGAGGTCGTGCAGCGTCTTCTCCCGCAGGACCCCACGGCCTCGGGCATTACGCCGTGGCTTCTCTGGCCGGTCGATAAAAAAGTCTCCGTTGTGCCGCCTGAAGCCGCCATCGCCTTTTTCCTGCAGGACTACGCTCCCGGTCCGGCCGTCATTGCGTCGCGCCGGTTCACCCCGCAGGGAGAGCAGGGGCGAGCGCTAACCGCACAACTGACACCGGAGCGTTACGGCACAATCCCCCGGCTGTATGTTCAGGCAACACAGGATCGCTCTGTCACCTTCGCATTGCAGAAGCTGATGTGTGAACTCGCTCCGGGCGCTGTCATCCGTTCCGTCGATACAGGACACGCTCCGCACGTCGTCGCACCCGATATCCTGCTCGACGCGATGTTTCCCTGGCTCAACAATATCTGATGGCTGAAGCGCCACTTTCCGTGCCCACCCTTTCCCGACGCACAGCTCTTGGCCTGACGGCTTCCGGATTGGCCGCGTGTGTTCTGGGCGGAAACAGAGCACTGTCGGCCACACCCGATCCAGCTCTGGCACGCCTCGCCGCTCCCTGGGTTACGCCTCCCCTGCTCCCGCCTATCCGTGAGCAGGATGCTCTTCTGGCCATCGCGCATGTTGGCCCTGTTTCGGATGGTGGGTGGAGTACGGTCCACAACGAGGCTGTCGCCGCTGTTAGGGCTGCCTTCCCGCGCCTGCGGACAGTATGGGTCGAAAACGTACCCTATTCAGCCGATGCCACGCGGCTTTTGCGACAGTTCGTCGCCGAAGGCGCAAATCTCGTTCTTGCCACAGCCGATTACGGTGATTTCCTGATAGATGTCGCCAGCAAAGCGCCGGACGTCGCCTTCGTACAATGCAACAGCACCCGACTGGCTCGCAATGCGAGCTGGTATTATGTCGCGCAGTGGTATCCGTGCTATATTCTGGGTGTTGCTGCGGGGCTGCTCAGCCGCACGGGCCAGATCGGCTACATCGCCTCGTTTCCCCTACCCTCTGTCTATGCCAGCGCCAACGCCTATCTGCTCGGAGCGCGTTCCGTCCGACCTGATGCCACTGTTCGCGTCGTGTCCATCAACGCCTGGTTCGATCCGCAGGCCTCGCTCAGCGCTGCGACGGCTCTTGCGGACAGCGGTTGTGATGTTCTGTGTGGAATCATGGATGAAGCCGGCTATCTGAGGCTCGCTCAGGAACGAGGACTCTGGGCCATCATGTCCAACAACGATGAACGCGCCTACGGTCCTGACGCCTATCTCAGTTCAGTCGTTTATGACTTCCGGCAGCACTATGTCGATCAGGTCCGCGCCCGTCTGGAGGGCCGCTGGACACCGATGCCCTGTTTCCTGCCGCTGGGCGCGGGAGCGGACCGTGACGCATGGGGCACCCGTGTACCTGAAAGCGTTCGACGTCAGGCTGATGAAGTGCGATCCCGTATTCTGGGGGGCTGGTCTCCCTTTACCGGACCAATTCATGACCACCGCGGTCGCCTTCGCGTGCCTGCAGGCGAGACCATGGACGATCTTGCGCTCTATCAGTGGCATTGGGCTGTCGACGGCGTTCTTGGACTGGAGTGAGCCTGCGTTTCCAACTCCAGAATGCTCAACTGGAACAGTCAGATCTGACGAAAGGTGCCTGTCAGACCTAACGGAACAGCCAGACCGGCTCAGGCGACAGGCTCATGATAGAAAGCCATCTCTGAATTTTCATACATTCAGAAATATCCATCATTTTCCAATAAACTAAACTCCCAGAAACACTTCAGGATTGGACTGATTACATATCCAGCGTAAGGGACGGCGTCCGGCTGCGGGAGCAGCATAGGGCAATACTGCGCTCCTGCTCCTCTTCGGTCAGAACCATATCCCGATGTTCACCTTCTCCAGCCAGAATCGGCACGACACAGGCCCCGCAGATCCCCTGCTCACACGACAGGCTGACATCAATCCCGGCAACCATAAGAGCGGATGCAATACTCTGATCCGGCGGCACCGTTACAACCTGCCCCGAGCGCGCAAGAACAACCTGAAAAGGCTGGTCCGTCAGAGAAATGGATGTCTCGGACGGACGGAAATATTCCGTCCGGATCGCATCCTGAGGCCAACCAGCTTCTTCGGCACGAGCACGCACCGCTTTCATGAAACCATCTGGACCGCACAGCATGATCACGGCTCCGGCGAACGGCGCTGTCAGGGCATCGGGATAGCCGTTGCGAAGGCTCGAACTGAACCGGACACGCCGTGCGTACGGAACCTCGCGCAGCATGGCTCCGAAAGGTGCGCTCTCCGGGTTACGCGCATAATAATACAGCTGCCAGTCTGCACCTTTCCGCTCCAGCCTTCTGATCATGGACAGCAGAGGCGTGATGCCAATCCCACCGGCAACGAGAACGTAGCGCTGTGCTTCAGGCAGCGGAAAGGCATTGCGTGGCATGGATATCTGCAACTCCATGCCTTTCCGCGCCTGTGCACACAAGGAGTCCGATCCGCCACGGGAGGCTTCCTCGCGTCGCACACACAACTCGTACGCCGAGGGATCATCGGCTGACCCGCACAGGGAATACTGACGGACCAGACCGGAGGGCGTCACGACATCGACATGCGCGCCGGGTTCAAAACCGGGCAACTGATCATCCCCGTTGGAGGCGACAAGGCGAAAGCGCACGCAGCCGTCACCTTCCGGTACGGCGTCATCAACAAGGACGGGAAATAGGGAGGACATGGGCTCAATTCCCGTCAGACCGAAAAGAACTGACTCAGGCCCATCGTACGCAGGGCACGACGATACGCGATGGAACTGCGGTCCGCCGTCACATGGGCCTCAAGCGTGGGGTCCAGCGGCAGGTTTTCGGGCTTCTGCGCCTCCACGAGCGCACGATCCTCCTCAAACACTTCCAGATTGAAATCATAGACATCCTGCAAGGGAAGTTCCTTGTCGAAGTTCCGGCACATGGGCGCGAACATCCGTGTTTTACGCGCCGAAACCGGAGACGCGGCATTCATGATGACAAGGCGACCGTCATCCGGAAAATGAATCTCCAGCGTCGCAATGAATGGAACATGCACACGGAAATGACGTAGCCACTCAAACCCGGCGCGGCCCCGCTCCGAACTGCCTATAGGGTAATTGCCAACACTGCTGCGATACTCAGCCTCAAACCCGTCTGGCGTCAGCCGCGTCTTGTAAGGAGGCACAACCGGATTGTCGGGATCGGCAAAAGTGTCTGTGTGAACAAAGGCAAAATGCGCGACATCGATAAACCCTTCGACCTGCCGTCCCGCAAAACCGGCGATATCGATCCACGGGCAATTGATCTGCTGGAAGTCCGGATCGTCCCAGTGTGGCATTGGAGGAATCGTGATCTCGTCGCCTTCCAGCCTCAGGCAGGTCCATATCAGGCCGTAACGCACCACAGCCGGATACGTCTTCAGATTGAGTTTCGAGGGAATTGCGTTGTCAGGATGCGCAGGCACTTTCACGCATCGACCATGATCACCAAAGCGAAACCCGTGATAGGCACAGGCGATACTCTGTCCATTGCCGCTTCCCATGCTCAGTGGAACACCGCGATGGGGACACAGGTCATCGGCGATGACGATGTCACTGTCCGAGCGATAGACCACAAGAGGAGCATCCAGCAGCGTTACACCCAGTGGCTGGTCGCCGAGTTCCCGTTCCAGCGCCACCGGATGCCAGCAGCGGGCAAGGATGTTCCAGTCCTCGACCTCGAAGGTCATGTTACGCGGCAGGGCGTGAGGTCCGGCGGGTTTGGTAGCAGTTGCTGTGGTCATCAACGAGTCTCCTGAACCTGCCGGACGATACGGCGGCTTTCATGGAAATCATTTCACATCCGACCCGATCTCAGATATATCATAATTGATCATATTTCATGCTCATAAGGAGAACGCATGCAGCCGTTCTCACGCTTCCTGATCTATTTTCTCGCCGTCGCCCGCAACGCGTCCATACGAAAGGCCGCTGACGATCTGCGCATCGCAGGCTCCGCCATCAACCGGCACATTCTTCTGACTGAACAGCAGTTGCAGATGCCGTTATTTGAACGCCTCCCAAGCGGCATGCGCCTCACCGCGGCAGGCGAGATTCTTTATGCCTATGCACGACGGTGGGTGAAGGATCTTGAAGACATCAATCGTCAGGTCGAGGATCTGAAAGGCATAAGGCGGGGTCAGGTCGATCTTCTGGCGCCAGAAGCCCTCGCCCGCGCTTTCCTGCCGGAACTGGTTACGCGCATAAAGCACAGTCATCCCGGCGTTGTGCTGAATCTGAATATCCGGGACAACCACGGACTCTGCGAAGCTCTTCTGTCCGGGGAAGGCGATCTCGCGCTCATTCTCGACCCGGAGGAAACCCGTGATCTGACGGTGATCCGACAGATCACCTTTCCTCTCGGTTTTGTCTGTCGCCCGGATCACCCGCTGGTTCAACAATCTGCGGTCAGGCTGGCCGAGTGCGCCGGTTATCCGATGATTATCGCGGAACAACCGCTTGCTCTTGCCTCTGTCTTTGCCCGACTGACAGCGACAGCCAACCTGACACCCGCCGTGGCCGCACGGGCGAATAATGTACAGATGATTATTTCACTCGTCCGGGCTGGTATCGGTATCGGTTTTCTCAGCTATCTGGACGTAATGTCTGAAGTCACAGACGGACAACTGGCTTTTGTCCCGCTTGTCGGCGCGGACATACCTTCCCTCACCCTGGCTCTGGCATGTGACCGCACACGCCATCTGTCTCGCGCCACCCATCTCGCATGCGATGCTATTGAGGACATGATGACCCTGCATGCAGGCTGAAGAAATTTTCTTAATATTCCTGAACGTGGTGAGGCAAAGGCTCACCTCACCACATAAGGATTCAATCGCTACCTCCGGCTTACGGAACCAGCACTGTCGCCGTCGCCGTGCAGGCAATTCCTTCTTCGCGCCCCGTAAAACCGAGCCGCTCGGACGTGGTGGCCTTCACCGAAATCCGGTCCACATCGACCTGAAGCAATGAAGCCAGACGCTCGCGCATCGCCTGTGCGTGCGGGCCGATCTTCGGGCGTTCACAGATCAGGGTCAGGTCGGCGTTGACCAGCATGCCGCCTTTCTTGCGGACCAGCTCACCAGCATGGACGAGGAAGCGGGCGCTGTCCGCGTCTTTCCATTCGTTCTGGCTGGGCGGGAAATGACGACCGATATCGCCTTCGGCCAGCGCGCCGTAAATGGCGTCGCAGAGCGCATGGATGCCGACATCCGCGTCTGAATGACCGGCGAGGCCGCGATCGTGTGGAATATTGATGCCGCACATGATGAGCGGACGACCTTCCTCGAAGGCGTGGACATCGTAGCCGAAGCCGGTGCGGGGAAGCAGGGTGGGGCCAATCAGGCGTTCGAGGCGCACCAGATCCTCCTCATAGGTCAGCTTGATGTTGTCTTCGGAACCGGGTGTGAGCGCCACGCTGAAACCAGCGGATTCGAGCAGGAGGGCATCGTCGGTGGCAGTGGAATCACCGGATGTTTCAGCAGCACGATGCAGGTCGAGCAGAATGGTGAAACGGAAACCCTGCGGCGTCTGGGCGCGGAACAGATCCTTGCGCGACACTGTGTCCGTGATGACGCCATCTTCGCCACGCTTGAGCGTATCAGCGACCGGCACGGCCGGAATGGCGCCCGGATGCTCTTCCAGCGCCTTGAGCACACCTTCGATCACGGAGGCAGTCACATAAGGCCGAGCGCCGTCATGCACCAGCACGACGTCGGGACGCTCGGCTTCCGGTAGAGCAGCCAGCGCCTCGAGACCCGCGCGGACACTGTCCTGACGCTCCTTGCCACCCGCGACAGGCGACAGGGTCGTCATACCGTCCAGCGCTTCGGTCAGCGATGCGACATCACCGACGGGCTGGATCAGCGCGACATGAGGGGCCAGCGCCTCGGCGGCATGGCGAATAACAGGGCGACCGGCAAGCGAGATGAACTGCTTGGCGGTGGTGGAGCCGGTTGCGGCGGCGTAACGGCTGCCGGTCCCGGCCGCGAGAAGAATGGCGGCGACACGCATGATGGCGCAGGAATGGGCGGAGGCGCGGCGCACGTCAAGCCGGTTCGGACCGTTCAGGCCAACTTCCTCCCCCTGAGCGGTCGCTCAGGGAAAAACGGACTACGTTTTCATGTGTAGAAATGAGGCCGTCCGACCCGATACCGGCTACCGCCCTCCACTGGCTCCATAAAGGTCAGATCACCGCGCTGGCTGGCGGCGACAGACGCGCTTATGGGCAGGTCGATACAGACCGTTGCGTCAAAAGGGAGCGGTCGAAAGCGCCACCCGTTCCCGGCATGAGGTTGCAAAAGGCAGCCCTGCTGCCTGACATAACGAACCAGAAGATCGCGGTTATGCTCATGCGTCGTGACAATCACCCGGTCCCTGCCTGTACCCGGAAAATGCCCTCCACCTGAAGCACGGTAGTTGTTCGTCACCACAGCGAACATCTGTCCGTCCTCAACAGGGCGTCCGTCGAGGCACAGATCATGGATGCGTCTGGCCGACGAATCGACGAGACGCCCCTGTTCACAGTAGCGACGGGGAGAGCTGATATCGATCGTATAGGTCAGAGCGCCACTTATAGCGTCCCCCATAATCACGTCGAACGTGTAAACCGGCGGCACCGGATTCAGCAGGAGCTGGGCCGTCTCCTGTTCCGGTATGACGTGATTGAAAACGGTCGCGGAGCGTTCCAGCCATTCCCTCAGGTCAGCGCCGCTACAGCGGACTACGCTCAGCGTGTTGGCGAAGGGGTAGATACTCACCAGATCGCGGATCGTCAGTTCACCGACCGGGATGTTCACAAAGGCATCCGTCGCCATCGCGCCGGCAAGGAAGGGTGCAGCGGCTGACAGCAGCGGCAGATTCTCCCACTCCGTTCCGGCCAGCAAAGGACGGGCAAACGCCAGTTGAGCCGCATTCACCAACGCCAGACACGGATCAGACCCCAGAAAGGTGAACCAGCTGGTCAACGGGACGGATGTCCAGCCGACAGGCTCGTCCATCCAGGCCATGGTCGCCTCATGCTCAGGCTGGATTTCCTCGAGAATGGCCGGATCTTCATGCACAAGAGCGTGGGCGCGTCCCTCTTCCCGGCGACACACGGGACGGGCTTCGACCTGAAAATCCTCGCAGACCCAGCCTCTTTCCGTCTGCCGGAGCATCAGGTCGATCACGCCCAGATGGCTGCCCCAGAAACCGGGCATGACGGCAGGCACGTCGTGCAGCGTTCCGGCCACGGCATCCACACCGGGCAGATTGTCATGATGCTCTCCCGGAAAGACATGGTGGGTGTGCCCCAGCAGCAGCGCGTCTATGCCTTCGATTTCCGCGAGATAAAGAGCCGCGTTCTCTTCTCCCCCCTGCCGCGGTTCCGCCGAGATGCCGCAGTGACAGAGCGCCACGATGAGATCGCACCGGGTCCGCAGTTCGGGCACGAGCTGCCGCGCGGCATCCACCATATCCATCACCATGACCTGCTGGTGCAGATGGATGGCGTCCCACACCATGATCTGCGGTGGAACAAAGCCGATCACACCAATCCGCAGGCAGCACTTCTCGCCGCGATTGTCGATGACCTCACGCTCCAGCACGACAGACGACGGCAGAAGCGGCGCGCCATTGCAGAGTGTGACATTGCTGCAGACTAACGGAAAGGCGGCATCCTTGAGCTGCTCCCTGAGAAAGGGCAGCCCGTAATTGAACTCATGATTGCCGATCGTCGCGGCATCGTATCCGAGCAGGTTCATCGCCCGGATCATCGGATGGGCAGCCTCACCGCCCTTGCTTCCGGCCATGAAATCACCGACCGGCGATCCCTGACAGGTATCGCCATTATCGAACAACAGGCAGTTTGGCGTCTCATCGCGGGCGGCCCGGATCAGGGTGGCGATGTGGGCAAGCCCGACACCATGATCCTTTTCAGCCTGATAATAATTCCATCCACGCAGAAACATATGGAGATCCGACGTCTCCAGCAGACGCAACCGGACGGACCGCGGGTCATCCGTTGCTGTCTTTGTCGCGGCTCCAGGATCGGGGCAGGGCCGCACCATGAATGCATCCTTCTATAAGTTACTTTTTACTTTCAACACTCTGTATCGCCCAATCTGAAAAGAAAGTCTGAACGTCAGACTTCTGCCTCCAGAAGGATACGCTTCACGTCGCCCGCCCACGGTCCGTTATAGCGTTCCAGCCAGCGCTCGGCCTGCGTCGGCGCACCTGCGGCAAGCGCCTGAAGCGGTGCGAGCAGCACCGTTTCATCCTGCCCGGATTCGTTACGCAGCGCCCGGGCGCGCAGCCCATGAGTCGCGATATCCACCATGCGGGCGGCCACATCGCGCACCGTTCCGCTACCGAACGGCGTGTTCAGGGCACGGGCCGGAACATCACCCCGCAGCACGCGGTACGTCTCCCAGTCATGTTCGCGCACAAGACTTTCCGCCGCAGCCAGCGCTGCATCGTCATAAAGCAGTCCAACCCACAGAGCAGACTGCGCCAGCATCATCTCGGCCGATCCCGCATCGGCCCCACGCATTTCGAGGAACTGCTTCAGGCGCACATCCGGGAACAGGGTCGTCAGATGGTCTTCAAAGTCACCAATGGTCGGCGTCAGACCGTCCAGTCCATCCTGTCTCTCACCATTGAGCCACGCCCGGAAGGACCGACCGGACACATCAATTAGCTTCCCGTCGCGCACGATGAAATACATCGGCACATCGAGCGCCCACTCGACATAGCGCTCGAAGCCAAAGCTCTCCTCGAAACAAAAAGCCGGAATGCCTGAGCGGGCGTTGTCCGTGTCCGTCCAGACCTGCGCCCGATTGGACAGCCAGCCATTCGGCTTGCCTTCATAGAACGGTGAATTGGCGAACAGCGCGGTCGCAACGGGCTGAAGCGCGAGGGAGACACGCATCTTGCGCACCATGTCCGCCTCGGATGAGAAATCCAGATTGACCTGCACAGTGCAGGTCCGCTGCATCATGTCGAGGCCCATCGTGCCAACCTTCGGCATGTAGGATCGCATGATCGCGTAGCGGCTCTTGGGCATCCACGGCTGGGAGGCGCGTGTGGCGAAGGGATGGAAACCGAGCGGCGCGAAGCCGAGCCCAAGGGCGCGAGCAGGAGCGCGGATGGTGTCGAAATGACGCTCCAGCTCTGTCCGCGTCTCGTGCAGGCTGGCCAGCGGCGTGCCTGACAGTTCGAACTGGCCGGCAGGCTCCAGAGAGATGGCCGCTCCCTTGTTGATCCCGGCGCCTTTCAGCCCGATCACAGCGGGTCCATCTGTGATGGGTGTCCAGTCGCCCTGCTGCTCGACGCCCTTCAGGAGCGCGCCGATCCCCTCATGCTCATAGTCCGGAGAGGAAAAGGCCGGACGTTCCGCTGTTGCGGCTTCAGGCCGGATGAAACCGAATTTTTCATGCTCCGTGCCGATCCGCCAGAGATCACGGGGCTTGTTTCCTGCAGCCAGAACATCCACGAGATCGCGTGTGGATGTGATGGAGCGGGTGTCCTGATCGGCAGGATTCGACATCGGGCTTCTGTGCTTCCACTCAGGGGCGATCGGGCTTGCGTCCCGACCTCAGATATTTCGGAGCTGGGAATCGAACAGGGAGAGCGCGGCGGCGACGGCTGTCTCGGCGCGCAGTACCCTGTTTCCCAATGTGATGGACGTAACAAAGGGGCGCGCCAGCGTAACGTCAAGTTCCCCCGGACTGAAACCTCCCTCCGGACCCGTCAGAATACCGTCCCCATCCGTTGCTCCTGCAAAAGGATTCGCGGAAAGGTCACTCCCGGTTTTCTGCGTCTCCGGCTGGCTTTCAAGTCGTTCTACGGCAACAAAAAGGCGTTTTTCAGCAGGCCATGCTCCCAGAAAATCAACCAGACGCACCGGAGCGGAAATCTGCGGAACTGTCAGCCGCTCGCACTGCTCGGCGGCCTCAATGGCAATCGATTCGAGCCGTGCTTCATTCACTCGCTGGCCGACCGTCCGTTCAGTAATCAGTGGCGCGAAGCGCGATACGCCAAGCTCTGTTCCCATCCGGATGACGAGGTCCGTCGCATCACGCTTTAAAAGTGCAAAAGCGAGAACACAGCCGCGCTCATCAATGAAAGGACGCAGTCTCTCCGTGATCGTGAAAGAGCCCTTGTCCTTTCTGACGGACGCGATCCGGGCCAGCCATTCCCCGTCCCGGGCATTGAAGACCCTGACGGCGTCCCCCTCCCCTTTGCGCAGGACGGTCCCAAGATACCGGGCCTGTTCGGGAGACATCGGTATGACGGCCTCGCCAGTCAGCGGAACATCCGCAGGGAGATACAGGCGTGGAAGAGTATGATGGGCTGACATCGGCGGGCGCTTTCTCGCAGGCTCGGAGCAGTGCAAAGGCCATGAATCCGTCAGGTTGACCTGACACCATTGACCCCGACGGGTCTGCCCCGCATCAATCGGCGCGGTTTCGACGGGATTCGTTCTCCGGTCAAGTCCGAAGCCCCCGAAGCCTATGAAGCCCGGGTCAGTGTTGTTTCCGAAGAACCGGGCTGACGGATGGCCCGGCCCAGGGTGAAAAGCCCCGGCCAGAGAACCAGTGAAGAGGGATTGCAGTGTCAGGTACAGCCACTCCGCACACGGATATTCGTAGCACCGGCTGGATTTCCCGCCTTCCCGCGCCGTTACGTCCCTATGCGCTTCTGGCGCGTCTGGACCGGCCGATCGGCACATGGCTTCTCTTCCTTCCGGGCGCATGGGGCATCCTGTTGCCAGATGCCGGAGGGACAACTTCACCGCTTGAGCGCGTGCGCCTGCTGGTGCTGTTCGGAATTGGCAGTCTTGTGATGCGGTCCGCCGGATGTGTCGTCAATGACATGTGGGACCGGGATATCGACCGGCAGGTCACACGCACCGCAGGCCGACCGCTTGCATCCGGCGCTCTGAGAATGCGTCATGCGGCGCTGTTTCTGCTCCTTCTGCTGCTGATCGGGCTGAGTATCCTTCTGCAACTCAATCCTCTGACCCAGTTGCTCGGCGTTTCTTCTCTTATACTGGTCGGGCTTTACCCGCTGGCGAAGCGCTTCACATGGTGGCCGCAGCTTGTCATGGGCTTCACGTTCGGCTTCGGCGCACCCATGGGCTACGCCGCGGTGGCGGACCGCTGCGACATGACCCAGATCCTGCTGTACTCTGCGACCATCCTATGGCAGCTGGGTTTCGACACCATCTACGGCTTTCAGGACATGGATGACGACGCCCGGATTGGCGTGAAATCCACCTCTCTTCTCTGGCAGGGGCGCGCCAGAGAGTTTGTCGGCGTCTGTTACACCGCCGCAGGCCTTGCTTTTGTGGGCGCAGGCTTTCTCGCGCATACCGGTGTCGGTTTCTATCCCGCTGCGCTTGTCTGCATCGCCCTGCTGCTGAAGCAGGCTGTTTCCGTCAATCCACAGGATCCGCGTCTCTGTCTCATCCAATTCCGGGCCAACAGGGACATAGGTGTTGGATTCGCACTCGCCTGTCTGGCCGGTCTCGTGTGGTGAGACACAAAAAACGGCATTTTTAGGGAAAGAAGCCCGCAATGTTCTCATTTGGACGGGCTTCACAATATGGCACAATAAGAATGACGAAGTCGTTCTTTTTGTACCATTTTCCGAGCAACTTTCCCTCCACGCATCCCGGATGAAGCTGTCTCTGATTTAATCAAGCCATTTCAATGAGATAGCGTATCATAACCCTTTTCAGAACCAGCAATTTATTGCGGACTTATTCTTTTTTATTATCCAATTATATTTTTTGATATTTTTTATCATGAATAAAAACATATTATTCGATACATCGTATCTCTATAACGCAACTAATATATGCAGAAATGAATGTATAAATATAAAAACAAAAAATAAAATTATACCACTTATTATCGCAACACCCCCCTTTCCGTTAATCCATCGTTAAATATTGCCTTCGTTTTTCAGTTGGTATCGCAATAATGGAGATGTTCACCCGATCACAAAAGAAAGAGAGTATTTAATGCCTCGCGCACTGATATGGTCCACCGAGCAGGACGAAAAACTTTCATTTCTTCTTAATAAGAAAAAGATGACACTTAGAAGTTCAGCAAAAGAACTTGGAGTCAGCAGAAGTTTTATTCATAGACGATCACAGAAGATGCAGAGTGAGATCCATTTTCATTCATGCAGTACTGTGCGTGAACAGGCCGGGCTTGAGCCGCTGGCTGCTGGCCACCCCATCAGTTGGCTCGCCATACAGACACCCCGGCAGGCCCGTTTGTATAACAACCACAATAATAACGAAGATCTTTCACAGCTTGCAGAAGCAGCCTGAAGTCTGATCGCCGCAAACCCGTTTCGAAAAGCGAAACGATACAGTCTATCCAGAACAGATCGATCGTGTGAACACTTACGACTCTCAGGATAGTATCCCTTCGGCCAGAACGGATGTCATGGAAACATGGCATCCGCGATGGTATTTTGGCATATGTCTGCCGTAACGCTCTGCCTCTGTCTTTGGCAGACTGTCCGGACCGACCGTGGTCCGTGCCGCGATTACGTCCACCGGACTCCTTCGGATACTCATCATGCCTTCATCGACCGCAGCGTCTTCCCACACATCCACAAACCAGAAAAGCGCGGAAAACGGCGGTTTTTCTTCTCTAAAGCTGAATCCCGCCCTGCTTGCCCGACTTGGAAAGGCAGGCCTGAAGGATCCCACTCCCATTCAGAAAGCGGCCATTCCGGCGCTGCTTTCCGGCCATGATGCGGAAATTCTTGCCCCGACAGGAACAGGCAAGACCGCCTGCTATCTTCTGCCACTGCTCGATTATCTTCTTCGCAAGAAAAAAAATACGGCCCTGATCATCGTCCCGACGCGGGAACTGGCGCGACAGGTCGCCGAAATGGGCACGCTGCTGGCCACTCGCCCTGAGCTTGAACCTTTTGCTGTCTACGGTGGCACAAAAGACGATCCTGACAGGGAATATGACGCCCCACCTGAAACCGCCCGTCTGATCGTGGCGACGCCCGGTCGTCTGCTGGACATGCTCCGCACGGAACGCATTGAGTCGGCATCATGCCGCTTTCTCGTCCTCGATGAGGGTGACCGTCTGATGACCGGCGAATTCCGTGACGAAATGCTGGGTATTCTGGCGCTTCTGCCGCGTGACCGGCAGACCGTCCTTGTGTCCGCCACCGGCTCACAGGAAACGATGACCGCTGCCCAGCAGTTTTTGTACAAACCGGTGCGGATCGAACCGGCAAAAGATGAAAAACCCAGCATCCGGCAGGCCGTGCTGTTCGTTGACAAGGCCGCCAAACCGGCGGCTGCGGAAGCGCTCCTGCGTCGTCATCCTGACCGCAGCGCAATCGTATTCGCATCGACCCGCGACGAGGCCGATCTTCTGACAAAACAATTCCGCAAACGGGGACTTAAAGTTGTAGGGCTGCATGGCGGCCTGACCCAGCCCGCGAGAAATACCGCTATCGAGGCTTTCTCGAGCGGGAAAGCCACAATTCTTGTCGCCACCGACATCGCCGCACGCGGTCTGGACGTTGAGCAGGTGGGACAGGTCATCAACATGTCCCCTCCCGAACTGCCCGACAATTATCTGCACCGGATCGGCCGCACAGGACGGGCGGGACGCATGGGATGGGCGGCAACACTCTGTTCCGCGGAAGAACGCAAGACGATGCGGAAAGTGGAAAGCACGCTCGGCCTCAAACTAGTGGCGCTGCCGGTGCCTGCTCTTCCACGGGACACAACACCGTCACGTGACACGCCGCAACGCTCGCGCAGGCGGTGAGCGGTCTCGGCAGAACCTGCTCACAAACCCTACGGTAAATCACAAGGAAGTTTTTGGTGAAGCTTTTTGCAAAAAGCTTTTGACGACGTCACCTTTTTGGAAAAAAGGCGACACCCAAAAACTTTGATTGTTCCTTATTGAAGGTTTACTGCGAAGGAGTTTACGACACCGGCCTTGCGCAGGAAGAGCCGTTGTCTTTCACTCCTCCAGATAGCTCCACCGCGGCATGAGACGCGCCGCGTCCTTCACACTTTCCGCAGTGACATTTTCAAAGAACGGCACTTCCGCCAGCACTGCGACGTGACCATGCTCCTCAATCGCCGCCCGATTACCCGGATTGGGCGGCCCGTTCAGCACGACACCGGCAATCCCGATCCCTCGGCGACGCAGCGCTTCAAGAGTGAGCAGGGTATGGTTGACCGTTCCCAGTCCGCTGCGCGCCACGACCACCACTGGCAGACCAAACTCCGTAATCTGATCGATCAGCAGAAGATCTTTCGTGACAGGCACATCCACGCCGCCAGCCCCTTCCACGACAAGAGGACGTTCTGGCTGGTTCAATGGCAGAACCAGACGGCTCACATCAACTGCCCTCCCCTCCGCGGCTGCCGCAGCCTGCGGAGATAAAGGCGCGAGAAAAGTATCGGCCGGAGGAAGGATGCGATCCGCATCCGCGCCTGCAAGCTCCGTGACCGTGGGCGTATCTCCCGCCTCCTCCGCCAGTCCGGTCTGGAGGGGCTTCCAGTACAGCGCATCCCACGCTCTGGTCAGACAGGCGGAGATAAAGGTCTTGCCCACCCCGGTATCTGTGCCCGTCACAAAAACGCCCGCCCGTGGCGGACGGCGGAAAAGACCGAGCGCGACATCCCATGTCAGCGCCGCTCCCTGCACATCGAAACGACGCACCACTTTCCGAAGAGCGCCGGCGGTCAAAGGATGTCCGCCGTCAACGGGCGCGGTTGCGCCAATCTGCTTCAGGCCACGCAGAAAAGCCAAGCCACCCTGCGTCTGCTCGACAAGTGTTTCAAAAACCCATTGTCCAAACGGAGCCTGTAGCGCTGCACCGACGACATTCGCTGGCCATCCTTTCTGAAAGGAGGTGCGTGTCGGGTAAACACGGATATTCGCCGCAACGCCTTCCTGCGCATGCGCCTGTCGCCACTCCGAAAAAGAGTCTGCGGAAAGCGTGGAAACCGCCAGCAGACCTCCCGGGGCCAGCAAACCATAGAGCGCCGACAGAGCCTGCTCCGGCGGATCGATCCATTGCAGAGCCAGATTGCCGCAGACGAGATCAAAAGAGCCTGTGAGGTTCGGCGACGCCGCATCCATGACGGCGAACGCTACATCATTCCCGCACCGCGCCTTGGCCCGCTCAAGCATTTCGGGAGCCAGATCGGTCGCGAGCAGTTCTGCATCTGGCCAGCGTTCTTTCAACAGCGCCGTAAAAGCGCCGGTACCACAGCCAAATTCCAGAATACGCGCAGGCTTGTGGTCACCAAGCTTACGAACGATCCTGTCGAGCAGTCGACGTGCCACCAGCCGTTGAATAGTCGACGCTGAATCATACTTTTCAGCCGCACCAAATCGCGCCGCTATGGCCGTGCGTTCCTGCTTCGTCTGCGGGTGTTTATCGACCATCGGCAGAGATTTCCTCACAGGCTTTCAGAATGAATGTCGCGCATTGATCCGAATGGGTCAGAGGTAGGAGATGCCCCCCTGTTTCCAGCCACTCGATCTGTTCCGACGGAAACGACGCCTCCGTCATAGCCTGACTGACAATCGCATCGTCCCGACTTGCCAGAGTAGCATGCACGCGATTTCCCTTTGCGCGAGCGTCACCTTTCTGCAAAAGGCTCAGTCCGTCCATGAGACGTGTCGTTTCCGGATTGCCGAAATTCTCTGTTTCCTGTCCGGAAAGACCGCAGTTCTCACGAAACTGACGCAGAACCGGTACAGCATCCCGCTCCAGCCCCCTCATCATCCGATCCAGCACGCGAGGCAGGCAACCAGCCGGAAAATCATTCGCCCGGCTGAAGCGTGTAAATCCATTGATCCCCAGGACAACACTGCCTTCCGGCAGAGAAATTTGGGTCAGTAGCCAGAGCAGTCCGAGAGAATGTCCAACCGCCAGTAGAGGCTGACCGGTCGGCAAGTCTGTCTCCGCCGGACCAAAGAATCCCAGATCGGGCGTTACGGTGGGCTGTCCGAGCCTGTCCTGCACCGGCTTCCACATCGCGGGCATAAAACCCCAGCCATGCACAAGAACAATCTGCATCAGGCCACACCACACAGACGCACAACCGCGTCCGCAAGATGCTGCACATCGTCCTCCGTATGCGCGGCTGACAGGGTGATCCGCAGGCGGCTCTCGCCCTTTGGCACGGTCGGCGGCCGAATCGCGGCGACAAGCATTCCGTCCGCTTCCAGCCTTGCCGCAACAGACAGCGCAGTCACCGCCTCGCCCAGCATGACAGGCACGATCTGAGTGCTGGAAGCGCCTGTCGTCAGTCCGGCTTCATGCAGGCTTTGCCGCAGCATTTCTCCATGACGCGCAACACGCGTCCGCTCCGCATCCAGATCAGGCAGCAGTTCCAGCGCCGCATCCGCAGCTCCAAGCATGGCAGGCGGCAGGGCTGTGGAATAGATGAAGCCGGAAGCGCTGTTGATCAGCCAGTCACACAGGGCGCGGGAACCTGCAATGTAGGCACCCATTCCACCCAGCGCCTTGCTGAACGTGCCCATGATAAGATGCACGCCTTCTGGCGCCTCGCTCGCCAGCCCCGCGCCGTGAAGCCCAAGCACACCCGTGGCGTGCGCCTCGTCGAGGCAGAGGAAAGCGTCATACCGCTCCGCCAAAGCAGCCAGACCGGGGACATCGGCCCGGTCGCCATCCATGCTGAAGACACTTTCGGTCAGGATCAGCTTCAGGCCCGGTTCACTGTCACGGGCTTTCAGGAGTGTTTCAAGATGATCGAGGTCATTATGCCGGAACCGGATCTGCCGGACGCCCGCCGCAGCACATCCCTGATGCAGACTGGCGTGATTCAGCCTGTCCGCAAAAACTAGCGGAGCGGCCCCCATCTGTTCCGAGGACAGACGCCCAAGAGCCGGCACCAGCGAGGCATTGGCCTGCCAGCCGGAAGCGAACAGCAAGGCCGCTTCGGTTTTCTTGAGACGAGCGACCCGTCCCTCAACCTGCTCGTGCAGCAGACGCGTGCCGGTCACCAAGCGGGATGCGCCACTCCCGGCTCCATAACGCAGCGCCCAGTCGGCGGCCCGCTCTTTCAGTCGGGGATGCTGCGACAGACCGAGATAGTCATTCGATGAGAAATCAATCAGACAAGCGCCATCCGGACGTTCAAAACGCGCCCCACCCACTGCAGTCATGGGCCGGAGAATGCGCCGCCGATCCTGCGCTTGAAGCGCATCGACGGCCTGCCTGAAAAGGGAATCAAATCGGGTCATGCTGCCAAGGTGGTGCCGGAACGCTGATTAAGGGTCAATCATGCAATGGCGTTCGCTGCTTTTCCCACTCTCGGAACCTTTCTTTCTACAGACGGATAGTGCTGCTTTCCTGCACTTACTTCTTTCCATTTATTACTGATATCATAAAGGGATTTCTAGAATTACCTCTACATCTGAAGATATGAAGCGCGGATTCAAACCCACCCGAAGGGGGGCTTTCCATCGTTGCAAGGATGGCAACCAGCCACCGCGCTGATATGAGAGAGACGCCCAATGCCGCCCCAAAGGAGTTCTCCCTTGTCCTCACCCGACTGGTATGAAGACGGTCTGCCCCATATCTGGCTTCCTTACTCCCAGATGAAGACCGCTCCAGCCCCATTGGCCGCCTACGCGACGGAAGGCAGCCGGATCATCCTTGAGGATGGACGGTCTCTGGTGGACGGCGTGGCGGCATGGTGGACGGCGTGCCACGGTTACAACCATCCGCATATCCGTGCCTGTGCGGAGGCCCAGCTTGCCCGCATGCCGCATGTGATGTTTGGCGGCATGGTACATGAACCCGCACTGCGGCTGTCTTCCCGACTGACCGCTCTGCTGCCGGGTGATCTGGAACGGGTGTTCTATACGGACTCCGGCTCCGTCGCCGTCGAGGTGGCGATGAAGATGGCGATCCAGTATCGCCTCAATCGCGAAGAGACCGGACGCACGAAACTGCTGGCATTCAAGGGCGGCTATCACGGCGACACGTTGGCCACGATGGCAATCTGCGATCCCGAGGAAGGGATGCATCATCTGTTCGCCGGGGTGATGCCCGCACAGCATGTGATCGACCTGCCCCGGGATGAGGCGACCACGGCGGCATTTGAAGCATTTCTGAACACCCACGCTCACGAAATCACCGCCATCATTGTCGAACCGCTGGTGCAGGGCGCGGGTGGCATGTTGTTTCACTCGCCCGATGTGCTGCGCCGTCTGCGCGATGCTGCCGACCGGCATGGACTGCTGCTGATTCTGGACGAAATCTTCACAGGTTTTGGCCGGACGGGAACGATGTTCGCCTGTCAGCAGGCCGGAATCGTGCCGGACATCATCACACTGTCCAAGGCGCTCACCGGCGGCACCATGGCGCTGGCTGCGACCGTTGCGCGGCGTCATGTGTACGAAGCGTTTCTTTCCGATAATCCCGAACATGCCCTGATGCACGGCCCGACTTTCATGGCCAACCCACTGGCCTGTGCCTGCGCCAACGCGTCGCTCGACCTGTTCGAACAGGAACCTCGACTTGAACAGGTTGCTGCCCTTGAAACGGCTCTTCGTGAACAACTGGAGCCCTGCCGCACACTACCGGGTGTGAAGGATGTGCGGGTTATGGGTGCCATCGGTGTGGTGGAACTGGACAGGATTGCCGACCCGGCAGCACTCCGGACACGCTTTATCGCCGAAAACGTCTGGATCAGGCCATTCCGGAATATTGTTTACCTGACACCGGCTTTCACTATTACCCCAGAAGAGCTGCGAACGCTGACACAGGCCATCTACAAGGTGCTGTCAGCGTAGAGCGTCAGGAAGCGCGGCCATCTTGCTCATAAGTGGGACTGGCTCACCACCCTGCAGCGATGGCCTCGTCTTCCTGTCGGCTTTCCACCCAGACGCGCCGCCCGTCGGCAAACTCTTCGGCTTTCCAGAACGGCGCACCGGTTTTCAGACGATCAATCAGAAAGCGCGTGGCGTCCAGCGCCGCACCACGATGCGCGGCTGAGGCCAGCACGAGCACAATGGGCTCTCCAACAACCAGCCGTCCCACACGATGAATGATCGTGCATCCGACCAGACTGAATCGCTGCAACGCATCTTCCGCCAGCGTCATCAGGGTCTGCTCGCACATGCCGGGATAATGCTCCAGTTCAAGAGCGACCAGTCCGCCACCTCCGCGCACAACGCCAAGAAAAGAGCCTAAACCACCCGTCTCCGGATCAAGGGCCAGCAGTCGCGCCGTTTCCGTCCCCACGTCAAAGGGCGCGGATTGCACCACAACACGGATTCTAGACTGCTGCGTCATGCCGCTCATCCTCCGGTCATGGGAGGGAAAAAAGCGATTTCATCCCCATTCTGCACGGCGGTTGAAAGGTCACCCATGACCTTGTTGACCGCCACTCGCATGCGGGGAAATTGGGAAAAAACGGTGTTAAAAGCAGCGTCTTGCTGGCGGAGCACTGCCAGAAAGTCTTTTACCGTCTGAACATCCGGAGCGAGAGTGACCGTTTCACTTTCACGTCCAACCTGCTCGCGCAGACCAGCGAAATAGAGAACTGTCACACTATCGCTCATGCCGAATTCCTGTTCTGACTGTCTGCCGCGCTCCAGTTATACGGGACTGGCATTTACCAATCAGGCAGCAGGACTCTCATCCTACCCGACATGTACGGCAGCCCGTAATTTTTCTCTCGAGAGCAATGCTTCTTACTGCTTGCTCGCCGGATCGGTCGAAAGCAGCGGCGTTACCGGAATAACGACATCTTTTTCATCCTTGGGGGGAACCGGAGGATGTGCTGAAGCCTTTCCTGCACCACCACTCTTGGCAGCGCCAGCTGCCGCGTCACCGTGATGGAGAGAGGATGTCTGCACGGTCTTGATCGAGCCATCCGGATGAATCAGGGTCGTTGTGCCGTCACCGTTCGGAATTTCGATGGTGGAACTGGCGGTTTTTCCGCCGCCGAATTTGGAGGCGACATCAGGTTCTACGCTGGGCAGCGCGGCAGCTGTGCCTGCACCGGAGAAGGAATCCTGGAAATCCTCGCCGATAGACAGCTTGCCGCCATCAGGAAGATCGCCAGCGGCTCCTCCCACCTGGGAATCATGGTCAGAAGCCACATCAGACAGTGAAGGAAGAGGCTTCGGCGCGCCCGGCCAGATATTTCCGGCCTCCGGCAGCAGAGGTGTTTCCGTCGTGGCGTATCCACGCACGCGACGCAGCGTCTCCGATTCCCCACTAGGCGCGTTGGGATTGGCTCCCGGGAGTGTCGCCGTATCGGTAAGCCATTTGTCAAAGCCGGAACAACCGCTCAACACCAGTAATGACGCTACAAGAGCGGCTTTCCGCATAAGTTCTTCCTCGTCCAGATGGTCCGCGTAGTGCGGGCTTTGATACAAGCGTGACAGCCACAGGTAAATTCCAGCTTACCTGAAAGTCATGTTCTTTCACATTCTCACGGCATGAGAAGGTGGGAGCGTGGCGAACAGGTCACGCTCAGCCCGTTGTCTTTTCGGTGCCTCCGGCCTTTTCCACATGCCGCAATCCGGCCACCAGATAATCCCATCCCGTCATCAGCGTCAGAACCGCCGCGATCCACAGCATCACGGACCCCATCAGGCTAACCGGCAGCCACGGCATGTGCAGCAGCACGCCGGTGCTGTCACCTGCCAGCAGGAAACCAATGGCGGTCATCTGGAAGCCGGTCTTCCACTTCGCCAGCCGTGTGACAGGCAGGCTGATACGCGTGCCCGCCAAATATTCCCGCAAACCGCTGACCAGAATCTCACGACACAGAATCACGATGGCAGGCCAGAGCGCGCCATAGGTGAGCTTGTCCAGCCCCGCCAGCACCATCAGGGACGCACCGACAAGCAGCTTGTCGGCAATCGGGTCCAGCATCCGCCCAAGATCCGACTGCATCTGGCGGGAGCGGGCCAGATGACCATCGAAATAATCCGTCACCGCCGCCGCAATGAAGAGCAGACACGCCCCGGCAGCCGCCTCCGCACGATTCATGGCCACAAGCACGACCAGAACCGGAATG
The DNA here is from genome assembly GCF_002409645.1 of Acetobacter sp. UBA5411. Classification (GTDB taxonomy): domain Bacteria; phylum Pseudomonadota; class Alphaproteobacteria; order Acetobacterales; family Acetobacteraceae; genus Acetobacter. Next base: position 31,217 of record NZ_DHNR01000034.1, read on the forward strand.
GCGACGATCCGCGACAGGGTCAGGAGATTCGGCAGATCGGTTATCATGGGGACCACGTTACTCCACTTTGCCACGAACAGGAACGGCGCATAGCAGAAGATCTGCCTTTTTTATCAGCAGGAAAGCTATTGCGACGAGAGATTTCCCCGACGTTAAAAAAACGTGAGGTCCGGAGAAACCCGTTGCCTGATCATACTCCGATGATCTTCAACTCAGCCTCAGCAAGCGTCAGCCTGTCAGGCAGGCGTCCAGTCGGGATGGAAATGTCCGTAGATGGCGCGGGCCGTCTCCCGGTTCACGCCCGCCACCGCTTCCAGTTCCGCAAGACCCGCCTGACTAACGCCGCGCGCCGAGCCGAAATGGTTCAAGAGAGCCCGCTTGCGGGTCGGACCGATGCCCGGAATTTCGTCCAGTTCCGATTTCACGAAGGCTTTGGAGCGACCGGCGCGATGCGTGGTGATGGCGAACCGGTGTGCTTCATCACGCAGCCGCTGGAGGTAGTAGAGCACCGGGTCGCGCGGTTCGAGCTGGAACGGCGGCGCGTCAAGCGTGTGAAACCACTCGCGCCCGGCATTGCGGTCCGGTCCCTTGGCGATCGACACCAGCTTCACATCCCGCACGCCCAGCGAGTCCAGAACGCTCTGCACGGCGGACAACTGCCCCGCGCCACCGTCGATCAGCAGCACGTCCGGCCAGTCGGCCGACTTCTCCCGCCCCTGTTCCGCCGCCTCCTTCAGCGCACGCCCGAAGCGTCGCTCCAGAACCTCACGCATCATGCCGAAGTCATCGCCGGGGGTGATCCCGCTCTTGATGCTGTATTTCCGATAGGACCGTCGATCAAAGCCCTCCGGACCGCCGACGATCATCACGCCATAGGGGTTCGTCCCCATGATGTGACTGTTGTCATACACCTCGATCCGGTTCGGTGGCTCATCAAGGCCGAACACCTTCGCGACCCCGTCCAGCAGCTTCGCCTGTCCGGCACTCTCGGCCAGCTTGCGTTCCAGCGCCTCCCGGGCGTTGGTCTCGGCATGCTCCACCACCTCGCGACGCTCGCCTCGTTGAGGACGCAGGATCTCGACCTTGTGGCCGCGCTTGATCCCCAGCGCCTCGCTCAGCAGAGGCGCTTCCTCAAGCTCGCGATTCACCAGCAGCAGTGCCGGTGGGGGTTTATCGTCGTAGAACTGCGCCAGAAAGGCCGCCAGAATGTCGGCGTCCGTCTCGTCCTTCGTGTGCGCGGGATAGAAGGCTCTGTTGCCGTTGTTCCGCCCACCACGGATGAAGAACACCTGAATACAGGCCTGCCCCGCCGTCTGCCAGACCGCAATGACGTCGGCGTCACGGATGCTGGACGGATTGACGACCGTCGATTCCTGCATGCTGGCCAGCGCCCGGATACGGTCACGCAGAACAGCCGCCCGCTCATAGTCCAGAGCCTCCGCCGCCTGCTCCATTTCCGCCGCGAACTCGGCTTTCAGTGTCGCGCCTTCACCGGCGAGAAACTCCTTCGCCTGCCGGACAAGCCCCGCATAATCCTCACGACTGATCCGGTCGACACACGGCGCGGAACAGCGCTTGATCTGAAACAGCAGGCAGGGACGCGTGCGGGACGAGAACACGGAGTCCGAGCAGGTCCGAAGCTGGAACACCCGCTGCAAGATATTGATCGTCTGGTTCACGGCCCATGCCGAAGCGAACGGTCCCCAGTAGCTGGAGCTTTTGTCCATCTTGCCACGATGCTTGGCGAGCTGCGGGAACTCATGTCCGCCCGTCAGCATCAGCCACGGATAGCTCTTGTCGTCGCGCAACAGGATGTTGAAGCGCGGTTTCATGCGCTTGATGTAGTTGGCCTCGAGCAGCAGCGCCTCGGCCTCGGTATGGGTCGTGACGATCTCCATGGAGGCCGTCTCGGACACCATCCGGCGCAGACGCTCCGGCAGGCGGGAAAGCTGCGTGTAGGAGGTCACACGCTTCTTCAGCGCCCGCGCCTTGCCGACGTAGAGCACCTCGCCCTTCGCGTTGATCATCCGGTAGACGCCCGGCGACAACGGCATGGTCTTCAGCGCGGTCTGAATGACCTCCACGCCCGTGAGGGGGGACTCCGGCATTTCCGCAGTCGCTCCAAGGATTTCGTCTGTCATGGAGTATTCATCCACCGAACGTGTGGATAACTTTGTGGAAGAAAAGATGACAGATTGATGGACCCCCCGGTCTTCCGCCTTGAATCTTGGATTGCATATTTTTTAATCAAAGCAGTTAACTCTTTGTTTTTAATGTATTTTATCACCTGAACATTTTCCCCGAAGGGCCGAATCGGCAAAAGTGAATGGAAATACAGGGAGTCAATCCCGGAGGTGGACAAAATCGACAATCCCATTCTGATCGCCGCTTCACGCAGCGATCCCGGTTTGTTCACAGAGGCGAATCCGCCCCTGTTACAGACCCGCCGTGGCAGCTTCCTCACCCTTGCGAAGAAGCCGTCGGAAGTTGCCGCCCCAGAACGCCTGGATCTCGCTGCGGTCGTATCCACGACGCATCAGTTCGGCTGTCAACGCGGGAGACGCCGCTGCGTTTTCCCAGCCTTCCAGCTGTCCACCGCCGTCGAAATCCGATGAAATCCCGACATACTCGACCCCCAGCCGTTTCACGACGTAGTCGAGGTGATCCATGTAGTCCGCGACAGTCGCCCGACGTCCGGCCAGTTCCGCACGAGGGCGCAGGAAACCCCCAATCGCAGTGATCTGGATCAGACCGCCGCTGGCCTTCAAGGCATCAAGCTGCACATCGTCGAGATTGCGCGGATGATCGCACAGGGCTTTCACGCAGGCATGGGTCGCCACCACCGGCACCGAAGAGACCTCGACAGCCTGAAGCATCGTCTCACGACCCGTGTGCGAGACATCGACCAGCATGCCGAGACGGTTCATCTCGGCGATGGCCTCCCGTCCAAGCGCTGACAGACCACCGTGCATCGCTGCCGGATCACCGAGCACCCGGCTCGGCTGGCCGGAATCGCCCAGAGCGTTGTGCCCGTTGTGGGTCAGGGTGACATAGCGCGCCCCGAACGTCCGGAACTTCGCCAGCATGCCGATATCGTCGCCCATGCCGTAGCCGTTCTCCACACCCGGCACGACCGCCAGCGCTCCGTCACGCCACGCGGCTTCGATCTCATCCACCGTGGGACAGACGCGGGCCGTGATGCCGTTGCGCGTGCCCTGCATCCGGTTGATCGCCTCAAGCATGGCGATGGTCTGTTCCTGCGCGGCCTTGTGCCCTTCAGCGTCCAGCTTTCCCTGCGGCAGATAGGCGACGAAGCAACCTGCCGACAGATGGCCGCGCTGCATCTTGGGGAAATCGACAAAGCGATCCGGCGTGTCGAGGAACGCGTCATCCCGGTCCGGCCACGGGATATCGATGTGGCTGTCGAGCGTGAGCAGCGAATTATGGAGGGCGAGCACCTCCTCGGTAATCGGGGCGGGAGCGGCCTGACGGCTGGAATCGGATGTCATGGCTGAGAAATCGGGTCCATATCGGGAGTTTGCAAGAGCGCGCCCGTCAAACGGGCCGTCCCTACTGTGCCCTGCGTGACACAGCGCTGACCAGACCCGACAGAATCCCCCTTGCCTCGGAGCGGCGTTTGGGCGATCCACCACGCCCCATGCGTATCGTGACCTGGAACATCAACTCGCTTCGCCTCCGTCTTCCGCTGCTTGCGGAGCTGGACAGGCAACTGCGTCCTGACGTGATCTGCCTTCAGGAAACCAAGGTGCCGGACGAGCTGTTCCCGTCCGAGGCACTGACCGAGCTGGGTTACGCGCATCAGGTCCGACGCGGCATGAAAAGCTACAACGGCGTAGCGATCCTTGCCCGTCACCCGCTGTCACCCGTTCCGGATGCACCCGACTGGTGTGAACGCGGGGATTGTCGTCATGCAGCAGCCAGCATTGCCGGCGAGCATGGTCCGGTCGAAATCCACAATTTCTATGTGCCGGCGGGTGGCGACATTCCGGATGTCGAGGAAAACCCGAAATTCGCCCACAAGCTGGCTTTTGTGGATCAGGTGACCGAGTGGTTTCAGACGCATCATCGCAAGCGCACGGTGATTGTCGGCGATCTGAACATCGCTCCACTTGAGCATGACGTCTGGAGCCACAAGCAGCTTCTCAAGATCGTCAGCCACACTCCGCCGGAGACGACGCGCCTCAATGCGTGGCTCGACACGGGCTTTGTCGACGCGATGCGCCACTTCGTGCCACCGACAGAAAAGCTCTACACATGGTGGTCCTACCGCAACCGAGACTGGAGCGCCTCCAATCGCGGGCGGCGGCTGGACCATATCTGGGTGACGCCTGACCTGACGGATGTGCTGCACGGCATGCAGGTCATCCGGGAGGCGCGAAACTGGGCCTCGCCGTCAGACCATGTGCCGGTGATGCTGGATCTGGGGGCTTAACTCCCATCAGGTTCCGAAAATCCGGTCTACCTGCTGGTTGAAACGCTGCATCTCTTCCGCCGAGCCGATCGTGACACGCGACATGTTCGGCCAGATCGTCCAGCTACGACCAATGATAATCCCGCCCTGTTCAAAAGCCTTGGTTACTTCCGCCACCGGGCGTCCCCAGTCGACCATGATCATGTTGGCCTGACTGCCGGGGATGAATTTGATTCCTCTTTTTATAAGATGCTGCTCGACAGAGTTTCTGACCGCCGTCATGCTTTCGCGCCGTTTTCTGACCTGATCCGGCAAGAGAAGGCTGGTTCTGGCTCCAGCGAGCGCGGAAACATTGGTGTAGCCGGTGGCGGCCTCCCCATCATATCGCATCATGCGCTGATGCAGATCGGGATGAGCGAAACTCAGGCCCACCCGAAGGCCCGCCATACCGAACAGTTTCGAGAAGGTCCGGAGAACCAGAAGATCCTTGCGTTCTCCCATCAAGGACAGGGCGCTCGGGCTGTTTGAGAAGTGAATATAGGCTTCGTCCACCAGAACAACGGCGTCAGACGGCTTGTTGTCCACAAGCCACCTGACTTCATCCAGTGATGTGGGTGTGCCGGTCGGGTTGTTCGGCGCGCAGAGATAATAGAGACCGGCCTTCGGGTTGGCCGCCAGCAGGGCTCTGGCGTTTGTCGCATAACGGTCCGCAGCCGTCAGCGGCACGCGCTGGAGCGGAATTCCGAGATATTTCGCTACTTCCCAGACAACCTCAAAGGTCGGATCGCACGTCACCAATCCTCGTTCTGGTGAGCAGAAGGCCGGGACGCTACGGATCAACGGGTCCGTCGATCCCTGCCAGACCAGTACGCGGTCGAGCGGAACATGTTCCACGCTGGCGACGGTCCGGAGAAAATCGTCATGCAGATTGTCCGGGTCATACCGGTTACCTGAGAGGATTTCTCGCTGTGCCGCCTGCGCGGCCTGTGGCAGCGGACCGGTCCAGTATTCATTTTTATCCAGAAAGATGGAGGAAGTCTTTTGTCCGGTGCCAGGCGTATTCGCCCGCGCAGAGGGGACGATCCGGGAAAAGGACGCTCCGGCTCCGAGAAGCCCTGCCAGCCGGGCGAACTGCCGACGGGAATAGTCTTGCGGCCTGGTGCTCTCTTCTGATCGGGACGTCGTTGTCTCAGTCATAACTTCCTGTCTCTGGTCCGTTCTTACGGTATCGGAACGAGATCATCCTCAACAGCGCTGACAATGTAAACGCCTGTAAAGTCAGTTACAGACAGAATTTTGCGTTATGGAACAGTATCGGAGGGTTTCCTGACACTCCATATCATGGCCGTTCGGAGAGCCAGAATTGCACTGACGCAATGGAAAAAAGGCCGAAACGGAAAAACGATATTCCAGAAACACCCATTAAAAATATTCCTTATTGAAAATCGCTTTTCTATGGGTGCAGTTGCACTTCAGGGTTTTCAGAACCGCCCAGTCCTCCCTCATGAGAAGCGAGGAAAATCAACCCATGAAGAAAAACAGCTGTTGATTCTGGTCTCTTTAATCGCCCTTGCAGGGGGTGGATTATTTACTCTTGAGAAAATTGATCAAAATGTCCGGGATGCGGTCGCCCGCGAAATGCCGCCCGCACCGCTCGTCCATAGCTTTAGTCGGTAATCAGTATAAGACCGCGTGAAGCGACAGATCGCCTTCTATCGCAAGGCATCCTCAAGAAGCTCCTCAAGCGTCAGCCCCTCGCCCCGACTGGTCAGCAGCGCGTCCAGTAGCCCGTCGATCGCCAGCACAGCCAATCCATGCACTTTTCCCCACAGGGCGGCGCGCGTTCCTGCCCGCGTCTTTTGCGGCAGTCTGTCTTCAAGATCATCAATCAACTGAGTGAACATGCGGGATGTGCGGTCTGCCGCCATTGCCAGCGCGGGATCGGACCGATCGATTAGATCACTTCGGAACATAAGCGTGAACAGCCCGGGATTGCGCATGGCAAAATGCACATAAACCAACCCGGCTGCATGCGGGCCCTCCGGAAGGACTGGCTCAAGAGCTGCGGCAAGTTCTTCATATCCTGCCGTCGCAAGCGCGCTCAGCAGACCCGTCAGATTGCCAAAATGCGGCGTGGCGGCGGCAGATGACACCCCTGCATGCCGCGTGATCGCCCGCAGCCCAAGAGCGGCAATGCCCTGCTCTTCAAGGAGTGTGCGTGCCGAATGCAGAAGAGCGGCACGCAGGTCTCCGTGATGATAGTTTTTCTTTAAATGCTGGGTCTGCATCTTTCGCTTATCCCCCACCCATCCGATCAGTTCAACGCCTTGACAAGCAGCGCCCAGAAGAATCTTATCATTGATAAGTTTAACTTTCGACACTGGCTGCACAATGCCGTTCAAGAAAAGGATGTCTTATGTTTTCTCGTCGTTCCCGCCTTATGCTGGCAAGCCTTCTCGGGAGCTTCTGTTTTTCCGCTGTGACAGTCCATGCCTCCGCAGAGACAGCCCCTTCCCCATCCGGACCGGGCAGCCTTTCCGCCTCTGAAACACTGCCTGCTTCCTTCAGCCTTCCAGACGCAGGAAAGGCACTCAAGATCACCTATCTCTCGACAAACGGCGTCACCGGCACTGGGCTGGTTCCCGTGACGGCGGAAGTCATTCTGCCCGCGGGTCAGCCACCCAAAGGAGGCTGGCCCATCGTTGCATGGGCGCATGGGACCGTAGGCGTGGCGGATCGCTGTGCGCCCTCCAGCAATCCATGGACCGAGCGTAACCGTCGCTATCTTTCCGAATGGATGAAGCGGGGTTTTGCCGTCGTGGGAACCGATTATCAGGGCCTGGGCACAGCAGGAACGCATCCTTATCTCAACACGCGCGTCGAAGCTTACAGTCTTCTGGATGGCGTTCGTGCTGCGCTAAAAAACGTTCCCGATCTACAGAACAAGATCATGATTGTCGGACAGTCACAGGGCGGTGGAGCGGCTTTTGCTTCAGCGGCTTTTGCGCCGACCTACGCCCCCGACCTGAATATCCGTGGAACCGTTGCCACCGGTGCACCCTATATTACGCCGGAACTGCTTCAGCAGATGACAGCGGCTCCAGCATCAACTCAGAAGACAAATGCCGGATATAATCCTGTGATGGTCTACACCCTGTATCTGGCACAGGGTCTATCGGGATACGATCCGACTTTCCGTCCTGAAAACACCTTCACGGCCAAGGCGATGCCTGCCTATCGTGCAGCAGCCGATCTCTGCGTCTACGAACTGACGGACAAGGTGAAGAAAGACGGGCTCAATTTCAGCAATGCGCTGAAGCCTGATTTTGCAAGGACGCTTGCTCCGGCTTTGACCGCGATGAAATATCCAACTCTCAAGCTCGCTCAGCCACTGTTCATGGGCACCGGGGAACTGGATAAAGACGTTCCGCCTCCGCTTCAGTTCGGTCTGATCAAAGCTGCCTGTGCGGCGGGAACAACCGTTCAGGCTCATATCTATAAAGGTCTGAATCACGATCAGACAGTCAACGCGTCTCTTGCAGATTCAGAGGTTTTCACAAAGGCCGTTATGGCAGGGCAGCCGGTTACGCCAGATTGCACACCGCAACCGGAGTAAAAACCGTGACAGGCTCTTCCTGAATTCAGGAGGAGCATGTCTGTCATTTAAAGCTTGAGCTGTATCCTTGGCGGAGCGCTTTACAAAGCTGGCTACCACCATAAAAAACGCCCTTTCCTGAAGGAAAGAGCGTTTGTCCATCAAGCGGCTGGAACGCCAGCTTCCGGATCGAGACGGTAACCACCGCCCTCCGTAATCAGCAGCGTCGCGTTGGAAGGATCCGGCTCGATCTTCTGACGCAGACGATAGATGTGTGTCTCAAGCGTGTGTGTCGTGACAGCGGCGTTGTAGCCCCAGACTTCGTTCAGCAGCACCTGACGCGGCACGGGACGTGTTCCGGCGCGATAGAGAAACTTGAGGATCGCCGCCTCTTTCTCCGTCAGACGGATACGCTTGTTGCGGGTCGTCTCAACCAGCAGCTTGGCGGAGGGACGGAAAGTGTAGGGACCAACCGTAAAGACCGCGTCTTCGCTGTTTTCGAAAATACGAAGCTGGGCACGCAGACGGGCCAGCAGTTCAGCGATGCGGAAGGGCTTGGCGACGTAATCGTTCGCACCGGCATCCAGACCACGCACGATGTCTGCCTCGTCATCCGAACCGGTCAGCATGACGATCGGCATCCGCAGCCCTGCCCGACGCAGTTCCACGCAGAAGTCGCGGCCATCTCCGTCCGGAAGCGTCACATCGAGGATGATCGCGTCAAAACGCGCATCAGGAGCCTTCAGAGCCTCCCATGCGGCGGCAACGGAATCGGCCTCTACAGCCTGAAATTCACCCTCGACCTGCAGCTGCTCAACCAGCATCTGTCGCAGCGTCTGGTCATCATCAACGATCAGGATTGGACGTGCGCCCGACATTCACTACCTCTTCTTTTTGCGGGCTCAGTAAGCGCCCTTTACCCCTACGGCAAGAGGCAACCGACTCACTTCCCCCTTTCGGCGGACAAGTGCCGAACCTCTGCTTCACGGCGTCGTGACAGACTTGCATGAAACGGAGGATAACGCCAATTCCACTCTGCCATCATGCCGATACAAAATACCGGCTCTCCATGACGCTCTTGCAGCAACACGGTGATACAGAACCCGTCAACAGTCAGATCCCCGATAACCTCATCTGAAACCGGAACCGTGATCATGATACATGCGACACTCATTCCTGAAAGCGGCTGCACTGCACGACTGCATTGCGCAAACCGGGTTTTCCCGGCTGTAATCGGCGCTGCCGGCATCACACTCCACAAGGAAGAAGGGGATCACGCCACTCCGGTGGGCACCTTTCCGCTGCGCAAACTGTTTTACCGCGCAGACCGGATCAGCCGCCCGATACTGGGGCCTGTTCATGCCGACGGCTCCCGCCTTTTACTTGAGCCGATCACCCGACAGGATGGCTGGTGCGATGATCAGTCACATGCCGACTACAACCGGCAGATCACGCTGCCGCACCCCGCTCGTCACGAAGAATTGTGGCGCGAGGACCATGTCTACGACATCATCGGCGTGCTCGGTTACAATGACGAACCGCCGGTCGCGGGCCGTGGTTCAGCAATCTTTCTGCATCTCCAGTCGCCGGACAAAGCTCCCACGGAAGGCTGCATCGCCCTGACCGAAGCCGATCTGAGGGAAGCCCTTGCCATGGGTCTCGCCTCCATCACGGTTGAGGCGGCGTCTTAACCTGCGCAACGTTGGGTCTGGGCGGCACCATGGAGATGATCACTTCTTCGACAGCGGGCGGCGCATCCCGTCCTTCTTCCGCAGAATGGATCATGATTCTGCCACCGGGACGAAGAGTAAGAAAATCGAGGCGATCTTCAACACGTCGTGAAAGCTGCACTTCGGTTTCCGGCGTGACCGGCAGCGCCACAAAGCGCCAGCCGTCCTGATAGAGCGTATCCAGAAGCGTGAAGTTCCATGCCGGTTCACCCAGCAGCTTGCCGCGCGCATCCCGGCTCAGACCACGATACTCATCCAGTTTCTTGAGGCCCGGGCTCACCTGATACACGCGCGCCCGTCCGAAATGGGGCGCGAGGTGCGCACAGACCATGCCGTTGTAGATTGCGTCCGGTGTGGCGGCGATCAGATAGTCCGCAGGCAGCTCCTCCAGACTCTCGGCGCCGGCATCAGACAGCATCTCGGCGTGCAGCACCGGAATACCCGCCCGCTTTGCAGGAACCAGCCCTCGCGCCGCCGTATCGACCATGGTCACCGGCGTCCCTGCCTTGACCACAATCTCAGCCATGTTGCGTGTCCAGGGATTGGCCCCGACAATCGCCAGTGCGGGCACATTGGAGAGCGTCAGTTTCAGTTTTCGCGCCAGAGGGGTCAGCGAAAATCCATGCAGCAGCATGGTCGCCGCAATGAGCGCGAACACGGCGGGCATGACGAATTCGGAGCTGGCGAAACCCGCTTCGCTCAGGCGAATCCCTGACACACCAGCCACAGCCGCCGCGACAATACCGCGAGGCGCGATCCAGCCGACAAAGATCCGCTCGTTCCAGCTCAAACCACTCCGCAGCGTCGCCAGATAAATGCCCAGCGGCCTGACGATAAAGATCATCGCAAGGGTCAGTGCGAAGATGGACCAGGACAGACGGGCCAGAACGACGCGATGAAGGTCAGCAGTCAGCAGAATGAACAGAAGCGAGACGATCAGAACGACGAGGCTCTCCTTCATCCGCTGCAACTCACTCAATCCCGGCACACGCATGTTGGCCAGCGCCATACCGAAGACCGTCGCCGCCATGAGACCGGCCCCGTCCATGAACAGGGAGCCGAGCCCGTAGACTGCCAGCGCCAATGTTAGGAGGAGCGGCATCTTGAGCGTTTCGGGCATCAGATCGCGGACAAAGAGCTGCTTGACGCTCCAGCCGCCGCCAATGCCGAGACCGATTGCCACGATCATGCTGATCAGGAGATGCGGCATCATCTCGGTGAAGTAGATCGACGTGCCTTCGTTCGGCTTCATCAGCAGAATTTCCAGCACGAGAGTGGCGAGAATCGCCCCTACCGGATCGTTGACAATGGCTTCCCAGCGCAGAAAGGCGGCGATACGCGGTTTCAGTTTGGCCTGACGCAGCAAGGGCAGCACGACCGTCGGGCCGGTCACCACGACGATGGAGCCGAACAGGCAGGATGGGCCCCATGCCAAGCCGCCGACATAATGCGCGGCGGCGGATCCCAGAATCCAGTTGATGGGAAGCGCGACAAGAGTCAGGCGGATCACGCCTTCACCCGCCACGCTGAGCTGTCGGAAATCCAGTGCAAGACCGCCTTCAAACACGATCAGAGCCACGGCCAGCGAGACAATGGGGTGGAACAGCGGGCCGATCAGGGTGGAGGGGTGCAGGATATGCAGTCCCGGCCCCAGAACCAGTCCCAACCCAAAAAGCAGAACAATGGCGGGAAGCTTGAAACGCCAGGCAATCCACTGCGCCGCCATGCCGCCGCAGAAAACAAGGAAGACAAGAAAGGCTGCATCCTGTGTCATGCTGCGGCCTGCTCACGCGTGTCTGCCATTTTCTCTCCCATGTCGTGAAAACCACGACGCCAGAAGCCCTGTGCCGCGTTCAATGCTGATATCTAACCAGCTTATACACGACTGACGGTAACTCCCCATAGAGGCACGGCACTTGGCGGAACCACTGATCCCGTCCACACTATGCGCCTGTTATCGGTGCTGGCTTCGTCAGAATGCCGCATCGTCTGTCCACGCATCAGGGAGTCACGCAGATGTCTCAGATTGAAGTTGTCGCCATTGTGAAGGTGAAACCCGGCAAGGAAGCGGAAGCCGCCGCAGCCATGAAGGCGTGTGTGGAGCCCTCACGGGCGGAAAGCACCAACCACGGTTACACGCCGCATCGCGATCTCGATAATCCCGACACGCTGATTTTCATTGAGCGTTGGGACAGCCGTGAGGCCTTGCAGGCTCATATGGAAACACCGCATTTCAAGAAAATGGCCGCTATTCTGGAGCCGCTTCTGGCTGCCCCCTTGTCGGTTCATATTCTCCAGCCGCTCTGAAAGCGGTTCAGGAAAAGCTGTGTCCCCGCGGCTGTTGTAATATTCCGAACGTCGCCTTTCTCAGGAGGGCGACGTTTTTTGTTTTGTAAAAATTTCAGTCAGATTTCTGGAGCCGTCTCTTACAATCGTCTGTATGACCACAACCGTCTGAGCAGTTTTCTCGCGACCAGCAGTACAACCGGCCCAATCCTGCCGAAACGCGCCTCCGCAAGCTGTCTTTCCAGATCGGCTACACGGCTTTCCAGCGCCTGAATGTGCCGGTCGTCAGACTGACGCTTCTCCAGAAGCTCCAGCAAGCGCCGTTCCAGAAAAGCCTGTTCTTCCACAGGATCGACCGGAGGCACGGAAAAGTCTCCCCCCGACCGCTCTCTGCTTTCACCTGTCACAGCCGTTTTCTGCTCACACACCAACGGGACGCGGGCAGAGCGCCCGTTCGACCAACCCGCAGACGATATGCGCGGCGGTGATGTGCAACTGCTGGATCACGGGCGTCCAGTTGGCAGGTACCGCGAGCGTCACATCGCAGTGCACACCCTGTACACCTGCATGACCTGTGAACGCCGCTGTCACCAAACCGATTTCACGCGCAGCTTCAAAGGCCCGCAGGATGTTGGGAGAACGTCCTGATGTGGTGATGCCGAGAAAGACGTCCCCTTCCCGCCCCAGCGCCATGACCTGACGCGAGAAGATATCGGCAAAGCCGTAATCATTGCCGATGGCGGTGATGCCGGATGTATCGGTTGTCAGCGCGACTGCGCTCAGAGGGCGACGATCGTACATCAGCCGGGCGGTGAACTCGCCCGCGATATGCTGCGCATCCGCAGCGCTGCCGCCATTGCCTGCAATCAGCAGCCGTCCGCCATTTTCCAGCGCAGTCACAATCCGTGCGCCCATATCCAGCATAACAGATTGAGACGCTTCATCCTGCGCAAAAGCCGCCATCGCCTCGGCTGACTGACGCAGATAGTCGGTCATGAACCCCTTGTCGGCCCCGACTGTTTGCGCTGCGTCGTCCATGACTACCCTCTCAAGCATCTCTGTTATCCTTGCTGACCATAGCGCGAGACTACGGCAAGGAGATGTCTAAACCGTTTCTGCTCTGGCGCTACCGCGTTTCTCAGACCCTGCATCCCAGGACGGAGATCCTGCGGAAAACCTGTCAAATAAGACAGGCAGAAATACAAACGGCGCAACAGCATCGAGATCATGTCCGGAAGGCTCAAGGACTGGAGGCGTGTCGCAACACGCTACGACAGATGTCCAACAGTCTTCTTCTCGGCCATCTGTCTCGCAGCAACCCTCATCTTCTGGCTATGGGTCCTAAGTCTAGCATAGGAGTATATGCCCTTTCACAGCTCAGGATGGAGGCGTACCGCCCTCGCCGGCGTAAGCATATGCCCCACCGCGATGCAGGGCGCGCTGATATGCAGGACGGTCATGAATACAGCGCAGGAATGCTCTGACATGCGACCGATTATCCATTGCCCCTGCACGTGCAGCCGCCGCTTCAAGAGGGAAGCTCATTTGAATATCTGCTGCGCTAAAATCACTCCCCACGAACCACTTGCTTTCAGACAGGCTGCGTTCCCAATAATCCATATGCAGTTTAACCTGCGGATTTATGAACCCTGTTTGCGCTCCCTTTGAAATCAGGAAAGCAAAAGGACGGAAGGGCAAAGGAGTCTGTTTTGGTAACATCCCGAATATCAGTTTGAGCAATAGCGGGGGCATCGCTGACCCTTCTGCATAATGCAGCCAGTATATGAAGCGGGTATATTCGGGAGTATTGCGCGCAGGTGCGAGCCGGCCATTACCGTATTTATTGATGAGGTATTCGATAATAGCACCGCTTTCTGCCAGCGTTACGTTCCCATCCGTATCCGTTATGACCGGAGACTTGCCCAATGGGTGAATGGCCCGTAGAGATTTTGGTGCCATCATGGTTTTGGGGTCACGTTTGTAGAACTGGATATCATAGGGAAGTTCCAGTTCCTCCAGCAGCCACAGAACCCTCTGAGAACGGGAGTTATCCAGATGATGCACGGT
>NZ_DHNR01000034.1:45397-45696 GCF_002409645.1 Acetobacter sp. UBA5411
TAGGGAAGTTCCAGTTCCTCCAGTAGCCACAGAACCCGCTGTGAACGAGAATTATCCAGATGATGAACGGTAATCATAAGATGGGGTCCTTCCTCCAACGGGAATGAAAACCCCGCCCGGCCTTACCAGCCTTAGCAGACAGGCTATAGCGGTTGCGCTTTGGACGGAGTTGATTACCAGCTAAAGGACGTAATGCGCTTTTTGGTTCCACTGATCAGCAACGTCACAGGCAAACTATCAGGCAAACTCTCCCGTTATCCTGCGTGCGTAAGCTGTATTTTATGTTGAGTTCTGACTCT
>NZ_DHNR01000034.1:45837-45967 GCF_002409645.1 Acetobacter sp. UBA5411
GTGTTGAGTTCTGACTCTATGGGAAAGCATGATTCAGGATATCATGAACGGTGGGACGTCAGTTGAAGAGACGCTGGAGTTGTCAGCATCTGGGCACTGAAGATGACGTGCTGGTCATTGACGAGACCGG
>NZ_DHNR01000034.1:46232-173372 GCF_002409645.1 Acetobacter sp. UBA5411
TATCTTCCAAAAGACTGGACATCAAAGCCTGAGCGCATGAAGCAGGCTCATGTTCCTGATGACGTGGTGTTTGCGACTAAACTGGCACTGGCATCGGAGATGATCGAACGGTGTCTGGATGCTGATGTGCCATTCCATTAGGTTGCTTCGGACAGCGTTTATGGCGTGAACGATATGGAACGCATGCTTCGCCGAGCAGGAATTGGGTATGCCCTTGGGTTCAAGGGCAATCACTGGTTCGTATCATAGGCAACAGAATCGCTGATTGCCGTAGAGGCGAAAGGTATTGCAGAGGACTGGCCAGATCAAGTCTGGCATCGTCTGTCAGCGGCCAGTGGTACAAAGGGTGAGCGGCTATATGACTGGGTCTGGGTCTGGCTCCGGCTTGCCGATCTTGATGCAGCGGAGTTTGATTGTTCCAGACCCGGACTATGGACGCGTGACCTGCTGATCCGCCGTAACATCGCTAATGAAGATCGCACCTATTTTAAGACCTGGTGCCCGAAAGGGACAACCATGCAGGCACTGGTGAACGTCGAAGACACACGTTGGAGAATTGAAGAAGACTTTGAGACGGCAAAAAACGAATTCGGTCCCGATCATAACGAAACCCGCTCCTGGCATGGATAGCATCGGCATGTCTTCCTAGTCATGCTGGCCTATGCCGTCATGGCCAGTGTTTGTTACCAGACAAATTCACTGAAACTGAAAAAAAACACCGCACAGGACATGACAGTCCTTGTCCATTGGTCCATTCAGGAAATCAGGTGCCTCGTCGTAAACTCTCACAAGCAGACTGCCCGTCACCCACATCCTCAGATGGTCCGTCTTTCGACGAATACATCAGGCCTGCACTATCCGTGCTCACTCACATTATGAAACGCAACTATAGTGTCAAGATATATCAGCATGCGAGCTTCCCTGCTTACATGCCGAGAAACTTCAATCGCCTACTCTTCAGAAGCAGCGCATCATCCGTCACACGCAAGGCGGAATTGACCGCAAAATCCTGCTCCATCCAATCTGTCCAGCGCCCAACCAGACGCGCCGTTTCCTGCCAATGTTTCAAAATCTGCTGCGGCGTCGCATCCCGTCCTCGCGTGCCACCATCCACATGCGTAAGGGTTGCATACGGCGTCCATACGATCCGCCAGCCCGCTGCTCTGACCCGCAGGCACAGATCAATGTCATTGCAGGACACGGCGAAAGACTCATCAATACCGCCCACCTGATCGAAGACTTCCCGGCGGATCATCAGACACGCCCCCGTGACGGCGCTCAGATCCCGCTGACAGATCAGCGCGTTCAGATATCCCGTATCTCCGGCTTTCGCTCCGCGCAGCAGATGCGTCGCGCCATCTCGTGACAGCATCACCCCGGCATGTTGAAGCGTGCCGTCCGGATAGAGCAGCCGTGCGCCGACAACACCCACTCCCGGACGCAGACTCTGCCGCACCATCTCCTCCAGCCAGCCCGGATGCAGAATACGCACGTCATCATTAAGCAGAAGCAGCAGATCGCCCTGACTACACGCCGCAGCCTGATTGTTCAGCCATGCCCAGTTGAATGCACCTTCCTGCCGGAGAACGGTCACGATCGAATGGCGGGATAACTCTTCCAGAAGTGCCAGCATATCAGGCTGGATACTGCCATTATCCACCACGATGATTTCGAAACGCGAATAGTCTGTTTCTTCAAGAAGTCCCTGTAGACAGGCCCGCAGAAAATCGGACCTGTCTCTTGTGGGAATGATGATCGACACAAGCGGAAGGACGGGCGGTAGCGGGTAATAGACCCGAACAGGACATGCGCTTCCGGCCTGCACAGGCACCAAAGGCGTCTCCATCAGCACTATATCAGGCCGATGGCCAGCAAGATGCCTTGCCACCAGCCTGCGCTGGAGAGAAACGTCATCGGAACTCTCTCTGAAACGATGAAACAGCACGGCTGGCAGATGAACAATCTGCTCCGGTTTCACACCCTCCACGACTGCAAGTTTCAGCGCATATAGCCAGCATGCAGAGGGCTGTGGCAAAGCACGCAATTCCTCAATTGCATTGAGTTCTTCGGCAACCTCCAACACATGCTGGCTTGAAAAAATGCTGAGCTGTCCAACCGTATCACCAAGCAGTAACTGGTCATCGCTCCAGCCCGGTTTCAGACAGGCCCGGATGTGATTACCCGCCGGATCAATCCTGTCTTCATCGGTGAAAAGCAGAACCGTCTCAGGTCTGATTTCAATTACTGCGGCGATATGGGCAAGCGCGCCGTCGGCCAGCCTGTCACCCGTCTCAATGAAAGCGACATAGGCCGCATCGCCTTCGAGCCGCTTCGCCGTGCGTCGGATGCGCTTCTGAACAGAACCGGGATTGAGACATTCGAACACCTCGGCAGATGCCGCCACGTGCAACGTCCAGTCCGCATCTCCTTGCCTAAAGAACGAGTTCAGGGTGAGTCGGGCAGATTCAATGTCACCAGCTCCAACAGTCATATAGATATCGAAAGATATCCGACTTCGACATGGCTTTTTCAGCCTGTTCCCAGCCTCAATCTGCGAAACCGAAAGAAACCACAACGCATAGGCACGATCATCATCGGGAGGTGCACTGTCCGGATAACACAACTGAAACGGCATGATTCCGGCACGATTTTCAGGAAGCTGAGCCGCCACAATCAGATCATCACAGAAGCGCTGTTTCAGATGCGCATCCAAGGCACCAGAAATGCCCATCCTGTGTTCATTCAACCGATGAAACGCGTCTGATTGCACCACAACTTGCGCCAGGGAGCGCAGAGAAGCCAGCGTTACCTCGCCGGTTTTACGATCCACACTGCGACGCATGAGACGCCAGATCTCGCCTTGGTCGGGCAGACGTTCCAACCCGACACGAAACATCGCGCCCATGGCGAGGACCGCTTCATGGATCTGTCGTGCGGAAAGCGATGCAGACCGATTCAGAAGAGTCTCAAAATATCGTTTTTGTATCAAATATACTTCGATCCGCTATCAGGTTGACGGAAACCCTCCAGTAATGGTGGATGCCATTACGCCGCCACGCAACAGGCCTGAGCCTTATGATACGATCTTCTTCTCAATGCACGATCCGCGTCGATGTTGACGATCTTTTCCAGTATGCGATGGCCAATCCCAGACCAAGCGGAATTCAGCGCGTCGTCTATGAGATTCTGAGCGTTCTGGAAGAGCGTGCGGCCACACATCCAGACACACCCCGCATTCTGTTTGTACGCCGGGGCCGGAACGGCGAACCTTTTAAAGAAGTCTCATGGTCCGACATCACAGCTCTGTTCGGTAATCTTACCGGTATTGACCCGTCGAGCGAAAGGCGCGGGAACACCCGTCGCACCGGACAGACGCTTCTTCCTCAGCATCGGTTTGGTGAGAGCCTGCGCAGGTCTCTGATTGCAAAGTTCCAATCCATGCCGGAGGATATAGGAAAACCCCTTCTGGCGTCTGGCATCGCGCAAATTCGGGCGATGCGTCTACTGCGCCAATGCTTCAGAACGACGCGCAACAGACAGGCTGCTTCACGCGCAGAAAAACCTCCCGAAATCTTTATCGATAATACAAATAAATTTCGTAAAAATACCCCCTCACCTGGACAGAAAG
Source organism: Acetobacter sp. UBA5411 (assembly GCF_002409645.1). GTDB lineage: Bacteria > Pseudomonadota > Alphaproteobacteria > Acetobacterales > Acetobacteraceae > Acetobacter. The sequence goes on from NZ_DHNR01000034.1 coordinate 49,861, forward strand.
ATATCTTCCTGATCCTTGGCGCTGCATGGAGCGATCCGCTTTTCAGCGAACGCCTACAGCAGGCACGCACACTATATGATTCACGTCCCGTTCTGCTCATCCATGACCTGATCCCGTTTCGCCGTCCTGAATGGTGCGATCCTTCTCTGGTCAGGAATTTTCAGCACTGGCTGAAGACCAGCCTACCACACTGCGCCCAGCTTTTGGCCGTCAGCAAGGCGACAGCCCGCGATGTGGAGCAGTATGCAGCCGAACACAGGCTGAAATTTTCTTCAGATGTTCAGGTCATGCCTATGGGCTCCGGTTTCAGCGATATGCAGGCAAAGTCAGAAACGATTCCGATGGGACTGCCCGCCGCAGACTCCTATGTTCTATTCGTTTCAACGCTGGAAGTGCGCAAAAATCACGCGTTCCTGCTGCGTGTCTGGCGTCGTCTTCTCAGTGATGGAAATGAAGCCGACATCCCAACACTGGTTTTCGCGGGACGCGTCGGTTGGTTGGTGCGTGACCTGCTGCAGCAACTCGACAACAGCGACTGGCTGAACGGCAAGATCCGACTGATTTCCAACCCCACGGATGAAGAACTGAAACATCTTTATCAGGACAGTCTGTTTACCATCTTCCCATCACTGTCTGAAGGATGGGGACTTCCTGTGTCGGAAAGCCTGATGATGGGCGTTCCGTGCCTCGCATCACACTCCACATCTGTACCGGAGGCCGGGGGACAATTCGCCCGTTACTTTGATCCTGAGAACGTTACCGACGCCGTCGAGAAAATTCGCGATCTTCTCATTGACCGTGAACAGTTCTCCTTCTGGAGAAACGAGATCAGAACACGCTTTATATCCACGTCATGGACGCAGTCCGCTGACATGCTTCTGGACGCCTGCCTTGCAACGTCACATGCGGAGGACCGCCCGTAATGTCCATGCTATGGATCGATGTGACTGATCTCCTCGGTTATCTTGGTCAACACAACAGGCCGAGCGGTATCCAGCGCGTTGTATCCGAACTCGGGCGCGCTCTTGTAGAATGTGCGCCGGAACGCGTGCGGTTCGTGCGACGTTTTGCAGGACCATGTGATTTTGAAACTGTCAGTTGGCAGGACATGGAAAGTCTTTTCGAGAAAACAGCCCAAAAGATCGTTTCTCAAGAGGCGGCACAGTCCCCGCCCCCTTCACCCGATGAGCTCGGACCATTCATTCCCCCACAGGGACGGTTCTCTCTCATGCAAGAAGCAATCAGCATGCAGGTTTCAACCTTCAGGCATCTGACCCGGCTTGCAGACAATCTGGCCAACCGGGTCAGGCGAGCTGTTCGTTATAACTCAAGCCAACATCAGGCTTCTCTTCTGACTGCTGACTCCGGTCTTTTGTTGTCAGAACTGGCCCGTCCCGGTGATGTCTTTCTGGTTCCAGGCTCTCCCTGGGATTTTACGGACTATTCCCAAACCGTGCGTTGGTTGCGCGATAGTCGCAGAATGACGTTCGGACTGCTCATCCATGACATGATCCCGATTTTCAATCCTGAATGGTGCGATCGTGGTGTGATCGCAAGCTTCACCGCATGGCACAGAACCGTGCTGCCTTTGGCGGATCATGTGTTCACAACCAGCGCTGCCACGGCCCGCGATGTTCAGAAATATGTACGACAGCAAAGGATATTCCTGTCCTCTGAACCGAGGCCCATCGGTGTGGGTGCAGTTCTTCGACGTCCTGCACCCGAAGCAGACCGCCCTGCGCATCTTCCTGCTCCCGACAGCTATGTTCTGTTTGTCTCCACGCTGGAGGCGCGCAAGAACCACATCCAGATGGTGCGGGTCTGGCGTCGTCTTGTGGAAGAGCGAGGAGATGACTGTGTGCCGACACTGGTTTTTGCAGGACGGGTTGGCTGGCTGGAGCATGACCTGATGCAGCAGCTTGTGGGGATGAAATGGCTGAACGGAAAAATACGCCATATCGCCAGCCCCACCGACAGAGAACTGACCTTTCTCTATGACGGCTGCCTGTTCACCGTGTTCCCTTCACTCGCAGAGGGATGGGGCCTGCCTGTCTCGGAAAGTCTTGCGTCCGGCAAACCCTGTCTGGCGTCCAGCACAACCGCCATACCGGAAGCCGGGGGGGCTCTGGTGCGCTATTTCGATCCGGATAATGCTGCAGATATTTTCAGGGTCGTTTCTGAAATATTGGATGACCCGCAGACGCTGGCTGAATGGAGCGCCGCCATTCGCGAGACTTACAGTCCTCCGCAATGGCGGGACTGCGCCCAGCATATTCTGGAGCAGACCAGTCGCGGCCATTCCTGATGTCCCGCTACCGGAGAGCGTCGTTCGGCTCTCCGGTATAAACCGCTCTCAGAAGCCGGCGTCTTTCCAGGGGTTGGACAGCGGGCGAGCGCCATAGTGGGAGATCACTTCGGAAGCTGCCAGCGAAGCCAGTCGTCCGCACTCTTCCAGCGAACGGTTCGAGGTCAGGCCGGTCAGGAAGCCCGCCGCATAGGCATCGCCTGCGCCAGTCGTATCGACAACCTGTGTCGGCACGGGCGCGACATCGACTCTTTCACCGCCACGGATCACCACGCTTCCCTGCTCGGAACGTGTCAGCGCCGCGAAGGTGGTGTCTTCCGCAACATGCCGGGCTGCCGTTTCAAACGCATCCGTCTGATACAGCGCACAGATCTCATTCTCGTTGGCGAAGAGAATATCAATGTGTCCCTTGATCAGATCCAGAAACGCATCGCGGTGACGTCCTACGCAGAACGGGTCTGAAAGCGACAGGGAAACCTGACGTCCCGCATTGTGCGCCAGTGTCGCAGCGCGACGGAAGGCTTCCTGCGCATGCGGCGGATCGAAGAGATAGCCCTCAAGATAAACGATCGAGGACGAGGCGATGACGTCAGGCAGCACGTCTTCCGGGGAAAACTGTGTGCAGGCTCCAAGATATGTGCACATCGTCCGCTGACCATCCGGGGTGATCAACACGATGCAGCTGGCGGTCGCCAGATTGGCGCCGAGGCGTCCGTCCAGAGGCTTGGAGGGAAAGGTAACCCCACACCCACGCATGTCATCAGAAAATGCGTTTCCAGCCGTGTCGCCCGACACCTTGCCAAGATACGCCACGCGCGCGCCCAGCTGGGCCGCAGTCACGCAGGTGTTGGCGGCTGATCCACCGCCAGTCTCGCATTCGACCTGCACCGCATCACGCAGAGTCTTTACCCTGTCCTCATCAATGAGAGTCATGCTGCCGGCCACGAGGCCCTGAGCTTCGAGGAAATCGAAACTTACCTTCGCCAGCACATCCGTGATGGCGTTTCCTATACCGCAAAGATCGTAAAGGATGGTCATACCCTGGTCCTGCTGACTGAAAAGCTGGTTTCGTCTACCCCCAATGTGCTGACGCAGTCCATGCCTCCAGAGCATCCTCTTTTCCATTTCCGTTACATGGATAACCATTTATCAGCCATTTTCCGGGAAAATTCCGTAACGAACTCCCTTGTCGAGCGGCCTCTTATGCGTATAACCGTGAGGAACCGCTGACATTGGTTGCAGACTTCCCTTCCGAAGCTGACGATGTCGGCAGCTATCTGGTCGCCCAGCGGCCCATATCACGAGTGACGGGGTTTTTTCTTGCTATTCAAGAGACACAAACCTGACGCCTCCAAGACCCAGTCAGCCGGGTCGGCCACATCTGCGACCGGTAGCAATGCCGGCGTTTCCCGGTCGCCAGCTTCTGGTTCTTCCGAAAGCAATTCTGCACAAGCAGACGCTGCCGGACATGGAGCCATCTTTTCGCCCAAGCCTGCAGACCAGCCGGACAGGGCGCCAGCCAGCACCGCTGGCTCTTCCTCACCTTCGAAGGATTCAACATCTATGGGTCGTGCTCCCTTTCCTCCCACGTCCGGAACTCCGGGTTCATCCCCTGCCGGTGGCCCTACCCCGCCAAGCGCACCACTCGCAGGCGGACAGGGTATCGTCCCGGGTCAGCGCCCTTCGGCCGTCAACGCTCCGCGTGATGACCGTCGCACGCTTGTTGTCGGTCGCGGGATCAGCGTTCAGGGCTCCGTGCAGGATGCAGAGCGTCTCGTGGTTGAGGGCACCGTCGAGTCCAGCATGATCAACGCCAAGGAGCTGTCTGTTGCTCCGGGTGGTCTGTTCCGTGGCGGCGTCGAAGTGGAAGACGCGGAGATCGCCGGTACCGTCGACGGCACGCTGACCGTGCGTGGTCATCTGACCGTTGCAGCAACCGGCCGCCTGCTTGGCAAGGCGACCTGCAAGCGTCTGCGCGTTGAAGATGGTGGTCAGATCACGGGTCAGCTGGAAATGCTCTCCGACAAGGAAGTGGCGATCAAGACTGACAAGCCTGCCTGAATCAGGACATCAGAAAAGCACAGGTTCAGGCCTGTGCGTCTGGTGACAAAAAACCCGCCATTCGGCGGGTTTTTTTTATGGCTGCTCTCTGGTCGAGTGACAGATTTCCTTCGGCAATGGGATGGAAACTGCACTCTCCGCTTCCATCCGAAGGAAATACCCTTCCCTCAGCCCGCGTTTTCGCGACGATCCCGCAGCTTGACGTAAGCCAGAGCGGCATGTTCCGCACAGTAAGGCTTCCCCGGCAAAGGTGTCGCTCCGCAGAAGTGAAAGCCCGGCGTTCCCGGATCGCCGAGCGGCCAGCAGCAGGTAGCACTCCGGCGACGAGGCTCCATCACGGCAGCCAGACGCTGGGCGGCAGGACGTGGAGCAGGAGAGGCTTTTTTCACAACAGGAGCCGGTTTTTCTGCGACAGGCTCTTCCTGAGACACTTTAGCCAGAGCCGGAACAGTCGCTTGTACACGCGGCTCAACCGGCTTTTCCTGCACAGCCACTACCGTCGGCTGCTTTACTGGAGCGCTTTCCGTTTTTACAGCGCTGGCAACGGCCGGCTTTTCAGCCGGTTTTTTAACCGCAGAAAGTGGGGTTTCCCCACTTGCGACCACGTTGTCAGCAGAAGCCGTAGACGGCGAAGCAGGTGCCTTTTCTGCTGTAGCGGCTTCCTTGACCGAGCGACGCGATGCTGAGGTTTTGGTCTGCTCGCCAGCCTCTGCCGTTTTCTTGGCGGCTGTCTTTCCATCCTGTCGACGAATCGGAGATGGACGCGCAGGAAGCCCCAGACGGTGAGCCTTGCCCACCACCGCGTTCTTTGTAATTCCGAGTTGTCGCCCGATCTCAGCCGTTGACAGTCCTTCCTGCCATAAAGCCTTGAGACGGGCGATTGTCTCGTCTGTCCATTCCATGACACGCCTCTCCCATTCTCGGACGGTCGCACCCGGATCCGAGTTCTGAGCGAAAATATGATTTTCGCCACACACACTCAAGCAACAGCCATCGAAACTCAGTCGCGAACATCACAATGCCCCGCAGAGTCTTGTGATTTTGCCGCGTCAAAGTCTCGCCCCCGTTCAGACGTTCTCACCTGAACGGGATTGGCCCTGATTATCCGTCCGTATCAGACGAAGCCGCCCTGCACTGACACCGAGAGACAGATGTCCCTCAAACAGCGCAAGTGCTTCCTCACCGAAAATATCACGACGCCAGCCCGTCAGTAGCGGCCCGGTCGGGTCGGGGTCCAGAGCAAAAGCGTCGAGATCATCGGAACTGGCCACAAGTTTGGGGGCAACATCGTGCTTTTCGCACTGATACGCCAGCAATACCTTCAACAGTGCAACCAGCGCCGGAGAAGGGCGAGGACCATCCGATCCTTTCCCGCCCCGCACAACCTTGGGCAATTCGGAATCCGGAAGCTGGACAGCATCTTGGATCACAGCCAGCAGATCCTGTCCGGCCCTACCTTCCGCAAAGCCCCGACTGACGCCTCTTACACGCGCCAGATCGTCCGTATTACCCGGCACCGTTGCGGCAATCTCGAGAAGGCTTTCATCCTTGAGCATACGCTGCCGAGGAATATTCGCGTTCTGGGCTTCCCTCTCCCGCCATGCCGCAATCGCCCGCAGGATACCCAGCATCCGACGATTGTTGGTCCGGGCGCGGAGCTTTTCCCACTGTTTTTCCGGATCAACCCACAATCTGTCCGGATCGGAAAGAGCAGCCTGCTCAGCACTGACCCATGCCGACCGACCTTCCCGCTCCAGTTGTTTGAGCAGGGATTCATAAACCAGACGCAGATAGGTCACGTCAGCCGCAGCATAACTCAGCTGAGCGGGAGACAGGGGACGGACTGACCAGTCCGTAAAACGATGACTCTTGTCGATCGATGCACCTGTGACTGCGCCGACAAGATTGTCGTATCCAACCTGATCGCCATATCCGGCCACCATCGCCGCCACCTGTGTATCGAACAAGGGCTGTGGCAGGCGATCAAACAGATGCAGAAAGATTTCCAGATCCTGACGGGCTGCGTGAAAAACCTTCACGACAGACTGATCATCGAACAGCGCCGTCAGGGGAGTCAGGTCAATATCCGGAGCGACGGCATCGATCAGGACGACTTCCTTCTCCCCAGCAATCTGAAGCAGGCACAGTTCGGGCCAGTACGTCTTTTCCCGCATGAACTCGGTATCGACCGTCACGAACGTCTCGTTTCTGAGTCTTTCGACTGTTTCTGCAAGGTCAGTCGTGCTGGTAATCAGACGGGGTGCCGGAAAGCTGTATCGGGGACTTTTAGCCATGAGCGTTCCATACACAGAGCCGCTGAAAAGCGAAAGTGTGCTTCCTTGACGTCAGCACCACGCCAGTGACACATCGCCTGAAAGATTGAATGGAGACAGACCATGACCGCGCAGAATGACGGCCGGGAAACCCTTACCCAGCTAGGTCGGTCCACACCGATGCCACAGTCGCCCGAGGAGGCGGAACTGGAACGCGTCCCGGCCCCTCACAAGGGACGACAGTATGTCGTGCGCTTCACTGCACCTGAATTCACATCACTCTGCCCCGTCACAGGTCAGCCGGATTTTGCGCATCTGGTAATCGACTACATTCCCCGTGACTGGATTGTCGAAAGCAAGTCCCTGAAGCTGTATCTCACGAGCTTCCGGAATCATGGAGCCTTCCACGAGGACTGTTCGGTGACGATCGCAGAAACGCTCGTCAAGCTGCTTGATCCGGTCTGGCTGCGAATTGGTGCTTACTGGTACCCCAGAGGCGGAATGCCGATTGATGTCTTCTGGCAGACAGGCCTGCCGCCGGAAGGTGTCTGGATCCCCGCTCAGGATGTTCCGGGTTACCGGGGACGCGGCTAAGCCGCACACCTAGGGGCACTTGAGAGACAATTCTGTAAAATCATCCGCCCCAAAAGTGTCTGTCTCCACTTTACCGGTAGAGCATCCACAAAGGGATTGCGTCCCTTTGTGCGATCAGACGCAAAGCCTGAAGACACATTTGCAAGATATAAAAAAACCCGGCTCAGGACACTGAACCGGGTTTTTTTAATGTAATGACCGTAACTGGCTATGTTCAGCCACCAGCTCCGGCATCAATCTCTGCACGCACAGACTGGATCTTCGACATCAGTCCTTCAAGACGGGAAACGTCTGACTTGTCAGCTGACTCCCATGCTTCCGTCAGGGCTTCAAGCCTTGCCGTAGCGGCGTCGATGGAGATTTCCGTAACCGGCACGGCTTGGTCCGCAAGGATCGTGCACCGTGTCTGCGTCATATCTGCAAAACCACCACCGACAAAGTAATGGTCAGTAGGGGTCTCACCTTCATAGAGAGTAACGGTGCCACCACGCAGAAGCAGCATCATGGGTGCATGCTCGGGCATGGCGGCGATATCGCCTTCCTCACCCGGCATGACGACCATGTCCACGTCGCGGGACACCAGAACCTTCTCCGGGCTGATGATCTCGACCTTGATCGGCATTCTGTTGGTCCCTTCCGACGTCGGCGACTTACGCCGCTTCCTTCATCTTCTCAGCTTTGGCGACTGCTTCCTCGATGGAGCCAACCATGTAGAAGGCGCCTTCCGGAAGATCGTCATACTCGCCGGCCACAATCGCCTTGAACGAACGGACCGTGTCCTCAAGCGAGACCAGCTTGCCCGGTGCGCCCGTGAACACTTCAGCCACGTGGAACGGCTGGGACAGGAAGCGCTGGATGCGGCGAGCACGGGCGACGAGCTGCTTGTCGTCTTCCGAGAGCTCGTCCATGCCGAGAATGGCAATGATGTCCTGCAGGGACTTGTAGGTCTGCAGGATCCGCTGAACGTCACGGGCAACCTGATAATGCTCTTCACCCACGATCTTCGGATCGAGCGAACGGGAGGTGGAGTCCAGAGGATCCACAGCCGGGTAGATACCCATTTCAGCGATCGAACGGTTAAGAACCGTTGTTGCATCCAAGTGAGCGAAGGTCGCGGCAGGAGCCGGATCGGTCAGATCGTCGGCAGGCACGTAAACGGCCTGAACGGACGTGATCGAACCCTTCTTCGTGGAGGTGATACGCTCCTGCAGGGCACCCATTTCCGTGGCCAGCGTCGGCTGGTAACCCACGGCGGATGGGATACGACCCAGCAGGGCGGACACTTCCGAACCGGCCTGCGTGAAGCGGAAGATGTTATCGACGAAGAACAGGACGTCCTGACCTTCCTCGTCACGGAAATACTCAGCCTGCGTCAGACCGGAGAGAGCAACACGGGCACGGGCACCCGGCGGTTCATTCATCTGGCCATAGACCAGAGCCACCTTGGAACCGTCCGTGGAACCATCTTCGTTAACCTTGATGACGCCCGCGTCCTGCATTTCGAAATACAGGTCGTTACCTTCACGGGTACGCTCACCAACACCGGCGAACACAGACACACCACCGTGCGCCTTGGCGATGTTGTTGATCAGTTCCTGAATGATAACGGTTTTGCCGACGCCGGCACCACCGAACAGACCGATCTTACCGCCCTTGAGGTAGGGGCAGAGCAGATCGACAACCTTGATGCCTGTCACGAGGATCTCGGAGGCACCAGCCTGCTCTTCGAAGGAAGGAGCTTCACGATGGATCGGAGCCTTACGCGTGGTGCGGATCGGCCCCTTCTCGTCGATGGCTTCACCGATCACGTTCATGATGCGGCCAAGCACTTCCGGGCCAACCGGCACGGAGATCTGCGCGCCGGTATCAACGACTTCCTGACCGCGGACGAGACCGTCCGTGGTGTCCATGGCGATGCAGCGCACTTCGTGTTCGCCAATTTCCTGCGCCACTTCGAGCACAAGAGTGTGGTTGCCCAGCTTTACATGCAGCGCACCAAGGATCTTGGGCAGCTCGCCTTCAAACTGGACGTCAACGACAGCGCCACGAATCTGGGTGATACGGCCGACATTGTTTGACGAACCCGCGGCTGAAGACTGGGCCGGGGTCTGTGTGGTGGTGTCCGACATGGGATCAGCTCCTGCGGGCAAATTCGGTCTGAATGATACGGGATCGGATGGAGGCGGCGATCAGACCGCCTGCGCACCCGAGATGATCTCGATAAGGTCGTTGGTGATGTTGGCCTGACGGGTCCGGTTGTAGGTCTGCGTCAGACGGTCGATCGCCTTACCTGCGTTGCGGGTTGCGTTGTCCATGGCGGTCATACGCGCACCCTGCTCACCGGCTGCCGACTCAAGCAGGGCAGCATACATCTGCACCTGCAGATTACGCGGCAGCAGACGCTCCAGCAGCACCTGTTCGTCCGGCTCGAACTCATACTGAGCAGCATCCGGATCAGGCTTTGCCTCGGCTTCATCCAGTCCCAGCGGGATCAGCTGCAGAGGCGTGGGCACCTGCGACATCACATTGCGGAACTGGTTGTAGATAACGGTGCAGACATCAAACTGTCCGGCTTCCAGAAGCGCCGTCACCTTCGCACCGAGATCACTCGCCGCAGAGAACGGAATTTCCTTACCACCTACACCGATGACATGATCCACGATCAGATCGGCATATTCGCGGGACAGATAGTCATATCCCTTGCGCCCGATCGGCAGCAGCTTGACGGTCTTGCCTTCAGACTGAAGACGACGGATCGTCAGACGGGTCGTGCGGTTGATGTTCGAGTTGAACCCACCGGCAAGACCACGGTCACTGGTGATCGGAATCAGGAGATGAACGCGGTCATTACCCGTGCCGGCAAGAAGCTGCGGAAGACCATCCTGACCAGCCATCGATCCGGCGAGCTCACCAAGCATACGACGCATGGCAGCCGCATAAGGGCGGGCTGCCTCGGCGTGCAACTGGGCGCGGCGAAGTTTCGCCGCCGCGACCATTTTCATCGCGCTCGTGATCTTCTTCGTCGACTTGACGCTTCCGATTCGTGCGCGGAGTTCCTTCAGGGAGGCCATGAACGGTTACTCGCGATCAGGCTGTGAAACGACGATTGAAGTCCGTAAGGAACTCGCCGATCTTCGTTTCAAGATCCTTGGTGATCTGACGTTCGGTGCGCAGCGCCTGGACAATGTCCTTGGCGGGGCTCCGCAGTTCAGCCAGAAGCTTCGTCTCCCAAGGCACGACCTTCTCGACAGGAATGCTGTCGATATAGCCACGCGTTCCTGCGAACAGCACCACAACCTGCTCTTCAACAGATAGCGGGGAAGACTCTGGCTGCTTCAGAAGCTCAACCAGACGGGCACCACGGGCAAGCTGCTTCTGCGTAGCCGGATCAAGGTCGGATGCGAACTGGGAGAACGCAGCCATCTCACGATACTGGGCAAGCTCAAGCTTGATCTTGCCGGCAACCTGCTTCATCGACTTGATCTGCGCCGCAGAACCAACACGCGAAACCGAACCACCAACGTTCACAGCCGGACGGATACCACGGTAGAACAGGTCGGTCTCAAGGAAGATCTGACCGTCCGTGATGGAAATCACGTTCGTCGGAATGTAGGCGGCGACGTCACCAGCCTGCGTTTCAATGACCGGCAGAGCCGTCAGCGAACCGGCGCCATTGGCGTCGGACATCTTCGCAGCGCGCTCCAGCAGACGGGAGTGCAGATAGAAGACGTCACCCGGATAGGCTTCACGAGCCGGCGGACGACGCAGCAGCAGCGACATCTGACGGTAAGCAACAGCCTGCTTCGACAGATCATCGTAGCAGATCAGGGCGTGCATACCGTTGTCACGGAAATACTCACCCATGGCGCAGGCGGAGTAAGGCGCCAGATACTGCATCGGAGCCGGGTCGGACGCCGTTGCAGCCACCACGATGGAATAAGGCATCGCGCCACGCTCTTCGAGCGTACGAACGAGCTGGGCAACCGTGGAACGCTTCTGACCGATTGCGACGTAGATGCAATACAGCGACTTCTTGTTGTCGCCGAGCGCATTTACCTCTTTCTGAGCCAGAATGGTGTCGAGCAGGATTGCGGTCTTGCCGGTCTGACGGTCACCGATCACCAGCTCACGCTGTCCACGTCCAATCGGCACAAGAGCGTCGATCGCTTTGATGCCTGTCTGCATCGGCTCGCTGACCGACTGGCGCGGCATGATGCCCGGAGCCTTGACTTCGGCGGGCTTCATCGTGACGTCTGTCAGAGGACCCTTGCCGTCGATCGGGTTACCGAGACCATCGACAACACGTCCAAGCAGACCTTTGCCGACCGGAACCTCAACAACCGCACCGGAACGGTTGACGGTGTCGCCTTCACGGATCTCCGTATCGGAACCGAAGATAACGACACCAACGTTGTCGTTCTCAAGGTTGAGGGCCATACCCTTCTGACCGGCCGTCGGGAAGTCGACGAGCTCGCCGGCCATGACGTTCTGAAGACCGTAAACGCGGGCGATACCATCACCAACGGTCAGGACCGTTCCTGTTTCGGCGATTTCTGACGCCGTGTCGAATGAAGCGATCTGCTGCTTCAGGATATCCGAAATCTCAGCGGGACGGATTTCCATCACGCGGCTCCCTTCATGGCATAATGCAGGCGTACAAGGCGGGATTGCAGGCTGGTGTCAACAAGGCGAGGGCCAACGCGCACCACAAGACCACCGAGGATCTCGGGATCAACGTGCTCCTGAAGCACGACACGCGAATAACCGGCTTCGGCGAGCTTGCCCTGCAACTGGGCGCGCTGCGCTGTCGTCAGGGGCTGCGCGCTGACGATCTCGGCAGACACCTCCCCACGACGGGCGGCAGCCACAGCAGCAAACGCCGCCAGAATCTGGCGCAGGCGGGACAGCCGACGATTGTCAGCGATCACACCCACAAAATTGATGATCAGTTCGCTGAAGCCCTGCTGCTTGATCACGGCGAGAACAGCCTTGCGGGCGTCTCTGATATCAAGACGCGTGTCCTGAAGGACTGCCGCGAACTGAGGGCTTTCGTCGATCAGTCTGGCGAGAGCATCGGCCTGGGGGAGGACCTCGTCGAGCTTCCACTTGTCAGCGGCAAGCTCATAAAGCGCGGTCGCATACCGCCCGGCGAGGCCGCCTGTCCCCACCGGGGACTGAGCAGCGGATCGGGTACTTGTTACGGCAGTGGCCACTGTCGGCTGTTTCCTTCTGCGTTCCCCAAGGGCATCGGACTGCGCGGTCCCGGTCGGGTTTTGCACCAGACCAGAAAGCACACCCGGTCGCATTTGTTATTGTCGCGGCCTCTAGCATGGTGACTATCGGCGCGCAACAGACCAGATGAAGAGAAGTCAATCTTCCCCTAATATTTCAACCCGGCAACAATCCGGGCTTGTTCAGCTTACTCAGGAAAAATCGCTTGCCACCCGCTCCGCGCTTGCCCGTGCATAGCCGCTTGTCGCCAGCGCTCCCACAAGCACTACACTGCCTCCCAGCACCACCGCGATCCAGCAGACGAAATAGCTAAGATGCAGAAATGAGGCAGCAAATTCCGCCCTGTCTTCTGCGACAATCCCAGCACCACGCAAACTGCCGGCTATCGCCACCCCGAGCGCTGCCCCGATCTGTCGACTCGTAGAAGCCACGGCAGCCGCGAGTCCGGCCTGCCGTCTCGGCATCCCCGATACGGCGGCGTTGGTTATGGGGGCGTTACAGAGTCCGAATCCTGCGCCCGTCAGCGCATAAGCCATCGCAAGCCAGAGCGGTGACGTGTCCGCAGAAAGTCCGGTCAGCATCCATGCTCCGCCAGCCAGCCCACAACCGGACAGCACCAACGGCACGCGCGCGCCCTGCGCTGCCACCAGCCGCCCGGAAAGCGGAGCTGCGATCACCACGGCCACGGCGAAAGGCATCAGTTTCCAGCCCGCTGCACCGGGCGCGAATCCTCTTACGTCCTGGAGGTAGATGGTGCTCAGGAACAGCAGCGACGAAAAAACCGCGAAACAGAGCACAGCCAGCACAGTGGCTGAGGCGAAAGGAACGGAACGGAAGAAGCCAAGATTCAGCATGGGGTGTGTGCTGCGTTTCTCGACAATGAGAAATGCCACCAGCGACAGGACGGACAGGATCAGCAGTCCCAGAATCGGAGTGCTCTGCCACCCCAGATCCGGACCTTCGATCAGCGCGCCCACCAGCGCCATGCTCGTCAGTGCGGCCAGTCCCTGCCCCGCCGGGTCGAATCGCGCCGGAATCGGTGAACGCGATTCGGGAACAAAACGAATCGTCATCGCCAGGGCAATCAGCCCCACGGGCACATTGATCCAGAATACCGCCCGCCAGTTCAGGACATCGGCGATGAATCCGCCGACAGCCGGCCCCAGCGCCAGAGCGATGCCAGACATCATGCCCCACAAACCGATCGCACGCGCACGGTCGCCGGGGTCCAGAAATGTATTCGCGATGATGGAGAGCGCGACCGGGTTCAACATGGCGCCGCCTACGCCCTGCAGAATCCGCGCCACGATCATCTGTGTTGGTGTAAGGGCCAATCCGCAGAACGCGGATGCGGTGCAGAAAATCACGATGCCTGTCAGAAACACTTTTCTGCGGCCAAACCGGTCCGCCAGAGTGCCTGCCGCCATCAGCAGGGCTGCAACCGTCAACGTGTAGGCGTCCACAATCCATTGCAGACCGGAAAGACTGGCTCCGAAAGCCTGCTTGATGGAAGGCAGCACGACATTGACGATGGTAACGTCCATCATCACCAGCAGCAGGCTGAGGCAACAGGACGCCAGCACAAGCCACTGATGTCGTCTGGAATCCGGCTGGGTGACTTGTTGAGGCATCGTTTCTTTTCCTGACAGCGCGGCAGACATGACAAAGCGCAGGCAAATGGGAATAGCCCAGCCTGACCGACTTAGTCACATTGCGTATTTTACTTATACAGGAAATCTGGAGCGGGCGAAGGGAATCGAACCCTCCTCAGAAGCTTGGAAGGCTACTGCATTACCACTATGCTACGCCCGCATCCGAGGCGCTTATATAACTTCCCTTTCCGACGACGCAAGCCTCTATCCTTGCCCTTATGCGTCGGGAGGCATGAGCGACTTTTTTCACAGAAAATAATTCTCGTAAAAACCCGGAATTTCCGGCGGATTTTCAACTCTCTTCCGGTTGCGAAGAACATTTTTCCGGAGCAATTCCCGCTCCCTCCCCTTGACTTTAAACGCGCAACATATTCTTTTCCGCCACCTGTGCCCGACCTGAGTGGAAACAGCGAAAAAGACTTCGGTCTGCTTCGGGGTCACTCGGGATGGTACCGCAGGGGTGTAGCTCAATTGGCTAGAGCGCCGGTCTCCAAAACCGGAGGTTGCGGGTTCGAGACCCTCCGCCCCTGCCAAATCAGCCTGAATTCAGTCTCAACGGGACCAGTCCCGACGCTGGACAGGGCTGGCACAGGTTGCCGGCTCCGGTCGGTTTCTGGCGAGTGTTACCGGTCTGCCGGATTCGATCCACGAAGGATTGATGGCAGGTCGAAAGAGAAGGTTTTTTCGTGTCAACCAGCCCAGTCAAATTCCTCCGGGATGTAGAAGCCGAGGCCAAAAAGGTCACGTGGCCGTCACGGAAAGCGACGCTGGTGACAACGGGAGCCGTACTCGCGATGGCTACACTCGCTTCCATTTTCTTTTTCGTCGTCGATCAGGCTATCGGGCTCGGCGTTCGAGAACTTTTCGGACTGGGAGGCTAGAGGACCGGTATGGCCAAGCGGTGGTACGTCGTTCACGTCTATTCGGGTTTCGAGAAGAAAATCGCCACCCAGATCATGGAAGAGGCTGCCCAGAAAGGGCTGTCCGACCATATTGAACAGGTTCTTGTCCCTTCTGAGGAAGTGGTGGAGATCCGTCGGGGCCAGAAGGTCAATTCCGAGCGCAAGTTCTTCCCGGGATACATCCTGGTGAACATGGAACTGACGGATGACGCTTGGCATCTGGTGAAAGATACTCCCAGAGTGACCGGATTCCTTGGCTCCAAGACCCGTCCAAGCCCCATCCCTGCGGCGGAAGCCGAGCGGATCATGAAGCAGGCTCAGGAAGGCGTTGAGCGTCCGCGCTCCTCCGTCACCTTCGAGGTTGGCGAACAGGTCCGCGTTGCAGACGGTCCGTTCACCTCGTTCAATGGCGTTGTCGAGGAAGTCGACGAAGAGAAGCAGCGCCTCAAGGTCAGCGTTTCCATCTTCGGTCGCTCCACACCTGTCGATCTGGAATATGGGCAGGTCGAGAAGCTCTGATCGCCTTTCCATTTCGCATCTGACGAAGAAAGCCCCGGTTCAAAAGACCGGGGCTTTCTTGTTTGTATGGTCTGCATGCCGAGGCGAAAAAGGCAGCTTCCACCTTCACAGTACTCTGCTCAACAGATTTTCGAATCAAAGGTGCGCCTGCACAGCATCAGGCGTTTTTATTTAACCTGCCGCCGAATGTTTTAACGGCGGCAGGCTCGCTACCCTTTTCAGAGAAGTGAGGAAGCCTTGCTCGTGACGGCCTTGCACACTTTCTTGCGGACAGCGGCTTTCAGAGACGACAGGGACAGCTGGTTGCCGTCAGCAAGCTGAAGCAGTCCCTGCTGGCCGGAAGCGTAGGACGTGTCGCTGGTCACATCGGACTTGCCTGTCAAAGTGTTCAGCGTGGACTTGGCGGAAGAAACATTGCTGACCAGATCATTCTGAACGCAATAGCCCAGCAGACCAGCGATGTTACCTGAGCTGGCAGAAGACAGGGACGGAACGCCAAGGCTGCCGAGCAGGCCGGATGTGCCGCCGGAAGAACCCGTCACGCTTTGCAGGGCACCCTGCTCTGCACCTTTGGCAATGCCTCCAAAAGACTGTGCATGAGAAGCGGAGACACCGGCAAACGACAGGCCAGCAACAAGCGCCAGAACGCCAGAACGACGAAAGATCATGGATTTTCCTTTTCAGTGATGGCCCCGGCAAGCCAGTTATCACCGAAGCGCATTCAGACTCTTGAACCTTAATGAGGCGGAAACGCGGCACAACCGCAAAGTCGGCCGTGAATTGCAGGCTTGTTTCTCCTGCAACTCTCTCTTCCTGTTCACTGCGCGAATGACCTGTCCTCTGATGTGAACGCACTCTCTGGGCTTGCGATAAGCCTTCCACGCACCACGTTCCTGCTATAGGTGTCGACTCGCAATTCTACAGTGGCATTCCACAGTGAGCGTGGAGCAGGAGAGGAACTGAGATGGGTTATCGCGTAGCGGTCGTGGGCGCGACAGGCGCTGTCGGACGCGAAATACTGAAGACCTTGCACGAGCGGGAGTTTCCCGTCGACGAGATCGTGGCTCTGGCGTCACCGCGTTCGACCGGGCGCGAAGTCTCCTTCGGGGACCGCACGCTGAAAGTCCAGAATCTCGAGACGTTCGATTTTGCTGGCTGGGATGTCGCCCTGTTCTCGCCGGGCGCGAGCGTGTCCGCCATTCACGGTCCTCGTGCCGCAAAAGCCGGATGCATCGTAATCGACAACACCTCCCACTTCCGCATGGAGCCGGATGTCCCGCTGGTCGTGCCGGAAGTGAACCCGAACGATCTGAAGAAGGCCAAGCGCGGGATCGTCGCGAATCCGAACTGCTCCACCATCCAGATGGTCGTGGCGCTGAAGCCGCTGCATGACCTGTTTACGGCCAAGCGCGTCGTCGTCGCGACCTATCAGGCCGTCGCAGGCGCAGGCAAGGACGGCATGGACGAGTTGTTCGCCCAGACCAAGGGCACGTTCGTGAACGATCCCCCAAAGGTCGAGCAGTTCCAGAAGCAGATCGCGTTCAACTGCATTCCGCAGATCGATCGTTTCATGGATGACGGCGCCACCAAGGAAGAGTGGAAGATGACCGTCGAGACGAAAAAGATTCTCGACCCGGAGATTCAGGTTCTCGCCACCTGCGTGCGCGTGCCGGTCTTCATCGGTCACTCGGAAGCCGTCGTGGTCGAGTTCGAGGAACCGGTCGACCTCAAGAAGGCGCGTGAGGCGCTGCGTGAAGCCGAGGGAGTCGTGCTGCTCGATGAGCGCGAGGACGGTGGGTATGTGACCCCCATCGAGTGCGTCGGCGAAGACGCAACCTATGTCTCCCGTCTGCGAATCGACCCGACCGTGCCGAACGGTCTGGCTTTCTGGTGTGTGTCCGACAATCTGCGCAAGGGCGCTGCCCTGAACGCCGTGCAGATCGCCGAGACGATGATTGCTCTCGATCTGTTGCCTCATCGCAACTAAAGCGCAGAAGGCCGCCGGTCACGGGGGATTGATACAACCCGTCGGCCAGATGACTGTTTCAGGCGGTTTATACGCCCTGAAACAGTCCAAGCGTCATCTCAGGCAGAATGCCCCCGTTCCCGGCGACCCTGCATCCCCCAAAACGTGAGGCCCCCTCTCGGTCTCGTGTTTCCCCGTTCAATTGACCACAAAAATCCTGCGGCGTAGGACCGGTTCTGGAATAGCGCCGCCTTCCGTGCGGTGTTTTACATGGACAAGATGACGAGGCGACGATGCAGGATGTCCGGGAAGCGCTCTATGTCGGGAGCCGAAGTGACGGCACTCTAATACGACGACCGATGTCACCGCATCTTCAGGTCTATAAAATGCGCCTGTCGATGTTTCTTTCCATTTCGAACCGAATTACGGGTGTGGTGGCAACCGGCGGTTCAGCATTGGGTGTCTTCTGGCTGGCGGCCCTCGCAAAAGGACCGAAATCCTTTGCAAGCGCCCGCAAGGTGACAGGCAATCCGCTGGGCCAGCTCGTGCTGTTCGGATGGATCCTCTCCCTAGTCTGGCACACAGTCGGTGGCCTTCGCCACTTCATCTGGGATGCCGGTCATCGCTACGACAAGAAGGAACTGAACGAGGACGGTCCAGTGGCGCTTGGCGTCATCGCCGGTGTGGGCGTCACGCTCGCAACCGCCCTGCTCGGTGTCTCCTGCTGTCGCGCACGGCATCGCGCCAAGCTGCTGAAGAAGGCTTCCTGAGATGAATGCAACGTCTCCCACGCATCGCACCGTGATGCGCTCACAGCTGGGCCGCGCCCGTGGCCTCGGCTCCGGTCATTCCGGCACTGGCCACTGGATTGTGGAACGTGTTTCAGCAGCCAGCCTGCTGCCGCTCTCCGGCTGGTTCGTGATCCAGATGTTCCGTCTCGGCGGAGCGGATTATGAGCAGGTCGCCAAATGGGGCGGCAAGCCGGTCAACGCGACGCTCCTCGCCGCTCTGGTCGCCACCAGCTTCTATCATGCGGAAGTCGGGCTGCAGGTGATCGTGGACGATTATGTGCATGGCAAGGCTCACGCCCCCACAAAACTACTCGTCAAGATCGGCACAGGACTTCTTGGCCTGCTCGGCATCGTTTCGGTGCTGAAACTGGCCCTTGGTCGCCCTGCCTCTAAAGGCTGATCGCCGCTGACCGACGTGGCCAGCAGGCTTCGCCGGTTTTTCTGATGCATTGACTGGTCGCAAGACAACGGGAGCGCCGTCACTATGAACGCTAATTCCTCTCCTTCTCGGGGGGCCTACCGCATTGTTGATCACGCCTATGACGTGGTCGTGGTTGGCGCCGGCGGGTCGGGTCTCCGTGCAACGCTGGGTATGGGCGCCGCTGGCCTGTCCACCGCCTGCGTCACGAAAGTTTTCCCCACACGCAGCCATACGGTCGCAGCACAGGGCGGCATCGGCGCTTCCCTTGGCAACATGGCTGAAGACAACTGGCGCTGGCACATGTACGACACCGTGAAGGGGTCGGACTGGCTGGGCGATCAGGACGCGATTGAGTACATGTGCCGCGAGGCAGTCCCCGCCGTGTACGAACTCGAACATTTCGGCGTGCCATTCTCCCGCACCGAACAGGGCAAGATCTATCAGCGCCCCTTCGGCGGTCACATGAGCGACTACGGCAAGGCTCCTGTGCCCCGCGCCTGCGCCGCCGCTGACCGCACGGGTCATGCGATCCTGCACACGCTGTATCAGCAGTGCCTGAAGCATGACGTCGAATTCTTCGTCGAATATTTCGCAATCGACCTCATCATGGATGAGGAAGGCGCATGTCGCGGCGTGATGGCGTGGTGTCAGGATGACGGCACGATCCATCGCTTCAACGCGAAGATGGTCGTTCTGGCGACGGGCGGTTACGGGCGCGCCTACCAGTCCTGCACCTCGGCCCACACCTGCACGGGTGACGGTGGCGGCATGGTCATGCGCGCCGGTCTGCCGACGCAGGACATGGAGTTCGTGCAGTTCCATCCGACCGGCATCTATCCGGCAGGCTGCCTGCTTACGGAAGGCTGCCGTGGTGAGGGCGCTTACCTGACCAACTCGGAAGGCGAGCGCTTCATGGAGCGTTACGCGCCAACGGCGAAGGATCTGGCGTCCCGTGACGTTGTGTCCCGCGCCATGACGGTCGAGATGCGCGAAGGCCGTGGCTGTGGTCCGAAGAAGGATCACATGATGATGCATCTGGAGCATCTCGGCTCCGACCTGCTGCATGAGCGTCTGCCGGGCATCATCGAGACATCCCGCATCTTCGCCGGTGTGGATGTGACGAAGGAGCCAGTTCCGGTTCTGCCGACCGTTCACTACAACATGGGCGGTATCCCGACGAACATTCACGGTGAAGTTGTCCGTCCGACGGACGATAACCCGGATGCCGTCGTGCCGGGTCTGATGGCTGTCGGTGAAGCGGCCTGTGTGTCCGTTCACGGGGCAAACCGTCTCGGCACCAACTCGCTGCTCGATCTGATCGTCTTCGGTCGTGCCGCTGCGAAGCGCGCTGCCGAGATCGTCAAGCCGACCGACTTCGTGAAGCCGCTGCCTGCTGGCGCTGGCGAGAACGCGCTCGATCGTCTTGACGCGCTGCGTTACGCCAAGGGCGGCACCCGCGTTTCCGAACTGCGTGACCGTCTCCAGCGTGACATGCAGATGCACGCGGCGGTGTTCCGCACCGAGGAAAGCCTCAAGGAAGGCTGTGACAAGATCCAGGATATCTGGAAAGCCAAGGGCGACCTGTCCGTGGCCGACCGTTCCCTGATCTGGAACAGCGACCTGATGGAAGCGCTTGAGTTCGAAAACCTCCTCGCCAACGCAACGGTAACGCTGGAAAGCGGCCTTGTCCGCCATGAAAGCCGCGGTGCTCATGCCCGTGACGATTATCCGGACCGTGACGACAAGGAATGGATGAAGCACAGCGTGTCGTGGCTGGATGACAAGGGCGGCACGAACATGACGTATCGTCCGGTGCACATGAAGACCCTCACCGATGAGGTTCAGGTCTTCCCGCCCAAGAAGCGCGTCTACTAACCCGCCGTCAGAAAAGGGAGACTGAAGATGGTCGAACTGAGACTTCCGCGTAACAGCACGGTGGGTAAGGGGCAGTTTTTTCCTGCCCCCGCCGGCTCCAAGAATGTGCGGACTTTCAAGATCTATCGCTGGACGCCGGATGACGGCAGCAATCCGGTGATGGACGCCTATGAGATCGACATCGACTCCATCGGTCCGATGGTTCTCGATGCGCTGATCCACATCAAGAACGACGTCGATCCAACGCTGACGTTCCGCCGCTCCTGCCGTGAAGGCATCTGCGGTTCCTGCGCGATGAACATCGACGGCGAGAACACGCTTGCGTGCCTCAAGCCGATCCGGGACATGCAGGGGGATATCATCATCAATCCCCTGCCCCACATGCCCATCGTGAAGGATCTGGTGTCCAACCTCGACGGCGCGTATGCCCAGCTGCGCTCCATCGATCCCTGGATGAAGGCCGACAGCGCGCCTCCGCCGGATGGCGAGCGTCTTCAGTCACCGGAAGAGCGCGCCAAGCTGGACGGTATGTGGGAGTGCATCCTGTGCTTCTGCTGCACCACCTCCTGCCCGTCCTACTGGTGGAACGGCGACCGTTACCTCGGTCCGGCCACGCTGCTCGCGGCCTATCGCTGGATCGCGGACAGCCGTGACGAGCATCAGGGTGATCGTCTCGACTCGCTGGAAGACACCTTCAAGCTCTATGCGTGCCGCACGATCATGAACTGCACGCAGACCTGTCCGAAGGGCCTCAATCCCGCCAAGGCTATTGGCCGGATCAAGGAGCTTCAGGTCGAGCGCAAGCTCTGATCTGCTGATCCAGCGCTGTATCAGGAACGCCGGAGGGGGAACCTTCCGGCGTTTTTTTGTCGCAGGTTGTTTACAGGCAGCGCGAGAAGGTTTGTCTGTTCATCAGCGTCCGACGTAACAGAACGAAACTTTTTCGCTCAAACCTTAAATTCTGAACCAATCGGCAGTTTTCCCAATGAACTGTTAACTCTCTCGCCGCATCTCTTTGACTATTCAAAAAGCGTGCGAGATTTCATGGCCTTTTATCCTTTCACTGCTGCCGAGCAGGCCTACCCCCACAACCAGTGGTATGTCGCAGCATGGAGCCATGAAGTTGGCGAAGCACCGCTGATGCGAACGATCGCAGATGAGCGCATTATCTTCTATCGTCAGCGATCAGGCTCCGTCGCGGCGGTGTCAGCACTCTGTCCCCACCGGCAGATGCCTCTGGAAACAGCGGAAATCGTCAACGACCAGATCGTTTGCCCTTATCACGGTGCTGCTTTCGGTTCTGATGGCGTGTGTGCCCATCTCCCTTTTCAGAAACATGTTCCCGCAGGCATGAACCTGAAATCATTTCATGTTGTGGAAGATGCGCCGTTTATCTGGCTGTGGGTCGGCGCAGAGGAAACGCCTGACCTGAATCGCCTACCGTCTGCACGCAGTCTTCAACCTGAGCCGGGCCAGACTCTGCTCTTTGGTCTGAAGACCTTTCATGTGCAGGCCAGATCGCTGATCGTGCTCGAAAATCTTTTTGACCAGTCTCACATCAGCTTCACGCATCCTCTTACGCTCGGACAGCGCTGCGCGGCCAACGGGCCTACCAGACCTTCTGAAATCATCGACGAGGAAAACTATCTGGCCTTCCTGCGCCTCTCGCCACCCAAGACCACAGATGAAGCTCTTCACGCCCTGTTTCCCGCTCTCAGCGCGCAGATGCGGATCAGAAGCCGCTCAGAGCTGTTTGGTGTCGGGCTGGTCATATCAGCGGGTTCCGAGATTATCGCATGCGATGAAGAGGGCGAACCGACATCGAGCGTAGGTGATCTCGTCTTTTTCCATGCGATCACGCCGGAAACAGAACACAGCACCCATTATTTTGCCGGGATCATGCGTAATTTCGCACTGAACGACCAGGATATTTCCAACAGTTATGCAGAGCGCAACGATCAGGTTGTGAGCGAGGATATCAGGATTCTAGAAGCAATAGAGCCGCATCTTGCAGAAGCGGACGCGCGCAAGGAACCGAATTTCGTGACCGATGCCGCCGCCGTGCGTGTGCGTCGCCGGATTGAAGCTCTTATGGAGAACACTCCTGTGCGCTGTGCTTGTGAACTTGCCTGCGAGGCATAAACATCTGCAACGGGAAGTTTAAAACTGCGACCGTCCATGAGCATTTTGGAAAAGCTTCGCCAAAAACGTTTTTGCATTTCATCTTATATTTATTGAGAAAATCATTTTCAGAAGTCACGAGCACGATGCTGACTTTTGAAAGACTGCAAAAGCTGTAGTCAAACATCAATTCCTGTCATTGAAAAACATGATTATACCTGTTTCCCTGACGTGAAGAGGTCTCTTCATATATGGAACAGGATACGAAAACGACAATGCAGTCTTCTCGCCCACGTTTTTCGCCTCAGACGCACCGATGAAAAACGTCCGCTTTGACGCATTACAGTCCGTACGCGGACTGGCCGCACTGGTCGTGGTGCTGAGGCACGTTCTGGCCTGCTATCCCCTGTCGAGCCACTCAGCCACGGTCATCGTCTTCTTTCTTTTCAATTCGCCTGCGGCCGTCACGCTCTTTTTTGTTCTCAGTGGCTTTGTTCTCACACATTCCCTTGTGGGTCAGGACTTTTCCGCAGAGACCGTTCTGACCTTCTGGACCCGTCGCGTCTTTCGCATTCTGCCAGCACTGATGGTTGTCACGCTGCTTTCGGCTCTTTTTACCCGCACGCCACTCGCAAACTGGCCTGTGGCAGGAAGCGACCCGTCAATGGAAGCGCTTCTTCCCTATCACATGCCGCTGTCGCCCGGCTTGCTGGCAAAATGCCTTGCCTCGGTTTCAAGCGCATTGGTGCCCCAGAACTGGACCGTCGCCGTCGAATTGATCGCCGCCGCTTTTTTTCCCTTTCTCTGGGCGTCCAGCCGGAATGAAAGCCGACTGTTCCTTCCCGTCGCGCTGCTTGCTCTGGCTCTTTCCATCTGTGCGCCAGCGGGTGGCAAGGGACTGCCCTTTATCTACGGTTTCAGTTTTGTTGTGGGGATCATCGCCTATCGTGGATGGCAGAATACGAACGTCATTCTCACGTCTGCCGGTGTTCTGCTCGCAGCGGTGGGCATGTCGCTTCCCACCACCTTGCTGACCGAACCGGAAACGCTGGGCGCTGTATTCAACTCGCCGAAACTGGCTATCCCAGAGACGATCTGCGCTGGTTTCCTGCTGTTCGGGCTGGCTCGAAATGGCGCAATAGCGGGCCTGCTTTCAAACAGGATGCTGCTCTGGCTGGGCGATATCTCGTTCAGCCTTTATCTCGTGCATTTTCTGGTTATCGCCATTGCAGGGCGGCTGCTTTCTCCCATTCTTCCAGCATTTTCAATGCCGGTGCGGGAAGGCATGGTGTTCTGCCTGACGCTGCTGATTGCGCTGCCGTTAAGTCACCTTCTGTATGAGAAAGTGGAAAGGCCAGCGAACCGACTGGGTCACCGGCTTTCCTCTCTCTTTCAGTCGCAGCGCAGAATTTCCTGAAAGTCAGGCTTTCTTCACGAACTCGGATTTCAGATTCATGGCACCAAAGCCCGGGATCTTGCAGGCGATATCGTGTCCATCCGTACCGTCGACAAGGCGGATTCCCTTGACCTTCGTGCCGCCTTTCACAACCTGCGACGATCCCTTGATCTTCAGATCCTTGATGACGCTGACCGTATCGCCATCCGCCAGCACATTGCCATTGGCGTCGCGGATCACACGCTCGCCCTGCTCTCCTGCTTCCGCAGCCTCACCTGACCACTCGTGAGCGCATTCCGGACAGATCCAGAGAGGGCCATCCTGATATACATGCTCCGATCCACATTCCGGGCATTTCAGGGCTTCGCTCATCTCGCACTCTCCGTTACCGACAGACGCAGGGTGCGCCTTCGCGGAGGCAGGCATGGCAAACCGGCGGCCGGGACACAAGTCTGCGGCCCATCACGAGCAACAGATTTCATATCTGTCCAGTCAGGGAAGCGGTGCCGTATGATAGAGTGTCACACGCAATCCGCCGTGCGGAACAGGCGCTGTTGTCGGCAGAAATGGCAGGCCTGTCGCATGAGCGAGGGCGGTTTCCGTCGTCACAATCCCTACACGCCAGCCGGAAAACCGGGTCGTCAGCGTCTGACCAAATGCGCGATAAAGAGGGATCAGCGCCTTTTTGTCACCGATCCGGGTGCCATAGGGCGGATTGGCGATCACCAGACCCGGCGGTCCTTCCGGCGGCTGGAGTTCACTGATTGTCGCCTGTTGCAGCGTCACATAGTCGGCGACACCCGCCTGCTCCAGATTGGTGCGGCTCATGGCGATGGCGCCTGCATCACGGTCACTGCCATAAAACCGGACGGAAGGCGTGCGTTCACTTTTTACAGCCCGCATCTGAGCCCAGGCCTCGGGATCGAATGTCGCCAGTTCCTCGAACGCGAAGTGGCGGGAGCGTCCGGGATTGAGACGGACGGCAATTTCAGCTGCCTCCAGCAGAAAGGTGCCTGAGCCGCACATAGGGTCCACCACGGGTTCGTTACCCGTGTAACCGCATTGGCGCAGAAAAAGAGACGCCATGGTTTCACGAATGGGGGCCCGATTGACGGCCGCCTTATGGCCGCGTCGATGAAGAAGAACACCGGACGTATCCACACTGATGGTGCAGATGTCGCGTTCAATACGCGCCCGCACCAGAACACCGCCATCCTTGGCTTCCGATGCGCCCAGTGTTTCGTGGATGGCGCGGGCGATACGTTCGACCGCCGCTCCCTCGTGATAGATTCGCGAGGTGGTGCAGTCTGCCTCGACGCGAAACGGGACGTCCGGACGCAAAATCTTCGCCCACGGCACCTGCCGGGCGCGTTGATCGAGTTGCGCCAGATGCGTCACACGGAAGCTGTCGATGCGGGCCAGCACCCGGCTTGCGCCACGAATCCACAGATTGGCCCGCCAGACCTCCGGCCAGCCGCCCAGGATTGTAACGCCGCCGGGAACGGCGACGGGACGTTTGAAGCCTTTAAGGCGCACCTCGTCACACAGGACGGCTTCCAGTCCTGGAATGGTTGCCAGAAAGATCTCGAAGGGGCGCGTTTCAGTCATGGCGCTTCCATGACAGGAAGCCGCTTGCTCGGCAAACCGGTATTATCGGTAAAAAACTGGAAATGAAGACGACTGCCCCAAGAAACGCGTCAGATTGATACATTTTTTTGACAAAAAAGCCTGTGCCGTGTTTCAATTAAGATACGTAATTTATGAAGAATTGCATTCTGGTTCTGCCCAGAGACAGCGCGTGCAGACTTTTCTGAAGATCCGGAACTGCCATGAATATCGCCCTAGCTGTCACTCCGTCTTCGATGAATGCCACGCTCGATCTGCTGCCTGATCTGATCTGTGTGGTCAGTCCCGAACGACGCAGTGATTATTTCAACAAGGCCTGGCGCAGCCATGCTGGCGGATCGCAGCATGATTTTGCCTCTGACGCCTGGGTCAACTGGATCATTCCGGAAGATCGGGAAAATATCGAACAGGCGTTGAGGCTGTCTCTGGAAACCGGTGAGCAACAGGTGACGGAGTGTCGCCTGACCGGATGCGTTTCACACAGTCCTTCCAGTCGTGGCCGGTGGTTTCTGTTTCGCGCCGCACCGCACAGGGACCCCGACGGCACGCTTCGGTTCTGGTTCCATATCCTGACCGATGTTCATGAGCAGAAACTGCGCGAACATGAGACCAGCCAGAAAGCCCGCATGCGCATGGCCATGCTCAATGTAAGCTCAGACTGCATCAAGGTGATCAATACCGACGGCACACTGGCTCACATGAATGATGCGGGCTGCACGGCGCTGAATGCCGATTCCGGTTTCGGCATGAAATGGCTGCCGCTTCTGCCCGAGGAAGCATGGGAGCCGGGCGAACAGGCGCTGGCAGAAGCCCGTAACGGTGAAGGCTCCCGGTTTGGCGGCCTCAGTCAGATAGCGGGAGCCCCGCCGCGTTACTGGGATAACGTCCTGACCCCTCTCCTCAACGCAAACGGTCTCGTGGAAGCCATTCTCTGCGTGTCCCGTGATGTGACGGAGGTCAAGGAAAACGAGGATCGCATCGGAATGCTTCTGCGGGAGGTCACGCATCGCTCGCGCAACATGCTGACTGTCGTGCGGGCCATGCTCAGACGGACGGTTCCGGACCCGCGCGCCTCCTTTGTGACCACGCTCGATCAGCGCATCACCGCCATTGCCCGCGGGCTGGATCTGCTGGTGCGGGAGCAATGGACTGGTGCCCGTGTTGAGGATGTTGTGATAGCGCACACAGCCACAAACGGAGAGACAGGCGTCAACCGACTTCATCTTGACGGAGATTCCCGTCTCCGGCTGCGTGCGGAAGCCGTGGAGAAAATCGGTCTGGTCATTCACGAACTGACGACGAACGCTGTGCATTACGGCGCTTTTTCCAACGACACCGGCACCGTGACCGTCAGTTGGCAGGTTGAAGGAAAGGACGACGACGCACTGTTCCGGCTACAATGGAAAGAACGGGGCGGTCCCCCGATCACCGAACCACCCACAAAAGGCTTCGGCACGGCGGTGATCGAACGCAATCCACGCGGAATAGAAGGCGCGGAGGTTATCTGCCGTCACGATCCGGATGGTGTGTTCTGGGAATTCACGGCTCCGGCCCGGCGAGTGCTGACAGGTTCGCCGAACAACTGACCTGCCTGTTTCAGTCCTCAAGACGTTTCTGTTACAGCGAGAGGGATTCACACGCCTTCCCTATAAGACAGGGTTCAGGATGCTTTGATTATCGTCCTGTTATTACACCAAAATCTCTGCATATTTTCGCTCTTCAGGCAGCAAGACAGAGCGTCGTGAGCGCGCCTTACACCTATGCGACTGACCATCTTGGAGAGAAGCCGCTCTCTCCCTATACTCCGCCTCCCAACAAAAGGAGCACCTTGTGTTCGAAGGAAGTCTGGCCTCGCGGAGCGGCCGTCGCAAAGCCTGGGTAGACAGCCTGTTCGTGGATCATGCGGTTTTCAGACTTGTCTGGACCAATTTCCACACAGTCGTTCCCGGCAAGGTTTATCGCTGCAACCATCCTACCCCTGCCCGTCTTGCTGCCGCGAAACGTCGCTTCCACCTGAAGACGCTCGTCAATCTGCGCGGGCATCGGAAATGTGGCTCCGATGCCCTGTCCCGCGATGCGGCAAAGCAGCAGGGACTGATCCACGTGGACATGGCGTTTGAAAGCCGTGGCGCGCCGCACCGCGATCGCATCCTGCGCTTTGCGTCGCTCTATCGCTCGCTTGAATTTCCGATGCTGATGCACTGCAAATCCGGCGCGGATCGGGCGGGGCTTGCCTCAGGTCTCGTAGTGATGTTCGAGGGCGGCACGACCGATGAGGCGCTACGCCAGCTTTCCTGGCGCTTCGGACATTTCAACCGCTCCCGCACCGGGATTCTTGACGCTTTCTTCTGGCGTTATCGCACCGAAGCCGAAGGACGCATTCCATTTCTGGAATGGGTTGAGCATCATTACGACGAAGCTGTCCTCAAGCGCGATTTCGTTGCGGGCAAGCTGGCGTCATTTGTCACGGACAAGGTGCTGCGGCGGGAATAATACCAGCGGAGCCATTAGGGCTGCCCCTTATGCGGGATCTGCCCGCACCCGGAAGGGACCACAGGCCCCCTTACCCCGTTCATGCGTGCAGACCGGGCGCTTCCCGACCCGTGCGGGCGACATATTCCGAATAGCCGCCATCATAGGGATGGATGCCCTCCGGTGTCAGTTCCAGCACGCGGTTGGACAGGGCTGCGAGGAAGTGTCGATCATGCGAGACGAACAGCATGGTGCCCTCGTATTTCGACAGGGCGTTGATCAGCATTTCCTTCGTGCCGATGTCGAGATGGTTGGTTGGTTCGTCGAGCACGAGAAAATTCGGCGGATCGAACAGCATCAATGCCAATACAAGCCGTGCCTTCTCGCCACCCGATAGAACACGGCACGGTTTGTCGATATCGTCGCCGGAGAAACCGAAGCCGCCAGCCAGCGCTCGGAGCGCACCCTGATTTGCCAGAGGAAAGTTGTCTTCAAGCGTCTCGAAGATAGTGCGGTCGCCGTCGAGCAGATCCATGGCGTGCTGGGCGAAATACCCCATCTTCACACTGCCGCCGAGCGTGACTGTTCCAGCGTCCGGCTCCGTCGTGCCGGTAACGAGTTTCAGCAGCGTCGATTTACCCGCACCGTTCACACCGAGAACGCAGCACCGTTCCTGACGGCGGATCATCAGGTCGAGCCCCTCGTAGATCACCTTGCTGCCGTATTTCTTGTCGACGCCCTTCAGGGTCACGACGACATCGCCGGAACGCGGTGCTGGCGGAAACTCGAAAGACAGGGTCTGGCGACGCTTTGGCGGCTCAACGCGGTCGATCTTGTCCAGCTTCTTCACACGGCTCTGGACCTGCGCTGCATGGGAGGCACGAGCCTTGAACCGGTCGATGAAGGCAATTTCCTTGGCGAGCATGGCCTGCTGGCGCTCAAACTGGGCCTGCTGCTGCTTTTCGTTCTGGGCGCGCTGCTGTTCGTAGAACTCGTAGTCACCTGAAAAGCTGGTCAGATTACCGCCATCAATCTCGATGACCTTGTTGATGATGCGGTTCATGAAGGCGCGGTCATGCGACGTCATAAGCAACGCGCCATCGTAGTTGGCAAGAAACTGTTCGAGCCAGATCAGACTTTCGAGGTCGAGATGGTTGCTCGGTTCGTCGAGCAGCATGGCGTCGGGACGCATGAGCAGGATACGGGCCAGAGCGACGCGCATTTTCCAGCCGCCCGACAGCTTGCCGACATCGCCGTCCATCATTTCCTGACTGAAGCCGAGACCATCCAGCACCTCACGCGCTTTTCCGTCCAGCGCGTAGCCGCCGAGTTCCTCGAAACGCGCCTGCACTTCCCCGAAGCGCTCCAGAATGGCGTCCATCTGGTCCATCTGTTCGGGATCTGCCAATGCCGTCTCAAGCTGGGCCAGTTCTGCCGCAACAGTGGAGACTTCGCCCACGCCATCCATGACTTCGGCGACAGCGCTCCGGCCTTCCATCTCGCCAACGTCCTGACTGAAGAACCCGATGGTCAGCCCCTTGTCGGTGACGACATTGCCTTCATCTGGCTCTTCCTGCTTGGTGATGAGCCGGAACAGGGTCGTCTTGCCTGCACCATTCGGACCAACGAGACCGATCTTCTCGCCTTTCTGGAGGGAAGCTGACGCCTCGATGAAGATGACACGCTTGCCGTTGTGCTTGCTGATATTGTCGAGACGGATCATGGGGGCTCAGAGGTCCTCGGACGGGCTGATGGAAGCCGCCGAGGTACTATCAACCGCCTTCTGGCGCAAACCAGCCCTAGGCATTGGGAAATCCGTCCGATCCGGCCATACCTGCTGCTCGCGAAGAGCCGTAAGGTCTGACACTCCCTTTGGCGCTTCACACCACAGACTACCGTCCTGATGGCGCTCCACGCACCGTGGAATAAAGTTTCATCCTGTCATACGCCGCATAGGCTTATGCGGCGCATCTGGCAGCGATCTAACGCAGTTTTACTGCTGCTCGTTAGAGTCCGAAGATTGTGGCTTCTGAGGGCCATCCTTCTCATGCTCGCCAGAGCTGAGCGGCTTTGAATGATCATTGGTGGTCTTGTTTGCAGGCGGCACGCTGCCCGGCTGCTCGGCCACGGTTCTCGGGTTGTTCCAGAGCTTCTGTGAAGGCTCAATGCGTTTGCCGTGCTTCGTTTTCGCGGAAGCCGGGCTTTTCCCGACCTGCTGCGCTGCACTTTCAGCAGTGGGAGCTACATCGCTTCGACCCGTGGCCTGCGCGAAAGAAGCCTGTGAATAAAGTGACAGAGCGACACCCAAGGTCAATGCGTAAGCGACTTTCATTATTCTTTCCAAACATCCGAAGTTAACGCAGTCGACTAAACAATTCACGCAACGAATGGTTTCATGATTACAGGAATTTTATCTCATTCCCTTCACAAGAACAGTCGGAGAATGGAAACCACAGAAAATCTTATTCATAAATACTATCTCGATACTTATATTAATATACAAAAGCGCTACATTATAAAATTATAAACTTTACTCCTGCAAAACATAACGGGTAGAAGTTCTGACAAAGTATGCGTCAGAATCTTGTACGCATATCACCCGGAATAGAATTTGAGTTTATGCTTATGAGAGTCTGTATCGTTGGAGCGGGTTTCAGCGGCGCCATTATTGCCCGTCATCTTGCGCAGAAAGGCCATGAAGTCGTTCTGCTGGATGAGCGTCCTCACGCCGGCGGCAATTGCCACACCCAGCGCGATGCGGCGACCGGCATCATGGTGCACCGGTATGGTCCGCACATCTTCCATACAGCCGATCAGCGGGCATGGGATTACATCAACCAGTTCGGGAAATTTCACCCGTATGTAAATCGGGTCAAGGCGATCTCACAGGGCAAGGTCTATACGCTTCCCGTCAATCTCCTGACCATCAACCAGTTTTTCGGCACGACCCTGAGCCCTAAAGAGGCCCGGGTTTTCATTGAGTCGAAAGCGGATAAATCCATCACGGACCCGCAGAATTTTGAAGAACAGGCGCTGTCCATGATCGGCCCGGACCTGTATCGGGCCTTTTTCCACGGCTACACCTGCAAGCAGTGGGGCATGTCGCCCACGGAACTGCCAGCCTCCATTCTGAAGCGCCTCCCCCTGCGCTTCAACTATGACGACAATTACTTCAATCATCCGTATCAGGGCATGCCCGAAGATGGTTACACGGCCATCATCGAAAACATTCTGAAGAATGACCGGATCGAAGTCCGGCTTGGCTCCTCTTTTGAGGCGGTGGCCGAAGAGTTCGACCATGTTTTCTATACGGGGCCGATTGACCGCTACTTTGGCTTCAGGCTTGGACGACTGGGCTACCGGACGCTGGACTTCGAGCGGATCGAGGATGAGGGCGACTATCAGGGTACGGCCGTCATCAATTACTGCGACCAGTCCGTTCCCTTCACGCGTATCTCCGAGCACAAGCATTTTGCACCGTGGGAAGCTGACAAATTCTCACGCACGGTCTGCTTCAAGGAATACAGCCGACTGGCCGGGGAGCAGGACATTCCTTACTACCCGATCCGTCAGGTCCATGAAAAACGTATGCTGGAAAGCTATATCGAGCTGGCCAAAACGGAAAAGAAGATATCCTTCCTTGGACGCCTTGGAACCTACAGATATCTCGACATGGATGTGACCATCTCGGAGGCTCTGGCGGCCTGTGACCGGATTGACGAGCTTGTCGCCGCTGGAGAGGCCATTCCCGTTTTCTTTGTCGATCCGACCTGAACCAGCGTTTCAACACACAGTATCAAGGGCGTTGTCTTTTCTTCAGAAGCGACGCCCGGTGAAATGCGCAGAAAAGGCGACAGAAGGCAGTAGTCAGGCCCGGATCTTACGAACTGGCATGAGTTCCGGGATGTAACTCGGTCGCCTCATGGTGGAGGTCATGCCTGTCAGGCATGGCACCCGGTCCACCGATCATGTGACCGATGGGCGTCAGGTAATCGACGTGATCACAGATGATCTTGAAGACCGCCAGCATCGGCACGGAGAGAAACGCGCCGGTAATGCCCCACATCCAGTCCCAGAACAGCAGGGACGCCATCACGAGCACCGGGTTTAACGTGAAACGGCGCGCCAGCAGCATGGGCGTGATGGTTTCTCCCTCCAGCAGATGGATACAGAGATAGACTGCTGGCGGAAGAAGCGCCTGCACGACCGTTGGAAACGACAGCAGTCCCACACAGAAATAGATCACAATGCCCGTGCAGGGACCGATGATCGGGATGTAGTTCAGAGCGAACGCCACCACACCCCATAGCAAGGGGGTCGGCATACCCAGCATCCAGCACTGGACCGTATTGGCGATCCCCACGAACATGTTCATCATCGTGATGGTGGCCAGATAAAGTGAGATATTCCGCTCGATATGGGACGAGATCTGCACAGCGCGACGCTTGTCATTGAAAGTCGGCATGATCTCGACAAAGCGCCGCAACAGGCTGTCTCCCTGCGCAAGTAGAAAGAACAGCATGATGAAGAAAGTGAAAAGCTGCCCCATGAACGCCTGCGTGCCGAGCAGAAGCGAAGAACCCAGCGGCATGATGCCGGACGCCATACCCGGCACATGCGGGTCGGTCGGCACACCCAGCAGTTTCTGAATTCTCAGGCCGGTGCTTTCCAGAAAATGGATGGGGTCGTTGAGGATCGCCAGATGCGACTGAACGAGCGTGATTTCCTGTGGCAACTGAGAGAGCCATCCAGCCGCAGGCACCGACACGGCCATGCCAATCGCCGCAAACCCGCCAAACATGCTGCCAATCAGCAGAAACGCGATGATGGGGCGCGGGAGCCTGATCCAGTGGGAGATGACGCGCATCGGCGTCACCAGCATCAGGTTCGTCACCACGGCCATGACCATCGGCAGCACGATCGAGGCGGCAAACTTCAGGGTGTACAATATCGCCAGAATGGTCAGAATAATCAGACAGACCTGATTGACGCTCAGACGCGCACGCCGCACCGCTTCATGCATGCGGGCCTGCTGGGCCCGCTCCGCAGCGGCTTCCTCATCCGGCTCGCTGGCCAGAACCGACGGCGGAAGCGTTGTGCGCTTTGCGCCGCTGTCCGCACCGGCTTTTACGTCCGATGACGCCTCTGAAGAAACCGACTCATCCATATCGTGCGGCATGCCCCGGACTCCCTCTGCCGTCAGCGGCGTGTCTTTTACCACTGCGTATCCGGAACGGTGGGAGACAGGTCTTGAATTCTGACCCTTCTAGAGACTGTGGAAGACGAGTCCCTGTCAATTGCTTATCGTCCGAGGATTGCTTTGCCGACAGTCCAGCCATACGGACACGTCCGCGTGGTCCGTATGGCGTCCGACGTCTGCTTCAGACCAGTCCGTGAGAGCGGATCATGGCGAAGGCTGCGAGCGTCACCATGCAGGTGATTTCATTATCGCGCACCATCCGCTCGAATTCCGCCAGAGGTACGGTGTGACAGGTTATGTCCTGCTCGGTGTCCTCAAGCGCGTTTTCTCCTTGCGTCAGATCGGTCGCGAAATAGACGTGGCCGCGCTGGGTTGAATAACCCGCCCCCTG
Organism: Acetobacter sp. UBA5411; assembly: GCF_002409645.1. GTDB lineage: Bacteria > Pseudomonadota > Alphaproteobacteria > Acetobacterales > Acetobacteraceae > Acetobacter. The sequence continues at coordinate 83,658 of NZ_DHNR01000034.1, forward strand.
ATAGACGACGCCAACATGCTGCATCCGTGCGGCGGACAGGCCGGTTTCTTCCCGCAACTCTCCGGCGGCGACTGCGTCCGGGTCGGCATCGGGTTTCGTCTCCCACATGCCCATGGGAAATTCCCACATGCGGCGCTGAACCGGATAGCGAAACTGCTGGATGAGCGTCACGGTCCGCTCGCTACCCTCGCCGCCCACAGGCATGATGACGACGAAATCTCCGCGCTCGACAATCCCGTAGAGACCGTCCTTCCCATTCGGACGACGGATGATATCCTCACGCACTCGTGTCCAGGGATTCTCATAGGCGATGCGAGAGGAAAGCGTGACATATCCTCCATCATCGGGTGTATCTGTGAGTGGGCTGACATTTTCTTCTGACGGCGTGATCGTCATGACGGATTACCTCCCTGAGGGGTGGAAGTTCACTTGAGGCGTCTGAAACGTCCCTGTTTCCCAAGCGTTACAGGCTAAACCGCCTTCCCGCACGCAGAAACCCCTGCCTCTGCAATGACCGCACTGACCACTGCCACCGGATGCTGCATGATTCCTTCTTCACCCCGTTCTTCATCCGTAATTGCCCGCATCTATTCTGTTCTGCTGTTTACATTGGCCTGTTACACGGTCATTGGCCTTCAGATGGCCGTCGTGCCGCTGTTCGTTCATCGCACTCTGGGTTACAGCGCAGCGCTCGCGGGGTTTGCAGTCTCGGCACAGTATCTCGCCACGCTGGCGACCAGAACATGGGCAGGAAAACGCCTCGACAGCAATGGCGCACGGCCTGTGGTCACCATCGGACTGATTGTCGGCGCCCTGTCCGGCGTGATGCTGGCGGCATCAAGTCTGTGCGCGGCGGAATCCTCGCTGTCTCTTGGACTGCTTCTCATCGGTCGCGCCCTGCTGGGTTTTAGTGAGAGCTGGGTGGCGGTGGGCGTCATCATCTGGAACATGCACAGGGCGGGTGCAGCGAATTCGGCGGCTGTCATCTCATGGAACGGCGTCTGTTCCTATGGCGGCATTGCCCTTGGCGCACCGATCGCCGCCATGATTTTTTCATCTCATGCAGTGTTCGGCGGCCTTATGGGTGTAGGCCTTCTGTCGACGCTCCTCTTTGTCGCCTGTATTCCCAATGCCCTGCGGCAGGAAACAACCCGCCCGGCACCCCAGACCGGCCCGAAACCGGGCTTCACGACCATTTTCCGCGCCATCATGCCCTATGGCTGCGCCCTCGGAGCGAGTTCTGTTGGATTTGGCGCAATCGTCTCCTGTCTGACTCTTTACTTCAACGACAAAAACTGGAGTGGGGCTGCCATTGCGCTGGCTGTTTTCGGCGGGTTCTTCGTGCTAACCCGGTTCGTCTTCTCGTCCATGATCAGAAAGATCGGTGGCGTGAAAGTGGCGCTGGTCTCCATGGCCGTGGAGACCTTGGGCCTGTTGATCATCGCAGGCGGCCCCTCGCCCATTCTGGCGAACATCGGAGCAGCGCTTACGGGTGTCGGCTTCTCGCTGGTCTTTCCGGCTCTGGGCGTGCTGGCCATTGAACAGTTGGGGGCAGAAAATCGCGGCGTGGCGCTGGGTGGATTTTCCGTCTTTCTGGATCTCGCCATCGGCGCATCGGGTCCGGGACTGGGGATGATCATTCCCATCTGGGGTTTTCCGACGCTGTTTGTCGTGGCGGCCTCGTTCTGCGCTATTGGTTTCTTCCTGACTCTCACTCTGCCCAAAAACAGTCATGCCGCGTCTGCCTGAGGGAGTAGCCTCATTTCCGTCGCTCTTGCGGTTTGATCGAATTTTCTGGCGACGGGTTTCTGTTGTGCAGGCAAGATGCAGGCGGGTAGCCTAAGCAAAACGGAGCGGACAGAATGAAGCGTTACACCTTCATGTTCTGGGGTGGTTACGGACTCGTCGGTATGGCGTCGCTGATCTTCTGCATAGAAATCTGGAAGAGCATATTTCTGGGCACAAATCTGGCGAATGAAACAGAAGTCGGGCTTATGGGAATGGGGTTTGGTGCGCTTGGAACCGGAAGCGGTCTGTGTGCCGCGGCTTTTTCCCTTCTTGCCCGGCATCAGGCTGCATCCTGCCAGTCTGTCCGTTGAACCCGGCTTCCAACTGACTAACAGCATCTGAGCGGCGAAAAATGCCGTCTTTACGGCAGAAAACTCTCTCCCGCCCCATGATCATCGCAAATACGGTGTTGGATGACTTGGCGGAAAGGTGTGAAGCTGTATCATGCTTTTATTGGAAAAACCGGCTGCCGTTGACTGACGATGCTGCCGGAAAAAATGCCTGATAAGCCATGGAGAGTTGACCGCATGCCTGCCCGCATTAATGCCGCCGCCGTCTTTTGCGGTTCCCGTTTTGGAAATCTGCCAGCCTACAAGGAAGCAGCGGAAGCCGTGGGAGCCGGACTTGCTCAGGCTGGTATTCATCTCGTTTATGGCGGTGGATATGTGGGCCTGATGGGCGTTGTGGCGGATTCAGCCATTCAGGCAGGCGGACGTGTCACGGGCATCATTCCAGAATTTCTGGAAGCGCGTGAGGTCATGCATCGCGGTGTGACGGAACTGGTTGTCACGGATTCCATGCATACGCGCAAACAGAAGATGTTTGCGCTGGCTGATGCGTTTCTGATTCTTCCTGGCGGTTTCGGCACCTTTGACGAACTGATGGAGATTCTGACCTGGAAGCAGCTCCAGTTGCATGCCAAGCCCATCCTTATCGTCAACACCGCAAACTGGGCGCAGGGCGTGCTGGCGATGCTTAACGAGGCTGTCAGTCAGGGCTTCGCCTCGCCAGAAGCTCGTGGCCTGCTTGAGGTGGTGCCTGATGCGGCGGCGGCACTGCAACGACTGGAGCTCATTCCCCGCTCGGACAGCCGCGAGGCCCTTGAAGCGACCTCCAGAATGTAAATTTCCGCCCTTTGGATAAAAATAAACCTCCTGTTCAGGGGGCTCATGATATTTCGGCTCTTGCAGTCATGAACGATGAGCGCTATTAGGCCCGCACCCAATCGGAGTGTAGCTCAGCCTGGTAGAGCACTGTGTTCGGGACGCAGGGGCCGGAGGTTCGAATCCTCTCACTCCGACCAGGGATTTTTAACGGATGACCCGACATCCGTTTATATGCATCTGTTGTTCAGATGCATTGAGAGCAGTAAATCTCCCCCAAATTTCCCGCACTCTTCTTTAAATGCACGCCAGCAAGGTGCCGTAAAGTAGTCGCAGAATGGGATATCTCAGCCGCCACACTGGCTTCCTGCCCGAATAAATCGTCCCATAGACAGGCAGAGATAACCATTTCAGCCTGTCTAACTGTCACCACTACGACTCTTTATCGTCCTCGACGCGTATCGACTCCCCAATCAAGGATCACAGAGTTAAGGTGTTGGTAGTTTTAGGGAGGTTGATTTGGACGAGGCCAGCGTCCTTAAATTCGATAGGCTTTTCACAGAACAGGAAAAGGACGTCACACGGTTTCGTCTCGCTCACATACGTGATTCCTCGCTCCAAAGTCGCATGCGGTAAATCTGATCCAGAACCATGACCTTTATAACTTCTTCCTTTCGTATCCTGACGATGACCTCCCTTCTGTGTCTGCTGGCGGCGTGCTCCGGTCCCACCCGACTATCCCCTCATCAGGAGTTCCGGCGGGATCAGAAGAAACTGCATAATTGCAATGAAATTTCAGACAGAACCGCCCGTGGACGGTGTCTCATGGCTGAATCCAGACGCCATTATCTGTATCAGCATCCCCGGAAACCGCCGGTCCGAAGCCGTTAACTGAGTGGGCTATCCCGTCTGCCGTCTACGACAGACAGTTCTTCCAGTAGACTGCTTTCAGTTTTTTCCCTGATCACTGCGAGGCTGCTGCACTTCTGGTGAAGAACTTTTGGGCGGTCCTGCGGCATCTTCATCAAGATTGATTTCTTTTTCAATCTGCCGGGTATGTGGTGAATTATGGTCCTGTATTATTTCCTTTTCAGTGGAACAGGCCATCAATCCCGAACATATCAATACAGCGACAAGTCCCCGGACTACTACAGAGCGCGACATGACATTTCTCCTGACTTCAGAGCGTGATTTCAAACAGTAGAATCAGAGTAAAATCGAAACAGGGATGTGTCGATATTCATGCGTCATAATATAGCCTGACGACATGGTATGCTGTTCGACGGATTACCGCTGTTATATGACGTCGCACAGCAGGAACAGAACATACGTCCGCAGTGCAGTTTTTCCGGGGAATTACCTGAAAACCGGCCTCTGTATCCGTGCCCCCCTTGCTCTTGTGCGCCGTCTCTGGTCCAACCCGTGATCAAGAGAACACGCTCAGGAGAACGAGTGCGCCATGCGAACAGGACAGATTGCGGCCATGCTGCTGACCGCATTGGCGCTTGAAGGCTGTTACGCCCAGTACAACTATCGTCCCACCGGTTATGAAGAGGGATGGACGATGGGACATCATGCCGGTCATCTCGGCTGGTATGACCAGCACGGTCACTGGCAGGGCTGGTTCGATGGCGCGGCATGGCATGACGCCCATGAGACGGCTCCAAATGCCGCATCGTCTCTGCTCCCCGGCCAATCAGCGCCTGTCGGCAGAACGGCCCCTGCCCTGCGTGGTCCAGCGCACTCGCCCGTTTCGTCCCCTGTCCGTTCTCAGGAAGAAGCGCCGTCCGCCATTAACCCTGTGCCGGAAGCTGTGCAGGAGCCTATCCCGCAGCCAGCACCGATCGCGCCGCCAGCACATCCAACTTCCATTCCCGCACCAACAACGCCACAGGTGGCCACTCCAGCGGCTCCGACACCAAGGGCGCCAGTACCCCCAACTGTTACGCCTGCTGCTCCACAGACAACTGCTCCGGCCAACGTCCCGGCACCACAGCCTGCACCTGTTGTCCAGACGCCGCCTGTTCAGTCTGCTCCCGCGCCAAACGTCCAGCCTTCCGCTCCGGTTCAGACGCCGGATGAAGAGGAAACGGCTCCATCGACGCCCACAGCCCAACAGGCTCCCTTCAAGGTCAAACCGGGTTCATCCATGCCTCAGGGTCCGGACGAGTCGACATCAGCGGCCTCTCAGGTGCTGCCTGCCTGGCTCGACCCCTCACCCGATCCAGTCACGTCCTCGCAGCCTTCCACCGAACAATCTTCAGGCAAGGCAACCGGCAGAACGACACGGTAAGTCCCCGCCGGTTTACGCGCTGGGTCGTACAGATATGCTTTGATTGAGGATGATTGTCGCGCGAAAGCAGGCGGGAAAAGGGCGCATACTCCTGTCGTGCTTTTCCACGGCTCGCGCCGCGGCATCGCCATGAAAGGGCAGCAACGCATCCTTTGAAAGAGATGTGTGTCAGAGGAGAGACCGTTGACAGAGACCACGATCAGTTCCGCTTCCGGAAAGATGAACGACCGTCTTCAGGCCTTGCGCGTTCTGTTAAAAGAAAACGGTCTGGATGGGCTGATCATTCCGCGTAGTGATGAATATCTGGGAGAATACGTTCCGGCCTGCGCCGAACGGCTGGCATGGATCAGCGGTTTTACGGGTAGCGCTGGACTGGCCGTAGTTCTGTCCGATAAGGCCGCCGTTTTTTCGGATGGACGCTACATCACCCAGATGGACGATCAGGTCGATGGTGCGCTGTGGGAACGCCATCACATCACGGAAGCGCCTCCACGTTCCTGGCTTGCCAGGAATGCCTCGGAAAAGGCCCGTATCGGTTACGACCCGCGGATCATCAGCCGCTCCGCGCTTGAAGCACTGCGTTCGGACAGTGTCACATTTGTGCCGACAGCGTTCAATCTGATCGACGCCGCCTGGAACGATCGTCCTGCCCCACCTTCCGCTCCGGCGGAGGTTCATCCACTGGAATTCGCCGGGCAAGGCAGCGCAGAGAAACGTCACGCTCTCGGCGCACAGCTTGCTACAAACGGGTGGCAGGCCGCACTCATCGCCGATTGCACGTCTATCGCGTGGCTGCTGAACATCCGTGGGACCGATGTGCCGCACACGCCCGTAGTGCTCTGCTTTGCCGTTCTGCATAGCAACGGACAGGTCGATCTGTTTGTGGATGAGACGAAGATCACGCCTGAAGTGCGCAACTGGCTTGGCGACGATGTAAACATTCTGCCGCCGGAAAAGCTGGAAGAGTCGTTGCGGGTCTTGAAGGGGCAGACGGTAGCCGTCGATCCGTCCGCCACACCGGTCTGGTTCAGTCAGACGCTGGAAGACGCCGGAGCGACGGTCGTGGAAGCCGCCGATCCCTGTGCCCTGCCCCGCGCCCGGAAGAATGCGGTCGAACAGCAGGGAGCCCGCGCCGCACATCTGCGTGACGCCGTCGCCGTCTGCCGCTTCCTGCACTGGCTGGACACGCATGCCGCAGGCTCGACGGAGATGGAACTGGTGGAACGGCTCCGTGCGTTCCGGGCCGAAGCGCCTGAGTATCGCGACGATTCCTTCGATACGATCTCCGGAGCCGCACCGAACGGAGCCATCATTCATTACCGCGTTACGCCGGAAACCAGCCGTCGCCTCGGCGCGAACACGGTCTATCTGGTGGATAGCGGCGCGCAGTATCCCGATGGCACGACGGACATCACCCGCACCGTCTGGACAGGGCCGGATGAGCCTCCTGTTGAGATCAGGGACGCGTTCAGCCGCGTACTGAAGGGCAATCTGCTGCTGGGGCGGACGCGCTTTCCCGTCGGCACCACCGGCAGCGCGCTGGATGTGGTGGCGCGGTATGCGCTGTGGCAGGGAGGTCTGGATTTCGACCACGGCACGGGACACGGCGTGGGGAGCTATCTGTCCGTGCATGAGGGACCGCAGCGCATTTCCAAGCTGCCCAACAGAATCGCATTTGAGGAAGGCATGATCGTCTCGAACGAGCCGGGCTATTACCGTCCGGGCGCGTTCGGTATCCGGCTGGAGACTCTGGAAATGGTCAGATCATCCGATGTCGGACAGGACGGACGAAACTTTCTTGAGTTCGAGACGCTGACTCTGGCTCCTTTTGACCGCCGTCTGGTTGATCCGGCCGTGATGGGACCGGAAGCCTTGGATTTCCTTGATTCTTACCATGAGAGAGTGCTGACGGAGGTTGGTCCGCTGCTCTCCGGAGAAACAAAATCCTGGCTGGTGCATGCCTGCTCTCCCATCAAGAGGAAGTGACAACACGTAATTGCGTATCGCGCTGGCTCTCAATGCGAGGCAGAAGAGGCGGCGGATGTATAGGGAGTTCATGATGACGAACAGCAAAACAATCCCCGCCACCCTTATTCCGGGCGACGGTATCGGTCCCGAAATTATGGATTCGGTGGTCGAGATCCTCGATGCGGTTGGCGCTCCGTTCAAGTGGGAACGTCACATCGCCGGCATGGCCGGAGTTGACGCGGTTAACGATCCTCTTCCGAAAGACACCCTCGAGAGCATCCGCAAGACCGGCCTTGCTCTCAAAGGCCCGCTAACCACGCCTGTCGGCGGCGGCTTCAAGTCCATCAACGTCACCATGCGTCAGGAGTTCGAACTCTACGCAAATCTTCGTCCGACAAAGACGATCATTCCCGGTGGTCGTTACGAAGACATCGATCTGGTGATCGTTCGTGAGAACCTCGAAGGCTATTACGCCGCGATGGAACACACGATTCCGGCCAATGGCGACAAGCAGGGTATTGCGCTTTCAGGCGGCTATGTGTCCCGCAAGGAGTGCGAGCGCATTGTTCGCTTCGCCTTCGATTACGCCGTGCAGAACGGCCGCAAGAAGGTGACGCTGGTCCACAAGGCCAACATCATCAAGCAGATGTGCGGCATGTTCCTTGAGGCTGGTCGCAAGGTCGCCGAGGAATACAAGGGCAAGATCGAGTGTGACGAGCGTATCGTCGACGCCTGCTCCATGCAGCTGGTGACCAACCCGTGGCAGTTTGACGTGATCGTCACGACAAACCTGTTCGGCGACATTCTCTCCGATCAGGCTGCTGGTCTTGTCGGTGGCCTGGGTCTGGCGCCGGGCGCGAACATCGGTGAGAAAGCTGCGATCTTCGAGGCGGTGCATGGCTCCGCTCCTGACATCGCAGGCAAGAACCTCGCCAACCCGCTGGCTCTTCTGCTGGCTGCGGTGATGATGCTGCGTCACGTCCGTCGCGATGATCTGGCTGACCGGATCGACACGGCGATCAAGAACCTGATCACCAGCGGCAAGGTTCGCACCCGTGACATGGGCGGCGAAGCTGGCACGAAGGAACTGACGGCTGCACTGAAGCAGGCTCTCGTCTGATCTTTCAATAAAGCACTACGTGCGGACAGGAATTCTCCTTTTTCGGTCCGCTTGAAAAAGCCCTGCCGTTCTGCGGTGGGGCTTTTTTTGCATTCATGCCTTCTGCAAAGTCCTTCCCATTTTCCTCTGTGCTGCACATAAAAAATCAGGACAGAGGCTGGCGATTACAGGGAAGTTTTATTTTTCAGCCTGACCTGACTTCTTCTTGCCAGCACGAACATTCAGCACCTTTTCTAGACGTGTCAGATGCGCGTTCATGATCTGGACAGCCTTTTCCATATGGCCAGCCGCCATTGCGCTGATAAGCCGACGATGATTGTCGCAGGAGTGTTGGGCGTCCTCGGTCGGCTGATAAAGCGCTGCGATCAGGACCGTTCTGGTTGTCAGTTCTTCCAGAATACCGGCGAGCACAGAATTACCCAGCGCTTCTGCGAGATAGACGTGGAAATGCCCGAGCAGGTAACTGCGTCGCGCAAAATCGCCCTCGTCTATGGCCTTCTGCTGCTCCGCCACATGCTCTTCCAGTTGCCGAATCGCCTCCGGTCTTATGCTTTTCTGCATCAATAAAAGCCCGACCTCCACCGCCCGTCGCGCCTCGATTGTCTCGCGGGCTTCCTCAACGGTGGGCTCAATGACAAACCAGCCTCGACGTGGTGAGACAACAACAATCCCCCGGCTGCTGAGCCGCATCATGGCTTCGCGCACCCGGGTCCGGGAAACGCCGAAAATCTCACCGAGATCCTTTTCACCCAGCCGCTCCCCGGACGAAATCTGTCCGGACAGCACCGCCTGCATGATGCGATGCTCTATGAGATTGCCTCCAAGTGGCGGTGTGTCTGGCTTTTGATCCTGCATGGGGAATCTATGAACGCCGCCCGGTCAACAGGCAAGCAAAGACAGCTCTGTCCTCCGTGGCACACATGGCACAGCCCGGTTGGCGATCCAGCGTATCAATAAAAATATTTCGGATTCGATACGTTTTTGTGTGGAATAATATTTCTCTGCATTCTAGCTTGTATACAAGATTCGCCCAAGTATTGAATCGGGACAATACCATTGAGCCGCATGCCCTGACCCGACCCGGAGACGCCTGATGTCCAGCGCCCCTGCCTGCCGTTCCCCGTTCTCGCTTCGTACCATTCTGCTCTCAACACCACTCCTTGCAAGCATCTGTGTTCCTGAAAGCGCCTTTGCAGAACAGAAAGTTGCACAGGCCGCATCAAAGTCCCACACACAGAAAAAACCCCACCCGGGTATAAAAGCGCCTGCAAACAATGATGAGGCCGTGCATGTGACCGTCCGGCGTGGCGTAACGGGTGCCGGACAGCATGAAGCCCATTCCGAAACAGTTCTTTCCCGAAAGGAACTGCAGAACCGCAATATCCGTCAGATGACTGATATCGTCCGTATCGCGCCGAACCTGACCATCCAGCCGTCCTTTGGCAGCGCCGCCCTGAATTTCGCACTGCGTGGCGTCGGCCTGATGGATTTCACGCAGAACAATACACCCTCCGTCATGCCCTATGTTGACGGCGTAGCGTATCCGATCAGCATCATGACGTCCGGCATGCTATTTGACATGGACGACATCTCCATCGCGCCCGGAGCTTCAGGTTTCACGCATGGCCAATCCACGACAGGCGGTGAAATCAATTTCCATACCGGTGATCCGACACCCCAGTTCCATGCGGGTGTCACGGAAGATATTGCCAGTTATGGCAGAAACCGTGTGGAAGGTTTCGTTTCTGGCCCTATTTCCCGCTCGGTTTCTTTCCGGATTGCGGGACAGTCGCTGACGGGTGGCGGCTATCAGCATAATTCCAAAGGCGAAGGCTATGGTAACGCCGATATCGGCGCGCTCCGTGGCAAGCTGCGCTGGAAAATCGACGATGCCTCCACGCTGGATATCGGCGGTCACTGGACGACGGATCAGTCGGAGGCATCGTCGGGACACAACCTTTACAACAGTTATGGCGTGCCTGTTACGTCGAATCTCATGGAAACGGAGTGGGGCCTTGATCCACGCTTTGCGAAAATCATCGGTATAAACGGAAACAACCAGAAGCCGAGAGAAGACAATATCTTCTGGGGCGCCAACGTTCGTTTCACTCGGGATTTCAACTGGGGTCGTCTGCGGACGATCAGCGCCTACGAAGCCGTGGACGAACATGAACTGACGAATCAGACAGACTCTGTCGCGTCCTATGGCAACATGTTCCGTAACAACCAGTCGAATGTCTTCTCCCAGGAAATCAAGCTGGAATCTCTCGACACGCATGCGCGTTTTCACTGGGAAGCAGGGATGTATTACAGCCGCTCCCGCATGGCCCAGAATTTCTGGTACGATTCGTCGGACCGGCCGGGAACGACGCCCCTCAACCAGACGGCGTACCGTCAGAATCAGCAGAATTTCAATCAGTATGTGCAGCTTTCCTACCGCATTCTGCCAAAGCTGACGTTGATCGGCGCGATCAGTCATGAATCCGATGATCGCCAGATGCTGAACGTCACAAGCACCGACTACAATCTGAACACGGGAGCACCGACCAATGTTCAGAATTTTGGAAACTTCGGTGCTCTGACAAACCAGTTTGCAGGGCGCGTGGGTGCGCAGTATCAGTTCACACACAATATCATGGGCTATGTGATGTTCTCCCGCGGCTTTAAGCCGGGTGGTTTCTCGGCCAACATCACGCAGCAGGCCAGTCAGCTCAAACCCTTCAAGCCGGAACAGGTTCTCACCTATGAAGGCGGCTTCAAGACCATGTTGTTCGACCGGCGACTGCGCTTCAATGCTGCCGGTTTTTACTACGATTACCGTGACCAGCAGATTCTCGGCAGTATTCTGGTTCCGCCCTATGGCGTACTCGGCGGTTATGTAAACGCCCCCCGTTCCTATATTTACGGTGCCGAGTTCGACATTGAGGCGCATCCTTTCCGCGGGCTCGTCCTGACGCAGAATTTCGGTTACCAGAATGGGGCTTATTCCCAGTTCCAGAGCCTCAACCGCAGCGCGACCACGGCGCAGTTCGCGGCGACGGGAGCCTGGTCACCCGTCAATACGAACTATGACGGCTATAACATGGGACTTGCCAATCTCACGCTTTCAGGAGCGGTCACCTATACATGGAAAGTTCTGCAAAACTACGAAATGACCTATGACGCGGACTACAGTTATCGCGGAGCCCAGACACAACCCCAGCATATCGGCGATGGTGGCATTTACCGTGCGCCAGCCTATTTCCTCGTCAACTCCTTCCTGACCTTCGCAGCCCCCAAGCAGCATTGGTCCGTCACCGTTTACGGCCAAAACCTTGCGGATCGCCGCTATTGGCTCTCGGGCGGAACACAGGCAACATTCTATGGAGTGATTCCAGGGCTTCCACGCTTTGTCGGCGCTAAAATCAACGTCAGTTACTAAAGGTCATGCGGATACGGCAACTTTTGACATGTGTCGTTTCCGCAATGACCCTACTCATCGAACACACGGAAAGGCGGCCATGACGATATCCGAGACCGTTGCGTCGATGCCCGCACAGGGCAGGTCGAGGCGCATGCCGGGCATTTTCATTCAGGTGGTCGTCGCCACCTGTCTTGGTGTGCTGACAGGCCTTTTCCTGCCCGAACTTGCCGGACAGTGCCGCTGGCTCGCCGATCTGTTTCTGCGCCTGATCCTTATGGCGGTTGGTCCGCTGCTGTTCTGCATTGTCGTCACCGGAATTACCGGCGCGGGCTCCCTCAGCGCCGTCGGCAGGCTGGGTCTTCGGGCCCTGATCTATTTCGAAGCCATGACGACCCTTGTGCTGCTTCTCTCGGTCGGAGCTGCCCTCCTGATAGAACCGGGGCGCGGTCTGCCTTTTGCTCCGACACCTGAAGACGCGCATCTGATCTCTTCCTATGCCGGTAACGCCCATCTTCTGCATGGACAGGGCGTGACCGGCTTTATCCTGAGTATCATTCCGCGTTCTCCCGTCGCCGCCTTTGCGGAAGGCAATATTCTTCAGATCCTTTTCTTTGCGATCCTGATCGGCTGCTGTCTCTCGCATGTTGGAGAAGCAGGTGCGCCGGTGACACGGCTGATCGAAAGCCTGTCGGTTGTCTTTTCCCGCATGATGCGGCTCATTATCGCCACCGCGCCACTCGGTGTCTTCGGAGCCGTCTCCGCAACGATCGCCCGGTATGGTCTGGACGCGATCGCGCATCTCGCCTCATTCGTTGTGCTGTACTTCGTCGCCATCGCCGTCTTCATCGTGGTGATCCTTGGCGGCTGTCTGTTTCTCTGCGGGGTCAATCCTCTCCGCTTCGCACGTCATTTCCGGGAAGAACTGCTGATTGTAACGGCGACGACCAGTTCCGATTCAGTGCTGCCGGGGATCATGGCGAAGCTGGAAGCCATGGGCGTGTCCCGACAGGTCGTCGGGCTGGTCGTGCCCGCGGGCTACTCCCTGAATCTCGACGCGCTGTCCATCTATCTCGGCCTTGCGGTTGTTTTTCTTGCCAACGTAACGGGGACACATCTCACCGCAATGCAGATGCTGTCGATGCTTGCCACGGCGCTCATCACGTCCAAGGGCGCTCATGGCGTACCGGGCATCGCCATCGTGGTGCTGGCGGCAACATTGGCCGCGGCCCCGTCCATCCCGGTTTCCAGTCTCGTCCTGCTGCTGGCGATCGACTGGTTTATCGGCATCGCTCGCGCCGTCGGCAATCTGGCGGGAAACTGCGTGGCGCCCGTTGTCATTGCAGCATGGAATGGCTCGCTTGATCGCGAGCAGGTCCGTGCCGCTCTCGCTCCTTCATCGAAAGCAGGTCTCTGAGTGACTAACGAAACACGCGTTCGGTATTATCCCGAAGAAATGCTCAAACACCGTGCGCAGACGCTGCTTGTCGAGGCAGGCGCACGGGCTTCCGACGCTGCCGAGACGGCGCGGGCGCTGCTGCATGCCTCAAGGATCGGCGTGGACAGTCATGGGGTCCGGCTGGCGGCTTATTACGCCTCACTGTTGCGGTCAGGCGGCCTCAACGCAGCACCGTCTCCACTCTATACACGGACGGCTTTTGCGACAGGACGGCTGGATGCCGACAGTGGTCTTGCTCACCCCGCCTGTTACCGCGCCATGTCCGAGGCCATGATACTGGCACGGGAAGCCGGTATCGGCGCTGTCGGCGTTCATCGTTCCACACATTTCGGGGCAGCGGGCGCTTACGCGATCGAAGCGGCGCGACAGGGCATGATCGGTCTGGTTGTGAGCAACTCGGATTCGGCTGTCTCCCTGTTCTCGGGCGTTGCTCCGTTTCATGGCACCAACCCGATTGCCGCAGCCGCTCCGGTGCGTGATGCCGAGCCTTGGCTGCTCGACATGGCGACCTCGTCCATTCCGTTCAATCGCGTGAAACTTTATGAGGCGCTCGGCATTGATCTGCCCGCAGACGTTGCGCTGGATGAGCATGGCCAGCCGACGCGGGACCCACGGCACGCCTCTTTCCTCCAGCCGCTCGGCGGAGAAACGTTCGGCTTCAAGGGAGCGGCTCTGGCCGGTCTCGTTACCATTCTTGCAGCGGTGATGACGGGAGCCGACACGGACCCTGTAATGGTCGGCACGGATGCCGAGCAAACGGCAGAAGCACGCCAGAATGTCGGTCACTTTGTCATCGCCATCGACCCGGAACGCTTTATCGGGCGAGCCAGCTATGATGCGGCGATGACGCGATACCTGAACCTGCTGCGTGCGGGACCATCCATCGATTCCGGACATCCTGTTCTGGCGCCGGGCGATCGGGAGTGGCAGGAAGCCCTTCGTCGTCAGGAGATCGGCATTCCGGTCGATCCGGAAACCCGGACAAGTCTTGGTTTGCCCTGAACTCTCTGACAGCCGGATATCTTCTCCGGCTTTTTTGTCAGGATCGCCATAATTTACCAGAAAATTACCTGCTGTTTGTAACTTCTCCTGTGATCCGCCTTACCGGGAGAGCTTTTTTGCCTGTTATACCTGTTTCTGGTCCCCCGGAGACCACCCACCGCATCACGTCGCATCTGACAGGCACGCACACGAGGCAAAGGACCGAGGCCAGCTTCTGTATCGTACCCCGTTTCTCACTCTCGACATTGGCTGTTGCAGGCGGCGATCTCTGTCCTCCTCCGACCTTTTCGACTGGACGCACGACACTCCGGCGACGCCACAAGGAGCCTGTCTGGCTGCCGCTCATATCGGAAGGATGCAGAATAGCGGCTGAATTTCCACCAGATTGCCGTCTGGCCCTGCCTGTCGAGGCCGCCGACACGTTCCCGGATGATCTGCTGCCCCATCTGGCCAGCCTCCTTTCCGACAACCAGCTTGAAACCTCGAGGCTGGATTTTGAATTTACGGAAACGAGCCTCGCCATTGATAACGAGATTCTGATTTATTCACTCGCAGCCTTGCGGGATGCAGGGGCCGGGCTTGTGCTCTCGGGTTTTGGAACGGGTCTGACGAGTCTGTCCCTTCTGCGGGACCGAAGCTTTTCAGGGCTACTCACAGCCGTAAAGCTGGACCGGCATCTGTTCTGTCATGATGACCCGGCGCATCTTCAGGCAGGCCAGAGCATTGCCCGAGCCGTGGTGCAATTGGGTGGTGATTTTGGCCTGAACACACGCGCCGAAGGCGTGGACACGCCTGAAACACTTCATTTCCTGCAGAGCATCGGCTGTCAGGAAGGGCGAGGAAACTGTCTTGGAAAACCGCAGTCTCTGACGGACTTTCTGAAAGACCTCAAGCCAGCCCGGTCAGGTGTGAGGAAAAGAAAACGCACATCGTGACAGTCAGGCGTGGACAGGAGGAGTCGCAGCTTTTAAGTCCCCGCTCATGAAAAACGGCTCCTCCTCTCCTTCTGTCCGGCTGGGCATCGATTTCGGCACAACGAACAGCGTCATCGTTCTACGGAACGAGGACGGCGACACGCGTACCGTGCGCTTTCCAACGCCGGGAGGAGACACGGCGGATACATGCCGCACGCTTCTGGCGCTGTGGCAGGAACTGACGGGCGGACGGCGTCTGACCGAACGCGCCGTGGGAGAAGAGGCCGTTGAGGCGTATCTCGACGATCCGACCGAAACGCGGCTTATCATGTCGATGAAGTCCTATCTGGCGCAGGCCAGTTTCCGTGAGACCCAGCTTTTCGGTCAGCGCGTTCCGCTGGAAACGCTGGTCGCCTCCTTCCTGCAGGAACTGATGAAGCTGGCGAAGCTGGCGCCACAGGACTGCGCCGTGACAGTCGGACGGCCGGTGCGTTTTGTCGGTGACAATGCCGATGACGATCTCGGCGAGGCCCGGCTGCGCGCCAGCCTTGCCGAAGCCGGTTTCCCAGAGATTTCCATCATGCTTGAACCGGAAGCCGCCGGATGGAAGTTTGCGCATCGCCTCAATCATCCGGCAACGGTGCTGGTGGGTGACTTCGGCGGCGGCACAAGTGACTTCTCGGTTCTCCGGTTCGAGCCGGGAACGGCACAGCCTACACAGGCGCTGGGCTATGCGGGTGTGGGGCTGGCCGGGGATCAATTCGACACACGGATCATCGATCATGTTGTCGCACCGTTTCTGGGCCGCGACTGCACGTTCCGCATCATGGGCGGTGAGCCGCTTCCCGTGCCGATCGAGTGGTACACTTCCCTCGCTCGCTGGCATCGCCTGTCGCTGATGCGGACTCCGCGCATTCTGAATGAGATTGCCGAAGTCGCTCGCACAGCCTCCCAGCCTGAACGGCTGATGAATCTGGTCGAACTGATCCGTGAGCAGAACGGACAGCTTCTTTATAATGCCGTCTCCGCCGCGAAGCGGACCCTGTCTTCCGAAGACAGCGCTGTGCTGCGCTTCTCGCAAAAGGGTCTCACAATCGAGGAGACAATCCAGCGCTCCGACTTCGAACGCTGGATCGCGCCCGATCTGGCGCAGTTCGGAGACGCCATTGATCTTGCCATTGAGCGCTCGAACCTGACACCGGACCAGATCGACCGTGTGTTCCTCACCGGCGGCACCTCGTTTGTGCCAGCCGTGCGGGAGCTGTTCATCCAGCGGTTCGGCGCGGACAAGGTTGAACTGGGTGGCGAATTCGTTTCCGTGGCGGAGGGGCTGGCGCTGGCCAACCCTCTCGCTCTGACGGCCTGACAGAAATATCTTGCGCGTCTGGATCGCACCCCGAGGTGTTGTCAGAGGGATATGAACGGGGTGAAACTCTCGCTTATGAAACGGCTGCTTCTCGTCACCTGTCTGTCCCTGCCGCTTGCGCTGGCGATATTTTCCCCGTCTGCGCTGGCGGTTCCCATGCCGGAAAAGCCGGAAGCAACCGCGGCTGATCTGACGCCCGCCGTGACGTCGTCCTCCCAGATATGGGAGTCCGTGATTGCTCTCCCCGATGGCAGGCTGGTGCTGGAAGCGCCGCGCTGGCTGGGTAATCCGAACCCGCAACTTAGCATCGCGACAGTCGGCGGCACGCCCGCGCCCTACCCTGATGCGGACTGGAATGCGACGGAAGGGGATCCGGCCAAACGGTTCGTGGCGCTGACCAGCATGACGCGGGCGGCTGATGGCACGCTCTGGCTTGTCGATAGCGGCGTCCCGGATCGGGAGGCCAAACCGGAAGCGCCTGCCAAGCTGATTCAGATCGATCCCGCCACAGGTCAGGTCAAACGCTCTTTCCCCGTTTCAGCCGATGCGCTGCGAGACGGCAGCATCTTGGCAGGCATCGCCGTGCATGAGCAGACGGCCTATGTCGCGGATTCGGGGGTGCCGGGGATTCTGGTCATCGACCTTGAGAGCGGGGTCGCCCGACGTTTTCTCGATCACGTTGAAGGGCTGACCGCCAAGCGTCCGATCGTCACCCCCTCGGGCGAGGTCAAGGCGCGGGATGGGCGACCACTGGCCATTGACGCCACCCTTGTCGCCATCAGCCCGGATGGACAATGGCTGTATGTGCAGTCCTATTGCGGCCCGCTTTATCGCATCGCCACGCGCCTGTTCGACGATCCGGATTCGACGAACACCGCCCTACAGGAAAGCGCCACGCTCTGGTATAAAACCCATGCGCTGGGCGGACTTACGGTCGGTCCGGATGGCACGCTGTACTGGTCGGACGTCACCACGGGCAGCATCGACAGCTACACGCCGGGGCGGATTCCGCATCACCTGATCACCGATCCCCGTCTGAAATGGCCGGGTGGGCTGTCCCTATCTACGACCCCGTCTGGCAACGCGCTTTTCGTGCCAGCCGCGCAACTTGATCAGGCCGCACGCTTTCAGAATGGACAGACGACGGTGCAGTGGCCTGTGACCGTTTACAGCTTCCATGTTCCCGAAGACGCGACTTCTGACGTTCTTCGCAAATAGTCCCCTCCCCGCTTCGCTCCAGACCGGTTATAGAAAGCGCATGAAATACGTCTCCACCCGTGGCAAGGCCCCGGTCCACTCCTTCTCCGATATCCTGCTGGCCGGGCTCGCCGAGGATGGCGGGCTTTACATGCCGGAATCATGGCCCCAGTTTTCCGCTGATGAGTGGCGCGCCATGCGGGCGCTCCCCTATCCGGAACTGGCGGCGAAAATCATTGCGCCCTTTACCGCCGGGTCGATCGACCACGACACGCTGCTGGGCTTCTGCAAGGACGCCTATTCGCAGTTCGATCATGCCGCCATCGTGCCTCTGACCCAGATCGAGGACGGCCTGTATGTGCAGGAACTGTTCCACGGTCCGACGCTGGCCTTCAAGGACATGGCGCTTCAGCTTCTCGGACGCCTGTTCGACCATGTTCTGACCGAGCGTGATGAGCGCGTCACCATTGTCGGCGCGACCTCCGGCGACACCGGCTCCGCTGCGATCGAGGCCTGCCGTGGCCGTGACCGTCTGACGGTTGTGATCCTGCACCCGGAAGGGCGCACCTCCGATGTGCAGCGTCGCCAGATGACGACGGTGTTGGACAGCAACATCACCAACCTCGCCCTCAAGGGCACGTTCGATGACTGTCAGGATATGGTGAAGGCGATGTTCGCCGATGCGCCGTTCCGTCAGGACATGAAGCTGTCTGCGGTCAACTCGATCAACTGGGCGCGTATCGCGGCGCAGATTCCCTATTATGTCTATTCCGCGCTGGCGCTTGGCGCACCCGATCGGGAAGTTTCATTTGCCGTTCCCACAGGCAACTTCGGCAACGTGCTGGCGGCGTGGGTTGCGAAGCAGATGGGGCTGCCCATCAAGCATCTCTGCGTTGGCTCGAACCGCAACGACATTCTGACCCGCTTCCTCAACAGCAATGACATGTCTGCCCGTCAGGTTGTGCCCAGCCTGTCACCGTCGATGGACATTCAGGTGTCGTCAAACTTCGAGCGACTGCTGTTCGAGTTCCTGGGCCGTGACGCCGAAGCCTGCGCCAGACTGATGACCGGTTTCCGTTCGACCGGAAAGATGGATGTGCCGGAGAAGGTGTGGGAGTCGATTCACACGCTTTTCTCGGGTCTCGCCCTTGATGACGAAGAGACGGAAGCCCAGATTCGTTCCGTGCATCAGAACAGCCAGTATCTTGCTGACCCCCACACCGTCATCGGCATCACAGCCGGACGCAAGTTCCGTGAACCCGGTGTCCCGATGGTGGCCATGGCGACCGCACATCCGGCGAAGTTCCCGGATGCGATGCGGGCTGCCACGGGCATTACCCCGGCGCTTCCTCCCGCACTGGCCGATCTGTTCGACCGCGAGGAGCGTTTCCGCGTGGTGGACAACGCCCTTGGAACCGTTGAAGACGCCGTAAGATCAGCCGTGCTGTCCAACAGCCACTGATTTCCATCTCAGGAGTGGCGACTTCCCGCCACTCCCCTTTCAGGACGCTCATGACCGATCCCATCCAGCAGACACGCCTTCCCTCCGGCCTGACGGTCGTCACAGAACGCATGGACCGCGTCGAAACCGTGTCATTTGGCGCCTATGTCGCCACCGGCACGCGCAATGAGCGCCCCGAAGAGAACGGTGTTTCCCACTTTCTCGAACATATGGCGTTCAAGGGAACGGCCACCCGCTCGGCAGCCCGGATTGCCGAAGAGATCGAGAATGTTGGCGGCCACATCAACGCCTACACGGCCCGCGAGCAGACGGCCTACTACGTCAAGCTGCTCAAGGAAGACCTGCCGCTTGGGGTCGATATCATTGGCGACATCCTGACGCATTCGACCTTCCTGCCGGAAGAAGTCGAGCGTGAGCGTGGCGTAATTCTTCAGGAGATCGGTCAGGCGAACGACACGCCGGACGACATCATCTTCGATCATTTTCAGGAAACGGCGTTCACCGGCCAGCCTATGGGCATGCCGACGCTTGGTCCGGAAGGGCTGATCCGTGAGATGAGTCGTGAGACGCTGATGTCCTACATGCGGACGCATTACACGACACAGAACATGGTCGTCGCGGCAGCCGGCAACCTGCACCATGATGATGTGGTGGAGCGGGTCAGCCGTCACTTCGCCGATCTGCCGACGGAAGCCGTCCCGGATCGTATGCCCGGCCGTTATACAGGTGGCGAATTCCGTCTCCCCAAGGAACTGGATCAGGCGCACATCCTGCTGGGCTTCCCGAGCATCCGTTATGGTGGCCCGGATTATCACGCGGCGCTGCTGCTCTCGACGCTGCTCGGCGGCGGGATGTCGTCGCGGCTGTTTCAGGAAATCCGTGAGAAGCGTGGACTGGTCTATTCGGTCTACTCCTTCACCACGCCGTTCCTTGATGGTGGCCTGTTCGGGATTTACGCGGGAACGGGTGGCGAAGAAGCCCGTGAGCTGATTCCAGTGACGCTGGCGGAACTTCAGAAGGTGCAGCAGTCGGTCGGTATGGACGAACTGTCCCGCGCCCGGGCGCAGCTCAAGTCCTCGCTGCTCATGTCGCTGGAAAGCACCGGCAGCCGCTGCGAACAGATCGCGCGTCAGCTTCAGATCTTTGGCCGCCTAATCCCGATTGCGGAAACGGTCGCCAAGATTGATGCAGTGACGCCTGCTGATATCTGCCGAGTGGCTGCAAAGATTTTCAGTGGCCAGCCGACACTGGCCTCCATCGGCCCGATTGACGGCGTGATGACGCTCGACACCCTGCAAGGACGACTGGCTGCATGACAGACTCTACGCCTACTCTGACTCCTCTCGATCTTGCCTGCGAGCTTGCCGAACTGGCCCGGAAGAAAGGGGCCGATGCGGCGGATGCAATCTGTGTCGGCAGCACGTCGCTCGGTGTCAGCGTCAGAAATGGCGTAACGGACGAACTGGAACGCTCCGAGACGACCGATCTTGGCCTGCGGGTTTTTGTCGGCAAGCGTTCCGCCATTATCTCGACCTCGACGCTGGACAGAAATCGTTTCGACGGGCTGGTCGATCAGGCGCTGGCGATGGCGCATGTTCTGCCGGAAGATGGGTATGCGGGCCTGCCTGAAGGTATTCCGCTGATTGGTCGCCTGACCGAGAACGATCTCGATCTCGTGGATACGACCGAGCCGACGGCTGAAGAACTTCTGGCTCGGGCGCGCACCACGGAGGAAGCGGGGCATGCCGTTAAAGGCGTGACGAATTCCGCGGGGGCCAGCGCCACATGGGGCCGCAGCCTTGTCGCACTGGCAAGCTCGGCGGGCGTTGCCGGTTATTATGAACGCACACGCAACTCCGTATCCATGAGTGCGCTCGCCGGTCAGGGCACGGGCATGCAGCGGGACTGGGATTTCCATTCCACGGTCTATCTGTCCGATCTGGAAGATCCTGCGGTGATTGGCGAAAAGGCCGGTCGCAATGCGGTGGCGAGGCTCAATCCCACGCAGCCCCGCACCGGCACCATGCCGGTGGTCTATGCGCCGCGTGTGTCCAATGGACTGCTCGGGCATCTGACAGGAGCGATCAATGGTGCTGCGATTGCACGCGGCACCTCGTTCCTGAAAGAGAAAATGGGGCAGCGAGTTTTCGCACCCGGCATCCGGGTTCTGGATGACCCGCACAGAAAGCGTGGTCTGCGCTCCAAGCCTTTCGATGGTGAGGGCGTGGCGTGCGAGCCTCTCGAACTCATCGCGGACGGTGTATTGCAGCATTGGCTGCTCGACTGCCGCAGTGCGCGTCAGCTTGGTCTCACCACCAATGGGCGGGCAAGTCGGGGCACATCCTCGCCTCCGTCTCCCGGCGTTTCCAACCTGTATTTTGCGCCCGGTTCCGTGTCGCCTGCCGAACTGATCGCGGATATTGCGGAAGGTGTGTATGTCACCGAGATGATGGGGTCGTCGATCAACGGTCTGACCGGCGATTACAGTCGCGGTGCGTCCGGCTTCATGATCCGCAACGGACAACTGGCTGAACCGATTGCGGAATTCACAGTTGCCGGCAATCTTCTGGACATGTTTGGACGGCTACAAGTGGCGGACGATCTCTCTTTCCGGTTTGGTTCCGACGCACCAACAATCCGTATCGACGCCATGAGCATCGCTGGAAACTGAGACAGATCTCAATCGTTTACATCGGGTATCGCTGACTTTCTCACGCGCTACCCACCCATGACTTACCGGAGACTGACCCCTGACCCTCATGAAGACTCGCCCCGTTCTGACGACAGCGGTAGTTCTTGCGCTTTCCCTCGCGTCATTCGCAGGCATTGCGGATGCGCGGCCGGGCAATGGCGGCTCCATGGGAAGCCGCGGCAGCCGGACATGGTCCGCACCGGCACCAACCCGGACTTCGCCCTACGGCGCGGCACCGATGGAGCGGTCCATCGCCCCACAGCAGCAGGCTCCAGCCTACGGACGCAACACATACGGCGCACCGGCCTACAATAACGGCATGATGCGTCCTCCGTCGCGCCATCCGTTTCTGACCGGGTTTGCTGGTGGTTTGCTGGGAGCAGGCCTGTTTGGTCTGATGTCAGGTCATGGCCTGATGGGCGGTGTGCATGGCTTCTTCGGGTTTATCGGACTGCTGATCCAGATTGCTCTGGGTATTTTCCTCGTGCGCTGGCTATTCGGTCTCTTCATGCGCAGACAGGGTGGCAGCGCATCCGGTGGTAACGGTGGTTTTGTCCCTACAGGCAGTGTTCGACAGCCTGCTCAGGGTAATCAGCGCACTGTTCAGATCGGACCACAGGATTATCAGGCTTTCCAGCAGCTTCTTCTGAATGTGCAGGCCGCATGGAGCCAGCAGAACATTCCGGCTTTGCAGGGTATGGCGACCCCGGAAATGGTCAGCTACTTCAATCAGGAGTTGGCGGGACTGGCGAGCCGTGGCGAACGGAATGTGGTGTCCGACGTCCGTTTTCTTCAGGGCGATCTGTCTGAAGCTTGGTCGGAAAATGGCTATGACTATGCCACAGTGGCGCTGCGTTACAGCCTGATTGATCTGACGACGGACATGATGGGCCGCGTGGTCAGCGGCAGCTCCGCCGATCCGGTGACGGTGACGGAACTCTGGACGTTTGTGCGTCCGGCCGCAGGCGGGAGCTGGCTACTTTCGGCTATCCAGCAGACCCGTTGAGACTGGCTGATTTCTGCTACTAAAGGTGTTTCCTCTCCGGAGAATGTGGAGAGGAAACACCTTATACAATCTTTACTGAAGCGATTTTTTCGAAGAGTGCTAACGTTGGCGCATTTGCGCTAGAGCGATGTCAGGATGCTCTACCGATATCCTGAAGGCAGAAAGTTTGTCGTGTATCCTTTACAGGCACTACAACTTTATTGATGCCGACAACCCATTAACTCAAATATCTGTGCTAGATGCCGATGCGTTCCGGACGGTGAATGCTGCTTTCTGAACAGTATCCGGAGATTGCCACGATCTCATACTTGGCACCTACTTTTCTGGCCTGCCCTTGCCGAAAAGACGGACTTTTCGCCCCATGAGAATAAAGGGCTTTTCTACAAATTCGTACGTCAGACACGACACCAGAATGGAGAAATGCACGATCCAGTTGCCTGCGTCATAGGACAGGTCGATGTGGAACAGGTACACCAGAAACATGCAGACCGGGAAATGCACCAGATAAATACTGTAGGACAGCTTTCCCAGCAGGAAGAAGACCGGGTTTCCCATGACCTTGTCGACAAAAGCGGCTTTATCCATGAACGCTATGGCAACAGCGGCAAACAGCACCGAGACCAGATAGATCGGTACCGGGTGAAATGGTGGCGGAAGACAGATGGTTGAGACAGCAATCGTGAAAACGCCGAATGCACAGAGGGCTTCAGCAACACTCTCTCTGACTGGCAGGCGTTTTACGACGTCCATGACGAGAACCATAATGCCCATGCTCAGTAAAAGCCGAAACATTCCGGCGCTTATACCGTGGAATACCGGATCATTATTCCCTGCAACACGAAATCCGTGCTGCTCTGCAATAAACAGAAAAAACGCAAATACAGCATAGAATAATGGGCGACAGAACACCGCCAGCAGCACGACCAGTGACCCCAGATAGAACTCCAGAGAAATGGACCAGGAAGGCAGATTGATCGAAAAGGACTCAGACGTGACGAGAGACTGGGTCATCAGATAATTGCTGATCAGGTCACGTTTTACATTGTTACTGAAATAGGATGGGATACCGTGTACCATTCCGTAGAAAATACCCACCACGACAGACAACATGACAAAATGGAGCGGGTACAACCGGAGAAAACGGGACCAGTAAAAATTGATACTTTCCCGGATATTCACGCGGGAAAATTTCTCGTCATAGGATTTTATGAGAACATAGGCGGATAGGGCGAAGAAAACATCGACAGCAAAAGGCGCGTTCGTAATCAGTGAGCGTCCGGATTGCCAGCCTATCATGATACCGAATGTGTGCTGATATGCGACAGCAAGAGCCAATAGTCCCCGAATTCCTTCGAGACCTCGTATTCTTTTCACATTCCCACCCTTTGTTGACCGACCTTTTTCCTTTCTCGTTGCCTTCAAAAGGAAAGTTTCTGGCTTTCATGCTTGATGGCTATGTTGATGGCAATAGTATTTTCCAGAGACGCTCCGGGAGCAGTCAGACGACACTGCCTTCATTATTATTGTCTTCTTGCCGATCAAAGACAGTGTCAAACAAGTGCTTCCTGAGCAGAAGAAACTCCCCTAAGGACTATGCTCTATGACTGACTGTAAAAGTCGGGAAAGCGCTATCGCCTGAGTTTCTTGTCAGGTCTGGCATTAGTCTCGGCCCCAGAACCTACGAGTGGAAAGCCCTATTCCACTGATTTGAGTGCCCGCGTCGCTAGCTGAAATGATTGCGTAGAGATCGCTCGCCTGATGGATACGAGGTTTTCACCAGCCAGACGATCTGGGTATCAAGTTTACGACCTTTCAGCCGCCTGTTCATCCCATTCTTCCGCCAGCGTCGCCAACTCTTTCGCGATGGTGGCCTTACGCTGGCGAACCTGAAACTGACGGGTCAGTTTCACTCCCAGAATTGCCACCTCAAACACAAACCAGCCGCCTCCAGCCGCACACCAGCCGACAACGCTGGTCATGGGATTCATCAACAGCATGACGGCAGCGTCCATCGATCCGTCCGCGTTCCACAACATATGAAACGGATGCACGAGAGCGGCAAAGGCATAAGGCATCATCATTCTGGCCATCACCTCTCCCCGATTGTTGTCCAGAAGGCAGACAGCAATCAGCGGGATCAACAGGACCCCGATCAGCAGGGAATATCCGGGAAGCCATGCCAGAGCGGCACCACAGGCAAGACCATTGATCCATTTTGTCAGGGAGCCACGTTGCCCCTTGGCTGCAGAGGCCGTCACAACACAATCTCCGCACAAAGAGAACCGATGGCGCAGACCACACCAACGGCTGTAGCCAGACGAATCATTTCGTTCCTCATGGGCAAGGGCACGTCTGTATCCTGATGATCGAGCCGCGCGCTCTCTGCTTTGAGCTTACTCTCCAGTTTGCGCGCAGCGTTATAAGCAGCCTGATCGCGTCGCAGGGCCTGCGGATCAGCAAGAATTTTCTGCATGAGGCCCAGATCGCCTTCGCCTGCGGCAACAGCAAGCTGTTCTCCGCGAGCAGTTCTTGTACTACGACTGCGCCAGCGCTTCAGTTCCGGCGTCAGATGCGGCAACAGCTTGCGACCGATGCCTTTCAGTGGTCCGGTCATATAAAGGTGTTGCAGTTTCGCAAGAAATGCCAGATCCAGCGCCCAGCTGTTTTTCGATATCGCCAGATCGCTGAAAGTCTCCACAAGACGACTTCTCAAAGCAGCAATCGCCATGAAGGTTGTCATCTGCCGGTCGAGCAGCGCAGTCGTCCCGGAGATCTCCGTATCCTCTCCAGCATTAAGCCATTGCAGAAGAGCCCATGTCGCTATCAGACGATCGTTCTGGCAACGGGGCGACAGGCAGGGGAGATAAGGGTTGAGGACATAAGGCAATCTGTCGAGGTCTGACAGGTTTTCGATAGAAACCTGCCTGGCTGCTTTCTGGACCACTGCGCAGGCTGCGGCCTGCGCAGGAACCGTCGTAACGAGCGCAAACTTATCAAGACGACCGGTGCGGATAAGTTCGAAAACAGCCGTCGTGGGATCAACGGAAGCCGTGCTTTTTCCAGCCAGCGCGGTTGTCAGCAGTTGACCGATAGCATCCGGCCAGAACCATATCTCCCCCCAGCATAAAGGCATGGCTGGATCGATAACGGAGATGATTTCCATAAGTGTTGCGGAAGAAGCGAGTGTGCCGTCTTCAGCCAGAGTTGCATCCCGAGCCAGGAGAGCCAGTCTGGCTGCCGCCTGAGGCATCCCCAGCTCGTAGGACATCCACCGCTCGATAACGCCTCTGACCAGAAGGCTGGCGAATTCTTTCCTGTACCGTGCAGCATACCAGGCCAGCGCGCGGGCTGTCTTGATCCGGACGGCTCCCAGCATGATCGGGGCTGTCGCAACAGAGGAACGCCGGACGACATACCCTTTGTGGTCCGCCGCATGCAGCAGATCTCTCGGCGAGGGTCTGGCAGCCGGATCATCCGACAGCATGGCCGCCAGTAGAGGCGCTACATCCTGCGAAAGCGGCAGGTGCCCCGCCAGCACTGCAAAACTGCCTTTCTGGAAGCGTTCTTCAAGAAGACCACCCGGCACGTCATCCCGATAGGGCGTACAGCCGCCCAGCAGCCATGCCGCAAGGGCTCCAAGAGCAAAGATATCATCCACTATGCTGCCGCTGCCACGCCCGGCAGGCTCACAGAGGGCTGATGTCAGCGGTTCAAACCGGTCCGGCTGGAAATAGGCTGGTGGGGCCGTGATGGCCGGGCCGAGGCATACAGCGCTGCGGCCACCTGAATCGAACACATTGTCAGGACGGATGGCGCGGTGCGTGACACCAGCCTCGTTATAGGCGTGCAGGATGCTCGCAATCGGCACGATGACGCGCTCAAGAACGGAAGTTTCCGTCCATGTACCGCCCTCGCTCAGCGGATTGCCGGAAGGCGCATCACACAGGATCCAAAGCGAACCGGTCGCATCGCTGAATGACCTGACCGGCAGCAGATTGGGCGCACGTATCTTGGCGATGACGGCCGCACCGGCGTGCGGTGGCAGGAGAGCCGCTGGCGCCAGGGCAAGGAGTTCGGCTGTCGGGGAGACCGTATCCTTGACGTGATAGGCAGGACAATTGACGAAATCAGGGAGCTTCTGGTCGAGATCAATAACATAGCGACCGTCGATCGTAAGGCTCCGACCGTCGTCTGTTTCAGTTTGCCCGACTTCGTCCGCCTCGGCCATGCTCACCCTTTACGCTTTCCATAATGCGCAAAGGGTAGCGGGCAGCTCTTAACGGACTCTTATAAAAGAGAACGATTCTCTCAGGAATCGAACGGGTCGCGGACCAGAATGGTGTCGTCACGTTCCGGGCTGGTGGACAACAGCGTCACAGGAGCTTCGACCAGTTCCTCGATGCGGCGGACATATTTGACAGCCTGCGCTGGCAGATCGGCCCAGCTACGCGCGCCCTTCGTGGATTCTTTCCAGCCTTCAAGCGTCTCGTAGACCGGCTTGACGCGGCTCTGGGCGGCCGGACCTGCGGGGAAGCGCTTGATCGTTTCGCCGTCCAGATCGTAGCCAACGCAGACCCGGATTTCATCCAGACCGTCGAGCACGTCCAGTTTGGTCAAAGCCAGACCATTGACGCCGCCGACCTGTGCTGCGTGACGCACCAGCACTGCATCGAACCAGCCACAGCGACGCGGACGACCCGTGACCGTGCCGAATTCATGGCCGCGTTCACCGAGCACGCGACCGGTCTCGTCAAACAGTTCGCTCGGGAACGGTCCTTCGCCGACGCGGGTGGTGTAGGCCTTGGCGATGCCGAGCACGAAGCCAGCGGCGTTCGGTCCCATGCCGGAACCTGTGCCTGCGTTGGAAGCCACCGTGTTGGAGCTGGTCACGAACGGATAGGTGCCGTGATCCACGTCCAGCATAACGGCCTGCGCGCCCTCGAACAGGATCTTACTGCCGTTCTTGCGCTCGGCTTCCAGCAGGTCCGCAACAGGCGCCATGTAAGGCAGAACCTTGGGAGCGATGTCATTCAGGAAGGCCAGCAGATCGGCCTTCTCGAATGTTTCAGCACCGAGACCGGCAAGTAGGGTGTTGTGGTGCAGCAGCAGCTCGTCGAGCTTCCAGTCGAGCGTTTCAGGCTCGGCGAGATCGCACAGACGAATAGCGCGACGGGCGACCTTGTCTTCATAAGCCGGGCCGATGCCACGACCGGTCGTGCCGATCTTGCGGTCACCGCGCGCCGCTTCACGGGCACGGTCGAGAGCACCATGCACGGGCAGGATCAGCGGCACGTTTTCAGCGATTTTCAGGGTCTTCGGAGAAACAGGCAGGCCCTGCGCCACAACCCGGGCGATTTCCGACAGCAGCGCCTGCGGATCGACGACTACGCCGTTACCAATAATGCCGATCTTGCCACGCACCAGACCGGACGGCAGCAGGGACAGCTTGTAGACCTGATCGCCGACGACCAGCGTGTGGCCTGCATTGTGTCCGCCCTGAAAGCGAACGACGACGTCGGCGCGGCTGGCCAGCCAGTCAACGATCTTGCCTTTGCCCTCGTCGCCCCACTGGGTCCCGATCACGGTGACATTCGACATGACGCAGCTTCTCCGATGGTGAAGGGTAGATATGCAGGAGGCCATAGCCCCCCGTGGAAAGGAACTGTCAGTTGACAGGAACGAGCGTGCCATCCCGGCTGACGAAAGAACAGGCGAGACGACGGGCCTCATCCTCTTCGTTTCCGGCAGGAGCGAGACCCGCAACGGTCACGTGCCCCTTGTCACGAAGCGTACGACCAACGGCTTCATCCGTACCGAACGGCAGATAGACCCGCTGTGGCTGTGCTCTGCGGGGTGCCACACGAAAAACAGCGTTGGGACGCAGGGTCAGGCCGCAGGCTGGCTCGTCATCGTTGCACAGATAACGACCACCACGTCCAAGTTCTTCCGACGACCCAAGCGCATAAACTGAAACACAGACACCTGTGTGATATTTCCAGCCACGGAACTCGACCGGATCGACCGTCACCTGACAGCCCGGCACGCGAGCGCGGATAGCAGCTGTGGAGTCTCTCAGGCGGTCACTAAAGGCGCGTGTTTTTTCAGGCAGATCGACTTCCTGCAGGGCAGCCAGAGCCTGATCCGCTTCACCGGCGGCATTGAGCAACCGGATCAGAACGTCGGCAATTGGGCCGCCATGCTCGGCAACGGCGGCGGCGTCCTTGCGATCAAGCGCATGCATCAGCGCGGTGACCGTGGCGGCGGAAAGACCTGCCTGCTCGATAAGCGAAGGCGCGAGCAGCGGCATGGTGAGGTCGAAGGACAGGTCGGTGATGCCGACACGGGCCAGCGCCTCGGCAGCGATAGCCACCACCTCGGCGTCGGCCTGTGCGCTGTCGGGACCGATCAGCTCGATTCCGGCCTGTCCGATCTGACGTTCATTCTGTCCTGCGGTGCCATTGCCCACCAGAACAGCCTGCCCTGCATAGGAAAGACGGAGAGGGCGTGGTGCATCATGCAGACGGGTTGCCGCGATACGGGCGATCTGCGGCGTGATGTCCGGACGCAGCGCCATCATCCGGCGTGTATCGGGGTCCATCAGGCGGAAAGCCTGATCGGCCAGCGCCGCCCCTGCCCCGCCAAGCAGCGTGTCCTCGAACTCCAGCAGCGGCGGTGCGACCCGCTCATATCCGTGGCTTGCAAAGACAGACAGAAGGGCCTGAGTGCCATTGGCCTCCGTCTGGGCATCCGCCGCGAGGAGGTCGATGAAGCCCGGCGGCAGGAGAGCCGGAGAAGGGAGCTGATCGCAGGTCATGCTGCGCTCATATCACCACGGCGGTTCCACGTCATGTGGAGTTTCTCCCTTACGACCGCAGAGTAGCG
Source organism: Acetobacter sp. UBA5411 (assembly GCF_002409645.1). Classification (GTDB taxonomy): domain Bacteria; phylum Pseudomonadota; class Alphaproteobacteria; order Acetobacterales; family Acetobacteraceae; genus Acetobacter. The sequence continues at coordinate 113,310 of NZ_DHNR01000034.1, forward strand.
CCAGTGGCCTTGGCGACGGCGGCGATGACCTTCTCCGATACGGCTTCCAGCTGCGCGTCCGTCAGGCTGGCGTCCTTCGGCTGGATGACGATTTCGATGCCGACCGACTTCTGGCCTTCCGGCAGCTTGTCGCCCTCGTAGATGTCGAAGAGCGACACGCCCGTGATCAGGTTGCGCTCGGCACCTTTGGCGGCACGAAGGATGCTCTCCACCGGCACATCATGGGCAGCAAGGAACGCGAAATCACGTCTCACCGGCTGGAACGGCGACAGATCAGGCGCAGACTTCTTGCGGCGCTTGGGCTCGGGGATACGGTCGAGGAACACCTCGAACGCCACGACCGGTGAGTCGAACCCGGCTTCCTGAAGGATGGACGGGTGCAACTCGCCGAAATGGGCCAGCACGTTCTTCGGTCCCTGACGCAGCACGCCGGAACGACCCGGGTGGTAATAACCGGGCGCATCGGGTGTAGCGGTCAGGGCGTCCATCGGCACGCCAAGCGAGGTCAGCACGTCGAGCGCATCAGCCTTGGCGGCAGCGAAGGTCATGGGGGCCGCTGTCACACCCGGCTGCCGAGGTGTGCGACCGGCACGAAGACCGGCGGCAATTGTCGTCTGACCTTCAGCGCTGAAAGCTGCACCGATCTCGCACAGCCCCAGATCAGGCCAGCCACGGGCCGCATTGCGACGGGCGGCGGCGAGCAGGTTCGGCACGGGCGTCGGGCGCATCTGGTCGAGGTCAGCGGCGATAGGGTTCAGCAGACGCAGGGATTCCGGCGCATCACCGAACTTGCAGGCCTCGTCATACGCGATGAAGGAGAAGCCGATGGTCTCCATCAGGCCGCGTGCCGTCATGACACGACGGGCGCGAGCCAGACGGGCGCGTCCCGGCGTCAGTGCCGTGCCGGGCACTACGGAACGCGTCGGCAGCGGCACGGGTTTGACCTGATCCAGCCCCTTGATGCGGAGGATTTCCTCGATCAGATCGCATTCCGGTTCGATGCGGGAGACCGCGTTTTCAAGCTCCATGCAACGATCAGCCGGGATATCGGAAGACGGATCGAGCACAACTGGCTGGGCCACATCGTTGCGCCATGAGGGAACCGCAACGGTGACGCTGTGCTCGTCGCGGGCTGTGGTCTCGAAGCCGAGATGGCCAAGGATGGTCACGCACTCATCGGCAGGCACATCAAGGCCACCGAAGGACGCGACACGCTTGAAGCGCAACTTCGCCGGGCGCTGCCAGTGCGGTTGAGCACCGGCGGACACGACTTCACTCGCTTCGCCACCGCACAGGTCCATGATCATGCGGGTTGCGGCTTCGAGCGCCATGACGGGCATGGCCTGATCGACGCCACGCTCGAAACGATAGCGGGCATCGGAATTGATGCCGAGGCGACGGCCGGTCAGAGCGATGCAGATCGGGTCGAACAGGGCGCACTCAACGAACACGTCGGTGGTGGCGTCCGTGACTTCGGTCGCCTCGCCGCCCATGATGCCGGCGATGGACTGAACGCCAGCGCCATCAGCGATCACGCAGTCATCGGATGTGACGATGTAGTCCTTGCCGTCGAGGGCGCGGATCGTCTCGTTGCCGCCACGGCAGACGGTGAGCGTATCGCCCTTGATGCGGGCGGCATCGAAGACGTGAAGTGGACGGCCGAGGTCGATGGTGAACAGATTGGTGATATCGACCAGCGTGGAAATCGACCGCAGACCGATGGCTTCCAGCTTGTCACGTAGCCATTGCGGGCTGGGGCCGTTCTTCACGCCTCGGATGGTGCGTCCGAGTACCCACGGACAGGCTTCGGTGTAGGTGTCGTCCCATTTGATCGGTGACGGGAAAGTGCCATCGACCGTATCGGCGAGGAACGGCTTCAGCTTGCCCAGACCGGCGGCGGCGAGGTCGCGGGCGATGCCATACACGGCCAGCGCGTCGCCACGGTTCGGAGTGATGGCGATTTCGATGACGGTGTCGTCGAGGCCTGCGAAGTCGGCGTAGGACTGGCCGGGAAACGTGTCTTCCGGCAATTCGGCGATGCCGTCGGATTCCGCGCCCAGGCCGAGTTCACGAAGCGAGCAGAGCATACCGCCGCTGGCCTCACCACGGATCTTCCCCGCCTTGATGGTGATATCGAGACCCGGAACGTAGGTGCCCGGCGGCGCGAAGATGACGGCGATGCCTTCACGGGCGTTCGGTGCGCCACAGACGACCTGCACATCATTAAAGCCCGGACCGGCATCGACGCGGCAGACACGCAGGCGGTCGGCGTTCGGATGCTGACCAGCGGAGAGGATGCGGGCCGTGAGGAACGGCGCGACGGCGGCACCACGCTGCTCGACGCCTTCGACCTCAAGGCCGATGCGGTTCAGGGCAGCGCAGATTTCCTCCAGTGTGGCGGAGGTTTCCAGATGGTCGTGAAGCCAGGATAGCGTGAACTTCATGGATCAGACTCCCTCGTGCAGCAGGGCGGGCGCGAGCGGATCGGTCCCGTAATGGGTGAGCCAGCGGACATCGCTCTCATAGAAGGAGCGGAGATCGGGGATGCCGTTCTTGAGCATGGAGAGGCGCTCGACGCCCATGCCAAAGGCGAAGCCCTGCCACTCCTCGGGGTTCAGGCCGCAGTTGGCCAGCACGCGCGGGTGGACCATGCCGGAACCGAGAACCTCCAGCCAGTCCTCCCCTCCCCCGATTTCACCGGTCTTGCGGGACCAGCCGATATCGACCTCCATCGAAGGTTCGGTGAAGGGGAAATAGGAAGCACGGAACCGCACGGGCAGATCGGGTTTGCCGAAGAATACGCGCAGGAACTCGATGAGCGTGCCTTTCAGGTGGCCGAGGGTGATGCCCTGATCGATGACCAGACCTTCACACTGATGGAACATCGGTGAGTGGGTGGCGTCGTGGTCGGCGCGGTAGGTGCGGCCCGGCGCGATGATGCGGATCGGCGGCTTCTGGCCCAGCATCGTGCGTATCTGCACGCCTGAGGTCTGGGTGCGCAGGACGCGGTTCCGGCCATCGCCTTCTGGCGGCAGATAGAACGTGTCGTGGTCGGTGCGGGCGGCATGGTGTTCCGGCGTGTTGAGCGCAGAGAAATTGTGCCAGTCGGTCTCGATGTCCGGACCTTCCGCGACGGTGAAGCCCATGGCGCCGAAGATCGCGGTGATTTCCTCGACGGCCTGACTGACCGGGTGAAGGCCACCGCGCGGGGTTTCAACGACGGGCACAGAGATATCGACACGTTCGGCAGCGAGACGTGCGTCCAGTGCGGCGGCCTCGATCTGGCGGCCACGGTCCTCAATGGCGCGGGTCAGTTCGTCACGGAGACGGTTAAGCTGGGCGCCACGCACCTTACGCTCTTCGGCGTCCATGCGTCCGAGCTGCTTGAGCAGTCCTGTCAGGCGGCCCGACTTTCCGAGGAACGAGACACGGATGGCATCCCAGGCACGCTGGTCGGTGGCTTCAGCCAGGGCCGCGAGGCAGTCCTGCCGGAGTGTATCAACATCGTCGCTCATGTGACCTCGTCCGCGTCTCATGCCCCTCTTGTTGCGGGGCGGAACTGTTTGCTCAGGGCGCGGATAGCCGCTTTGGCCGGTGGAGAAAAGCCCGAAGAGCAGAAAACCGGGGAATGACGGTGTGTCCCGGTGAAGCGCGACAAGTAGGGACACGTTAATATCCGAGCATTCGAGCCTCACACATTTTCATGTGCTCAAGATTTATTCATTGCACTCTGTCTTCACCTGCCGAGATAAAATGACATTCCCATATCCGAATATTTTTAACGCTTTGCGAGGCGGACACTCGCGCCTGCATCACTGCCTTTTCCCGCTGCCCTGGTTTGTTTTTCTCCTGACAACAGCCACATCCAGCGCCTACGCGGACAGCACTCTTCAGGTCACGCAGATCAATGGCAGTGCTGTTGTAACAGGCACAGGCAAGACTCTCTCACAACTTGCAAGCACCACACAGAAAAATACAAATTCTCTGGCATCCACTACGTCGACTGCAAGTTCCGCTTATTCACTTGCTGTCGGCGCAATCCAGGAATCGCTGATGGGTGTGGCCGGTGGTCTGGCGGTGCTGGATTCAACAGGAAACGTCACCTCGCCCGTTTCCACCACGGCTTCCACAGCCAGTGATTACTCTACTGTCGGTTGGAACAATCCGCTCAACTGGACCACCAACTCCGGGACAGCCACCCAGTATGGCAATCCCAAAGTTGCCTTCAATCATCGCTGGACAATGGGATACGACACATCCGGCACTGCTCAGGTGGACGATTATATGCCGCCCACTCATCTGCGTCTGGGCGGATCTCAGGAATTCGACGGCGTTCCACTCTTTGTGCATAATATCCCTTACTCCGGCGGAAATATGGGAATTGTCGAAGGTGTTTTCATGCAGTCGGAAAACATGCGTGGTTCGATTGCCGGTGTCGGCCCCAGCTATGCCAGCGGTGCAGCATCTTACGATAATTACGACGCTGTTGCCCGTTATACCTACGCAGGCCCCAGTTCACCGGTTTTTACTACGACAGGAAGCGCCGTCACCGCACCTGACGGTCTAACGCATATTCCAACTTTTTATAGCTGGGGAGCAACTTTCGCAAACCCTCTTCCTCAGGCGTGGTCCGACTGGATTAAATCTCACAATCATGCACGGATGATGACCAATGAAATTGGCGAAAATCCTGCCAGCTATAAAAATGCGACTTTTGTTGGTGAACTGACGGGTTATAACACAAATTCATCGGGGCTCGTTGTAACCATCCTGACAGATGGATGGCGTATTTTTAACCAGACCCAGAATTTTCCAAGCACTGACACCTCCACAGAAACGCCGGGGACGACTTCACTGGATGGCACCACTCCTGCCCTGGACACGGTATGGTCAGACTTTGGTGATCCGGCAATCATGTTTGGAGTGTACACCAAGGCATTTGATAATAATGTAATCTGCTACCTTCCCGGTCCAACGCCTCATGCTTCTCCGGGAGACATCAATGATCCAACCGGTAAAATCAACAATCAGGTCCGCAGTTGCGAAGGTATTGAATACGATCTCTGGAATGACGATACTTCCGGAGAAACCGCCTATATGCAGGGAATTACTGTCGCTTATAGCGGCACAACCTCTCCCAGTCCTGACAGTTATGACATGAATCTGGCTGGAGGCAACGCAAACACCCTCGTCCTTTCGGGTGAATGGTATTCAATGAATGTTGCCTCTCACTCCTTTGCATCAGCCGGGTATGGTGGTCCCGCTTATGGAAAAGGCTCCCAAAAGGTCGTTGCAGATTTTGCTCAATCCAATCGACCCGGATGGGATGCAGACACAGCGTGGCCCGCCTATTCGCACAATATGCGTCTGACAATCTGGAATACGCGTAATGCCGACGACACCAATAACCAGAATGACTACAGCGATATTACAACAAGCATGGGCGTGCAGGTCGATGGACACAATGATGTGCATCAGCTTTCCATGGACGGAACGACCCAGGAACATCTCGAGTTTAATCCAGTCAATTATCCAAATGGAATTAGTCTGTGCGGCTACACGGGTTGTGGTTTTTCCGTAAACCGACAAGGAACTCCCGAAGTCGACGATAATCTTGTTATTAATGATGGCAAATCACTTATCTTAATGAATAGCAATAATGCTCTTGCCGGATATTTCTATGCCAGCACTGATGGAAACATGCACGTTCTGGGCGTAAACGGCCCTTCAAAAAGCACATTTGTTATTGACGCCGCTCTGAAATCAAATGGCGCGATCAACGCACCTAACAACACTTACAGTTCATTGCCCACAACAAACACAAACGCTGGTGACCAACGCTACTGTTCAGATTGCTACTCAAGTTCATCAACCTCAGCCCAGAGAGGAATTCCTGTGTGGTGGAACGGATCAGCATGGACAGATTCACTTGGTGCTGCCGTAAAAAATTAGCGTTTAAACGATAAGAAAATGAAAAATTAAATGGCAAAAAAATTTGACGAAGATTACAGTAAAGAAGTATACAATAAAATCTCAGAACTTCAGAAAAAAGGCCTTTCCATAAGAAATATTGCAAAAATAACTGGTGCAAGCCGAAGCTATATCCACAGATTATCCATTAAAATAGCATTGTCTTCTGGCGCAATGAAGCAGGCCAGCGAAAGGCGAAAAGAAGCCGGATGGGAGCCTCTAGCTCCCGGCAATCCAATTTCCTGGAACGCTATAAAATTAAACAGAACAGCCAAAAGAAATACTTACAATCTAAACGAAAATTAAATGAAAAAAAAGCTAAAGCCTATGACCAAGGCTGAATTTATTTCTATCTGTGATTGCGTATCAAAAACAGGAAACAGTGCAAACTGCATGAGGCTCGCCAATCGTCCTCTTAGCGATTTATATTACTATTTAAAGAAAAATCCAGAAGAACGCCAGCGTTTAACAATAGCACGCACTTTCTTTCATGATGAAATGACTGCTGCCGTCCATGATCTCGCTTTTGGAGGAATTCCCAAAATAAGGCGAACAGAAAAAGGAAAGATTGTTATAGATGAAAGGGGAAAACCAGTCATCGACAGAATCCCCGATACACGTCTCATCACAACGCTTCTGAGAGATCATTCCAGTCGTCTGGCTCGCGCAGAAAAGGCAGACCTTTCAAATACCATACACACGCCACCGGAAGACAAAACGGCCCGCCTCAGGGATGAAATAATTTCTGACCCTCCTCCTAAGGAAAGTATTACTAAAAATACAAATTCTCATGAAGAATGAAGAGAGAATATCGCTAACATCTCCCCAGATGAGTATATATCGGGAAGGTTGGAAAAAACATGCTCGCTTTCGCGTCGCCGCCTGCGGCAGAAGATTTGGAAAAACATTTGAAGCTGCTGAAGAGATTCGACGAGCACTAAAAAATACAGTCGTGAGAAATATCAGCCCCGATAATGAAATCTGGTATGCTGCACCCACATACAAACAGGCAAAAAAAATATTCTGGCCAAAACTGAAAGCCACCATTCCTAAAAAATGGCTTATGCGCCCACCCAGGGAATCAGAACTTTCTCTTGAAGTTGGGCCATACGGCCATACGATACGCATCGTGGGATTAGAAAATTATGATGCATTACGTGGGAGTGGCTTGTTTTTTTTTTAGGTGACGAATGGGCAGACACCCCGCCTGAAGCATGGACTGAAGTTATTCGTCCAATGCTTTCAACATGCGAAGGACATGCCCTCTTCATTGGCACACCTAAAGGCAAAGATCATTTTTATGATCTTTATTTGAAAGGTCAGCATGGTGAGACGCATGAAAATGGTTGGTGGTCCTGTTCTTACACAACACTGGATGGAGGAAACGTCTCAGCTGAAGAAATCAAGAATGCCAAGAACAGCCTCGATCTTCGTATATATCGCCAGGAATATGAAGCTTCATTTGAAACTTTCTGCGGCCGTTGCCTATATGCATTCTCAAGAAAATACTCCATCAAAAATGCCACATATGATGAGACCAAATCTGTTCATATAGGGATGGATTTCAACATAAACCCGATGTCCGCAACTGTCTGGCAAGAAGAAGTTGATGAGAATGGCATAACAATTACTACACAAATAGACGAAATAATTATACAGACGTCCAACACTGATGAAATTTCAAAAGAAATTCTGAACCGATATGGCAAAAAGGAAAGGGATTTTTCTGGGTCAGGAAAATACTCTGCACAACATATAACAGTCTATCCAGACCCTGCAGGACAAGCGCGAAAAACGTCAGCTTCGGGTAAAACAGATATATCCATACTGCTGTCATATGGAATAAATGTCAAAACAAGAAAACAATCGCCACGAGTACGCGACAGACTCAATTTCATGAATTCCATGTTTGAGAATTCATTAAAACAACGAAGGGCTTTTGTTTCCCCGAAATGCACAAAAAGTATAGAAAGTTACGAGAGATATGCTTTCATAACAGGGACCTCTGAACCAGATAAAAAACAGGGGTATGACCATCTCGTAGATGCAAGTGGCTATTATTTATACTTCAGATTCTCTGAAAATACACTTGATATAAATTCCAACAAAATTCTTGATCGATAGGAAATAAAGTGGACTGGCACGAATTAAAAAAAAGTATGAATTTTCCATCACAATACTCGAATAGAACAAGAAATCTTCTTGCTCTGGAAAAAGTTCTTGATGGAAGCCTGTATGACCATATTCGATACCCTTTCTTCAAGACGTGTGGTGGCGATGGTTCATATATCCCGATAAATAAACGACGTCCTTCCGTCAGAACACATTTATGCAATGTTGTAATGGATGATACTGTTTCCTTACTTTTCAGTGCATCTCACTGGCCTTCCATCCACGTTCAAAAAGACGATGATAATGAAGACTGCGAGATCGAAGCAAAAATACGAAAAATTTGCTTCGATCTCAACCTGCCCTCTCTTATGGAGCAGGCTGCAGTTATGGGATCTGTAGGGTCGGTTGCGATTCTGGTTCAGGCGATAGAAAATGAGCTTGTAGTTGAATTAAAACGAACCTGTTTTCTTGAGCCAACCTTCTCACTTCTCGATCCCAGAAAACTTGTTTATGTGAGAGAGCAGTATATTGTTGATGCTGATGGATTAAAAAAAGCCGGGTTTGGCGAATTTCCTGATGGAAATTATTGGTTCACAAGAGATTTTACTGAATTTGAAACTATCTGGTACGATCCAATTCCTGTCGACTACAGTGCAGATAAGAATACACAGCTTATTCGTGATGAAGTGCGCTGCACACAACATGGTTTAGGAGTCATACCTATCGTCTGGATCAAGAATCTTCCGTCTGCAGATCCTAACGCTCCTGATGGAAAATGCACTTTTAGTGCCGGTATTGATGCCATGATTGATGCTGATTACCTTCTTTCACAAACAGTGAGAGGACTACGTTATTCCTCTGACCCAACGATGGTACTTTCAGTTGATGAATATCAAATCTCAAATGGTTTAACCTCTTCATTTACAAAAGATGCCTCGCATGCGATTGCCTTGCCGCAAGGCAGCGATGCAAAACTTCTTGAAATTAATGGCACTGGGGCCGCAGCAGCTCTCAATATGTGGCAGGCCTTGCGCTCCCTGGCATTGGAAGCAATGCATGGAAACCGTGCGCATGGAGACCGTGTCAGTGCTGCACAATCAGGACGGGCCATGGAACTCATGTGTCTCGGTTTGACATGGCTGGTTGGCCGTCTACGTAGATCCTACGGCGATTGTGGACTGGTTTCAGTTATTAATTTGATTACTCTGATTACTCAAAAATTTCCAGATGTACAGATTGCCGGACACAACTATGGCGAACTCCAGGCAAAAAATATTTCACTGGTTTGGCCTGCATGGTTTGAACCAACCTTTGGAGACATGCAGACTATAGCCAATGCGGTGCAGTCAGCAAAATCTTCCGGCGTCGTGTCAATGGACACCGCAGTAAGAATGATGCAGCCTGCGACGCATGTTCAGCATGTCGCTGAAGAAATAAAGAAAATATTGAACGATAATGAATTATCTTAAGAAAAGAAAATCAATATCGCTGCGGAGAATAAATGGAAGTAAATTCTGGATCATCTGAAAACAAAGATAACAATGCATCAGATGGAGCATCCAATCCCCCCCGGTCAGCAGCTGATAGTGTAGCAAATGCGTTTTCAAATCAGCTGGCTCAGGTTCAGGCTGATCTTGCCGCATCCAAAGCCTATGCACTGTCTGTTGAAGAAGAGTTACTCAATTTAAGGACTGAAACAGCGGCAATGGCAGAAAAGCAGGCACAAGAAATTTCCAAAATCAAGATAGATTCCGAGATCAAATCACAGGCCATTTCATCCGGGCTTATTGATCTAGACTGCCTTCCGCTTTTAGACTCATCTGAAATTACATTAGATGAAAATGGAAATATTATCGGTATTGATACAGCCATAGCTGATTTGAAATCGAAAAAACCTTTTCTTTTTGCAGACACCAGTCGGGCTGGAAAAATCAGCAGCACGGCGCGTTCCGCTCTTACGCCCAAGGCAAAAGCCAACGCAGCACTGCCTGTCAAAGATATGTCGGAATCTGAATATAAACGCTCTTTAAAAAGAGTAGCGCCTTCTTACTCTCGTCGCTATAATTAAGGTCAAAATTTAATGGCTATTGATAACTTCCCCGCTCAGCTTCAGCCTATTATTCAGGAAGGCTACCTTGCCCGCGAATTCTCTGCTGGCCTGCAGTCTCGAATTGCTTTCCGCGCTATTGCTGACAGAGAAATTTTTCCAAATAGAATTGGTGAAAGCATCACAAAAACCCGCAAGGGTTTGAAGGCCCCCGTCACCGTTCCAATGTCGCCTTCGCAAAACACCAATTTTGACAATGGCCTGACTCCTTCAACCTGGTCTGTTGAACAATATACACTGACAATCAATCAGTACGGTGACACCATTGATCTCAATGTTGTCAGTGAAGGCGTCGGGATCAGCGATCAGTTCCTTGCGAACGCAAACACCAATGGCATTCAGGCACTTCAATCCCTTGATAGAATTGCACGGAATACCCTTTTCGCTGGTCCGTCTGGTGGTGTCGGCGGTTACATGGGCGGCAATACCCGGGTAACAACCTCTATCAGCGCCTCCAGCACACAGGTTTCTGTCGACGATGTGCGTGGTTTTGAAAGAGTTTTAAACGCAACCGGGCAGGTAGTTTCGGTAGCTCAGTCATCCGGGATGACTGTAACGGTGGGAAGCAACGCCTACACCCTCATCAGCGTCGCATATGACTCTGTTAATATTTCGACAGCTCCTCTGGGCGTATCGGGTGTGCTGACATTCTCTACTGCCGTGTCCGTTAGCGATGGCGCAGAAGGAAATGCCGTCGTGGCTTCAACAGCTCCACTTGTCCTGCGTCCGAATAACCGACTGACTACAGCACAACTGGTTGCACCTGAAGGCAATTACGGTTCCAGTAATTACATCACAGGCGACACGCTAGGCATTCAGACTGTCCTCGCTGCTGTAGCTGCTCTGCGTATGAATAACGTGCCCACTATCGATGGCGCCTATCACTGTTACCTCGATGACCAGCAGATGCTCGGCCTCTTTCGTGATGGTGATTTTAAGTATTTGTATCGTGGAGCTTACGGCAGTGAAGCTTATCGCTCTGGCTCTGTCGTGGAACTTTTGGGAGTAAGATTTATTCCTACGACGGAGGCTCCACTGCAGGCTTCCCTTGGTAGCGGCGTTATTCATAGAGCAATTGTTTGCGGCCAGGGCGCTCTAATTGAGGGCGATTATAATGGATCCGTTGATATTCCCGACAGTGACAGAGCTCTGGTCGAAAATGTCGACGGTATCATGATGATTACTAGAGAACCTTTGGATCGCCTGAAGCAGATTATTGCACAATCCTGGTACTGGATTGGAGGCTTTGCACTCCCAACTGATGCGACTGTCAATCCTTCAATCATTCCAACATCGACGAACAGCTACCTGAAGCGTGGCGTCATTATTGAAAGTCTTTAAATAATTAAAATGACCCAGAAAATTTCTGGGTCATTTTCTAGAAAGTTTTATCTATGTCAGAAGATGTTTTGAGCGAAATAGAAAAAGTCAATATACGGCGTTATTGCTGGTATCCTGTTCGTGGAAATAGTCACATCTCGGGTAGCTGGCTGTATTTTTCTCATTACGGAATGCTAGAGTATAGACTGTCTAATTTTTCACAAGAAGAAATACAAGTTATCCGCTCTATGTTATCGACATTATCTGTTCTCGAGCAAGGTCCAGCAACTTCTGCTGACAATTTAGATACAGATAAAGCAGCGATTTGGACTCACAATAAAAACGAATTTCAAGATAGAGTAAATTTATTCAAACAGCAAAGGCTGGAGCTTGTTAAATTTATAGGCGTTGATGTCGGTCCAGGATTCAATTCTTCTTTAATAAAATTGTCTATCTAATGAATATAGATAAATTACAGAAAAAAGCAGCATATGGATTTCAAAAGGCAGCAACCATTGTAGGGGTTTCTGTTATTCAAACACGTCCACAAAATTCATCGATGCCGCTAACCTCAGAAAAAATAGCTACCCTGAAGTGTCTCATAGATCCATCGGCATCCTTTACTGGGGTATCTCCGACTATATGGGGACATAAATTTTTATTTGCCTCAATTGATACCACTGGCATTAATGTGGGCGATTATCTTGAAACACAGCCAGACGAAAACATAGACAACATTACAACAGATATTTACTTTGTAGCACGATTCGAGCCATGGAAACCCCTACTTATAGTACAAACTAATAAATCAATATCTTTTTACGAATCAGATCTTTCTTCTGATAACAATTCAATTGGTCTCCGTCCTCCTTCTGGCCCAGTTTGGAAAGAAGATGTTGAAGTGGCATCTAACTATCAAGTGTCAATGCTTGAGGTATCTGCATCTGGACGCTCACCAACCGGTTTAGGAACGGATCTTTCTCTCGGTAATTGGGAAATACTCATGCCCAAAATTCCTGATGTCACATTATATCAAGGGCTGAGAATTAAGGATATGGATCAAAACTGCTATCATGTACTAACTGTTGAAGAAACTGAATTCGGATTACGTTTAGTAGCCAAAAGCGATCAAGCATAATGTCTTCAGTTTCTGAAATAGAAAATATAATTTGCAGCACTATAAATAGCTATGTTTATCCAGATAATTCCAGTGGAACACTCAATTCAACAATCAATGAAGACATAAAAATTTGTCGCGGATGGCCTCAAGAGGTAGAATTATCAAAGGATTTGATGTCTTCATCAGGAATTTCTTGGGTAGCCGTCAATCAACAACCAGGTCAGACAAAAAACAAAACACGATATGGGCGACAGTGGAAAATTCTTGATACCAATAATTCATTTGGACTATCAGTAAATAATATTACCGACCTATCTTATAAAGTCGAATTTTCCGGGACGGCTCTTCAAAATGGTCTTGCTGGCATCGTCGTAGCTGAAAAGGCATATCCTGTTCCAGTCCAATTAGGTCAGAATTCTGATACAGTCACAAGCAACATATACGATCTTATTAAATCAGATTACCCGACGCAAATATCTATTGATGGATCAACTATAACGTCTCAACAAGGCGTAGCCATAAAAGGATTTTGTGGTGAAAATAGAACTATGTATCAGGAGATTAGTCGACTAGAAGATATATTCTGCACTTCTATTTTTTCCCCATCTATTATTTTACGTGACAATGTCGAGAATGCTGTTATGGAATCTTTGTTATCCTCGGAGATTCTATCAAATGCAACTTTCGATAGAGGTATTATAAATTTTCAGGATAGGAAATTATGCGACAACAATTTAAATGCGAATCTATATCGCGTTGATATTATGTGGTCGATAGAGTTTTCAATTATATCCACAATGTCGTGCCCTCCCTTATTGTGGCCATCTATAGATGTAAATTCTCTTGATATATTCGGAATTACATAGACCTCACCATAGAAACACTATAAAATTCATAATAATTCTATAGGAAATAAAAATGACTGTTATAAGTCAGTCAGGAACCCTGAACACAAGTTCACTTACGGTCCCTGATCTCTATATTCAAATCCAGACAAGTGGAACAACTTCACTCTCTGGCGCTCAAACGGACATCGTCGGTATTGTCGGAACTTGCTCTTGGGGGCCCAAAAACACGCCTTTAGTTTTTGGAACATCCGCAGAACGAGCCGCCTATTTTGGCTCCATGCAAGACAGTTCCTTTGATTTAGCTACCATTGCCTCTACCGCTATTTTGCAGGGAGCCTCCAATTTTGTTGGAGTCAGAGTTACAGATGGCACAGACACAGTCGGTTCTGCGCCAATTCTTCAACAAAGCGACAATGAAACATATCCGGTTTTAATAAAGTCAAAGTACACAGGATCAGAATCAAACAATATCAGCTTTAATCTTTCTCCAGGCTCGGCCCCTAAAAGCTGGAAGATAACGGTAACAATGCCAAACTATCTTCCAGAAACATTTGATAACATAATCCAACAAACAGATAACAGTGTTTTTTGGAATAACTTTGTTTCAGCCATTAATAATGGACAGTCATCTACTAGAGGACCAAGTTCTATAATCACTGCAGCACTTGGCACCGCAGTTGATGTAACTCCAAGCGCAGTGAGCACCACAGCGCTGACAGGTGGTACAGATGGAAACTCAGGAGTAACAGCCAGCACACTGCTAGGCTCAGACGGACTTACTCGAACGGGCATGTATGCTCTAAGAGGACAAAAATGCAGTCTGGCGGTTCTTGCAGGTGTAACGGATGATACGACCTGGTCCACTCAAGCAGAATTTGGTTTGTCGGAAGGGATCTACATGATCACATCTGGCGCCCCCAGTGAATCGGTCGAAACAGCCTCAGCAAAACGCAATTCGGTCGGTGTAGACAGTTATAGCCTGAAGGCTATGTTGGGTGACTGGCTCTATTGGTATGATAGCGAGAACTCACTTACCAGATTAGTGCCTCCTACAGGTTTTGTTGCAGGGCGACTAGCTGCTCTTTCACCTCAACTTCCAAGCCTTAATAAACAAATATATGGTGTTATTGGCAGTCAGAAATCTGGGCTTGTAAGCTCTGGACAAAATTCAACTTATTCTTCGGCTGAACTGACCTCTCTTTTCACCAATGGAATTGATGTTATTTGCAATCCTGCCCCAGGGGGAAGTTACTGGACAGTAAGAGCAGGTATAAATATTTCCAGCAACTCAGCAAACAATGGCGATGAGTATACTCGGGTCACTAATTTTATCAGTGAAACACTCGCCAATGGAATGGGAATATATATTGGCCAGCCAATATCTCCTACTTTGTTCACTGATATTGAAGCTACCTTAACCGGATTTCTTTCGGATCTGGAGCAACAAGGTGTCATCGGTACTGCTTCAGGTAGCACGCCCTATTCCGTCATCTGCTCAACGACGAACAACCCACAATCTCGAACTTCTTTGGGATTCTTGCAGGCTGATATCAACGTCACCTATTTTGGTATCAATAAGAAATTTATTGTAAATATTACAGGGGGAGCCGGCGTAACGGTTTCAAGTAACTAATGGCTACTGCATATACACTTGGTCGACAAGGTTCCATTATTCTTATTTGGAATGGAAACAGAATTGACATTCAGGATGTTACTGATTTCAGCGTCCATCAGGAAATTCGTGCTCAAAAAGTTTCCCCTCTCAACAAGCCTCCAGTTGAATTCAACACACCTGCAGGGTGGAGAGGATCATTCACGATTGATAGAGGGAATTCTGCTCTAGACGATTTATTCAATACAGATGAACTTGCTTTTTGGAATTCCAACACTATTTCATCTGGTGTTTTATATTGTTATATTCAGGAAAGTGACGGGAGCACTTCTAAGTTTGAATATAGTGGCCTGACTTTAGCATTTTCAAATGCAGGAAAGTTTACAGCTGAAAGTGTGGTATCTCAATCTGTGACCTTTTTTGCCAGCCTGAGAAGGGCCATATAATAATGCAGGATAATATGGTTAAACTGGTTTGTGAAACTGGGAAAGAACTTACCTACAAGGAAATAACTCCAAGTGAAATTCTTGATGTTATTTTGATTTGTGGCCCAGAGGGCTCAAAAAATGAAACTTATATGAATGTTGTTCAACAATGGTGCTCAATTCGCGCCATTAACAGCATCCCAGTGCCATTTCCGAAAAATAAAAACATGCTCGATACGTTAGCTAATGATATTGGTATGGATGGAATAAAATCCATTGAAGACTATCTAATATCAAAAGAAGACAGTGAAGAAAACGATATAAACTTAATAAAAAACTAGCATCCTCTTCATCTTTATCAGAAATAATAACTCTATTAAAGGCGAATATTCCCTATGACCTGATCATGCAATGGGACTGGCGTTTGCGTGCTGCTGCTATTATCGTCATAGGGAAAATGGATGGAGGGGAGTTTTCGTGGGAGCGCCTTCAATGGTTGGAGCAAAACTCCGAATAAATGCCTACAATAAAAAAAACAATTTACAAAAATTATTTAACAAACAATATAATACATTTAACAAAAGAATAAATTACCTAAAAAATAAATTCACAATTAATTTAAACAAAAGCACAAGAAATTTTCAGCCACAGAATTTAATATCTCAAACTCATTACACAATATTAAAACAATTAACCCACATAAAAAAAGAAAAAATACACAACAAAACAAGAGGAATTATAGAAAAATTAACAAAGAGACCTTCTCACACACATCATAAGATACAAAAAACAACACAAATAAATATAAAAACCCATAACAACACAAAAAATACTCCCATACATTTATACAAATACAAAACACATAACGGAAATATCAATCAGACAGAAAACAGAAAACATATAAACAAAACACTTTTTGTTAACAACCGAAATGGAATAATTTTACATACCTCACACAACTCTCATATTGATCTTACAAAATCAAACACACAGATAAAAAATACAAATTTATTTAAAACAGGCGACTCAAAAAACATAAATAAGAATTTTATTTATTCATACAACAACAATAAAAATACAATAACGAAGGGAATAACAGAGCGGAGACATACTAAAACAAACCTCTCAAACACACCAAGAAAATCATTAAATAAACTAATCGACAACGGAAGCCTTCCACCATCACACAACATAGAAGACGAATTAAATAATATTCAAAAAAATTCAATCAACAAAACTGATTTTCATGAAATAATGAACTTTGTTGAATCTGAAATAAACCAATCGCTTCGCTCCCCTCCCAGCGGCTCATTAATGTCATGGGTGCAAAGTGTTCCAAGTTATCCTGGATTACATATCTAATGAGCTTTTTAGGCATTGTTTCCTCTATAGAATCTGCTCTTGGCACTCAAAATTTTATATTGGGGCCAATTACTTTTCTGGATACAGAAGTACCTTCTGAGTTGTTCTGGGGCGGCTATCAAGCAACTGAAACATTTCATCAGATCGGTGGCGCGAAAGTCGTCATTCTTAATGGATACTATGATCAGCCACTAACTTGGAGCGGCATTTTTCGAGGCAGTTCAGCTCTTCAGAAAGCAAGAACACTCGATGCCATGGCTCGAAGTGGTAATTCTTATACTTTCTCAGGTGGCGGAATTTCAAGAAAAGTCGTTATCACTGCTTTTCAGGCTTCTTATACAAATTGTGGAACAATTATTCCTTACAAAATATTTTGTGAAGTCATTCCCCAGACTGTAGCTACATCAGCCTCCACCTTATCTTCTCTGGTTGGTTTACTGAACTCCGATCTTTCAAGCGCATTTTCCACCACAACAAGCTTACTTTCTGACGCCAGTTCCTATGTAAGTTATCTCACAAATGTCTCAAGCACTTATGCCGGACAAATAACCCCTTTAGCTAATTTGATTGGCGAGGGTGGTGAAGTATCTACCCTAAACAGCAAATTATCAGGTCTCTCGACACAAGCTGGCGCTCTATCTTCTTTAAGTTCAAATCTAGATTTTACGAATCTTCAAAGTAATATTTCTTCATCCACAAACTTGAATTCATCAATATTCAATGCTTCCAACACGGAAATATCATCTATTTCAGCTAATTCTGGTGATAATCTGGTCTCAGGAGCACCATCCCTGATTGCTGCTACCGCACATTCCGGAATATTGGCGACATCAGCACTGAATAACTCCTACTTAACGCGCTCTTCCAATAATATCTCTCTTTCAAATATATTATCGTGAAATGAAAATGAAAGCTGGAAAAACAATTAACGTAAGTGCCAGTGATATTTCACTATGGCATATCGCCGCTAAATATTTGGGGGACGCAACACAAGCAAACAGAATTATGTCCCTCAACAATCTCGATGACACATGGATTTTAACGGTCACCACTCTCACATTACCCAGCTACGACCTCAGTCAAGGTGGGGGAATCAACCAATAATTATAAATATACATCTTATATTTTACCTGCCTTGAACAATCGACCTGAAAGCCGTGGAACATAGTCACGGCAACCCAATTCCCCCATCACGCCTTCTGTTATCGCCCATCTCAATAAATGCCATTCCAGCACCCCACAAAAAGCTGGGATGACACGGATCTCGTGTCTTGATGCTGGAAAAGCCTGAAGAAGCACTTGGTTGGAATGGCTGCAACCACATCCTGAGCCGGATGCGAAACATCTATTCCAGCCATTACAAATGTAATCAGCAGATATTTTATCGTCTTCAAATTTTATGAAAAATGGCGGAGGGGATGGGATTCGAACCCACGATACGCTGTTAAGCGTATAACGGTTTAGCAAACCAAAAATGAACCCCTTTCCCATCAAGGGGTTATCGAATTATGTTGTTGTTTTACAACGATTTTCTCTACCCCTAGATGTATGATGATGGATAGAAATACCCTCAAACGGAAGGTCGATTGTCGCAAATTGTCGCAAGATTCGCTCCGTCATGTTCTTTTTCTGTTCCCAATAAATATTTCCTTAATCACGGAGTTGTTATCAGACTCCCCTAGATGCCCCTAGCTACCCCTAAATGCCCTAGCGCTAGCCCTCCCACCCCCTAGCGCGTCGCAACACTCTAACGCCTGAATCTTCATCCCAGAGATGTTCCGAAACGCCATGAAATGAGCAAAATTCAAATTCATGGACGTTTTTTAATAATTGAATTTGCAGTTCATAACAAAAAAGCAAAGAAAAAAATCACAACAGAAGTCATCTATACCTAATCAGGGCAAATTATCATATTTTCTGATTATTCTCTTATTATAGAACGATTTTTCTTAAAAACGAATTCGATATGAAAGATATGGTTGTGCAAAAGCGGTTATTTTTTTGACCGTTTTTGCACAATAAGATTGTCACTTTTTGCACAATCGACCTGAAGCGATTTGCTCTTTACTTATTTCACGAATTTGCATCATGCTTGTTTCAAGCGCCAAGGCAAAAAGCCCAGCCGCAACATCAATGAATCATGAAATATAAAAGGAACACTAGCCATGAATCTTCCGAACGACGATTCACGCCTGCTTCTCAATGAAGACCAGGCAGCCGCTATGCTCGGGGTCTCTGTTTCGATGCTGGTCAAATTGCGTGCAGCGTGCCGTCACAATGCCGGCGGGCGGCAAGGCCCTGCGTATGTAAAGCTGGGAAAGTCCGTGCGGTATCGCATTGCTGATCTTGAGGCATGGATTGAGAACAGTCTCGTCCGCCCAGCGACATCACCCGCTCGTCCGATAAGGGGCCGCCCGCGTAAAACAGAACCGGGCAATGCTGTTGCTGCGTAAACAGTGCAATGACGACAAAAAGAAAACGCTGACCGTTCCCGCCCCAGGAACGACCAGCGCCACCCAAAAACACACAAAAAACACACACATATCGAAGAGAGAATCGCTTCCTTTTTGATATGCGTGTTTTGGGTGGCGAGTCAAGCGTTTTCTCCGAAAAAATATGGAGAAGATGATGAATACGCAAATGAACACAGCCTCCAACCCCTTCAAAGGGAAACGCCCTTTAGATCGCTTTGCTGATGCGTCTGCTGATGTGATCCAGATGCCGACGACCTATTCTCCCCCGCCTGCACGGCAGGCTGACGAAAAGGCGAAAAAGCCGAAACGGCAACCGAAAGCGATCCGCCCAGGCGAACTCTGTCCTGAAATCCCGACCAAAAAATATCCGGCGATCGACGCATTTCAGCGACTGAAACCCGATGCTATTTACGTTTATTGCAATGCAGAGCAAAACGTAATTTGCGCCGTCCTGAATTGCGGAAGCGACCGCAAAACAATAGTCTACGGCACTAAAGATGGTCATCCGGCATGGCATGTAATCGACAAGGCTGAACAGAATAAACTCCTGCCAGTTCTTCCGATTTATCGAGCAGAAATGCTTGCGCGTGCAAAATCACTGCCTGTCGTTGTAACATGCGGTGAGGCGGCGGCCGATACCCTGCAAAATGAACTGCAAGGTGTGGTTGCCGTCTCCGTCATGCCCGGCGCCGCGAACAAAACGGACTGGTCGCCTTTGCGCGGTCGCACCGTCACAGTATGGCCCGATGCAGGCGCGGACGGTCTGAAACTGGCTTGTGAGATTGCCCAGCACATCGACGACGATCAACCGGCAGACAGCGCATCGCCGCTGGTCAAGGTCGCTCGTCTCCCGGATGCGTTGCCCGAAGACTGGAAACCGGGACAGCAGTCGGCAGAGGGCGAGAACGTCAATTATCAAGAGATTGTCGATGCGGCCGTTGAAGTGAAGGAAATCACAGATGCTGACGACGAGAGCGGAGTAGAATACCCGAAGAATTATGTCATGACCCCATCAGGCTTGATCTATCTGATGCCGGCGACTTCATCCAGAGAGTTTGCGTCGGATACTGAAATCGAGGTAACGACCAGGCCGTTTGAAGTCGTATCTCTCGCGAGCGATCATCTCGGCAAAGGGTCGAGCATCGTCATGAGATGGCGAGACGATCAAGGTCGCCCACAGACATTTGTTGCGCCAAAATACAACATCACCAACCCTCGCTCAGACGTATTTTCTCGCATGTCTGACGCGGACTTCGGATACGACCCATCGAAAGCGACATATCTCCGGACATTCCTGATGAAGCTCAAGTGCAGCAGCTTCGTCCGTCTTGTCGATAAATGCGGCTGGGACAAATCCGAAATGTCGGCGTTCATCATGCCGGGCGGGGAGGTTGTCGGAAACGGGAATGGAGACAAGATCGTCTTCCGTTCAGAAGGCGTCGATATAGAGAAAGCGGCAGAAGATTACTCTGAATCAGGAACGCTCGAAGAATGGCAGGATAATGTCGCCCGGCTGGCCGTGGGAAACGATCTTCTCGTTCTGGCTCTCTGCATTGCCTTCACAAGCCCTCTCCTGGCCCCACTTCAGAGCGCGATGTCAGATGCTGATGATGATGTCGAACCGGGTGGTGTTCACCTTTACGGCACGTCTTCGACGGGGAAAAGCACAGCGGCTGTGGTTGCGGCGAGCGCTTGGGGTGGCAAATCAGTCGTGAAGCAATGGAAATCAACGGATAACGGGATGGAAGGGATGGCAGAACGGGCGAATGGGACAGGTCTCTTCCTTGACGAAATGACAGCTATCGACGCACGAAAACTCAACGACATCATTTATATGCTGGGAAATATGTCCGGAAAAACGCGCATGTCTTCTGACACAGCATTGAGAACGACAAAAACTTTTGTGCTGGCGTTCCTGTCGTCGGGGGAGGATAGCCTGGCAACCCAGGTCGCTTCGGTCGGCGGCAAAGTCATGCCGGGCGTTGAGGCTCGTATGCCCTCCATCCCAGCAGACGTCGGGGCCGGCATGGGGTTGTTCTCCAATCTGCACGGAGAGACTGACCCCGCGCTGTTCTCATCCCAACTTAAAAAGGCGGCCCGGAAATACCATGGCACAGCCTCCCGGCACTTCCTTCGGCATCTTGTTGAGGAATTGAAGCGTGAAAATTTTGATGAATTCTGCATGAAGTTTAATAAATATGTGCGTGAATTCGTCGAAAAGAACGTGCCAGTTGGGGTAACCGGACAGGTTCGTCGAGTAGCGAGCCGGATGGGCGTTATGGCGGCGGCGGGCGAAATAGCGACTTCATACGGGACGCTCCCCTGGCCGAAAGGAACGGCCATGTCCGGCGTCAGCGCGGCGTTTCAGTCGTGGCGCAAAGTCCGAGGCGGCGATGGTGCCGCCGAAGAAATCAATGCCGTCCGGCAGGTTCGCTCATTCCTTGAGATGTACGGAGAGGAACGGTTCACATGTTATGAGCGGGCAGAAAATGCGATTGACGCTGCGTCAGATGTCCAGCCGGACGACTTTACCGGAGGCGCACGCAATCGGGTCGGATTCCGGCGATTGAACAGGAGCGGGACTTGGGATTACATTATTACGCCACAGGCGTGGGAAGACGTGATCTGTAAGGGGATCGACCCGGCCCGCGCCGCGAGAGCCGTGTGTGACGCGGGAGCGCTCATCGTGGACGGCCGGAACCTGAAGGTAAAACAGAAACTGCCAGGCATGTCAGATCGAGTGCGATGCTACATCGTCACGTCCGCGATATTCACGACGGGAGACGCTTCAGACACACAATAGGCAGACGCGCCCGACTTCTGCCCGACCTCCGCCCGACATTGGGTGGAGGTTTTTCTTTGCCCAGAATGGCGGAAAACTGCCATTTTCTTGAGGTCTGCCCGACTGCCCGACATGCCCGACATGTTTTTCGGCGTATAGAGGGAGAAGCGCGTGTTGTTTGCGGAGTGCGGGGCGGGCGGAGGCTGGGGCCGGGGCTGGGAGGCAGAGATGGTGTGAAATTCGCCCTTAAAGCACTTTTTCTTAAAAATATGTCGGGCAGTCGGGCAGATGGTAAAAAAGCTATGTTTATCAATGGTTTGAGTCTGCCCGACATGTGTTTCGTATGTCGGGCGGATGTAGGGCATGTCGGGCAGAAGTCGGGCAGGGTGAGAGTTTGGGAAACTTCGACGTGATTCCGAGATTCTGAAGGGGGTCTCGAAGAGAGACGAGGAAAGGCCGGCTGCCGCCGGCGGATGTCGCGTCTTCACGACCAGAAGATTCAGAAAAGAAACGCTCGGGCCTCGTAAACGCCAGCCCGGCGGCAGCCGAGGCAATCCCCACGCCCTCTTCAAGCCCCCTTCAGCCTTTCCTTAAACCCCCCGGTTTCAGGTAATCATCACCACGATACATGTAATGTAAACATGTTTACCTAATCACTCTAAACATCCTCAAACACATATCGAATTTACAACAATAAAAATAATGCCTTTCCTTCTTTTTATTTCCATATTTTCTTGACAAATCGCTCGAAACGACTTATATGTAGAGAGTCAGGCAGGGAGCCGTCTTCAACAAATGTCTCCTGACTGACGCAACACCAGAAATGCGAGCCTGCCGGACGATACATGCCGCAGGCAGTCGTGGAGACGTAAAATGGATACGAATTTCAAGGGTGATCCCCGCGCTTACAAGATCGCAAAAATCAAGGAAGACTTCGCAGACGAATTCGACGCCTGCGTCGCTGCGGCTGTCGAATACATGCGCCGCAAAGCACGCAAAACCCACCCTCCCGGCACATTTGACAGCGTTGGGCGCTTTTACGCGGATGAACGCACCCAGGCTGTCCGGTCGTGCCGTTCACCATCTCGCGCATGGCCCCTCCCAGAAATGAAGGCCGCGCGGACTGTTGCTCACGTCGCTGAAGTTTTTGAAGTTGGGGATTTGGTAACGGAAATCCGACAGATCGTGAATTTCGCCGACGCTCGTGGCGCGGACGACCGCGATCTGCGCCGCCTGATCGAAGCAACGCTGAAATTCGTCGCTGAGAACCCCAAGAAGACCCGCAAGCCTAAACCCGCTGAGATCACTCCCGACGCCGACGCCCCGGCCCAGGCAGCGGCTTAAACGGAACGAGAAAGGCCCGCAGAACCAGAAGATTCTGCGGGCCTTTCTTCAGGCATCCTTGCGGAGCCGTCTTCAACAACACTGTTTTATCAGGTCATCTCAGAAATGCAACAGAAATTTGACACAAAAGCCGTCATCGAGACAGACGACCTGGCTGCCCTCAAATTTGTTATGGCGCAGGCATGGGAAATGCGCGTTCTGGGCGGCTGGGAGGGGCGTATGCTGATCATGCAGCGCGACAATCACACAATAAAAATCTGGCATCGACCAGATGGCATCGCAGAATTCGAAATCGACGATTTCCTGATCGATCTTTCAGGCAGCACAAACATCGCACGCTTTTTGCGTTCTCTGATGCCCGCCTCCGCATGTGTAGCAAGGGGCGTGTCGTGATGCCCCCTGCACCCTCCGCGATCAGATCAGCCCGGAAAGCGGCGGGTCTGACCCAGAAATGCGCCGCAGAGACAGTGTCCGTTGCGCTTTCGACATGGAGAAAATGGGAGGCTGGGACGCATCGTATGCCGCCGCCTTCGTTTGAAATGTTTCTGCTTAAAACGCAGTCAAAAAAAGCCGTGGAGAAGTAATCATGTCTTTCACCAAAATGACAGTGTCTGGCGACGCAACAGAAGCGTCACTTGCGATAGTCCTAGGCGTTAAACGTGACATCGTAATCAATGCCACGGCAGGCATCATCATTGATCTGATGAGCCGCGACCGCCTTTCATACAGTCACGACCGTCTGACCTGGCCGTCTGGCGCATACCTTTGCCTCGACGCTCATAGCCGCACCGAAATCGAAACGGAAATGAAAAAAGGTAAGGTCATGTCGGACATGATCATGACCGGCAGGCAATTTTACGAACAAGTTCGTAAGCGTGAAGAAGAAGCCCAGGCCAGACGTGATGCAGCCATAGCCTCCGGTCAGTCCGACGCGCATCCTATCGCCGCTGAATGATCACAAAAACGTGATCCTAGAACCCAACCTCGCGACAGAAGCCACGTATGCCGTTTTTTTACTCAAAAGTCGCTCAGACGCAAAAAAAGCTAAATCGTCGCCATACGTGGCTTCTAGGCATGCATCTAGGGTGCTTTTCACATCAACCTCCGCTTGAAGATTTACGATCTTCTAAAAAGTCAAGTATTTTTCTAGCGTTTTTCTTGATTTTTGTATGTCACGGTGCTATATAATAATTGTCAGCGTGAGAAAAACACCTGATGCCAGACGGGAATCTGGCAGATCAATCTGGCGCCGCATCGACACCGCGCCCTTTGCGTGAGTAAAAAAATGTCAAAATCTTCAAATTTGAATACTCAGGAACTTGAAGCCCGCGTCCAACGGAACGGCTGGCAACGCGATCGTCATAGCCTTGAAGCCCGGCGGCTGTTGAATGGTAATTATTTGACGGTCGGGAGAACCGGCGAGCGCATATTCCTGGCCGAAACGACAGACGGTCTGTTTCATCGAAAAAACGGCCTAAATGTCGTGAAGATTCATGAAGAGTGGTCGATTTATTCCAGCTTAAAGACCGTTGAATACTTCGAATATCAGATCGATACGATGCTTCAGCTTGATAAAAATCGGCTATCGAACGGCAATTACTTGACTATAGAACGTAGCGCCGACGATCGTTTCGCTGTTATCGAGACGACAGACGGCGCATTTGCGGGGCAAGATAGCGAGAATTTCGTCAATTTTCACACGGACTATCCCCCATACAGCCTCTGTGTGCGGGCTTGGGCCGACTTAGTAGTGGCTCAGAGCGTTCACGCAGCAATTATCGCGGAGGACGCCCGGCAGGCGCTCGCAGTCGTAAAGAGAAATGAGAAGCGTCGGGCGGCTCGCGCAAAGAAGAAAGCGAGCGCAGCCTGACCCCCCCCAAGACCGCAGTCGCCGGGCGGGAACCCGGCGACCGTTCATCACCAAAGCGGCGCATCGACACACCGCTTTTAGCGAATCATGGAAGCTAAAGCAATGAAAAATCCCGAACCACACACCATCCGTTCAGCCCGAGCCACATCTGGTCTGACCCAGGCAGAAGCCGCCCAAACCGTCTTCGTTTCGCTTGTGACCTGGGCGCGGTGGGAAGCGGGCACATGCCCCATGCCGCCCGGCCTTTTTGATCTATTCATGATCAAAACGAACCAGAACGAAATCATCTGTGAGCAAAGCGTGCTGCGTGGTCTGGATGATCTCATCAGCGACGCGATTGCTCTGCGTAAGAAAATCACTGCCGCCCGACCGGCGATTCCGGCAGAATAACCCGAACGATTCAGCAAACAGGATTCAGATCATGTCAAAAATCAATACTGCCCTCATCAATCGCCTCGTCGCCGCCGGCGGCACTGTTATCAAAAAAAAGGCGCCCGAACCTGTCCGCTCCTGGCACGACGACCCCGACGACAGAGATCGTGAGGTTCGCAAATACGATCCAGATGACTACGAATACTGGTATAAATACAGTATTTTCTTCAACAGAAAGTCAGAGATACTTGCGGGTATCGACTTTCATGACATTCCTTCGGTTCATTACGATGCGCTCGCTGATGACTGGTATGCAGAGACATCGCTTCATACGCAGTCAGTCCTCGCCGCAGTCCAAGCGCGGCTTCGGTGTCAGAGCGTCATCTGATCTACAAATCGATGATATAATCAAACAGAACAACATCATGCGAGATCATGAAAATGGATGAAATATCAAAAGACGAAATCGCTCGCCTGCGCCGTCTTGATCCAGCCGGTGTCCATGCGGCGCTGATCGCGTCAGGTGATCTGTCTATAAACACAGCGATCCCAAAGCGCATCGGCAATCTGCGACCGGCAGAAAACGCCATTGACGCGGTCAAATTCGCCAAAAAATGCGACTATAATCAAGCGCTCGAATGGCTTCATGAGCATTTTGCACACGATCAGACGGCCTCGCGAAACGTCGGGATCAAAAAGGTCGAGCGAGAATTGTTTGATTCCGAAATCGTAATCAATCGGCTGGTCAAACAGCAGATGGATGCCTTGGGTTGCAGCGAAGCACGGATTACGCTGATGTTCAAGGAAGCCGACGAAACATCGCAGCAGGATGCTCAGGTCGAGATCATATCAGAATCCGATCTGGCCGCCGCGCATCTTGGGCAAGATGAGGAACCCGAAAAGCGGAAAAACCGGTTCGGGTTCCTGGCCGGGAAGCGTATGGAGAACGGCGAGAAGGTCGAGAAATTCTACAACACGAAAGATATTCAGAACTCGGTCGGTATGTTGCGTCATCGCAATGGAGAAGGGCTAAACGTGCTGCTGACGCCGATGGACAGGCATTGCTTCTACATCCTTGTTGACGATGCTCTGGATCGCCACGGCAGGGAGTCTGAATCGCCGGTCAAGTCATGGATCGACGCCGGCTTCAAACCCTGCCTCGCCTTGCAGACGTCATGGAAATCACATCAGATTATCTTTCGTGTACCGAAAGAACCGTTTCGATTCAAAGACGCTGTTGGCAATGATGATTCCTGCTTCGACCGTCAAGGACTGCATAAATACTTCCAGTCCCTAAATCGTGACTTCGGCGACCATCGCATTTCTGGCCTTCGCCATGGCATCCGCCTTGCAGGCTATCGCAATGTTAAACCTAAACATGCCCGTGAGGTCGAAGGCAAAGCATGGGGCGTGGAATACCCGTTCGTCAGGATCGAGCATTCCGAATCGACGTTCTGCGAGAAAACCTTAAACGATGCGTTGAAAATGTGTTCGCACAAGGTGGCGGGCAATATCGAACGAACGAAACAGGCACTACTTAACCACAGAAACGGCGTGACCCGGCCGCAGCAAGTCATGCCGCCCAGATCAATCCGCCCCGCATCTGCCCTGGGTCGCATGATTTCAGCGCAGGACGCAGAGCGAGCGGCTAGGCAAGACTCAGAAAAACAGGAGAAAGCCAGGTGTCGATAATTTCCGCTCTTCGCGCAGCATTTTCGTTCTCAGCAAATGTCGCAGACACCCTCAGCAATGGACTTTCTGAAGCTGCCGGCGCTGATGTCCAAAAGCGCTTGAAGCAAAATCTTTCAGGACAACCGCAAAATCATGAGCCGTCTGAGGGAGACAAAAAAGAGAAAGAAAAGGCGTCACAACCAGCAGTAACATTCACTATTCCCGAACATGCAGGCCCCATCAAAGAGCCGGAATTCAAACCAGAACCATTGCCACCGCTTCCGCCTAAACCGCCACCCTTACCGCCAAAAAAACTAGCCCCAATCAATAACGCATCGAAACAGAAGCCGTTACCCGTTCAGGCCATGCCGCCGCCCCGTTCTTCAGTTTCCCGGCAGCCTCGCAAACCCGCATCGCAGCAACCGCGCACGGCTTTAGGAAAGATGGTGGCAGCGCAAGACAAAGCGCGCGCATCTGCATCAGAACAAAAACAAACAGAAAAGAAGGGCGGACGATCTATCTAGCAAAAAATAAAAGCCCCGTAATTATTCGGGGCTTTTATTTTGTTTCCGTGCAATACCCTTAATAATATTCAGTGCGATGTTTCTCAGCTTCGGCTTGATACGCCTCAAACTCTGCCTGCCTTTGCAGTTCGCGCCGCTCTGCATCGCGTCTGTATCTCGCTCGCGTGCCGTCCTCGACGCGATGACCAGCAAAGGTTGAGGGCACGGGCGCTGGCATAGAAACATCGGCGTTGGCCCTAAGCGCCGCCGGCACGAGACGCGCGAGTTTTGCCAAACCCTTCGATGTGACCCTGACCTGTTCTGTAATTCTCTCTTCGCCGTTTGGTGCCATGATCACTGAAATCTTGTGTGTCAGATAACCAGATTTGATCTTGTCTTGATATGCCGCGAGAGGCGATTTTCCGCGCCGGAAAAGCCACCCTTCCCGGCGCAGCAATGCCATAAATTTTCGTGGTGCGACGCCGATATTTTTGGCTGCATCTGAGAGCGTGAGGGTGCCTTCCGCATAAATCAGACGGTCGTGAATCGCGGCCCTGGGCATACTGTAATTCAAGAGGTCTGTCTGAGAATGGATAGTCTCCAGGCGCTCTTGCGCGAGAGCCTGATTCTCAGCGACTAGACCCTGAAGTCCATTGATGACCGCAAGCGCCTGTTCAGCAAGCAACGCCGGCATGGATGGCGCAGGGGATGGTTCAGGAGCCGGCTGGGTGTGGTATGATCCCGTGCGCCGGATACTCGGCAGGACTTCTGACGTGATCCACTTCTTGAATCGCCTGGCCTCCGGCTTCCGGCTGGTGATTGTCAGACTATAGACCCCGGACTCATTGATCAGCGTCGGGGCTGCGCCATGACCGAAAAAATGGCGGTTTTCTGCACCCTCGGTATTACCGAGGGTCATTTTTTCGTCGGCGTCGAGGCGAGATGCCGCGTCGGATGGATTGCGGATGTCAAGCACGCGGCACACGTCAGCGAGAACCCACCAAGGCGCATTGTCGATCATGACGATGCGGATTGCGACGCCCTCGAATGGGTGTGCGGAAATCTGAGAGTTCGCGGCATGGGTGGAATGTGTGTTAAACAGGTCAGCTTGCATTTTGATGTGTCCCATCATTGCAAGTTAGCCTCGGCCGGTCGCGCGGCCGGGGCGCCTGAGCGAATGCCCAAACACCAGTATATACACCCGATTTTCGCATGGCGCATAAATCGCGCACCCATAAATGACAATGTCCCGGTTTAGTCCGAGATTTTATTGAATCGTGCGGAATCAGACGGAAGGTTCAGAGAGGCATAATGATTACGATATTCTGAAGGGGGCCTCCGAAGGGGTGGGGTGCAGGACGCGGCTGCCGCCGCTCGCGCGTTTACGAAGCGCCGCGCACACACCCCGGACAAATACAGAAGGGGCCTCTGCCCCCTTTTACAGTCTAGGTGAAAGTCCATTTTCCATAGAATCCATAGGGGCCTGTCCACCCCTTAATAAGTAATTTCTCCATTTTGGTTCGATACACCAGAATCATAGAACAATATCTTTTCCACAAGCGCATGGTGAATTGTCGTTCAAATTCAATGTCGTTTGCATGACGACCACAAGGGTATCGTGCCCAACTTTCATTCCCACTTGAAAGCATGTCGAACACCCATTTATCTCGGGATTTGTATGGAATAAGAGAGGTTCTCTCGGCTAATCTCCAAAGGTTATGCGTGGCTATTTTTTTGTCTATGCGCCCTTCGGAAACAAGAGAAGGGTCTTCGTAAATACAAAATGCTTTCAGCATATTTTCCATCGCGAAAGCGGCTAGAAGGAAAGTGCCTTTATTCGCATCATCCCAAACCATCACCGGCTGGCCATCTTTCATTAAGGTCGTATGACCCCGCCCTCGGTTATTCCAAAGAATTAAAGCCTGCGAATGTAGATTATTAGATGTGCGATACCATTGATGTGGATTAGCCGCATCCAAAAACCTCTCCTTCTGTTCGTCATTGAACGACATTGTGCTGATAACCTCTCCGCCTTAAAATCGTTATGCTTTATTATTACGTAAACATATTGACTCGCCGACGGGAATAGTCTGCCAGACCGCAACCCAGAACACGATTCCGTCCCATAGCCTCTTGTTCTAAACAGATATAAGATCAGCGGGCCATGTGGTGACTGTCGAGATAGAAATGGGGTTGGGTAGGCGATGAACGCCGTAGAGATTGAAGAAGCAGTATCCGCGCTTGCGGAGCAACCATTTGATGCAGAAGAGTTTCCTTACCTTTTTCTCCTGGCCTTCGGCAACAAAGACACTACCATCAAGCGTCTCCGGGCCGCCAAAGGCTCAACCAATGCCTCTGACATCCCAGGTGCCGTCCTCCAGCGGAATAACATCCATATTGCGACCTGCCCGCCCGGTGAGGTGACGCGGACTTTGACCGCCCTCCGGGATAGCCCAGCCACGTCTAAGGCCAAGGCCAAGTTCATCCTGGCGACGGATGGTGAGACCTTCGAGGCGGAGGAATTGGATACAGGCGAGACCGTCGCCTGTGCCTATGCGGACTTCCCGAATCATTTCGGCGCGTTCCTTCCGCTTGCAGGCATCACGACGGTCAAGCAAATCCGCGAAAGTTCGTTCGATATTCGTGCGACCAGCAAGCTAAACCGGCTGTATGTCGAATTGCTGAAAGACAATCCCGACTGGGGAACTGCCGACCGCCGTCATGACATGAACCATTTCATGGCCCGCCTGATCTTCTGCTTCTTTGCCGAAGACACGGATATTTTCCAGGAAGGTCACTCTTTCACAAACACGGTCGATACAATGACCGAGCGAGATTCGTCTAACACCCATGAAGTGATTGGCGAACTGTTCCGCGCAATGAACACCCCTACGGCAGAGCGAAAGAAAGCAGGCATTGCTCGTTACGCCGATCGGTTCCCATACGTTAATGGCGGTCTATTTTCAGGCAGTCCCGAAGTGCCGCGTTTCAGTAAGATCGCCCGCTCGTATCTTATCCATATCGGCGCCCTCGACTGGACGAAAATCAACCCGGACATCTTCGGGTCTATGATCCAGGCCGTGGCAGATGATGAGGAACGTGGCGCACTTGGGATGCACTATACGAGCGTTCCCAACATCCTCAAGGTGCTGAATCCTCTCTTTTTGGATGATCTGCGGGCACGACTAGACGAGGCCGGTGACAATGCCCGGATGCTCTTAAACCTACGCAAGCGTATGGCGAGGATCAGGGTGTTCGATCCAGCATGTGGCAGCGGAAATTTCCTTGTTATTGCTTACAAGGAGATGCGAGCCATAGAGGCTGAGATCAACAGCCGTCGCGGGGAAGCCGATCGTCCTTCAGAGATTCCCCTGACTAATTTCCGTGGAATAGAACTGCGCGATTTCCCGGCCGAGATTGCGCGTCTTGCGCTCATTATCGCAGAATTCCAATGCGATGTGCTGTATCGCGGTCAGAAACTGGCGCTGGCTGAGTTTCTGCCGCTAAATGCGGAAAACTGGATTACCTGCGGTAACGCTCTTCGCTTGGACTGGTTGAGTATATGTCCGCCGACAGGAACCGGCACTAAGCTAGTGAGTGACGACCTGTTTCAAACCCCGCTGGATCAACCCCAGATTGACTTCGATAATGAAGGTGGAGAAATATATATCTGCGGCAACCCACCTTACCTTGGAGCAAAGAAGAAAAGCTCCGCGCAAGCCGAGGATATGGACGCTGTAGGATTAGGTAATGCGCAGTTATTAGATTACGTATGTGCATTCATTGTGAAGGGACTTTCTCTTGTCGGACAAGAAAAATGTCGGATGGCATTGGTATCGACCAGTTCTATATGTCAAGGCGAGCAAGTTTCACTACTTTGGCCAAAGATATTTTCGCAAGCGTCAATTTCCTTTGCTTATCGACCATTTAGATGGGCAAATTCCGCAGCGAACAATGCGGGCGTTTATTGTACTATCATAGGGTTGGAGGCAGAAGAAAAAAAACCAAAACTTCTGTTTTTTGATGAACAGGCGCAAGAGTGTCAAAGTATAGCTCCCTATCTCATCTCAGGGCCAAAGGTAGTTTGTGAGCCGCGAGATAAACCGATCTCTAACATTAGCCCGATGAAGATGGGTAGCAATCCGGTCGATGGCAAACGCCTGATTCTCGACGAAGAAAGTATCAAGTCTATATTAGAAAATAATCCGCATGCCGCCAAATTCATAAAAAAATATGGCGGCACTCAAGAGCTTATTTCTGGAAATTCTCGCTGGTGCCTGTGGGTATCTGAAGCAGATGCTTCGGAGGCAACAGCAATCCCGGAGATACGTAAAATAGTTGATAAATGCCGATCATACAGAGAAGGCGCAGGGAGGGACGCCCGAAAGGCTGCACGCCGACCATATGCGTTTTGTTATTCGACATATGAAGAACAGGATTTCATACAAGTCGGCAACACAATCGGTAATGGCTTTGACTATGTTCCTGCTGACTTGAAGAAATCAGGTTATGTCTCCAATCATGCGGCATTTACAATATACGGAAAATCTTTGATTGAGTTTTCACTGGTTGTATCAACTATGCATAGGGTATGGGCGGAGACCATCGCAGGACGACTAGGAAATGGCATCCGTTACGGCAATACCGTAGTGTATAATACATTCCCCGTTCCCACTCTGACCGACAAGATGAAGGCCGACCTGACCCGTTGCGCTGAAGACATCCTGTTGGCACGCGAGGCTCATTTCCCCGCGACCATTGCGGAACTGTATGATCCCGAAAAAATGCCCGCCGATTTGCGTGAGGCGCACGACCGCAATGACGAAGTGCTGGAGCGCATCTACATTGGCCGACGTTTTCGCAATGATACGGAGCGACTGGAAAAACTGTTCGATCTCTATACCAAAATGACCGCCGGAACCGGATCGAAGAAGAAGGTAAAAGCCTGATGAATATTAAAACTCAATCCGTCCCTTCTGTCTCTGTCTCTTACGCGGCCAATGGGAGTTCAACCAAGGCCAATGCTATGGGGATGCGCCCCATGCAGGAACGCGCCTATGAAAAGCGCGGCGAACAGTATCTTCTCATCAAGTCTCCTCCAGCTTCGGGCAAAAGCCGGGCGCTTATGTTTATCGCCCTCGATAAGCTGGCAAATCAGGGACTGAAGCAGGCCATTATCGTCGTGCCCGAAAAAAGCATCGGGGCAAGTTTCCATGACGAGCCTCTGACCCAGTTCGGTTTCTGGGAAGACTGGCACGTAGAACCCAGAAGAAACCTGTGTGATGCAGCCGGCGGTGATAATGGGGGCAAGGTCAATTCGGTCGAAGCGTTCCTGAAGAGTGACGACAAGGTGCTTGTCTGCACGCACGCCACCTTCCGCTTCGCCGTGGACAGGTTCGGCATTGAGGCTTTCGACGATCGTCTTATTGCCGTCGATGAGTTCCATCACGTCTCGTCAGATTCAGACAACAAACTGGGTCATCACCTCGGCGCGTTCATTGCCCGTGACAAAGTGCATATCGTCGCCATGACCGGCTCATATTTCCGGGGCGACGCAGTCGATGTCTTGTCACCACAGGACGAGGCCAAGTTTGATACCGTAACCTATACCTATTACGAGCAGTTAAACGGCTATCGGTATCTCAAGCATCTCGACATCGGCTATTTCTTCTATTCCGGCTCCTACGCCGACGACATCCTGAAGGTTCTCGACCCAAAGCAAAAAACCATCATTCACATCCCCAGCGTCAATTCGCGCGAAAGCACGAAGGACAAGATGAGGGAAGTGGAGCATATCATCGAGGCTCTGGGCGACTGGCAGGGGTCTGACCCTGTTACCGGCTTTCAGTTGGTAAAAACGGAAGACGGACGGACGTTGCGGATCGCTGATCTGGTGGACGATGACAAGAACAAGCGTGACCGCGTATCCACCGCATTGAAAGACTCAACCCAGAAGAACAACCGCGACCATGTGGACATCATCATTGCCCTGGGCATGGCCAAGGAGGGCTTTGACTGGATTTGGTGCGAACATGCGCTCACCGTTGGCTATCGATCCAGCCTGACCGAGATTATCCAGATCATAGGACGTGCTACCCGCGATGCGCCAGGGAAAACCCGCGCTCGCTTTACAAACCTGATCGCCGAGCCAGATGCGTCGGAAGAGGCCGTAACCGAGGCCGTGAACGATACCCTTAAAGCCATTGCCGCCAGTCTGCTGATGGAACAGGTTCTCGCGCCACGATTCGAATTCAGATCGAAAGCGCCAACCAACGAACCGACTGAGGGATTCGATTATGGTGACGAAGGCTACCAACCAGATAAATGCAATGTCGGGTTCAACGAAGAGAAAGGTAAATTCCAGATCGAAATTAAAGGTCTGGCTGAACCCAAAAGCGAAGAAGCAACCCGCATCTGCGAAGAAGACCTGAACGAAGTCATTACCGCCTTTGTTCAAGACAAGACCGCTCTTGAACGTGGGCTTTTCGATAAAGAACTCGTTCCAGAGGAATTGACGATCTCCCGTATGGGAAAAATCATCAAAGACAAATATCCCGAACTGGATGAGGAAGATCAGGAAGCCGTTCGGCAGCACGCCATCGCGGCTCTGAATCTGACGCAACAGGCGGCTCATATTGCGACGAGTGGCGATGGAGAGCCAGGAGCCAACACGGCCCTGATCGATGGCGTGCGTAAATTCGCAATGGACGTGCGAGAACTGGACATTGATCTGATTGATCGCGTCAATCCGTTTGGTGAGGCTTATTCCATTCTGGCTAAAGCCATGAGCGAAGAGAGTCTGAAGCAGGTTGCGGCCGTAATCGGTGCCAAACGTGCGACGATGACATTGGAAGAAGCGCGTGTTTTATCTAAACGAGCGTTGAAATTCATGCAGGAACGTGGCCGGCTCCCCTTTATAACATCGACTGACCCCTGGGAGAAAAGCATGGCCGAGGGCGTTGCGTTCCTTGCTCGCATGAAGGCGGAGGCGGCTCGTGGCTAAAGGTTTTACCGACGAAGATGATGCGCTCCTGTCGGCGCTGGGCGTTGAAGTCGAGACAAAGAAAGAAGCCTCTAAAACCCCAAAAGAAGAGCGCATTATAGCCGGGTTTGAGGAAATCCAGCGGTTTGTGGATGAACACGGACGCGCTCCCCGCCATGGGGAAGATCACGACATTTTCGAGCGTCTATATGCAGTCCGTCTCGATCGGCTTCGCTCGCAACCCGATTGCATGGCATTGCTTCTGCCTATGGATCATCAGGATATTCTCTCCAATGCTATTGTCATTGAAGAGATCGATGAAAACATTAGCGACGATGAACTGCTTTCCATGCTCGGCGTGGACGGCATCGAGCAGAATTCAATCACTGAACTGCGCCATGTCCGTTCCACAGCAGAAAAGCGGGCAGCCGAGGAAATCGCCAACCGGGAGCGCTGTGAGGATTTCGATACTTTCAAGCCGCTGTTCAATGCAGTCCAGAGAGACATCGAGATCGGGACGCGCATTACTCGGCCGATCAGGAAAGAGGCCGGTTTTCTGAAGACCGACATCAGACCTGGTGAGTTCTTTATCCTTGGCGGTCAAACAGCATATGTTGCCGAGATTGGCGAGACCTTCAGAGCGCCCAATGGTGAGAGTGATGCCCGTCTGCGCGTCATTTATTCCAATGGAACCGAAAGCAACATCCTGCTTCGTTCCCTTCAGCGTGCGCTTTACAAAGATGAAGCGAGCCGCCGAGTGTCAGAACCCAGTGCCGGGCCATTATTCGCCGGAGACAACGACGACGACGATCTTGCAAGCGGAACCATTTACGTTCTGAGAAGTGAATCCGACAATCCCATTGTCGCGGCTAACAGAGACCTTGTTCATAAGATCGGCGTAACTGGCGGAGACGTTGCTAAACGGATAGCTAATGCAAAACTTGATCCGACGTTCCTGTTAGCTGATGTCGAGGTCGCGGCGACTTACAATCTGTTCAATATCAGCCGGACGAAACTTGAGAACATCATCCATCGTATTTTTGATCCGGCGCGACTGGACATTCAAATCGAAGATAGGTTCGGGAACCCCGTCATTCCGCGCGAATGGTTCCTTGTTCCCTTGTTTGTCATCAATGAAGCCGTGGAAAAAATCAAAGATGGGACAATAACCGGATACGTTTATGATCCCAAAAAGGCGTCGCTGGTCAAACGGAAGGGCTAATACCCGGCGAAACGCTTCCCCATATTTTTTGTTGCTGAAGCAGTCCCAAGGGGGCCGGAAGGCGATGGGGGCAGGCCCGGCTCCGCCGGGGTGGTGTTGCGAAAGCATTAAACGACGTAACCGCCCAGGCCGGCGGCAGCCCGGCCAATCCCTGACCGCCCCGCCGAGGCCCCCTTCAGCTTCTCGAAACACAAAGGGGCGCCCCGAAACCGGAGCGCCCCCTTTTCTATCAGACGCAGCCCGAAGCCGCGCCGACCCAGATCACTTCCCGCGCGTCTGACACGTCATCTCTGTCTCACCGACCAGATTCCCTCCAGAATTGCACGACACAGTCGCCTCAGCCGTAACCTTGTCGTCTTTCTCCGCCGGCTTCACAACAGGATTAACAGCAGCCGTCGCAATGACACCCGGATTTTGACTGAGCGGCGTCGTTCCATAAACGCTTGTCTGATCGTCGGGTTTTACGACAACCGTAGCCGGCGTTACAGTCCACGACCCACTCTGATAGCTGATCGTGTAATTGCCCAGGCCAGTCCCGGTCGCCCCGGAAGCCGTCGTCGCATAAACCCCAACCCCGCTCTGCACCGTATGCCCGGTATAGACATTCACCGAAGTCACACGATCCCCGTTCACCAGCCCGTTCACCGTCCATCCCGGCAGTTCAGCCTGTTGCCCGTAAACGGATGTCCCGTTCCCCGCAATCACAGTCAGCGCAGCAGGATCAACAGTCAGAGTGCCGCTCTGGTAAGAAATCGAGTAATTACCAAGTCCTTTACCAGACGCATCGCTTGCAACGATCCCATACTGACCGACCCCGGAAGCGCCCGTCGCCGCAGTCGTCAGTCGCACAGCCGAAATCGTATCGCCATTGACCAGACCGCTCGCGCTGAAGCCGGTCGTGCCAAGGGTCGGGTTCTGACCATACGTTGATGACTGGTTCAGAGCCGTTACGATCAACGCCGCCGGATCGATCGTCAGCGTGCCGCTCTTATACGTGACGTCATAATTGCTCAGGCCCGTTCCCGTCGCATTGCTCGCATCGATCGCATAATCGCCGATCGAGGAAGCCG
The DNA here is from genome assembly GCF_002409645.1 of Acetobacter sp. UBA5411. GTDB lineage: Bacteria > Pseudomonadota > Alphaproteobacteria > Acetobacterales > Acetobacteraceae > Acetobacter. The sequence continues at coordinate 150,476 of NZ_DHNR01000034.1, forward strand.
CCGTCGCTTTCGTTGTCAGATCAACACCTGAAACCGCGTCGCCATTGACCAGACCGCTTGTGCTGAATCCGGCAGTCTTCGGCGCCTGACCATACGTCGATACAGCATCATTGGCGACAACAGTCAGCGTCGCGGGCGTGACGTTCCACGATCCGTTTTCATAGTCGATCGCATAATTCCCCAGGCCCGTGCCTACGGCATTAGAAGCGGTCGTCACATACGACCCGACCCCCGAAGCCCCGGTCACGGGCTGATTCACAGAGACACCTGAGACAGTATCGCCATTCACTAGCCCGGCAACGCTATACCCGGCGGAGGATGGTGTCGTTCCATACACACTCGAACCACTCCCAGCCGTCACCGTCAGCGGCGCGGGCGTGATCGTCAGCGTTCCCGGCTGATACGCAATCGTGTAATTTCCCAGGCCCGTGCCAACCGCATCGGAGGCGTTGAGCGCATACTGCCCCACGCTGGACTGCGCGGTCGCCGGGGTTGACAACGTGACACTATCGACAGTGTCTCCGTTCGCCAGGCCGGTTGCGGTAAAGCCGTATCCGCCCGCCGTCTGACCATATTCGACCGAACCACTGCCGGCCTTGACCGTCAGCATCTGCGGCGTGATTGACCAATCCCCCGCGACATACTGCACATTGTAATTGCCCAGACCCGACCCGGTCGCCCCCGAAGCATTGACCGCATAATGACCAACGGCTGAGGTTGACGAAGCAGTGTTGTCAACAGATACGGCCGCGACCGTATCGCCATTGACCAGCCCAGAGACTTTGTAACCGGGCGTGGACACAGCCTCACCATACACGGACGTTCCGCTCCCAGCGGTCACCGTCAGGGTGGCGGGATCGATGGTCAAAGTGCCCGGCTGATAAGCAATCGTGTAATTCCCCAAGCCATACCCGACCGCGCCCGAAGCCGTGATCCCGTATGTCCCGACCCCGCTCGCGCCGGTTGCTGAGGTCGAAAGATTGACCCCGGAGATCGTGTCGCCGTTGATCAGACCATTCGCCGTGAAAGCCGTCGTGCCGAGCGAGGGCGTCTGGCCGTAAGTGCCGCTCTGGTCATTAGCAATGACAGTCAGCGCGGCCGGATCGATCGTCAGCGTGCCCGGCTGATACACGACAATATAATTGCTGATCCCCGTGCCTGTTGCCCCAGACGCGGTGATGTCATACGTGCCGACACGACTGCCCTTGGTCGCGATCGTGGACAGGTTCACGCCCGAAACGGAATCGCTATTGAGCAGGCCGGAAACCGTGTATCCAGCCCCCGACACGTCCGGCGCCTGACCATACGTTGATGTCGCATTGCCGGCCTTGATCGTCAGGGACGCATAGTCGATCGAGACATTCGCGCGATAGACTGTCTGATGCCACGGCGCGGTCACCCCCTCAGCCCAGGTCGCATAAGCGTTGCCCGCTTTGCTCTGGGTATAGCCGTGCCACGGGCCGATCCCAGCCAGGGCAGACGTCGTATCGATCCCGTCTGAAGCCGTCGCCGTGACCGTCTTCGGAGCGGTTACGGTAGCGGAACCATACGTCTCATGAGCATTTCCCGTGCCTGTCACAACGATATAAGGCAGCGCCGACAACACTTTGTATGGCGCCCCAGTCACCCACGATCCTGACAGATACGCCTGGCCCTGGGCAAACTGTTCAGTCGTCAGGCCATTGATATTGATGACATACGTGTATTGATCGACCTTCCCGATCGCCGTCTTCGTGCCGGTCGTTGTCGTATCGAAGTAACCGTCAGACGCCCCCGGATTCCCCACACGCACGCCAGCAAAACCGCCGATCTGGCTGGTCTGGCCGGTGACGAGGCCCGTTGCATACGTGTCCGAAACCGTGCCTGCACCCCATTTCCCGATCAGCCCGCCGGTGTAAGCGTTGACAAGCCCCGTCGCCGCCCCGGTCGAATATGCTTGAGAGACGGACGCTTCATTATCCCCGATCAGCCCGCCGGCATAGCCCATGGTGTCAGCAGAACCCGACGCCGAGGCCGCGCCCGTCGCATACGAGACGCTGATCCCGGCCGCATTTTTACCGACCAGGCCACCGGCCACACCGCCCACACCTGCGGTTGCATCCCCGATCGCGATCGCTTTTGTGACAACCCCGTAATTACTTCCAGCCAGACCACCCACGGTCGCGCCATCGCCAGCGACAACGTCACCAGACGCGCGGACATTGGTCATTGCGTTTGATTGACCAGCAAGCCCGCCGGCCATTGCCTTCGTGCCTGCGGTGACGGAGCCTGTTGCAATAGAATCAGTAATCGCGCCAGATGTGAATCCCACCAGACCGCCGACCTTGACGCTGCTCCCCGATGCGGTGACGTTGCCCGATGCGGATGACCCTGACACATCGCCTGTCATATAACCCACAAGGCCGCCGACATACGAACTGGCAACCGTGGAAATCACGTTACCAGAAGCAGAGGAATCAATAACGGAATAACCCGTTCCAGCAAGCCCGCCGGCATAGGGTGATCCATCCAACGCATAGACATTGCCGGACGCAGTCGAGCGCTTGATCGTCGCGGTTCCCGTCGCTGAACCACCGCTCAGACCCCCAGCGTAATAGCCATATACGGTCGCAGACGAATGGGAATCACGCACGATGCCGTTATTCTGACCAACAATGCCGCCGACATAGGACGTGGTCGGGCCACCGCGCCCGTCGATGATGCCGGACACTGAGATGTTGGCGATTGTGCCAGAAGAAATGCCGAACAAACCGCTTGCTGCATGGCTTGTATCATGCACATTCAGATTGCTGACAGAGTGACCAAGGCCGTCGAAAATCCCAGCAAAACGGCCTGTGTGGGCGATGGGCGTGAACGCGGCTCCCGCATTATCAACGTCTCCAGCCAAGGCGTAATTGTTCGTGATGTAACCGTCGCCAATGCTGTTCAGACCACCAAGCCCCCAGACCAAAGTGTAAGCCGCGCCATTCACGCTCAGAGAACCGGCGTTCTGGGTCGCGTATGTCAACGACCCACCTGGATTGAAAATATCATCCCCACCTGTCTTGATCACGACGGCACCAGAATCATTCACAGTGATCGGCGCATTCACATTCACATTGCGATAAGCGTCGAGCGTGAGCGTCGCTTTCCCTGACCACGCAATCCCGGCATTGACGTTGATGTCACCATTGCCGCCGGCAACCGTTCCTGCACCGGACGTTCCAGACGCAGTCGTCTGTTCAGTGACATTCGTGCCGGCGTTCAAGGCAGTCTGAATCGTCGAAGCGGCATCGGAATCAATCGTCAGATCATCAGGGTCTGTGAGCCATGTTCCGCCATGGCCTGCATCGACAGTAAGCCGCCCGTTCTTGACGTGATGACCGGACGTCTCGATCAGGCCCGCGCCCTTGCCCCCTGCGGTCAGCCTTGCACCGCTTGCCAGCGTAACGGTCTGTGCCAGATCGCGGCCATGCCCTGATGTGCCGACGAGAATGGTTCCGCCAGGCCGGCCCGACACCCGTGCCCCCGCATCCATGACGGCGTCAGATGCGACAGTCACATTATGACCATTTGCGACGATCTTCCCGCCGGAGCCATCCGCGTTATGGGCCGTCACCTCGCCGCCGACATCGACAGTGCCATCAGCGGCCGTCAGGTAAACTTCCCCATCCACTTCCTTCGTGCCAGTCGCCTGAATCGCGCCGGTATGGTTCCCGCCGAGCGCATAGACATTCCCATGCGCTGATGCCAGTTCAACGACCGCCGCCTGAATCCGGCCCGCGTTCGTGACATCACCTTTGCCCGTCGATCCTGCGGCAACGTAAATCCCAGACGGCCCGCCACTCTCACTCAGGACAACGGAATCTGCCGCGAGCATGGCCGCAGTCCGATGCCCGGTTACGATGACGCCCTCGTTCGTCACGCTCTGACCGATGAGAACGACATTCCCGTCTTTGGCCTTGATCGTGCCTTTGTTGACGACAGCGCCTGCGGATTTACCCGAAGCAGTCATAGACCCGCCGCGCATAAACTGGGCATTGTCGATGTCTCGGGTCGATGCCACGAACGACCCATTCGTGACAACCTGACCGCCTGGCCCGACAACGATCCCGTTCGGGTTTATCAAGAAGACAGAACCTGTTGCTCCGAGATGCCCGTCGATCTGGCTCATCTGACCGCCGGTGACCCGATTCATTGTCGCGCCTGAGCCGTTGTTAAACTGCACAGAATTGCCAGAACCGATTGAGAATCCGCGCCAGTCAATAACACCCCGCGCCGAGGACTGGTTAATGGTCATCTGGTCGCCGTGGGTGGTGATCTGGCCCGCGCCGGCAACGAACGAGCCGTCAGTTGGCAGGGTGCCGGCGAATGCGATAGACGCACGCACAGAACACAGAGCAGTTGAGACGAGGAACGCTGCAAAAATGCGATTACGTTTGTGTGCGTTTGACATTGCTTCATACTTTCTCGTTTGAGTTGTTTTCTGTTCTGCTGTCCTGATCGACGCGCCATTTTCGGATTTTGCGTTTGATGATGTCGCTGATCTCCGGCTTCAGGTCGCGCGGCACAAATCGACGTAAATCAACCCAGCCCTCAGCAATCTTCTTTGCGCGATACGCTGCACACGAAGCAGAACGATCTGGTCTTGCGTCTTTCGTCATTGTGCAAACTCCAGTCGGCCCGGCGATTGCATATCCGTGCCGATCGCCATTCCGGCAGGCGCGGTCGGAAGCCCTGATGCGGCGATTGCGCTTTCAGCAAATTGATGAAGCGTCTTGCTTACGCTGTTCAGTGTCTGAATCGGCACTGGCACAGAGGCGCCGAGACCGACTTGATTCATGACATTGACTGCCGGGCTGACAGCAGACAGAAACAGCGTGCCTGCGGCTATGTTCAGTCCTGTTTTGATGATTTTCATTGTCGTGACCTTTCAGTAATCGCGTTCGCGCTTGCCCCAACGGCGCGTCACATCGCGAGGAGGCAGAGCAAGAAGGAAGCGGATAACGGGAGACGTTGATGTCCACGCGAAGGCGAGGCGGATCACAAAAAAAGCGACCGTGCCGGCGAGCAGGAGAAAATAGGGCGACTGTGCCTGGAGCCATCGATTTAGCTGATCATCTGGCACGTTGACGTAACCCTCGCACGCCATCCCCAGATAAAGACCAACTCCGAACAGGATCGCACCGCACGCCCATTGCGTAGTTTGCGCGTTATCAAGTTTTGCATCGGCACGTTTTTCAAGCGCTTGCTCGATCGTAGTCGCAATTCGTGCCGACACGGTCTGAGCCAATTCAGTCGTGCGCGTCTCAAGACGTGCCTGCGCCGCTGCCTCACTTCGCGTCTGGGCATCATTAAAATCACTAATCGCTCTACCCGCTGACAACGCGAGTTCAGCGGACAGTTTCTCGATCTGCGAAGTAACGTGTTCCGTGATAAGAAGGCGAACGACTTCTGGATCGTCGGGGCTTAATCCTGACGCGCCCACAGCAGCCCAAGCGCGATTGCGAGCATCGGGATCAACGGAGAGGGCTGCGGCAGTGTCGTTGAAAATGGTCATTGCATCATCCTCCCATCACAGACCGAGAAAGCCGGCGGCCGGGTCGATCGCCTTGCGGAATCCGCGCAGGAATTGCGATGCGATCGTGCGTTCAGTGATCGTCAATTCGGGATGCCGCGCACAGTCAGAATATTTCAGATTGAGCGCGTTCAGTTTTGCCCGCGCCCCGACCTGCATCGCGGGCATGGAGACTTCGATACCGCCCGCAGCCAGAAGCCGATCGCGACCTTTGCCGTAGCGCCGTTCGCCATTCACGTCGAAGCCAAACCAGTAAGGAAAATCGGACTTCATGTCGCGGCTCTCACGCATATTCAGAACAGCGACATGGTCAACGGAATCAGTTCCGAATGCGCTCATGTATTGACCAACGCTTTGTGCGCTTTCAATTTCGTTGTCGATAACATGCACCAAGGTCAAACGAACACCGTTCTCGGCGAGTGCGGCAAGGAATCCCTCGACCTGTTCCCCGTCGCCGTTGTCAACGATCTTGCTGATCTCAAAACGAGAGCCGCCGGGGAGATCGTGCAGAATCACATCCGCGTCCGAGGCAATCGAATTGAGAAGCGTGACACGCTCTGCGTCCTGGCGCAGATCATAGAAATTGACGCCGGCATCGTGATAGACGCGCACCAGTCCGCCGATCTGGCCGTCAGCGTCGAAAATCGCGGCCCTCGCGTTGCGTTCACGATAGATGTCGGTCATCAGGCGAGAGAAGGTTGTTTTACCAACGCCGCCTTTTCCTGAGACGACGAGGACGAGACGTTTTGCTTTGTCTCCCATTTTTACACACTCCTGTTCCTTTGGAACGCGATCCGCATTCCCTAGAAACATTATAGTGTGCATTTTTGAAAACGACGGATCGGTGCGCGATCGGGTGCGTCAACGAGACACAAAAAAAGCGAAACCGGGGAAGCCCAGTTCCGCCTTCAATAACGACAAACGCCGCTGATAACGTGTTAAGCGTCCAGGGCGGGCGGTTTACGTGACGTGAATCCGGACATGGATGGTGAAGCAGATTGTGCGGGCGCGGAATCAGGTTTCGGGCGCGACGCCTGTTGTGCGCTGGAATCCACTTTTGAATCGGGGGTGGAATTCTGGACGCGAGAATCTGGCGTGGCGCGTGTGGCGCGGGGAGCGACTTGGCCTTCTGAATCCGGTTTCGGTTTGCGTGCCGTGCGAGGACGAGAGCCGCCGCGCAATTCCCTGGCAACACGTTTCATATAGGTTGCAAACGTGCCGGCGCTGATGTCGATGCCGCGCTTTGTCAGCATGTCACAGATTTCGGAATCCGTGCGACCGTCCTGCTTCATTTTCAGGAGCGGTTCGTAAATCTGTTTAATGACGTCATAGACAGTCTGCGGTTTGTGCGACAGCCATTCTTCATGTTCCTTCGCGAGGTCTGCTGTCAGTTCCTCGACCGTCATTGTCAGATTCACTGCTGATCGTTTTACTGCTCTTGCCATGACAAAAATTCCCTGTTGCTGATTAAGAAGGCTGATGCCTTAGATTGATAGTATAACGTAATCACGCATCTTTATCAGACATTGACGACTGCTGCGCCAAAAACGTCACACTGTCTGCATGTCCATGCTGCATCTCAGATCGAGAACGATAGACAGAAACGAAAACAGAAAGAAGCCTTGATTCCGTAATTTCAGTTTCGTTCAAAACGCAGAATCATCTCTGTAAAAATCATCATTCTGTTCCTTATCTATTACCTCAACATTCACACAAATCTCTCATTCACAATTCCATCTCTCATCTCCCATTTTCTCTCATAATTTACAGACAGATATGATTACAGAATACAGTCACGAAAACGAAACCCTTAAACAACATAAAAGATAGAATAATTTAGCAACACACCACGCATCTTCGACGCCCGCAAGAACTCGGAACGGCGGTAAACCGCCATTCCTTCGTGAAAATGTCGGGAACAATCTTGACGATTGCCCGACAGGATTCCCCGTTTCGGGAAACAAGTCTGGATACGAAAAATACGCACGTTCAGGACGGAATCAGATCACGCTTCAGGAACGGCCATCTTCGCGTTTCAGGACAATAAATCTAAATACGAAAATCCTCTCGGGGGTTGAGACGTGGGCAACAATTCCCGGCTGCCGCCGGAATCCGGCTCCGTCACACCCCATTATTTTCCCGACTCGATTCCGCGCAGAACGAAACTCATATCCGCGATTATCCGCCGTTTTCATTCGTGATCGGAATCCTTTCCCGTCAGGAACCGGAAACTTTCATGAATCGGAACTAAAATAAGTGAACAGATACACCCATCAGGGAACACAACATCATGTTCACATGCACACCGATTTCTGACGTCGAATATTACATTGAGTCTGTGAATCAGAAACTGGTAAAACAACCAAACTCTGGCGAATCGGAACCACATCTGAACCAGCACGTGGCAGCGCTTCCCGTCAACCGGAAACGCGGAGACTGGTCTGATCGTGACAGAGCCGCCTATTATCTGGACAACGGAACCGGAGAAAAACCGGGCGTCTGGTGGACAAATGCCCGCGCTGACGTGGGACACGTTCTGCCATTCGTTTTCCACAAAACGGAAGTCCAAGCGAAAGACTTCAGGAACCTCGCATCAGGACGTGACCCCCTCACTCAGGAAACTCTGATTCAGACGGGAAGGAGGCGGCGCGTCGGATATGATCTGCAATTTGCTGCGCCCAAATCGGTATCGGTTCTCTATGCCGCCGGGAACAGGAATCAACGCGAGACTATCGAAGATGTGCAACAGGAAGCCGTATTCAAGGCATTGGAATACATTCAGCAGAACGGCCTGATCGTAACGCGATGCGGACACAACGGGAATGATCGTCAGACACCGGCGGAACTGATGGCGGGGACATTTCTGCACACAACCAGTCGCTCTGGTGATCCACAGATTCACACTCATGCGGTATTGCTGAACGTGTGCCGAAGGGCAGACGGCACGACAGGAACCATCGACAACATGGAACTTCTAAAACACCAACAGGAAATTGGTGCCATCTATCGTCTGGCATTGATTCAGGGACTGGAGCGCAGGCTTGGGATGAAAGCCGTCAAGTACGAGAGGAACTTCCGTATCGTCGGCGTTCCAGAATCAATAGAACAGAAATTCTCAAAACGCAGGGACGATATTCTCTCAGAAGCCCGTGAGATGGGAATTGACACCGCCTCTCACCGGGAAGCGTCAGACAATATTTCACGGAACACGCGAGGCGCAAAAAAAGACCTGCCGTCCAGAGCAGAATTGAACGAACGATGGGACAAAGAAATCAAAGAGGAAGGCTGGACAAAGGAATCAATTTGGGAATCGGCATTAGCGGTTGCAGCAGAAGAACGGGCCAAGCCGCGCGACACCAAAACGGCATTTGAATGTGCATTAAATCAACTGACGCAGACAGAATCAGTTATCGAAGATCGGCACTTGATCGGAACAATCCTTGAGCATTTTCAGGGACGATCTGTGAGCGTTGATGAGGCTATCTATCACGCACGAAACGCTCGCAATTCAAAACAGATTATCGAATTGACAGGGAACGACAAAAGCAAATCACGAGACCTGTTTTTCGCAACACCAGAGGTCATCGATGCGGAACGGGAAATCGTGCGTATTTCCCTCGACAGAAAAAAGGAGCGGGTATTCGTATCGAAAGACGTCATCGATAAAGCGATTGCGTCAAAAGATACAATCTCCGAGGAACAGGCGGAACTGGTCAGACACGCTCTGAATAGGGATGGAATATCTGTTGTCGAAGGGTCAGCCGGAACAGGCAAGTCGTTCTCTCTGGGAACGGCTGCCGAAGCCGCTCGGGACGCCGGCCTTCGTGTCTGGGTAACAGCGCCAAGTCATCAAGCGGTATCAGTCATCGCCAAGGACACAGACACAGATCAGACGCAGGCCGCCGTTTTGCGGTCATTCCTGAATCGCATTTCCGATCCCGATCACACGCAAGGAATCAGGTTGTCACGGAACGATGTCGTGATCGTCGATGAGGCCGGAATGATCAGCACAAAGGAAATGAATGAACTGCTCAGGGAAACAGCAAAAGCGGGTGCCAAGGTCATTCTTGCTGGCGACACGCGGCAACTTAAACCTGTGGCGCCAGGGTCACCCTTACGGCTGATTTCAGAAACAATTGATTCGTCACGAATCAACGAAATTCGGCGACAGAAAGTGGACTGGCAGAGGAACGCAAGCCGGGACTTCGCTTCGGGCGAGATCAAAAGAGCGGTAACGGCATACGCAGACAGGGATCGGATCGTGATCGGAACAGGAGAGGAACTGAGGGCGAGACTGATCGAGGACTACCTCAAGGACGTCAAAAGCGACCCGACAGGGACACGTCTGGTTCTTGCCAGGACACATAATGAGGTTCGGAATCTGAACACCGATCTTCGCAATCTGCTGCGAAAAGAGGGACGGATCGCGGGGTCAGATATTGAGATTGAAGCGTTAAGCCGGGGACTGAAACCCGTGTCAGGATCGTTGTCTTTAGCAACAGGCGACCGGTTGATTTTCGGCGAGAATATACGAGCATCAGGGCGCACGATCAGGAACAATGACGTTGCGACAATCAAAGATGTTTGCCGTGACAATATTGACGGTCAACCTGTTGTGACCCTGGCCTTCGATCGCGGCTTCGAGGTGACAACGAGGTGGTCTGATCTGGAACGGCTTTCGAGGTCAAAAGGTAACGAGCCGGATACACGACCGCTTCGTGTCCAGCACGCCTATGCCGTGACGATCCATTCGTCTCAGGGCGCAAGTGTGAACAGGTCTTACGTTCTGAATGCCGCCGGGATGGACAAGGAATCCCTCTATGTGGGTATGACGCGACACAAAGAGGACTGCCACCTTTACGTCGATGCGACACGGATCGGTCTGAATGTTCGGGACAACAGAATTCGGCGTGACGGGGTATCGGCATCGATCAGTGCGTCGGGACAACTTGAAGCGCCAGATGCGCTCGACAAAGACAATCCTGGCGACAATGTTGATCGTGATGCGGTGATCAGACAGATCATCTATGAGGGAGAGCAATCACGCGAAAAGGGGAATGCCGCAGACTTTTCTCAGCACAAGCGTTCTTGGGCATCGGCGCCGACGGCTGAACTGGCTGTGCAGGGCGAGATTGAACGGAAACAGAAAGAAATTGAGCGCAAAAAAGAGGATGGGCCGTCGTCCGCTGAGATTGAAAGCGAGCGGATTGAGGAATGGATTTTTGGGCCAGAGAAGAAGGGCGCGAGGGATTTTGTGAGTCCGGCTTCGTCGGACGAGGACGCTGAAAAAGCGGCGGCGGAGGCCAGGCGCAAGGCAGAAGAAGAGGCAAGGAAACGCGCTCAGGAGGGGCCGGTCATGAGGCGATGACAATCCCACCGTCACGGCGACATTCCCAAAAGCGCCTTTATCCCCACACCCCTCGTTCCGCCGCGCATCAGGCATACCATTCAGCCGCCATCCCATATTAAACGAGATGTCCAGATAGTCCTTGATCTTCAATTTTGCAGCCATCGCAGGGTCAAATCCGGCATTGCGCCCAACCTAAAACCAGCCCTGCCCAACTAGAGGTGGTCTGGTTGGGCAGGGTTTTGTTTGGTCTTTCTCAATAAAACCAATGAGATAGAGGGAGGTGCCCAACCTGCCCAACCTGCCCAACCCATTTGGGGGTGGTTATGGGGAAGGTGTGTTTTTTTTGCGAGAGCCGAGAGGGGCGAGACGAGCGGCGTGGATGAGGATCGCGCCTTAGACCATATAATATGAAAATTGGTTGGGCAGGTTGGGCAGGTTGGGCAGAGGTGGAATAACTGGCGGGAAACAGCCAATTTTGACTGCCCAACCTAAATGAAACTGGTTGGGCAGATCAACGAGAGGTTGGGCAGACTGATATTGTCTCGACCAGACCTTGAAGTGTTTCGAGGCAATCTGAAGGGGGGCCTTCGAAGAAGGACGGGGTATGGCCGGCTGCCGCCGGCGGGGTCACGTCTTCACCACCTGAATGTCAGAAAAAGAATCTCTGAGGTTTTGTAAACGCCATCCAGGGCGGCAGCCCGTCAGTCCCCACGCCCCCTTCAAGCGCCCCTTCAGAATCTCGTAATCATACGCCCCCTGTCCCTACCTGTCCCTACACACCTTCCGTCATGTAGGGACAGCAAAAAACAGCAGAAAACAGCCATTTTTTATGGGGTGTACCTACCGTACCTACATATTTTGAGAAATAGATATATTACGCGGGGATTTTTTGATTATTTTGATCAACGTCACGATCCGAGAAGGTTTATAATGTGATTTCTTATATATAACCGTCTGTTTCCCAGAATATGTAGGTACGGTAGGGACAGGCGAATTATTTCAAGGAATATCAAGGGGCTAGATGTCCCTACACGCTCGTTAGATGTAGGGACAGATGTAGGGACAGGCTCTTTTTTTGTGTAGGGACACCCTTACCGCCCGCCACCTACCGCCCCACCCGATGCCTCCATTTTGCCGCCCGCCGCCAGCCTTTGTCGTTTTATGTAGGGACACCCATCCAGCCCGCGCCCCAGCCACAAAAAAAAGGGGCCGGGTCATAACGCCCAGCCCCCATCTCAGGCAACCCCATCCCAGGGCCGTGACTGTCAGAACCCCACCGTCACGGCGACATTGCCGAACGCGCCTTTATCCCCATACCCCTCGTTCCGCCGCTCATCAGGCATCCCCTTCAGCCGCCACCCGACGTTAAACGAGACATCCATATAGTCTTTGATTTTCAATTTTGCATCCAGCCCGACGCTCGCAAGATCAAGACCATTCAAACCCTGGGGAATCCGTTTCACCTGCGAAACATGCCCGTAATCGACGAAGACACCGACCTGCTCAGTGTCCCACCCATCAAACATGTTCCAGGCCGGAGAGTGCAGTTCATTCTGGACGGTCACCCCTTCCGAGCCGTAAGCCGATGACGTGAAATACCCTCGTGTCGTATATAATCCGCCTAAGCCGATCTGGTTGCTATACAGCAGATTACTCGACGCGACTTGCCCCACGACATCCGCGCTCCATGACATCCCCCAGGGCAGATATGTCAGACGCGAAAGCGACAGTGTGTCATAAACGTATGATGACTTTGCCCCCGGCACGATGGCCTGCATCGCCGTTTTATTATTCCCCCCAGTCAGACCGCCCGGCGAAAACGTCAACGTGTTCCGAAACGTCGTCTGTCCCCATTTATCCGTCTCTGACAGCAAATAAGAGACAGGAAACTGAGCAACATCCGCATTCCCGGCATACACATCGACCCCACCGAATTCTATGCTGTTGTTCGTCGTTTTGAAGTCGAACCCGGCTGAAATCTGCTGTCTGATCAGAACATCTCCGACAAAAAACGGGCGAAAATCATGCAGATAACGGAACGACGCCTGGCCGGAATGGCCTTTTTCTGTCATTTTGATCGGCGTTCCAGCAATCGTCCCCAGCGTGATCTCCGGGCGCTCCCAGGCATAATCTCCAAAAATCTGAATTTTGTCTCGCCACGGCAGCGTCATCGAGTAATTGATTGCATGGGCTGAGTATCGCTCAGAGACAGCGTGCGTAAATTGATACGACAGCACTCCGTCCAGCGGCAGATTCCCAACCGCGCCCCCTACAAACCATTCCTGCCGGCCGAGGATCGGCGTGCCGCCAGTGTCATAGCCGGCGTATCCCCTGACAGGCATACGATCCGTAATTTTCAGCGTCACATCGCTCTGCCCGCGCTCATGCCCCGGCGATGCGACAGCAACGGCAGACCGGAACGGATTGCTATTCAGCCTGTCAAGCGCCTCCTGCTGCCGTCCCAGTGTCATCCTCTGCCCAGCCCCAAGCCCGGCGATCTGGATCAGGTCGGGCGTCGAAAACCACCTGTTCCCCGTCACAGACACATGATTCAGAGAATACTCGTCAACGATGATCTTGAGATACCCGCCGCTGATTTTCTGTGCAGGAATAGAGACAAAAACATAAGGGCGACCCGCACGGCGATACACTTTATATATAGTGTCAACCACAGCGTTGATGTCAGACGTCGTGAGTGGCCGGCCCAAACGTGTTTTCATCGCATCAGTAAACGCCCGCTTCTTCAGTATGCCATCAACACGATCACCGACATAGATGCCATCCGGCACACCGCCTTCAGCCCCAGGCGCGATGATGGCAATCCCTCGCAATTCTTTTGCCACCTCACGATCGGAATCAGGGAGCAGATTCCGCGTGACGTGAGGCTCATTCGCCAGCGCCGGACGCTCTGTATCAAGCCCCTGGGGTGCCACGCGGTTGTATGCCTGAGCATGGGCTTGATGTGTCGAGATGCCCATTCCAGCAATCAAAGCGAAAACAGAAGCAGTCAAACTGAGATAACGATAAGTCATGTGCGTGTTCTCCGAAAAGGACATCAAGACAACAGCAGTCTCGATCTGGCCTTTTCAGATATTTTAATTCGCATGACCGCAGGCGACGGGTATCGCGCACCCATCCTGATCAACGACATCCGCAGGAAAATATAAATCCGTAGGTTTTTCAGACACTTACGGATCAATAAACTTTAGACGCAGTCTGAATCGGCAGGGAATCAGACATCGCCGATTCAATATTTTTCGTTATCCAAAAATATTTTTTTCAAAAAAATGAATCGGCGCGGAATCCGATTTGAATCCAGTCAGAATCCGGCGGAATCCATTCGTCACGATACCCAGAAAACCGCAGAAAACCGCCATTCTTAAAAATAGGCATAGCGACGAACGAACTTCGGATTCATTTTGTTTTGGTTTTTCTAAAAATATTTTGTGGTATCCAGACATTTTACAAAGATCGTTATTTTTCAATCCCTTAGATGCCGACCTCCATTATCTCCTGACCACATCATCTCTTTTTCAAAATAAATATTCGAATTGGAAAATCATCGGGGCCGATGGGTGCGCGTAAAAGTGCGCGATCTGTGGTAATATAACAGTGGCGGCGATCGATACTCGTTTTGCCGAACAGTGGAGACTTTTTATGCAAGAGTTCCAAAAACTCATTACCCCAGGCCATATTGCCGGGCATCGGGCAAAAGCGGCACTGGCGCCGTTTTATGCCCCCGCGTGCGTATCTTATACAGCAGGCATCGTTCTTGCATTGTGCGCGTTCACAGGCGTCGGCGGACATGCCTTAACAATGCCCGCATGGTTTGATCGTGCGTTTACAGCCGATGTCGCCGTGTATCAAAAAGCAGCCGATGCGCGGGCAGCGGCGGCACAGAAAGCGGCGTTCGACAAAGCCGAAGCGGAACGCAAGGCGGCGGAAAGCAAGGCTCAATCCCCTTCTGCTGCCTCGATCCCTCAGACGTCCAATGTCACGCAGCAGGCCGCCCCTGTTGTCGCTTCTGCGCCTCCAGCCGCGCCATCTGTTCCCACAGATTACACTCCGTCGCCTGCGCTTCAGGAGGCGATTCAGACGATTGGGCTGATGACGCACGCATCGACCATGGCCGCATTCGCGCAGCAAGACGAAGCGATCGCTGAGGCAATGACAAAACTGGTCAATGCTGACCGCGCCATTTCCGACAAGGCATCTGCTGGTTTCGCTGCATGTGCAAAACAGTCGCGCGACTTCAACGAGAAAGCCATCGCCGACGCCCCTGACCACATCCTCCGAGGCGAGGCGCAACAGGCGTTTTTTGACGTCAATCGCACCTGCATCTCCGATCTGCTCGCAAGTTTTGCGATGAAGGAATAACAGACAATGAAACGCTTTTTTTCAAAACCGACACCTTCGACCCGCCGTTTGATTGCTGCTTCATACGGCGCATCTTTGCTGCTGGCATTGCTTCCGGCGTTGTCCGCGTGCGGCCCGCTGCACATTGACGGTTTGCCGCACGTTTCTCTGAACGATGACGTGTCGGCGTCTGAACAGCCACGCTTGCTGGGTCAGTTCATTGATGATCGGATCATGAGCGTCCCGGATTCAGCAAAAACGTATGGTCAGGCCCGCCAGAACGCAGACGCTGTCGATGCCGCATTGATCCAGCTTGCAGAGATGGAGCCTTCAAAGGGCGCGTTCATCCGTTCCGGCTTGGCCGTCTGCATCGGCCGTGAGGAAACGGCCCTGCACGCAGGAGGGATGACGAACGCCAGACGCATCAAGGCGGCGCTCGATCATGAGTCCTGCGCGAAGTCGATGGCAGTCGAACTGAAGCCTAGCCGCACCTGACATCCACAACGACGCACAAACACACTGCACACACAACGTATCGAAGAGGGAATTAAGTCATGAACATCATCGCAATCATCGCCGCCGTCATCGTCGCCGGCGGAGCCGTAATCTCAGGCGGATCGGTCGCTTACGCGAAAGCAGACGCTGTTTATGACCGCGCGGCGACGCAGTCTCGTGTCGCGGCCTTTCTGGGCAACTGATCCCAGACCCGCACGAACAGAACGCAACAAACCGAGTAAATAGGTGAGCAAAAAAATGGATATTTTTGGTCAAAATAACGTAAACATCGCAAACGCACCGTCATTGGACGACACGACTGCGCTTGTCACGTCACTCCTGCACCTTCCCAGCCTGCACGCATCAGGCGAGGTCATTGTCGGCGGGGCATTGCTTGCAGCGACCGCCTGTTTCGTGCCGCTCGCGTGGCGCATCAGCGTTCGCACAGCCCGCGCCCCGCGTCGCATCGCAAGCCGTATCTGGGGCCGGGTCATCGACCGCCTGATTCCTGCCGGGGTGCAGGAGCGGATCGATGCGTTCTGCTCACCCGACCGGCTGGATAAATGGCTCGAAGCCCGCACCGCCGGCACGGACAAACCGCTCCTGAACGGCGATATTCGCGCGGCTGCCAATATCACATGGCCTGAAGCAAAATACCGCTGGCTGTATCGTGATATTCCCGCTGACCTTGTCCGCCCCCCGACTTGGGATGGACGTCTTCCCGGCGGCGTGCCCGTGACGTGGCTGGCCTGGAGGCACATGACGATTGATGCGATCAGCGAAATCTCTCGCGCTCAGATTCACAAAAGCGTCCGCTATTCGGCGGGACTGGCGGTTGTGTTTGTTGCCATCGCGTTCGCTTCTGTCTGCCTTCAAGGGCTTCACGCGGGGATTGAATACCCGGAATGGGCACGTTCAGGCGAATTGCACGCGATTATGCCGCAAGTCGCATGGTATCTCGATGCCATCATCACGACCGGCGTAAGTGCGGCGGGCACATTGCTCCTTGCCGCGCTGTCTGCTGCAATCATGGCTCCGGGCCTTGCTTTTTTCAACGTCTCTCGGGGACTTCAGTCATATTTCGCCCGCGCATCCTCGGCTCTGGCAACGCCGACGCGCGATTCCGTTGTCGCGTGGGCAAATCGCGCCGACATCCGAGCAACGGAACAAGAAGCGTATGCTCGGCAGGTCGATTTGGCGCTGATGAACCCAAATGCCCCGGTGATCGCGGTCGGCCGTGCAACAGGCATCGCTCGCGCTCGCGGCAGCATGAAGTCGCCAGGGGTCGGTCAGGTTGTAGCACTTGATGCTGAGAGCATCCGGCAGCATGTCATCGCGTTCGGCGGCACGGGCGAGGGCAAAACCCGCGCCTTCCTTCAGCCCATGGCACGGCGCATCTTCGCCGCAAAATGGGGCAACGGCAGCAAAATCGGTGGCTACATCACTGACGGCAAGGGCGTTTTGTATAAAGACCTTGTTGGGCTGCCGGAGATCGCATCGCGCGGCGATGTCCGCGTGCTGGGGACGGATGAGGGGCAATACGGCGTCAACCTTGTCGCCGGCATGACCCCGCTTGAAGTTGCGACGATGCTCAAGACGGTAACGTCGCAAGTAATCGGCGAAAAAGAAGATGTCTTCTGGAGCGAGCAGGCGTCTATTATCGTTTACCACGCGGCAGTCCTGTGCAACGTGCTTGAGCGCATCATTCCGCATCCGAATTCTGTATCAGTCGAAACTGCGAGCGATAATAACGTCGAAAAAGAGATTGATGCCGAAGCGTCATGGGACGACCTCCTGGCATCCGGTGTTGATCTCGACACACTCACAGAACCGAAAACAGAAGCTGTTGCAGAGGCGCCAGTGGAGGCTGACCCGGATGCAGGCTGGAGGAATTTCCGCCCGTGGTCACTGCAAGGCATCGCCTATCTTGCAACGTCTCCCGAAGCGATCTTTGCGAGTGTAAAACGCATTGTTGCTGAAGAAGAACGTCTGGATTCACTTGCGAAGCTGAACGCTGACGAGGTTGAATTGAAGACGTTGATTGAAAGCAACGAAACCTCGAATTCATGCTCGTATGCAAATGTCGAATGGCGCAACATGGCCGCAGAAACCCGCTCCGGCGTCATTGCAAACGTCTCTGCCGTTACTGGAAAATTCGCCGGTGCGCCTCCTGTTGCCGCTCGTTTTGCTTCTGGCCTGCTTACCGCAGATCAGATCACGGACGTTGACTATGCCTTGACCGGCGGGATTCTGGCTGTTGCCGTGGGTGAGAGCGAGTGGGGCACAGTCGGCCAGGTCGTCGCGGTCTGGCTCAAAACTCGCTTGTATATTGCTGCACGCAAACGTCAGATCGCTGATCCTGACGCGGCAAAACGGCAGTCCGTGGCTTTGTTGGTCGATGAATTCCAGATGTTGGCTACCAAGGGCGGGTCGGAATCTGACGCAGAATTCTTCAATATCGCACGAAGCACCGGCGTATTTATGGTGGCCGCGACACAGGGGATTCCATCGCTTCAGAAGCGTTTGGGCGAGAAACATACGCAGGATTTGCTGAACAACCTTCGCACGAAATTGTGCCTGCGTATCGAAGAGCAGGAAACGCTCGAATATTTCCAGAAAATGGCTGGCGAAACGCTGCGCGGATTGGTCGTTGACGATGATTATTTCGAAACGCAGGGCGTTCGTGAAATTGAGCGTCCCGATGTGCCTGTCCCCGCGCTGACAGGGGCAGAAGTCATCAGCCTCTCACCAGCAGCACCTGTCTTCAACACTCACCCTATGCGCCCCCTGAAACGATTTGATCCCCGATTCATTCTTCAGTTTCGTAAGGACAAACATAGCAATAACGCAGACGCCGTGGTCGGGTCTCAGAAAGACGCTTTCTGGAGACAAGAAGACAAGGAGCACGAAATGCGCGGTCAAGGCGTTGAAAACAAACCGCTTTTCAATGCCACGGACATTAAGCAGGGCAGCAATTTTGCCTTGGCTTACGTCCAGCGTGCAGGCGGTCATTCGATCGACGTGATTGATCTGGTCGGCTGATTTACCAGTGCGGAGGCCCGGAGAGTCTTCCGGGCCTGACACTGCCCCATGATTTTTGAAAACGGGGTTATAATAAACATAGAATAAAAAATCTCAGTCATCCAGACCGCCTGCATCAGCAATCGCGGACGGTCTGGATGCCCGAGAGGGGCAATGAACGCAGGAGAGGCATCATGCTGCCGAGAGAAGACGAATTTTTGAAGCGGGTATATCGCCGCCATTTTTACAAATCTGGCGATAACGATGTCGGATTTACGCCGGCATCAGCGGGGAATATCTCGCATCAACAGGCAGAGAAAGAGAGATCGGACGAACGATATGCACTTCATTTTATTACAAAAATCCGGGGCTATGAGGACGAGGCGCGGAAAGACTACGAAACGCTCATGACCATGTCGGAGAGTGATCTTCAAAGAACAGTCGATGATCGCATGTTTGCCGTAAAACCGGACGAGCCATTCCCAAGCCGCGCCCATCTTCGTGCATTAGCCGTCGGTGATGCGCGGGGCGTGACTGACACATGGCGTCAGAACAGGTCAGAAACGAAAGCCGAGATCATCAAACTGCGTGCCGAAGACAAGCCTGCCGCCAAACAGACGCCAGTTCGTGCTGCGCTGATTCCGCCGCGTCATCAATCTCCGTTACGCCGCATGATCGACGAGCAAAACGCAGCAAATGCAACGAACACCCAACCGCGCCGTGCATTCTCACGCTGAAAAATACTGCCGGTTCCGACAGCGCCTTAATTTTGAATAGTCATCGAGGCGTTATCGGAACCGGCAGCAATCAAGGTGTCGATTCATTCATTAAGAAAGGACGCAGACAGTGAACGATGAACAAATCGCGGCGGATCGCAAACGTCTCGCTGCATTAAGCAATGACGATCTCGTTTCTGAATTCAAGCGACGCGGTGAAACGCTCGCTGAACGTGAGTATAATACAGAAGGGCTGGCTTCTGTGTTGAGCAATCGTCTCGATGACAAGAAAGAGGGGAAAGAAAGCTGGGCTGCAACAGAAAAAACTGCGTCAGTCGTGCGTGAGATGAAAAATCTGGTTGCTGACGATTACACGTCTCTTCGCAATTCTGTCGTTGAAATGAAGTCTCGCGAAGACCTGAAAATCCAGGACGACGAACTTGCATCTCAATTCGACAATTACCGGAAATTCGGCGTCGAGCCGTTCCCGGATGCCCAACAAACGATCGACAGGTCATTGTCGAAATTCGAAGCCGCGGCAAAAGAGCGCAGGGTAGATCGTGACACAAAATGGGAAGAAGGGGAGAAACGTCAAAATTTTAACGATGATTACGATCGCGCCCAAGATCGTAATCGTAATCAAACAGGTGGGCTAAAGCTGGGGCAAACTGAGCGCGATCATGCAGAACGACGTGATGATGCAAAATTCCTTGGGCGTGAAGCGTCTCATGTATTGCCCCAGGGCGAACGTGATCGTCAGCGTGACGAAGCGCGTCTAGCAAACCCTGAAGCGAAACGTGATCTGGGACAGAAATTGGAGCCAGAAGCCGCGATGGGAGGTGGTGGTGGGGAGGCAAAAGCCGCTCCGAGAACGGCGCTGGGGAAGATGATTCAGGCTCAAGATAATGAGCGGGAAAAAGCGCAACAGCAGGAAAAACAACAATCAGAAATACAGGGCCGTGGGCGCAGACTGTGAGCATACTTGAATGATCGCAGAGACCCGATGAGGCGGCTTCTGAGCCGCCTTTCTTTTTCGCTAAATGCTGCGCGGAGGAACGAAAGGCCCATAAGGGGGGCTGCTTCGCTGGGGTGGATGGCCGGTCTGCCGCCCGCCATGCTCGTTTACGTCAACACCGGCGGCAGCCGGACATTCCCTCGCCCCTTCAAGCCCCCTTCAGACTTCCCTTAATCTTCACCCCCATTTCGGTCTAAAACTTCTCGCCCTGATCCGTGGCGCAGGATGAACCAGAGCCGGCGCCTTCTTCTTATTCAACCCGCCGGCAGACGCTGCACCCCCAGATGACCCGCTATTCCCGGCCCCCTTTACCGCAATCGACCTCGCGTTTTCCCATAGCGCCAAATCTTCTTCAGGTATTGTCGAGACAATGCCGTTCATTCTCTCAATAATTTCCCCACACCGATCATCGAAATACTGAGACGTATTATCCGCGTGCAACCTGGCTGCTGTGATCTCATGCAGCAAACTGACAAGCGCATAGACCAGGAGACGTTCCATTTTCTTGTCAGGGTTAGAACGCCCCGTCGCTCGCAGCATGGCGCAGACAATATCGGCCCATGCCGGCACCTCGTCGCGCGAAATGCCCAGATTTTCTCTCAATGACATGGAAACCGGGATCGCGGGCATAATGATCTTGTCATACGCAATGCAACGATATGTCCCGACATTTTTTGATTCCGCGCCGATGAAGATACGCATGGCGATGAGAGTCATATAAATGAGTTTCCATGACGGCTCTAGCCGCGCTTCTGACCACCTCAGTATCTTGATTTCTTGGAGCGTCAGTATTTCTCTCTCATCTTCGTAATTAAGGTCGCGTTCATCAGACAGGATAAACTCCTTACCTGAAGCCCCACAGAGCCTTTTATTGATGTCAGGAACATCTCCGTCCATCGTTGACCAGATCGCGTCAACCAAAGACTTTCTGATACTCGGACGAATAAATTCACCGTCCAGCGCAATAAACATCAGATCAAAAATGAAATCTGATTCAGCGCGGGCGATACGGCTTTCATGCCGCTGCTGAATCGTTCTGGCGCTGATGTGTGATGGAGAGGCACTGTTTGTCATGATACGACACCTTCTTTGTTCGCAACAAAGAAGCATATCGCCGCTTTTATCTAAGCCTCGGGCATGGAGCCGGCAACAAGCATATCAGAGAAACAACCAGCACCCGATAAACGGCTGTTTTCTGCCGGGAATCAAGATTTCGGATCGTCGTCGCAAGATTGAATCGGGTTACCCGATGCGCCAAGAAGAAGGGGGTGCCTAAAGCCTCCCCTTCCTTTTGTTCTGTTTGAGAGTGAAGATTAAACCACCTTGGCGTCCGCCTTCACTTCGGAGATGTGAGGGTTCCGCTCAAGGAAGTCCTCGATACCATCGACTTTGCAGCGGCAATGAATCAGATAATCGGGAATATTCCGCTCCCTCATTTCCTTGATTAGTGTTGCGAACCACAGGTATTCACGCATGGTCATGGGTTGACCTCCATCCTTGAAGTGCGAGGTCATCAGGTTGTCCAGCATGGGTGCCTTCCCCTGAGCGGCCCAAGACTCAATGGCCTGAGCCGTGGCATACATTACGGCCATGCCTGCGGCCTCGACGGCCAGCGTAACCGACATGGCATTCCGGCGCTGCACTTCGAGATAGGCCACCTTCTCACTAGCCATCTTCAGTTTCCCAAGCGCGGCCTCACGGGAACCTTCGGACACCTGAAGGGCAGCCTTGACCTTGCCGCTTTCTGTTGCAATCGCAGCGGAATTCTGACGTTCATAGGTCAAAGATTCCTGCGTTGCTTCCAGAGTGCCACGCACGCCAGCTAGATCATTTTGAAGGCGGGCGATACCTGCATCTTTTTCGGCAGAACTGGCCCGTTCTTCATTTAGTTTGCGTTCAAGGGCGAAGCCTGAATTCACTTCATCGCGGAGGGCTGCACTATTCTCATCCAGAAGGCGCTTGGCCAAGACGGCATATTCGTCATGCTTCTTGACCAGATCGTTCGCAAAAGCCTTCCACTTTTCATTCTGCTGACGCGCACCCTCAAGTATCTGCTGGTTCACGAGAGCATATTGAGCGTTGGCCGCTTCAAAGGAATTACGTCGTTGGGCCAGAGCCTCAGCTTCACGGGCGCGAGCAACCATCCCGTGATACCAGTTTTCGCCCGCCTGGAATGTCGCGTTGATGAATTGCGGGTTCGTGATGATTGCTAGTTCAGTCGGCCCCATGATCGCGCCCTTTCACTGTTTTTGACCGCTCTATTCGTCCTGCAAGCCCTGGTCTTCAGGCTGAGGGTAAGGACGGGCATGGATGTGGCGTGTGCTGGAAATATGAAATCCGTCTCACGCCACACTACACTGATTGCAATGAGCAGAATCCGTGGTTTT
>NZ_DHNR01000021.1:0-1065 GCF_002409645.1 Acetobacter sp. UBA5411
CTGATAACGATCGAAGACACGTTGGAGCTGGTTATTCCGCACCCCAACCATGTGCGGTTGCTCTATTCAAAGTCGGGAACAGGAATCAGCTCGGTCAGTGCGGAAGACCTTTTGCACGCAAGTCTGCGCATGAGACCAGATCGGATCTTGCCGGCGGAGCTTCGCGACGCCGCCGCATGGACATATCTCAATGAGGTCGTATCGGGGCATCCCGGTTCGATTTCTACCATTCATGGCGCAAATCCGGTTCAGGCGTTCAAGAAGCTCTTCTCGCTCATCAAGGGCTCGCCCCAGGGGGCGGCGCTAGAAGACAAAACTCTTGTGGACATGCTCTCCGCCGCGATTGACGTAATCGTGCCCTTCGAAACGACAGGCGAGATCTATTCCATCGGCGAAGTGTGGCTGGCAGCGGATGCGCGCCGCAGAGGCGAGACAGCAGCAGATCTTCTGACGAAATACTGAAAGGAAGCGCACGATGGCGTCAGAAAACAAGTCGATCGTCTTGATCGCCCGGATGATCCTCGGAATTCTGATGGTATTTGTGTCTTGGACCGTTGTCGCGTCCTTTGTTTTTCTGAAGGGAACGGGTTTATCGGGCTCGTTCGAGCATCCTTTCTATCAATGGTGGCTCTATTTTCTGTATGGCCGGGATAATCCGATCGTAGTGCAATGGCTCAAGATCGGCGCGGGGGCAGGTGGTGTTGTGGTTGCGCTGGTAATGCTGGCGGTGATCTTCCGGCGTGGTGCAATCGGCCCTTCTCTGCGCCCGTCCATATTCAGTCGAAGGCAACGGCCTATCCGTGGCGTGACAGAGAATCATGGCTATGCGGACTGGATGACAATGAAGCAGGCCAGGCAGCTCTTTCCACGTCCTTCCGCTGAATATGGAGGTGTCGTTGTAGGCGAAGCCTATCGCGTGGATGAAGACCGGCATGCAAGGGTGCCCTTTCATCCCAAAGAGCCGAAAACATGGGGACAGGGCGGCCGTGCGCCATTGCTCATAGATCCCTGTGAGACAGGATCGACCCACAGTCTGGTTTTTGCCGGACCGGGATCGTTCAAGTC
>NZ_DHNR01000021.1:1339-2112 GCF_002409645.1 Acetobacter sp. UBA5411
GTTGGCTTTAATGTCTTGGACTGGATCGACATTCGTTCGCCCGAAGCAATCACGAATATACAGGACGTGGTGTCATGGATATGCCGGGAGAGTGGTGCCAAAAAAGACGCCAATAACGAGTTTTTTGACCGGCAGGGCCGCAATCTCGTGACGTGTTTATTGGCGCACATGATGTTTGATCCGGACCTTCCAGCCGAGGAAAAGACCTTGCGGACGCTGAGAAGCGGGGTCTGCACGCCGCAAGAAGAAATGCGGAATCTGCCGAACACGATCCATGCGAGCAGTCCGTGCGCCTATGCGAGCCAGACGGCCGGCGCGCTCAAGGGACTGGTCGATGAGACGTTTTCCGGGGTGTATGGCAATGCCGATGACAAGACAGCCTGGCTCAGTAATCCTGCGTTTGCGGACCTGGTGTCCGGAGACAGTTTTCGCTCGTCAGATCTGGTCGATGGCAAGATGGATGTTTTCGTACAGTTGCCATTGCGGGCTTTGGAAAACACACCCGAAATTGGTCGCACGATTATAGGGGCGTTACTGAATGCCGTTTATGAAGCTGATGGCAATATTCGGAATCGTGTCCTCTTCCTTCTGGACGAAGTCGCACGTCTCGGTCCTATGCGGATCATGGCAACAGCACGGGATGCCGGGCGCAAATACGGTATTACCCTGAGATTGCTCTATCAGTCGGTCGGACAACTCGAAGAACAATGGGGCCGTGAGGGAAAGCGAGCATGGTACGAGGCGGCCGCACATCGGACATATGTTGCGATCTC
>NZ_DHNR01000021.1:2370-2813 GCF_002409645.1 Acetobacter sp. UBA5411
TCGGGGAAAGGCTGGGAAGCGAGCAACCGTTCGCGCGGGGCGAACACGAGCTATCACGAAATCAGCCGCCCGCTGATCCGACGGGAAGAACTGCTGAACGATGTCCGGGTAGATGAAGCGTTTGTGGTGGTGCGTGGTGGTCGTCCGTTGCGTTGCGGGATGCCTATCTATTTTCGACGGCCTGAAATCAGAGAAAAAATAGCGGCCAATCGGTTCAATAAGATCTCGGCCTGAGTGTCAGGGGGACATGAGCAATGTCGGAAACGAACAATGAGAAGCGTCGGGATAAGGCGCGTCAGCAGGGAAGCCAGAAGACGGCCGGTATTGCCGAGGCGCAGAAAGCGGCATCGCGTGAGAGTGTCGCTGATCGCTACTGGAAGCAAACAAGCGAAAAGGGACAGACCCCTGGACAGCGGGCGGAGAGCAACAAGCCACGTGCAAAG
>NZ_DHNR01000039.1:0-62932 GCF_002409645.1 Acetobacter sp. UBA5411
AAAACGCTGGTTTAGACCAAGTAATGCAAGCAATAAAAACGCTAATTCGGGCGATTTATTTTCGATTATTGGCGGTTTTCCGGGCTTTTTTTGCTTGTGGCAATCGGCGGTCTGTACTATTCTTTTCTTGTGGACAGGGAATGTTTCCCACCAAAAAACCAGTATTCGCTGTGTTCTCGTAAGTAATAGCTGTGTGGAGTGTGTTATGGCTGGTTCCGTCAATAAAGTTGTTCTCGTTGGTAATCTCGGACGTGATCCCGAGGTGCGGACGTCACAGGGTGGGCAGAAGGTTGTCTCGTTCAGTCTCGCGACAAGCGAAACGTGGAATGACCGGGCTTCCGGTGAACGCCGCGAGCGCACCGAATGGCACCGTATCGTCATCTTCAATGATCGCCTTGGGGACGTGGCCGAGCGTTTTCTTCGCAAGGGGCGCAAGGTTTACCTTGAGGGGAAATTGCAGACGCGGAAGTGGACGGATCAGTCTGGTCAGGAAAAATACACCACAGAGATCGTGCTCGACCGCTTTGGTGGTGATCTGGTGCTCCTCGACACCAACCACAACAACGAAGGCGGTCAGGGCCGTGAGCAGGGTGGCGGAGCGCCAGCCGGTTCTGGCTTCGGGGGCCTCGACGATGAGGTGCCCTTCGCGCCGTGCGTTGATTGACCGTCAGGGGGCCGGTCTCCGGCCCCTTTTTCTGAAGATCGTGGCGTTGGAACACCGTTTCAGCTAGGTGCGGGACGCGATTGAAATAAGGAACGGCGGGTTATGATGACAGCCGATGTCGTGCAGGTGGTAGGAATGACGGTTGGAAGCCTCGGCGCTATCCGGGGTGCCCGTCTGACTGTCTTCGGCAAGACGAAGCAGCGCAAGCGTCTGGGGATGCTGTTCCTGCTGGGCGGCGTAGGCTTCGGGGTTGTCGTCGCTGGCGTAGCGCAGGCCGTGCAGCAACCGGGCGAAAAGCCGCCCGAAGGACTGGCCACCGTCAGGGAGAAATATCTCTCGAAGCAGTGGTGGCCGCTGTATGGCTACATCGGAGAGGGCAGGCCCGAGATACGGATCAAATTGCCGACCGGGTTGACCTATGACGTTGGCGTGTCGAGGGACGCCTACAACGCTCTTTCCATCGGTCAGAGCGTGCGCCTTTCATGGTCGCTCGAGCCCTACTCCATAGCGTTCATGCAGGGTGGACGATGGGTCGGTCATCTCACCAGACCAGAGTAAGAGAGGCCAAATGACGGGCGGATGCCTCTTTCTTTTCCGGTCGCCTCTAAAGTCGCACGCTTGGCATGCTAATAACGACTCACATAACTTAATTTGCATGGCACGATGGACGAAAGAAAATGAGCACCAAGAGTTCTGCCAGACAGAGAGTGACCCTCACGACTATCGCTCGGAACGCTGTCCGCAATATCGTGGACGCCTACACAGGCCCGCAAAAATGGGAGAGCGTTTTTATGGGGCTGGCCTTTGCATGGTTCGGCATGAGCGTTCACTGGCGCAACCCGTCAACGACTGATTTCGCTGTCGTGGCGCTGTCCGGGATCTGGTGCATGGTGTCGGCTGCGTGCGCTCTGAAACGCTGTAGCGCAGAAGGAGAGACCGTCACAGGCCCCATAATTGTCCTCGGAGCAGGCCTGATGTTTTACGTTGCCGCGAGTAGCTACGGAATTGCAGGGACGTTCCTGTCTCTGTGACGTCAGCCCTTGGGGCGAGATATCGGGGTGAAAGAAAAGCGTCCTTCGGGACGCTTTTTTTTTTCGGCTGTCCCGTACAGTCGCAGGCGGGGTTTTTACGCTTGGGGCATGAGCAAAGACACGACATCCCCATCCGTCCGGCTCAAGGGAGCCGAATTGTCCATGGTCCTGTTCCACATCGGCTGGACCTCGGAGAACGCTGCCGCTGAAAAGTGCAGGATGCATCGCACGCAGCTGCGGCGATGTCTCGAAGGACGTTCCGCACTGGATGAAGCCCGCTCAGGCTGGCTTCTGCGGCTGCGTGATGCCCATCTCGCAAATCCTTGTCCCATCAGGCCCA
This sequence comes from Acetobacter sp. UBA5411, assembly GCF_002409645.1. Lineage (GTDB taxonomy): Bacteria > Pseudomonadota > Alphaproteobacteria > Acetobacterales > Acetobacteraceae > Acetobacter. The sequence continues at coordinate 2,036 of NZ_DHNR01000039.1, forward strand.
GAAACGACGCCATTCTGCGGGAACTGGAGACAACACAAAGGGCGGACGAAGGAAAAAGGGAGGTAGCGGTATGAGCGATCCTGTGCCGGCATCTGTCTCCACCAGTCTGCAAAGCCTTACAACGGCGTGTCAGGCATGGCCCGCGAACACGGCCGCTACAAAAGCACTCGTGCCGGTGTCCGATGCACACGTGGCCACTGCACGCGAAATGTGTGGTCTATTGATTCATCCGGCTCAGAGTCACGCAGTCATGTTCGTGACAGCCTGTGTTTCCGTGATCGGCGTCGGAATGCTTTGTGGCATCATTTACGTGACGGGCCGCACTGTCTTCAGGATTGGGCGATGGAGTTTACAGCGTGTCCGTCACCAGACACCGACATCATGACCACCTGAAATCTTGAGACTGGTAAAGAAAAGGCCGCCCTTGAAGGACGGCCTTTTTCATCTCCGATGGTCCGTAGGCTTACGAACCCATTCAGAGCGTTTATTTTCGCGGAAAGTCAAAGCCAAGTTTACCGTCGCTCATCACGGACGGAACGCATTTCACACCTGGATGCACCGCCTCGTAAGGCTTCACCCATTTTGTCGAAACCCATCCCGGCTTAAATGCAAAGTTCATGGTCTTGATAAAACCGCCGCTGGTCTCGGGCGGTTCCGCTACCGCGAACACGGTCGAGATCCCCGATACCGTGGGAGACTGTTCGCCCGGCGCTTCATGCATTTCAATGGGATGCTGGAAATCCATCATCACTTCGTCCGGTGCGTCGATCACCATGCACCGGTAGCCATTCAGAGGTTTCACAGCTTTGAGGCCAGCCGCGTGCGAAGTCGTGCCAAGCGACAGGCCGGCGATGGCGAGTGCGGAGAATGTGCAAGCTTTAAGAAGATTCATGATCGTTTTGGTTCCTGCTTTGATTCAGTTTGCGAGGACAGGCTGATACGCTGCCGAGCCCATTTTAGCCGCGACGGCGGCTTTCCACTGCCCAACGGTTTCTCCTGACGTCACGCCGTTTCCGGACATGGTCTTCGCGGAGAGATATGTTGACATTAAGGTATCGTCTGACGCGCGAGCGATGTTCGCGCCGGTGCTGGGGCCGAAGTTGTAGTAAGCTCGCGTGTCCACCGATGTCGGTGACGAGATTCCCTGCTTTTCCAGATACGTGGCGCCATCCTTGAGGTACTGCGCCGCGGCAATCGCCTGCGTAGCCGGATCCTGCTGTCCAGCTGTTCCTGAGACGATTGTGCTGGCAAGCTCAGGGTGCGCGGCAAGAGCTTCGTTCAGGGCCGCTGTATACGTGCTGTTGCTCATTTGAAAAGCGCCGGTAATCGTGTTGGTTCCTTTCGCCGTATAGACGTTGGAGCAGCCAGATTCCACGATACAGGTGGCAGCCAGAGCACTGGGATTGACGCCCACGGCCTCGGCATTCTGACCCGCCTGATAGCCCCATGAGTTGCTATACATTTTCTCCAGAGCGTCAGAGTCCGTTCCCGAACTGGTGGTCGTGGTTGTGCTGACGGTAGAGCCATCGCCGCCGATTGTCCGCGTTCCCCCGGACGTCGGAAGGGTGTAGCCGCCCAGCCCCACCTCCTCATAGGTGGGGATCGGTCCCTGTGGGAGACCGTTCGGGACCGTGATTGTCTGTGCGTGCAGACAGGTTCCCGAGACGACCATCAGACCAAGGGCAAAAAGCCCGGCCGCTCGTCGTCGTGGGAACCTGGGAAAGGCGGGTCGCACTGGCATCTCCTCTCGTTATGTGGAGACGCCATGATGAGTGGACATCGTGCGACTTTGCGGGGTAGTTTCTTTTTATTCTTCGAGAGCCCGTGAGGCGTGTCAGTTTCTGTCACATCTACATCACATGACCGAAGACGAACCCCAGACAGAAGATGATCGACCCATAAAGCACAGTGCGGAAGTGTATCTCCAATGCCGCGCGCTTGTTGCCGAGTTCGACGCTTTTCTGCACTGAGTCCGAGATGTCCTTGCCGATCCGGATCAGGAGTTTGGCAAGATGAGCGTCCACGGTCTTTTCGTTGACCTGTTTGAGCGTCTCGACCGCCCTGACACCTTCACCGATCAGCTTGCGGCTTTCACGGATCTCGTCATTCGTGTCCTTGCGACACTGGGCGGCTGTTTCGCTGAGGGCGAGACGCGCTGAGTGACACTGGTCTCCCAGTGCCACGATGAGAGAGACCATAGACGACATCACCTGCGCTTCTGGTCTTTTGGGCCGAGCTATCCACTCTGCAGCAACTTCCCGCAGTGTTTTTAGCTGCTCCTCGAATTGCTTTGAGTAGACGTCATGCGGGAGGCCGTTTGAGCCGCGTCTTGGTGGCCCGGACGTTGGCGCCAGAGAGGAGTCAGACATCCTCCATCTCCTCGACCTCTTCCTGCGACCAGATTCGTGGGAGACCATTCGGCAGGCTGGGGAGAAACTCCGGCCCCAGGTCGTGCATGAACTCGGGAAGATCGTGGAGGAGCCAGAACTGGGCGCGCATCACATCGAAAATAGATGGTTCTGGAAGCCCTGGCACCGATTTGCCTGCCGCGTAATCGGTGAACGTCTGCTTGCGTTCCGTTATCTGTTTCAAGCCATTGATGGCAGGAAAGAACACACATCTCCCACCTTTCTTAAGCGTTCTCTGAACACCTGCATGCGCGATAACAGATTTCAGAACATCGTCTGAATCAGCGGACTGGGGCAGCAATCCTTCATTGATTACGACAGCTGAACGGGGCGCATTGAAACCTCGGTTGTAGAGGTCGTCGAGATAGTCAAGGTCAGCTTCTTCTGCGCCGATAACGAAGATCATCACAAGATCGACCTTCAATCGACGCAAGGTTCCAAGCAAAGGCGCGCTTTGGATCAGCTCGTGAACCGCAGTCCATCCTCCGCCAATATCGAGAACAGCGTCGCGACCACTTTTGGACAGGTCAAGGATGCGTTGTTCCAACCATTTAGCCTGGCCTGCGACAGAGGATTGCGTCGGCGAAAAAACGTCCCCGCCCAAAACGTCGATGGCGTGAGACTTGTTCATCATATCTGTGTTCCAGATTTCAGGGTTTGCTCCCTGTGATCTGCTGATTTCTGTCACTGCCTTGAGGAGCGTCGTCTTGCCTACTCGTTGACGACCTATCGCTACAATCAGTTTCGGGCGAGTGACGTCTGTTTCATGGGGGTCTTTCTTGGCTCCAGCTTTCGTGGCCGCGGTGGTCATGGTCAGGCTACTCCATCATGAAACCTTCCCCGCGCCTCTTACGGCGCCTGGCGAGGGTTTCTAATACGTCCATGCCAAGAAGCTCATCCGACGCGGCGTCCTTCTCAGTCGGCGTCAGAGGTTTCTCGACATTTGAAAGCGTGCCTGCTTTCCGTGCGACTGAACTGTCTTTTTCAATATCCGCTCCGGGGGCCGTTTGGACGGTTGGAGGGCTCCAGTCCGACGAGGCTCTGCTCGGAAGAGCCCCACGGTCCCTACGAGCGACGGGATGCTTTCCTTCTTCATGCGCGGCTTGTCGTTGCTTCGCCTGCCGCACGCGCCGCCAAGTCCGGGTGGCGACACCGGGGGAAAGCACTTCACCGAGCGCTGTCTTTGTAATGCCGTCCTGGGCTGCCAGATCGAGATACACGTCCCATTTTTTATAGAGAGCTTTAGCCTCGGCGATGGCCTCGAAGTTATCCCACATCCATCGGTAAAGCGGCGACGTGTCTCCTCGGCTCGCTCCACGTTCGGAAACGGCCTTTATGAAGCGATTGCTCTTTACGTCGCGGGGTTCATCCTCGCGGGCTGCATCAAAATCCGTCACGTATGCCGCTCTTTCGTTGGCTCAAGCACTCAGATCGCAAGAGACGTTGCTTCGACTGTTGCGATACGCACCTCAAGAGGTCGCCATCGGAGCCCCTAGCAGGTTGCCTAGCAGCTTCGTGCGCATCTGCATAGCACCTGACACCCTAGTCCTGCCCATGTGCCTACCAGTGGTATGACCACCGCACCTAGCATCGTGGCTAGTAGGTAAAACAGGGGTCTTCATAGACCATTGCACCGTTGGTGCGGGGGCTGCGCCGAGGGCTACCGAAAGGGTATCGGTAATACCGAGACCCTTCGTTGCTCACGGTGTCCGGACCTGGGGAAAAGTTTTCTCAGTCGCAGCGAGTGATGGGACCGTCCTCATATCTGACGAGGAGACGTTCCATGAGTGAGAAGACAACATCGCGAGGCGCAGGATCGAGCAGCTCGCCTGAGCCTCTTCCGCCGTCATCGTTCGAGCATTGGCCACTCCACTGGGAGACCTTTGCTGAACGGCTGTGGCTGAAGGCGAGCGAGGTATGCGGGATCCTGGGCATTCGGAATGTGAGCGATGCCTGCAGCCGGCTTGACGAGGATGAGGTGCGACTAGGGCTGAGCGAGACCAATGGAGGCGAGCAGCAGGTTCGGTTTGTGAGTGAAAGTGGAATGTATCAGCTCACTTTCGTCTCCCGTCGCCCCGAAGCGAAGAGGTTTCGTCGTTGGGTGACAGAGGAGGTCCTGCCCTCCATTCGTCGCACAGGTGGCTATCAAGCCTCACCTGACACATCTCAACTCAGTTCGGATGACTGTGCGCTTTTGACCTACTTGCGGCGCCCGGGGCGCTACCTCGTCGTACGCAGGGAAATCGGTGAGTTTCCACTGATTCAGGAGGAGCCGGATGAGGCATTTCTGGCTCGCGTCGCTCGGTGTGACGTGCAGGGGATGGTTCAGGCTATCGGTCTGGTGGACTCCCTGTGGCGGACCCACGTGGCCTATATGGAGGCCGGCACGATCTCAGGCGATCACGTTGTCGCCCTCAACCGGACCATAGGGATCGCGGCCGCTCTGGGCGCGGGTGCTTTGGCCCTCAGACCGGACAGTGAAGGACCGAAAGCGGCCATATCGGTGCCCGTCAGGGAGACGCGGCGATGAGCGAGACCCTTGAGCCGTCCGCTTCTTCGACCGTCCCGAAATGGGCTGCCGAGCTACAGGAGGGCATGGATGAGCAGCGGGAAGAACTGCGGAGCGTCAGCGAAAAGCTCTCCCTTCTGATCGAGATCCTGTCGCCCACGGAGACCGAAGGCCCGACGCTCGACGATCTTCTGGCCCGCCTGATCGAGGTTGTTCAGGAACAGAACCCCATCCTGCGGCGGATCGATCGCACGACGGGCTTCACGCTCGATCATCTCGAGGGGCGCCCCGTGCGTCGCGACGGCGACGAGGACGCTCACCTGTCATGATGACCTTCCGCAAGATCTCGGCGGGATGCCAGGGCGCGGTGGTTGCCGCTTACTTCACTGAGGGGCAGCCGGATCCCGAACATGACTTCCGTATGGATACAGGCAAGGAGCCGGATGCCGATGGCGAGCGTCTGACCAACTACTATCTCGGACGCGATGGACGAGCGTCCTTCAATCCGGAAATGAGTGAGCGCATGGCCGAGGCACTCGGGGTTGATCGCCGGCAGCCACCCACGATGCAGACGTTGGCCCGCCTGTTCGAGGCGAAACGTGCAGACACCGGAGAGGCGTGGTCGGCGGCGAAGCGCAAGATCAGTGCATACGATCTGACAATGGCCCCCCACAAGTCGGTGACGCTGGCGGCGGAGTTTGCTCCCACGAAGGCTGAGAATGCGGCTTTCTGGCATGCCATGCAGAAGGCCAACGATGACACCATGCGCTACGTGGCGCGTGAACTGGGCCACGCACGTCGGGGGCACGGTGGAGAGGCCGGTGCGGATGCGGGGGACGTGGCCTGGTCCTCCTATCGGCATCGGACCTCGCGCCCCACGGTCGCGCTTGAGGACGCCCAATCCGGCACCACTTATCTGACGGAAGCCAATACGGGTGGCGATCCCCAGATGCACATCCACAACACGCTCTACAACATGGTCCTGACCGAAGACGGGCACATAGGCTCCCTCGACACCAAGCGCCTGCGGTCGCGGGTCCATGAGTTCGGTGCCTACTTTCAGGCCCGGCTCGCGGATTACCTGCGAGAGCTGGGCGTGGAGACCGCCTATGACGAAAAGGAACAGGCGGTCGTCGTTACAGCGATCCCGCAGGCGGCGAACGAGGCGTTCAGCAGCCGCACCGCCCAGGTGACGCGCGAGGCGCGGGCCTACGCGGAGAAAGAAGGGCACGACTGGAACACCATGACGGCCGAGCTGAAAAACAAAATGCTCAAGGCCGCCAGTCTCGCCTATCGCCAGAAGAAGAATGAGTCTGGCATTGACGAAGAAGCGTGGCGCCAACGCGCCGCGGCTGTGGGGTGGACGCCGCAAAGCGTCATCGACAAGTGCCGCCCGGAGAGCCTTTCCCTCGAAGAGCGCCATGAGCAGGCCTATGAGTTCGCGGCGCGGCATCTTGCCAAAGAGTTCGAGACGGCGGCCGTGCTCGATCACGACAAACTGCGGATGTATGCCGCGCGGGGGCTGATCGGCGCCGGTATCCCGGGTGGCGTGAAAGACATCGACGCGGTTGTCTCCATGATTGAGCAGCGGGGGCTTACGCTGCACGACGAGCATGTCTCGCTGGTCTCGACGCTCAAGAATGACCGGGTGCGCGTGACCAACAGCGCGCAGATCCGCATCGAGGAGACCCTTGCGCGCGAGGCGGCCCGTGCAAGCCGTGACCGCAGCGCCTCGTTGTCGGACGAACAGATCCGCACGGCCATTGAGGCGAGCGGTGGCCATTACGATGACGAGCACGGCCAGTCCCAGAAAGCCGCGATCTACGCCCTGGGACGTGGCGGCAAGCTGTCCATGCTGACCGGTGTCGCCGGATCGGGAAAGACCTTCCTCCTCAAGCCGCTGGTGGCGGCGTGGAAGGGTGACACGACCTTCGCCCCCGAGGGGCGCGAGGTGATCGGTCTGGCGACGGCGTGGCGTCAGGCCGACGCACTGGCCGAAGCCGGGATCCATGACCGCTGGGCGCTGGCCCCGTTCCTGATGCGTCTGGAGAAAGGCGATCACACCGTCACGGAGAACACGGTTCTCGTGATCGACGAGGTGGGACAGGTCGCGCCCCGGCAGATGCTTCAGCTCATGGAACTGCAGCGCCGCACGGGCTGCACGATCAAGGTTCTGGGTGACCGGGAGCAGGCGCAGTCGATTGAGGCTGGCGATGCCCTGGAAATCCTGCGTCGGGTTCTGGCGAAAGAAGATATGCCGGAGCTTCTCTCCACCGTGCGTCAGACCACAGCGCGTAATCGCGAGATCGCGGGTCTCTTTCGTGGAGAGGAGGCGACCCGTGAGCAGTTGGAAGCGTATCGCGTCAAAGGCAAGGCGGCCTATGCGCGTACGGACGCAGAGAACGACGACGATCCGCGTAACCGCTTTCATTTCGATGAGGTCAGGCGCGCGATCGACATGAAGCGCGAGGACGGGACGATCAGCCTCGTGGGCGGTGATGAGGATGAGGTGATGCAGCAGATCGCCCGGCTTTATGTCACCCGTCGGGACGCACTGGCCGCGTCAGGTTCCAAGAGGGGCGTCACCATGTCCGCGCTGACCAACCGGGATGCGGCCGACCTCAGCCGTGCCGTGCGCTCGATCCTGCAGGAACGGGGCGAGATCTCGCGCAAGGAGATCACCGTGCAGGCCATCGACCAGCGCGGCGAGACCTACGATCTGCAGGTCGCGGCCGGAGATCGTCTGCGGCTTTATCGTCGCACATGGGGCAAGGTGGACGGGCAGGGCAAGACCGTTGGCAACAATGGCGATGTTGTCACCGTGGTCGCGCACAGCAAGGACGGTTTGCGTGTCCGGACCAAGGACGGCGAGGTGGCCGACGTCGAGTGGCACCGTTTCCGTGACGCCAAGAGCGGGCGCGTGCTTGTAGGGTTCGGTTTTGCCATGACGGTGGATGCCGCTCAGGGGCTGACGTCGGACGAGCATATCAACGCCATGCCACGCGGTGTCGGCAACGCGACCGGCTTTACCAGCTATGTGGCCGAGAGCCGCGCCAAGGGCACGACATGGACGATGATTTCGGACGCCGCGACGTTTGAGGCGGTGCGGAATCAGAGGGCCTTGGGCGATCTTACGCCCGTCACCAGCGACGAACTCTGGGATCACGTGGCAAAGGCGATGGCCAACAAACCCTACAAGGCGCTGGGTATGGACGTGCCTTTCCGGACGCCCGAGGAGCGCGATCAGCGCGTGCAGGAGTTGATCCGCCTTGGCGTCGCTCAGGAGACGCTCGCTCAATCGGACCGGGACTATGGGGGCGAGGTTCAGCGCAAGGTGCAGGCCATCTCGCTTGAAAAGACGGCTGGCGCGCGTCTCGTGGATCTCGACCGGCAGATCGAGGCGATCATGAAGCACGCCGGGCCGACGATGACCACGACCGAGCGCGTGCTGCGCTGGCAGAGGGCGCGGACTGTTTCGCCGGGACCGGGGATGTAACTGATTTTTATACCGGTTCCAGTTTTTTTCCCTTATGGAGGGATGCCAAACCGATGTGATCTGGAGTGTCTGCATGCGTTCTCTTGCTGTCGTTGCCCTTCTGCCCGTTCTGGCTCTCGCAGGATGCGGAGATGACCCACAGGCGGCGACCGAGGGAAACTTCAAGAAGGCCTTGAATCAGCACTATGAGAAATCCTGCATTCCAGTAGGCGAACAGTTCGTTTTCACCATGGGTAAGGCGGATTTCCCTTACACGGTGGAAGGTGACGATACGCGCCCATGGGACGCATTGACGTCAGCTGGCCTGTTGTCGGTCAAGGACGAGACGGTTCAGAAACCGGTTCTATTCGGAATGGGCACGCAGACCGTTCATCAGAAAACCTATTCCCTCACTGAGATGGGAAAGGCGGCCAGATATCGCAACTCGTTCCAGTTCTGCGCCGGTCGTTACGCGGTGACGTCGATTGACCACTTCTCCGAGCCGGGTACGGTTCCCGGTGGAGGACAGAAGATTTCCGAGGTGGTTTTCCACGTCACGGCGACGGATGTGCCCGATTGGGCGCGCAATCCGAATATTCAGAAAGCATTCCCCGAGCTTGTGACGGCGCTTCAGAAGGATAGCGTGCAGAAGGCCGTCATGGTCCAGACCAACAAAGGTTGGATGGACGCGGACGATTTCAATGCCGCGACAACGAACTGATACCCCCAGTGTTCACTCGCCAATGATGGTTGAAAGGCATATCTTCCCATGTATCGACTGTTCTTCTATTTCGATGTGCGCTGCATCGGTACAAAGGAACCTTGTTCCTAAATTGGCGATTGGAATTGGCATGGAAATGTATGAAGATTGCGCGTAAATTTAACAATTATTATTTCCCCGAAGTAGCGGCGTACAGGATTATGAACACGGTCGATCAGCTTCCCCGCGTTTTTCAAGCGAACGCTGATCGCTTTTATCGGCGTGTGATTGAGGTAACACTTAACCAACTTCGCAAGCATGGCGCGCTCACCATGGGGAAGGCGGAGACTTTAACCGAATTCCTTGATAGATGCGCCGCTCAAGTCGATAATTATACAGCGAACGAGGCTATCAAAGCATTCGTCCTCACACTCGACGGCTTGTTTGAACGTCAACTTAGGCGGTGGGCAAACGAGCATCGGGTGAAGGAAGAAGATTGGGGAAAACTGATTAAAAAATGCATAAGTATCGGCTCGCACCGTCTTGCTGAGAATAAAATCGACGACGTTCTTATCGAAATGCATGACGTGGCGAATGTGGTCCGCCACGGTGATGGCCGGTCGTGTAGGAAGCTGCGAGGTCGCGCACCACACCTTTGGGGCAATCCGTCTTTCGACTGTTACGACTTGGTTCCTGGTAATGTGCCCGTAAGCGATGAGATTCGAATTCAGTCGAATGATTTGCGGCGTTATGCACGTGCCGTTTTTCGATTTTGGGGACACATGGATACACTGCCTGATGCTGCATTAGATTGCTCATATTGAGTGATTAGTCACAGGATTTGACGGTGGGTTATTTTCACGAGAGTGGATGAAACGCTACGGGCCGAATGCAGCATGGGAGCGACATGTCTAAATGGTTGGGGTCAGCCCCCCGAAACATGATGTGCTACGATACAGTTTCTCATCTCCCCTCGACCGGCCATCCATGATCGGGCACACTGTAACGGCCTGTTCTGTCAGCCTGAAAGCCTGTTTCCATGCCCCGTGGTCGCCCCCGCAAGAACCCGGATGCCGCTCCGCCCCCCAAGAAGACGGCACGGGCGAAAGCGAAGACCACAGCGGCCACCCTTGGCTTTGAGCAGCAGATGTTTCTGGCGGCCGACAAGCTGCGCAAGAACCTCGAACCGTCCGACTACAAGCACGTCACGCTCGGGCTGATCTTCCTACGCTACATCTCCACCGCGTTCGAGGCGTATCACGAGATCCTCCTGCACGATGATCCGGCCGCTGCCGAGGACCCGGACGAATACCTGGCTGAGAACATCTTCTGGGTGCCAGAGACCGCCCGCTGGTCGCATCTTCAGGCCAACGCCCGCTCTCCCGGCATCGGCAAGATGATCGATGACGCCATGCTGGCCATCGAGCAGGCCAACCCTGAACAGCTCAAGGGCGTTCTCCCCAAGGATTACGGACGTCCCGCGTTGGACAGTGTCATGCTGGGCGAACTGATCGACCTCATCTCCGAGATCGGCATGGGCGGCAGCGAGGATCAGGCCCGTGACGTGCTGGGGCGCGTCTATGAATACTTTCTGGGCGGCTTCGCAGGCGCGGAAGGCAAGCGCGGTGGCGAGTTCTACACCCCATCCAGCGTCGTCCGCACGCTGGTCTCCATGCTCGAACCCTATAAGGGCCGCGTCTATGATCCCTGCTGCGGATCGGGTGGCATGTTCGTGCAGTCGGAGCGGTTCGTGGAAAGCCACGGCGGCAAGCTGGGCGATATCGCGATCTACGGGCAGGAAAGCAACCACACCACCTGGCGTCTGGCGAAAATGAACCTCGCCGTCCGGGGCATCGGCGCGGATATCCGCTGGAACAACGAAGGCAGCTTCCTGCGGGACGAGCTGAAAGACCTGCGCTTCGATACCATTCTCGCCAACCCGCCGTTCAATATCTCGGACTGGTGGAACGCCTCGCTGGAGGACGACCCCCGCTGGCAGTACGGCAGGCCGCCTGTGGGCAATGCCAACTATGCGTGGCTCCAGCATATCCTGTGGCACCTCGCCCCGAACGGGATGGCGGGCGTTGTGCTCGCCAACGGGTCCATGTCGTCGAACCAGAACAGCGAAGGCGAGATCCGCCGCCGCATGGTCGAGGCCGACGTTGTGGACTGCATGGTGGCCCTGCCCGGCCAGCTTTTCTATTCGACCCAGATCCCGGCCTGTCTCTGGTTCCTGACCCGCACCAAAAACCCGAAAGGATGGCGCGACCGTCGCGGGGAGATGCTGTTCATCGACGCCCGCAAGCTCGGCACGATGGTCGATCGCACCCGCCGCGAACTGACAGATGCGGACGTCGCCCGCATCGCCGACACCTACCACGCATGGCGCGGCGAGAAGGACGCGGCTCCCTATGAGGGCGTTCCCGGCTTCTGCAAATCCGTCACGCTGGATGAGGTTGAACAGCACGGCTTCGTTTTGACCCCCGGGCGTTATGTCGGCGCTGAAGAAGCGGAAGAAGACAGCGTGCCCTTTGCGGAACGCTTCGCGGCGCTGGAGAAAACCTTGCAGGAGCAGTTCCAACAGGGCGAGGAACTGAACGCGAAGATCACTGCGTCTCTGAAGCGGGTCATGGCGTGAGCGGCCATGTCCTGCTTGCGCCCGGGCAAAAATCCGGATAATCTGGATAAATCGAAATCCGGAGCGCTCTCATGGCCAATCTCAGCATCTCCTCGGCCGAGTTTCAGAAGGGCTTCGGCCGTTATCGCGAAGCGGCGCTCAGGGAGCCCGTCACCATCACCAACCATGGCCGTGACAGCCTCGTGCTCATGGGCGTGGAAGAATACCGGCGGCTGAAGCGTCGCGAGCGCCGGGTAATGGGGCTGGACGATTTCAGCGAGACCGACATCGCCGCCATTGCCGCCAGCGAAGCCCCCGCCGCGGCCAGCGCGTTTGACGATGAGCGCCTCTGACCGTGTCCTTTCCCGCACCTGTCGCGGGCCTCGTGATCCGCTATGCCTTTCTCTGGCGCAACGAGGCCTCACGCGGACAGGAAGAAGGTGCGAAAGACCGCCCCTGCGCCGTCATTCTCGTCACGAACGATGACGACGGCGAGGCCCTCGTGACCGTCCTGCCCATCACGCACACGCCCCCGGCTGATGAGCGGCTCGCCGTCGAACTGCCCCCTGCAACGAAACGGCGCCTCGGACTGGACGATGCGCGGTCGTGGATCGTTGTGACCGACGCCAACCGCTTCATCTGGCCCGGCCCTGATCTCCGCCCCGCCCGTCCCGGCGATGCCGCGAGTGTCGCTTACGGACTGCTGCCGACCGGCGTTTTCAACGAAATGCGGGACAAGTTCCTCGCCGCCGTGCGTGCCCGCAGGGCCGGGCAGGTCCAGAGGAGCGCGTAAGCCCATGACCCTGTATCTCACGCCGCTGGAACGGGCGCTGGATCGCCTGAAGGAAGGCTGGGCGCGGCATGTGGCCCATCCTGACGACGAGCAATTGCGCGACGGACTGATCCAGCGTTTCGAATTCACCTACGAACTCAGCCACAAAACCCTGAAGCGGTTTCTGGAAGCCAACGCGGCTTCTCCAGAGGAATATGACCGCATGGGCTTTCCGGACCTGATCCGCTCTGCCAATGAAGCCGGGCTTCTCAAAAGTGCATGGCCGCAGTGGAGCGTGTTTCGCAAGATGCGGACCATGACCAGCCACACCTACAACGAAGCCTCCGCAAAGCAGGTCGTGGCGACGATCCCGGATTTTATCGACGAGGCGGCGTTTCTGCTGGCTGTTCTGAAAGACCGGACCGCGTGACGGACCGGATCGACATCACGCCCGAAGAACGGGCATCGTGCTGCGTATTCTCAACGAGATTGTGCCTGACCGCGAGGTGCGGGCGTTTGGCTCGCGCGTGACGGGGAAAGCCAAGCCGTTTTCCGATCTGGATCTGGCCGTGATGGGGGATGAACCGCTGTCGCTGGAGACCCGGGCGCGGTTGGAAGAGGCGTTCTCGGAGTCCGATCTGCCGTGGAAAGTCGATGTGCTGGATTGGGCACTGATGGACGAGGGATTTCTTCGCCTCGCTCACGAAGTAATTTTATTGAAGACCAAGGACGTTTTGCAATGAATATCGCAGAGTATTCGAAAACAGTTCGCCTTGGCGACATAACAGAGAAAAAGCGCGGCATTTCATACGGCATTGTGCAACCAGGAACACACGAAAACAGCGGAGTTCCGATTGTTCGCGTGGCTGATATTAGGAACGGAGAAATTGACACAACAAAACCCTTGAAAGTATCTAAAATCATTGAAGAAAACTATAAAAGAACGCGGCTGTGTGGCGGGGAGCTATTAATAACAATCGTTGGAACCGTAGGAGAAACGGCGATTGTTCCATACCAAATGAAGGGATGGAACGTGGCCCGCGCTGTGGCCGTAATTCCAGTCGAAGAGGAAGTTGGCCCTTATTGGGTCAAATTAGCGCTTTGTGGCTCTGCTGCACGCGAAATTATTCAGGCGCGCCTTAACACGACCGTTCAAGCTACACTGAATTTACGTGATCTGGCGGATCTTCCGATCCCAATACCCCCACCGAGAATAAGAAACGAAATTACAGCGCTGCTTGGTGCCCTCGACGACAAGATCGACCTCGACCGTCGAACGAACGAGACGCTGGAGGCGATGGCGCGGGCGTTGTTTCGGGACTGGTTTGTCGATTTCGGACCGACACGGGCAAAAATGGCCGGGCAAACGCCTTATCTCGCCTCCGAAGTCTGGGAGCTTTTCCCTGACAGGCTGGATGATGAGGGGAAGCCGGAGGGGTGGAATTTCTCTAGCATTTATGACGTGGCGTCAGTGGTTTACGGCGCACCTTTCGCATCTAGTTTATTCAATACCCAGGGCGAAGGTATCCCACTCGTAAGGATCAGAGATTTGCCATCTGAAAAACCGGGAGTTTGGACGACAGAAAACCATCCCAAAGGCTTCAAGATTTTACCCGGTATGATTGTTGTTGGAATGGATGGTGAGTTTCGCGCTCATCTCTGGGGTGGTGAAGAAGCGTGGCTTAATCAACGGGTATGTATATTCCTCCCAAACGAGGGAATATCTTCTGTATTTTTAAGAGAAACCATAATTCCTCAATTGAAATTCATCGAAGATACAGAGGTTGCAACAACCGTCATTCATCTAGGAAAAGGTGATATAAACGAATTCACCGCTATAGTTCCCAGTCGTGGCTTAATGTCTTCTTTCAATGATGCAGCAGAAGTTTTTTATGAAAAAATTGTGCGGAATAAACAGGAGGCTCGTACCCTCGTCCAACTCCGTGACCTGCTCCTCCCCAAACTGATGTCTGGCGAAATCCGCATTCGTGACGCCGAAAAGATGGTGGCGGACGCGCTATGAGCTTCCTGTCCGAAAATGAGATCGAGGACTGGGCCTGCGAGATCCTGCGGGAATGTGGCTACACCGTCACCACCGGACCGGAGATTTCCCCCGGCGGTGCCCATCCCGAACGTGCCTCGTTATCGGACGTCAATCTGACCGGCCGTCTTCGCGCCGCCATCGACCGCCTGAACCCGCATCTGTCGCAGGCCGCGCGGGATGAAACCCTGCTGGCGCTTCGCCGGGAAGACACGCCGGATGTTGTGGACGAAAACCGCCGTCTGCATGGATATATGGTCGATGGCGTTCCGGTGGACGTGGTGCGCGAGGACGGCACGCAATCCGGAGACCGGGCGCGACTGGTCGATTTCGACCGTCCCGAGCGCAACGACTTCCTCGCCGTGCGTCAGTTCGTGGTGGAAAAGGACGAGGCCAACCGACGGCCGGACCTTGTGCTGTTCGTCAACGGCCTGCCTCTGGGCGTCATTGAACTGAAGAGCCCGAGTTCCGAGACCGCCACGCTGGATTCCGCCTGGAACCAGTTCCAGACCTATCGCGCCTTCATCCCGTCCCTGTTCCGCTTCAACGAAGTTCTGGTGATTTCGGACGGCACCGAGGCCCGCGTCGGCTCGCTCACGGCGGACTGCGAGCGGTTCATGCCGTGGCGCACGGTGGATGGTGAGGAACTGGTGGCGAAGAACCATCAGGAAATGGAGACCGTGCTGCGGGGCGTGTTCACCCCGCGCTGGCTGCTCGCTCTGGTGCGGGACTTCGTGCTGTTCACGGAGATGAACGGCAGCCCGATCAAGATTCTGGCGGCGTATCATCAGTTCCATGCCTGCCGCAAAGCCGTGGCGCAGACCGTCCGAGCCACGGCGCAGGGTGGTGACCGCAAGGCGGGGGTCGTCTGGCATACGCAGGGCTCGGGCAAAAGCCTGCTGATGACGTTCTATGCCGGCGTCATCGCCCGTCACCCGGAGATGGAAAACCCGACGATTGTCGTTCTGACCGACCGCAACGATCTGGACGATCAGTTATTCGCGACATTCTCCGGGGCACAGGCACTTCTGCGTCAGACACCGGAACAGGCAGACAGTCGGGAAGATCTGCGGAAACTGCTCCGGCGGGCGTCCGGTGGCGTAATCTTCACCACGTTACAGAAGTTTCAACCCGAAGGTGACGAAGAGACCGTGCCGCTGCTGACGGAGCGGCGGAACATCGTGGTCATGGCGGATGAAGCGCATCGCAGCCAGTACGGGCTGGAAGCGAAATTCAACCGCGAGACGGGCAAGGTCTCTTATGGCTTTGCCAAACATCTGCGGGATGCTCTGCCCAATGCGTCGTTCATCGGCTTCACCGGAACGCCGATTGAAACAGCCGACGTGAACACGCGCGCGATCTTCGGCGACTACATCGACATCTACGACATCGCGCAGGCGGTGGAAGACGGCGCGACGGTCCCGATCTATTACGAAAGCCGTCTGGTCCGCATCGAACTGGATGACGACGTCAAGGACGAGGTTGACGACGAACTGGCCGGGATCGTCGAGGGGCTGCCGGAGAGCGAGGAGCACAGGCTCAGCCAGAAATACTCACGGGTTGAAGCGCTGGTCGGCGCGGAGCCGCGTCTGCGGCGTGTCGCGGAAGATCTGGTCAGGCATTTCGAGAATCGGCTTGAGGCGCTGGACGGCAAGGGCATGATCGTCGGCATGAGCCGCGCCATCTGCGTGGCGCTTTACGCTGAGATCATCCGTCTGCGTCCGGACTGGCACAGTGACGACGACAACGAAGGCGTCATCAAGGTCGTGATGACGGGCAGTTCGTCCGACCTCGCCGGATTCCAGCGGCATATCGGCAAGCGCCCCAAGGCACGGCGCGAATTGCTGGCCAAACGCATGAAGGACAATGCTGACCCGCTGAAGCTGGCGATCGTCCGGGACATGTGGCTGACGGGGTTCGACGTGCCGTCCATGCACACGATGTATGTGGACAAGCCCATGCGTGGTCATGGTCTGATGCAGGCCATTGCCCGCGTGAACCGCGTGTTCAAGGGCAAGCCGGGCGGTCTGGTTGTGGACTATATCGGCCTCGCGCAGAACCTGAAGACCGCGCTTGGTGAATATTCGGCGGGAGACCGGGAGCAGGTCGGCATTGATGAAGCCGAGGCGATCCGCGCTTTGCAGGAGCGCTATGAGATTGTCCGGGCAATGTTCAATCCGGGACAGGCTGGCGGGTTCGATTATCGCCCTGCCCTCGTTCCCGGCACGTCTGCCAAGGTGAAGCTCACGATTATGGCTGGGGCGCTGGATCATGTGCTCGGCCAGCAGCAGCGGGAGACCGCGCAGGCGACGAGCGATGAAGCCCGCAAGGCGGCGCAGAAACGCTTTCCTGACGCGGTGAAGACACTCTCGGTCGCCTTTGCGCTGGCATCGGCCAGTGATCAGGCCGCGAGCTTGCGCGATGAGGTCGGGTTTTTCGAGGCCGTGCGGGCGACTCTGGTGAAACAGAGCGGAGATGATTCAGACAGGAAGAGCCCGCAGGAGCGCGAACTGGCGATCAGGCAACTGGTCAGCCGTGCCGTGGTGTCCACGGATATCATCGACATCATGGAAGCCGCCGGAATTGGGCGTCCCGATATTTCCATCCTGTCGGACGGCTTTCTTCAGGAAGTCCGGGAGATGCCCCAGCGCAATCTAGCGATCGAGGCACTCCGAAAGCTGCTGGAAGGACAGATCCGCAGTCGCAGCCGGTCTAACCTGACGGAAGCCGAGGCCTTCTCGACACGTCTTGAGCAGGCGGTCGGCCGGTATCACAGCAATGCCCTGACGTCCGCGCAGATTCTGGATGAACTGATCCGGCTGGCGCATGAAATGGCGGCGGCCCGCTCACGAGGAGAAGAACTTGGCCTGACGCCGGAGGAAGTGGCGTTCTATGATGCGCTCGCACGGAATGACAGCGCCCGCGAAGCGATGGGCGATCCGGGCCTGCGCGTGATCGCGGCGGCCCTGGTCAGGACCATTCGTGAGAATGCGACGGTGGACTGGAACGTCATGGCTCCGACACGCGCCAGGATGCGCACGGCTGTCAAACGCCTGCTGCGGAAGTACGGTTACCCGCCCGACATGCAGGATGAAGCGGTGCAGAACATCCTCACGCAGGCCGAGGAATTCGCACCGCTATGGGCGGATAGTGCGCGGTAAGAGAGACGCATGTGGGCTTTTGCCTCAGCGGAGTCATCTGCTTATCCCCCCGTTTCTGTCATTTGCGGACGTACGTTACCAACAAAAAACGGGAGGCCGGACGGACCTCCCGTTTTCTGTAATTACCTGTTTACCGTGAGACAGACTGCGATCTGTCTCACGACGATGATGCCACGGTCTGTTTTTTAGACAACCCCTGTGTCAGGCCGCCAGCCGGTCCCGCAGCGCGCGGGCGGCGGCAAGAACGCCCGCCTCATTGAGCCTGCTTCCTTCGGGTTCGCCACTGTTGAGACGCACCATCTCGCGGAACGCATCACGCGCGCCGATCATCATGGACGCCCGACGTCGGGCGGATCCGGCCGCCACATCGGAGAGTTCTTCCAGTTCGGTCAGGCGACCGAGAAGCGCCGCATCAATGGGCGGACGCGGCCGGGGCGGCACGGCAAAGCCGTCGCGCTCCTTCTGCGCCCACGCATAAAGCGAATTGAGGAAGGAGGTATCGGCCTGCCGGCGCACCCCGAACGGATCTCCGGCCGTGCCGGCGAACTCGGCGGCGCATTCCCCTGCCTCGGCAATGATCCGGCCGATGTCGGTTTTGTTGTCGTTGGCGAGATCCGCCACGAACCGCGTGAGGCTGTCGGCCATCGGTGCCTGGGTCTCCTGGGCTAAGAAACTTCCGTCTTCGATTGCCTCCAACACTTTCCAGGTCTCAGCGTCCGGTGCGGCACTGTGACCTTTCTTGTCCACGGGGAGCATGACGGGCTGGACGCGGCGCACCGCGCCTTTGCGGCCATTGACCTTGGCGAAAAACGTCTTGGAGTGAGTGAGGCGGCCGCCCCACATGGTGATGGCCTCGCCTTCGAGAAGCGTCTGCAGATCGCTCCACGGCAGGCGCGACACTTCACGGATCTCGGCGCTCTGACCGGCGTAGAGGTTGCCGACCTCGCTGCGCTCAAGATGTGTGACCTGTGAGACTTCCACCTTGTCGGCCTGCTGTTCCAGCCATTCACGGGTTTTCATCGCGTCCTGCAGACGCATGGCGTGCGTGAGGTTGGCATTGCCGAGCAGGGTGAAGGCTTTCTCGCCAATGCGCGCGGTCAGACCGGGAAGATCCTGAAACGAGAACCAGAACATGCAGTTCAGGCCGCGTCCCATGGCCGCCATGCGATCCATGCCGTCGGTGACGAAGGCTGCAAGCTCGTCGAAGAAGAGATGGAACGGCGCATCGCCCGATCCGGCCTTCAGCTTGAAGATTTCGTCGCCATCGCCGTGGAGCTTGGCGCCAAGCAGCTGCGCCATGACACCACGCTGGGAGGCGACCACGATCTTGCCGAGACCTGCGAGACTGTCCGAGGAGTTCTCAAGAGAGGGCAGGATGGTCACGAGAATGCGGCGGTTGAGCACCACATCGCGCATGATGATGTCGGCGTTCTCGACGTTGAAAATATGACCGAGCGAGACCCCAAGCTGCGTGAAGACTTTGGAGAAGTACATTTTGGCGTAGCCGTGCTGTTCGGACGGCTTGTTTTCTTTCTGGGCGTTCCATTCGAGCGTGGAATCATAGCCGGGCAGTTCGCCGAGATACGCCTGCAGCGGCCAGAGAATATCGGCCGGGATCTCGGGGACGCTGCGCTCGAAGGGATGATCGGACTCCGGATTGCGGATGAGAAAGACCTTGTGGCGCGCGAGCGTGCCGATCCAGCGCAGTCCCATCGCGTAGCGGATGCTGTCCACGTTGATCGACACGCCATGCGTGTCGCGCATCCAGACCAGTGCGGGAATGATCGTGCCCGCCAGTCCCACGGCGCGGTCGCGAAAGACGCCGTTGGAATCATTGGGCATCGCTTCGCCGAGCTGGCTGACCAGCATTTCGCGGATGGCGTCGGCGTTGCCACTGCTAAACGGATTGAAGGTGTTGGAATCTTTTGCCCCGCTGGCGACAAGGAAGTTGAGCACCAGCACCTGATCGTCGAGACCGAAACGCCGCGCGAGAGCCAGCACATCGCCGTAAACGGTGTTGTCGCCCTTGGCGTCGATGAGGATAAAACCCGAGCCGTGCGCGAGAGGGTTGGCCGCCAGCGAGACGATGGCGGTGGTTTTACCCGCACCGGTCGTGCCCGGGATGGCAGCGTGCTGGCGCGCCGCATCCGACGTCATCCAGATCTGACGGCGCGTGCGGGCCTCTGTGCCGAGATAGACGATCCCGTCCGCCTTCTGCGGCTTGCGGTCCTTGGGCGAGAGATTGTTGCGGTCGGTCTCGCCGGTGTAGCGCGGCAGATGCAGCGGCAGGCTTTCGGGGCGCATCAGTACCCACATCGCGACCACGGGCGCAAGAACCAGCGCCGGTCCGGTGAGCGCTGGAATCAGCCACGCGCAAAATGCGAGAATGAGCATGTACCATCCGGCCAGAGGCGAACGCACGTCGTCCGCCCAGCGTGTCCACCAGGGCCGTGAGTCCCGGTAGATCCTCTCGCGGCTGATCTGCTGGTTGGCGACCGGCCCTGCAATGCGACGGGCGACCATCTCAGTTCTCCAGTCCGAAGGCGTTGGCGGGCGCGGGCGGGGCAGAGGCCCTCGGCAGGCCGGGCGGCGGCTCAACATGGACGGGTTGCTTCAGGGCCTGAAGCAAGGCCTGCCTGTCGTCGCGCGCGTGCGCGTTGCCGTTCTGGGGCATCGCGCTGTCGGGACCATCGCCGGAAATAGGTGGAAGACGCGCAAAGTGCAGCGGCGGTTCCGGCTCCGCAACAGGTGCGGTCACGCGCAGGACGACGAGAACCGCGAGCATTCCGACGCCAGCCAAAGTGGCGGGACGTCCCCACGCACGCCATTTCGGACGTTTTTCTTTCGGCTGCCCTTCTGACACATCCGCGACAGGCGCAGCGTCCCGGGCGGACGGAAGATGAAGATGGACGGGCGCGTTGTCGCCGGTGTCCTCGATGTCGAGGGTGACAGGCGCGCATGTTCCGGTCCGGATCACGATACGGGTCATGGGAGGGTCTTTCAGGCTGCGGGTCGGATGGTGGCGAGGGCGCGCTCGAGCGCGGGCAGATAGAGGGGCCGACGCAGGCGGCGCTCCTCTTCCCAATGGGCACGGGCGCCGGCCGCTTCGATGCGGGGATTGGGATGGACATCCTCACGCGGGTTTTCGCTGGGGAAGCCCAGGGAATGCAGCGCGTACCAGAGCGGCCGGTCGATGAGTTTGACGATGGCAAAAGCGGGTGGCGCGAGGACGCCGGCGGCAAGACGGGCGTCACATAACAGCGTCATCAGCGCCGTTGTGGTCCAGCCGTGCGGCTCGCAGCTTGTGGCGATCGCCTCGGCGATCTCGGGCATGGCCAGCACTGCGTCAGCCTGACGCAGGACGGTCTTCGGGGCGGACAGGGGGCGTGCGGGGCCGTATTCGCTGGCGGTGTCCACATCGGCCAGCGCGTCGGAGAGATTGCCGAGCAGTTCCATCGCTTCCTTGCGCCGCTGCAGACGATGCAGCGCAAAGGCGGCAAAGAGGATCCGGGCGATGGGCGGCGCGTCCTGTGCGCGCCCGCTGAAAGGCACGCCGATCTGTCGGGTAAAGGCTTCGGTCGCGCCGACCTCATTGAAGCTGCCATCCTCGTTGCGGGCGTAGCGCGACGCCCATTCCTCGGCTGTCAGCGCGGGATCGGCCGGACGCGGATCGCCGCGCTCGCCCGGGGACACCAGGGCTGTCAGGCGACGTTTGGCAAAGCCGCGCAGCGTTGGAAACATGCGCGCCTGCACCTCGATAAAGGATTCCAGATCGAGCACCCGGCGCAGTTCACGATTTTCGCCGCGCAGGATGCACACCAGGGCGCAGAGCAGTGTCAGACAGATCGCCGGCCAGCGGATCGCCACACCGACGATGGAGATCCCGTAGTAAAGCTGGATCAGCCGGATCGTGGAGGGATGGATGCAGGCATGGCGTAACTGACCGGCCAGCTCATTCAGGGCCGGGCTGGGGCTCAGATGGCCGATCTGCCACAGCAGCGAGCGCATCACGAACAGCGAGATCTGTGTGTGCCAGGTTGACCATGTGATCCAGCATAAAAGAGCGGTCACGACGACGAACATGGCCGCGAGAACCGGGCCACTGTCGAAAAAGCTATCCATGCCGGACGAACGGGAACGGGCGGCGCTCATGAGCCTTTCTCCAGACTGGCGGTTCGCATCAGGTCATGGGTCACGCTCCAGACGCGCTGGAGGTAGGCGCGTCCAAAGCGTGGCGTGTGGGAGTGGTAGTAAGCGACGGCCTGCCAGAGATCCCCATGGGTCTCGCGCAGCGCATCGGTGAGGATGTGGCTTCCGGCTTCGATGTTGGCGCACGGGTTGTCGCGCAGGGCGCGCCAGGCGCGTGCGGGCGTGGTGTGCCAGCGCCGCGCGATCTCCGGCACGTGGGAACTGTTCACCTGCATCGGCCCCAGATCGAAGGTGCCGTTGTCGTTGCGCACGGTGCTGCCGAGGCGACCGCCCTCGACGTAGAGGAGAATGAGCAGCACGCTGCGCGGCACGCGCTCATGCCGGCTGGCCGCTGTCAGACAGGCGACCGTTTCCCGGCCGGTTTCCTCGGGTTCCTGCGCACGTGCGACTTGGCTCATCAGGGCGAGCCCTGCGAGGGCGATCGGAAGAAGACGCTTCATGCGGCCTCCTCGCGCACCGCGCGCTCGCCAGAGACCTGAATCAGCCGCAGGCCGTAATCCCAGACGGTCGGCAGTTCGTTGAGCGAGAGATCATCCCGCTCGAGGCCCAGCCTCCTGAGTACTTCGAGCAGGCAGAGCAGCACGACCACAAGGGAGTCCGGTCGCACGGCGGTCAGCACCACGCCGGTTGCCGCCTGTTCGGACGGTTTGAGGGTGAGCCCGAAGCCCGTGCCCGTCAGGCTGTGCCAGAGGCTCTCGGCGGCCACCATGAAGGCGGGCAGGAAGCCATCCGGCGCGCAGGCCGCGCGTATGGCCGCAGGCGCCATCGGCTGGCCGTTGAGAAACACCGGGCGGCCCTGGCGCTCGATGAGCGCCTGGAGCAGTTTGCCGACGCGCTCGGGTGGGAGAGAAAGCGATGATGCGCTCATCCGTAGCGTCTCCGTTTCCATGTGGGGCGGGCGGTCCGCAGGCGGCCGCACAGGAAGCGGCGCATGCACCGCCACGCGGTGATGGGCGTGAGCCCGAAGAACGAGATCGTGCCGAAGAACAGCGTGCCGACGACGCCAATGATGAGGGTGGTCCAGCTCCAGTAGCTGATGGAGATCAGCATCGGCAGGCAGGCGCTGCCGTCGAGGAAAAGGATGCGAACGGGCAGACCCGTGGCGCGCCACATCAGGCGTCCCGCTTTTCGGCGAGAAGGGCTGTTTCCTCGGTGATGAGGCCCTGTTCGAGACGCAGCCGGATCGCGGTCGCGAAGCTCTGCCCGTCATGGTCCACGGCCTGACGGATCAGGTCGGGCCACGTGTCGGCGTCCTGTGTCAGCAGCTTTCGGCGCAGGGCGCGATCGAAGGTGACGAACTCGCGAATGGCGACACGGCCGCCACCTTTGCGCGGCAGAAGACGCTGGTTCATGACAAAGCGCAGCGACTGCGCCAGAGCGCTGACGAGGTTGTCGCGCTCCGCACGCGGACACAGCGAGATGGCGCGCTGGATCATCAGTGGGGCGTCGTCGGCGTGAACGGTGGTCATCAGTTTGCCGCCGGTGATGGCGCAGTTGATGGCCGCGTCCATGGTGTCGCCGTCGCGACACTCGCCCACGATCAGATCCGTCATTTCCCGGCGCATGCAGCCGCGCACAAAGGACGCAAACGTCATGTTGGGCGGGCGGATTTCGGTCTGGCTTATCCGTGAGCCGTGCGCAGGCTTGAGGTAGTCGAGCAGGAACTCGATCGGCTCCTCGCCGGTCGCCATGTCGCAGCTGTAGCGGGGATCGAGCAGCTTGGCGGACGCCAGTCCGAACTGCAGCGTCGATTTGCCAGAACCGGTCGATCCGCCCACGAAAACCATGCCGCTGGGCAGATCGTTGGTGGCGCGGATCTCGTCTTCGACCAGCTGGTCGTCGAGGCTTGGAGGCTTTGAGGGGATCGGCCGCATCACGATCTGCGTGCCCTGCCCCTGCAGAGTCATGATCGGGCAGATATTGAGCCGGAAGCGTAGGCTGTCTGCTCGTGTGAGTGCTACGCTGTAGGCGGTGTCGATCTGTTTGTTGACCTGAATATTGGCCGGACCGTCATTGCCATAGACATGCCGCACGATCTCATCGACGTCCTGCGGTTTCATCGGGGAGCCGGTCACATAGCGCCCGACGCCGTGAACCTTGATGGTAATACGGTGACCGGTCTTGATGTCGATGCGTGACGCCCCCTGCTGGTGTGCCCAATTCAGGAGATCGTCGAGACCGGGCGCGACCTTGCGGACTTCGGCAACCCATGGGTAGCCGCTTCGACCCTCTTGAGGCCAGCCGTCAATAAAGGGGATGACGTTGGGCTTGCGGGACGCGCTCATCGGCAATCCTCCGGATATCCATAGCTTTTGCGGATTTTTCCCTGCAGGCCGGGCTGGCCGGTGATGCGGATCACGCGGTCGTCGAGGTGGAGCATGTCGCCCCCGCCCACGGCGGCACGGTTCTCGAACACCACACGGGGTTCTTCGACGCGACCGGCGTGGAGCAACACGCGGTAGCGGGCCATGCCCTTGTAGTCGCTCTCAAGTCGGGCGACGTCGGAGAGGAAGATCTCCACCGCCTGCTTTTCTCCGTCCGCCCAGCCCTCTGCGACCCATGAGTTCCAGTAACGGACTTCCTTTTTGGTCAGCGGAAGCGCTGCGGCGGCCGGATGGCGCGGGTGCGCCCATGAGCGGACGAGATAGGTGCGCCAGTTGGGCGGCGCTGACGTGAGCTGCGCCTCGCGGGTGATCTCGAACACACACCGGGTTTCACGCGCGACCTGACCGCTGTCGGAGAGGGCCATCGCCATCTGTGCCTGTGTCACGATGGGCGGCTGCATCAGGGTCTGGCCGCCGCCCACGGGCAGCACCAGAGGGCGGAAATCAAACGTGCTGTCGAGGATCGGCTCGTAGCGCTGGAGCATCTGATTGATGGCGAATGACCGTGCCGCAAGACCGCCCTGTGCGCCGTAGATATGGGCGGCTTCTTGTAACTGCTCCCTACGTCCGTTCTTGAGACCGTCACCTTTTTCGTCGTTGGGGCGCGTGTCCTGCAGGGCCTCCAGAGAAGGGGGTGCCTCGCCGCCCGTCAGGCGCTGCAGATCATAGGAGCCCGTGACCGGCGTATTGGTGGGGTTGGCCAGCGCCGGATCGTTGGCCATGACCTCATTGGCCGAGGGCATTGGCGGCACGGGCTCGGGAATGAGTGTGCCGTTTGGGGCAGGAGGCGGCGTTGGGCTTTCGAAGGGAAGCGCGTAGCCGATCTTGTTCTGTGCGAGTGCGGGCGTGGCCAGCATGGTGCCAAGCGCCAGCACCGCGAAACGGCGAAGACGATCAGCCATTGTAGGTCACCGTGATGCTGTGGGTGAACGGATCGACGGCGACGGTGGCTTTGGTGCCGGCCTGATCGCCCAGAGTGCGCAGATGGTCGAGAACCGGAGCCGTGGCGTTGATGTCCACGGGCACGTCCTCGCGCTCGCCGCGCGTGGCCACGGTATAGCCGATCGAGCGTGCGAGCTTTTTGACGCCCGGCAGAAGCGGGCCTTTCCAGACGAACCAGACGTCGCGGCGCAATTCCTCGGGAACCTGCGCGTTATCGGCCGTTGTTGTCGGGACAGGGACCGTCGGGCGCAGCGCGCCGAACTCGGCCATGTCGTGATTGGTGCTCTGGATCGCCCGTTGCAGCGCAAGCTCGGTGTTGGGCATGCCGGTTGTCTCGACCGGACCGGGATGGCCCGGTGTCGAACACGCGGCAAGACACAGCAGCAGGGCGGGCGGGAAAAGATGGTGTCGGTTCATGATGCCCTCCTCGGATTGAGGGCATCATCGGATCATCGCGTGCGACTTAACGCGGGAGACCAATTTTTTCTTTCGAGGACCGGTTAAAAGTCTGCCCGGGAATATTCGCGCGGGATACTTATCGACATATTCGGGCGGTAACGAAGGAGAGGAATACCGATCTGCTTAAAGACAGCATTCACGCAGATGTCGCGTCGTCGTCGATCCGGTCGATCATGCGTTTTGTCGTCAAGTTCAATGGCGAATGCCGCTTCCCCTGTTTCTTCCGACACGACCACGAAGTCGATGCTCTTGCGCTGCACTTGTGTCGCGGCCTGAAAGTACGTTTTGCGATCAGGGGCGGACACTTGAACAAGATCCGCAAGACGGACCTGTGGGCAGACATGATAACCGGTACGCAGCTGCCGTTTGATGATCTGAAGGCTCCGTCGCTCCCATTCCGTGAGCAACCGATCTCGCGAAAGACAGTCAATGGGATCCGACGGGTCTTTACGAGCGGGTTTCGAGGCGTGCAGCATAAACACGCCCACTCCGCCGAGTGCCAGTAGGCCACTCAGAATTATGTTGTCCATATCAATATCCGAACAGCCCGGATGGCCTTTATTGGAGACAAAGCGAACGGGGCGGTATCGTCCCACCCCGTTCGGTTGTAAATGGGCCGACGCGTTCAGGCGGCTTCCTGCGTGACCTCATCGAACTCGGCCAGCCTGCGGAACAGCCCCGCCGCGATACCCTTGCCTTCGACAATCTCTTCGACCAGCTCGTTGAGAACGCCCGCGACAACCACATCGTCCTGACCGGCCGAGGCGCGCATGGCTTCGGCCTTGCGTCGCGTGATCTCCTTTTCGGCGCTCCCCCCTGGAAACACACAGGCGAGGCATCGCAGGGCGCGTGTCGAGTGCATGCGGGCAAAGAGGCGGCTGCGCAGGGCGGTGTCGCCCGGTGTGCTGGAGAACGCCCACAACTCGACTGGCCCGAGCATGTTGACCAGAAGCTGCTCGTATTTCTGGCCGGCCGCCTTCATCACGACAAAGAACGGCGCACCGTTGCGGCCCGGCCCGGGCAGACGATGACGCACGACGTAAGCACTGGCCTCGGTGAGCTGGAAGGTCTCGATCACATTCTGCGCTTCCTTCTCGTCACCGCATTTGAGGATCCAGTAGCCGGTCGCCTGTCCCACGAGATCGGCGCTAAAATCGGTGGCGCGCTGTGAGATGAAGGCAATCTGCACGTTGTGCTTGCGTCCTTCGCGCACGTCCTCGATCGCCTGCTTATTGACCTGCGGCGCATCGTGGGTGCGGTGCCATTCTTCAAAGTCGATGCGTTTGACGGTCTCTTTCATCTCCTTGAAGCGGGCGCGGTGATATTCCCGCACGCTATCCTTCATGATCGGGAGATCGGCGTATTCCTCGTGCAGGAAGAAATTTCGGGCGATCAGATGACGGCCGAGCATATACATCAGCGCGGTCTGCCGGTTCGCGGCTGGCGACCCCTTGGGCGCGACCCGCGCGAGATCGAGCACGATCACGCGCGCGTCCCCAAGATCCAGCTCAGTGGGGCGCGAGAGCGTCGAATAGACGTTGATCGCGTTCATGATGAAGCGCTCGAAGGTCTCGATCACGGTCTCGCCGGACGGTGACTTGATCCTTGAGTAGCGGTTTTCAATCTGCTCGGTATGCACGGCGTCCAAAAGATCCTGCAGCACGGGCACCGCGTAACGCTGGGCGATACCCGCGAGGCGGTATTCGCCAAGGGCGATGAACGCATCGACCACATCCCGCCACCAGGTCGGATCGGCTTCGTCCGCGTCGTGCCGCGGCGGGTGGTGGTGCGGGAGGACAATCCCGAAGTGCTCAATGGCGTCATCGACCATCGGGCACTGTCCGACTTCATAGATCTTCGGTTTACAACCCGCGATCTCCGCACGGGCATTGCGATACACCTCATCGACGACATCTTCGATGAGGTGGTCCATTCCCTCGTAAACCTGGCCATCGAGACGGGCGACAAGCAGGGAGAGAAAGTTGCAGATGAACGTTCGTTCCAGCGGGAGCGGTTCATCAAGCCCCACCTGCAGGTCGAAGATGTTGACGGCGTAACCGGGACCGTCCTGCATCTCCACGAAGACGGCCTCGTGGGCGCGCTCCGGCCCGAGAGCGTTGCGGACCATCTCGATAAAGCCTTTGGAGGCAGGACCGATATCGAGCTTGGCGAGAAATGGCAGCTTGACGCCATAGTTTCCCATGGCGGCGGAACTGAGCAGCAGACCGAGAAGAATGGTGTTTCCGAGCACGGTCTTGCCGCTTCCGGGCGGTGCGACCAACACGTCGCAGACGTGTTCTCGCAGGCCGCCACCCGTCGGATCGAACGGCCAGATGCCGCCGTCGGGTTTCCGAAAAACGATAGAGCCTGTGGTGAAGGGCGACGCCGCGCGCATCCACGGCAGCATCTGGATGGCGTCACCGAGCAGGGGGAGCGACGGGTTGGCAGTCGAGCCGAGTGAGAGCAGCGGGACGGACCCCATGGCGGCCTCGAGAGGGTCGCCGGGGACACGTGACGTCTTGCAGTTGCCCCAGCTTTCGATGGCCTGGGACAGATGGGAGGCGCGGCGACGCAGGAGCTTTTCCTCACCGACCGGCGCCCATGTCGCGGTCGCCATCCGCATCCGCACGGACTGATGGTTTTCGCGCTGACGCTTGAAACGCAGCATCTCAAAGGCGCGCTGGATGTCGGAATTACCGGGAAACATCGAGAGAAGTTGCGCGCCCATCTCCTTGAACGCGAAGGACGTGCGACCGCCTCCCTCAAGAATCATCGAACTGCGCCAGGGGATACGCTTGCGGCCGAGCACGCTCTGCAGTTCGGAGAACGGGCGCGGATCCTCGGGGCCGATCATCATATCGACGGGCGCGTAGGTATAATCGCCAACCGTGACCATCTGCCCGCCCACAGTCTCCGCATCGGCGTGGAAGATCTGGTCACGAAAGGAGGGCCAGAGGAGATCGGTCTGTGCGACCGATCCATCACCGTCAGAGACTTTGGCCATCACGCGGTCGCCCACAAGGGTAGGTTTCCATCGGCTCCCGGCCGTCTCCCGGTACAGGGCTTCACGGGCGAGCGTCAGGGCGTCACGGGCAGAGAGCAGGGTCGAGGCGATGCCGAGTGCGGAGAGACTTCCATGGACGCGCGAGACGAAAGAGTCGTGGCGGCTGGCCATGATGTCCGAACGCAGCGTGAAGCGCTGACCGTCACTGTTGCGGATCTTCGGCCAGTTTTTGGCCTGTTCCTTGCGCTCGGCCGCGACCTGTTTTTTCTCTTCGCGGGTGAGGACCGCGGGGCGCGTCCACAGGATGTAGCAGGCATCCTCCCAGCGCATCACCTCGGGCCAGCGCCGCCTGCGCTCGGCGATGATGTCGTGAAAATCCGCGTGCAGATGGGACGCGATCGCCTCGCATCCATCGAGACAGATCTGATTGAGCGCCACGTCCGCCCGTTCGGGATCGGAGATATACCAGCCCTCCATCGCGTGCCCTTTGGCGTCGAGCAGGCCCTGAAGTTCAATCCGCTGTTGTTCGGAGAGTTCCTCGACGTCCTGACGCGAGCACATCCGACGCAGGCCGTCGATGCGCAGGACCGAGACGTATTCCCCGCGATTGGTGATGAGACGGTCGGCATGATCCTCGTCGGTGTGAGTGGTTTCCACATCGCAGAAGGCGGGAAGCGGCTGGCGCAGGAACATGCTGATGCCGGCCAGAAAATCGGTCACGAGACCGGCCATGGAAAACTCCTTAATTGCTGGAAGGCAAACCGTGAGCGCGCGCGAGATACTGCGGATAGACGTCGTGTCCGTTCGAGAAGAGACGTCCCTCGGGAAGCAGTAAAAGGTGGCTGCGGAGCCGACAGAGGTTGTCGCGGGCGGCGCGATCGTCAGGATCGCAGAGAAGCATAGCGGTCGTGATGTGGCGCAGGGACGCGGTGCCCAGACGACGGCTCGCCTCTTCGCGTCGCTGGCGCAGGAACCGCAAGAAAACAAGAGGACCATGGGTCGGTGCGGGCAGCGACGTCGCCAGTGAAGGTTCGGTCAGTGACGCCAGAGCCTGTGACCAGGCGGCGGCCGCGCCCTGTGCTTCGCCCGCAAGGGCGTGCCAGAGACGGCGATGCGCCTGACCCACGAGGTGCAGGAGCCTTGCCTGCGTTAAAGACGGCCAGCCTGCCGGCCACCAGATGGCAGTCGCCTCAAGGTCAAGCGAGGCCCGTGAGGTTTCATGCAGAAGAGCGCAGACCGGACAGACCACAAGGTCCGTACGATCTGCGCTCCATTGCGAGCCTGTGCCCGGTGCGGCGAGGCCGCAGCAGGCGCAGGTGTAGGTGCCCGGCTTCGACCAGTCGGACGCTGGTCGCTCTCCCTGTAGCGGGGAAGGGGCGAGGCGAAAGACGGATCGAAGCGCGGTCATGGGTTTACTGGAACTGATAGGACTTGGCGGTCGTGCCGATCTCGGCGTTCCCGTTGGTCGCTGTGTTTGAGGA
Source organism: Acetobacter sp. UBA5411 (assembly GCF_002409645.1). Classification (GTDB taxonomy): domain Bacteria; phylum Pseudomonadota; class Alphaproteobacteria; order Acetobacterales; family Acetobacteraceae; genus Acetobacter. The sequence continues at coordinate 32,198 of NZ_DHNR01000039.1, forward strand.
CTTGTTGATCCAGCTCGGACCCGACGCCGAGATACCCATGATCGCAAAGCAAATGACGCCACCCGCAATCAAACCCGGACGGCGCGTGTCTTCCTTGGAGTTCTTGTAGAAGCAGAAGATACCCGCGATCAGGAAGATCAGCGCCATGCCGTAGAGGGCAGCCGATGAGCCGAAGCCTGCGGCGTCCAGACCTTCCTGGGCCATGTTCTGGATCTGGGCGCCCATACCCGACGAGGAACCCGTCGCGGCATGCGCGGCGGACGCGAACGCCATCGGCAGAAGCGTGAGACCGAGCATCGCATATTTCAGCGGACCGAGGCCGCTTGCGGCAGGCGTCGGCTGCGCAGCAATGGCGAGGGCCGTCCCCGAAACGGCGGACGTGTTGTCTTCACGTGTGTGCATAAGAAAATGTCTCCATATCGAGGGCCAATCCCTCTGACCAACATCCTCGCGGCGTTGCGTGCGACTTAACGCGACCGCGAGATTTTTTTTTCGAGACGGGTTCAGGGCCAGTAACTCAGCAGCCAGTTCGCTTCTTGGACGGGATTCATCAGGATGACTCCAAACACGTATTGAATGGCGCAGCTGAGAAACCCGCGCTGCGCGCGCCCCTTGACGACAGCGATCCATGCGACGACCGCGAAGAAGCATGAGAACGCACCAAATACTTGAAAAAACGCGGCAAAATCGGTCACGATCACGAGAATCGCGTCCTTCGGACCGGTGCCTGAGAGCAGGTCTCCCGACGTACTGTCGTAGGATGTGGCCTGATCGCTCAGCGTAGCCCTGATGTCGCTTCCTGCGGAAACGAGGCTTTTGCTGAGCACGACGTTGAACGAAATAAACACCCCGGTCATGACCAGAAGCACCCACGGTACCCATGGGCGTGTGCGATTGGGGTTTAGATCCGGGGTCGCGTATCGGTAAAACCCCCATAGCGCCCCGATGAAACACGACATGGCCGCGAAATAGCAGAAGGTCGGCAGAAGCCAGCTTCCTGCCTGCGCCAGATCGTTTGTGAGGTTGACGAGCCCTTCCATGCCGACCTCAGTAAACGTCGCCGTGGGCAGTATGGATCACCCAGACCGTGCCTTTCTGGCTGATGGAAAGGATACGGCCGAGACCGCGCAGATCCGTGCCCGGTCCGGCTTCGACACGCACGACTTCGCCATCGGGTGCTGCGGTGTCTTCAAGCATCGCAAGCTGGGGAGACGCTGCCACGATGCGGTAGCGCGGGGTCCAGGTCGGACGCGCGGAGACAGGCGCGCCTGCGGCCTCACGGGGCGCGTCGTCCGTGCTCTCGGGGTCGTGTCGCGCGGACGCGACGGCGCTGCGCGCACGATCCACGTCATCGTGACGGGTCTCGCCAGCCTCGCTTCGTGGGGCGCGTGCGTCGCGCACGGCCGCGCCCGCTTCAAGGAGAGAGACCCTGCGGGTCAGATCGTGGTCGGTGTCGTGGGTCGCCTTTTCCTCAATGTCGAGGCGTGCGCGAAGCTGTGCGAGTTCCTCACGCTGCTGTTCGACCAGATGCGCTACTTCGGTGACGAGCCCGAGCACCTGTGTCTGTTGTGCATCGCTCATCGGTGCAGCCTGCAGACTGGCGGCGATATGGACCGGATCGAGCGCCGGTGCCGCTGGTGGCGGGGCGGGCACGGTCTGCGCAGTGGGGCCGGCAGGCGGGGCGACCACGGGGGCGGGCTTTGGCGCAGGCTCGGGCTTTTTCAGCGCCAGCATGGCGCTGAGATCATCGGCCGGCGCTTGCGCGTTGGCGCTTTGCGCCGGAGTGGAGAGCCCCGGCTCCTGGGGCGCGTCGGTCGGGGCAGGCGGAGACGCAGCTGCGGGCGATGATGGATTGTGCTCATCCGCTGTTGCGGCCGGTTTGGCTGGGGCGTCCTGCGGGGCGGGCGACGCATGGGGCGCGGCCGTAGGCACTGGCGGCGGAGCATCGGCGTAACCGACTTCCTGGCCGCCCCGAGCCGGCGCAGACGAATGCGTCAGATGCGAAACCCCAGAGACGAGACCGAGGGTCACAACAATCCCGGCACACCCCGCGAGGATCTGATTACGCCGTGAAAGGCTTTTGAAACGAGTGGGAAGTTCAAGAACACCCGTTTTGAGACCTTCAATGAAGGACGGAGCGTGGGTCTCGGCAACCGTCGTCGCGTCGTCGGGCGCGTTGATCTCGTCTTCGGCATGTTGCGGGTGGTCCGCATCCTCTTCGCCTTCTGTCGCCTCCAGCGTTTCGGACGGCGTGATATCGCCACGAGGCTCGGGATCAGACGAGGGAGGGGCTGGCAACGGATGGAGGCGTCTGACAACGCCCCGGCCGTCTTCGTTTTCGGGTGGAAGAGATGCGAGGGTCTGGCTCATGGAAGCGATCCTTCGGGTGGGTGATGACCGAAGGATCGCGCGCTGTCATGCGACTGAGTGTAAAATCGTCACTGCTTGTCGGTGACATTATCCTCGAACATCACCCCGACGCTGACATTCGCGGCGAGATTGATGCGTGACTGCGTGGGCATGTCCTGTGTGACGGAGTTCTGCACGGCAGCGGCCGCCGTTCCGGCTGCAACACCCATCTGTTGGCCGAGGTTCAGACGCTGGACGTAGTTGAGATTGCCAAGCGCGCTGTAGCTGCCTTCCGTGTTGGACGTCTGTTCAATGGCCTGACCGAGGCCGTTCACGAAAGCTGCCGCCGCAGGCAGGATGAATCGCTGAAATACCAGCGGATCGACACTGGTGGCCACGCCGCCTTTCATGTCTCCGGGTGCGACCACGAACCCATTGGCATTGAGTGTCTTGCCCTTGTGCATGATCTTGTTGACGCGCACGACGAGAAGCTGTTCGTGTCCGCTCGCCCGGCTCACAGTTCCGACCAGCCGATCACCGGCAATCGGGCCACTGTCGGCTTCGAGAATGATCTCGCCTGCGAGATCACTGTCTGTCGCCGTGACTGTATGCGCGTAAACGCCTCGCCCTGCGGGGATGATGACATGAGCTTCGTCACGCGCCCCGCGAGGCACTGCCGATGAACTGTCCTGGTGGGCTGTCTGACCCGCATCTTTCTTTTCGCTATCCCCTTTATCGGCGACGACCACGCCCAGATCCTGAACGACGGTAACAGGTGGCGTGCCCACAATCTGCGCGCCGAGTTCCATTATGGCCCGCTGATAACGCCCCCTGCGCGCGGTGGCCTCCTTTTCCTCCTGTTCGGTCATGGGCTGTCCGGTCGCCGCTGACACCGGAGCAGCATAAGCGGGATCGGTCTGGATCGTTGCGGGCGGCGGCTGCGCTACAATGTGCGGGCCGACAGGGGCTGGTGCAGGGATTGGCTGGCTGTAGCCAACTTCCTGCGGCACCGGGGGCGGTGTAGCGGCAACCGCCTTCTCGGGATCGGGATGGACCACTTTGCCGGGCGCAATATCAGGCCCCCAGGAGCGCCCTTCGTGCTCGGCCTGCGCGGCCTTTTTCTCGTTGTCTTCCTTGCGCATTTTCTCCTGCAGCGGCGTGTCGTGAGTGCCGCCCGGCAACGCACTGATATTGGCGGCGCGGCCGGGCTCCGATTTGATCTCCACCCGGTGCGGACGCAGGCCGATCCACACCACGATGCCCACGACGGAGAGCAGCACAAAAGCCATTCCGAAAATGCGCCGGTTGCCGCCTGCGCTCGCGTGCGAGAACAGATTTTTCATGTTGGGAAGGCGCAGTTTCATTGGTTCATATCCTTCAGCGCGGCTGAGACCGTGCGGCCGGACGCAGAGAGCAGGATGTAGGGGGTCTGACGAAAAGCGTAGAGCGTGTAGCCATCTTCGCCGTTTTCGGAACTATCCCACGCGGGCGTCATCAGTTTCAGTCGGGTGCGCAGATACATCTCCGATCCAATCCGCCAGCCTCTGGCTTCATCGGGCGAGAGCCCCTCGATCGACTGTGGAACAGCCGATGCGGGCGGGATGCCGGAAAGCATGGCGTTCATAAACGGCTGCGCGGTGCCTGGCGCATTCTCCTGCGTGTTGAGATCGGCTTTGGCGTTGGGTCCATCCTCACTGACCCTAATGGTGAGGTTGTCGTCATAGGTGCCGCGTCCTGCCACGAGCAGGAACGAGATCGGCTTGGGAGCGTCCTTGAGTGTCACCAGAAGGCCGCCACGGGGCACAAGGGAGAGAGGCTCGATGTTGAGCGTATTGGAGCCTTTCGCGGGAACGCAGGTGTAAAAGCCCATCGTCTGCACAGCCGGAGATCCACCGCCACCTTTGGTGTCGGAGCAGTTCATGCCACCGTCGGGATTGGCCGAACGCCCGTTAGTGTTCCAGGCGATCGGCCACGGCGCGCCCGTGCGGTCCACAAATGAAATCGCAGTCGGGTAGCCCTTGGTGGTGAAAATCAGGCTGGTCTGCTGGCCCGGCGCGAAAGAGACGCGGATCGCAGGGCGGTTGTTGGGCGTTGCCACTTCGGTCGCCGCCTGCTCCTTGGCCCGCTCGGCCGCCTTGATGCGGTGACCCAGCTCAAGAATCATCTTGGGGCTCAGTGGAATGGCGTCATCGGCAGCTGCTTCGCGATCTTGATCGTCCTGCGAGGGCTGATCGGAAGGGGCGGGGGCAGGCTGGGCGTAAGCCGCGCCTGTGGTGACGCCGAGCGCAATGCCTGCCGCCACGAGAAGGGATGTTCGCATGGCGGTCCTCACATCGGGCGTGCGACGAATTGGGAAATCGCCAATCCATCGGGGTGATCGGGATCATCGACACGCGTGACCGTAACGGTGGCCAATAAGGTCTGAGTATTCTCCTGATTGACGTTTTCGCAGGTCTGCACGAACGGAATCTGCACGACGTAGCGTCGCTGACCGTTCACGATGGTTTCGTCTTTAATCGTCGGCGCGCGCGTGGGCTGTGCGTAACACAGCAGCTTGGCTTCCTTTAGTTTCGCGAGGTTCCCCTGCTTGACGAACTCCTGGGCAAAGGACTGCCAGCCTTCGATCGTATAATGACTGCCGGCGACATTAAGCTGTGTCGCGTAGTCACGATAGTTGATGTTGTAGGGTGCTAGAGACCATTTCAGCACCCATGACAGGAAATCGCGCTGCCCGAGAACGGGGGTGTCGAGCGCAATGGCCGGGCGGGGCGACCCCACGCCATCGACAAAGAAGTAGCGTGGGGCGGGGCGAGTGGCCCAGGCATGCAGAAGCAGGCCAATGGCGAGAACATTGACCCCGCCCTGGACGAGATTCAACCACAGGCTTCGTTCGACCACCTTGCCCTGAAAGTCAGGATCGCTCAGGCGGCGAGTGAGTGAGTCGGAAGGCCGTCCCATGTCAGACGGCTCCGATTGGCGGGTATGCGAGAAGAAAAAACATCGGTCAGCCTCGGGTTACGTGATGCTGCCCGAGACTGATCGATGCGCGTGCGACTGTACGCGCTGACCGTGTTTTTTTATCCGCTGGTCCGAGGCCCGAAAGGTTGTGAGCTAGACATCAGGGTTTCAATCTGTGCCGTCACTTCGGGAACCCCGGTCATGATCCCCGCAATCTGGCCCAGTGTCTGGATGTAATGGACGATGAGACCCTGGGCAAAACGTCCTGATGGACTGGCCTTTGTCGGCGCCACACAATCAATCGGCGCGCTAAGGCACGATCCGATCCGGGCAAGAGTGCCCATCAAAGGATCTCTCAGGCCACGCGAGAGAAGGGCGAGAGTGGGAATTTTCATCCCGATCCGGTCATGAAGATCGGTAAACTCGGTGCCGCGCAACATCGCGCATGTCGTGAGGTAGCGTCCCAGCTCAATCATCTCCGGCCTGCGCCTGAGATCGGCCCTCTCGGTATGGTGGAGCATATTGTGGCGCTTGCGGAAGGCTTCGATCCCATCATGGCATTTCAGAAGGCCGGCAGCCAGGGGGGCGAGCGTGTCCACGAGTCGCGCAACATCACTTCCCCATTTCGTGTTCCCGACGTCTGGAAATGGACTGGTGAAATAGATGCCTGTCGGCGAGATTTCGGCGAATGTCAGCCCTAGCCCGTCCATAAACTGTCGATATTTTCCGTAATGAAAGGGGCGGCCTTCCTCCATGCGGATCAGATCGGGAATCTCAAGTCCTGTTAACGATGAAATACGTCCCCACGGCATATCCTGCCCGGTCCGCAGTTGCTTTAATCGGTCGGAAAAAACGGCATAGAACCGTTCCCCAGCCTCCTTTTCGGCCTGCATTTTTCTCTTTCGCTCGGATACGTCTCTTCGCTCTCGACATGCGATGCCTTCGTATCCCGACGACCGGATGACCGAAACTGCTACAAAACAGCCGGATGATCGACCGATGGTCTGCAGACAGGGACTTCGAATAATACGGCGAACGGCGACAATAGAAACGTGTGGCGCTTAAACTGCGCTACGCATGACTCGGGACTGTTGGTGACGGCGACTGATACGACGTCCGTTACGGCGGGTCGTCCAGAAGAAGAAACCCGCCTTTCCAAGGCATTCCCGCTGAATATAATCAAGTTCGGCGATCCGCACTGGTGCGAGCGCCGGATCGTAATCGGCACGAAGTTCCTTTTTGCGACGACGTGGCAGATGAAGCCACGAACTACGACTAACAATGGTGCGTTCGCTCAGAAGAAATGCCTCGGCAATGGCGGCTGGGGCCTGATTGGCGAAATGCCGATAGGCAAGTTCGTTCTCCATTTCTTGTGTCCAGGCGCTGACCATCGGCGTTTTCCGCGCGCCGCGTGTGGCCTTGAAGCCGACAACAATCTGGCTGGGAGAATCTTTGACCATCCAGCGTCGGCCACAGCGTTCGTCGGGAGTAAGCTGCGAAGCCTGTTCCCATGTCAGAACCACAGATGGATCGCTCGGAATTGTCCCGGGTATTGCAGGTAACCCCATGCGGCGTCGTTTCCCTGAGACGCTTCGTACTGTACGGCCGAGAACTGTCGCAATGACCCTGATTGGGGTGCCGCTACCCCACGCCTGCGCGAGATAACTCGTATCAGCTTCGCTCCAAGTGGACGAAAGGCGCGGGGGCAGTCCAAGTGCGCCGCGCTTGGATTTAACGCTGCGTACCGTTCGGCCTAGCGAAGATGCGATGTCTTTGATGGCGGTTCCAGCGAGCCACTGGCGTGTCAGACGAGCGAGGTCTCCGAAGGACCAACTGTGATTGCTCTGATGGGTCGGAAGCGTGGAGCGGTTAAGGGAAACACCAGCCTGGCGCACCAACGCATCGAGTTCAAACCGGTTCAATGACAGCGCGGCACAGATATACGCCGCGTTGACGCCTTTTTCAGCCATTCCGGTCGCCAAGGTCCGCCAGTGGTCGGGGCGTAAGGCGTCTAAGGAAAGGTTATGTCTTTCAGAAGGAACATCGAGACTCAATAGGCTCGGGAAGACACCTGCGGGAAAGGCGTATGTTCCCGAGACAGCATGGACAGTGTGCATGAAGGTTCCCCCTGAAGCGCTTATGGCGTTTCCCGGAAACTACATGCACGTTATAGGAGATGCAACGATAATATGACGATCTTATGGGGTTTGCGTATTTTCTAAATGAGCTCCTGCACATCTCCTATGTCACGTTCAAGGCTACTAAGCGCCTCCTGCTTATCCATGATTAGCGATAGATTAGATGCTATGATGTATGGTTTCAGCTCCGCAGGGTGTTCTGGCGCGAGGGGGATTAGGATGGACGGATGCACCCGCAGGGCAGCACTGATTCCGATCAACACGTCCATTCCGGGATTACGAAAGCCTCTTTCAATCATCTGGAGTGTCCCCCTCTTCACTTCGGTGACGGCCTCGAGTTGAGGATACGTGGTGTAACCACGAATCTCCTTTATCATTCGAAACCGCTCTCCTAGTGCGACGTGAATTGCTGATCGTCGAACATCAGGAATCCGGGGCTCAACAGCGGCTTCATACTTTGTGCGAAATGTTTCCATTGCTGCCAGGGCGACCGGGAGCTGACGCTGCAAGTCCGCTAGCGACGCAATAAGATGCTTAACGCCATCGAAGTATTGTTTTGTTGGAGGTGGTGGCAACGGGTCGATCGGGAAGGGAATAACAGGAAGAATATCGGTGATATCTATTTGAAGCTTCGTAGTTAACCGGTGATAGGTCTCAAATGACGTGTTTTGTTCATTTTCAATTTTCGATATTACACTGGGTTGAATATCGGTAAGCATCGCCATTTTTAGAACAGTTAAGTCTCGTGTTGCGCGTATTTGCCGTAATTTCTCCGCGAATCTGTCAATGAAGACGGATGAATAGTCATTCTTTGCCTGCATCTCGGGTTTCTCACTCGTTCACAGCTATCGGTTCAATTCTCAGCAGGCGCTGATTACGCGTGCATGATGCACGTGTCCCCGCTTGATAGACGAGACCGGTGCGCGAGGGAAACGACAACACATAACGGCAGATCAGTCGCACGATCATGCGTCACGATGGGTAAACGTCCGATGAGGAGTCCCCATGTTTGCGTTTGTTCTTGTGCCGTATTTACACGGTATGCCTCCCGCCCTGTCGCAGACGGCGACTGAGCCGCCAGCCGTCTCACTCCCCGTGTCCGCACCTGTCACATCCGAGCCGCTTGCAGCCCCTAAGATACCCATGCGCCCTGCGGTTCCATTGGCCCGCGGCTTTGGTCGCGACGTCCCCCTCGCCTTTGCGGCACGGCAGATCGTGCCGGCGAGAATAAGCGTGGGGTTCGGTCGGGGCGTGGATCCGGAACGACACGTGAACTGGCAGGGAGGCCGCCCTTGGCCAACGGTTCTGTCTGATGTCGCGAAGGCAACCGACAGCACCGTTCGTTTCACATCAGGGCGCGTGGATTTTCTCTCAAACAAATCCCGTTAGTCGCACGCCGATGCGCTGGAATGGTCCTGCCCATTTCAGGAGGTCGTCATGAATGAGCCCGTCGAGGCCCCAACACCCCCAAACATCTCTCTTGCACTGACCGGTGTGACGGACGCCCTGTGTGCCCAAAACGGACACACTTCAGATCCGTCAGGCGATCCCACGGTGCTGAACCATACCCGGTCACTGCTTGTGGAGCTTCCTAGTGCGGAACGCAGAACCTTCGTTGAGGAGGCCATTGGCAAGGGAGGCACGAGCGCCAGCCTGATGCAATGCGCGATTGAAGCGGACGCCGGTCTACGCCGCTGGGCGGCCGACATGGAGAGGGTTGCTCTTAACGACGCGATTTTTGCGCCGTCCCGGCTCGATCTCGTGCGCGATGTGCTGGTCGCGGAGAAAAGGGGGGCATCCGAATGAAGAGGCTGGCGCTACTGGTGGCTGCCGTTGTGGCCTTCGGGCCGCTGACGGGTCATGCCCAGACAAGTTCGGCGACGACCACCGCTACCACAACCCAGGGAAGCGCGAACTGCGCAGTTCTGACCCAAGCTGCTGCGACCGCTATGGACGGGCGGATCAACGCGAATAACTCTTACGAAACGCAACCGGAATCTGTTGGTAGCTTGAGCTGCTTGAACAGCATATTCAACGCAAGCGGCTTAAATTTGATTTCAAGTATGCTGAGTCCGAAAGACACCATCGGCTCAGTTCTGTCCGATTTAGAAAATCAAATATGTAGCGCCACACAGTCTGCGTGGAACAAGACAGTCGGAAGCGTGCAGCAGTGTGGGTTGAGTCTGAACGGAGTTAACCTCGGGCTTGGACTGGATACCGGTGGGGGGGCGATGTGCCCATCTCTCACATTCGGTGGAGACGGTCCTCAATTAGGTTCGATTGGCGTCGGCACCGGCTCGACTAATTATTACAACAACGGCGTCCCTCAGCTTCCTACCGGATATTCGGACGCGAACCCGTCAGGCGGGCTCTTCTAATGAAAACACCAATTTTCAAGCCCCTTGTCTGCATGATTGTTGGTGCCAGTCTGGTAGCACTACTTCCACAGAAGGCTGAAGCTTTCATTGGCGAGGCAGCCGTAGTGGCAGCGGTCCAAGCCCTACAAAAATTCACGGGCACCGCCATTGGTAACATGACAAAAAATCTAACGAAGACACTGGATGACAACCTCACCGACATGACGAATTCCGGTTCGCTGGCTAATATTTTAAGTAGAGGTATCAATCAGCTTTCAAATTACGATAAGGCGGGCATCGCGGCCAGCGAACGTATTGCCGACGCCTCGAATACGGCCATGGCGGAGTTTCTGCGACGCCAGCAGGACACCGAGATCCGCGACCAGCACATGATGAACCCTGAGTTCTGCACGACGCTCGACGCGCAGCAGGGGATCATCGCGGCCTCCAAAGCCGCACGCACGTCCACCGAGGCTATCGCCATTGTTTCCGACAATCGGGGAGAGGCGGGGCCGGGGTCGCCGTCCTACTACGGTAAGGCTCAGGGTGTGGGCGCAAGTATGGCGCTCCATGCGCGGCGCTATTGTTCCGAGGATGACGTAAGCGCCGGTCTCTGTTCCAGTCTGTCCCGGCTGCCCAACGCCGATCAACGGGCACGGTCTCTGTTCGGTCAGGACACCCTCTCGGCCGACGGTGCCGTGGATGCGGCCAACGATTACGCGACCACCGTGATCCAGCCGGTAGCCCCGGCAGCGCTGCGTGGCGAGCAGCTGACCACCACCGAGGGACGCGAAGCCGCCCTGCGTCGTCGCGCCTACAACGGCCGTATGTCGCTGGCGCGATACGTCCTGAACTTTGTCACCTCACTTGAGATCCCGTCCGTGCCTCTGACCGACGCGCAGAAAACTGAGATGACGGCGGAAGGGATCACGGTCGCCGATAAGGGGTCGTGGCTACAGGCCATGTCCCTTGAGGCGAACCGCCGTGTCTCGGGCGTGCAATGGAACGCTCAGATCCAGACCATGCCGCCCACCAGTGTGCTGCGTGAGCTTGCGATCGAGCAGGCGCAGGCGAACTACCTCGCGCTTCAGAATTACCGGCTCCAGCTGTTCCAGACCACGCTGCAGGCCACAACCGTTGCCCAGCGTGAAGAGCAGACCTTCGGCCAGAAACTTACCCCCCTCCCATCTCCCGCAATTACGTCAGGAAACTGATATGTCCGAGACCCAGACGGCCACGATCCCCGACATCAAGGAGGTCTTCCAGCACCTCGACCGCGTGCGCCCCGAGCTTGAGAAACATGCGCCGCAGCTGGTGCAGACCATCGACACACTGGCGCGCAAATCCAGCGATCCCGAGGAGCGGGGCAGCGAGCAGTTCCGCACCCGTGTCGGCCAGGCCCTGCAGGATGCCGAACGTGTCCTCGGCCCGGTTCTTCCCAAGGATCATGCCCTGCGTCCGGAGATGGACATGCGCGGCGTGACCATGCCCGGCCTCGAGGTGCCCGAGGTCGCGCACCTTCTCAGTCAGACGCCAGATATTGCTTCACAGCCGATGGTGGACCGGATCCGTGGGCTTGCGCATGACACGGCGAGCATGGGCCGCGATCAGCGCGATAATCCTGAAATCGAGCACGCGGTTGGGCTTGTAACGCGCGATCTCGCGCAATCGCCCCGGCTTTCGCAGGGTGCCGTCGCCCACGAGCCCAGAAGCGCGACCGCGCCTGAGCCGGTCGAGCCGCATTCTGAAGCTGGATCTGAACACCCCAGCGCACCGCACGAGCCGCCAGCACCAACCGAGCCACACGAGACAGCGCCCCCGCACGATCCCGATCACGATACGAAGCTTCATGCGTCACCCGGTGGTGGGAGCGTTTCTCATGCACCCGGTGACGAACAGGTCGCGGTGCCTCCAACCGACGCTCCGACCTCGCGCGCAACCTCGGAGCAGCCTTCCTCGCAGGAGAAAGCGACAACGCCCGAAGCCAAAGCGGATACGGCAGCGAGCAAGAACACCTCTGCGAACAACAGGGACAACGCAAAGACACCCGAAGCGGACGAGCTGGACAAGAAGGAGCAGCCAACCGTTGTTGTTCGCGGTCCGGGCGTCTTTGGCCGCATCCTCGACGCGATCCGACCGAGCACAATTACGCCCGAGCAGAAAGTCATGACACCCGCCTGGGTGCAGAAGGTCAATAAACAGACCGCACACCATGTCGCTCGCGAGGACAACGAAACCGTCGCTCGCGCGGAGCATTGGGGTGCGCGAGCGACACGCGCCCTCGATGCCTTGCAGCAGGCACCGGCCTCGACGGTGATGGCGGAGATATCAAGCGCGGCACAAAACGATCCTGGCGGAATGGATGCCGTGTTGGGCGGCATGAAGCCGGGCGGACGCTATGAGGCTCTTCATGGAAAGTTTCGTGAGCAGCAGGCCAACAATCAGGCATTTGCAGCGCAGCTCAAGGAAGCCGGCGACGCCGTGGCCGCGTATGGAGACCATCGCGCCAAGGTTGAAGACGTGGGCGCCCGGCGAGGAACCGGTGCCGAACTGAGCCAGAAGTTCCAGGGTCTTGACGCGGAAGTGGGCGAGAAAGCCGGGAAGGTGCCGGGAAAGGAGCCTGGAAAAAGCATGTTGGACGCCATGGGCGAGAAGATTCGTGAAGTCGTCAAGAAAGCCGTGACGCTCGCCGCGAACCTCATTCGGCCGTCACCGTCCGCTTCCGCCAGCCCGAGCCCGTGAGATCCACATGATGTATCCTTCTTTTTTTCGGAGAGGCAGAGCGGCCGCAGTCCTGATGGGCGCGGCTTTCTGCCTTCTGCCGTGGCTTCATACGGCTCACGCTCAGTCCATCACCGGGTCAAGTAGTTCTGATAAGAGCTATGACGTCACTTGGTCGATGCTCGATCCCGGTGATGACTTCGCCGCAACGGTTATCCGCTCGATATTTCCCGTATTTGGCTCGTCAGGAACGACTTCGACCGGAACAGAGGCCAGTGTCATTGGCACCATGCTCGGGGAGTTCTCCGGAATGGTGATGGCCTTCGCCATGGCCTATGTGACCTACGCCTTTATGATGAACACTCACCGCTCGGCCGAGACGTCACAGGTTCTCGGCTCCAATCAGACGTCCATGAGCATCGTGCGGATGTGCTTCGCAGCGATCATGATGTTTCCGATCGACGGCGGGTTCAACGCGGGACAGGCCGTGGTCGAACAGGGCGCGTTATGGGGGATCGGTATGGCCCGCACGCTTTATGCGTCCGCCGTTCAAGCCATTGGGCCGGACGGGAAGGTCATCGCCACGCCGATCGTTCCCGGCACGAAAACCACGGTCAGCGGTCTGGTGATCGCAGAGATGTGCCGCGATCTCGTCAATCTCGCCTCGAACAATGCGAATCTGGTGCCGGCGCCCACCGGTATAAGTGTGTCTACGCAGCTGGGGGTGAGCACGGGACTGATTACCTACAACTACAATATGGTGGGAGGCAGCGGGATTCCGGTGTGCGGACAGGTGACGATCGACGCACCGCAGGCTTCGACACAGGTTCTTGGCGTCACGGTCGATGCCGCCGGAATGCAGAAGGACGTCCTTGATAGTGTGCTGGCGAGTGACATTCGCGGTCCGGTTCTGCAGGTCGTGCAGAATTACTGGAACACCCGCCAGTCCTCTTCGCTTGCCCCTCTTATCAACATCATTTCGACGGCGACCAATGATTACACAAATCGCCTGACGACCAAGGCGGCCAGCGTCCGCTCGCAGGTGCAGTCTGCGGTCGTTAAACGCACCCAGAGCTTTCAGGACTGGGGCGTCTCGACCAGCAGCGATTCAACGAGCACGAAGGATCAGCTTGATTCCCTCGGTTGGACAGGAGCGGGAGCCTATTATCTTGAGTTCGCCCGCCTTAATGGCGAGACGCTCTCGCTCATGGCCTCTACGCCCACTGTGACCGGCCCCAGCTTCTCCGGTCTTGGTGACGCACTCAAGGGAGACATCGCACCGATCATGCGTTCGGCTTCGATCTTTGTCGAAAACATCAAGAATATGGTTGCGACACAGGACGGGTTGAACGCACCGGGTGGAAACGGCGATCTTTATGGCGGCATCACGCCGACAGGTGATGGATCGGGCGTCCTTTCGCAGATCGCACGCTCGCTTCATCTAAGCGATTCCGTGCTTCAGGCCGGAATGGCGTTCATCGAACCGTCCGGCTCCGATGGTTACTGGACCGATCCGTTTGGCAATCTGATGGGCCTGGGCAACTGGATGATAACGACCGCCCTCGGTGCTATGGCCGCGGCGGCCCTCATGGGGTCGGACACGGGAACAGCGCTCATGGAGGTCGGCTCGATCCTGACCATGAACTTTGAAGGCGCGGCTGCGGCCGGTATCGGCCACGCGGTCGTCACCTTTCTCTCCACGCCGATCTTTATGGGTTGTCTTGCGCTTCTGATTCCCGGCCTCACACTGGCGTTCATCCTGCCGATGATCCCATGGGTCATGTGGATGGCCGCCGTGGCCGGATGGCTGGTGATGGTGTTCGAGGCCATGATCGCGGTGCCATTGTGGATGCTGGCTCACATGACCATGTCCGGCGAAGGGCTGCACGGTCACGCCCGAGCTGGCTATGCGTTGATCTTCAATGTCGTGTTTCGGCCGACGCTTATGCTGTTCGGTCTTTTCCTCGGCTATTACGTGTTCGATGCAACGGCATGGCTGATTCACCAAACATTTGGCGTGGCGGCAGGGTTTGTTCTCTCCCGAGGCTGGCTGATTACCAACCTTCTGGGACTGGTGGTTCTCCTGAGCCTCAACGTCATGGTTCATGTGACGTTGGCCATGATCTGCTTCCGGTTGATCTCCATTCTGCCGGAGCGTGTTCCGGCGATGATCGGGCTCCACATGGCCGACCGCGTGGACATAGACCAGTTCTCGCGCGATGCAGCGGTGGTCGGGATGGCGGGAGCATTGAAAACAATCCAGCAGTCTCTTGATCCTGCCGCTGCCGGCAAGGCGTCCGCCAAGATGCTTCCCAAGGGAACCAGTTCCTCTATAAGGTCGGGCTCAGACACGACCATGGCAAAGATCAGCTAATAGGGAGAGCCACCATGAGTATGCTGACCGGATATGTTCTTGGCCAAATGGCCGGATCCCAACAAGAGTGGCTTAACAAGTGGCGGAACCATTTGAACGGGCGTTCGAGTGGAGAAATGACCTATGAGGAGGCAGTCGATGAGCTTCTCAGGCAAAGAACAACGCTTACCGAAACCATCAGCGGGTTACGCCACGAATTAGCGAAATACTCGTCTGATGCTGCCGGTCAGAAGGTTCGCATCGCCGAGCTGGAGGCTGAACTGGCGGCGCGGAACGCTCGCGTTTCTGAATGGGAACGGTATGGCGAAGTTATGGAGCGAAACCATTCTCGTCTGCGTGCCTGGTCCAACGACGCGGAAGCGCAGCTCCAGCGGTATCACGCCCTATACGGGCCTCTTCCGGCCGACAAAACGTCCGAGAAATAAGTCAGCCTAGTCGCAGGGTCTGTCCCTAGGCTCTTCGGAAATATTCCGGAGAGCCACAATGCGATGTCTTTTAGCCGGTGCTCTCGTCGCCGGCACCTTTCTTTCCGTAAGCCCCAGCTTTGCCCAACAGGCGCAATGCGCCGCTCCTGATATTCGGACTCCCCCGGCGACCGTTCCGGCAGACGCGACCGGCGATGCGTTCCAACGCCTGGTCGGCAACGGGACGGCCGTGACATGGGAAACGCCGCGCTTCGGGTTACAGGTTGGGATAGCGAAAAAGACAGATCAGGTGATGATCTTCTTCACCGATCCTGACCATCGCTACGTCCTTGGAGGTACGGTTGTCCCTGTGCCTTATCAGACCCTGCGCACGGCGCTTACCGAGCGTGCCCACGATCTCGCGCCTGAGCTTGGTCTCAAAGGCATGTTTGTGCAAAACGGCCCGCATTTTCAGGTGCTCTACGCGACGCCAGATGGCCAGGGCGCGATAGCTGGAACACTGTGGGACGCTCAGGGTAAAAATATTACCCGCCAGCAGATCCGCCTTATTCCCGGCGCAGTGCCAAGCGTGCGAATTGACGGTGGAGCAATGCGCGCGTCCCAACCACTTGCCGATCAGATCCATGGAGGCGACGTCGGCGCCGCCGATGCACCACAGGTCGTGATGTTTATCGACCCGCGCTGCAGTTTCTCCGTACGCGCCATGCGTCTTCTCCAGCCTGCGGTCGATCGTGGCCGGCTGCGTCTGAAGGTCGTCCCCCTGTCTCTTCTCGACTATGAGGACGCCGGAGCCAGCACCCGCTACGCGCTTGCCATGGTGGGGAGACCCGCGAGTTCCATGGTCGGCGACTGGATGAACGATCAGCTTGGGGCGCATCTCGACCAGACATCCACGACCGCAAAGGAGGCGTTGGATCAGAATATGACTGTTGCACACTCCTTATCTCTTACCGGCACTCCTACTTTCTTCTGGCGCAAAAAAGACGGAACCGCAGGACGCCTTGATGGTGTGCCGCGTGATGTTGACGCATTCCTTGCGGAGCTCGGGCAATGAAGACCGAAAATAAACCGACGTCGAAGCCGTCACGAGGACGCGCCCTGCGTTCCCTTGGTTTTCTCGCTCGATCCCCGGTGCGGCCGTTCTCCATGAGCGACGTCAGAGGGGGGGCACGTCTGGTGAGCGGGCTTTACGAACTGCTCAAACGACGTGGGGGCGCACGGGATGGGGTTCGACTCTCTGACGAGCGGATTGACGTGGTCGCAACGGCTGCGGCCTATGGTGTGACTCCCCTGGCCGTCGAAATCTTTCTCGCGCGGCAGCAAAATGCCGCCTATTGGCGCACACTGGCTGGCATTGGTCTTTCGCTGTGCCTGTTAGGAGCGTGGCTGTACGTCGCGCTGTTCTGGAACTGGAACAGGCAGCTTCTTGTCACAGCCCTTGAGTTCCTGCCGTTCTGGACGGCGCTCGCTATGTTCGTACTGGAAGCGGCGCGGGAAAACTGGATTTATCGCGAACGACGGGCAGGCAGCGTTCGTGCGTTTATTACCAGTGCAGATACGCTTTGGCCAAAACGCTCAACGTCATAAAAACGAAGAGGGGCGGATCGGAATCCGCCCTTTCGTCAGAAAGTGCCTGCCGGGCGGCTTTCATCGTCTCCGGCCGCCCCACTTGCCCATGGGGCATGCTCATAGTCCTCGCGGCCTGCGGTCACGCGGGGATCCTCGATCCTTTGCACAGTGCCATTGCGATTCAGAACGGGAGCGGACCAGGCGACACCGGCTGAACCATAGGCTGCGCCTGGATCGTAGGTGGCGTGACGCAGTGGTGGCGGCTTAGGTCCGTGGGTGCGGGAAGCTGAGACATTACCCGCGCAACCCGCCAAGAGTATCATTGCAAAGTATATAAGAAGTCGCATCATTCAATGTTCCGAGTGCCGTTTGAACTGAACACTGAAATGGTCGCGTGCGACTAACCAGCCTTTTTTAGGATCTCCGAAATCTCACAGTTACAGGCGTTCCTCTCGGACATCGCTCCCGTATGTTCACATTCGTCTTCATCATCATCTGCGAGATCAAGATAAACATCCAGTTTGCTCACTAAACCGGCAATTTCTTCCTGAATAACGCATGGCTGAGAATGAAAATTAATCGACCGAACAACGAGCCGAATACGTCCGCGCACCCAGATTATGCGATTTTCGGTTTGCCTTGAAAGCGGTTGTCCCGCTGCTGAGGACGTGATGAGCGACGAGGTATGCGTCAGATATTCAAGGTGATCCCGGAGTTCACTAATCTGCTCCAGCGAAGTGCCAAAGGTAAGAACCGCCGTGTCTTGCGGTTGTCTAACTCGGGGCTTCAGAAGTGAGGTTCGGTCCATATTCCACCTGCAAGGGGTTCTATTACTGAAACCTGAATAAGGTGAAGCCTCAAGGTATCTTTAATCAGGCAACAAACACTATTCCGCTCAACACATGAGTTTTGCGAACGCTCTTTCGTTCGACCTCAGCGTTAACGATGATTTAACAGAGCCAAAATCGTAATGGAATCGCTAATACGGGATTTTGCTAAAAAATGTTGCAGGACATTGCAGAGTGAAACGGCCGCACGTAACGCCTGCTGCGTCGAATAGTTCCGTTGGTTTCGAGAAAAAAGTTTTACTCAGTCGCGTACCATTCAGGCTTGATGACAGCACGATGACGAACGGGAAGGAATCGCCTTCCCCTGCGCGTCGGTACCCGGCAAGGAAGAGCCTTGTCACAGAGCAGGAGATGAACGGATGACCTAAGCCAGACCCCAGATACGTTTAAGGCCCCGCTTTCGCGAGGCCTCAGTGACGGTCGATCTTTAGCCTTCAGACCGGTTTGGCGACCGGAGAAGGTAGGAAAATGCTTCTGGTAGAGCTTTTGTCCTACACTTCTGGCTGAAATGCAAGGTTTTCTTGCAAACGGGATCGGCTGTTCTGATGCCAGCGTGGACCGCGTGGCCTCGGCTTCACCCGAGACCAGAAGAAGTGTTTATGAATCAGCAGATTACGGAACGGCCAAGCGGCGCACGACGTATCACGCCTGCGATGGTGCTGGCGCAGAGGGCGGCCGAGATGCAGCCCATGAGCGCCGTCTCTCCCAAGGATATTCTCAGCGTGCTCCGCAGGGCGCGCAGCGCCGTTGGCCTGACCTGTCAGCAGACGGAACTGCTTGCATTCCTCGTGAGCTGGACGCGACCGCAGGACTGGGGCGAAGACGGGCTACCGATCTGTGCGGCCCGCAACGCCGACATCATGGAGCGCTTCGATCTCGGCCGGACCCGCGTGAAGGAGCTGATCCGCTCACTGGCCGAAGTCGGCTGGCTGATTTGCAACGACAGTCCCAATGGGCATCGGTTTGTGCGACGCGCGGCGCGCACGGGGCCCGTAACGCATGGGTATGGGTTCGATCTCTCGCCCCTCTCACGGCGGTTTGCGGAACTGGAACAGGCCGCTCTGGCTCAAGAGGAGCGCCGCCGCGAAGGCCGTCGCCTGCACGGCGATGTCATGGGTCTGGCCCGTAGGGCGCTGGCGCTGTGTGCGGCCGGGGAAGAGGCAGGCGTCCCGCGCGTCAGGCTCGAGGCCTACGAACGGGACGCCCGGGAGTTACTCGCCTTGCGCGGTCGCGACCGTGACGTCGCAATCCTCACCCCCCTGGCCGAGAGGCTCGCGGGTCTCGTGGGGCGCATAGAGACCGATATTCTCGCTGTTATTCCTGTGGAAAGTGACCCCATGGGGTCGCCCGAGCGACCCCCTATTACAACTACAAACCCAGATCATTCAGCTAAAGCTACAGTAAGCGGAAGCGGCTGCGCCGCTAAAACTCATGAGGCTTCGCGTAGCGAGATTGAGCCGCAGCACGTCACCCCGACCTCGCCCTTGCGAGGGTTCAGGGCCACGCCGTCTTTCCTCCTCCAGATCGCGCCGGGCCTGCGTGATCTGTGTCCGAGCAGTCGCCCGTCTGAGCGCGAAATCATGGAAGCCGTGCCGTTCCTGTGCCATTCGCTCGGGATCTCCACCCATGCGTGGCGTCAGGCCATCAACGTCCTCGGTCCCTACGAGGCGGCCGTCGCGCTCTGTGTGATCGCGGCACGTCACGGGCGGGGCGAAGTGCGCTCACCGGGCGGAATGCTGCGGGCGATGATTGCCCGTCACATCGAAGGCACGCTGGCACTCGACCGCTCACTCTACGGTCTTGCCGAACACCTCGATACCTCGAAAGCCGTCCACTGAGCACGTTTTCAGTCGCACGGGACTGGCTGACACTGGGCAAACGAAGGGAGATGTCATGTTGGCAACATACGACAACAGCACCAGTAAGCATGTGCCACACACTGATCCGGCTGTTGGTGGGATCGCGGCCGACCGGCTTCGCTCGATCATTGAGCGGGTCGAACGGCTGGAAGGAGAGCGGAAAGCGCTCGCAGGAGACATCAAGGATATTTTCGGAGAGGCGAAATCGGCCGGGTTCGACGTAAAAACGATCAAGCAAATTCTCAAACTGCGGAAGCTGGAACCAGCGCAGATCGAAGAACTCGAAACCTTGCTGCAGATTTATCTGCGTGCCCTGGGGATGTGAGAGATCGTGATCCTCTGCCGCGCTGCGCGGCCTACGGCGCGTGCGTCGCACGCACGCCGACAGATGTGGCGACGAGGGCGCGAGACGGGTGGTCTGCTCGGGAAGAGATCAGAGATGTGCCAGTTTTGGACACAGTTCGGCAAAACGATCGCGTTGGGAGAGTTGGATTTTAATGGGACATGATACCACGAAGCTCGTGACGATCCTCGGCCCACTGGTCGAGTTGGAAAAGCAGGCCGCGTCCTGTGCGTCGCTTGAGGAGTACCACGCTTTGCGCAGAAGTGGTGAGGCAACGAACACACAGGTTCTCGGTGAGATCCGGGCGTTCGTGAAGGAAGGTGGATTTTCACTGCAGGAAATGCGTGGGCTCTACTACGATGTTCTCAAGTGTCCGGCCTACGCGGGCGACCCCGAGGCGCAGGCTAATGTCACGGCCATCCTCAATGAGGCTTTCGATGGTATCCAAGGATGGAGCCGATAAAGTGATGATGTTTTTGTCGATACGTTGTTGACACAACTCTACGTCACCGTGCAGTATTACTATGTCGATACATAAAGAGGCACTTATGCACGTCTTCGTTAAAAAGTGGGGCAACAGCGCATCCGTGCGTCTTCCCGCTGCGATCATGAAGGCTGCCGGTCTGCAGGTGGATCAGGCAGTCGATGTCAGGGAAGAAGCGGGACGGATCATCATCGAACCGGTCGAGAAGCCCGATTACGATCTGGCTGACCTGTTGGCTGGAATCACGCCTGAGAACATCCATGAGGAAGTCGATTTTGGCGCGCCTGTCGGCAAGGAACATCTGTGAGATGGACGATTACGTACCGTCAGAAGGCGAGATTATCTGGCTGAATTTCACGCCGCAGTCGGGTCACGAACAGGCTGGGCACAGACCGGCCGTGGTTTTGTCGCCAGCGGCCTACAATCGCATCGGTCTGCTTCTGTGCTGCCCCACGACGACGAAGGCAAAAGGCTATCCTTTCGAGGTCGCCATTTCCGGAAAACGATCGAGTGTCGTGCTCGCGGACCAGATCAAGTCTGTTGACTGGAAATCAAGAGAGGCAAAACTGAAAGGTCGCGTTTCCGACAATGAGCTTTCCGAAATTCGTGCAAAGGTTCGCGCACTGGTCGGGTCATAAATTATGGAAACTGCAGGGTGCTCCATGAGTAGGGGCGTTGATTCCAAGGGGATATCCAATGATTGGAGTGAATAGCGTTCTAAATTCAAAACAGCGGAAAACTGCCGAAACTGTCTTTGAACCTGTTCAGATAGCTGCCCGCCTGGTAATCTCTCTTTTCATGCCAATTTTGATGGGACAAATCCTAATCATTATGGCGGTGTTCAGCTTGTTGCCAGCAGTTTTGAGAGCATATGAGAAAACACCTGGCTGGTACCATTTCGGGTTACTGATGATCTGGATTGTCTTCAACCTGGAAATAGGACTTGCCATCTTAAGTTCAAATTCCAGGACGCGGAGAAACGCCGTTATTGTTGCGCTGGTCCTGCTAACGGCACCGTATATCCTGTCTCTGTCTATCTAGTGATTTCATTAAATCGTTTGTAAAAATATCAGCAAGCATGGTCATTGAAAGTTCCGTGCCCTGACCTCAACCGGTCGGCGGTCATTCTCTCCAATCTCTCGAAGCAGCTCAGTCCCGTCTTCGAGACTTCGCACTACCACGTGCATCACTTCGCCTTCGCGTTGCAGGGTGCCGTGAACAATCATCAGCGACGCCCCCATGACGATGGCCCGTTGCGCTTCGATCCGGTCTTTCCACAGGATCAGATTGGCCACCCCGGTTTCATCCTCGATCGTGACGAACATCACGCCTTTTGCCGTGCCGGGGCGCTGACGCATCAGCACCAGTCCCGCAATCACCACGCGGGTTCCGTCCCGTAATGTCGCGAGATCCTCACAGGGAATAATGCCTCTTTCCGTAAGCCCCTCGCGCAGGAATGCCAGAGGGTGCGCCCGCAGGGTGAGGCCGGTCGCGAGATAATCTTCCACAACATCCGAGCCTTCGGTCATCGGGCGCAGGATGACGGATGGTTCAATGACTTCCGGAGCAGGCCGGTTACGTCCGCGATCCGCCGCTGCAAATAGAGGAAGCGGCTCATCCGCCAGCCCCTTGATCTGCCACAGGGCCATACGGCGATCGCAGTTCAGGCTGGCAAACGCATCCGCTTCGGCCAGACGCTCAAGAGCGATCGTTGGAACGTCCGCCCGACGCCAGACGTCTTCGATACTCTCATAGAGAGGCATGCGATTGGCAATCAGACGGGCGGCGTCCGCGTTCGCCAGTCCCTTCACCAGCCGCAGACCGAGCCGAACCGCCAGACGCCCGCTTCCCGAGCGCCCTTCGAGCGTACAGTCCCAGCGGGACTGGTTCACACAGATCGGTCGCACCTCGACCCCATGCTCGCGGGCATCGCGGACGATCTGGGCCGGAGCGTAGAATCCCATGGGCTGACTGTTGAGCAATGCGGCGCAGAAGACGTCCGGATGATGGCATTTCAGCCACGAAGAAGCGTAGGCGATCAGCGCGAAACTTGCGGCGTGGCTCTCGGGGAATCCGTAGGAGCCAAAGCCTTCGAGCTGACGAAAGGTGCGCTCGGCGAACTCCTGAGTGTAGCCGTTGGCCACCATGCCGCGCACCATCTTCTCACGAAAATCGGCGATGGACGCCGTATGATCGCGCATCTTCATGCCGCGCCGCAGCTGGTCGGCTTCACTCGGCGTAAAGCCCGCGCAATGAATGGCGACCTGCATCGCCTGTTCCTGAAAGAGCGGCACGCCCAGGGTCTTGCCGAGGATGCGGCGCAGGGCAGGCGAAGGACAATCAGGCCGTTCCAGACCTTCGCGGCGGCGCAGATAGGGGTGGACCATATCGCCCTGAATCGGACCGGGGCGCACGATCGCCACCTGAATCACCAGATCGTAGAAGGTGCGCGGCCGGGTGCGCGGGAGCATCGCCATCTGGGCGCGGCTCTCGATCTGGAAGGTGCCGAGCGTGTCGGCACGGGCGATCATCGCGTAGGTCTGTTCGTCTTCGGGCGGGATCGTCGCCATGTCATAGGCGCGGCGCCCGTGCCGCACCAGAAGATCAAAGGCGCGCTGCAGACAGCCCAGCATGCCGAGGCCGAGAACATCGACCTTCATGAAGCGCAGTTCGTCGATGTCATCCTTGTCCCAGACGATGATCTGACGATCTTCCATGGCCGCAGGCTGGATCGGCACCAGCTCGTCCAGCCGGTCATGGGTGAGGACGAAGCCACCGGGATGTGTTCCCAACTGACGCGGAAAGCCCAGGATCTGGCGGGCGAGATACAGCGTCAGAGACAGTCGCCTGTCGCGCAGATCGAGACCGACTTCTCCTGCGCGGGCTTCGAGCTTTCCCTGATCGTCCAGCGCGGACGCAAGATGTTTCGAGAGCAGGCCCAGCACATCGTCGGGCAGGCCCAGCGCCTTGCCAACGTCACGCACCGCACCTTTGGGCTGATAGCGCATCACGGTCGCGCACAGGGCTGCCCGCTGGCGGCCGTAACGCCGGTAGATCCACTGGATAACCTCTTCACGCCGGTCGCTGTCGAAATCGACGTCGATGTCGGGCGGTTCACGTCGCTCCACCGAGATGAACCGCTCGAAGAGCAGACCGGAGCGCACCGGATCAATGGCGGTAATCCCCAGAACGTAGCAGATGGCGCTGTTGGCGGCCGAGCCACGTCCCTGGCAGAGGATTCCGATGGCGCGCGCATAGCGGACAATGGTGTTGACCGTCAGGAAATACGGCGCATAGCCAAGTTGGGCGACCAGCCTGAGTTCGTGCGTGAGCTGACGCCGCACATCGTCGGGTGCGCCGGCCGGATAGCGTGACGGGAGAGCCTCGCGCACGAGACGAACCAGCGTATCCTGAGAGTCTTCGCCCTCCACATCAGTCTCGGACGGATACTGGTAACGCAGTTCACTGAGCGAAAACCGGCACAGAGAGGCAATCTCGCCCGAGTGGGCCAACGCCGCTTCATGGCCCCGATAGAGCGAGGCCATTTCAGTCGGGCCGCGTAAATAGCGATCCCGCCACGGCTCACGCAGAGCGCCGAGTGCGTCCATGCTCACATTGTGCCGGATGGCGGTGAGCAGATCCTGCAGCACGCTGCGGTCGGCCGCATGATAGAGCACATCACCGGTCACGACCGTCGCGACCTTGGCCGCATGGGCCATCCGCTCCAGCGTATTCAGGCGTTCCGCATCGCCCGCCCGCCAATGACGGCTCAGGGTGAGCCATATCCCGGCACAATGGTCGCGGATCCGCGTGAGAGCATCCAGCCGTTCCTGCAGCACGGCATACGGGGCGTCCGAAGAAAGCAGCAGCAGCAGGCGGGAGACGCGCTCGCCCGTCAGATCGCTCCAGGTCAGATCGAGCCGTCCACGCTCGCCGCGCCGATGGCCAAGGGTCAGAAGGCGACACAGCTGGCCCCAGCCTGCCCGGTCCACCGGATAGGCCAGCAGAACACTGCCGTCGCACAGCTCCACACGGGCACCGGGCAGCAACCGGACGCCGTGAGACAGTGCGGCTGCGTGGGCGCGGACGATCCCGGCGACCGTGCCATGGTCGGTGATACCGAGCGCCGGATACTGCAGCCGCGCCGCACGGGCGAACAGTTCCTCAGGATGGCTGGCGCCGCGCAGAAACGAGAAATTCGTGCAGGCCTGCAGTTCCACATAGGCGGACGAGGCCATGCCTCATTTCCCGCGCGGATGCCGGTGCGGCGTCGCATCGGGCTGCGGGGCGCCGGGCCTGCGGCACAGCACGAAGCCGCTGCGCTCGAGATGCTCCACCAGACGTTCGGCCACCACGCGGGCCATCAGTTCGTCGGCGTCATGCACGCGCCGTCGGCCGTCATAGCGAAGTCCATGAATCAGCGCCTCGGCGATCTCGGACGGTAAGGCGGGCGACAGGTCTTCCTTCGTTTCGTCTGCCCCGCTCATCAGAACAGCCCGTGGAGGAACCATGCTCCATCCCCTGTCCAGCTGTGCGTGCCGTCGCCCTGGCGATACAGCCAGAAGCGTTCGCCATCTTCGGTCTCGGTAATCCAGTAATCGCGGGCGGCGTGAAACTCGCTGTCCGAGAGCCACCATTCCCCCTGGATCCGCTCAGGGCCGTCTGCGCCGCGCACCCGGTGCGTGCGGCCGTCCCAGACAAAGCGTTGCGGTGCGCCACTTTCGGCCTCGGCCTCGACACGTAAGGGCTTTGGCGGATCGAGCAGCCGGATGGGTCGGACGAAAGAAAAGGTGGATGTCGGCTCGGCCGCATCCTGTGTAACCGGGGACTGTGCCTGAGCGCGCTCGGGGATCTGGCTGGCCCGTGGCGCAAGGCGGAACACTCGCGCCGCGCCGACACGGTTGCACAGGCGATCCACCAGGCAGGCGAGATCACCACCCCCATCCTGTCCGCGCTCAAGCACGGTCTGGTCGCCCGTGGTCTGCCGCGCTTCATGGTGGGAGACGGTGAGCGTCATCACTTCGATCCCGAAACCCGGTTCGATGACGGCGATCCGCTCCTGCAGAAGGCGGCGCAGATGGGCCGGCTGATCGACGGGTGACGCGGTGCCCACGCGCACCGGCTGGAGCGTGCCATCGACACGCTCACAGACCAGATCGAGCTGCCGTGCGCCCTGACCGCGCTGGCGCAGGATCTCGGAGATCTCGTCCACCAGTTCAGCGATCACCACTGCCAGAGCCTCGGCCGTGCCGATCGGTTCCACCATTTGGCGCTGCGCGCGGATGGCATCAAGCGGAATGACCGGACGGATGGGTTCGGGCCGAACGCCCAGCGCCTCGTCCAGCCGGCGCATCAGAAGATCTCCGAAACGCCGTGTCAGAGGCGCGCGGGCCGTGCGCCGCAGATCGCCAATCCGGGTAAACCCGAGGCGGATCAGCCCCTCGCAGGTCTCGGCCGGCAGACGCAGGGCTGCAACGGGCAGGGGATCGAGAGCGGCAGCCGTGCCGCGCGACGGGACGAGTGTGTCCCGCTCACGTCCGAAGCGCGCCAGCGCGTGCGCAGCGCCAGGCGTGTCCGCAAGGGCGAGGCGGATATGATAGCCCAGCGCTTCCAGCCGTTCGCGCACGACCGTCAGCATGGCGTCCTCGCCGCCATACAGATGGGCGCAGCCGCTGGTATCGCACCATACGCCGTCCGGCGGATCCGCTGACGTCAGTGGGCACAGCCACAGACACCATGCCGCCAGTCGCTCCAGAGCGGCTTTATCCGCTTTCCGGTCGCCCTCAAACGCTGCGAGGTCGGCGATCAGGCTCCGGGCATGGGCAGCGCCATTCCAGCGCGGACACCAGACTGCCGGGCCATCACATCGGCCGCCATCACCACAGGGCGCCGGCCATCATGCTCATGCAGCACAAGCCCCATCCCGATGTTCTCCTGCGGGTGGCGACGCCGCCACAGATCCGTGTGCCACAGGGGAAGCCAGATCGAGAGGATCCGTCGCATGACCGGGTAATCCGTATGTCCAGGTGAAAGGGCGTCCGTCCCGGCTGCGAAGCAGCTCGATGCGCCAGTGTTCCGGACCGATCACGTTGTTCAGCGACACCGGCCGCGCAGCCCCGATCCGCCAGCGTGTTTCGCAGGCGCTGGGAGGCGGTACTGCGCCGTTCGTGGTAGGGCGGAGCAGGAAACCCGTGGTGCCGGAGCTTTCGGCCGCAAGCTGCAGGCGTCGTGATGCGGTGAGGGAGAGCGGAACGCAGAGATCGCAGACCAGCGCCGCTATCCCGCGCTCGCGCAGGATGTCCTCGCAGAGCGGGAGCAGATCGCGGGTCTCGCTCTGCACACAGATCAGGCGTCCCGGCGCGAGGCCTGCGCCCTGCAGTCCGGCTGCATGCAGGTTGAGATGGTGTGCTGCAAGCCACACCACCTGACCCGGTGTCCGGGCCAGAACGTGGGCGACAAACCGTGTGGGGCGGGCGAGCAGGGCACGGTCACAGCCGGTTCCGAGGAACTCGTGGACGCGGCCACGGCTCAGGCCGCCGCCCAGCCACTCATCGAGAGCGGTGAATCCTGTCGGCAGATAGGCGTCCATCCCGGCCGCAGCGTGATGCCGTTCCATGCGGCGGATCTCGTCGCGCAGGAGCGCGAGCGTATCGGCTGTTCTCCCGGCCATGGTGTGTCCTCGCTCAAAAACAAGAACATAAAGAGAACATAATACCGCCGTGAGTCAAGAATGAACTGTCCCAACGTGAAGAGCGAGGCTGTCCATCACGCTGCGCGGCCCATGGCCCGTGCGTCCCACGCACGGTGATGGAGGGAAGGCTTTGCGGACGTGTGGTGGGGATCTGCTCAGGAAGGGAAAGTGAACAACGCTCTTTTTTCCAAGGCCGTTCTTAGTCGCAGGAAATCCAATAAAGATCGTGTCAGCATCTACAGGAATGGAGGTCTCATGCCGGAGCGATCAGATACGTGGCGACAATGGGAAACGATCAGTGTTGGTGGTTGCACTATCCGGTTTCGTTCTCGGCTACATCGGGTTGAAGACTGGTCGGAGACCGAGGTGTTTCAGATTACCGACGGCTCACGGATTTCCACCGGTTCCGCCTGTTTCGGTCTGGATGATGCCTGTTCTTACTCTGTAGAGCATGTGACTGTCGTGGATTCACCACATTTAACGCTTAATGGAAGTGAGCATGCACAGTCATTAGAAGCGTTCGTCGCATTTGTCTGGCCAATTCTGGCTGGACATCATGAAGTTCCTGACCAATTAGGTCGAATAGAAACACAAATACCTTTAGACACAGATGAATAGGAAAATATCATGAGCCCACTTCACCTTATGCTGGAATGGTCTGTTCCTGCAGGTATTTTTGTGTCTGGTATGTTCGCACTCTTCAACGTGGCGTCTGACGATTCAACGGCAAAATTCGCGAAATTGCAGTTCGCCGCTGTCGTGATGGTCGTGTGTATTTATGCGGCTTTTAAGTAGCGCAATAGATTGAAGCAGGAGGATCCACCATGTCTCTAGCCAACGAACAGAAACGCGCTGCTTTCGAGTGGGCAAACACTGATCCCAAGCTTAACGGGCTTTTTCGGGAGATGAAATACGAGCTTTTCTACCAGCCACTTATACGTTTCGGCGTGGCTGCCACGACTGGAATCGCAGTATTTTTCGGCTGGTGTGCGTTGTGGTGGGATACAGTCGTTGTCGCACCTGATTGGTGGACATCCATATTTTCGTTTATCACCGCCATAAGCGTAGTTTTCTGCATGGTAGGGATTATGGTGCCGTGCAACCTGACACGCCTTAAATTGCTTCTCTTCGCTGCGCTTATACTACCCATCCCTTTGTTGGTGGCGCCTGGTTCACCTCTGTTGCCATAACACCCGAATTTGACCAGTCGCTATCTGATTGACTGGCGCTCCCAGTTCTCATGCTTCTGGTGTCTATGTAGCGCATGCTGGCGGGGAGTGTGTAGTGCCGATGAACGGCCGTGACTGTTCATGAGCGATGACACTGCAGTCACCGCCCAGAAGCCTAGAAAGCAGAGGATCACCAGCAAAAACCCTCTGACACGCCGCCACATCCGCCAGGCCACGTATTCCCTGCGGCACAACCGGTCGAATTTGTCTTGAGGAAGCCAGCCTTCCCGACCTTTGCGTGGTTCCACCAACGGTTCTTCGATCCCTCCATGTGCACATATAAACACACAAGGTTATCTTTGCGGTGCGAGAGCGCCCTAACAGTCGTTTCAGAGCCATATCAAGGAGGCACCGCGTGATCCGTGAGTCGCTTGGAGAGGCATACTCCAGGTCGTCCCGGCGATACTGCGCACGGGTGATTCCAGTCCAAGCCATTTTGATCTCATTAGGTTATCGCAAATCCATGAATCATAAGCCACTTATATCACTCACTAGTTTTATCATGCAGATGTCGTTTGTAACAATACATTAAAGATTGAAACATTTTATTTTATATGTATCTCTGACGTCCATTACTTATACTGCTTCAGTGAGGATAAAAAATGAAACAGCCAAGTGCGGGAACTGATACGACGGTATACGTAAAAAAAGCAATTTCTGAAATGGAGACACACATTCCAGAAACATGGAATAAGTTTTTAGAAGTATATCATCATAATATAAAAGTTCCTGATGAAGAAGAAGAGCAACTATACGACGAAGTATGGCGGTTTTTAAAAACCAATGATTTAAATAAAGAATTTAGAGTGGGGTCATTCATAGCATATATACTTTCATATGTAGACAGCAATTAATTTGGGGGGGTGATATATCTAAAATATACATTACAGATGGAAATACTCTTACAAATCTTTGGAATATTGATGAAGGAGTAACATTATCATATTACTTAGATAATTTTGATGTAGCCGTTACTGATGTTGTTGAGCAAGAAATATTAAGTGGATATAGTAAAAACTACTATAAGTATTTTGTTGATTGATTTATTTAATAATTCAAAAGATGCATCGTACACTGGTCCAAAATTGGATATTATAAGCACTGATCTAATAGATGAATATGAAAAGATAAAAAGTGACGGTGGTAAAGCCAAAGACCTTGGCGAGCAATCAATGGCGGAAGTGTATAACTCTGATGAAAATAAGTATAGTTTAGTTTCTGATGAAAAAAACTTTATTAAAAGTTCTAAAATAAATGACGGTAGACCAGACGATCCGCTGAGCTCAGATGCTGTTGAAGGTGGTCCAGAAATTGTTAATAATCTTTTGGATGAGGGTAAAATCACTGTTGATGATTATATTAATGCCAGAACACACTATTCAAACATGGACTCACCAACAAAGGATCCGGTCTATGGGGATCGCTTTAAGTCGAATGATGAACTTAATATACAAGAGATTTGGAATACAAAAGACGGGAAATATGAATACCTACCAAAAGGACAGGATATCCCTCAATGGGATATAAAAGTTAATCCGGAAACGGCTCCTATTCCAAAAGATCCAGACCAGATAAGTGGGAATCCCACATCAGAGCCTTTAACTGATATTATCAAGAAGCTTTTCGAAAAATTGCAGAAAGCTCTCGGCACTGATGTCGGTGAGCTCAAATTGCCTCCAGACGCAGGGCTGGCTGCCTTAGATGCAGCTGGGCTTCTA
This sequence comes from Acetobacter sp. UBA5411, assembly GCF_002409645.1. GTDB lineage: Bacteria > Pseudomonadota > Alphaproteobacteria > Acetobacterales > Acetobacteraceae > Acetobacter. The sequence goes on from NZ_DHNR01000039.1 coordinate 62,261, forward strand.
GCCGCTGTTTATGGGGCGATAGATGCGGCATCACAAGCGCTTGAGCAAATTAAGGCGGGCGACTACGAGGGAGCTGCCGAAACTCTTGGTAGTTTCGGCGCTGCCGTTGCTGGCGGTTATTATGGCATGGAAGCCGGTGCGCTGGCTGGAGGGGAATTTGGAGGTGGAGCTGGAGCCTTAATTGGTGGACTTATCGGCTCCATCGCTGGGTCAATAGCTGGGTCAGTTCTAGGGGCCGGTGCCGTCCACAATGCTGCACAAGCACTTGCAAATGGACTGGGCGGTCTGTTCAACGGCCTTGCTGATTTGGCGGGTTCACTCGCTGGATATGTAGAGAATGCTTTACATAATTTTTCGCAAGCTCTCGCTGATCCGCTTGTTATTGATTTGTCATCTACAGGCCTTCAGCTAACATCTCAGCAGCAGAGTAATACTTACTTTAACTGGAACGGGGGAGATCAATATAATAGGACGGGGTGGGCGGCAAACGGTACCGGTTTCTTGATAATTCTTCCCTCCACGGGATATGACGTAAATATTACAAACCTTATTACATCACAAGCAGTGCTAAAATCATTTGACACAAATGGAGATGGACTTTTAGATAATAGTGATTCTCAATTCTCTAAGCTTGGCGTCTGGGTTGATAGTAATGGTAATGGTAATGGTAAT
>NZ_DHNR01000039.1:63214-73919 GCF_002409645.1 Acetobacter sp. UBA5411
GGCAATGGCAATGGCAATGGCAAGGAAGATGATGGAGAAATTTATTCCCTTGGCTCTCTACATATTAGATCTATATCGACTGATTTTTCAAGTGCAAATCAGGTTGTTTCTGGCAACAAAATTGTATCATCTTCATTTGTAACGTATGACGATTTTAGTTCCTCTGATATAGATTTTGTGGATTTCTCTTATAGTCAGACATATACTAAGTACACAAGTAATGAGACGCTTTCGAATGAAATTTTGGCGCTCCCTGACTTGTGTGGATATGGACAATTAACAAACCTGAGAAGGAGCATGGCCGCCGATCCGGTGTTACTGAACGATTTAAAGACATTTTCAAATGATAAAACAGATACAACAGCATATATAGGCAATTCCATAGCAAATATACTATTCGAATGGGCAGGTGTAAGTTCAGTTAATCCTTGGGGTAGGGGTGGAAATATTGATGGAAGAGAAGTTGCTTTTTTAGAGAAATTTACGGGTATCACATTTCTTGATGCGCACGGTGATCTGTATCCGAAATATACGATTCAAGCATATGATTTAAAAGAAAGCTGGAACTCGGTTTTTAATGGAGAAGCCGCAAGATTAATTGTTCAAGAAAATAGGGATCTATTTTCTGATTTTATATTTGACTCGTCAAATGATATTATGCGTTCCAGCGTTGATTTTGCAGATATTATAGCTGATATCGCTACAAAAATTGGTACGTTTTCAGTTTCCTCCGCGACTGACTGGGCCGTTATAACCGTTCTAGATGCGTATTTTTCAGATTGGAAAAGAATTGATGACCTAGTGGGGACATCCGTTGTTCCGCAAAATCAGGAAGACTATAACAGCTTATTAGAAACCCAGATATCCGGGCTTTCCCCATCAGTTTTAGCAGACATACGGTCTCTGACCTTCAACGGAGCGATGTCAACCGATCAGACGAATGGGGCTGGCGTATATAATTTTGAAGAAAATCAAGATGCATTGGAGATTATGTCAAATGCGGGAGAGGATAATAATGTTACTAGTGTTTTGAGTATAAAATCAGGAATTACATCAACAGGTTTTGTTGTTACGACAGATTTAAAAGGTAATGTTTATATAGAATCAACGGAAGGAAACTCTGGATATATTAAGATCGATTATATGGCAACAGTTGGCGCGAGCGGTAACCAGCAGTATGGTGTGAACAGCGTTTCCTTCTCGGACGGCGTAGTTCTTACAAGCGCACAATTATTAACTTTAGCAGATACAGCGTCAATAAATAATCAGTTTATTTATGGTTTTAGGCCCGATGCACAGTTCACATATAATTTGGGATGTGGAAACGTTGAAATTAATCAGGATGCTGGCTGGAATATTGCGACAAGAGCAAAGCTTACTCTTGGAGATGGTGTCTTACCTAACGACATACATGTCGCAAGCGATGCAAGTGGGAATGTTTTTTTAGAAAACCAGATTACTCATGATGAAATCAAGCTTGATCGCATGGTCGCATTTCAAAATGGAGGTGTTCAGGAGTACGGCGTATCAAACATATATTTTACCGATGGTACTATATGGAATACTCAGGAAGTTGTAGAGAAGCTTAATATAGGAACGTCAGGAAGTGATAACTTGTATGGCGTTCAAAACGGAAGCGTAGATGATTTTGACGGCAAGGGCGCGCCGTCCGGCAGTCAGGATTACATCCAGGGCAACGGTGGTAACGACACCTTCGTCTACAACGCGGGTTACGGCCATCTGGAGATCTACGAAGCCAGCAACGCCGGCGACCAGAGCGTGCTGCAGATGGGAACCGGACTGACAGCCGCCGATATCGCAGTGACGTCGGACAGCTGGGGCGATCTTTTCCTCACCGATGGCACGGCCGGAGACCGGATCGAACTCGACGACGTCCTGCGCGGCGGCAATACCGGACCGCAGCTCGTCACCTTCACCGATGGCACCAGCCTGACACAGGCGCAGCTGATCGACCTTGCCACAACCGGGACCACAGCTGCTGACAGCATATACGGTCAGCAGGGCAAGGTGGCGCAGACCTTTGACGGCAAAGGCGCGCCATTTGGCAGTCAGGATTATGTCAGCGGCAACGGTGGTAACGACACCTTCGTCTACAATGTCGGTTACGGTCGTCTGGAGATCTATGAAGCCAGCAACACCGGCGACCAGAGCGTGCTGCAGATGGGGGCTGGACTGACAGCCGCCGATATCGCAGTGACGTCGGACAGCTGGGGCGACCTGTTCCTCACTGATGGGACGGTCGGGGACAGGATCGAACTCGACAACGTGCTGCGCGGTGGCAACAGCGGACCGCAGCTCGTTACCTTCACCGACGGCACCAGCCTGACACAGGCGCAGATGATCGGCCTTGCCACAACCGGAACGATAGCAGCCGACAGCATCTACGGTCAGCAGGGCAAGGTGGCGCAGACCTTTGACGGCAAAGGCGCGCCGTCCGGCAGTCAGGATTATGTCAGCGGCAACGGTGGTAATGACACCTTTGTCTACAATGTCGGCTACGGCCATCTCGAGATTTACGAGGCCAGCAACACCGGCGACCAGAGCGTGCTGCAGATGGGAACGGGTCTGACAGCAGACAACATCCGAATAGCCTCATCAGGCACCAATCCATCTGATGTACAAATCTATGATGCTAGAGCAGGAGACATTGTTACTCTTGATGACTTGCTTTCCAGCAGCTTAGATGGTCCCCAAGCCATAAAATTTGTTGACGGCTCATCTATTACACGTGCTCAGATCGTCTCCGATGCGCAGTCGTCACAAGCGTTCTCCGCAGCATCTGGAAACGTGACTTTACGCTCGAATGCCACTTCTATAACCGTGACGGGTGATGCTGGCTCTGAAAATCTCTGGTTCCAGCAGCAAAATCAGGATCTGTTGATCGAAATCACGGGAAGCAGTTCCGTAATGCGTGTTTCCGACTGGTTTGCTGGAAACAGCAGTCTTGCCTCTATTTTCACCACGAGCGGGCAACAGATAGAAGGGGGCTATCTGAAGGATATGGTTGCTGAGATGGTGGATTGGTCGAAGGGAAATTCTGCATTCAACGCCGCTAGCGTAAGCAGCCTTCCCGCAGACGATGTCCTACAGAGCGCAGTGCAGCGCGACTGGCAGGAAACTCAGGGGTATGGGAGCTAGCGCTATTTTGACAGAATGTATTGTGGGGTCTGAAGGAAAAGATTCCCACAATGCGGGCATTGCCCGGTGGGTGTTCGCAGGATGCGATCAAGACTGGGCTGTGGAGTGGGCCGGTGACTCTTTTTTCCGGCCTACCGCTATGAGATTAGAAACCATTCTAAAGATTTTATCTGGTCAGACGATCACATAGTCAGCTCTACCTAACTCGATGCGTTCCACAAACCGTGTGACCGCGCGATCTGCTGCAGCAAGAGCCTGCTCCAGATCCGTATAATCCAATGGAGGCAACTCATCCCGCTGGATACGTGACGGAACGGACGAAGACGTGGGCGATGCGCTTTCCCGTGGGCCATCCGTCGTCTTGCCCCGACTTCGGCGTTGCGGTGGCCTGATGCAGTCGCGGACGCCTTCAAACGCTCGCATCGCGAACAGCCGTCGCGCCGAGCGGTTCGTGATTTCCACGACGATACCCTCTCTCTCGAGCCGTTCGAGAATCTGCAGAGTGGCGTTGATCGAGAGGCCGGTTCTTTGGGCGATTGCTGTCGCTGACGCCATGGGATGCAGCATCAGGAGATCGACGACCAGTCCGGCCCGGCTTGTTGAGCGTTGCCCCTGCACAGCACGCCTCGCAAACGTCCAGGCGTGTTCCATGCGCGATAACAGATCCTCAAAGCAGATGGCTTCGTTGCCGAGTTCGGTGAGAAAGTCAGCGATCCACTCCGCACGATCCGTTGGCGCATCCGACCGGAACGCTGCAGAGGCAGTCAGAGGAACAGGCGCGGTAAAAAGGCCGGCATTCTGCCATGCGTTGACCAGAGCTGCCCGCATGGCCGCGCGGCTGCGGTTCATGTTCCAGATCCAGCGATAGTAGGCTTCGCCCGCCTGCAGGAGGATACCCAGCCCCGGATCTTCTGCTTCGATAGCCCGTGTCGCGGCGTCGATTGACCGCTGACGACGTCCGCCCGGGTAAGCCAGCCAGGCATACAGATCATAGGCGGCCCACGAGGCGTCATGCTGAAACATCCGGTCTTCCGCGGCATCGGGTTGACGAAGAGGGAGACCTTCGAGGACCGCCACGAGACGCCACGGGTCAATATGGTATCCGTCGGTTGCCGCCTGAGCGCTTACGGTCTGCAGTCTTGCGCGCAGGAGAAAGGCGGGCAGTAACGGGTGGCCTCGCAGGCGTTGATCGAGGCGTCCAATGGCAACGGATGCGCGGACCAGGACAGAGGCCACCGTTGCCAGTGGCAGGGACTGATGCCGTTTTGTCATGGCTCGGACCTGAGGTTCGTCATCACGAGAAAAGGTTCAAGAAAGAACGCCAAGGATGGTCCTGTGGCAGGGACCGCTCGAGACGCTCCTTGGTCGCCCGGATGGAAGGGGCGTTCCGGTCAATGGCGTGACACTGTCCAAACAGCGATAGTCTGACCGCTTCCAGCTCTTTACGTCGGATCAGTTGAAACGGTGAGAGACCACGGAGCGCGCTTTCTGTTTCTGTCAGTGCCCGCAAAAGATTTCGCACCTGTATCTCGGCTTGCGGCAGACCATAGTCATTCCGGTCATCGGGGAGATGACGATAGGTGCTGGCGTACGGGTGCCTGACCGCACCAAGCCGGTCCTCTTCCATGATTTCCAGAGGTGACCAGGTCAGTTCGGTCATGTCGATGCACGACCATGGGATGCGTGACGGGCCATAGACCTGTTTCTGTATCCACGGTGCCTCCTCGAACAGGAGAAGTGCTTTACCGAAGAGCCAGTCGTCATCACGCCATTGCAGAGAGGTCTCCCTGACAGCGCGGCGTGGAATTCTCATGAGCACAAACGACAGGCCCGGAAACGACGAACCACGAAAATGGGTGCGCGCGAGTGATTCATTTCTCCACACGGACAGCGAGTAGATCCTGTGCCCTTTTGCTACCAGCGGTTCGCGGCGGACATATTCCTGATGACGATATTTTCCGCTCCAGACGCACGCGGAAAGATTGTTACCAATTTCTGCCTGCATATGCAGCAGGGTCCGTCGGGCCTGATAGCGAAAAAGATAATCAGGATCATCAACATCCGGATCAGTAGAAAGTGACATAAGAGATGACCCGCCTGCAGAAAGGAGTTCAGAGATTCATCTCTCTGCAAGACGCTTCGTCATGTCAATTCATGTTAAGACACCATTAGGTTCAAACAGCGCAGAGCTCCTGAGACAAGCCCCCTCTCCCCACCCTAGTTGCGATAATACCCTTTATCGCAAGTAGATGGGCTCCCGGAAAAAGGGAGGTTTGTCGAAGTTCCTTAATTAGGAGAATTCCAGCATCCACGCCGATCTTGCCTCCCAAAAGTATCCTTATTCAGGTTACAAGGTGTCCCTTAATTAGGTGACAGGCCGCCCGTTTCACGCAAGCCTATATCGTGAAAAAGATCCGTTCGGTGTCCGTTTTTGGGGGGGCAAGCCGAATGTCGGCTGTCAGGCATAAAAACCCGACCTGACAGAGAGGCAGATCCGCATCCATAAACGCGTTACGTCCCGCGTCTGATCCGGGCCTGCCGAACAGGGTTTTCAATTATCGTCTTGCCCTGCACACTCCCTTTTCCAGATGTCCCGGTATAGGAAAACAAGGAAAGGGACAGGCCAGAGGAACGGAAAACTGCCGTGTAAAACCAGCCCCGTGGCGGCGGCCATCACGCCAGCCAGAAAAGCCGCCCACGAAAGCAGCGGTAGAAAAATGCTTCCGGCGACAGGGCGAGTATTCCTGTCCGGCGCAAGATATGACGCCACCCATTCCGCAATTCCCGATGCGGCTTTCAACAGGTTTGTCGTCACGACGATCGTGGGCATGGGCGTGCCGGAGAATTTCGCGATCGTTTCGCCCTGAACGGCCAGAAGTGCTGGCAGGACGAGAAATTCTCCCCAGTAACGCAGGGACGATCCATGCACGATCTGCGCCAGAACCATGAAGATCGTCATCACCATGACCCCATAAGCTGGCGACCATAACAGCCGCATCAGGCCGGAGAGGATGGCGGCAAGGAAAAATACGCCCAGCACACCGACCAGAATCAGGCCGTGCTGCCAGCTCCCACTGATAAACGAAGCGCCCATATGCGTGGTGTTCCCGGTCATCGCGCCTGCAAAGACACCGCCCAGATCGACGAAACTCAGGGCATCCACATAGCCTGCGACAAGACCGAGAATGAGAACCCGCCGAGCGGAAACCGAGACGGGAAGAAGGGAGGACGACATTACTGCGGCCGAGATACGGATGACGGATAGAGCTTTCGGGCGACCCGTTCCATGGTCAGACCCTGCACGATGATGGTGAACACCACCACACCATAGCAGACCGGCAGCAGCAGGTTGCGCAATTCTCCGGGCGGTAGACCTAGCGCCAGTGAGACCGAGATGCCCCCACGCAGGCCGCCCCAGGTCAGGATGCCAAGAACACGGCCCCGTTCCCATTGCCGGAGATGGACCGGAAGGGTCGAGAACAGCACGCTCAGTGCTCGTACTGCAATGGAGAGCGGGATCACGGCAAGCGTCGCCAGCACCGTAAACAGATGCGGCGTGATTTCCAGAATTTCAAAGCCGATGAGCATGAACAGCAGGACGTTCAGTACCTCGTCGATGAGGTTCCAGGCGATGTCGAGTTCCTTGCGTGAGGCTTCATCAAAAATGGAGTGGCTGTAACGTGTTCCGAAACAAAGACCAGCCACGACGACAGCGATCGCGCCTGACATGCTAAGCTGGTTAGCTATGCTGAAGGTCCCGGTCGCAAGTGCCAGCGACGTCAGCAGATCAATATGCGGATCCCGCTGCGCCTTGAGCACACGAAGCGCGATCCATCCGGTCAGTGCACCCAACAGACCACCACCAACTGCCTCACGACAGAAGCTGAACGCGATCTCCGAGGCAGTTACGCCCTGACTGTCTCCGGTCGCCAGTCCGATCGTCACACCGAAAATGACAACCCCTACGCCGTCGTTGAACAGACTCTCGCCAGCGAAAACGGCCTGAAGCGGCCCCGGCAGGCCTAGACGCTTCAGCATGCCTACGACCGAAACCGGGTCAGTGGGTGCGAGGATGGCACCCAGCACGATGCACCATGCGAAGGGAATGGCGTGGCCCAGAAGGGGAAAGACGTACCACGCCGTGATCGCAAGAAAAGCGACGGCCAGAACGGTTCCCATAATGGAAAGAGCCGTTACCGATGCCAGCCTGGCGCGCAGATGCCCGACATCGACCTGCATGGCTCCGGCAAACAGAAGAAGCGATAGCGCACCATTCAGAAGTGCAGCAGGCAAATTGATGGCGCCGAGCACAGATCGCGGAAGGGCCAGAAGATCATAAGCCGGAATCAGCGGATTCAGGATCATGACCAGCAGCGATGTCAGCAACGAGAAGACAAGCACGCCAATTGTGACTGGAACGCGGAGCGTATGGTGATTGAGAATGCTGAAGCCTGCCGAGAAGCTCAGCAGCAGGGCAAAGAGGCTGATCGTATCCATGTCCTCACCGCTGGCCGCTGAGGCGCTTTGCGTCAAGAAAAACCGGAAAATGGCCCGCTACCGGGAGAGTTCGACGGGTCGATGAATGGCAGAAGCGAAGGCGGAAGGCGCCGTCGTCACCCAGTCAGCGAGTCGTAACTTCAAACCAACCATTCACCAATTTGTGATTTCTCATTTTGCGAACAAAACGCCGCCACATGTACGCCTGACTACGCCCCAGTACGCAGCAACCGACACACACCGACAACCCATTGAAGTGGCTATATTTTTCCGGTTGCACGGCGTTTCTTAGCGCGTGATGCTGCTGTCCTCTCCAGACGGAAAGGGCAGGACGATGACGGACGAAAACCGCATATCGAACGCCGGACCGAATTCTCCGGTCAACGATAACGAACCCGGCAGCAATATCCAATCCATTCCTCCCAATCCGGCCATGAAGGCGCGAACGGACGCACTGATCCTCGTCCTGGCGCGCCTGCTGGGGCGACAGATCGCCCGCGAGGAATTCGAGCGGCGGTTGGACCAGATCGCCAATGACAACGATCCCGCCAGCAAAGCCAGGCCGGAGCGGGAGGAGTGAGATTATCCTTGAGAAAGAGGTATTATACGTATAATTTGGGCATTGCCATTCCACCAATAGGATACCCCGCTCATGCCTACCGTCGGCGCCCTCGAATTCCAGCGCAAATTCGGCGAATTCCAACATCAGGCCCAGCGCGAGCCGGTCGAGATCACCCGCCATGGCCGCCGCGAATATGTGCTGTTGTCCGCAGATCATTATGACTGGCTCCGCGCGGCGGCCCAGCGAAGCCACCGGACGGAGGACGTGTCCAACGTGGTGCTGGCCGCCGTGGAGCGCGCCGACATGGACCCCGAACACGCGCATCTCGACGAGTTGCTGAAATAAGGGCCGTCCGTGTCGTTTCCCGAACCCAAACCCGGCCTCGTGGTCCGTTACGACTATCTGTGGACGCATGAGGCCACGCGGGGACAGGACCAAGGCAAGGATCGTCCCGCCTGCCTCGTCGCGGCCAGCGACAGTATGCTGCGGCCCCGCTATGTCGTGTTTCTGCCCATCACCCACACGCCGCCTTCCGGCGATACGGTCGGGATCGAGATACCGGCGAAGGTCAAGGCGGCGATCGGACTGGATGATGTCCCAAGCTGGGTCATCGTCTCGGAGCACAACGTCGATGAATGGCCGAGCAGCGGCGTGTCGCCGGTCCCCGGCAAAGCGGGTGTTTTCGCTTACGGCTTCATTCCTCCGGGCCTGTTCACCCGGATCAAGGCGGAGTTCGTGGCCCTCGCCCGACAGAAGAAAAGCGCCGTCGTGCGTCGCTGAGCATGGAGAACCTATAAGGATAAAGGAAGTAAAGTCATGACCCGTGTCGCGCTCTATGCCCGCTATTCCTCGGACAACCAGCGGGCGGCTTCGATCGAGGACCAGTTCCGGCTCTGTGAAGAGCGCGCCACGCGCGAGGGCTGGCGGGTGGTGGATACCTACCGCGACGCGGCGATCTCCGGGGCCAGCATGATCCTGCGCCCCGGCATCCAGACCCTGCTGCGCGACGCCCAGGCCGGACAATTCGATATTGTGCTGGCTGAGGCGCTCGATCGCGTTTCCCGCGATCAGGCCGACGTCGCCACCCTGTTCAAGCGCCTGCAATTCGCGGGAGTGCAGATCGTCACCGTGGCGGAAGGCGAGATCAGCGAGCTTCACGTCGGCCTGAAAGGAACGATGAACGCCCTGTTCCTCAAGGATCTGGCCATGAAGACCCATCGCGGGCTGCGCGGGCGCGTCGAGGCCGGCAAATCCGGCGGCGGGATCTGCTACGGTTATCGTGTCGTGCATCAGATGGACGCACGGGGCGAACTGATCCGGGGCGAACGCGAGATCGACGACGCGCAGGCGGAAATCGTCCGCCGCATCTTTCGTGAGTTTGCGTCCGGACGCAGTGCGCTTTCCATCGCCGGACGCCTGAACGACGAAGGCATCCCCAGCCCCACGGGCGGTAAGTGGAACAACACCACCCTACGGGGCAACGCCCTGCGCGGCACCGGCATCCTCAACAACGAGCTTTATATCGGTCGGCTGGTCTGGAACCGCCTGCGCTATCTGAAAGACCCGCAGACGGGCAAGCGCGTCTCGCGACTGAACCCGCAATCAGAGTGGATCGTCACCGAGGTTCCGGATCTACGGATCATGGACGATGATCTCTGGCAAGCCGTCCGTGCCCAGCAGGCACTGATCGCGGAAAAGAGCGTGAACATCAGCGCCGGTATCCGCGCCTCCAACAATCGCCTCAATGGCCAGCGCCGCCCGAAATCCCTGCTCTCCGGTCTGGTGTTCTGTGGCGTGTGCGGCGGTCCCTGCTCGATCCGGGGCGGCGACCGCTTCGCCTGCTCCACCCATATGGACAACCGCTCCTGCACCAACAAAACCACCATCCGCCGTCCGGAACTGGAAGACCGCGTGCTGTCGGGTCTCAAGGACCGACTGATGACGCCCGAAGCGGCGGCGGAGGCGATGCGCGCCTATGTCGAGGAAACCAATCGCGCCAACCATGAGCGTCGCGCCAGTACGGCGGGCTGGCAGACGGAACTGACGAAACTGCGCAAGGGGCTGAAACAGATGCTCCAGGTGATCGAGGATGGCGGCTATACACGCGGCATGGTCGAGCGCATGCGCGAGATGGAGACCCGAGAGGATGAACTGGTCGCCCTGCTCGCTGCCCAGCCCCAGGACGTGCCGGATATCCATCCCAACGTTGCCGGAATCTTCAAACACAAGGTCGAGCGGCTGGCGGAAACCCTGAACCATCCCGAGGAGCGGCAGGAAGCCTCAGAGGCCATCCGGGCACTGATCGAGAAAATCGTCGTCACACCCGGCAAGGTTCGGGGCGAGATACACGCCACGCTGCATGGCGAACTGGGCACGCTATTGGATTTCGCCGCCTCGCACGGTCAGGGAGCCAAAAACACGAACACTCCCGGAGCCAGGGCTTCGGGAGTGTCGGTATCGGGTATTGCGGGGGCCTGCAACCAAAGA
>NZ_DHNR01000045.1:0-363 GCF_002409645.1 Acetobacter sp. UBA5411
CTTAACTGACGACACGCCGTAGATTTCCTTCCAAAAAATCGTCCGCCTCTGATCCATCTCAATTCGATAGCTGCCGCGCGTTGTTATGTTATAACATAACATATAATAATCAGCAGATCGCTATCGAAGGAGGCAGGCCGTCATGGACGAAAGACTTCCGGTAACCGTTCTTTCCGGCTTTCTGGGAGCGGGCAAAACCACGCTTCTCAACCATGTTCTGAATAACCGCGAAGGCCGGAAGGTCGCCGTAATCGTCAACGACATGAGTGACGTGAACATCGACGCCGATCTGGTGCGTGGCGGCAGCGATCTGTCGCGCACGAACGAAACGCTGGTCGAAATGAGCAATGGCTGCATCTGCTG
>NZ_DHNR01000045.1:507-45425 GCF_002409645.1 Acetobacter sp. UBA5411
ATCTGCTGCACGCTGCGCGACGATCTTCTTCAGGAAGTCCGGCGGCTCGCAGAGGAAGGACGTTTTGATTACCTGCTGATTGAATCGACCGGTATTGCGGAACCTCTTCCGGTCGCAGCGACCTTCGAATTTCGAGATGAGGCAGGCGAAAGTCTGTCCGACATTGCCCGGCTCGACACAATGGTGACGGTTGTGGACGCCGTGAACCTGCTGAAAGATTACAGCTCCACGGACTTCCTGCACGACCGTGGCGAGACCGCTGGCGAAGGCGATGACCGCGCTCTTGTGGATCTTCTGGTCGAACAGATCGAATTCGCCGATGTCGTCGTGCTGAACAAGGTTTCAAGCGCCACACCGGAACAGCGTGATGCGGCCTGGAAGATCATTCAGGCGCTCAACGCTGATGCTGACATCGTCGAAGCGGATCACGGCGTCGTTCCCTCCGCACAGATTCTGGACACCCATCGGTTCGATTACGACAAGGCCCACAAGCACCCGCTTTGGTACAAGGAACTGTTCGGATTTCAGAACCACATCCCTGAAACCGAAGAATACGGAATCCGCACCTTTGTCTGGCGGGCGCGGCGTCCTCTGGTGCCGGACCGCTTCAAAGCCTTCATCGACAGCATATGGCCGGGCGTCATCCGGGCAAAAGGCCATTTCTGGCTGGCGACACGCCCTGAATGGGTGGGAGAACTGGGTCAGGCGGGCGCGCTGGTGCGCACACAGGCGCTCGGACGCTGGTGGGCAACCATCCCGAAAGAACACTGGCCTGACGACGCTGATTGGCGCGACCATCTCTTTTCGAAATGGGACCCAGTTTACGGGGACCGACGACAGGAAATCGTCTTTATCGGCACAGCCGAGATGGATGAGGCCGCTATCAGCGCTGCCCTGAACGCCTGTCTTGTGCCCGACCTGAAAGAAGACCGGTTCGATCCACTGCTCTTCGCGCATCTGCCAGACCCTTTCCCAACTTGGGGGCAGCAGGAGGCATTGGAAGATGCCTGAAAGCGCAACCAGTAACGAACGGACCCTTCGTCACGAGATGTGGCGTCGTTATGACGGGGATGACTGGGCGGCGTTCGACGCGCTGCCGACAAGCATCCGCAGGCGCGTGACGGAACATGCTTATGACGCATGGTCGGTCAACGTGATGATCCTCTGGCGACACTACAAACGGATTTACGGACGCACGGCACGGGCCGAGCGGGCGTTGCTCCGCTATCTCGATTACTGTGAGCGGCTGGAACGGGAGGCCTTCGCCGCACGCTATGGCGAGACGTATGGCATGACTCTGCCCCATGACGCAGCAGCAGTGCCTGTTTTACGGTAGGCCGATACGAAACTTTAGGTCTCCTCTTTCAGGTTGGGGGGCTTTGCCCAGAACCCCACAAAGGGACACAGTCCCTTTGATCCCGGATGTTAAAAAAATGGGCGCACAGAAAATGTCTGTGCGCCCACCATGTTAAAACCAGCCTTCCCTCCTCAAACAGAAGGGAAGACCCGCTATATTTTACTGGCCGTCATCATCAGAGGACGGAGCATTATTGTCGCTGTTTCCATCCAGAGAAACAGCGACAAACAGCGACTGACCATCGCGCAGAATCCGCAGCATGACAGCGTGACGCGCCTTCAAGGCTGCCGAGACAGCGGAAACAGTCGCGGACGGCGTTTCGACCGCCTGTTCTCCGACGGCCTGAATCAGATCGCCGGGACGCAGACCAGCCTGATCGGCCGGGGAGCCGGGCTGCACATCCGACACCACCACGCCATGCACGGAATGATCGAGCCCAAGCTGCTGACGGATATCGCTGGTCAGCGGTTGCAGGCTCACGCCGATCTTCTCACCATGCGCTCCCGCACCAGCGGACGACGCACTATTGGCAGTGGACTGATTCACAATGTGGACAGTGAGATCTTTCGACACACCATTCCTCAGCACCGTGAGCGTCGCGTCTGTCCCTGGCGTAATGGCCGCAACCTTCACGGCAAGGGCATGCGGCGTCTCAACCGTTTTGCCATTCAGTTTGACGATCACATCGCCTGCTTTCACGCCCGCCTTGGCTGCAGGACTGTCAGGCGTGATGTTGGCGACAAGCGCACCAGCAGGCGGCGCACCCGGGCTGGCTGGTTTCAGGTTCAGCGCACTCGCCATGGACTGCGAGATGACCTGCGCTTCAACCCCGAGATAACCGCGCGTCACATGACCAGTCTTCTGAAGCTGCGACACCACCGTTTTCACGGTATCGGAAGGAATGGCGAAACCAATGCCGATCGATCCACCTGACGGCGAGAAGATGGCGGTGTTCACGCCAACAACCTTGCCGTCCTGCGTGATGAGCGGGCCGCCGGAGTTGCCGCGATTGATCGGCGCATCGACCTGAAAGAAATTGTCATACGGCCCATCGCCGATATCGCGTCCCAGTGCGGAAACGATACCCGCCGTGACGGTGCCGCCCAGCCCGTACGGGTTACCCACGGCGATGACCCACTCGCCCGGCTGCACATCATCGGACTCACCAAGCTCAATGAACGGCAGCTTTCTGGTGCTGTTCAGCTTGAGCAGCGCGATGTCGGTTTTCGGATCACGACCGATCACGCGGGCCTGCAGGGTGGTGCCGTCATCAAGCGTGGCCGTAACCTTTGTCGCCCCTTTGACCACATGATTGTTGGTCACGACATAACCGTCAGCGGAAAGGATAAAGCCCGAGCCACGCGCTTCCACCGTCTGACGCTGCTGCGGCATCATCTGGAACGGAAAAGGAAAGGGAAAAGGCGACTGCTGCATGCCCTGATCTTCGCCCTCGCCAGCATCCGGACGAATCATGGCGGTGATGGAGACGACAGCGGGTTTCACCTGTTTCACCAGCGTCACAAAATCGGGGATGGTCCGGTTTGGGCTGGTCGGCTGGATGGGACCGGGCGCGTCGGCCAGAGCCGATGGAATCAGATCAGGAACGAGAGGTGATGCAAGCGCGATGGTTCCGAGACCCGCCATGACGGCGGCTGTCGTCATGAAACGCTTGCGGGTCTGGCGGATCGACGAATTCTTTACTGGCATGTCTTTTCCGATAAATCCCTTGAACCGGGTCGTCTTGCGACCCCGAGCGATGATGGTCGGAGATGCTCGCAAGAGCAATCCGTCTCCTTGATACAAAAGGGAAATTGCCGCAGATCACCAAACGTCATCCATACGGCCAGATGAAACGTCCGTTACTTCCCTCCGGCGCGACTGCATCGGAAAGCGGGACAAATTCCCGGAAAACCCCGCTGCCCCGGGCGCAATGATCCGTTACGGAAAAGTATTAATGTTTGGTCATCCCGGAATGTCGGGTTCAAAAGGTTACACTGATCTCAGCCACGCAACTGTCTGAAAAAATCTTTCAGGAGCAGGCTGTTCTCTCTCTCCCTCACGCCACCAATAATTTCCGGATGACGCAGACAGGTTGGGTGATCAATGACACGCGGTCCATGATCAACCCCACCGCCTTTCGGGTCATACGCGCCGAAAATGATTCGCTTCACACGGAAATGCACCGCCGCCGCCGCGCACATCGGGCACGGTTCCAGCGTGACGACAAGCGTGCAGTCATCCAGCCGTGTCGAGCCAATGACCTGAGCCGCCTTTCGCATGGCGAGCATTTCGGCGTGTGCTGACGGATCGTGCCGCGCCTCGACCTCATTTCCGGCGGCAGACAGCGGAAGACCTGTTGCCGACAGAATGACGGCACCGACCGGTACCTCCCCGCGCCGGGCGGCAGAACGAGCTTCGGCCAGCGCCAGATCCATGCCGAAACAGGGCTGGAGCCCGCCGGAATGTCTTAAGTGTGAGGTCTTCTTCACGTTCTGTTTCAATAGCAGAGACCCAACCGGGAATTTTTTGTGGCGAAAAAATGTCAGAGACCACGTTTTTCGCTTGATTCCTTAACTTTTTCTCTGTCACAGTGCGTATCACGGCCTGTAACAATTCTCCATCGTGATCACGACGGAATTTGGGGATGCCGGACTGGATTATCACTGGCTACCGATGTCGTCCTGACATCGGCAAGCGTGGAAGGGGGAAAGGTCATGCAGAGTTTGACACTGGTTCTTGCCGCCGCCACCATCGGCCTGGCTTTTGCAGCATCAGATCATATTCATTCAAAACAGGAACCTGTGCCCGTCAAGGTTGATCGTGCTCATCACCACAGCGACAAGTCACAGTTCTGATTTCAGCAGTCCCTGACGTATAAGGCTCACCGCCATATACGTCAGCGGGTGTTTCCTTTAATGGGAGCGACATGGATTCATTCGCTCCCATGCCCCTTATCGGGGTCACACTCGATCAGGAACCGGGCGGCCAAGGGCAATATTCCGCGTTTCCGTGGTACGCCCTCCGTGCAAACTATATGGGCGCCGTTATCAAGGCTGGCGGTCTGCCTGTAGCGCTCCCCTACGCACCCTGTCTGACCAGCAAGATTCTCGATCGTCTGGACGGACTGATCGTCACGGGCGGTGCGTTTGACATTGATCCCGCGCTCTACGGCGAAGACCGGAGTGAAGCCACAACCACACTGAAGCCGGGTCGCACCGCATCGGAAATGGCGCTTTTGGAAGCGGCCATGGAGCGGGATATACCAGTACTCGGTATCTGTGGGGGCATGCAGCTTCTCGCCGCCGCACTGGATGGGTCACTGATTCAGGACATTGCGACCGAACAACCCGATGCTCTCCCCCATGAGCAGCCGAATCCACGCGATCAGGCCGGGCATATTGTCACCATCGAACCTTATTCCCTGCTCGGGAAAATTGTCGGGCGTGGCACGATGGCGGTGAATTCCTCGCACCATCAGGCCGTCCGTGATCCGGGACGCGGTCGAGTGTCCGCGCGGGCAGAAGATGGCATCATCGAAGCAATAGAAGACCCATCGGCACGTTTCTGTGTCGGGGTGCAATGGCATCCGGAATTTCTTATAGATCCGGGAGATCTCGCGTTATTTACGGCCTTTGTTGAGGCTGCGCAGAACGCAACAGTGTCGGGAGACGGTGTATGGTAGACGACAGTAACGAACACACGACAGAAGCACGCGGTGATCGTATCGCAAAATGGCTGGCCCGGAGTGGCGTGGCCAGCCGCCGCGATATCGAGCGCATGATCGCCGAACGCCGCATCAAGCTGAACGGCGTTGTTGTGGAACATCCGGCGACGTTCGTGACCTCCACCGATGTCGTTGCCGTTAACGGCAACATTGTTGAGGGACCACAGCACACCCGTCTCTGGCGCTACCACAAGCCGGACGGGCTGGTGACAACGCATCGCGATCCGGAAGGCCGCAAGACAGTCTTTGAGACTTTGCCGGAAGGTATGCCGCGCGTCGTCAGTGTGGGACGACTTGACCTGAACAGTGAAGGCCTGCTGCTGCTGACCAATGACGGTGCTCTGGCCCGTCGTCTGGAACTGCCTTCAAACGGCTGGCTGCGGCGCTATCGCGTGCGCGTATTCGGCGTGGTGAACGAGCGCGAGCTCGCTGGACTGGCCAAAGGCTGCTCCATTGAGGGCGTGAAATACGGCCCGATCGAAGCCTCGCTCGACTCTCGCAAGGGTGACAATGCGTGGCTGACCGTCTCCCTGCGAGAAGGCAAGAACCGTGAGATCCGTCGCGTAATGTCGGCCATGAATCTTCATGTCAGCCGTCTGTTGCGCACGTCCTACGGCCCGTTCCCTCTTGGCGAGCTCAAGCCAGGAGAGCTGGAGGAAGTGCCAGCGCGTGTCATGAAGGCGCAGATTCCACGCGATGTGGAGATCGACACCAAGCGGCGCGGCTGATGCGGATCATCGCCGGGATACGACGCGGGCGGACTCTGACAGCACCCGAAGGCAAGGCGACCCGCCCCACGGCTGACCGCGTAAGACAGGCCCTGTTCGACATGCTGCTTCATGCGCCGTGGGGTGGCCGGGACTGCGTTGAAGGCGCTCATGTGCTGGATGGCTTTGCCGGAACAGGGGCGCTTGGTCTGGAAGCGCTGTCACGCGGAGCCGCTTTCTGCACGTTCTTTGAAGTGGACCGCCCCGCTCTGGCTGCCTTGCGAGCAAACGTGCGCGATTGTCAGATGCAGGGCGTGAGCCGCATTCAGGCCTCGACGGTCCTGAAACCACCTCGGACCACAACAGCCTGCAATCTGGTGTTTCTCGACCCGCCTTATGGTCAGTCCCTGCCCGCTCAGGCGCTCACTGCTCTTACATCTATGGGCTGGATCGCGCCGGGTACCTTGATCGTCACGGAAACCGGACGGGACGAACCGATGCCGGTGGAGGGTGCGGAGATTCTGGCCGAACGGGCGCATGGCGCCGCACGCCTGTGGGTATGGCGACAGGGCTGATCGGGAATGGTCGAGACGCTGGTCGGACGGGCGGATTTCGAGAAGGAAATCAAGAAAAGCCGTTTTCTGGCAATGGCTCTTCCGGTTGAGACCGAAGAAGCCGCCATGGCCTTCATCCGGGACGTTTCCTACCCCGACGCTACCCATAACTGCTGGGCGTGGAAGATCGGCAACCGCTATCGCAGCGATGACGCAGGCGAACCGGGCGGCACGGCAGGACGCCCCATCCTGCAAGTGATCGAGACGCAAGGGTTGGACAAGGTTGTCGTGGTCGTCACGCGCTGGTTCGGCGGCGTCAAACTTGGCGCGGGAGGGCTAGTCCGGGCCTATGGCGGAACGGCGGCGGAGTGTCTACGGCTGGCGGAACGTGTCGAGGTGATCGAACGCACCCGGCTGAAATTCCACTGCCCGTTCAGCGATCTTGCTTTGGTCGGCTCACGCCTTCCCGCTCTGAATGCTGTCGTCGAAAGCGAAGAGTTCGATGCGACGGGCGCAGCCTATGTTGTGGCTGTTCCGGTTCAGCAGGTTGAGGATGTCACCCACCGGTTGGCCGACATGACCAGCGGACGGATCATGGCGACCGAAAAAGAGGACTAACGGACTGGTCGTTACCAGCCCATTCCCGGCCCCCACCAACCCGGACCATAACCATAGCCCGGACCGCCGCCCCAAGGCCCCCACATTCCCCAATTCCATGAGGAATCTTCGTAGGATTCGGCAGTCATACGGTTTTCGTCAGCCAGATACTGCGCCTGTTGATTGGCGCGGTATGTCGCATAAGCCTGCTGCGATCCGACATAAAGGCAGTCGCACACAGTCGGGTCGGCATAGACATAAGTGACAAGATCACCCTTGTCCCGCCGCAGAAAACGGTGAGCCGGGAGGCGGGTCAGCATCGCTGCCCGCTCAGGCGTATTGGCCGGTTTCAGAATAAATCCTGCCGCAGCCAGATGGTCTTCCTTCTGCGTGATTTCCTGTTGGGCGGACATGCAGCCAGAGACAGCGAGGACAGGCAGGAACAGCCAGTAACGCGATCGTTTCAAGGTTTCCTCCTTTTGCAGGCTCAGCTTTCTTCCCCTGCTACCATCAAGGAAACCAGAAAGCGTTTGTAAAAAATTTTAATCCCGTCACAGGCTCGTCAGAAATGCGCTTCCGGCCCTGCCGGCCGCGTCAGCAGACAGGTCATGACGGTTTCCAGATCAGCCCGGCCTTCGACAAGATCAGTGACAGAATCAATGATCGGCACCGAGACACCTTTCCGGCGCGCCAGTGCAGCGAGTGCTCCGGCGGTCGCAACCCCTTCAGCTACGCCTCCGCCGAGCGCTGCGGAAGTCTCTTCCAGCGTGCTTCCCTGCCCCAGCGCCAGCCCGACCCGATAATTGCGGGATGACCCTCCGGTGCAGGTCAGCAACAGATCCCCCACACCAGCCAGTCCTGCCATCGTGACTGCCTGTCCACCCAGAGCTTCTGCCAGACGACTGATTTCGGCCAGTCCACGGGTCACAAGCGCCGCACGGGCGTTCTCACCAAGTCCGGCCCCGATAGTGGCACCCGCCGCAATGGCGATGACGTTCTTTGCCGCTCCACCGAGCTGGACGCCAGCAATATCCGTGCTGTCATAAAGCCTGAAACGCGGCGTTCCGAGCAGATCAGCCAGAGAACGGGCCAGTCCCGGCTGTGCAGCGGCGATCACGGCGGCGGCGGGAAGACCATCCGCTACTTCATGAGCAAAATTCGGCCCCGAGAGGATCGCGCCGTTCAGATCGGGACGCGTGTCTTTCAGAATATCGAGCGGGAAACGCAGACTGTCCGGCTCCACACCCTTGCAGCACAGAACAACCGGTGCCGACGTTTGCACATGCTTCAGGACGGAAGCGAAATACTTCATCGGGACGACGGACAGGACCATATCCGCGTCCATCACCAGACTGTCTGTCACGGTGACGGTTTCAGGGAGCGGATGATCCGCAAGACGGGGCATGGCACCATTTGGCAACCTTGCCGCCGGATTGCGTGCCCACAACTGTACTGCTGCCCCGGCGCGTGCCGCCTGTAGCGCCAGTGCGATGCCCCATGACCCTGCCCCGATGACTGCAATCCGCTTCATTCCGGTACAATCCACTCCACAAGGGATTCCGTGTTTCCATCCCCGAGATACTTGCACAGTGTGGAGAGAATGGCAGTGCCTTCCTCATCAAATTTGAAGGGAGGATTGGCGATCAGCAGACCACAGCCGTTCAACAGTCCGGGATCGAGCGGCGGGCGAATGCTCAGTTCCAGATTCAGCAGATTTCTGTGCCCGGCATCCTGCAACGCGTGGAAAAACGCTCTCGGCGGAGAACGATGCTTAATTGGATACCAGACCGCCACAATGCCTGTCGGGAAACGCTGGCGCGCTGTCGTCACGGCCTTGACGAGATCAGTGAACTCGGACCGTTCTTCGAAAGGCGGATCGATCAGCACCAGCCCCCGCTTGGCGGTCTTGGGCGGTAACAGGGCCGTCACGGCTTCATACGCATCGCGGTGATGCACTGAGACCGCAGGGTTGTTGTGGAACAGACGTCGCAACGCCCGCTGGTCTTCCGGATGCAGTTCACAGCAGACCAGTGAATCGCCGGGACGTAGCGCACGCAGGACAATCTCCGGCGAGCCGGGATAGACCATTTTCCCGGCATATTCCTTCATCACCTGCCGCACGAGTGCGAGCCAGTCTTTCAGTGGTTCGAGGTCCGGTGTGTCGGGGGGCAGATCAAGAAGACGACCAATCCCCTCCCGCCACTCACCTGTTGCTTCCGCCTGTGGGCTGGAAAGATCGTACAGGCCGATCCCCGCATGGGTATCGAGGACAGAAAACGGCGTATTCTTACGACTGAGAGCACGCAGCAGGGCTGTCAGCAGCGCGTGTTTCATGCAGTCGGCAAAGTTGCCTGCGTGGTAGACATGGCGGTAGTTCATCCCGACGCTATAGCAGTCGATGACCTACGCTGAAACATGCCCTGCACAGCTCATCGACGTATCAAATCGCCACACAGAAACCGGCACAGAATGCTTTGCGTGAGGCACGCCTGTGGCTTAAATCCCACAACAATAGATCCCTTGTGGATGCAGTTTTATAAATTGTTGTCACTCAAGAACGTTTTCTGGTTTTCTGATCACCAGATTTCAACTCACGAAAAGCGTTCTTCGAAGACATCTCGCAAAATATACAGTTCTCATAAGCGTTTATTATAGCCGTCACATACACGGCCTCACTCTCCCATGACGGTCACGTCCAGACACAATGGCGTTGCAATCATGCAACATTAAATTATACATTTTACGATAGTTAAATGTAGTTTATTGCTTTTTGATCTATACGCATATCGAATAGGCGAAATCACCTGCGGAATATCTGTCATGACTTTTGACCTGAAACGACCCTATGGATTTTTGCATTTCAATTTCAAAACCATGGGATTGCTTGCCAGCACGTTCATCCTGACAGACGCAGCCTCAACTCAGGCGAATGCAGCGCCCTCCGCTTCGTCCTCAACGGTCACAACCAAAACGACAAAACGGAAACCGTCCGCCGCTCATCCTCTCGCAAGCAGCAGGCAGTCTGCGGTTTTCTCAGCGCCGTCACAGAAAGCCCCAATCACCGCAGTAAAGGCCGCAGACAGCGGTGAGACGGTCATCGTGACCGGCACACGTGAGACGGGAAAAAAGGCCCGCGACAGTGTCTCGCCCATCGATATTGTCACCTCCCGACAGCTTGCCGAAACCGGCATGCCTGATCTGCGAGAAGCCCTCACCCAGCTTGTGCCGTCTCTGACCATGCCGACGGGTGGGTTCGACAGCGGTGCACTGACGGATTCCTTCAGCCTCCGCGGTCTGAGTCCCAACGAAACGCTCGTGCTCGTTGACGGAAAACGCCGCCACACCACGGCCAATATTTATGCAGACCCCGGCCCTCAACAGGGGGCGACGCCCGTCGATATCGACATGATTCCGATGGCCGCCATCGATCATGTTGAAATTCTGCGAGACGGTGCCTCGGCCCAGTATGGTTCTGATGCCGTCGCAGGTGTGGTCAACATCATTCTGAAGAAAACCGATCACGGTTTTCACGCCCGCTCCATATCGGGCATTACAGCCGCCGGTGACGGATTTCAGCAGGGCATTTACCTTGATGGCGGCGCGCAACTCGGATCACGCGGTTATGTGCATGTCAGTGGTGATTTCCTGCATCAGGATCATACCTATCGAAGCGCCGATGACCTGCGCACGCAGTCCAAGATCAACAAACTTCTTGGCCAGCCCGAACAGACCCGCGAAAGCGTCTCCATCACCGCAGGCTACCACCTGACTGACTTCATCGAAGCCTATGCCGTCGCAACGTACGCGCATCGTCATGCCGAGAGCTACCAGAACTACCGGACCGCCTCCTCTCTGGCGAAATATCCAGCCTATGCAGTGATTTATCCCAACGGCTATTCACCGCTGGAAACACTTGATGAAAATGACTGGGAAGTCACAGCGGGCCTGAAAGGCGATGTGGATCACTGGCACTGGGATCTCTCGTCCGTCTATGGCCGTGATTACAACGATATCGGACTGAAAAACTCAGCCAACTACTCTCTGGCAGCAGCCACGGGACAGACGCCGACTGCCTTTATGGTGCAGGGCTACAACAACGAGATGTGGAGCAATACGTTCGATCTGAGCAAGTCTTTTCACATTGACGGGTGGCCCCACGCTATCAACGTGGCAGGCGGCGCGACCTATCGCTATGAAAGTTACGCCATCGGCACCGGTTCGGCTGCTTCGACCTATGGCTCCGGATCAGACGCCCTTTCCGGCACCACCTACCAGAATGCAGGCCATTTCAGCCGTGATGTCGTCGGCGGTTATATCGACGTGGCCACGCATCTGGCCAAAAATCTGCAACTCGATCTGGCAGGCCGTTACGAGCATTATACGGATGTCTCCGACACCGAGACCGGCAAGGCGGCGCTCCGTTACGATCCACTCCCCTGGCTCGGTTTCCGTGGCACCATTTCGAACGGTTTCCATGCCCCGACGCTTGCTCAGGAATATTACAGCTCCGTCGCGCTCTCTCCGACAGCCGCACGCGGCATCATCGGCGCAAACTCGCCGGGCGCGCTGGCAAATGGAGCCACATCCCTCAAGCCGGAGCGTTCCACCAGCGCGACGGGTGGCATCATCATTGAGCCCGTCAAGAAACTTCACATCACAGCGGACGTCTATCAGATCAATCTGCGTGACCAGATCCTGCCGGGCGGAAACGTTTATGGTGATCAGGCCATTTCCGCGCTCAACGCTAACGGCTTCCAGTTACCCTCCGAAGCCGCAAGCTGGAGTTCGGCCTCTCTTTCCACCCACTGGTTCGCCAACGTCGCCAGCACGCGCACGCAGGGCCTCGACATCACGGCCACCTACCCGACCAGTCTGGGCGATTACGGCCGTATCGACTGGGATGTCGGCATCAACCTCAACCGCACGCGCCTGACCCATCAGGGCACCGATGCACAGGGCAATAACCTGCTGACAGCGCAATCCATCGCCTACATCACCACAGGCTATCCACGCAGCAAGATGATCTGGGGAGGCCGGTATAACAGCGGCGACGGCAAGTTGACTGTCGGTCTCCACGAAATCCGCTGGGGTCAGACGACGTCGGAACTGACCTATTACACAGGGGCTACGAACTCCAGTGCGCTTTCGAGCACGGATTTTCTACCCTTCCGAAACTCGCCGAAATTCGTGACGAATCTCGAAGTGACCTATCACGTCATGCCGAAGCTCTCGTTCACGATTGGCGGCAATAATCTCTTCGACAAACGCCCAAGCCGCGTGCCGGACGGCAATCGCTATCTCGGTGTGCCGCAATATTACATGAGCACATCACAGCTTGGCATGAATGGCGGCTTTTATTATCTGCGCGCTGATCTGTCGCTCTGAAGACGCATGTCACACAGGAAAACAGCCTGTGTGACATGCATTTACGAAAACGCTTCAGTAGCTCAGCGTAAATCCGCCGTAACCGGCGCGTCCCTGCTGTAGATAACCGACCGGGTTTTCGAACTGACGGTTCAGCAGATTATCAGCCCGGGCAAAGACCGACAGGAAACGGTTGATCTGGTAGTTTGCCGCCACGTCAATGGTGAAATAGCCATGCCCCTTGGCGCATATCTCGCAATAGCTGCCACTCGCCGCGTAGACCGGATAATCGCGCCAGCCGCTGACATAGAGGATATTGCCGGACAGGGTGAGATCCTTGATCGGCTTCCATGTCGTGTTGAAGTTGAACTTATGCTGCGGGCGACGCTGGAGCGGCTGGTCATCCGTCGCGTCGCGTGCGTGCGTCCAGGTGTAGTTGAGATTGAATTCGAGATTATCGAGTGCTTTCCAGTTCAGGAACGCCTCGACGCCGAACATGCGGGCACGATCCACATTGGCGTAGGAATAGGTCGAAGTATAGCCGGAATAGGTCGCCGTTGACTGGATCAAGTTATGAACATGATTTTCATACCATGTCGCACCGAAATGCACTCGATCATGTGCCAGCTTCTGCTCAACAGTCACATCGTAACCGATCAGGCGTTCCGCTCTCAGCTTCTGATTGCCCTGATAGTTGTAGTAGCTACCGTTCAGCTTTCCAAAAAGCTGATAGAGAGACGGCCCATGAAAACCGCTACCCGCACTCGCCTTGATGACAGTTCCTGTGCCGGGAATATGGATCGCGGGCGCCACACGCCATGTCACATAATGTCCGTAGCGGGAGTTTGAATCATAACGGACATTGGCTGCACCGTAGAGGATCTGATTCCAGTTACCCTGATACTGACCATAGCCTGCTGTCGTATCCATGCTGGCGCGGTCGCTGTACGGCGCGTCATTCGTGCCCGTACCATCTCTCTGGTTGCCATAATAGGTATCATGGAAATGTTCCGCACCTACCAGAAACGAACCATATTTCTTGAGATCCAGCGTGCCGTGCCAATCAACTTTCAGACGTGAGGACCGATAATAGGTCGGGTCATACAGACGAGATCCTCCGTCCTCACCCGTGCCGGTGTAAGTAAAGTTACGCCAGTTGGTCATGTAACCAAGTCCGATCACCTGATCGAACAGGCCACCCCATGAGCGCAAATGCGCCGTGCCGCGCACGATGGCTTCATTCTGGATCGTACGCTGACGCTCGCGCTGGGCATCGCCGTAAGCTTCATCCATCATCTCGTAGGAGCCATATGACCGATAATTGCTCTGCATCAGACGCGAGGTGAGACCGAGATCGAAATTGTCCGTCACATCGTAATCCATACGGACATTCGCGCTACGGTTATCGTAGGTATTCCCGCGTTCGCGCTGCTCTTTCGTCACGTTCGAAAAGCTGCCGATATAGCGTTCGATATAACGCGGGATCGCGTGGAAACCGACCTGTCTGTAGTGCGACAGTTCGAAATTATAATGGAAGCGATCAAGGCTCCCGCGTGCGCCAAAAGCCTGATTGAACGTGCCGTAGGAGCCACCTTCCACACGCACGAAAGGCTTGATACGCCCCTGCCCTTTCGCCGTGGTCATGTCGATCACGCCCGCCATGGCGTCCGCGCCATAAAGACCACTCTGCGGACCACGCAGGATCTCAATCCGCCCCAGCCCGTCCGTCATGAATTGGGCCGGATCAAACGCACCGGACGCGCTGCTGCCGTCATTCACATCCATTCCGTCGAGGCGAACCTTTACCTCATTGGAATTGGTGCCACGCATATAGATGGCTGTCGTGCCGCCCATGCCTCCGGTGCGGACCACATTCAGGCCCGGCTGTCTTTCCAGAGTATCTGACAGGGAACGCCGCTGCTGGGTCTGAATCTGCTGCTCGGTAATGATGGTCATGGCCGTGCCGATTTCATCCGCCTTGATCGGCCGACGGGCGGCGCTCACGGTAATGGTTTCAGGCCAGCTATCGGTGTGTTCAGAGAGGATGGCGCGGACTGTCGGGACGTCAGCATTCCGGACGACCGGAGGGACAGCGGTTTTCTTCGTGTCCACAACAGTCTCAGCAGCTTGTGCGGTAGCAGCGATCAGGAACGTGGAAAAAAACGAGGCACCGGTTAACAGGAGGGCGCGAAAAGGCATTGTGGTTGGCTCGTGGTTGTCTGCGTTGCCACGAGCAAAAGGTCGTCCACGCTTTCACGCAGCCTTGCCAACCTGTCAGATCACCCCGTCCGACACGTCTCGTCCGCAACATCCGGTATGATGGCAGGTCTCCTGACTTGCGGCTGTGACAAGGATGACACTCCCTTCCCGGAGACAAATCCTCCAGTGGGCCGGCATGATGCCGGATGGACATCCTGACCGCTTACAGTTGCGGGGGCAGTCCGGGCATAGGTGGATAAACCACTGCACCCGGTTCCCTTTTCATCCCGTGGACGTGACGTGCACGCACCATATGGGAACCATCATGGGGACGTGGTTTACAGGCCGTTTACGACGAGTCAATCACGGCTGTGAGATCGGGACACAGACTGTGGCACACACGTCACAGTGCTGGGTCTTGTCAGACGTTCAGATTGGCGCGGGCCGCATCCATGAGCCGACGCATTTCCTGCACGACGGCTGGCAGGCCATCAAAAATTGCCTGTCCAATCAGGAAATGTCCGATATTCAGCTCAACAATTTCCGGAATGGCCGCCACCGGCGCGACATTACCGAAGCTGAGACCGTGTCCCGCATGCACTTCCAGTCCCAGACCCGCCGCCTGCTTCGCCGCAGCTTTCAGTCGGGCCAGCTCTCCGTCCTTCCCGTGCGCATAAGCACCCGTATGCAATTCAACCACGGCGGCACCAACGGAGGCGGAGGCTGCAATCTGCTCCGGATCAGGATCGACAAACAGGGAAACCCGAATGCCGCTTTCCCGAAGTTTTCTGATCATCGGAGAGAGAGTTTCCATCTGACCAGCGACATCCAGACCGCCCTCCGTGGTCACTTCCTCCCGACGTTCCGGCACGATACAGCAGGCGTTCGGTTTCAGTTTGCAGGCAAGCGCCACCATTTCTTCTGTCGCCGCCATTTCCATGTTCAGCGGCGCACGCAGGGTATTGCTGAGACGGATCAGATCCTCATCACGAATATGCCGCCTGTCTTCCCGCAGATGCGCAGTGATCCCGTCCGCACCCGCTTTGACGGCGAGCAGAGCAGCTTCGACTGGGTCAGGATGCATGCCCCCACGCGCATTGCGAATGGTGGCGACATGATCGATATTCACACCAAGGCGCTGACGCTGGGTCATGAGAGCAATCCTTCTTTGTGGTTCAGACGATTTTCAGACAGAACACTGGCTAGACGCAGCGCCGCGACAAGACTGGTCGCTTCGGCAATCCCTTTCCCTGCAATATCGAACGCTGTGCCATGATCCGGCGACGTGCGAACAATGGGCAATCCGAGCGTGACATTCACCCCATGCGCCATATCGAGCGTCTTGATGGGGATCAACGCCTGATCGTGATACATGCAGAGAGCAGCGTCATATTTCTGCCGGGCGCTTTCAGTGAACATCGTGTCGGGCGGCATCGGGCCAGTAACCTCAACGCCTTTCGCACGCAGACGTTCGATTGCCGGGATAATCATGTCGATCTCTTCCCGTCCCATCATCCCGTCCTCCCCGGCATGAGGGTTCAGCCCCGCAACAGCAAGACGCGGACGCTCAAAACCAAAATCCTGTTTCAGGGCAAGAGCTGTCGTCAGGCCGGTCTCGACAATCATGTCCTCACTCAGCGTATCAAGCGCCTCCCGCAGAGAAACATGGATTGTCACCGGCACCACACGCAGCATGGGGCTGGCCAACATCATGACTTCACGGCCCGGAACATGGCAGAGCTCGGCAAGAAATTCGGTGTGACCGGGATGAGGAAAGCCTGCACGCCGCAACACGGCCTTGCTGATGGGATTGGTGACAACGCCGCCCGCAACACCCGCTTTCGCCAATCCAACAGCGCGGGCAATACTGTCGATCACCGTCTGAGCATTGGCTGAATCAGGCACGCCAGCTCGGACCGGAGCGGACAGACTGAGCGGAAGAACCGGGAGAGCACTGCTGAAAACAGATGCCGCCTGCTCAATGGTTTCTATCTCTTTCACAGGCAGTGAAGCAGGCAGGCACGCCGGATCACCAAGCCACGCGAAAACTGTCCCTCCTTCCCGCAAGGCATGCCAGGCCCCGGCAGTGATCTCGGGACCAATACCGGCGGGATCGCCCATTGTCAGAGCGAGAGGCAGACGTGTCATTGTGCGAGCGCCATCAGAACGCGCACCCATGAGCGGGTGCCTTTGTGAAAGGATGTCAGACTGTATTTCTCATTCGGGGAATGGATGCGGTCATCATCCAAGCCAAAGCCGATCAGAAGCGTATCGAGACCAAGAGCTTCCTTGAGTTCACCAACAACGGGGATCGACCCACCGCAACCGATGACAGTGGCCTGCGTCCCCCATTCCTCGGTGAGCGCAGTCAATGCGCTGGCAAGTTGCGGCATGTCAGAGGGCACGACACTGGCGCGGGAACCTCCGTGCGGCTTGAATTCGACCGTGCAGTCAGACGGCACCCGCGCCCTGACGTGTTCACGAAAACTCGCGCGAATTGCTTCGGGATCCTGCTCGCCCACTAGACGAAAGGAAATCTTGGCCATCGCGCGGGCAGGCAGAACGGTCTTGAAACCGTCTTCCTCATATCCTCCGGAAATCCCGTTGACTTCACAGCTTGGTCGGCACCATGTCTGTTCCAGCGCGGAATATCCCTGCTCGCCTGCTGGCCAACGGAGCCCGACAGCGCCGAGACTGTCTTCATCTGTCGGACCGATCTCGCGCCATTGTTCGCGCACACTGTCTGGAAGCTCCGGCACACCATCGTAAAAACCGTTCAGCGTGACCCGGCCTGTCGCGCCGTCGCGCAGGCCCGCAATGATATCGCACAGCACCTGAATCGGGTTGCGAGCAGCGTTTCCGAACATGCCCGAATGAAGATCACGATCCGCGCCTATGATCGTGACTTCCTCACCGACCATGCCGCGCAACATCGTGGTGATGGCGGGCGTTTTTGCATCCAGCATGCCGGTGTCGCAGATCAGGGCGAGATCAGCTTTCAATTCTGCACTATGCGCCTTGAGGAAAGGGAGAAGGTTTTCACCTCCCGACTCTTCCTCGCCTTCAATCACAATCGTCACCCCGACGGGCAATGCGCCATTGCTTTCAATCAGGGCACGGCAGGCCTCGACAAAGGTCATGACCTGCCCTTTGTCGTCCGCCGCTCCACGGGCGCGAATTTCTTTTGTACCGTCGGGATTGGTCACAAGCTGCGGATCGAAAGGATCACTCTTCCAGAGCGAGAGTGGATCAACCGGCTGCACATCGTAATGTCCGTAAAACAGAACGTGCGGCCCGCCTGCTGGTCCTTCGCTGCGCGCCACGACAATGGGGTGACCAGGTGTTTCATGGATGGTGGCGGTAAAACCCAACGAAGACAGCTCTGCTTGCAGCCACTCGGCTGCGGCGCGGCAGTCTTTCGCGTGAGACGTCTGCGTCGAGATGCTCGGAATACGCAGGAGCGCGAAAAGACGCGCCAGCCCTGCTTCCAGATTGTCATCGACCTTTTGCAGAGCGTCCATCGGTGCGGGCATTGAGTGCTTCCTGTCTGATCCGCCCCTTCTCGCTGAGGCTGAAGCATCATGACACTGGAAACAGTCTTATGGAATGTCTGCGTAATTTTTCGATGTGTGGGGAGAGGTTTCTCTCTGCTGGCGGCAACCTCTTCCAGAAAGCGGAAATCTTACAGCGACAGTTTTGGCTCAGAATATGAGATGAGGTGCCCGAACTCTTGATCAAAGTTCGAAAGAACAGCGGCCTCATTCGTATCACCAGATGAACGGGCGATGCGACGGACCGCTGTATTGTGTTTATTTACTGGAGGCGCTTTTCAGCTTCAGTATCCAGAGCTGTGCGATATCATGCGCCGCACTGTCTCCTTCGACCGTCTGGAACGTCGCGATAGCGTTAGCTGTCTGACCGGCATCCATCTGGGCTTCACCCAGTCTCAGCCGTGCCATACCAACGTCAACCACGCCTTTTTCGATCGCCTGTTTCATAAGGGAAAGTCCCTTATCAGCCTGACCGAACGAGACGTAATTATAACCCGCGAACAGAAGCTGATCGCCAGTCTTCGCCTTCACGGCAGTCGCTTCGTCCGTTGCAAGCGACGCCTGCTTCTTGTCCGCTGCCGCGCTGATGAAGTTACGCAGCTTTACCTGACGGTCGGCACCGGCTCCCTGCCCCAGAACACCAAGCGTGTAACCCTGCGACATGATGTCCAGACCCACGCGGGGCAGTCCCATCTGAGTAGCGATTTCAGCGGCGTCGATAAAATCAGACGGCTGCTTCAGATTACCGGCAGCCAGACGGATCCGATACACATCCAGCTGAAGCGCCGGGGGCAGTTTGTTGTTGGTGACAAGGCTATGCAGCAGCTGTTCCCAGTAATCCGGCTTCGGATAATAGGTGGCCAGCATTGTATAGGTGTGCATCTGACCTGCCGTATCCTTGAGCTGCGTCTGGCAGGACGCCAGCATCAGCAGCTCATTTTCGGATGGCAGTTTCTTCGCCTTCAGCGTCTCGTCGATCAGCTTTTTCTGCACACGGGCCGCGTTGGCGTAATCTTTCTGAAGATAGTAGGCCTGAATGAGATATTTCTCGATATCCGTGTTCGGACCAATCTCTTTCAGATACCGCTCGAACCCGGCAGCCGCAGCCGGATAATCCTTGGCTGTATAGGCCACGGTCGCTTCGGCCTGAAGCAGCTGCGCCTTGGTGTCACGGGGCGTTCTCGAAGAAGCGATCAGCTTGTCATAGGACGACTGCATCACTGCTCGGTCACCCGACTGCGCTGCAATGGCGCCACGCATCTGCTCGATCACGTAAGAGTCGTAATCGCCCTTGCCCGACACGCTGTCGGCAGTCGTCACGTCCTGCATGGCCTGTGTGTAATTATGGGCCGACAGAGCGTTCCCCGCTGCCTCAAGGGATTTTGCGACAGCCGGATTTAGATTGTCCTCGGCATGACCGATTGAAACAGCCGTAAAGCAGAGAGGCGCAAGACAGAGGGCACTAATTGCGAATGGAATACGAATAAACCGCAATGTCATGACCTTACTGTGCTCCCATAAACTGGTCCTGCCCGACGATGCCAAGCTTCCTGATGCCCAGACGCTGCGCATCGGCAAGAACATGGGCTACTGTTTTGTAATCTGCAAGGCGATTGGGGTTAATATGCATTTCCGGCTGATCGGACTCAGCAGCCGCCGACTGGAACAATGAAACGAGATCGCCTTCACTGGATACGGGAATACCGTTCCAGGTGATCGAATTATCAAAGTCGATAACGACATTAACGACCTTGCTTTCCTGATCTGTTGGAGGCGGCGGATCTCCCTGCGGCAGATTCATCGAAACCGACTGCGTCTGAAGCGGGATCGTGATGATCAGCATGATCAGGAGAACCAGCATCACGTCGATCAGCGGTGTGGTGTTGATATCGACGATACCTTCGTCTTCGTCGCCTCCGGAACCCAGATTCATACCCATGGAAGAATCACTTTCTCAGCTGAACCCTGCATCGCCCACACTCATACAAGGCGATGCAGTTTATTGGTAACAAACGATACTCACACCTGACACGCACAGGCCATTTCACGGGACGCCTCAGTTATGAGGCGCCTCGATAATGAAATCGACCCGCATCACACCTGCCTCCTGACAGGCAGCTACCAGCTTGCCGACAGCCTCATAACGGGCACTGGCGTCACCACGGATCATGATCTGCGGTTGCGGCTTTTTCGCCGCAACCTTTTCCAGCCTCGCCATCAGGTCCGCATGATCACGGATGGGGCTCTGATCCCACCAGGCCTGACCATCTGGCGTGACCGCCAGAGTGATGTTGTCAGGCATGATCTTGCTTGGCTGATTGACGTCTTTAGGCAGGTCAACCTTCACCGAATGTGTCGCCACAGGAATGGTGATGAGGAAGATGATGAGAAGAACCAGCATGACATCTACAAGAGGTGTCGTGTTGATATCAGAGAGGACGGTGTCCTCGTCATCGCCTCCGCCTACAGACATCCCCATGATCAGGCGCCCTGAGCAGGAGTGGAGGAGGTCTTGCTGCCCGGACGGACAGAACCATGACGGAAACCACCGATCATGATGGACTGAAGGTCAGCAGCGAAGTTGCGGATGCACTCCATGGCTGTCTTGTTGCGGCGAACAAGCAGGTTGTAGCCAAGCACGGCAGGAACAGCAGTGCCGAGACCGATTGCCGTCATGATCAGGGATTCACCCACCGGACCAGCAACCTTGTCGATGGAAGCCTGACCAGCGATGCCGATGGCTGTCAGCGCATGATAGATACCCCAAACCGTTCCGAACAGACCCACGAACGGAGAAGTGGAACCGACCGTGCCGAGGAAGGCCAGACCGCTCTGAAGATCGCTCTGCACGGAATCAACCGCACGATGGATCTGGGAAGATGTCCAGTCAGTCAGGTCGATGGACTCCTGCATCGTGCCTTCGTGATGTTCAGCAGCAACAATACCGGTGTCTGCAATGTAGCGGAACGGCGATGTCGCTTTCAGGGCAGTCGCACCTTCCTGAAGGGAAGGCTTGGTCCAGAAGTGCTTTGCCGCATCGCGGTCAGCCGCAAAAAGCTTGGCCTGCTCGAGGAACTTGGTGATCATGATGTACCATGTGCCGAGAGACATCACCACGAGGATGACCAGCACGGACCGCGCTATGATATCACCGTTGCCCCACAGAGCACCCAGACCATAGGGATTTTCAACAGCCGTCGCCGGAGCAGCGTGCGCGGCCGGTGCTTCCGAAGCTTCGGAAGGAGCTGCCGGCGCAGGTGCGTCCGCCGGAGCAGCGGCAGGAGCAGGAGCCTCAGCTGCAGGAGCAGCCGGGGGAGCAGCATCCGGAGCAGGAGCTGATGCGGCAGGAGCAGCCGCATCCTGAGCAAGCGCCACCACTGGAGCCGCAGTGCTCAGAAGAACAGCCAGAGACGGGATGGCCAGCGCGGAGTAAGGCAGGCGGCGTAGCAGTCGGATCATCGAGTCAGTGTCCTCATCTGGTAGAACCATAGCATTATCGAACAGCCACAGTTTCAAATACGGTCAGTTATCACTCAGGCTGAAAGTAATCGTATAGGTGTGATGGAATTCCTTGACCGGAACACCATTAGCGGTAGCTGGCTGATAACGGGATTTACGAACATACTGCAGCGCTGCGGCAGCAAAGTCCTGACCGCCTTTGACGCTTGTTACAGTACAGTTATCGGTCGTTCCCGTCGGCTCCACGTCACAGACAAGTGTGACATGCCCTTCACGCCCTTCATCCTGCGCCTCATCAGGATAATGCAGTTCCACGTGATTCAACGGCGTGGAACCTGCCAGATGGTTCGGAACCGGAGGACCAACAGGAGCCTGCACCTGAGGTGTCGGCGCAGCCTTTGCCGGCGGCATGGGCTTGGGCGGCGGCGTATGCGTCACATGACGCACGACCGGACGCGGTGGCGGCTGCACCTTGATCTTTGGGGGCGGCACATATGGCGGAGGCGGCGAGGTCATCTGCGGCGGCGGAGGCGGTGGTGGGGGTGGCGGTGGTGGTTTTACCTCCGGAATAACAGTCGCCTTGAGCGGAGGCTGTATGACAGGCACCGACACCTTATCTTTCCAGGTAAAATAGACCACGCCAAGAATCCCGCACACCACAGCGACACCTGAGACGCCAGCAATCTTTAATGTCGGGTCACGTCGCTGTTGCGCGTAGTCCAGCATACTCGAAACTCTCCCTGGTCTGATGTCAGACGGCTCGACCTTGATGCATTCCTGCGACAACAGACGACGACCCGACCTGTCTTCGCTTTCTGGCAAAAAACAGGGGGACGCATCTGCGAGGCATCTGCATTACCGTGATTGGGCTATCGACGGGGGCAGATGTCAAGATGCCAAACCTCTCCTTACACAAATCATTTCCCATGCATTTATCCTGCACAATACAGAATCCTAAATGTTTCGATTTCGATATATTAATCGAAAGAGCTTTCCGGCGGCAATACGTAACTTTGCCGAATTTCCCCAAAAATATAACGTCATAGATTATCTCTATATCGTCATATCAAGACACTGGAGCAACGCCCTTATGACACCCATCGCATGAAGGCTCTGAATCTGACCATCTGATAAAAATTACGGGATACAAGAAAAAGCCCCTGCCTCACATGAGGCAGGGGCCACTCTAAATTTAATTTTACGATTCAGATTTTGCAGATTTCCGTCACATACGTAGGAAATCTGCAATCCTTCTACTGCGCAGAAGCGCTGGCTTCAGAGCGTGTCGCCCCAACACGTGCGGCAAGGGATGCCGCCATGAAATCATCCAGATCGCCGTCAAGGACAGCATCCGGGTTGCCCTTCTCGACGTTCGTCCGAAGGTCTTTCACCATCTGATAAGGGGCCAGAACATAGGAACGGATCTGGTGTCCCCAGCCGATATCTGTCTTGGCCGCTTCCGTCTGGGCAGCGGCAGCTTCCCGCCTCTGCAGTTCAGCCTCGTACATGCGGGCCTTCAGCATCCCCATGGCTGTCGCACGGTTGCGATGCTGGGAACGGTCCGTCTGACACGCCACGATGATGCCGGTCGGAACGTGTGTGATACGGATGGCGGACTCAGTCTTGTTGACGTGCTGTCCACCCGCGCCCGAAGCACGGAATGTATCGACCTTCAGGTCGGCTTCATTGATTTCAATTTCGATCGTGTCATCGACCACTGGGAAGACCCATACCGAGGCAAAGGACGTCTGACGACGCGCCGCTGCATCGAACGGGGAAATCCGCACGAGACGATGCACGCCCGCTTCCGTCTTCAGCCAGCCATAAGCGTTCGGGCCGGAAACCTGAATCGTCGCCGACTTCAGGCCGGCCTGCTCACCCTCCGAGCTTTCGATCATGGTCAGCTTGTAACCATGGGCTTCAGCCCAGCGGCTGTACATCCGAAGCAGCATCTCGGCCCAGTCCTGAGCCTCCGTGCCGCCCGCGCCAGCGTTCACTTCAAGATAACAGTCGTTCGAATCGGCTTCACCCGACAGAAGACTTTCGGTCTCCCGACGTTTGGCTTCTTCGGCCAGACGGTTGAGCGTCTTCATGCCATCGGCGACCATATCAGCGTCGCCTTCTTCCTCGGCCATACTGATGAGTTCGAGCGTATCCTCGACCTCATTTTCGAGGTTCTGCACGCCCTCGATCTGGTTGGCCAGAAGCGTACGCTCGCGCATCATCTTCTGCGCGGCCTCGGCATCGTTCCAGAGATCCGGGTCTTCGGCCCGGTTATTCAGTTCGGCAAGTCTGCCCTGGGCGACATCCCAGTCAAAGATGCCTCCTCAGCAGCGCAACCGACTGCTTGATCTGCTCGTTGAGCGCTTCTGTCTCGGCGGACATGGCGACCGTGACTCCGTCTCTCGTGGTTAATCTGAACGGCGCTGAATACAGGCAGGCGGCGCGGCTGTCATCCCTTGGACAGATCGGGAGACGGAAACAGGGTCCGTTAAAGCCGCTTCAACTCGTCCAATCGACAGAAAAGGGCTACCTACGGCTCCTCAATAAAGACCACCCATACCAATATCCCCGCCGGAGGGCTGTTGGGCAGGCGCGGGTGCCGGGGCAGGATTTCCACCTTCCCCACTACTGACCGCACCGCCACCGGAAGCACCGCCCGGAGCCCCACCAGACGACATATCACTTTCGGAATCCGGCAGGTTTTCCGCACCAGTATCCGCAGCCGTCAACTCGCCTGTTCCGGGGGTGCCGGCAGCAAAGCTGGAACTATCACCCGGCACCTGATCGTTTTTGAACGCATCCACTGTTACGCCGCGCCCGGTGTCATAACGCACGAGCGTCACACCCTCAGGCACGGGAAAATCAAGTTTGGGCCGGCCTTCGAGCGCCACCTTCATGATCCGGTTCCAGATCGGTCCTGCGATGGTGCCGCCGGTTTCATTCTTGCCAAGCGACTGCGGCTGATCGAACCCGATCCAGACAACTGTAACCAGATCGGCGGAATATCCCGCGAACCAGGCGTCATTGAAATCCTGACTGGTGCCGGTCTTGCCCGCGATCGGGTTGTCGATCCCCTTGCCTGCCTGCACGCCCGTGCCGCGTTTGATGACGTCCTGCATCATCGTGGTGATCTGGAACGCACTGGCCTCGCTGCTTACAGCCGGGCGTGTGTCCGTCAGCGCGGGCACATCCGCCTGCCCCGTCTCCTGAACCACTGCCGTTGCGGGAGGTTGTGATGAATGTGCAGCATCACCGTCCTGACCGGCATCCGGGAACACGGCGTTCGGTTCATTTCCAGCAGGAGCAGCGCCCTGCGGCTGAGCCGCAGACGACAGGGCCAGACCCTCCGGACGCCAGAGGATATGGCCGTTGCGATCCTGCACGTCATCAATAAGTGTCGGCGTCACCTTGCGCCCGCCATTGGCGATGGAAGCGTAGGCTCCGGCTTCGCGCAGCACCGTCGTTTCCACAGCACCCAGAGCGGCTGGCAGCACATGCGGCATGTTCTGAACCAGACCAATATCCTCGGCGATCTTGGCGACGCTCTTGATACCGATATGTGCGGCGAGACGGATGGTGACGAGGTTGCGGGACTCTCTCAGAGCGTCATGCAGTGTCGTCGCGCCCCAGAAATCCTTTTCATAGTTGTTGGGGTGCCAGCTTCCGTAGGAAACGGCGGAATCATCAAACTTCTGGGACGGGGAAATCCCCTGCTCCATCGCCGTCAGATAGACGAACGGCTTGAAGGACGATCCCGGCTGACGCATCGCCTGTGAGGCCCGGTTGAACTGAGACGATTCAAACGACCAGCCACCCGACATGGCCAGCACGCGTCCCGTGTGGACATCCATCGTCACGACCGCGCCTTCGACACGCGGGATCTGACGGATCGCAACGCGACCACCCTCGGCCTGCGGCTCAACCATCAGCAGATCGCCGGGACGCAGCGCCCGATAGACCCGCATCCAGCCCAGATCTTTCGCCAGCAACGCAGCACGATGAGGCGTGCCGCTCTCAAGCCAGCCGACACTGCCGTTTCCTGAATCCAGCACAACCGCCAGACGCCAGCGATCCAGCATGCCGCTTGGATGCGGCGCGGCAGCCAGTGCTGCGGTCCACGCGCCCTCATCCTGAGCCGTGCTGCGCGTAACGGCATCAAGATGCCCTACGGCACCACGCCAGCCACCGTGCGAACGGTCATAGGTCATGAGCCCGTCCCGCAGCGCCGCCGTGACGGAGGTCTGCAAGGCGGGATCGAAACTTGTATGCACGTCCAGACCACCCTGCATGGTCTGCTGCACGCCATATTTCTCGATCAGTTCACGACGCACTTCCTCGCTGAACCACTCCGATCCGGGAGCTGGTCCAGGGCGTCGGAAGCTTTTCGTAGCGAGCGCTTCCTGTCGGGCCGCTTCGGCAGACTGCGCGTCCAGCCAGCCAAGCTCCTGCATACGATCCAGAATCCAGTTGCGGCGGTTACGCGCCGCATCCGGGAAACGGTAAGGATTGTAGTTAGTCGGAGACTTCGGAAGCGCCGCGAGAAAGGCAGCCTCGGAATCATCAAGCTGATCAAGTGGCTTGTTGAAATAGGCCTGCGACGCCGCGCCAATGCCGTAAGCGCCATCACCGAGATAGATTTCATTGAGATAGATTTCGAGAATCTTCTCTTTGGGCAGCACCTGCTCCACCCGCAGAGCCAGCAGGGCCTCCTTGGCCTTGCGCTCCATGGACAGGGCGTTCGAGCCCAGCAGCATGATTCGGGCGACCTGCTGGGTGATGGTCGAAGCCCCGAGCGGCCGCCGTCCCTTGCCACGAGAAAGATCCGTCAGGCCCGCACGCAGGATGGCGACCGGATCGATCCCTTTATGGGACCAGAACTTCTGGTCTTCGGCAGCCAGAAACGCATTCTTCACGCGATCCGGAATGGCCGAATAGGGCACGAAGACCCGTCGTTCCGCCGCCAGTTCGGCAATGAGCCGGTCATCGCCGGAATACAGACGGCTCATCACCGGCGGCTGGTAGGACCGCAGACCCTCGACGGTCGGAAGGTCTGACACCAGACCGGCATATTTATACCAGACGACTACGCCCGCCGTCGCCGTCCCAAGAAGCAACACGGCCACAGTCGTTCCCAGCAGTTTCCGCCACATGCGGAAACGCGGACGACGCGGTGGACCGCCCCAAAAAGGTGGCTTGGAACCGCCATCGCCCCCGGAGCCGCCGCCGTCAGACCCACCTCCGCCATGACCGCCTTCCAGTCGATCATCGGAAGAAACCCGCAGATCACCGCCATTCCCATCGCCCGAAAGACCTGTCGCCTGCACCACCAGAGCGCCCCATGACCGTGCGATGGAGCCGCCAGGCACACCGCCCCATCCCTCAGAATACTGCGGGAAACCGGCGAGGGCCTGATTTCGGAAGATCGACTGCGAAAAAAGCGGGCGGGATATCATATGCGGGTCTCTATCACCGTCACGGGATGCCGTCGCCCCCGGCATAGCTGGAAAACGGCAGGGATACTGGTTCGGACTTATGGCGGTTTTATGGACAGCCTGACTGGAGACGAGAGCCTCCTCCTCGGCACGCGGGATCAGCTTCCCAGCACGACACGATTAACGGCGTCATGCACACGACCGGAGGAAGGCGAGGTTATGCTGGAGAACCAGTTCACAAGCTGCCCTTCCCGGTTGATCAGGTACTTGAAGAAATTCCAGCGTGGACGGGCGAAAAAGCCGCCTTTATCCGCCAGCCACTGAAACAGTGGCGTGGCTTCAGCACCCTTGACGTGACAGCGGGTCGTCATCGGAAAGCTCACGCCATAATTGCGGGCGCAGAAGGTAGCGATATCCGAGGCGCTTCCCGGTTCCTGCTGGCCGAAGTCGTTGGAGGGAACTCCGATAACGATGAGTTCGTGAGCCATTTCCGACCAGAGCGACTGAAGACCTTCATATTGCGGCGTAAAACCGCATTTCGAGGCCGTGTTGACGATCAGAAGCGGTTTTCCACGCCAGGCCCCGAGATCCACGACACCTCCCTCAAGACCGGGAAGGCTGAAATCATAGGCACAGGACATTTTGCCGCTCTCCGTTGGCTTGATGTGTCTCATTTTCCTGCCCTTGTCTCCGCCGCTTGTCGAGAGGCACGGACAACAGGGAGCGCATAATTCGCACGGACAACCTCCCGCAAGGCGGGAACTTCTGGCAGAGCAAATGTATGGCAGCGCCAGTTCCAGAAGTGGCCGTCAGAGCCCGAACAGGGCGCAACATTGCCTGCGGAAAGAGGCCGGTCAAATGAAATGCTTTCTTCTGGCAACCTCCGGGCTTCACAAACATTCTTGCAGGAGATGAAAAGAGATGAAACAAAGGTGTCTCCTGCAAGCGACAGCAGCCTTAACGGCCTGCCCTCTCTGCCAGTCGGTCTGAAAATGCCCGTTGTCTGTGGGAAACGCCGAATAAGGAGTGCGACCTTGACCCGACAATTTCTGGCCGCGACCATGATGATCACCGTGACCGGCTTTGGTATCGTCCCGGCAAAGGTGGCGCTGGCCGCATCGGTACCCGCCGAAACCACGGACACGGTCGCCCCGAGTGCCGATAGCGCAGACCAGATTGTCTTTCGTATCACGCAGGCCAATCTTGGCCCCGGCTATACGTGGGGCAATGGCGTTCTGCATTTCAAAAACACCGACTACGCCATCCGCGTGGCAGGCGGCGGCGCACCAGCGATCGGCTATTCCAATGCCTGCGTGCAGGGCTCTGTGACCGGACTGGCCAATGTCGAGGACTTCGACAGCACTTTCTGGGCCGTCAATACCGAAGCATCGGCTGGCAGTGGAACCGGAAGCATGGCGCTTCAGAATCACCGGGGAACCGAGTTGCACCTCAGCGTCAAAAGCCATGGCGTGCGTCTGTCCGCTGCGGCCGAACGCCTTCGGTTTCATATTCTCGGTCCAGCCCAGAAGAGCTTCGACAGTCAGCGCTGCTCCTGATCAGGCCGGATAGCCTTTTTCCATGACTGATGCCCCCCTGATTTGGCTTCTCGCAGGAGAAGCCAGCGGAGACGTGCTGGGTTCACGCCTGATGGCCGCCCTGCGGAAGCAAAGACCGGACATCCGCTTTGCGGGGGTCGGCGGTCCGCGCA
The DNA here is from genome assembly GCF_002409645.1 of Acetobacter sp. UBA5411. GTDB lineage: Bacteria > Pseudomonadota > Alphaproteobacteria > Acetobacterales > Acetobacteraceae > Acetobacter. The sequence goes on from NZ_DHNR01000045.1 coordinate 29,163, forward strand.
TGACGGAAGCCGGTCTGGTCAGCCTTTTTCCCATGAAGGATCTTGCCGTCATGGGGCTGGTGGAGATTCTTCCCCGCATACGGTCTCTGTCCCGCCGCCTCGACGAGGCTGTGGCCCATATCGAGGCCCTGCGACCCGATCTGGTTGTGACCATCGACAGTCCCGGCTTTTCGCTCCGGCTGCTGCGTAGGATCGCGCCACTGCGTATTCCACGTATTCAGTATGTCGCGCCGCAGGTCTGGGCATGGCGGGAACACCGTGTGAGAAAATTCCCCGGTCTGTGGGAAAAGCTTCTCGTTCTCCTCCCGTTTGAGGAAACCTTCTTTCAGAAGCATGGTCTTGATGCGCACTTCGTCGGCCATCCGGTGCTTCAGTCGGAGGCCGATACTGGAGACGCACAGCGGTTCCGCAGGCAGCATGGTCTGTCGGATTCAGCCCCCGTCCTGATCCTGATGCCCGGTAGCAGACGCTCGGAAGCGCCACGCCTGTTGCCGGTTTTCGGCGCGATGCTGGTGCTTCTCAAAAAGCGAATGCCGGAAATTGTGCCGGTCATTCCGGTTTCTCCGGTCGTCGCGGATACTGTCAGAAAAGCAACGGCCCGCTGGCCAGTGACACCCCTGATCGTGACAGAAACCTCCGAAAAGCACGATGCTTTCGCAGCTGCCAGCGCGGCGCTGACAAAATCGGGAACATCGACGCTGGAACTGGCTCTGGCTGGCGTGCCCATGGCTGTGACCTATCGCGTCAACCCGATCACCGCTGCCATCGCCCGTCGCCTTATCCGTGTTCCCTATGTCGCCATGGTCAATCTTCTGGCGAAAAAGGCGCTTGTGCCGGAGTTGCTGCAGGAAGACTGTCGCGCGGACAAGCTGGCGCAAACGGTCGTGCAGCTCATGACCAATCCGCAGCTTCAGTCTCAGCAGAAAGAAGGGTTTGCGACCCTGCTCACCGGCCTGCACGCGCCGGGGACGGCAACGCCTGCCGATGCGGCTGCCACGGAAATCCTGACACTTCTTCAGGACAATGCAGCCGATCCGGTCTCACTCCATTCTGATGGCAGCTTCCCACCGAAGGCATAGGGCCTCACCTCACCTCTTGTTACAGTAGGTAACTTTCCTGCCTCATTCAGAGAACAGGAAAACTATAAGACTATGACTAGAAACAGCATCAGGAATTTATGATGAAGCGCGTCGCTTTTGCAGGTCTTGCCGTTCTTTCTCTCGCCATTACGGCGCAGGATGTACGCGCCCAGAGCGCTGTCCCGGCGGACCAGCAGTCATTTGGTTCTTCCCTGCTTTCGGGCGTTCGCCAGGCAGGCCAGGACGCTGTCAATCAGAGCGTGACAAACACGCGATCCAATCTGGAAAACCGCGCCAACTCCTACAATCAGAACATTTCCAATCGCGAAAAGGCCCTGACCGACAAGGTCAATGGCTACCGTGACAATGTCAGCAATCGTGAAAAAGCCCTGAATGACCGGGTTAACAACGCCCGCAACAGCGTGAACGACAAGGTCAACGGCTACAGGGACGGCATAACGGAGCGTGAAAAGGCTCTCAACGATCGGGCCAGCAATGCCCGAAACAATGTAAACAATGATCTTAAAGGCTATCGGGACGATGTGAATAACCGCAGGCAGGATCTCGACGATTCCTACAAGGCCAAGAAGTCACAGCTGAAGGCAACGAAAGACGCCACCAAATCGCTTCTCGGCAACTGGTAAACGGCCTTCTGACAGGAGAGATTCAGCTGATTTCTCCTGTCAGCACACTCAGTTTACTTGAGTTTGTTATAGGACACGCCAACAGGGCGATGCACTCTGGCGCTCCGGACCTCAAAATTGACGGTCTTTTCTGATCCACCAAGAAAGTGGAACTGAACAGGGATGCTCATTCCCTGATTGATGGTCTTTCCATCTGCCACCTTGCAGACAAGATGATAACCACCCGGCGGGAAGACCAGCATCTGTTTTGCCGGCAGGGTCAGATGCGTGAAGAGCTGTCGCGTGAGGGTGCCGACCTCCAGATCGGAATGATAGCCGAACATCACCGTGCAGGATGATGATGAAATGCGGTCGATCAGGTAGGACGTGTCCGAGTTGTTTTCCAACTCAAAATAGGCGGCGACATAGTGCTGCCCTTCACCGACATGCTGCATCCACGCGTTTTTTATGACCACATCATCGGCAGCATGCTCCTGCCCAGGCACATCAGCAGCAACGAAGCGAGGCTTGCCGGTTTCGGTCTCCAGTTCATCCTCATGAGGAAGCTGCGTTGAGTCCGCATACCCCGTGGAAGCACACACAAGCATGGAAACGCCGAGCGCACCTGTCAGATAACGTCGCAATACAGCGCTTTTTCCCATAGCCCTGATGCCTTTCCACGAACCATACAGACTTCTCACACCCCACTCCTTTCCGCATGCCCGCGTCATTTTCTTCCGGTTCGCGTCCGCGTGTTTGCGACTCTGCGAAAACTACCCCGGGTTGCGGGTGGGACTCCCGGGTGATTTGACGGTATACCACTGAATTATGAAAAACAGTTCCAGCGCGCCAGTCGCAGGAGCCATGAAAGAGCAGGACAGAGCGCCACCACCTTCTCAAGGTGCTCCAGTCTGCACGGGATCAGGAACAGTAGACGATGCGGTGCCCTTTCTGCAGCGAAGCCGAGACACAGGTGAAGGACAGCCGCCCGGCGGAAGACGGAACATCCATTCGTCGTCGTCGCGCCTGTGCGACCTGCGGGCAGCGTTTCACAACCGTTGAACGTGTCCAGCTCCGTGAACTGACTGTGGTGAAGGCCGATGGACGCCGGGCGCTGTTCGATCGGGAAAAACTCTCCCGCTCCATCAGGATCGCCCTCCGCAAGCGCCCGGTCTCGGAAGAACAGATCGAACAGATGGTCAGCGGCATTGTCCGGCGACTGGAAGCTTCCGGAGAAAGTGAGATTTCCACCACGCGGGTGGGCGAACTCGCCATGGAATCGCTCCACGCGATTGACGCTGTGGGTTATGTCCGTTTTGCCAGCGTGTACAGGGACTTCCGGGAAACCAAGGACTTCTCGGAAATCCTCACCAGCATCGACGACAAACGCAAACAGACGACTAAATAAGACATCAATGCTCCGAAGGGCTGGACCTTGCGCCTCAAAGGCGTCATTTAGCGCCCCCTTGGATAACCATTTGGCAGGAGGCACGATCATGGCCCATTCAGACGACCGACTGAGCCCGGCCATGCGTCCGCGCACCGCCGCCCGTGTCGCCGCCGTTCAGGCTGTCTTCCAGATCGAACAGGGGAATGACACGGCAGACAGTGTCATCATCCAGTTCGTACAGCACCGTTTGGGCACGACACTCGCTGGCGAGACCTTTGACGACGGCTTTATCCCTGAGGCCGATGTGACGCTGTTCACCCGCCTCACCCGTCAGGCGGAAGCCGGCACAGAGCATGTCCATGAACTGCTGGCGGAAGTGCTGCCGCCGACTTGGCCGGTCAAGCGCCTTGATCCGGTGCTCCGATCCCTGTTTGCCGTCGCGATTACCGAGATGGAAGAAAAAGACGCACCGCCGGTCAACGTCATCATCAATGAATATCTTGATGTGGCCCACGGCTTTTTCTCCGGCGATGAACCCAAGCTGGTGAACGGCGTTCTTGATGCTGTCGCCAAGCGTCGTGCTGCTGCGGCACAGGGCACAACCTCCTACGAAGAGCCGCAAGTGACGGCAGAACTGTCGGAGGATGGTCCTGCGGATCACGCTCTGACAGAAGCCGCCGCAGAAACGGACCACTCCCATGACGGACAGGCCTGACCTCACTTCCGCTACGGACAGCTTTCCGCAGACGCTTCCGGACGAATTTTCCTTTATTCGCCGTCATTTCCGTCGCCTCGCCGGAAAGGACGCGCTGGATCTCACTGACGACGCTGCAGTGTTCACGCCATCACCGGGAAAGGAGATGGTGATCGCCGCCGACGCCATGGTCGAAGGCGTGCATTTTCTTCCCGATGATCCGCCGGATACCGTTGGCCGCAAGCTCCTGCGTGCCAACCTTTCCGACATGGCGGCCATGGGCGCCCGTCCTTTTGGATGGCTGTTGACACTCGCCTGCCCCAAGGCAGACAGCCGATACAACGATGCCTGGTTTGAAGCTTTCTCTGACGGGCTGGCGGAGGATCAGGCGCTGTTCGGGGTCTCTCTGCTTGGCGGCGACACGACCTCTACGCGAGGCCCCCTTGTTCTCTCTCTCACCATTCTTGGCGACATTTCACCGGGTCACGCGCTAAGACGCAATGGCGCACAGGAAGGTGACGGACTATGGGTGACAGGCACCATAGGAGACGGAGCGCTGGGCCTTCTGGCGCTTCAGGGCAAGGTTGCTGACCCCACCGGCTGGCTGGCGGAACGCTATCGTCTGCCTCGTCCCCGACTTGGGCTGGACCTGTCGGGCATCGCCCATGCCGCCATGGATGTGTCAGATGGGCTGGTGCAGGATGTCGGACATCTCGCACGCGAGAGTGGATTGGGAGCACGGCTCGATGTCGATAGTGTGCCGCTGTCAGACGCTGCACGGAGCATTGTCACTGACGATGAAGGACTTGCTCTCTGTCTGACCGGAGGCGACGACTATGAATTGTTGCTGGCTGTTCCCGCGGATCGAACGGCCGCTCTGCTGAGTCACTGTCAGGAACGGAACATAGCAGTCACACGCATTGGTGAATTTGTGGGCAACGCGCCGGGTGTGCATGTCGTCTGTCATGATGGTTCACATTTCCCGATACACCGTCAGGGCTGGAGCCACTTCTGATCCGGCTTTCGGTAGTTCTCTGAAAGCGTTTATGGACCGCCGGTCCTGATTTTCACGATACTGATTATTGAATCATGCACGAGGCTCAACGCCCGTCAGATCCCTTTCTATTTAATTCTGAATCAAGAATATACCTTAAGGTGGAAATAAAAAATTATCTATTTAAATATTATACTCGCTTGATCAGATACCTTCGAGGACAAGCAGAATGTTGAAATCTTGGCCCGGTGGCTGGGCGGATGCGAAAGCAACACTGGCAGCGCTCCAACAGTCATTTGCGGTCATCGAATTTGACACCCAAGGCGTTATCCTGAACGCGAACGAGAATTTCTGTCACTCAATGGGATATCGATCCGAGGAAATCGTCGGACGACATCACAGGATTTTTGTCGAACCGGATTATGCCGAAAGCCCGGATTACCGCGCTTTCTGGAACAAGCTTGCCAGCGGTAAATTTGTCACCGGCGAATGTGTGCGTATCGGGAAAAACGGAGAGGAAGTCTGGCTACAAGCGTCCTACTCCCCTGTGCACGATGTCTCCGGCAATGTTTACAAGATCGTAAAACTGGCGTCCGTCATCACCGGGTCCGTCATGGAGGCTGCCGATTCAAAAGGAAAGCTGGATGCGCTTTCCCGGGTGCAGGCCATGATCGAGTTTCTGCCCGACGGCACTATCATGACCGCCAATAAAAATTTTCTGGATACGATTGCATACGATCTTCCCGAAATACAGGGACGCCACCACAGTATGTTCGTTGGGCCTGAGGTGGCGAAGTCTGCCGAATATGCCGCTTTCTGGGACAAGCTGAGAGCCGGTGAATTCGTCTCCTCCGAATGCAAGCGGATCGGCAAGAATGGCAAGGAAATCTGGCTACAGACGTCCTACAACCCGATTTTTGACCGCAAGGGTCGTGTCATCAAGGTCGTCAAATTCGCCACAGACATTACCCGCCGTGTCCACGCGATCAATGAAATCGAGACTGGCCTGAAAAAACTCGCCAATAACACGCTCAATTATCGTCTTACGACCCCCATCGACCCGACATATGAGGGGCTACGGAACGATTTCAATACCGCCATCCAGAACCTTGATCGGACAATTGGCGCAATTTCTTCATCGGTAGAAACTGTTGGCAAGGGGGCGGATGAGATCAGCATGGCGTCCGGAGATCTGGCGCGACGCACAGAAACGCAGGCCGGCAGTCTGGAAGGCACAGCCTCCCGCCTCAACCAGCTGACTGACGCTGTGACACGAAGTGCTCACGGGGCCATGGATGCATCGACCCTCGCCTCCAATGTCCGAACCAATGCCGCTAAATCCGGTGAGGTTGTGAACAATGCAGTCACGGCCATGGAGCAGATCCGGAACACGTCAGAATCAATTTCACAGATCGTTGGCATGATTGATGAAATTGCTTTCCTGACCAACATGCTGTCCCTGAATGCGGCGGTTGAAGCAGCGCGAGCGGGAGAAGCCGGGGTAGGCTTCTCTGTGGTTGCCTCTGAAGTCCGACAGTTGGCGAAACGGTCCGCCGATGCCTCAAAACAGATCCGGGATCTGATCTCCAGTTCCGACGTTCAAGTGCAGCAGGGCGTTGAACTGGTGGGAACGGCGGGCAAGGCCTTGCAGTCGATTGTGAGCGAGATGTCTCACATGGATAATCTGATGTCCGATATTGCCACATGTGCGCAGGAGCAGGCTCAGGGACTGGCCCAGATCAATGATTCTGTAAGCAAACTTGACCATATGACCCAGAAGAATGCCGCGATGGCGACGCAAAGCACAAAAGCGGCTCACGCTCTGGATAGTCAGGCGAAGCGGCTGGAGAAGCTTACCGGACACTTCAAAATCAGTTCTTTCCATGACACTGAAACACGGTCTTTCGCTCCCGTGCTTTGTGACGTTTAGGCTTAAAACCTATTGGTGAGAGCGTCGGGTATCATCATTGCAGGTGATGCCCGACTGTTTTTTGCCAGATCAGATCGGTTCAGAAGAAATCGGCTACGTCCCCCCTGCTGCCGCATTGAGTGTATAGAAATTTCTTCGCGATCAAGAAACTATCACTTTACAAATCATATAATATTTTCCTGTTTATTTTGAAAATAACTTCAATCGTCAGAAGACAGTAAAATTAGACCCTCCCTCATAGATCACATCTATGAAAGCTATTGACCGTTTATACGTTACGATTCCATTATGATATATGAGAAAAAGGCAATCAGAGGCGGTGTTCGGATAAGAGACCCCAATGGACTGTCGAGAAATCATCAAAGCAAAAATCACTATCCCTAGTCTCGTTGGGCTATGGACGCGAAGCCTTATTGAATGGGGCGACGGACGGCGTGACGAGAGCACAAAGGTCTTCTGGTTGCAGGGGAAAAACCATTTTATTGACCTGCGCCAGCCTGCCTCCCTGCCCCGTTTTCCTGACAGAAAATGTCGTGACGATCTGACGCATCAGGACTGCCTCGCCCTGTCCCGTCAGGAAGGTTTTGCAGGTCATCTTCAAACACATGGCGACGCTTACGAGTGGATCCGCATGATCGACTATCAACCCGCTCAGAGTATCGCCGATGCTGGCTTTCTGCATTGGCAGAATACGACATTGATAGAGAAAGGCAGAGACTTACCCTATACCGAGTATTGGCACCGCGAAAAAGGCTTCACCTCGTCAATCCCGCTACATCTTCAGCTTGAAGATCCGGCAAACGGTTGTCGGGCTGCCTTTCTCATGGTCGGGCGTGACTTCATGTTCACCAGAGAGCGATCTCTTTCTGTGCCAACAGACATGACGCTGCACGAAGCTGTCAGTCAGGCTTCGAACGAAGAACATGCCCGCCAACTGGTCGATTGTGAAATCTCCTTCGGCAAAATCGCTGAGGCCGGTGGGCCGCTCATCATCCACAACTCAACGCTGCCCTGGAAAACAGGGACATCATTCCAGTTTGATCTGTCAGGCGAAACCATCGTCACAATTCCCGATATCGCGCCGAATGGAAAAAATCTGACACGCAGGTGGCATCGGGTACACACAGAAGGAAACTACTGATGAACAGTACTTTCACGACGATACCTGTCATTGATATTTCAGGGCTGTCCGGCACTCCCGAACAGAAGCGGACTGTCGTCGAAAATCTCGGTGATGCTGCACGACATGTCGGTTTCATGTACATCACCGGTCACGGCATGGATCCTTCCCTGTTCTCCAACATGCTGCGTGAGACGAAAGCTTTCTTCGACCTCCCCATTGAAGAAAAAATAGCTCTTTATATCGGCAAATCTTCTAATCATCGTGGGTATGTCCCACAAGGAGAGGAAGTTTTCTCAAGTGGAAGCAAAGATCTCAAGGAAGCCTTCGACCTGTCGCTGGACCTCCCTTCTGACGATCCTGATTACCTCGCAGGCAATCCTCTGCTTGGTCCCAATCAATGGCCACCCATTCCAGAATTCCGTGAGATCATAACAGCTTACTACAACAGCGTTTTCAACGTAGGTCGCCGCCTGATATCAGCGTTTGCTCTGGCGTTGGGACTGAATGCTGATGCGTTTGAGTCGAGCCTGACCAGACCTCCCAGCCAGTTGCGGCTGATCCATTACCCTTATGATCCGACAGCGCATGATGTGGCCGGCATTGGTGCGCATACCGATTTTGAATGTTTTACCTTATTGCGCGCCACCGCGCCCGGGCTGGAAGTCATGAACGGTCAGGGAGAATGGATTGATGCGCCCCCGATCGAAAATGCCTTTATCGTCAATATTGGTGATATGCTTGAGCTACTCAGTGGAGGAGAGTTCATCGCAACATCGCATCGCGTTCGTAAAGTAAAAGAAGAACGCTATTCTTTCCCTCTGTTTTTCTCTCTGGACTATGATGTACGGGTGCAGCCACTTCCCGGACGGGAAAATCCCGCTCTCCCGACACAGAGTCTTGTGGCTGGCGAGCATCTTTTTGCCCAGACAGCGCAGATATTTACCTATCTGAAACAACGCCTTGCGGATGGAACGCTGGTTTTGCCAGACGCATCGCTGGCACTGTCCTCTTTTGGACAGGAAGCACGTCATCCCAATACGTAGTTCCATAACTTTTCTGTAGATAAAATTCTTTTTCAAATCGGAACGGGATGAAGGTGAAAACACAAAACGCTGTCTCTCCCACAGAACAGATGCTCAAGGCTTTCATCCGTAAAGTTGACTGGAATCTCTGCCGGGATTTCCTGGCTATTGTTGAATATGGCGGTATAGGTGCTGCCGCACGGGCAACCGGACGCCAGCAACCCAGTCTGAGCGCCTCACTCAAACGATTTGAAAATCATATCGGCTTCACGCTCTGCTCCCGATCAAGCCGGGGGATAGAACTGACACCCTCAGGAAAGGCCGTTTTTGAGCTGTGCAGGGAAATGTCCAGTTGTGTCATGGCCATTCCTCAACATGCAGCCGCAGCCGCCGGGTGTGTTGAAGGAACTTTACGACTCAGCATGGTCGCCGATCTTGGAATTCGTGCTGTCGATGATGCGATCATCATGTTTCATGAAATCTATCCGTCGGTTTCCCTGCACATCGACGTGGCACCATGGCGGGACACCATTGAAGCTGTTGTGAGAGGCGATGCGGATATTGGCATAAGCTGTGACAATGCGCCCCGGGACACACTCCGATATGTCCCGATTGGACGAGAAGAGCAGCAGCTTTACTGCCATGCCTCTTCCCGCATTTTTCAGGAACTGAAATCCTGTTCACCCGACACCACTCAGTACAAGCCGCATATTTTCTCAAAATACAATTTTGTTCTGACGGGCAATGATGAGCCGCAGGAGCTTTTCTCATTCCGCAAACGTCATGGGCTGGGCCGCCATATCGGTGGACAGGCTGACACACTGAGCGAGGCCCGACGACTGATCCGCCTTGGGGTGGGGATTGGTTTTCTGCCAACGGATTTTGCGGCCGGGGATGTCCAGAACGGGCAACTGGTTCCGCTTCTGCCCGAGACTATTCTCCCGCGCTACCCGATCTACATGATCACCCGTGCGGAAACCCCCGACGGCACGGCGGCATCCCTGATCGTGAACGTCATCATTTCAAGAACAGCAGGAAAGGAGATGCAGAAAAGCCTCTGACACACTGTTGTCCGTTCTTGCCACAAACTCCCTCGCCTCCGACAAAAGGAACTCTCATGACACTACGATCAGGACTTAAACGCCTCGCTTTCGTCCTCGGCCTGTCTCTTGCCACATTGGGTTCCGCGCGGGCCGCTCCCCTGCAGGTCGGTTTCAGTGACTGGCCCGGCTTCGTGGCCTGGCAGATTGCCATCGAGAAAAACTGGTTCAGGGAAGCCGGCGTCGACGTCAATTTCCAGTGGTTCGACTACAGCGCCTCACTGGATGCCTACGCAGCCGGCAAACTTGATGCCATAGCGGCGACCAATGGCGATGTTCTCGTAACAGGCGCATCCGGTCGCAAAAGCATCATTGTCATGGCCAATGACTATTCCGACGGCAACGACATGATCATCGCTGTTCCCGGCATCAACTCCCTCACCGAACTGAAGGGCAAAAAGATTGCTGTGGAAACCGGGCTAGTCGATCATCTCATGCTTCTGACGGCTCTCAAACAGGTCGGGCTATCAGAAAAAGACGTGACACTGGTGAACACCAAGACCAACGAGACCCCGCAGGTTCTGGCGTCTGGCGCGGTAGCGGCCATTGCCGCCTGGCAGCCCAGTTCCGGTCAGGCTCTTCGGGAAGTGCCGGGTTCCAGACCACTCTTCACCTCGCGTGAAGCGCCGGGGCTTATCTATGACATTCTGGCTATCAGTCCGGAAAGTCTGAAAGAGCACAGAGAAGAATGGAAACGGCTGATTTCAGTATGGGAGCGTGTCGTGGCCTACATCAAGGACCCGAAAACACGTGACGACGCCGTCAAGATCATGTCTGCCCGTGTCGGCCTTCCTCCTGCAAGCTATACAAAACTTCTCAAGGGCACTCATCTGCTGACCATTGAAGACAACCGCGAGATCTACAAGCGGACCGAGGGGCTTTCCTCCCTTCTCGGCTCCACCCGCAATGCCGACGCTTTCAATGTCCGTTATGATGTCTACAAAACACCGCAGAATCTTCCAGCCTACCTTGATGCAAGCCTGATCCAGCCTTAACGGCCTTTTTCAGTCCGGCCTGTGCTCAGGATGCCTGAGCCAGCCGGACCATTCTGCCCTGAGCGCAGAGCACATGATGCCCTTCCGGCATTGACAGCCGTCCTCATCGGTTCAGGATCGGAGACAGACGACAACGCTTTTCTGTCGAGAGGATATACGTCATGAGTTCAACCATTACCCTGACCGCTGCTGACGGCCATGAGTTTTCAGCCTGGCAGGCCGGAGCGCAGGACGCGCCCTATGCGCTGATTGTCGTGCAGGAAATTTTCGGCGTGAACCATAATATCCGGCATGTGGCCGACGAATTTGCCGCAGCCGGATTTTCGGTGCTCGCGCCGGCTGTTTTCGACCGTGCGCAACGGAACGTGGAGTTGGGATACAGTTCCGAAGACGTTCAGGAAGGACTGCGGCTGCGAAGTGAAATTCCGCTGACCGATACGCTGGCCGACCTTGAGGCCTGTGTGAAACATTTCAGACATCATTTGCCCCACCGCAAGGTCGGCATCATCGGCTATTGCTGGGGCGGCACGCTGGCATGGGATGCTGCGACCCACACGCACGATCTGGGAGCGGCTGTCAGCTGGTACGGTGGAGGCATTGCGGCGCACAAGGACGCGACGCCTCACTGCCCCGTGCAGCTGCATTTCGGTGTGGAAGACACGTCAATTCCGCATCAGGACGTAAAAACCATCCGGGAGACGCATCCGGAGGTCGAGATATACGTTTACGATGATGCAGGACATGGTTTTGGGAACAGGGACCGCTCCAGCTTCAATGCCGAGGCCAATCGTCTGGCGTGGGAACGCAGCGTCGAATTTCTGAAAGCAAATCTGCATACATAAGTGGCCGTATGGCCGCGCAATCCGCATGGAGGACAAGCTCATGCAAGGAATGACACCGGATTTTCAGAAACGACAGATGCCAGCCGCCAGTCTGATCATAGCGGCGAGTGTCGCTGCGGCAGGCCTGCTAGTCACGCTCGTCAGTAAGGCGATGGGAAACAGGAAGGCCACTTCCACACCGCCATCTAATACCCCGGCACCGGCAGCGCCTCCGACGGCAACACCAAAACCGGCGGCGTGATCAGGGCTTTGAAAAGCCTGTTATGAAAGTAAGGGAGAGGTGATGCTCGCCTCTCCCATTCTTCTACTCAGTAAACCTCGGGCACGATCAGCGATTCAGGTGTGGGCTGACGCTCATAATCCGGGTGGTATGTGCGCGGCGGCAACTGCGCCAGCGGACGTTCCACTGCTTCGTAAGGCACCTGCGAAAGCAGATGATTGATGCAATTCAGACGTGCCTTTTTCTTGTCCACTGCCTGCACGACCCACCAGGGCGCTTCTTCAATGCTTGAGCGCTCAAGCATTTCTTCCTTGGCGCGGGTATAGTCTTCCCACCGGATGCGGCTCTGCAGGTCCATCGGGCTGAGTTTCCACTGCTTCAATGGATCCTCAATACGAGCGCGGAAACGGCGTTCCTGCTCATCATCCGTGATAGAAAACCAGTATTTCACAAGTTTGATGCCGCTTCTGACCAGCATGCGCTCAAACTCGGGGACGGAGCGGAAGAATTCTTCATACTGCTCGTCGGTGCAGAATCCCATGACGCGCTCAACGCCCGCCCGATTATACCAGCTACGATCAAAGAGAACGATTTCACCGGCGGAAGGCAGGTGGCTGACATAACGCTGGAAATACCACTGCGTGCGCTCACGCTCCGTAGGTGCTGACAAAGCGGCTACCCGGCAGATACGCGGATTCAGGCGCTGGGTAATGCGTTTGATCGCGCCTCCCTTACCTGCCGAATCACGTCCTTCGAACAGCACGACAAGGCGATAGCCGGTTTCCTGCACCCAGTCCTGCAATTTGACGAGTTCACCCTGCATACGCAGAAGTTCACGGAAATAGGTCCGGCGGAAAGAACCGCCTTCTACAGCCTCACCCTCAAAACGTCGGTCATCGAGTTCAAGCTCGAATTCTTCGTCAATATCGTCGAGAATTTCCTCGCGGGTGCGAAGCCGTTCTTCCACCGCAGACAAGGCTGCCCGTTCTTCGCTCACCACATTCTCTCCCATCATGACCTCGGATATCGTGACTGTTATCCGGAAAATTTCGTGCTCTCGATGTGGCAGAAATTCTGTAACTGGTCATGATATATTGAGCGGATATCAGGAGATTTCATATAAAATACACAAATAATCAGAAACTCGTCGTCATATTGAGACCAAACACCGCTGCGTCGCCCACACGTCGGCCGGTCGATGTATTGAGTATCCCACCGCCAACGTGATGGACATATTGAAAATCAGGCTGCACCACGACGCCATTCCAGACGGGCGCCTGCCAGGTCAGTTCGATATGATGTTCCGTACGTAAAGGAAGAACGTCATCTGCACCGCTTTGCAGACTGTCACGATTGAAACTCCAGGCTCGACTGCCCGCAGTACTCATCCCCCATCCCAGTCCCAGCACGTCATTTGCACGCCAAGGTACGATGCCGTGGAATGTAAAACCGGCCTGCACGCCGAAAGACAGGCTGTTCTGCTTCCCGCCTGTTCCCATGATCCGCGCAAAAACACTTGCCGCCTTCGGATCGTCGCCGTCAGGATTCCAGAACGTCTGATCGACAATGCCGTAAATCATCCAGTTGCCGTGATGCATCAGGGGCTGACCGTTTGAATCGCTCGCCGCCAGAAGATGTCCCTGCGTATCGTAACGACGATCGGGAAAGGCACCGCTGTCGTAGAAGCCGCCTAGTTTCCACACGCCCGGCAGCGCACCGGACGGCGCATCACTCAACATGGCGGCATCAACAGAAACATCAACCTCCGCCATCGCAAGAACACCGGTCGAGAGACTGAATCGTGTGCCGGTGGGATTCATGTCCAGCACGGAACGCTCACTGAAAAATGCTCCTCCTGTCGGATTGTCGTCCATGACACCGACAAGAATACTGACCGGATAGGTCGGAATAATTCTGGCGCGGATACCCGGAACCGAGAGCGGCCAGGATGGTCCTCCGCCATACAGATTGGCCGACGGCACACCCGGCCAGCCAAAATCCGCGTTCAGAAAGAGTGACGCGTTGTCACTGACAAGAAATTCCGTGTCCGGATCTATGGCCCCCAAACGGATGTCGAGCCTGTTGTTCCAGAAGCCCTGACCATACCAGAGCTCGAACAGGCGGGTATTCCGACCACCGGCATCGTAGCCACTCAGCGTGTTGATCGCCCCGACACGATCTTCCGTCGCCGAACGTCCCCGCAACTGGATGGCGCTTATATTGAACAACCCGTCATGCCAGCCGAACAAGGGAGCCGTATCGAGGTTGAGGGTGACAATCGTCGCCCCATCATAGGTCGCGCCACGTGACATCCCACCGGACGCAACGCCCCACAATTCCTCGACATCCTGAAGGTTGATACGAACGCCATGCGCTCTGAGGCGCGAGCGGACACCATACGGATCACCAAGGAGAGTGGTATCCCATCCCTGCGGGATGTTGTCGGGAGCCGTACTTGGAAAGGGAAGTGGCACACCGGAAGGAAGAACGTCGGTGACCGGAGGATTATCCGCTGCCTGTGCCGGAGCCGCCATCGGGAGGAGTCCTCCCAGAATGACGGCGCCGATGAGACGGGACAGAACGTCCCGCTTCATACCAATCAGAAAACCTGACGCAGCAGGATGTAAAGCACGCCACTGATCAGCATGGCCGCCGGCAGGGTGATGACCCATGCAAGAGCCATTGTTCTGAGAGTGGACCACTGAAGACCTGAACCATTGGCTGCCATCGTTCCGGCGACACCCCCGGAAAGAATGTGAGTTGTGGACACTGGCATACCATACCCTTCGGCAAGGCCAATCGTGCCCATGGCCACGATTTCGGCAGCAGCACCCTGCGCATAGGTCAGATGTGTCTTGCCTATCTTCTCACCAACCGTGATGACAATACGCTTCCAGCCCACCATGGTTCCAAGACCGAGCGCCACGGCGACGGCAATCTTCACCCAGATCGGGATGAAGCGCGTGCCTTCGTTCAGCGCGGCCATGAATTTCTTGAGGCGGCCATTCTCATCTGTGGTGAACGTATCGCCACCCTTCATAGTGCGGATGGCGTCGGAGGTCAGATACATGTCCGTACGGACGTTGGAGACAGAAGCGGACGGCATGCTGCGCAGCGAACCGTAGCTTTTCACAGCATTGGAAACGGAGTCGGACAGAACGGCCAGAGCGGACCAGACCTGCGGGCCTGTGACATTGCGGCTGCTCAGAGCGTCACTCACGATATGACGCGCCTGCTCAATGTCCGGAGCCGATGAGCCCGGAGCGGCATGAGCACGGAAAGCCTCGGCGGCATAATCGGCGGACTGCACGAAGCCCGGTGTCATGCCGTCAGGCATGGCGCGGTTGAGCGCATAAGCCGTAGGCGCTGCACCGATGAGGATCAGCATGATCAGGCCCATGCCTTTCTGACCATCGTTGCCACCATGGAAGAAGGACACGCCGGTGCAGGTGCCGATCAGCAGGCCACGAATCCACCATGGCGGCGGCTGATCACCTTTGGGGGCTTCGTAGAGTTTGCGGTTGCGGATGACGACTTTCATCAGGATCAGCAACGCGGCCGACAGCGCGAAACCGCAGATCGGGCTGAACAGCAGGGACTTGAACACTTTGGTGACCTGCACCCAGTCCACACCCTGCGTGGCGATGCCGTGCGGGGCCATGAGCTGGTTGGCGATGCCGACGCCCATGATGGAGCCGATCAGGGCATGGGAGGAGGAATTGGGAATACCCATCGCCCATGTCGCCAGATTCCAGATGATCGCAGCGAGCAGAAGCGCGAAGATCATGGCGTGACCAGCACCGCTTCCGACCTGAAGGATCAGTTCGACAGGAAGCAGGGAGACGATGCTGTAGGCGACCGCGCCAGAGGAGACGAGAACACCGAGCAGGTTCCACATGCCGGACCAGACAACGGCGACCAGAGGCGGCAGGCTGTTGGTGTAAATGACCGTGGCCACGGCGTTGGCCGTGTCATGGAAGCCGTTGACGAATTCAAACCCGAGCGCGATGAGAAGAGCGAGGCCCAGAAGCACGAACGCTCCTATGGCCACGCCCTGACCGTCTGCGGCATGAAGGTCTGAGAGAACGCTGTACCCCACGAACCCCAGGGCAATGAAAACGATGCCCAGAAAGAACATCCGGAAAGCGGGGTGTTCCCCGCCCCGCATATCCGGCCGCCCAGTGGGGATGGCGTCGGCTGTTGTGTCTGACATGTATTTACCACTCAGTAAGAAAAACTGGTGCCCTTCTA
>NZ_DHNR01000041.1:0-160 GCF_002409645.1 Acetobacter sp. UBA5411
GTGCGGCCTGCGCCGGGGCGGCTTCGGCCTGGGGTGCAGCCGGGCGCGCGGCGGGGTGGCCGCCGGGCGGGTTGTCGATGCCCGTCGCCACGACGGAAACGCGGATGCGCCCGTTCAGCGAGGTATCGATGGCGGACCCGAAGATGATGTTGGCGTCTTC
>NZ_DHNR01000041.1:494-182168 GCF_002409645.1 Acetobacter sp. UBA5411
GATATCGGCAAAGTCGAGGTTGACCAGGCCCGGCGCCATCATCAGGTCGGTGACGCCACGCACGCCCATGTACAGGACGTTGTCCGCCATCTTGAACGCATCTTTCCAGCTCGTGCGCTCATTGGCCAGGCGGAACAGGTTCTGATTGGGAATGATGATCAGGGTGTCGACGAACTGCTGCAGTTCGGCAATGCCCGCTTCCGCCGATTTCGCGCGGCGGTGCCCTTCGAACGTGAACGGCTTGGTCACCACGCCCACGGTCAGGATGCCACGTTCGCGCGCCATGCGGGCGATGACGGGTGCAGCCCCCGTGCCGGTTCCGCCGCCCATGCCTGCGGTGATGAAGACCATGTGCGCACCATCAAGATGGCGCGAGAGTTCGTCGCACGCTTCTTCCGCGGCGGCGCGGCCGATCTCGGGCTTCGCCCCCGCGCCCAGCCCCTGCGTCAGGTGGGGGCCAAGCTGGATGCGGCGGTCGGCGCTGCTGTGGGAAAGCTGCTGGGCATCGGTGTTGGCGACGACGAATTCCACGCCCTGCAACTGCGAATGGATCATGTTGTCCACCGCATTCGTACCACCGCCGCCAACCCCGATCACTGTGATGCGGGGCGTGAAATCGGAATGATTCTGTTGCGGGATGGTCAGGTTGAGGGTCATGCTTGGCTCCCGATGGATTGGGGTAGGCGTGCTGGCATACTAACGGCAAAAGTACAATAAAAGGTTTTCATGCAAGATTATACCCTGTCACGTATGAAATCCACAAAACGTCTGACAAGGCTGCCTGGACGGGTGTCGCGGGTGTCGGGTTCGCCCATTTCATCCGCCGCCCCCGCCGCCCAGGCCAGAAGCCCCGCGGATGTGGAGAACATCGGCCACGTCGCCGCGTTCTCGGGCAGGCCGACAATACGGCGCGGGCGGCCCAGGCGCACCTGGCGGTTCAGGATCCGCGCCGCCATCGGCCCGATTCCCTCCAGCAGCGAACCCCCGCCGGTCAGGATGACGCGGCCGTCGGATGCGGGGCCGACCGCGGCCATTTCCAGCCTGTCACGTACCATCTCCAGGGTTTCCTCTACGCGCGGGTGTATGATCGAGACAATCTTTGCGCGCGGAATTCTGACATAATGATGGTCGTTGTCACCAATCAGTTGCACGAGAATGGGATCGTGATCGTCGCCCGCCAGCAGTTCGGCCGACCCGTGCATGGTTTTCAGCCGCTCCGCATTGTCGATGGAGGTGGACAGCCCATGCGCTATGTCGCGCGTGATGTGCAGCCCGCCTACGGGAATCGTGGCGGTATGCAGCAGCCGCCCTTCGCCAAACACCCCGATCGACGTGGTGCCGCCGCCCATGTCCACCACGGTGGCGCCCAGGTTGCGCTCGTCCTCGTTCATCACCGCAAGCCCCGAGGCGAGGGGGGAGGACACCATCCCCTCGATCTTCAGTTCCACGCGTGACAGCACGGCTTCCAGGTTGCGCAGCGCGGTCGTGTTGGCGTCGATCACATGCAGGCGCGCGGACAGCAGGTCACACAGGTGCCCGCGCGGGTCCAGCACTTCCTGCGTGTCATCCACCGCGTAATCCAGCGGCAGGGTATGGATGGCCGACCGCCCTTCGGACACGGCGCGCATCCGTCCCTCGCTTATGATCCGGTTGACATCGTTATCCGTGATCTCCCGCCCGCCCACGGACCAGCGCGCGTTGATGTGGCGGCTTTCGGGGTGGCCGCAGGACAGGTTGACGAAAATCGAATCGCGGCGTTCCGTCGCCATGTCCTCCGCCTGCGCCACGGCGGCGCGGATGGCGCTTTCCGCCTCACGCAGGTCCACGATCCCGCCACAGCGCACGCCATGCGAACGCCGCCACCCGTGGCCAAGGATGCGGATGGTGTTGTCAGGCTCGCCGCGCCCGATCAGGCATACGATCTTGGTGGACCCGATATCCAGCACGCTGAACGGTCCCGTGCGCAGCTTGCGCGTGGGCAGGCGCTCGCCCGCGGGGACAACGGATGTCGCGGGCCGCGGGCGGGGCACGCGCGCTGGCGTCCCGGCCCCACGGATGGCGGGAACCGGGGCAGCCGGTGTGGTGGTCCTGGTCGCGGGCAGGGTCGTCCTGACCTTGCCCGGCACTGGATAGTTCATGCCCGCCTCCGTCTTGGGCCGGTTTCGGGGGAAGAAAGCCATGGCGCGGCAGGGGCCTGATCCCCGGTGGGGGCAGCCTGTGGCGGCGTGTCGTCCCTGTCCCGGTCACTGTCGTTCGGGGCAACGGGATTTTCACGCACGATCAGGCGGTCAGGCAGGCGCATGTCGATGGCGATCACCGGCCGGTCCAGTATTTTTATGTTTTCCTGCAATTGTGCAAGACGCTTGAGTGCCGCGACTTCCTGCCCTTCGGGCAGCAGGATGGTCGTGCCGTTGCGCAGGGTCAGGTTCCACCGCCGCTGGCCCACGCGCGATGCAGCCACGACATGGCTGCGTACATCGGGCTGGGCGGACAGTTCATCAATCAGGGCGGCGGCCGCGGTGTTGGCGTCGGGGCCGACCACCAGGGGCAACTGCATGAAGGCCTCGGCGTCCTTGCCGGTCATGCCCTGGTCGCGTACTTGGTGGCCCTCGCGGTCGATCAGCATGAAATGTCCGTGATTCTGCCATACGGCAAAGGGCCGGCGTTCAAACAGGTGGATGATGATGGTGCCGGGCAGGTGGCGCTCCACCACGGAATGATCGACAAACGGCAGCGCGTCGATGCGTTCGCGCGCGGCGGTGACGGAAAAGCCCAGGATGAAGTCCCCCATGCGCGCGCCCAGCGCCTGCTGCAGCGATGTCTCGCTGGTCAGCACGCAGCCGGTCACGTCAATTTCGGTAATGCGCAGGGGCAGCATGTTGATGATCCGCCCGCGCAGCGGCGCGAAACGCGGGTCGGACCCGAAATGCCGCAATGTCGTGACGCAGCCCACCCCGATCACCAGCAGCACCAGCACCAGCAGTGCCGGGCGCAGCAGGCGTTTCTGGCGGCGCAGGAAGATCGAAAGCCGGGAGGGGCGGTCGCTGCTGTCGGTCGGTCGCCTCATGTACGGCAGGTCGCGTGGTCGATCATCCACTGGCACAACGTGGCGTAATCCATGCCGCAGGCCGCGGCCTGTTCGGGCAGAAGGGAAGTGGGCGTCATGCCCGGCTGGGTGTTGGTTTCCAGAATGACCAGGCGACCGGGCGCATCCGGCCCTGCGCTGTCGTCATAACGGAAATCCGTGCGGCTGGCCCCCCGGCAGCCCAGCGCGCGATGGGCGGCCAGCGCAAGTTCACGCGCCTGTTCAAAGGCGTCGGGGTGGATGCGTGCGGGCAGTTCGTGGCGCGACCCGCCGGATGCGTATTTGGCCTGATAGTCATAAAAGCCGGGGCCGCCGCCCGTGGGGGTAATGTCGGTGACCGTCAGCGCGCGGTCTTCCAGCACGCCAACCGTCAGTTCCCGGCCGGGGATGTATTCTTCCACCAGAACCTGGCCGCCAAAGGTCCATTCCGCCGCCACCGTGGCGCGGCGGTTGCTGCCGGGCAGGATGATTTCCACCCCTACGGACGATCCCTCGTTCAGCGGCTTGACCACATAGGGGGCGGGCATCGGGTCCGCCGGTTCCAGCTGCGCGGGCGTCATGACCAGCCCGCCTGCGACCGGCAGGCCGGCCGCCATGAACACGGTGCGGGCCGCGTCCTTGTCCATGGCGGTGGCGGATGCCCGCACGCCGGAATGGGTGTAGGCGATTCCCATCCAGTCCAGCACGCCCTGGATCGACCCGTCCTCGCCAAACCTGCCATGCATGGCGTTGAACACCACGTCCGGGCGGTGGGCCTGCAGGTCGCCCACGATGGCCAGCAGGTCGGGGCCCGCGTCAATGCAGCGCACGTCGTGCCCAAGCCCGCGCAGGACCTCGGCCACGTTGCGCCCGCTGGCAAGGCTGACCTCGCGTTCGGCGGACATGCCGCCCATCAGTACGGAAACCCGGCGGGCCATCATGCGCTTTCTCCCATGCTGTGCGTGGCGGGGCGACCGATGCGTTTGATTTCCCAGCGCAATGTGACCGCTGTGTGGTCATGCACGCGCTGGCGCACGGTATCGCCCAGTTGCTCAAGATCGGCTGCGGTGGCGTTGCCGGTATTCAGCATGAAATTGCAGTGTTTTTCACTGATCTGCGCACCGCCTACCGTCAGGCCGCGACAGCCGGCCGCATCAATCAGTTCCCATGCCTTGCGTTGCGATTCGTCAGGGTCGGGATTGCGGAAGGTGGAGCCGCCGGTCCGGGCGCGCACAGGCTGCGCCGCCTCCCGCGCCGTGCGGATTTCATCGATTCGCTGGCGGATGATGGCAGGCGGCGCCACCATCGCGTTCAGCCGCACCCGCACCACGACCGACTGCGGGGGCAGGGTGGCGTGGCGGTAGCCGAAATCCAGCGAGGCTGCGGGCAGGCGCAGAAGCCTGCCATCACGCGTCACCACTTCCACCCAGTCCATTACCGCCGACATGTCCGACCCGTATGCACCCGCGTTCATGGCCACGGCCCCGCCGATCGAACCCGGAATGCCCGCAAGGAATTCCAGACCCGACAGGCCCGCTTCCGCCGCGTGTTCGGCAACCGTCATGTCCAGACAGGCTGCGCCCACGACCAGCCCGTCACCATCACGCGTGATGGTGGAAAAACCGCGCGCAAGGCGGATGACCATTCCGTCGATCCCGCCATCGCGCACGATCACGTTGGAACACGCGCCCAGCGGCAGGACGGGAACCTCCAGCGGCAGGCGCTTCATGACCTGCGTCAGATCCTCGGCGCTGGCGGGCTGGAACAATAGTTCCGCGGGACCGCCAACGCGAAACCACGTGCGCGGGCCCAGGGCGGCCTGCGGCGTCAGGCGGCCACGCGGGCGGAAGCCCTCCGTGTCCAGGACCTGTGCCCATTGCGGCAGGGTGGTGGCGGCGGTCATGAATGGGCATCCGCCTTCTGGGTGGGGGCCGGTGCATGGGCGATGCCCTGCAGGTCCGCAAGCTGCGCGGGCAGCGCCTGCGCCCAGTTGGTGATGCTGCCAGCCCCCAGGCAGACGACAAAGTCACCCGGCCGGGCAATGGCGTTGATCATTTCCGCAAGGTGCTCCGGCCCCGGCAGCGGCACGACGGACCGGTGCCCGCGTTCGCGCAGCCCCTCGACCAGCGCGTCGCGGTCGATGCCTTCGATCGGCTGTTCCCCGGCCGCGTAGACATCGGCGATGATGACGGTGCCCGCGTCGTTCATGCAGGTGCAGAATTCGTTGAACAGGGTTTTCAGCCGCGAATAACGGTGCGGCTGCATGACCGCGATCACGTTGCCCGCGCCCGCCTGGCGCGCGGCCTTCAGCACGGCGGCGATTTCCACCGGGTGGTGGCCGTAATCGTCAATGATGGTGATGCCCCCGGTTTCCCCCGTGCGGGTGAAACGCCGCTTGACCCCGCGGAACGCGGCAAACGCCGAGCGGATGGTGGCGTCGTCTATTTCCATCTCGGTGCCGACCGCAATGGCCGCCAGCGCGTTCTGCACGTTGTGGTGGCCCAGCATGGGCAGGCGGAACGGCCCCGCGCGGCGTGAACGGTTGCGGTTGCGGTTGGTGATCACGACCTCGAACGTGGCCCCCAGCTTGTCGGTAATCACCTTTTCCGCGCGCACGTCCGCCTGTGGCGAGAAGCCGTAGGTGATGATCCGGTGGTCCGACAGGCGCGGGATCATCTGCTGCACGGCCGGGTGGTCGATGCACAGCACGGCAAAGCCATAGAACGGGATGTTGGAGACGAACTGGTCATACGCCGCCTGCATGGCTTCTTCCGTGCCCCAGTGGTCCAGGTGTTCGGGGTCCATGTTGGTCACGACGGTAATGACGGAGGGCAGGCGCAGGAACGACCCGTCGCTTTCATCGGCTTCCACCACCATCCAGTCGCCCGATCCCATGCGGGTATTGGTGCCGTAGGCTTCGATAATGCCGCCATTGATGACCGTGGGGTCCAGCTTCGCCGCTTCCAGCACGGCGGCGACAAGGCTGGTGGTGGTGGTCTTGCCATGCGTGCCACCCACCGCCACCGACCAGCGCAGGCGCATGAGTTCGGCCAGCATTTCCGCGCGCCGCACCACCGGGATCAGGCGCGCGCGCGCGGCCACGACCTCGGGGTTGTCGCGCTTGACGGCGGTGGACGTCACCACCACCTGCGCACCGCCCAGGTTGGCGGCGTCGTGGCCGATGGTCACGGGAATGCCGGCGGCGCGCAGGCGCGCGACATTCGCACTTTCGGCAATGTCGGAACCCTGCACCGCATAGCCAAGCATGTGCAGCACTTCGGCAATGCCGGACATGCCAATTCCGCCAATGCCGACGAAGTGGATGGTGCCAATGGAAAGGGGCAGGGCTCTCATGTAATCAGGTCTCCGTGTTCGCGCTGGCGGAATTAAGCGGTGCGGGGCAGGTCGGGCAAGCGGGCTTCTATCATATCCGCCAGACGGGCGGCGGCGTCGGGGCGGCCAAGGGCCGCCGCCGCCTGCGCCGTACGGGCCAGCAGGTCACGGTCGCCCAGCAGTTCCGTCAGGCGCCCTGTCAGGGCGGGGGCGGTGAAATCGGGCTGGCGGATCATCCATGCGGCCTGCGCGTCACACAATGCCTGTGCATTGGCGCCCTGTTCATCACGCGCCGCGATGGGCAGCGGCACCAGCAGCGACGGGCGGCCCGCCACCGTCAGTTCCGCAACCGACGACCCGCCCGCGCGGCCGATGACCAGATGGGCCGCACGCAGGCGGTCGGGCACGTTGTCAAGGAAGGGGGCGATGGTGGCGGGAATGCCCGCCGCGCGGTAGGCATCCGCCACGCGGTCCACGTCTTCCGCGCGGGCCTGCTGCGTAACCTGCACGCGCGCGCGCAGCGCCGGGGCAAGGGCCGCGAGGGCAGGCGGCACCACGTCGCTGAATACCCGCGCACCCAGCGACCCGCCCCATACCAGCAGGTTGATCACCCCGTTCGACGGTTCGTAGCCTTCGCCCGCAAGGGCCGCGATATCAGGCCGCACCGGCATGCCGGTCAGCGTGGTGGGCACGCCATCGGGCACGCCGGCCACGACGGGAAACGATGTCGCGATCGCATCCATGCGCGCGGCAAGGAAGCCGTTGGCCTTGCCCAGCACGGCATTGCCTTCATGGATGAACAGGAGCGGCCGCTGCTTTTTCGGCAGCAGGCTGCCCCCCAGCAGCGGCGGCACGGACGGATACCCGCCAAACCCGATGATGGCCGAAGGCCGGATGCGCGACAGCACGGCGCGTGCCTGCGCCGTCCCGCGCCCCAGTGCCATGGCCGCGCGCGCGGCCCGGATGATGCCGCGCCCCGCGATTCCCGCGCCGGGCAGGACAAACTGCTGCCGCCCGGCAAAGACGCCGGTTTCGCGCACGCCCGCGCGCCGGTCGGTCATGAGGATGATGTCATGCCCCCGGCGCACCAGTTCGCAGGCCAGTGCCTCGGCTGGGAAAAAATGGCCGCCGGTGCCTCCGGCCGCGACAGCAATGCAGTGACGGGTCATGACGGTGCTTTCTGCGATGAAGAAGGGGGGCCGAACTGTCCGTAACGGCCTTCCCCCGGCCGGTTGCGGGTCAGCGCCAGCACCAGGCCGATTGTAAGCGCAACCGACATGGCGGAGGAACCACCATAGGAAATGAAGGGCAGCGTCATGCCCTTGGTCGGGATCAGGTGCAGCGTGGACCCCATGTTGACAAAGGCCTGAAGTCCGAACCCCGTCACCAGCCCCGCCGTCGCCACCGTGATGAACGGGTCGTTTTCATGCAGCAGCTTGAGCAGCGTGCGGATGACGATGGTGGCGAACACACCCACGATGAACAGGCAGACCAGCATGCCGAATTCCTCCCCCGCCACGGCAAAGACGAAATCGGCATGCGCATCGGGCAGCAGGTCCTTCACCCGGCCCTCGC
The DNA here is from genome assembly GCF_002409645.1 of Acetobacter sp. UBA5411. GTDB lineage: Bacteria > Pseudomonadota > Alphaproteobacteria > Acetobacterales > Acetobacteraceae > Acetobacter. The sequence continues at coordinate 8,467 of NZ_DHNR01000041.1, forward strand.
CGGGGCCACGGCCCAGCAGGCCGCCATTGCCAAAGGCCCGCAGGGCGGTGTCGATCTGGTAATGGTCGCCCACGGCGGGGTGCAGGAAGCGTTCCACGCGCGACCGCACGTGCGGGAACACCATGTACGCCCCCACGAATGCCGCGACCATGGCGGCAGCCCCCGCGCCAACCAGGAACAGGCTCAGCCCGTCAATGAAAAGCTGGGTCAGGAAAACCGTGGTAATGACGCTGAGCATCCCGATATCAGGCTGTGACTTCAGTAACAGGAGCACCAGCGCGAACAGCCCGATCGCCACCAGCATGCCGGGAAAATACCGTCGCGTCTGGCGTTCGGTCAGCAGCCACGCCGTGACCACGGCAAAGAACGGCTTGAGGAATTCCGATGGCTGCACCGACATCATCGGCAGGGCGATCCACCGCCTGGCGCCCTTGATCTCGATCCCGTGCACCAGTGTCATGAATGTCGCCGCCAGCGCCAGCACGAACCCGATCCACCCCGCCAGCCTGACGGCGCGCAGCGACATCATGGATGTGAAAACGACGATCAGCGCCGCCAGGATCAGGAAGCACACCTGCTTGAAAATGAACATGTCGCGCGACGCGCCGATACGCACGGCCACGGCGGGGCTGGCGGCCAGCATCAGGATATAGCCGAATCCGATCAGGATCCCCACGCAGATCAGCGTGACCCGGTCGATGCTGCGCCACCACCGTGCGGCGCGTGACGTGTTTATGCGCGATATGCCGCTCATGCGCGGGCGGTTCCATCCCTGCTGGCGGCCAGTTCATGCACCAGTGCCGCGAAACGCGCGCCACGGGCCTCGAACCCGCTGAACTGGTCGAAACTGGCGCAGGCGGGCGACAGCATCACGACATCGGCGCCCAGTTCGCGCGCGCGGTCCAGTGCTTCGGGCACGGCGCGGTCAAGGGTTTCGACAATGCGCTGGGGAATGCCGTGGCGGGCCAGCGTCGCCGCCAGGGCCGGCGCATCCCGCCCGATCAGCAGCGCCATGGCGACGCGGTTGAACAGGGGGGCCAGTTCCTCGATCCCGCCAGCCTTGGCCGTGCCGCCCGCGATCCACACCATCCGGTCATGGCACGCCAGCGCGCGCGCGGTCGCATCCGCATTGGTGGCCTTGCTGTCATTGATGAAGCGGACGCCATCAATGCTGCCCACGGTTTTCTGCCGGTGGTCCAGGGCTGCAAAGGACGCGAGGGCGGGTTCCACCGCCGCCCATGGCATGCCCAGATGCAGCGCCATGGCGGTCGCGGCGGCCGCGTTTTCGCGGTTATGGGTGCCCGGCAGGTCATGGGCCGCGCGCAGGTCGGCAATCACGCCGTCATGGTCACACAGCGCGTCGGGCGTGCAGTACAGGTCGCATTGCGGCATGTCCGCGCCGCTGACGCAGGCAATGGTGGTCCGCGTGACCGCCAGCCGCCTGCGGATCGTCTCGTAATCGGGCAGGGTCTCGCCCAGTACCGCCAGATCGCCCGCATGCTGGTGGTCGAAGACATGCAGCTTGGCGGTGACATACCCCGCCATGTCGCCATGCCGGTCCAGATGGTCGGGGGTAAGGTTCAGCAGGCAGGCGACATTGAAGTGCATCTGCTCCAGCCGTTCCAGCATGTAGGACGACATTTCCAGCACATACACGCCATTGTCCGGCAGCAGCGGCAGGGACAGCGATGCGGGGCCAAGATTGCCACCCTCAGCAACCGGCAGGCCGGCATGACGCAGCAGGTGGGCCAGCAGTGCTGTGGTGGTGGATTTACCGTTAGTGCCGGTGATGCCTGCAAATCGGGCTTTCGATCCGCTTTTACGAACTGCCTGAAACAGCAGGTCGGCATCGGAGAGGATCGGCACACCGGCGGCTTTCGCCATGGCCGCGACCGGATGCACACTCGGCAGGATATGCGGGATGCCCGGTGACATGACCAGCGCATCAAAGCCGTCCAGATTCTCAAATGGCGCGACGGTCAGCTTGCCCGATGGAGACTTCCAGCTCTCAAGAGCTTTTCGCCCGGCTTCGCCATCATCCCATGCCTGCACGGTAGCACCCATGCTTGCCAGCGCCTTGGCGGCAGGTGTGCCATTGCGGCCCAACCCGAGCACCGCAAAACGGTGGCCAGCGAACAGATCAGCGGGAAATGAAGTTTTAGCGGGCAAGGCAGGGTCTCCTCAGCGCAGCTTCAGCGTGGCGAGACCGAACAGTCCCAGCACGACGGAGACGATCCAGAACCGGACGACGATCTTGGGCTCCTGCCAGCCCTTCTTTTCAAAGTGATGGTGCAGAGGGGCCATCAGGAACACGCGGCGTTTGGTGCGCTTGTACCAGAAGACCTGAATCACCACGGAAAGCGTCTCGATCACAAACAGACCGCCGACAATGCACAGCACCAGTTCATGCTTGGTGGCGACCGCCACGGCACCGAGCGCGCCGCCGAGGGACAGCGAGCCCGTATCGCCCATGAACACGGAGGCAGGCGGCGCGTTGAACCAAAGAAAGCCTAGCCCCGCACCGACCAGCGCCGCGCAGAAGATGGCGAGTTCACCCGTGCCCGGAACCGCATGCAACTGGAGATAGTCGGCGAAAACATGGTTGCCGACCAGATAGGCAATCAGTGCGAACACCAGTGCCGCGATTATCACGGGAACCGTTGCCAGCCCGTCCAGACCGTCCGTGAAGTTCACGGCGTTACCGAAACCGGCGATCGTCACCATCGCGAAGATCGGGAAGGCGATGCCGAGCGGCAGAAGGAAATCCTTCACAAATGGAAAGGCGAGGTGGTTGGCCAGTTCAGGCGGCATCATCTGTTGCATCCACCAGCCCGCGATCAGGGAGGTAGCGAATTCGCAGGTCAGACGGGCCTTCTTGGACACGCCATCCGTATTGCGTCGGGAAAGCTTGAGATAGTCGTCCGCAAAACCGACAGCGCCGAACGCCGCCGTGACGAAAAGCACGGCCCACACGAACCCGTTCTGTAGGTCAGCCCACAAGAGTGTGGACACAAACAGCGCAATCAGGATCAGGATACCGCCCATCGTCGGCGTCCCGGCCTTCTCCAGAATGTGACGCTCAGGACCGAGTGCGCGGATCGGCTGACCCTCACGCTGGATACGCTTGAGTTCCCGGATCACTGGATTCCCAAGCAGCAGGGCAATCGCCAGCGCGGTCAGACAGGCTCCGCCCGCGCGAAAGGTGAGATAGCGGAACAGGTTGAGGAACGTCGTGTGACCATGCGCATGATGGGCGACGAGCAGATACAGCATCAGACGCTCTCCGCTTTCAGCGCATCCACCACAACCTTCATCCGGCTGCCGAAGCTGCCCTTGACCAGCACGGCGTCACCGGGTTGCAGGACCGCCCGCACACGCGGCGCAAGCGCCGTAGAGGTTTCCTCCCAGCTTCCCCGGCGGGAAGAGGGCAGGGCGTCAAACAGGTCTTTCATGTGCGGTCCACAACAGAATACAAGATCGGCCGCGGCGGTGACCGCAGGCTCAAGGGAGAGATGTTCCTCGCGAGCGAAGTCACCCAGTTCGCGGATGTCTCCCAACACGGCAATGCGGCGTTTTGCTGGCAGAAGTGCGAGCACACCAAGGGCGGCTTTGATCGAGAGGACGGAGGCGTTGTAGCTCTCATCCAGCAGGAGAGCCTCGCCGTCGAGAATGGGGGACGCCGCGCCACGTCCCGTGCCGGGTGAGAAACTAGCGAGAGCCTCCGCAGCCCGACTGACTTCAGAGCCGCTGCCATGCAGGGCTGCGACGATCGCCAGAGTGGACAGGGCATTCCGGGCGAGATGCTCACCGGGTGCGCGGATTTCGACCGGAACGGCGGGTCCCGCCACATGGGCGACAAACCGGCTGCCTTCGCCGGACAGTTCAAGGTCGGTGATACGCGCTTTACTGGTCTCGTCAAAGCCGGACCGCCAAAGCGTGACGCCGGAAGCCTGCGCTACGTCAGTAAAGATTGCCTGACCTTCCGCATCATCCGGCACGATGGCGATGCCACCGCGTGGGAGAGCCGCGATGATGGAGGCCTTTTCCTGCGCAATGGCGTCCAGACTACCCATATGCCCAAGATGCGCCGAGCCGATCGTTGAGATAACGGCGACATCGGGCCGCACCAGTTCAGCCAGTGGAGCAATTTCGCCGGGATGGTTCATGCCGATTTCACTGACACAGAACACGGCGTCACGCGGCAGTAGCGCCAGCGTCAGCGGCACGCCCCAGTGATTGTTGTAGGAAGCGGCTGAGGCGTGCGTCTTGCCGAGTGCGCCAAGCGCCACCCGCAGCATTTCCTTGGTCGTGGTCTTCCCGACGCTTCCTGTCACGGCGACGACATCGCCTGTGAAGCGGGTCCGCGCTGCCCGCGCCAGATCCCACAGTCCCACCATCGTATCGCCGACAATCAGCAGGCGCGGGTCCGTGGGATCAACGCCTTCCAGTTCGTCCGTGCGATGCACCATCACCGCCGCAGCGCCCTTGTCCAGCGCCATGGCGACATGGGCATGACCGTCCGAATTCTCGCCCAGCAAGGCGATGAACAGATCGCCTGCCTCAAGGGTGCGCGTGTCGATCGACACACCGGAGACCCGGATGGCATGACCATCTGCAGAGCCAAAGCGTCCTTGGGTCGCGGCGGCCAGTTCTTCGCCTGTCCAGAGAATGCTCACAGTGCCGCCGCCAGATCTTTCACCACACTCACATCGTCAAAGGGCTGCACGACATCGCCGATGATCTGGCCCTGCTCATGGCCCTTGCCCGCGACCAGCAGCACGTCACCCGGCTGAAGCTGATGCAACGCCTCACCAATGGCTTTTCTGCGATCCGGGAATTCGATGACTTCCTTGGGGGCACCAGCCAGAATATCGCGCCGGATGGCGGCGGCATCTTCACTGCGGGGATTGTCGTCCGTGACGAACACCACGTCAGCCCGCTGCGTGGCTTCCTGCGCCATCAGCGGCCTTTTGCCCTTGTCACGATCGCCGCCTGCCCCGAACAGAATCAGCAGACGCCCTTTGACATGCGGACGCAGACTGTCGAGCGCACGCGCCAGTGCGTCGGGCGTGTGGGCGTAATCGACATACACGGAAGCACCATTGGGCAGCATGACGGCCTGTTCCATGCGTCCACGCACGCCGCGCAGCGTCGGCAGCAGGGTCAAAGCCTCTTCCATGTCGGCCTTGTCTGGTCCTGCCAGAGCCACGGCGAGCAGGGCGTTATCCACCTGAAAACGACCCGGCAGCGGCAGGGTCACATCCATTTCCTTCCTGCCGATTTCAAGCCGCAGAAGCTGATGCCCGTTCGGCAGCGCCTTATGTGCAACAAGACGGATTGTGGTGCCCTTGCGCCCGACCAGTCGCAGATCGAGATCCCGGCGACGCTGGATATCCCGCAGGGCGTCGAGTGTGTCCTCATCCATATCGGCATTGGCCGCCGCAAGGCCACCACCGGGAAGAAGTGTGTCGAACAGACGCAGTTTTGCTGTGCGATAGGCTTCCAGCGAGCCATGATAATCAAGGTGGTCACGGGTCAGATTGGTAAAACCAGCGGCGGAAATCTTCACGCCATCCAGACGGCGCTGGTCCAGACCGTGGGAGGAGGCCTCCATCGCCACATCCGTCACACCACGCTCCCGCAGAGCGGCGAGTGCTTTCGCCAGTGTCACCGGGTCCGGTGTGGTGAGGGAAGGGATGCGGAACGGCAGTTCGACCGGCGAAATCAGTCCCAGCGTTCCAAAGCTCGCGGACGTGCGGCCCATGCCCTGCCAGATCTGACGCAGAAAATCGACGGTGCTGGTTTTTCCGTTCGTGCCCGTAACGGCGACGATATGCTCAGGCTGCGGACCGGCAAGGGTTGCGGCCAGAAGGGCCAGCGAGCGTCGCGGCGTCTTTGTGAAAACCGTCGGCACCTGTTCCGCGACAGCCTTTTCCCCCTCGGGCACGAGAACGGCGGATGCACCCGCAGCCAGTGCGTCAGGAATATAGATGCTGCCGTTTTCCTGCGTTCCCGGAAGCGCCACAAACAGGGAGCCGGGCTGAACCTGCCGACTGTCGGCCGTGATGGACGTGATTTCCGGATCGTTTGTGGTCAGAGCGTCTGATGTCAGGCCGGACTGGGAAAGGAGAGAGGAAAGTTTCATGATCTAGCCCTGTCCGCCTTCCTGTTGAGAACTGTTCTGTCTGTTTGCAGCATGTTTCATGGTGTTCGGATCGCCTGCCTTCAGCGACTTCTTTCTCTCCGCTTCCTCGACCCGCTTCTCCTCGGCTGCGTGCCGTGGATCTCCGGGATCATTGCCGGGGCCAAGCGGTCTTACACCTCTTGGGGGCGAAGGGCGCATGGGAATGGAGAGCGCCGCGTCGATCTGCGGTTCATGAGCCGTGTCAGGGAAGACCTGCAACATCGGTCCAATGCGGGAAATGATGCGGGCGACGGTCGGGGCGGCGTTCCACGCGGCTGTCGTCCAGCCGTGCGTCGCCGTCGTTCCCTTGGGGCTATCGAGCATGACATACACAGCATAACGCGGCGCATTCATGGGAAAGATACTGGTGAAAGCGGCAATATTTACATGCTTGAGATAGCCGCCATGCGGCCCGATCTTCTCGGCGGTGCCGGTTTTGCCGCCGACGTAATAGCCCGGCACTTCTGCGGTCTTGCCGGTGCCGAGCTTGACGTCCAGACGCAGAATCTTGCGGAGCGTCGCGGAAATTTCGGGTGAAAAGACGCGCTGCCCTTCAGGTGTGACCGGCTTGTCCACGCTTTCGTCTGTGGAGGCGGAGGTCTCTGAAAGCGCGTTCTGAATGTCCGGACCACCTGAAATGGACGGGCCGGACGCCATATCGGGGGCGTCCTGAGCTCTGGCGTCCTCGTCACGTGCAAGAAGAGTCGGTTTGACGAGAATGCCGCCATTCACCGTCGCCGCCGTGCCGCGCACTATGGCGAGCGGCGGTTCAGCCACACCATGACCGAAGCCAACCGTCATGACGGTAGAAATGCCCCAGTTCCGGCGTGCCGGGATGATCGGGTGTCCCGCTTCCGGCAGTTCGACCGGAACCGGTGCGAAGAACCCCATGCCCCTGAGCCAGTCCTGCTGTCTCTGTGCGCCGACATCCAGCGCGATATGGGCGGCAGCGGGGTTGGAAGAGAATGCCATCACTTCTGGCAGCGACAGCCAGGGGGCGAAATGGTCCGTCTTCATGTCGGCGATGGTGAACCTGCCGATATGGATGGGAATGGAGGAGAAGCGATCCCAGATATGGGCAACGCCAAGCTGGAGCGCCATGGCGGCGGTCTGAAGCTTGAAGGTCGAACCGGGTTCATACATTCCCGTTACGGCGCGGTTGAAGCGGGCGTCGCCGGGCGCATGGGCGAAATCATTGGCGTCATAGTCCGGCAGACTGACCATGGCGACGATTTCACCACTGTTTACGTCCATCACGATGGCGCAGGCCCCGATCGCCTCGAACGTCTGCATCGCGGCGGCGAGTTCTTCACGCGCCACACCCTGCACACGCACGTCGAGTGACAGTTTCAGCGGGTTTTTGTCACTGATCAGGCGTTTGTCGAAGTAACGCTCCACACCGGCGATGCCATGATCGTCAATATCCACGCTGCCGAGGATCTGGGCGGCAACCTGTCCCTGCGGATAATGACGACGCTCACCGGCCTCGAAGTAAATGCCCGGAATACCGAAATTGTTGATCGCCAGTTCCTGCTGGAGCGTGATGTTGCGCGCCAGATAGACGAACTGTTTCGCCATCGAGAGACGTTTGACCGTCTCTTCCTCATTCAGTTGCGGCAGAACGGATTTCAGCTTCTTCGCGACATCCTGCGGATCAATCAGTTCCCGCGGGTTGGCGTAAAGCTGTGCAACCGGCAGCGAGACGGCCAGCACCTGATTGTTGCGGTCCACAATCATGGCGCGCCTGACCTGCGGCATGGTCAGCGTGCTGGTCAGCGTGCTTTTCGGATCAATCTTCGGAATATCCGGCACCTGCGGACGCAACTGCCGTGCTTCCGGCGCCATGGGCGAGATGATGGTGGCGAACGTGGCCATCAGCGCCACTGTTCCAAACAGCAGACAGAACCCGGCAGCGACTCCGAGGAGGCGCACATGCATCCGCTCCAGCTGGGCCCGTTCACGCAGATCTGCGCTCGTGATCCGGACATCCTGTGGAGGATGCTCGTGATCTGATGAGGGAGACTCAGGTGGCGACGACTGGCGAGGCATGAGGGGCGGCGTATCCTCGAGGGCCCGGAAACATCTGGAAACACGTGTGCCGGAATGAAGGTCTGAAAAAGAGTCCGTGCCGGTCAGACCGGCACGACACTATGGAAACCGAAAACTGTGGCCTTAGTTTGAAACTGGCATTGGAGGCGGCAGTCCACCTCCGATTGCCGAGTGCCCAAGCAGGGAGCCGCTATAGGTTGCGCGGGCTTCCACATAACGCGGAGCCGCTGCCGGACGCCATGACGCAACAGTAACCGGTGAGAGCGATGTCGTGTGACGTGCTGTATCACTGGTCGCCACATGGGTCACTGCGTGATGTGTGGTGTGAACGACTTCACTCAGGTCTGTTGTCTCATGCGTGGCGACATGCCGCGTTACACTGTTGTCTGCCACGACAGTGTGGGCGCTGTGATGAACGGTCGTCGTCTCAGGTTTTTCGCCAAGCGCCAGAGCCAGCGCATCGGTCGATGCCGGTGTGGTGGCCGTGTGATGGCTTTTATGCGTGATAGCCGGTGTGGCGTCCGACAGGGCCAGCATCTGCGGCTTCGGGCTTTCGCTTGTCAGTCTGTGCGATTCACTCGCCAGATGAGCTTCCGTCACATGAGACTCACGCATGTGTGCCGGAAAAGCGGGTGTTTCAGCCCTCGCCAGAACAACCGGCGCTTTTCTGACGGGTGCTTCAGCAACAACGGAAGCGGCTGGCTTTACAGCGATATCCCGAACACGTTCATGTTCCGGGGTATTGCTGGCCATGACGGCAGGCGCAGATGTGTGGACTTCGGCAGCGGCGGTCGGCGCAACAGGTGTGTCGACACGGGCGACAATGGCATCATGAACGCTCACGGCAGGAGGCAGATGCTGCTTCAGATCCGTCATGCGGACAAACTGCTTCGGCTCCATCGGCTTGAGGCTGGAGTCAAAGCGGGCGGCGAGGTGGTTCAGGCGGTCAGGCTGGTTAAGCAGCGCCCACTGCGTCTGCAGCACGGCTGTCTGCTGACGGATATGCTGGGTGTCACCGACAATCTTTGAAATCTGCTGATCCAGAACGGTTGTCTGATGCTTCTTCGTGTAGAGGTACATCCCCGACGAACCGGCCAGTAACGCACAGAAGAAAGTAAAGGGCCTGAACATCAGACTGTTCCTTTGTCGGAAGATTTTACGGAACCGGCGCCGACATTCGCCTGCGGTTCCGCGTGCACGGTCTTTGAACCCAAACTGTCATCTGACGATCCGAGCCGGCTCAGGGCGCGAAGCTTGGAACTCCGGGCCCGTGGGTTGCGTCGACATTCCTCGTCCGAAGGCTTCATCGCCTTACGGAACAGGAGGCTGAACGACGCTGCTTTCTTTCCGCGACTCATGGAGCGCGGATCGTAACGGGACAGGCCGGGTTCCTGACCCGCCGCTGCCGCCATCACGCGTTTTACAATACGGTCTTCCAGAGAGTGGAAAGACACAACGACCAGACGTCCGCCGGGTGAAAGAAGAGCGAGCGCCTGTTCCAGACCGCGCTCGATTTCACCAAGCTCGTCATTTACGGCAATCCGCAGCCCCTGAAAGCTGCGGGTCGCGGCGTCGATGCCCGACTTGTCAGACGGCACGACGGAGCGGATGACTTCAGCCAGCTGAAGGGTCGTCTTCAGTTCCGTGTCCTTGCGGGCTTCCACGACAGTGCGCGCCACACGGCGTGCGTGTCGTTCCTCACCATAATAATGGAAGATGTCGGCCAGTTCGGCTTCGGAAGCCGTGTTGACGATATCCGCTGCGGAACGACCGGCTTTTCCCATCCGCATGTCGAGAGGACCATCGTGGCGGAAGGAGAAGCCGCGCTCCGCCTCGTCAATCTGGAAGGAAGACACGCCAAGATCGAGCATGACGCCATCGACATGATCTGTTCCGGCGGTGTGCAGCATCTCCTGCATCGTGCCGAAACCGCCGTGCAGCATCCGCAGGCGCGGTGTGCCGTCCGGACCTTCACCCCACACACGGGCAAGGGCCTCGCCGCGGATAATGGCGTCGGGGTCGCGGTCAATGCCCCAGACGTAGCAGTTTGCTGCTGCCAGAACGGCATTTGTGTAACCACCACCACCGAAGGTGCCGTCCACATACACTTCGCCGTCTTTGGGGGCGAGGCACGCAAGCACCTCATTCCGCATCACCGGAACATGACCGGGATCGTAGTCCGGATGGGGCACGGCAGGAGAATTCATTGCGTTCATGCCGCTCCTCCCGACTCACCAGTGCGGTTGCCCGGCAATGTTACGCGGCGGGAACGGAGTCGTGCTTCAGCCCGACGCTGCTCGGCAGCCTTCGGTTCCCAGATCTGGAAGATCCGGCCAAGTCCCATGAAAGCCACGCTGTCGGAAAGACCGGCATGTTCTCTCAGGAAATCGGGAATGATGATGCGGCCTTCGCGGTCCGAGTCCATCGGATAGGCGTCGGCGTACAGTGCAGCCGCAAGGTCGTCATGCTCATCCGAGAACATGTCGAGCCGGTCCAGCGGTTGCGCCAGAGAGGCGAAAGCCGCAGATGGCCATGCCTCGATGCAGGGCTGTGTGTGGGAAGGGCGCAGAACCATCAGAGCCTCACCTTCCACCGTCTGGTTGCGCAGCACCGTGCGGAACCCGGCTGGAATCGAAACACGCCCCTTGGCGTCGATTCGATTCTGGTGTGTGCCGAGAAACACGCTCACCGGGTTGGAAATCCTTCATGCGCAGGGGTGCGGTCCGAGGTTGTTGGGGCCGTTTGGTTGATTCTGGGATATCATGGGATTTTATGGGACGTCAAATGAATCTGTAATAAAAATTGGCAGAAAACCGCGAAAAAAGACAAGTTTGTCGTACTTCGTTCCTAAAAGGTTTCCAGAACGCAGGTATCCGTTAACGAAGACAGATGTTCTCGTTATGTTCTTTTTGGGGTTTCTTATTCTTCTCTTAAAAATTTCTGCTGCTTCAAAGACAGCGCTTTAGCCGATTCTTCAAAAAGAGAATCTTGTTTCTTTTATGAGTCGAAAGAGTAGGGGAAGAGAGTGCCAGACGGTCTGTAAGCCGGGTTCTGTCCGTTCTCCGAAGAGACCGTGACGATCATTCCTCTGGGACGTGTCTTGCAACACGCCTCACGCGACCAACCCGGACGGAAGGCGGGAGAACCTTTGGCAGTCAGGCTGCCTACCGTCCCTATTCGGTCTTGCTCCCGGTGGGGTTTGCCCTGCCGCCGCCGTTACCGGAAGCGCGGTGCGCTCTTACCGCACCGTTTCACCCTTACCTCCAGCCTGCGAACAGGCCCGGAAGGCGGTCTGTTTTCTGTGGCACTTTCCCTGAGGTCACCCTCGCCGGCGGTTAACCGGCACCGTTCTCCCGTGGAGCCCGGACTTTCCTCCATCACCTGATACAGGCAACAGCGATCGCCCGACCGTCTGGCAGGCGCGGACCCTGCGCGTGCAGAACTGTTCCGTCAAGATACGGCTGGACATATTCTGACGTACGCCACAGCCTGTCCGGGCCATGCTGAAGATTGAAATGCTCACGGAACGTCTGTCTGTCAGAAAATTCGCTGGCTCTTTCACCAGAGACAAACCGGATCTGACTTCCCGTCTCCTGCTGCGAGGGCTTCATGCCGCCAGCCAGAGACGCCGCAAACACCGGCAGACCCTCAAAGCTCCGCAGGCGGCCCCGGTCATACCAAACAAAGTATCAGCTGCGTCGCTTGCTTATATAAGGCGTCTTACAAATCGCCCATCATTTCCCATGGCTCTATCCGCGCTTCCCTTAAAGCGCGTCATTGATCTGCGTGTGCCGGGCGCGAAGGAGCTTCGGCCAGCACGCCTCTATATTCCTTATGGAAAGGTGAGGGGCGTCGTGCTGTTCCTGCATGGGGGCGGCTTTGTGCATTGTGGCCTCAATTCCCATCACGGGATCTGCTGTCGTCTGGCGCGTGCGTCCGGTGCTGCTGTTCTGTCGTTCGATTACAGTCTGGCGCCCGAGCATAAATTTCCGGCCGCGGTCGAGGATGTGTGGGCGGCTTTCAACTGGCTGACGTCGGAAGCCTGGCGATGGGGCGGTGCTGTTGCTGTCGCGGGTGATAGTGCGGGCGGAACATTGGCGGCCGTTCTGTGTCAGAAAGTAAGAGAGGCCCATCGGAATGGTGTCAGTCCCTCTTTCCCGTCTCCCGTCATGCAGGTACTTTATTATCCGGCCACGCTTGGACGTGAGGAAACGCCTTCCCGGGAGAAGTTTGCTCACGGCTATTTCCTCACGAAAGCTATGATGGAATGGTACGGGAGTCAGTATGCTTCTTCGGAAGAAGATCTGCTCAACCCTGACTTCGCACCAGCCTTACAGAAAGACCTGTCCGGGCTTCCTCCCGCATGGATCATGACAGCAGAGTGCGATCCGCTTAGGGATGAAGGGGCGCTTTATGCCCAGCGCCTCACGCAGGCGGGGAATGTGGTCAGCTACACCTGCGTTCGCGGCACGTTGCATGGGTTTCTTCTGTTCTATCCCATGATGAGAAAGGCGCGACGGGTTCTGCATCAGAGTGGACGGGCGCTACGCGCTGTGTTCAGGGCACGGAAATAACCGCTCATCCGAGCTGAAAGCTGTTGTGGTTTTGTGACCTTCAATATGAAGGAAGCTGCCGAGGTCGCCGCTACTGCTTAGAGATGGACACGCATGTGGTCCCGTAATTCATTGCACCGCTTGGCGTAGGTGGATGCTTTTGAAGCGGTAAAGAAATTGATCAGAAATGCGCCCGCGAGCGAAAGAAAGGAGAGAATAGTCAGGATTTCTCCCGTGAGAGACATTTCGGCGTCATAATGCACGGCTGAATACCACAGCAGCCCGAGACCGAGGATCGCGCCGAAAATTCCGAAAACGCCGGTCGATTTCATCAGGGAGTCTTCAATGGCTTCGAAGGCGGATGTTTCCCGCCACAGGTCGAACAGCATACGGTCAACATCGCCCACGGCGTCAGCGTGACTGGATTTCTCCTCGGATGTCCGCTTGTGGGGATTCTTGCGGTGGATATCCAGTTCCTGACGCGCCTTGGCGAAAACGCGCCGCCGCTCCTTGATGGCGGGCAGGCTGATATCCACAAAGCTGAGAATGGCGACGTTGAGACCAGCTGAAAGCTGTATCACAGCCTGAAAATCGCCCCATGTAGCGCTCATTGATACCCCTTGTTTTCCATTTCTGAAATCTGTAGCGCCACGGAGTGAGTGAGGATAGATGTCGGAAAGCGTAACTGCTATCCCGAAATGAACGGATGGAAACGAAAAAGTTACCAGAAGTGATTTTTGCTTTGTTTTGTTTTTACTGTAAATATTTTAAATTAATAATTATAGTTTTTGTGTTGTTGATTTTATATTTTTAATATTTATATATGTACTGTATATAAAAATCCATTATAGTGCATGTGAGTATTTCTGATGTGATTTTACTCATGATCCAATTCATTCTCGGGAGACATGCCTCTCTCAGGATCATCGGATAATGTCAGTCGAATTTATCGGTTATGTCAGCGCTCAGGAGCAGACGGAGGTCGTTGGTCCCAATGGACCTGTTGTAGATCCGGAATATATTGCCAGTAGTGCGCTTCTTCAGGAACGGGGTGGTTTCGACCGTGCTCTGATCGCGTTTCACTCCACTTCGCCGGACAGTCTCGTGGTTGCGCAACATGCGGCGTCGGCCACACAGCGTCTGGGATTGCTGATTGCCCATCGTCCCGGTTTCGCGGCGCCGACTCTGGCCGCCCGTCAGTTTGCGACACTGGATCAACTGACCGGTGGCCGTGTCGCCATGCACGTCATCACCGGTGGGAACGATAGGGAGTTACAGGCAGATGGCGATCATCTGACGAAAGCGGAACGCTACAGTCGTGCTGCTGAATATATCCAGATCGTTCGTCAGGAATGGCAGGAAAACGCGCCTTTCGATCATCGTGGAGATTATTATCAGGTCAGAGGCGCTCATTCGGATGTGCGGCCGGTCAGCGCTACCGGTATCCCGATTTATTTTGGTGGAGCCTCTGAAGAAGCCATTGCTGTTACTGGCAGGTATGCTGATGGCTATGCCTTGTGGGGTGAGCCGCTCAAGGAAGCGGGTGAACTGGTCGGGCGCGTAAAGGATGCTGCCGCCCAGAATGGAAGAAAGATCAGATTTTCCGTTTCTTTCCGTCCAATCATAGAGAAAACGGAAGAGCTGGCATGGGAGCGTGCTGCCGCCATTCAGGCGCTTCTTGAAAAGCGACAAGAAGAAGAGAAGGGGCCGACAGGCATCGGTCTTGATCGTGCAGGTCAGAGGCCAACATCTGAAAACCTGCCGACCAATGAAGGATCAAAACGTCTTCAGAAAATTGCGGCAAGAAGCAACCGCCATGATGAGCGGCTATGGACAGGCGTCGCTCAGGCGACGGGTGGGCGATGGAATTCCACATCGCTGGTCGGGACGGCGGATCAGGTCGCGGAGAGCCTGCTCAATTATTACAGGATCGGGATCGAGACTTTTCTGATCCGTGGTTTTGATCCGCTTTCAGACGCCCTGACTTATGGCAGTGAGCTTATTCCCCGGGTCAAAGCTCTTGTCGAACGTGAAGAACGATGTGGCAGATAACATCATGAAAATTCAACAACACACGCTGCCATCATTGCTTTTCGAGGATACTTTTTATGGCCCACATCGGGTTGCGTTCCTTTCTGATCGCCTCACTCTCCGGTATTTCTACAGCCCATGCCGCGACACCACATGCCTCAAGTGACCATGCCATGCGTGCGCGCAATCCGCAGGCGACGGCGGCACCAAAAGCTGTTGAAAAGCACAAGGTAGCTCCAAAACATGTTACGGGCGGATCTGAAGTTATTACGGTGCGGACAGTCCGCAACGCTCCTCGGCTTGCCCGGCACGTGCCTCTGGGCGCACTTGGAAACAAATCCGAATTTGACACGCCTTTTTCGGTCAGTTCTGTTTCAGCAGCCAAGATTGAAGCGATGCAGGCGTCCGACATCAACGATGTCATGCGGTATGAGCCCGGCGTTCAGGCCAATTCCAACGGAACATCCACGGCGTCAGGCTCGAGCGTCCGCGTGCGTGGGCTCAATCTGGACTGGACCAACGGTTATAAAATTGACGGGATGGCGATCCCTTACTGGTATATTGATCTACCGGTTGCAAATTTTGATACCATTCAGGTTTTCAAGGGAGCATCCGCTTTCATGTATGGTTTCGGGTCGCCGGGTGGCGTTCTGGATTACCGTCTGAAAGCGCCGGTGGAAAACAGGAAAGTCACGCTGGAAGCAGGCTACCGTTCAGATGCGGTGTTCCGGCAGATGCTGGATGTCGGCGGCTCGCTTGATTCCGCGCATCGTGTCCAGACACGTCTCTCTTTCGCTAGCGAGGTCGGGAACCAGTATAACGCCAGCTTTGTAAGAAATCTTTCGACCTCTTTCACCACAGACGTGCGTATTACCGATAAACTTCATTGGCACTTCAATGGTTTTTATCTGAATACCTTGCAGAAAGGGATGGTCAACACGATCGCGTCTGCAAATGGTGTCGGTGCTATTGAGACGATCAGCGGACGCTCTGTTTTTGGTGCGAAAAATTCCTGGAAGACAAACGACATGAAACGGTTCAGCACCGGATTCGACTGGGAGTTTGCAAAAAATTGGTCTGCGACGCTGACATATGGCTACACCCACCTCAACGAACAGTTTCCATCCAACCAGATCACCTTTACTAGCCCGAATGGAGATTACTACAATCAGGCATTCGAGCAGAAACGTGTTCTGACCTATCATCAGGTGGATGCCATCACGCAGGGACATTTCACGACCGGGCCGGTCCGTCAGGATGTGATTGTGGGCATCACCTGGCTGCGGCAGATGTTCGATGCGGACGCTAATTCAGGTGCTCTTGGTCCTCTTGAATACGGCAACATTCATGATGGGAGGCCGATCATCTCGAATGCGACGAATTTCAATCCTCGCATGTATCGCTACATTGATTACCAGCAGGTCGCGCCATTCTGGAGTGATACATTCAGCTATGGAAAATGGTCGCTGATGGCAGGGGCCCGTTACACGGATTATATGGAAAATGATTATTCGAAAACGGGCAGCAGGACGGCAGCTCATCGTAATAATCCGGTCACGCCTATCGTCTCGCTGAGCTACAAGATCACCCCGGAAATCAATGCCTATTTCAGCTGGGTGCAGGCGATGCAGGCTGGAGGGCAGGCAGGTTCGAGCAATGTGAACTACATGCAGGTGTTCGGCCCGATCCGAAGCGATCAGTACGAGGCCGGTATCAAGGTGCAGCGCAAAACCTTCAGTTGTACACTGGCTGTCTTCCGTATGGATACAGGCGCTGCTTATACGAATGCCCAGAATTACTACGTTCAGGACGGCAAGTCCCGTTATCAGGGTGTGGAGGCATCGGCCTCGTGGCTTCTGACGCGGGATCTGAACGTCAATGGCAGCCTTGCTTATCTGGACGCCCGCTATGTGAAAGCCGCTGTGGGCTATGCAGGCCATAAACTGGAAGCGGTTGCGCCGTTTCAGGCTGCTTTCAATGCCGATTACCGGATACGCCCGGTCAAGGGACTCAGTGTGAACGCCGGTTTCAATTTTGTCTCACGGAACTGGCTTGATGCCGCCAATACAATCCGTCTTCCATCCTATATCGTGGGAAATGTGGGTGCCTCTTACGCCGTGAATGTCGGGGGGCATCCGATGGTGTTTCGGGCGGCGGTCGAGAATGTTGGCAATGTCCGGTACTGGCTGAGCCGAGGGAGCCGCAATCTGTTTCCCGGCGCACCTCGTACTGTGACGCTGAGCGCACGTTTCGACCTGTAGAAAATGAGCCCTAGGAGGAGTTCCGGAGATGCGAACGGCTTTGGGGTAAGGAAAGCGAAGTTCAGGACGGTTTTTACAGAATTCTGCTCAATGGAGCGCCTCAGAACGGCAGAAAACCCGGATAGAACGGCTCAGGCCATTTCGTCGCCCGCCGAAATGTTCTAGGAGGCTCGAAAGACCATAAGGGGAATGCCTGTTCTGTCAGGGTGCGCGAGCGCTTCATGACGTCCTGATGTTTCCCGATGGTCGCGGTGATGAGGCTCGTAGCAGCCTGATTTTGAGCAGAAAGAGGAAACGCGCCCATGGTGCCTCGCTACACACGACCCGCAATGCTGGCTATCTGGGCCCCCGAAAATCGTTATCGGATCTGGTTCGAAATCGAGGCTCTGGCGTGTGAGGCGATGGCCGAACTGGGCGAGATCCCCAAAGAATCCGCCTGCACCATCCGCGAGAAGGGCGACGCTGCGATGGCCGCTTTCTCGCAGGCTGATCTTGACCGTATCGACGCGATCGAGGCCGAGACCCGTCACGATGTGATCGCCTTCCTGACATGGCTTGCGGAAAAGATCGGGCCGGATAGCCGCTTCGTGCATCTCGGCATGACGTCGTCCGACGTGCTCGACACCTGTCTCTCGGTCCAGCTTACGCAGGCGACGGACCTTCTGCTGGCCGATCTCGATACGGTTCTCGCTGCGCTGAAGAAGCAGGCTTTCGAGCACAAATACACGCTGACCATCGGCCGCAGTCACGGCATCCACGCCGAGCCGACCTCCTTCGGTCTCAAGATGGCTGGCCATTACGCTGAGTTCGACCGTAACAAGAAGCGTCTGGAAACGGCCCGCGCCGAGATCGCCACCTGCGCCATCTCGGGCGCTGTCGGCACGTTCGCGCATCTCGACCCGCGTGTGGAAGCCTATGTCGCCGACAAGCTGGGCCTGAAGCCGGAGCCGGTCTCCACGCAGGTCATTCCGCGCGATCGTCACGCCGCCTATTTCTGTGCGTTGGCTGTCATCGCCAGTGGCATCGAGCGTCTGGCGACGGAAGTGCGTCATCTCCAGCGTTCGGAAGTGCGTGAGGCGGAAGAGTTCTTCCACAAGGGTCAGAAGGGCTCCTCCGCGATGCCGCACAAGCGGAATCCGGTCCTGTCCGAGAACCTGACAGGTCTGGCGCGTCTGGTCCGTGCTGCTGTCATCCCCGCGCTTGAGAATGTGGCGTTGTGGCATGAGCGTGACATCAGCCACTCCTCGGTTGAGCGGAACATCTGCCCGGATGCGACCATCGGTCTCGACTTCGCGCTGGCCCGTCTGGCGGGCATGATGGACAAGCTGCTGGTCTATCCAGATCAGATGGCCGCGAACATCGAAAGCCTCGGCGGCGTTGTGCATTCCGGCGAAGTGCTGCTGGCTCTGGCCCGTGCGGGCGTGCTGCGTGAGGACGCGTACCGCATCGTCCAGCGTTGCGCGATGGAGACATGGACCAAACTCGGCAAGCCGGGCTTCAAGACCTTCCGCGAGAATCTGGACGCTGATCCTGAAATTGCCGGTCGGATTGCGCCGGAAGTGCTGGATGCCGCCATGGACAGCCGTTCCCATCTGATAGCTGTTGATGATCGCTACAAGCTGATCTTCGGCGAGGCCGGTCCGCAGGCCTGATTGGTCCTGAAACTGCCTTTCCTGAGGAAGCTGTTTTGCTTTCCGGAAAGGTGGTTCAGTCTTTATATAGTATGTGGACGGTCGCAGATGGATCTGATCGCACTGCGTCGGCGCATGCTGGTAGGTGCGTGCGATAACGATCTGACGCCCGAACTGGTTAAAGCTCGGGCGCGGGACATTCACGTATTTAGATCGTTACAAAGACAGTTTTGGTCGTTCGCAGGAACGGCATGAGTAATTCTAGCGAACGCTTCTGCATCATGCAAGGCGCTGAGTTCATTTCAAACTGCGCTTCCAGGGCGCGTTTGGCTTCAACGTTTCCGTTGGTGAAAAATTCTACGCCCATTTCGACTGCCTATTCTTGATTCTGCGATAGTGTCGATTGGAGGCAGCGGGCTGTTTGACCCTTGGGTCGGTCTCTACACAGCTAATTATCCGTTGATCCTGAAGAACGCGATGCTGGTTACATCAATCCGGACGTCACGGTCGGCAATAACACCATTGTCGGATCAGGAAGCGTTTTGACGAAGGATATCCCGCCTAACGTCATCGCGGCTGGCGTGCCGTGTAAGGTCATAAAGTCCATCTCTTTGGTCGATCGACGGGTTTTTTAGCTTTTTGAGCCTGTTTTGCGCGTTTTTCACTGCTTTTTCGGCTAAAATAATATGTATCTAATATGCATGTTTAATTCTGGAGAGCTCTTCCAGTGCGGTATCGTCCGGGTGCGTTTCTCCAACCCGGCAGTATCATCTCGCTTCGAAGGCTGCTAAGAGGCAGCCGCAGGAGGCCTGTGTTGGGCCGGAAAACTGCGGGTGGGTCTGTTTCAGTCTTCCCGCAAGCCGAGAGTGAGCAAGAACGACCATGGCCCGCCGCCGCCAGCTGTATGAAGGTAAAGCCAAGATCCTGTTTGAAGGGCCGGAACCCGGAACCCTCGTACAGTATTTCAAGGACGACGCCACGGCAGGGAATGGCGCGAAACATGGCATCATCACCGGCAAGGGTGTCCTGAACAACCGCATCAGCGAGTACATCATGCTGCGGTTGCAGGAAATTGGCATCCCGACACATTTCATCCGCCGGATCAACATGCGGGAGCAGTTGATCCGTGAGGTGGAAATCATTCCACTGGAGATCGTGATCCGGAACATCGCAGCTGGCAGCATCGCCAAGCGTCTGGGTATCCCGGAAGGTACGCGTCTGCCGCGTTCGATCGTCGAATATTACTACAAGAACGATGCTCTCGGTGACCCAATGGTGGCCGAGGAGCACATCACGGCGTTCGGCTGGGCCAGCCCGCACGATCTGGACGATATGGTCGCCATGTCGCTGCGTGTGAATGATTTCCTGATGGGGCTGTTCGCCGGCGTCGGGATTTCACTGGTCGATTTCAAGCTGGAGTTCGGTCGTCTCTGGGAAGGCGAGGAGATGCGCATCATCCTTGCGGATGAGATTTCTCCGGATAACTGCCGCCTGTGGGACGCCAAGACAAACGAGAAACTCGACAAGGACCGTTTCCGTCGGGATATGGGTCAGGTCGAGGAAGCCTATCAGGAGGTCGCCCGTCGTCTCGGCATTCTGCCCGAGGCCGGAAACGGCGATCTCAAAGGTTCTGAAACAATGCAGTAAGCACGCCGTTAAGGGTGTGTTTGAAAGAGTTAAGGCCAGAAGGCCGGAGGGCGGTATGAAGGTTCGCGTGACTGTTTCTCTGAAAGAGGGTGTGCTTGACCCGCAGGGGAAGGCCATTGGCCACGCCCTTCATGTGCTGGAATTTCCAGAAGTGAAGGAAGTCCGGGTCGGCAAGGTGATCGAGCTGGATGTTGAAGGCTCGGATGCAGCAAAGGTTGAGGCGCGCGCCACAGAGATGGCGAAGCAGCTTCTCGCCAATGAAGTGATCGAAGACTTTGCTGTGGAGGTGGTGAAATGAGCCGCTTTTCCGTTTTTTCAACCGCTCTTCTCCTTGCGTCCGGCCTGTTTGCTGCCGATGCAGCCATGGCGCAGCGCGTCTCGCCGATGACGGCTGGTAATTTCGGCCGTATCTGCACCCGTCCTGCCGGTGCGTCCGTATGTGACGCCTATATTTCCGGACTGGCTGACGCCGGAACGCTGTCAAAGATCAATGATCGCAATGAAGGCGATCCGAACGCCCCTGCCGGGTTCTGCATCCCCGCCACGGAAACAAGCGCCGCCATGCGCAACAATGTCATCACCTGGCTGAAGGCGCACAAGGACGTGCTGCAGAAACCGGTGGGTGAGGGCGTGTTCATGGCCCTGCATGATTCCTATCCTTGCGCTGCTTCCTCCAAGCCTGCGGAACAGAAGAAATGAAAGCCGGTATCGTCGTTTTTCCGGGGACCAACCGGGAGCGCGACATGGCGATCGCCCTGAAGGCGGTTACCGGTCACGCTCCGAAAATCCTCTGGCACCGGGACACCGAGCTTCCCGAGCTTGATCTCGTCGTGCTGCCCGGCGGCTTCAGTTATGGCGATTACCTTCGCTGTGGTGCGATGGCCGCGCATTCTCCGATCATGCGGGAAATCCGTGCATTCGCTGAAAAGGGTGGCCACATCCTCGGCGTCTGCAACGGCTTCCAGATCCTGACGGAAACCGGCCTGCTGCCGGGCGCGCTGCTGCGGAATGCTGGCCTGCGCTTCCTGTCGCAGGACTGCCATCTTCGTGTCGAGAATTCCGAGACACCGTTCACGCGCCGCTGGAAGAAGGGCGATGTATTCCGTACGCCGCTCGCCCATGGTGACGGTAACTATGTCGCGGACGCCGAGACGCTGAAGACGCTTCAGGGCGAAAACCGCGTGGCGTTCCGTTACGCCGCGCCAAACGGCAAGATGGACGCGGCTGACCGCGACAGCAACCCGAATGGTAGCCTCGACGCCATCGCCGGTATCTTGAGCGCCAACTCCCGCATCTGTGGCATGATGCCGCATCCGGAAGACCTCGTTGATCCGCTTATGGGCGGTGAAGACGGCAAGCCCCTGTTCGAAAGTCTGGTGGAGGCGCTGGTCCGATGAGCAGCAAGCAGAAAGCGGTCAACGCCGATCTGGCCCGCGAATTCGGCCTGTCCGCCGAGGAATATGATCGCGTCCTCGCCATCATGGGGCGCACGCCGAGCCTGACTGAACTCGGTGTGTTCTCGGTCATGTGGTCCGAGCACTGTTCCTACAAATCATCCCGCAAGTGGCTGCGGACCCTCCCGACCACGGCCCCGTGGGTCATCCACGGTCCGGGCGAGAATGCTGGTGTGGTCGATATCGGGCAGGGACTGGCCGCCATCTTCAAGATGGAGAGCCACAACCACCCCTCCTTCATCGAGCCTTATCAGGGCGCAGCGACGGGTGTTGGCGGCATCCTGCGTGACGTATTCACCATGGGCGCACGTCCGGTCGCCAACCTGAACGCCCTGCGTTTCGGTTCGCCGGAAACACCCCGCACACGTCAGATCGTGGACGGTGTCGTGCGCGGTATCGGTGGCTACGGCAACTGTGTTGGTGTGCCGACGGTCGGCGGGGAAGTGAACTTCCACCCGGCTTATGACGGCAATCCGTTGGTCAACGCCATGACGGTGGGCGTCGCCCGTCAGGACAAGATATTCTTGTCGGCTGCGGCGGGTATCGGCAATCCGGTGGTTTATGTCGGATCCAAGACGGGCCGCGACGGCATCCACGGTGCGACCATGTCGTCCGCCGAGTTCGATGAGAACGCGCTGGCCAAGCGCCCGACCGTGCAGGTCGGCGACCCGTTCGTTGAGAAGCTGCTGATCGAGGCATGCCTTGAACTGATGGCGACCGATGCGATTGTCGCTATTCAGGACATGGGCGCTGCCGGTCTGACGTCCTCGTCTGTCGAAATGGCGGGCAAGGGCGGTGTCGGCATCGACCTCGACCTCGACGCCGTGCCACAGCGTGAGCCGAACATGACGGCCTATGAGATGATGCTCTCCGAGAGTCAGGAGCGCATGCTCATCGTCATCAAGCCGGAACGCACCGAAGTCGCCCGTGCGATCTTCGAGAAGTGGGAGCTGGATTTCGCGGTCATTGGTCATCTGACCGACACCGGCAACATCGTTGTGCGTCATAAAGGGCAGGTCGAAGCCGACATTCCGTTGGACCCGCTGGCAGAGCAG
Organism: Acetobacter sp. UBA5411; assembly: GCF_002409645.1. Classification (GTDB taxonomy): domain Bacteria; phylum Pseudomonadota; class Alphaproteobacteria; order Acetobacterales; family Acetobacteraceae; genus Acetobacter. The sequence continues at coordinate 31,332 of NZ_DHNR01000041.1, forward strand.
GCCCCGATTTACGATCGTCCGACCGCACCGTTGCCTGCGCCGGAGCCGGTTGGTGACATTCATGATCCGCTCGGTCTGGAGCAGACGCTTATCCGTCTGGTCGGTTGCCCGGATGTCGCCTCGCGCGCATGGATTTGGAACCAGTATGACAGCACAGTCGGGGGGCAGACAGTTCGTCGTCCGGGTGGCGCAGATGCGGCCATCGTCAAGGTCGAGGATACCTCCATCGGTCTGGCGCTGACCACGGACTGCACGCCGCGCTACTGCCGCGCCAACCCGAAGAAGGGTGGGGCGCAGGCGGTTGCCGAGGCATGGCGTAACATCACGGCGACAGGCGCACGTCCGCTCGCCGTGACGGATAACCTGAACTTCGGCAACCCAGAGAAGCCGGAGATCATGGCGCAGTTCGTTGGTGCCATCGAAGGCATCGGTGAAGCCTGCCGTGCGCTCGATTTCCCGATCGTGAGCGGTAACGTCTCGCTCTATAACGAGACCCGCAATCCGGACGGCACGACGTCAGCCATTCTGCCGACCCCGGCCCTCGGTGGTCTCGGCGTGCTGGACGATGTCACAAAGAATGTCGGGCTCGGTATGCCTGAGAACGGCACGCTGATCCTCGTGGGCGAGACGAAAGGCCACCTCGGCCAGTCGCTCTGGCTGCGGGAAATCCTTGGACGCGAAACGGGTGATGCGCCGGATGTGGATCTGGCTGCAGAGCGTCGCAATGGCGACTTTGTGCGTGAGCAGATCACGTCCGGTGTGGTGAAAGCCTGCCATGACGTCTCCGACGGTGGCATTCTGATCGCAGCCGCCGAGATGGTTATGGCGACCGGTAACGGTTGCGAGCTTGAGCCGCCGCAGTCGGGCATGCGTCCGGAAGCGTTCTGGTTCGGTGAAGATCAGGGTCGCTATCTGGTTGCGGTCGAAGGTGACGGCAAGACGTTCCTTGCAGCGGCGGAAAAAGCTGGTGTTCCAGCCCGCGTGGCGGCAGCCATTGGTGGAGACTGTCTGGTTCTTCCAAGTGGGGCACGAGTGTCCGCAGCCCGTCTGAATGTGGCGCACGCCGCGTTCTTCCCCGCCCTGATGGATCGCTGAGCGACGTTTCGGACCGGATTTACCGGTTATCAAAGGAGAATGGTCATGGCCATGAGTGCGGCAGACATCGAGGCCTACATCCTCAAGGCGTTTCCTGACGCAAAAGTGAGCATCGACGATCTGGCGGGCGACGGCGATCATTACGCCTGCACTGTCGTCAGTGAAGCCTTTCGTGGATTGCCTCGGGTGAAACAGCACAAGCTGGTCTATAATGCGCTCGAAGGGCACATGGGCGGAACGCTGCACGCGCTTGCGCTCAAGACGTCAGCTCCCTGATGTCCCCGATTTTCTGAATAAAACCGGGTAGATTCCCCAGTTGATGCGGGTCTGTCCGGGAACTGGAGTAAGCAGAGATGTCCACACCTATTGGTCAGCGCATTCAGGCGCTTGTTGAAGAAAACCCCGTCATGCTGTTCATGAAGGGCACACCGGATTTCCCGCAGTGCGGGTTCTCCGCCCGTGTCGTTCAGGTGCTGAACCACCTCGGCGTGCCGTTCAAGGCTGAGAACGTTCTGGCTGATCCTGAAATGCGCGAAGGCATCAAGATCTTCTCTGACTGGCCCACCATTCCGCAGCTTTACGTCAAGGGCGAGTTCATTGGCGGCTGCGACATTATCATGGAAATGGCTCAGTCCGGCGAGCTGCAGACGCTGCTCAAGGAAAAGGGAATCGCCTGCGCTGCTGCGTAAGGTTTCCGGCCTGCAATATCGGTTTGCCACGATATTGCAGGTTTCTGTTTTTGGTTTGTTCTTTCAGGCCAGTATATATCGTTCCCACATCTGACGAACGATAGAAATGAAATAGTAATTTAGTCCCTTTAGGCACAATCAGCGGGTTGTGAGCGTCACGCAATGACGTATACTCGTGTGGAGAAACGAAATCCGGGGATGGAAATGATCAGGACGATACTGCGGAAGCTGACGATTATCACGGCAGGTGTTTCTGCGGTTGTTGCTGTCACTCATGTCAAATCGGCTCACGCCGAGCGTGTCATTTCCGATTACGAAGCCAGCAAGCTGACTCTTGAGTCCTTGACGGCTGTGCCGGTCTACCACCCGGTTGTGCACCACGCTGTGGCACGTCATTCAGTTGCCACTGCTTCGCGAGGGCACACTGTTCTGGCCTCTCGTGCGCAGTCCACTCATCCCATGATTCACCTTGTGTCATTCCATGTCGCGAAGAAAGCGTCTCATTCTGCCCATGTGCGCAATCGTACCTGACGTTTTCTCTGCGCTATGAAGTTGAAAGCCATCTGACGGTGTCGGATGGCTTTTTGTTTATCAGAATTAGTCTTTCAGTCTCTTGGCTGGGTGCCTTTGTCTTCCTGATACGTCAGCTTTGCCAGAAGGTATTCCGGATTCTTCTGGGAACACCAGTTTCATCTACAAGAATGACATCGAATACGACCGCGTCATAAATCCATTCAGGATGGGTAGCGAGGAGACATTCGGCCGCCTTCATGATCCGATGGCGTTGCCGTTCACTGATTGATTCTGCCGCGCGGGCATATGTTGTCCGCTTCTTGACTTCGATAAAGCTCAGTTGTCCGTTTTTGAGGCCAACAAGATCGATTTCACCAGCAGGCGTACGGGCGCGGCGCAGAAGAATCTGCCATCCATGCGAGAGAAGCGCCTGCTCGGCGATGGTTTCAGCCTGCACGCCATTCCGCCAAGCAGTGCGGCCACGTTCCGGCTGCCGGGATATGAGGGAATGTTGGTGCATTTGCATTCTCCCGATTGTCTCCCGGTAAGGTAAGAATTTCCTTAAACAGAGATGAAAGGAAGAGAGAATTCTACCAAACGCTACAACCCTCACGCTAGATGGTCTGCTGATCAGTCACTGTGCGGTGGCCATGATAGCCGCCGGGCATATCCTCCTGACAAAACGGGATACGTCTGCAGCGATCGGATGGATTGGAACGGTGCTGGTTGTGCCGTTTTTCGGGGTTTGTCTTTATCTCTTCTTCGGCATCAACCGTGTTCACCGTCTGGCGCGTAAACTTGTGCAGGCCCGCAATCCACAGGAAAGCGGGATCGATCCGGCAGTCCGGTGGAGTAGGGGAGACACAGGATCATTCAGACTGCTCTCACGGATGGTTGGACGGATCACTGGCCGTCCGTTGCTCGGGGGCAATCAGCTTGAGATCCTGATCGATGGCGACAATGCCTACCCGGTCATGCTGGAGGCGATTCGTCAGGCTGAGTCCAGCATCATGCTGTCGTCCTATATTTTCAGGTACGACCGGATTGGAAAAATATTTGTATCAGCTCTGATCGAGGCTCATCGACGCGGTGTGGCAGTGCGCGTCCTGCTCGACGGTATCGGCGCGGGGTATTTCTTATGTCCTGCGGCGAAGGCGTTGCAGGAGGCCGGTGTGCCCTGCGAGCGGTTTCTCCATTCCGTTCTTCCGTGGCGCATGCCGTTCATCAACCTCCGTAATCATCGCAAAATTCTGGTGACTGACGGGACAACAGGCTTTCTCGGTGGCCTGAACATCGGTGATGAGAATTGTGGCGCGACCGATATCGCAAAACGTGTCAATGACATGCATTTCCGTGTGCGGGGGCCAGTGGTCAGACAACTGGCCGAGGCTTTTGCCTGGGACTGGTCGTTTACCTGTGGCGAGGAATTGGCCGGAAGGACATGGTTTCCGCCGCTCACGGAAGAAGGGACCGAATTGCTGCGGGTAGTGACGGCCGGTCCGGATACGGATCTTGAAAAGATCGAGTATACGGCTTTGCAGGCTATTACTCTGGCGCGTCACAGTGTGCGGCTGATGACGCCCTATTTTCTTCCCGGCACCCGCCTCCAGTCCGAACTGGCTCTGGCTGCGTTGCGAGGGGTGCAGGTCGAGATCATCGTTCCCCGGCAGAGCAATCATCGGATCATGGACTGGGCATGCCGGGCCGATATCCATCCGATGCTGGACGCCGGATGTCGTGTCTGGCTCAGCGGACCGCCTTTCAACCACGCCAAACTGATGGTGGTCGATCGGGAATGGGCTTTTGTCGGAAGCTCCAATTTCGACACCAGAAGTCTGCGACTCAATTTCGAGATCAATGTAGAGAGCTATCAGGCTGGTTTTGCGGAGAAGATCGACGATTTCATATGTAGTCACCGGCGCGGACGGCTGACGCACCATGATCTTGATGAGCGCATTCTGCCGGTCAAACTGCGGGATGCGGCGATGCGGCTGTTTTCGCCCTATCTCTAGTCCTGCTGGCAGTTAAAGGCGGGATGATTGAGTTAGGAGGGCAAACGGCGTAGGAAAAACCCCGGAAACAAAGCTGGCCGTGATCTTGCAGACAATATTGTCCGGTCACGACAGATAATAACTTAGAAGTATGGTGTGGTGATGACTTCCTCTCCCTTGCGCGTCGGAATTGCAGGACTTTCAGGACGGATGGGGCAGGGGCTGGTGAAAAGTGCGCTCGACGCAGGTTGTGTCGTTGCCGGAGGCACATGCCGTGATCCGGGTGCCGCATCGCTCAGCATGGCTGAACTGACCCGGGACGGTTCGATCACGCTCTGTGCGGATATGCGTCAGCTTGCAGAAATGTCTGATGTTGTCATCGATTTCACGCATGTGTCGTCCGTGATTGATCATGCTGCGGCTCTGAAAGACGCCGGTGTGCCTTGGGTGCTTGGCACGACCGGACTGTCGGAGAAGGATCAGCGGGCAGTGGATGAGGCCGCGCAGATAATCGGCGTTGTGCAGGCTGCAAACTTCTCTGCTGGCGTCACGCTGGTGCTCCGGCTGGCGCGTGAAATGGGCATGGCTCTGTCGGCTGAGCGTTTTGATGCGGAAATTGTCGAGATGCATCATCGGCAGAAGGTGGATGCACCATCCGGGACAGCTTTGGCCATTGGTGAAGCTGTGGCGCAGGGACGGGGCGTGAAGCTTTCCGACGTGCGTGCACCGGTACGGGAAGGGCACTGTGGCGCCCGCAAGACGGGTGAAATCGGATTTGCTGCATTGCGCGGAGGACAGATCGTGGGAGAGCACGAGCTTCTGTTCACATCCACCACCGAACAGATCAGCCTTGGTCATCGCGCCTTCGACCGCCGGGTTTTTGCAGATGGCGCAGTGCAGGCCGCCGAGTGGGTCAGCGGCAAAATAGCGGGTCTTTACAATATGGAAGACGTTCTCGGTCTCTCCTGAAGTCGCTGGGGCGGATTTCATGAATGGCGGGTGACCGGTCTTGCAACTTGACCCCGCCGCCTTCATCCGCCAAACGACAAACTCTCATATCGAGATCTTCGCAAAACGCGAAACTTTCACCCTATAGCGAGGCAGTCGGCACAATCATGCTCAAGCAAGGCGAGTTCCTGTTTACCTCGGAATCGGTGTCCGAAGGCCATCCCGACAAAGTGGCGGACCGGATCAGCGATACGGTTCTGGATGCTTATCTGACAGCAGACCCGGAAGCGCGCGTCGCCTGCGAAACGCTGGTGACAACCAACCGCGTCATTCTTGCCGGTGAAGTCCGCGGTCCGTCTTCCATCACGTCGGAAGGTCTGATCGAAGCCGCCCGTGAAGCGATCCGTGACATCGGTTACGATCAGGCAGGCTTCTCCTGGAAGAACGCTGAAATCAGCAACTACCTGCACGCGCAGTCCGCTGACATCGCTGTCGGCGTTGATAGCGCAGGCGAGAAGGACGAGGGTGCAGGCGATCAGGGCATCATGTTCGGCTTCGCGACCAACGAGACCGAGACGCTGATGCCAGCGCCGCTGTACTACTCCCACAAGATCCTCAAGACGATGCGTGACCTGCGTCGCGCTGGCGATCCGCGTGCGAAGGGCCTGCAGCCGGACGCCAAAAGTCAGGTGACCCTGCGTTATCTCAACGGCAAGCCGGTCGAAGCGACATCTGTCGTGATCTCGACGCAGCATGACGAAGGCGTGGATCAGAACGTCATCCGCAATGAGTTGCACAACATCGTCAAGGACGTGCTGCCGGAAGGCTGGATGCCAGCCGACAAGGAATTCTACGTCAATCCGACCGGCATCTTCGTGATCGGTGGTCCGGACGGCGACGCCGGTCTGACAGGCCGCAAGATCATCGTCGACACATACGGCGGTGCGGCTCCTCACGGTGGTGGCGCGTTCTCCGGCAAGGATCCTACAAAGGTCGACCGTTCCGCAGCCTACGCCGCCCGCTATCTGGCGAAGAACGTTGTCGCTGCCGGGCTTGCTGACCGCTGCACGCTTCAGCTGTCCTACGCCATCGGCGTGTCGCATCCGCTTTCTGTCTATGTCGACTTCGACGGCACAGGCAAGGACATCGACGAGGCCAAGCTGGTGAAGGTTCTGCGCGAGGTCATGAACCTCTCCCCGCGTGGTATTCGTCAGCACCTGCGTCTGAACCGTCCGATCTACACCGAGACGTCCGCTTACGGTCACTTCGGTCGTACGCCTGACGAAGCCCGTGACACGTTCCCGTGGGAGCGCACGGATCTCGTCGACGCGCTGCGTAACGCTTTCAACCGCTGAAAGCAGGACGATGAGTGTGGTGGGTGAAGAGGGTGGCGCGGTTACTCCGCATGAGAGTGAGGAGAAGACCGCTTCCACTCTGAAGCCACCGGCTCAGCGTCTTTACGGTCGCCAGCGGGGTCATCCGCTGCGCGACCGTCAGCAGCGCCTGATTGATGAGGCGCTGCCCCGGATACGGTTTCCGGAAGATAAAGCCTCCGATCCGAAAGCGGCGTTTGATACCCGGCCTGAGCAGGTCTGGCTGGAAGTCGGTTTCGGTGGCGGAGAGCATGTTCTCTCCCAGATCGAGATGCATCCTTCTGTTGGCTACATCGCCTCGGAAGTGTTTGAGAACGGGCTCTGCTCCCTTCTCGCACCGTTGTTCCCATCGCGTGAGGAAGCGACGTCTCCCGTGCCGCCGCTTCTGCGTCTGTGGGACGATGATGCGCGTCTGATGCTCCAGAATCTGCCGGAAGCCTCGCTGGACCGGATGTTTCTGATGTTCCCGGATCCGTGGCCGAAAAAGCGCCATGCCAAACGTCGCTTCGTCCACCCCGGCAATCTGCCGTTTGTGGCGCGGGCGCTGAAGCCCGGTGCAATCTGGCGTGTGGCCAGTGATGATCCGACCTATCAGGCATGGGTCGAAGAGGTTATGGGCAATCAGAATTTCTTCGAGACGGCTCTTCCAGCGCTTGAGCGCCCGGAAGGCTGGCCTCCGACGCGCTATGAGGCGAAGGCTATTAAAGCCGGACGTCAGCCGATGTACTGGACGTTCGTGCGGAAGTAATGCCTCGAAGGGCAGGGGGCAATGTCTCTCTTACCCGATATCTCTAGGATGTATTTCTCGGGATAGGGGCGCATTAAGCGCCCCCACTATTAGTGAATAGCAGCACGGTTTGGATCGCTGAGTGACGCTGAATGTCGTCACCCGCATCGTGCGAGACCTGTCAGTGCGTTTCCGCCGACTTGATCACATCGTAGCCTGCTGAACCCGGCGGCGGGCCCGGAGGCGGCAGATCGTCCGCTGTCACGGAAAGCAGCTGCTGGGCGTCCGGTCCAATCTGATGCGCGTTGATGGCCGTTCCATAAACACCCGTAGCGCCCGGTCCCGCTGCATAGAGCATGGCTCCCGGCTTCAGCCACGCTGCGATCTTTGCCGCGTCACGGGTCGGGATGCGGATCACCGTATGATCCTTCAGAATGGCACCAATCAGTACGCCCTGAATGTTGTAGAGTGGGTGAGTAATCTCACCATGCACTACGATGTCGGGCCCGGCGACCATTTCAGGAGAATGCTGCGGCATGGCGATGCCAACATCCTCGGAACGGCTGCCTCGCGGTCCAGAGAGAGAAAAGGCCTGAATAATGGGAAGAGCTTTTCCCTTCAGGCCGGTGCCGGTAATCTTTTCGCCTGGCTTGACGATCTTGGGGATATCCCACGACAGATCCTGTGAAACGAGAACCTGCGTACCATCAGAGAGCAGCAGACCGGTCACGCCGCCTCCTGCTGAAGGGATATACTGCGTCACAGTCCCGCTGAACGAAGGGAGCACGGACAGATCGTAGACCGAGGCGGGGCCGCTTCCGGCTGATGATGAGGCCGCCAGAACGGGAGAGGCACTAAGCGCTGCGGCGGAACCGACGGCAATGACTGCAAGGCGTAACAGGTGACGCATGACTGGTCCAATCGTTCACTGGCCGTTTGCTGGCAGAGAGCGAACAGGCCGGAAAAGCGCGAAAAATAAAGCAGTCCGGATATCGCCACGAGTGACGTATCCGGACAAGCCTTTTCGTATGCGGATCAGTGCCTGAAATGACGCATACCGGTCAGCACCATGGCAATTCCGGCTTTGTCGGCGGCGGCAATGACTTCGTCATCACGGATGGAGCCACCCGGCTGGATCACGGCGGTAGCGCCGGCAGCCACAATGGTCTCCAGCCCATCGGCGAACGGGAAGAAGGCGTCCGAGGCCGCCACACTGCCGCGGGTCAGCGGCTCGGACTGGCCGAGAGCTTTCGCCGCTTCAAGACTTTTGCTGACGGCGATACGCGCGGAGTCCACACGGCTCATCTGGCCTGCACCCACACCAACAGTCGCGCCATCCTTGGCGTAGACAATGGCGTTGGACTTGACGTGCTTGGCGACGCGGAAGGCGAAGATGAGGTCACGCATTTCCTCGGCGGTCGGCGCACGCTTCGTCACGACTTTCAGAGCGCTTTCCTCAATCCGACCATTGTCGCGCGTCTGGGCGAGGAAGCCGCCCGCGACGGAGCGGACGATCACTCCGCCTTCGGTCGGGTTGGGCAGAGCGCCGGTCAGCAGCAGGCGCAGGTTCTTCTTGCTGGCGAGGACGGCCTGCGCCGCTTCGGTCGCATCGGGAGCGACAATGACTTCCGTGAAGATCGCAGAGATCTTCTTTGCCGTCTCTTCGTCCAGCGTGCCGTTCAGAGCCACGATGCCACCAAAGGCCGATACCGGATCGCAACGCAGGGCGCTGTCCCAAGCCGCGCTGAGGTTGGCGGCAGTCGCCACGCCACAGGGGTTGGCGTGCTTGACGATAACGACGGCCGGTTCCTTGAATTCGGCGACGGCTTCGAAGGCAGCGTCCGTGTCGTTGAGGTTGTTGTAGGACAGGGACTTGCCCTGCACCTGACGCGCTGTCGCCACACCGGGACGCTTGCTGCCGTCAGTATAGAAAGCGGCCTGCTGGTGCGGGTTCTCGCCGTAACGCAGGACTTCCCGACGCATGCCCGACAGGGTGAAGCGTTCTGGGAACGTGTCGTGGCGCTCCTTGGCGAACCATGCAGCAATGGCGGAATCGTAGGCTGAGGTGCGGGCATAAGCCGCGCCAGCCAGCGCACGGCGGGCTTCCAGCGTTGTGCCGCCAGCCTGAAGCGCTTCAATGATGGCGCCATACTGGTCCGGGCTGGTCAGCACAGCGACATGGCCGTGATTCTTGGCGGCTGCGCGGATCAGAGCGGGGCCACCGATGTCGATGTTCTCGATGCAGTCGTCAGCGGATGCGCCGGACGCGACGGTTGCCTCAAACGGATAAAGATTGACGGCGACCAGATCGATCGGCGCAATCTTGTGTTCTTCCATCTGGGCGACATGAGCGGGCAGATCGCGACGACCGAGGATGCCGCCGTGAATCTGCGGAACCAGCGTCTTGACGCGGCCATCCAGAATTTCGGGAAAACCGGTATGGTCGGAGACTTCGACGACGGGCAGGCCAGCATCACGCAGGGCTTTAGCGGAACCGCCGGTGGACAGGATTTCTGCTCCCTGAGCAACGAGGGCGCGACCCAGTTCGATCAATCCGGTCTTGTCGGAGACGGAGAGAAGGGCGCGCTTTACAGGCAACAGGCTGGTCTGGCTCATCGAAGTCGAGTCTTTCGCGAAGGAGTCCATCAAAACGACGGTCTGGCAAAACGTCGGTCAGGCGTCGTTGGCGGCGTGCTTAGTGAAGTGGTTGCGATGTGGCAACCGCAACGAGAAAAAGTCCGGGAGTGACCCGGACGGAAAAGCGGCTGGATTTTCCTGATTTTACTATTCAGAACAAAGGCGCAGCGTGTTTCGACCCGCTGCGCCTCCGCCTAGTCATTTTCCGCGGGCGGTGAAGTTTTCCAGCCAGTGGATCGTATAATCGCCCTTCTGAAACTCCGGATCCGCAAGGATACGGCGGTGCAGAGGAACGACTGTGCTGACGCCCTCGACCACCAGTTCATCCAGCGCCCGACTCATGCGTGCGATGGCAGCGGCACGTGTCGGAGCATGGACAATCAGCTTGGCGATCATGCTGTCATAGTAAGGCGGCACGCGGTAACCGGCATAGACGGCGCTATCGATGCGCACGCCGAGTCCACCCGGCGGGTGATAGACCGTAATTGTGCCGGGGCTTGGGATGAACGTGTCCGGGTCTTCCGCATTGATGCGGCACTCGATGGCATGACCGGAGAAGGTGATGTCCTTCTGGCTGTAGCCAAGCGGCTCACCGGCAGCAATGCGGATCTGCTCACGGACGAGGTCCACATCACAGACCATCTCCGTCACCGGATGCTCGACCTGAAGACGGGTATTCATCTCGATGAAGCAGAACTGTCCATCCTGATACAGGAATTCCAGTGTGCCCGCGTTGCGGTAGCCCATCTTGGAAAGTGCTGCCGTCGCCGTCGCGCCAATGGCGTCACGCTCTTCCGCTGTGAGGGCAGGGGAGCCTGCCTCTTCCAGCAGCTTCTGGTGACGACGCTGGAGCGAACAGTCGCGCTCACCGAAATGCACGACGTTGCCGTGCGTATCGCCCATAATCTGCAATTCGATGTGGCGCGGCTTGTCGAGATATTTCTCGAGATAGACCGCGTCATTACCGAAGGCCGCTAGGGACTCGGTGCGGGCGACGCTCCAGGCCTCGGGCAGTTCTTCGCGTGTCTGGGCGACCTTCATGCCACGACCACCACCACCGGCGGCTGCCTTGATCAGGACCGGGTAGCCGACGCGGTCAGCAACTTCGTAGGCTTCCTCAATGCTGAGGAGTTCGCCGTCCGAACCCGGAACCAGAGGAACGCCGAGGGCTTCCATCGTGGTCTTGGCGCTGATCTTGTCGCCCATGGTGCGGATATGTTCCGCAGTCGGGCCAATGAAAGCGAGGCCGTGGGCTTCGACGGTCTCGGCGAAGTCAGCATTTTCTGACAGGAAGCCGTAGCCGGGGTGGATGGCTTCCGCGCCAGTGATCGTCGCTGCAGAGAGGATCGCCGCCACGTTCAGATAAGAGTCGCGAGCCGAAGGTGGTCCGATACAGACGGCCTCGTCAGCGAGGCGGACATGCATGGCGTCCGCATCGGCGGTTGAGTGGACCGCGACCGAGCGGATGCCCATCTCCCGACAGGCCCGCAGGACGCGCAATGCGATTTCGCCGCGATTGGCGATGAGGATTTTGGAAAACATTATTCAATAATGACGAGCGGTTGGCCGAATTCAACAGGATCGTTGGATGCCACGAGAATCTGTTTTACCGTACCGGCTTTCGGGGCCTTGATCTGGTTGAAGGTCTTCATCGCTTCGATCAGCATCAGGGTCTGGCCAGCTGTTACGGTTTGACCTTCCGTGATGAACGGCGGAGAAGACGGGTCAGGGCTGAGATAGGCCACGCCGATCATCGGGCTGTTGACGGCACCGGGGTGTTTGGACAGATCGGCGGGCGCAGCGGCGACCGGGGATGCTGCAGCAGGCGTTGGGATTGCTGGGGCAGCCACCTGCACCGGAGCCGCGGCGACCGTGGAGGCAGCACGCACAACACGAATACGGCTGTCCTTTTCGGCGACTTCAATCTCGGTCAGCCCGGTGTCCGTCAGGATATCGGCCAGTGCCCGTATGGCATCTGCGTCTACGAGCAGTCGGCTCATTGCGTTTCCTCGTTCAAAAGTATGTCGGTCATTGCCTGAAGTGCGAGCGCGTAGCCCTGCACACCCAGACCACAGATGACGCCCACCGCAGCGCGCGAGACATAGGAATGATGTCTGAATGGCTCACGGCGATGGATATTGGAGATATGGACCTCGATCACAGGCAGATCGACAGCCAGCAGCGCATCGAGCAGCGCGATGGACGTGTGTGTGTAGCCCGCCGGGTTGATGATGATGCCCTGTGCCCGTCCCCGACATTCCTGAACCCAGGAAATCAGCTCTCCTTCCCCATTGGTCTGCCGGAAATCAATGCCGACATCCAGCTTTTCGGCGTTCTGCGCGCAAAGCTGCTCGACATCATCGAGTGTCGTTCTGCCGTAGACTTCCGGCTGGCGGAGGCCAAGCATATTCAGGTTGGGACCGTTGAGGACGGCGATGAGGGGGCGTTCCATAACTGCGCGCCGTTAGCACGCCCATTCCTTAACTCCAAGAGTCGGTTCATCATTTTTTGCATGATATGTTTCGTAATGTAATCTCTTTGTGGAAAAGAAATGGCGGAATATTGGTGTAAATTCAGCGATTGAAAGTTTGTCTTGAAAATTACTGTAGTAACTTGTGTGATTTATGCGGCTTTTACAGAAGTAAAAATTTTTGAAGAAGCCTTTCATGTCAGCCTGTGATTATTGCAATTGTAACCGCTCACTGACTGATCTGTCTGTCAGGGTTGAATTTCTCGGAAAAATCGGCTTTATTGGCTAAAGTCTCAACAGAAATCTGGTGAATGCGTGCTGTTTTCGCGTGGAAAAAAGGGTTCCGGGCTTTTCGCAATACTGGCCCTGTCATGGACAGTCGGTGTTGCCGAAGCCAAGGCAGCTACGCAGACGCATGATTCCGGCTTTTCGGCATCTCCCGCTCATACAAGCTGGGCTGCATCGGTAAAGGAAGCCCTTGCGAAACGGGCCGCAGGAGCAACGTCGCTGGCTCATCACATCCAGCATGGTATGGCGAGCTGGTATGGCGGTCGTTTTGCGCATCGTGGCACCGCGAATGGTGAGCGGTTTGATCCTTCCCAGATGACAGCAGCCCACCCTTCCGCACCGCTTGGCAGCAAGCTTCTTGTGCGGTCCGAGGAAACCGGTCGGCAGATTGTTGTGACCGTCAATGATCGCGGTCCTTATAAAGGTGGGCGTGTGATTGACCTGTCACATGCAGCAGCGGCGCAACTGGGAATGTTGCGAAAGGGAGTTGCGCATGTGGCGGTCAGCCCGCTAACGGAAGAAGAAGCTCTCGAGGTTGCTCAGGCACCCGAGTAATTTTCGCATATAATTCCGGGTCATACCCGTCAGGAATGGTGGTTCTTCAGTAAAAAAGTCTGGTACGTCCAGTGCGTGTCAGACTTTTTTGCTGTTGTATACTATGCAGACAGGGGAGCAGGCTGGCTTTTCTCCATATCAGAAGAAGCTGCGATTCCATTACGTTAAGTAAAGCAGGATCAAAGGGGCCGTGTCCATTTGTGGAATCCGGCGCAGAGTGCTGGCCGCTATTCCACTTCAGACTCTCAGGATTTCCCGTGTGGTCGACTGCGCCCGGGCTTCCAGTTCAGCATTGAATTCGGCACCAAGCAGAACGACCCAGGCACTGACAAAAAACCACATCATGATAGCGATAACGGCACCCAGGGGTCCGTAGGTCGAGCCATAGCTCGCAATGTTGGCGACGTAATAGGAAAAGCCGGAAGCGGCCAGAATCCAGATGAATGTCGCGGCGACAGCGCCCGGAATAACCCAACGCCATTTTGCATGATGACCGCTCGGCCCGACGCGGTAAAGCAGCATGTAAGCAAGAATGATCAGCACCGCCATGATGCTGAGACCCGCCAGTCGGACGCCCAGTTCGATCGAGCCGGGAGGCGGATCAATCCGCAGGATGACCGGCAGGAGCTGAAACAGGATGGGGACCGCGACCATGATTGCTACCCCAAGACAGATCTCCAGGATCGCGGACAGTGTCAGGGCGAGAGCCAGCGCCTGAAACGCGATGAAACTGCGGGTTTCAGTGGTGCCGTAGGCAATGTTCAGGGCGGAAAGAATCGATTTGATGCCAGCTGATGCTGACCAGAGCGCGATGGATGTCGAGATGGCCAGATTCATGGTCAGGGAGCTGTGAGGCACCGAAACAAGTTCGTTGACCCGGTTTTCAATGATCGAGAAAGCGGCGGGTGGCAGCAGTTGCCTGATCGAATTCAGCTGCGTGGCGACGCTCTGCACGTCAAAGGCCAATCCATAAATGGAAATCAACGTGCTGATGGCAGGAAACAGCGCCAGCGTGGCGTAGAACGCGCAGCCAGCAGCAATCAGCGTTGTCGGTCCGGCGATAATGGACGTCACCGTCGATTTGCAGACTTCCTTCCAGTCAGCCTTTGTCAGGGCGAAAGGGGAGGACAGATGACGGCGAGGCTTGTCTTTCTGTTCGGTCGCACCTGAGTCGCCCGCAGGCGTTCCTGTTTCAAGGTTAGGCTCAAGCGGAACATTGGACAGGGAGGAACTCATCGGGTGTCGTCAACCTCAAACTATATTCGGTGAAGCCTGCAGCGATTGCCAACGCGCAGGACGCGCCTGAGTTGAGGAGGCGCTCGGAAAGAGTGGGTGGACGAACAGTCCACCAGAATCCAAAGATTCTACTGCGAAAGTTTCTGTTTCGTGAAAGAGAGTTATTGAATGTCTTAAAGGAAGAGAGAAGGGGTTTTCCAGTTTTTTCGGTGTAATAAAAAAATCTGTTGCATTCGGGCATGAAACGCCCCATATGCCCCCTCACGCAGCAACGCACGTGCCACTGGCCCTCTGAGGTTACGCAACGACGTCAAGCGTTCTGGCAACTGGGATCCCTCGGGATTCAGTCTTGGTCGCTGGTCCGTTAGACCGTTTCGCAACACAGCCTGCCATGGCTCCTTATCTGGCAGGCCAGCAAGGGATAGGTGCGATGACACCCAAAATCTCTCAATTTCTTGCGGAAAATATTCCCGCCACCCCTTGCCTCGTCGTCGATGTCGATGAGGTCGAAAACCGTTATCGCGCCCTTCAGGTCGCACTTCCCCTTGCTCGCATCTATTATGCCGTGAAAGCCAACCCGGCCGAGGCGATCCTGAGCCGACTGGTTTCCCTTGGGTCCAGCTTCGATGCTGCTTCATGGGAAGAGATCGAGATGTGCCTGAACGCAGGCGCAGACGCTGATGACATTTCTTTCGGCAACACTGTGAAGAAAGTCAGCGCGATCAAGGCCGCTTATGCTGCTGGTGTCCGTCTCTTTGTCTTTGACTGCGAAGAAGAGCTGAACAAGCTCGCCCAGCATGCGCCGGGATCGAAGGTTTATTGCCGTCTTCTGGTGGACAATTATGGAGCTGAATGGCCGCTGTCCCGCAAGTTCGGCACGACGGTCGAAAGCGCCCGCGAACTGATGCTGAAGGCGCGCGACCTTGGCCTTGATCCGTATGGTCTGTCCTTCCATGTGGGAAGCCAGCAGGTTGAGACAGGCAGTTACGAAATGGCGATCAGCCGTGTCGCGGCTCTGGTATCGGATCTGTCCGAAGCCGGTCTCGATCTGCGCATGGTCAATCTCGGCGGCGGATTCCCCATTCGTTATCGTGAGGACGTGCCGCACATTGACGATTTCGGTGAGGCGATCTCGACGGCCATGAAAAAGCACTTCGGCAATGCCCTGCCTGAAATGCTGATCGAGCCGGGTCGCTTTATCGTTGGCGCTGCTGGCGTGGTTTCCGCTGAAGTCGTGCTGGTTAGCCAGCGTGGACGCGAAGGCGGTCCGCGTTGGGTCTATCTCGATATCGGTCGCTTTGGTGGTCTGGCCGAAACGGAAGGCGAGGCGATCCGTTACGCGATTCGCACGCCGCGTGATGGTGGGCAGACAGGCGCGGTGGCGCTCGCCGGTCCGACCTGTGACGGCGCGGATATCATGTACGAGAAGACGCACTACGAACTGCCGCTCGCTCTCGAATCCGGTGATCGTGTCGAGCTTCTTGGAACGGGCGCCTACGTTTCCACCTACTGCGCGACCCGTTTCAACGGCTTCGCACCGCTGGCGGAACATTATATCTGATACGGTATGGCAGGGCAGTTGTTGACGCCCTGCCGTTCTCTCAAGATATGCTGTGCGCATGACGCGCATTGATACAACAAAACCCTTTCTGCCTGTCCGGATCGCCGTGATGACGGTGTCCGATACACGCACTCTGGAAACGGACAAGTCCGGCCAGATCCTTGTTGATCGCCTTCAGGCTGCCGGGCATGTGCTGGCGGCCCGCTCGATCGAACCCGATGACGCTGACAGGATTGTCGCGCGTCTGGAAGAATGGATCGCCGACCCCCAGATTGATGTCGTGATTACAAGCGGTGGCACTGGTGTCACCGGCCGCGATGTCACGCCCGAAGCGTTCGAACGTGTGATAGAAAAACGTATCGAAGGTTTTGGCGAGCTGTTCCGCATGCTGTCTTATCAGAAGATCGGCACATCCACGATCCAGTCACGCGCTTTGGCGGGCGTGGCGCGCGGCACTTACCTGTTTGCGCTTCCCGGTTCGAGTGGTGCAGTGAAAGATGGCTGGGACGACATTCTGGTGTTCCAACTCGACAGCCGCCACATGCCCTGCAATTTTGTGGAGCTTATGCCCCGTCTGCAGGAACGATAAAGGAGACGACGACATGGCCGACGATATCAAGATTCTGATGCTTGCTGGTGATTACGTCGAGGATTACGAAATCATGGTGCCGTATCAGGCGCTGACCATGGTGGGTTACACCGTTGACGTCGTGTCCCCGGATAAAAAGAAAGGCGACAAGGTCATTACGGCCATTCATGATTTTGAAGGCGCCCAGACCTATAGCGAGAAACCCGGTCATCACTTCGCACTGACGGCGGACTTCGACAAGGTTGTCCTTGATGATTATGTCGGGCTGGTCGTGCCGGGCGGACGGATGCCGGAATATCTGCGTCTCGATCAGAGAGTCCTTGATATCGTCAAGGAGTTTTCGGATCGTCCAATCGCCTGCATCTGTCATGGCATCCAGATTCTGACAGCGGCTGGTATTGTTAAGGGGCGTAAAGTCTCGGCTTATCCGGCCTGTCGTCCTGAAGTTGAGATAGCCGGTGGGACGTATGTCGATATTCCGGTGACGGAAGCCATTACGGACGGAGAGCTGGTGACGGCCCCGGCATGGCCTGCACATCCGGCGTGGCTGTCCCAGTTTCTGAAGGTTCTAGGAGCCAATGTTTCTCCCTGATCTCTGACTGTCGAAGCACGGATTGAAAGGCGGCTCTTTATGAGGAGTCGCCTTTTTTATGATGAATAAAAAACTTTCTGTTTCTCATCGATCTGTATGATTTTTTTCGCTTTCAGAGTTTCTATGAGTGGAGAAACTTCCTGAAGAGTGATTTCCGTTTTAAATACTGCAATGAGCATATTTCTGAATTTTTCTTCTGTGCTGGGGCGGCCTTTTTTTATCTTTTCCAAATGCGCAATTACTTTGGTTTCCAAGGTCTTATTTGTAGTTTCCTCTGGTTTGTGATTGCCAGGAAAGCTGTCTGATCGCGTGCAATGTATTCCTGTTGCCTTCAAATGGGCGATGAGCGGATCAAAACCGGTGTCTTTTGAAATGATATGGAAACGGGCGGTTTTATCCACACCAGCAAGCAGCCCGATATAATAGGCGATATGAAAGTCGAGTGCGTTGTTTCCTGTGGCATGGATTTTTATGTAGCGGGCCCTTTTCCCTATAAGCTGTAAAGAGTGGGCAATATTGAAGTTGATTTTATCCTGTGACTTTCCGACAAAAACAAGAATATTGATGTTTTCATCTTTCAGGGAAGGAAGCGTTTTAGGTTGAATGTTTTCATAATCAATCAGAATATAAATTCTTGATAATGTAATTTCTTCTGATATCACGGTTTTTCTCCTGAAAATCGCAATATCTTAAAAATATTAATTTTTTATTTTTCACTCTCTGTTTGTAGAAGTTTTTTGTGTTTGTTTTGGCTTGTGTGATGGACGAAACACTTAAATAGACATGTTTTATTTTTACTGTTCTGACGGTTTTAGGGTAGGTGTAGGCAATGATTTGGTTTGTATGCCTGTACGAAATCCGTGTCATTTAACGGATTTTGGTATTTGACTATTGGTCTCGCTAATAAAAATGCGACGTTGCGACAGCAAGATTGGCTAATTTCTCCAGCACTACATCTGCATTTGATGGTGAGTTCTGAATTTATCTATCCCTATGATTTAGATTTTCCGTTATGTAAGTCAGAACCATACCTGCAACCAGCAAACTGCCAAGAACCAGAACCAGTCCTGCGAGACTTCCGGCGAAAGAAAGAGGCACCATGAAGATGGTATTGGCGTATCGCCAGATCATCATGACGGGATAGCCAAGCAAATAGATCGAGAGCGTGTTCCTTTTGGCAAAGGCAGCGACGGTTTCGAGCCAGGCGGGGCAAGGGCATGATGCACCTAACCACACTAACAGAGGTACGCCGATGCCCAGTAATGGCGCGCCGATGAGATGAATTTTCGGCAGGTGCATGCCAACGAATAGTGCGAGAACGGTGACTGGGTGGATTTTCGGGGTGCGAGCTCCATACTTCGTGTGCAGATGGCGTAACCCCGCGCCGCCGGCGAAGCTTAGAATCATACGTGGCCATCCACCCCAGTAATGCACTGATGCCCAGCCAGCATTGAGATCGCGCCACATCATGCTCAGGGTGAAGTAGATGAAAGCCGCGCCAATCCACAGAACAAACAACCGTCTGGGAGCATCATGAACACGTAGACAGACCAGAAGGGCGAAGCCGAACAACTCCAGCACGATAGCCCAGCTGGGTGGATTGAGCGGGAAGACCGAGCCGTAAACGAGTGTGGAGAAAAAAGGCAGCAAAACAGAACCGGAAATGAAAGCGCCGACCCAGTTTGTGATCGTCCATCCCCCCGTATTGGCGAGTGCCTGCGGAGCGAAGGAACAGAAGCTGACTACGAGTGCGATGGCGTAAACCGGATAGATATGAGCGAGGCGGATGCGGATAATCTGCCACTTAGTCATACTGATAACAGCGGGCTGTGATAGAAAGCCCATTGCGAGGAAGCCCTCGATCATGAAAAAGATGTCGATGGCGATCTGTCCCTGAGGCCACAACCGCCCCACATAGGCTTCCCCCCAGTGACCGGTAAAAATACTGAGCGCGACGAGCATGCGCAGCAGTTGAAGCATTGGATAGCTTCTATCTTTTTCGCTCGCTAACGAAATATCTGCAGCTATCATGGGCTTACAAACCGTATAACCCAACTGCCGTGGGCTATCAGAATTACTTTTGACTCATTGCTTCCGACGACGAAGGTCTGATACTGATGGCGGCATGGTCTGGTCTCGCTTGCCTCCGATAGATCGAACGCCGTCATGTTGTGACACGCACAGCAGAGAAATCGCTTCTCACATGCCTTTCAGTCTCGTGGAAACTGGCGCGACCGACGGGAATGCCAGTATCAGCAAAGGATATGTAGTTACTGACAATATACAGTCGAACGATAGCGATTTCTGTCGTCATGTCATCCTTTCCTTCACTGTTTTCTTAATGTCGATTCGGAAATTCCTGTCTCGGTCACCAGTCTTGCAAGTGCAGAACCCTGCTGCCGTGATTACTTATCCAAGTGAAGAACAAAATGGCAGAAGTCGTCGGAACTCCAAAGCTTAATGTTAAAACAATCCGTGAGTGAAAAGCTTTTTACGTAATCCGGTACCAGACCTCTGTGACCAGTGCGCCCACAGTGCAAGACCCGCACAATGCTATACACAGGAACGTCTCATGACGACACGCACGATCCTTAAAGCGCCGGCAGCTAAATTTACGATCCCAATCCGATACTCATAGGAACCGTAGCCATAGAATGGGCGGCAAGGGTTGCATTGCTCTTGCCTGCACGCATGTTCCTATTCCCACTATATGTAAGATCATTATTATCTAAAGAAGAAGTGTTATTACAAAAAAAAGTCGAGTTCAAATAAAGGTAAAAAATGACAGATCGGGTCATGCACGGCCCTCATCATGATCGCCTTTCTTTTAAAGAAAGAAGAATAATCAGCCCACACTACAACAGCAGCGTCCCATTCAGACTTAACGCCCTACAATGCGTGATTATAGTAAAAAGGGAATATGGATAAGGCGATTGATCGATCACGAAATAGAGAGTGTATCACAAGAATCCGTACTAAATATAAGGTAAATTTTGTAAAAAATAGGATTCATTCTTTGTTAAAATCAATTAATTTAAGGTGTTTATCCAATAAAATTAATAAGTTATAAGGTATAGTAGTATGCTGCGCGATGCCGTTCTATAGTGTTATTCGCTACATTTTTGATGACAGGCTTTCTATTTTATGTGTAACGTAACCACATACCCGGTTGTTCTTAAAAATAAATAAAAACAGTGAAAGCGAAGAAGGCCCGGATCAGTTTCTAAGGTAAGGAATAAACGAAAATAAAATACGACAGAAATTGATGCCATCTTCTGATCGTAACAGATGGTATAAGAGTTTTTGCGTGTCTTGCCTGAATTGACTGTATTAAGATTATTTTTTTCTGTTTCGGCAGATTTATGGTTTTGGGTAGAATGGATATCTAAAGACAAAACGAAGTTTATTCTACTTTGTTATGTTTGTATTTAAATTTAAATTTGTGTTTTCTTTCAGCGTGTGGATTAAGTGCAGGTATTTATTTCAGGAATCTGTGTTCCCAGAATGCTTCTCTGTAAATTTTCATGTGCCACTACAAGCATATTTTTTGCGAGGTCAATAATGTCGCTACAAAAAAGTACGACTTCTGACGTAACTGATTGAAATTTGGCTCTTTTGATGCGAGCGAGAGAAGGCGAACATGCGAGTTCTGATTGTCGGAAATATGGGTTACGTGGGGCCTGCCGTCTCGGCGCAGTTAAGACGGACACGGCCTCAAAGTGTATTACATGGTTTTGACAATGCTTACTTTGCTCATTGCCTCACAGGAGTTGCGCGTCTGCCCGAAAGAGCCCTCGATGCCCAGTTTTTTGGAGACGTCAGGTATTTTTCAGATGGATTGCTTGCTGGTTACGATGCTGTCGTCCAGCTTGCCGCAATTTCGAACGATCCCATGGGGGACAAGTTTCAGGATGTCACATTCGACATCAATCAAAATGCAACGGTAGCCTTGGCGCGGGCTGCATCTGCGGCCGGTGTAAAACACTTCGTCTTTGCATCCAGTTGCAGTATTTATGGAGTTGCCGAGGGTGGTCCCCGCAGGGAGAGGGATCCGCTCAACCCGATTACTACTTACGCACAATCCAAGATCGGTGCGGAAAAAGCACTGGAGCAGATTGACAGCGCTATGACAGTTACCTGTCTGCGTTTTGCCACAGCCTGCGGCATGTCGGATCGCCTTCGACTGGATCTTGTGCTGAACGATTTTGTCGCTTCTGCGATGGTTACTGGAAAAATAACCATTCTTTCGGACGGAACGCCCTGGAGGCCGCTGATTGATACGCTCGATATGGCCCGGGCGATAGACTGGGCGGTAAGCCGTTCACCAGATAATGGCGGACGTTATCTGGTCGTGAACGTCGGTAGCGATGAGCGGAATTATCAGGTCCGTCAGATTGCTGAGGCTGTAGCCAAAGCCTTGCCGGGCACCGCGTTAAATATAAACACAAATTCAGCAGTGGATAGCCGATCGTATCAGGTCGATTTCGGTTTGTACAAGTCACTGGCGCCCCATCACCAGCCCCAGATGACGCTTGAGGATTCGATTTCTCATCTTAAAACCGGTCTGGTTGGAATGGGGTTTAAGGACAAGGAATTTCGCGATTCAAGCCTGATAAGACTGAAAGTTCTGGAAAACCATATGGCTTCCGGACGACTCAATCGCTCTCTTGTCTGGCGATCCGAGGAGCAATCCCAATGTAATTACTGAATTTGAATATCCCCTATCCTTGATAGTCACAGGCTGAAAACAGCTCTGTCTTCAAGGTAATCACTTTAAAAGTGTTTTGCGGCAAAAGGAAAAAAATAAATGAAGGTCGCAATTCTTGCTGGTGGTTTTGGTACAAGGCTCAGTGAAGAGACAATGATCCGCCCCAAGCCTATGGCTGAAATCGGTGGACGACCAATACTCTGGCATATCATGAAGATATATTCCCATTATGGGTTCTCTGATTTTGTCATTCTCGGCGGTTATCGCATCGATTTCATACGAGATTATTTCATGCGCTATCGCTCTTCGCGCAGCGATTTCACCATAGACCTCGGCACGGGAGATGTGCGCTGGCTGGAAGCCCAGACCGACAACTGGCGCGTCACAATACTGGATACAGGACTGGAATCCTTGACAGGTGGACGCATTCTCCGTGCGCGTCGTTATCTTGAGGACAGCACATTCTGTCTCACTTACGGTGATGGTGTAAGTGACGTGAATATAACTGATCTTTTGGAATTTCATCGGTCGCGTGCGGCTTGGTGCACACTGACAGCTGTAGTGCAGCCCGGTCGCTTTGGCGCGCTGGAGCTTACCGATAATGCGATGTCCGTAAGCGGCTTCGGTGAGAAGCGCGCCGGTGATGGTGGATTGATCAATGGCGGTTTCTTCGTATGCGAACCGCAGGTTCTCGACCTGATCGATGACGATCTGACGACATGGGAAGCGGAACCGATGAGCAGGCTGATCGAGCGAGGCAAGCTGTCGAGCTTCGTGCATGATCGGTACTGGCAAAATATGGACACCCTGCGAGACAAGCAGGTTCTGGAGGCCACATGGGCAATAGGGGCTGCCCCGTGGAAAGTCTGGTCTGACTGAGATTGTCCTGACGAAAACCACTTTGTCCTAGAACTACATGATAATAAATCTGGAGCCGGAACATGATTATTGTCGATACGGCATTGAAGCATCGCGAAGCCGAAGGGCGACCAGTGACAGTAGCCCTGATTGGTGCAGGGACGCAGGCGAAGGCCATCGCGCGCACCATTGAAACAGCCACACCCGGGATGCGCGTAGTGGCTGTTTGCAACCGTACACGCGCCCATGGTGAAGCCCTGTTTGAAGAGTTGGGACTTGAGCCAGTGTGGTGCCCGGACGTTCAGTCGCTTGAACGTGCCCTTGCGTCAGGACAGCGGGTCGTGAACAGCGATCCGGTGCTTCTGGCTCAGGCCAGTGGAATCGATGCGATCATCGAGGCAACTGGTTCCATGGAATACGCTGCCAGAGCGGCGCTGGCTGCGATTGAAGGTGGCAAACATCTGATTCAGGTGAACGCGGAGCTTGATGGAACGGTTGGCCCTATTCTGAAAAAGAAAGCTGACCTCGCCAATGTCGTCTATACCGCAGGCGATGGTGATCAGCCGGGCGTCATGATGAATCTGGTTCGCTTCATGAAGGGGATCGGCGTGCGTCCGGTTTTGTGTGGTAGCATCAAGGGCCTTTACGATCCTTATCGCACTCCGGATACGCAGATATCGTTTGCGGAAAAATGGGGTCTGCAGCCTGCCATGGCGGCATCTTTTGCTGATGGAACCAAGATCTCCTTTGAGCAGACAGTGATTGCCAATGGCACAGGTATGAAAGTAGCCCAGCGCGGCATGCTTGGTCCCGATTTCTCTGATGGCAATCCTGATACACCATTGGTACCGCTTGAAGATGTTGCGAAAGCTTTTTCTCCACTTCTGGACGCGCATCTCGCGGCGGGGGGACCTGGAGTGGTCGATTATGTGATCGGGGCACGACCAGGACCGGGTGTTTTTGTGCTTGGGACGATGGATGACGTAAAGCAGCGTCATTTTCTGAATTATTACAAGATGGGACCGGGTCCCTATTATTGCTTCTACACCCCGTTTCATCTGTGTCATTTTGAAGTTCCAGGGTCTGTAGCGCGCGCCGTTCTGTTCGGCGACGCGACGCTTGCGCCGCAGGCTGGCCCGGTTGTCGGCGTTATCGCGCTGGCCAAGAAGGACCTAGTCCCGGGTGAGACAATCGCCGAACTCGGTGGTTTCGAAGCCTATGGAATGATTGAAAATATCGAAACCATAAGAGCGGAAAATCTTATTCCTCTCGGTCTTGCCATAGGTTCTACAGTTCGCAGACACGTTCCTCGTGATCGCCCCTTGACCTTTGCAGATATTGATCTGCCGGAAGGAAGAACCATCGATCGTCTTTATACCGAGCAGGAGAGGGAGTTTGCACCACGCGAGATGATCATGGAGGATGCCTGTGATCTTTCATGAAACTACGCTGAAGGATGCCATGATTATCGAGCCACAATTGATAGAGGATAATCGTGGCTTTTTCTCCCGGATGATGTGCCGGGATGAATTCACGCAACATGGTCTGATTTCCGATTTTGTACAACATAATATGTCGTTTTCACGGAATAAAGGCACGGTTCGCGGACTTCATTTTCAACGTGGCGTTCACGCCGAGGCCAAGCTCATACGATGCACCAGAGGCAGTATTTCCGACATAATCGTGGATCTTCGTGGAGATTCCGTGACCTATCTGAAACACGAGTCTTTTGTTCTGAGTGCAGAAAATCATCATATGCTGTACGTTCCACCCGGATTCGCTCACGGATTTCAGACACTTACTGATAATACAGAGGTTTTTTATCCTGTGAGCGCAGCTTATACGCCCAGCGCGGAAGGAGGGTTGCGCTACAACGATCCGCTGCTTGGGATCTCATGGCCTCTGGAAGTCATTGATTTATCAATTAAAGATGCATCATGGCCGTTTTTGCAGCAGGGGCAGCCTCCAATTTTCTAATGAATTTCCTGCAAAGGCGTCTCATGCTCTGTGAGGAATCTGACGGGAACACGGTGATGTGAATAACCTGAATACTTCCTGTTTCTGCTATAATTTTTCGTAAGCCATATCGGTTTAAATATAGGTTAGTTTCAGGAGATGAAGCCTCGGAGTGTCTTCTGTTCCTGATGCCTGGAGTTTCTGATGAAAAACGAAGAAGGGTTCCAGTCTGGAAAAAGACGTTTTCTGGTTCTCGCACGTGTCGGAGATGATTCATTGCATCGCGAATGGATTGCGGATGACACAACGCCACGCAATTGGGATCTTCAGCTGAATGTCTATGCAAAAGACCATTCGCTTTCTTTCGATGGTGATCTGCCTACCGTATTCGATTATGGAACGAAATGGGACAGTATAGCCCGTCATTTTAAAGCAAATCCTGCACTGCTTGATCATTATGACTATATCATGCTGCCGGATGATGACTTGCGGATGAAGTCAGCTGATATAAGCAGACTATTTGATATTGCGGTAGAACATGATCTCACCATGGCACAGCCGGCCATGACACATGATAGCTACGTCTCCCACGAGATTGTCTTGCGCGTGCCCGGCTTTCAGTTGCGTTACAGTAATTTTCTCGAATCAATGGCCTGCTGCATCAAGTCGTCGTATCTGCGCACGCTCCTCCCGATGTTCGAGCGGCATTTCACGGGATGGGGGACTGATCTCATCTGGACAATGCTGATGGAGGATCCGGCCTTCCGTGCGGCAATCGTCGATGAAGTGCCTATGGTTCATGTCCGCCCGCTTTACAGCGGTCCCATCTATGTGAGTTTCACTAAAGACGGAATCGATCCGCGTCAGGAAGTACGCCTTCTGACGAGTTGTTTCGACAACTATCCGAGGTTCAAGCATGTCTATGGAGGCTGGTTGACTAACGGTCGGCGGGTGGGGGATTTTGAAACGCGTATTCGCAATGCAATCGCGCTTTTGCGGATTGCGCCGCGGATGCAACACCGGAAGAGAACAACCTTTAAATCGTTTTGGCTGCTAGTCTGGGCATTTACCAAAGCCGGCTATCGTCCGGAGCAGCTTCGAGCCATAGCCGGTACTGAGATGGCTCTTCTTGGACTGGGGAAAAGGGTATCGTTCGCGCGCGGAGAGGCTGACGGCGTTATTGATGCTTCGGCAACGCGCGACACCATCATTTCTGGACTGGAGGAGAACAGTATGGCCGCACCGCCAACATTCCAGAGCTTGAATTTACCGAGCTGAACAGTAACGCTCCATCATGGATCCGACCAACTGAACGATTGGATGGTTTGGAGATTACATGAGATCACGAAAGACGGCTCTGGATGCTTGCGAGAAAGGCCTTAACTGAAGCCTCAATAAACCCTCTGTGTTTATTGAGGCTTCAGTATAACAGTCGCCCGAATGGTGGCGCTCACCGTCTGGTCTTCCGAACGCATGGTGGGAGCAGCCATCGCAGCGCGCGCCATAAAGGCGACCGGACGGGCTGTCAGCGGCTCACCGACTGAAATGGAAGAGATTGACGCTACTTTCAGACCAAGATCGCCAGCAATCTCATTAGAGCGGCTGCGCAGATCATCGACTGCCTTTTTCTCTGCCTGTCGATACAGCTCTTTCTGATGTTCCGGGGAGAGGGACCATGACACGCCTTCGAGCAGTAATCCGCTGGCCTGAAGCTTGCCGACCAGATCCAGAAGGGCAGAGGCATCCTTGGCCTTGATCTGGATGGTCTGTCGGGCGGTCCAGCTTGAAGGTTTGTTGTCCTTGCGATTTTCCGACACGTCATAGGAATCGGTAAGAACTGTAAACCCTGAGATTTTTTCAGCTTTTGTCACCGCATTATGCGCCGCATCGTTGGTGCGGGCCTGCGCGTCCACAGCCTTTGTCGCTTCATTCTGTACAAGCAGGGTTGCTGTCACCAGATCGGGAGCGGCATCGACGGACCCGGAACCCGTTACATTCAGGCGGGTGGTGTTGTCAGGTGTTGTAGGTTCGGCAGCGTAAGATGCTCCGGCCGATACACTGCCCATCAGGGCAATCCCGCAGGTTACAAGATACAGCGATTTTGAAGGGATCATTGACGAATATTCCTGCCTTTGAGAATGACGAGGGCTTCTCTCAGCCGGGTGACGCCCAATCTGACATAGCCCTGACTACACAGGCGCTGGCCTTCTTTTCTGAGCGCTGTGACGTCAGTTTCGGAATGGGACTGCTCGTTGTATGTGTCAATCGTGCGCATCAGTCGGGAGCAGTAATCCCGACTGTCGGATGTGACTTCCATTCCCACTTCAGTAGGCGACCTGTCTCCCCGTTCTGCTGTCTGAACGATGGAGGCGACATTCGTAACCCGCGACGGGTCTCCCTCGTTCAGGGGCTTGTCGGTGAAGAGCGTATGAACGGATGACTCTCCGGTCTGCGCCGCGGCCGCTCCACACAGGCCGATCAGCAGAATCGGCGCCGCAATTAAAAGTATGATCCGTATCATGATTGAGACATTAACAGATCGGGTCTGTCTTGCGGATGGTAAGTCCGTGAATCCTCCGTCATATCTGTGTCCTGCTTTTTGCCATCATCCTCAGGAAGCGGCAGATACATTCTCACGCAAAGACCCGGACTGCGGGAATAGAATTGCAGCACACCGCCGTGAAGCTGGACGATAGCCTGCACAAGTGAAAGACCAAGGCCGGAACCCGGTGTGTTTCGGGCGGCGTCAGCACGGAAGAAGCGCTCGGACGCCCTTTCCATGTCTGCGTCCGTCATGCCCTGTCCCTGATCGCTGACGTCAATTGTGACGATCCGCCCGCCAGCCCGATCGGCGGGGGCGGGGTTGAAGCCGGTAGCGACTGCGACGGTTATGGTGCCATCATCTGGCGAAAACTTGATGGCGTTATCAATAAGGTTTGAAACCGCCTGCTGAATCATCGAGCGATCACCGTAGAACTGAAGGTGTTCCGGCGCACGCAGAACGATTTTACTGCCCTGATCATCGGCCAGCGGTTCGTAAAGCTCCACAATATCACTGAGCACTGGCATGAGATCAAAGGTTGCAAAAGCCGACCGCCTTGAGCCTGCTTCGATCTGCGCAATTCTCAGAAGGGCTTCGAACACAGCTGTAATGTTATCGAGATCGCTGACGCCTTCTTCAATGGCGGCACGCAGGGTGGTTTCATCCTTGGCATGCAGTGCTGCGTATTCAAGCTGGGTGCGGGCTCGCGTGATTGGTGTGCGCAGGTCATGGGCGATGGCGTTCGAAACCTGTTTTACGCCGTCCATCAGGCGTTTGATGCGATCAAGCATCTCGTTGATGGCTTCAGCAACTTCATCAATTTCATCACCGCGTCCGGAGAGGGGAACGCGGCGGTCCATATCACCGTGCGCAATGGCGGAGGTCGTGCGCGCAATCGAGGAAATCATGCGCCTGAACATGCTTCGGACGAAAAAGGCGCCGATGAATGTCAGGATGGTAATGACGCCCCATGCCCAGAACAGGGTGTCGGTGAGCAGGTGACGCAGCGTCGAGCGTCCGCGAACATCCCTTCCGACAAGAAGCCGATAATGTTTGGGAAGATCAAAAGACTGGACTTCGGCAACGCCCCGGACACCGGCCCGCTTGATGGTGAGCTGATACCAGACATTGCTCATGGCCACGGCTTCCGGCCAAGAGGGCAGATTGCCCGCTATACGCTCGCCATGGGGGTCCACCAGCAGATACAAGGCGTCATCATCGACATTGTATTCCAGTCGATCTTCAATGGTAAGCGCCAGTGCCGAGAGACCGCCATCCGACCACCGTTCGGAAAGGGCGCGTGCATCGGCGGCGACGGACGCTTCCACCTGCCGTTGCAGGAGGCTCGCGGTTCCCCACCAGATGACCGAGAGAAACAGCCCGGCAGAAACCCAGAACAGGACAGCATAGCCGAGAGCAAAGCGGACACCGGCCGATCTCAGGCCACCGATATGGTAGCGCAGCGCCTTGAGCGAGAGGCGAGGGAGTCGAAATCCACGGCGGGGTGCGGAAAGGTCCTGCGCATCAGATTCACTGGGGCCGGATATCATAAGTCAGCCACCACGAATTGGCAGGAAAGTGGAGAGAGGCCATCACGCACGATCAGTATCCCGACTGGCGAAAGCCGATGAAGGGTGGCTGAAAAAGCCGCAACCTTTCACCGGATTACTGAAAAAGTCAGTCTGCCCGGAGCATGTAGCCCGCGTTCCGGACAGTGTGGATCAGCGGTTGTTCAAACGGTTTGTCCACTTTCTGACGCAGACGGGACACATGGACATCGATCACGTTCGTCTGCGGGTCGAAGTGATAATCCCACACGCCCTCAAGAAGCATCGTGCGTGTGACAACCTGTCCGGCGTGACGCATCAGAAACTCAAGCAGGCGGAATTCTCGTGGCTGGAGATCAATCTTCTGCCCTTCGCGCTTCACAGTTCGGGACAGCAGGTCCATTTCAAGGCCACTGATTTCCAGCTTGGTCTGAGGGGCTGACTCATTGCGGCCCCGCCGTCCAAGGGCTTCGACACGGGCTAGAAGCTCCGAGAAGGCGAACGGCTTGGTCAGATAATCATCACCCCCGGCTTTGAGGCCGGCAACGCGGTCGTCCACATCAGCCAGAGCGGAAAGGATCAATACCGGAGTCGCATTGGCCTGCGAGCGCAGCGTCTCAAGGATGCGGAGTCCGTCGATGCCGCCGGGTAACATGCGATCAAGGATGATCACGTCAAACTTTTCACTGATGGCAAGGAACAGGCCGTCCTTGCCATTGTCGGCCTGCTCGACGAGGTGGCCTGTCTCGGTCAGGCCCTTGGCGACGAAACCACGGACTGTCGGATCATCCTCAACGAGAAGTATGCGCATAAAACCTGATCTCCGATGCTGCGACGGGTCGCATACTGAATTTAAGCGAAAGATTAGAGAGAGTTGCAGTCCCTGTCACGGGAGGGGCGCCTCTGCCGTTTGCCGCAACCCCGGTTTCCCGCCGAAAAGAGGTCTTACATGAGGTGTTATTCATGTAACGGCGAGGTTGGCTTCATGCTCCTGACCTCAATGGATTTCAGGCAAGATCCTGCTCGTCGAGGTCACGCCAGCTACCACGCGACAAAATCTCGGCGGGGCGGAAGTTGGTCTTGTAGGCCATCTTGCGGCTCTGGGCGATCCAGTAGCCAAGATAGACGTAGGGCAGGCGTCGCCGTCTGGCGTGTTCGATCAGCCAGAGAACCGCAAAACTGCCAAGAGAGCGTGCGCTGTCGGTTGTATCGTAAAAACTGTAGACCGCGGATAGCCCATCGCTCAGTGCATCCACCAGACTGACCGCCATGAGCTGATTTTCCGGCGAACGGAACTCCACCATGAACGTGTCGATGGGGGTATCCTCAATCATGGAGCGATAATCGGCGAAATTCATGCTGGCCATGTCGCCGGTTGCATGTCGGGCAAGCTGATACTGGCGAAACAGCACGAATTGCTCGGCAGTTGCCTTGGCGGGAACCTGAAAGCCTTGCAGATCGGAATTGGCTTTGAAGACGCGTTTCTGCGTACGGCTGGGAGTAAATCGCTGAACGGGAATACGGATCGGAACGCAGGCGTTGCAGCCGTTGCAGACAGGCGCGTAAGCAATGGCGTGACTGCGACGGAAACCAGCGCGTGACAGCCGATCATGTAGCGTTTCCGCATTGGGACCGGAAAGATCGGTGACGACCTTCCGCTCCATCCGATCCGGCAGATAGGGGCAGGGTTGAGGTGCGGTCGTATAGAAAAATTGCGGGTGGCGAGACGAAAAAGTCATCAGTCTTCAGCCTCCCGCATTGCTGTGTGTCCTGCTTCTGACCGGTTCGGCCGTGCAGATCACAGATAATGGCGAACTGCCACGTCCTCCGTCAATTGAAGACCGGGTATGTCCTCATTCTTTTCTCAGAGTTGATAGGCCACGCCAAGGCGGAGCTGAACGCCATTTCGCCAGTTAATACCGTTTTCTGAGATAATTTCATTCCAGAATGGATTATAGGAGGTCTTTCGTGCCCGACCGTAGTTCTGGTAAGTATAGCGCACGCCTCCTGTCAGATGCACGCGATCTGTCATGCGATAGTCAAGGGCGATGTCGCCGCTCCATTCGGGACGAGAGTCATGGACATAAGGATTGTTGCCGCTGAAGTAGGTGTGCGTGTCAAGAAACTGTGCCCAGCCGGCCCGCCCACGAATGACCAGACGGTTGGTAATGGCGTAATCGATATGAAGAGCGAGGCCGACATAACCTCTGCCATAGGCAGTAAAAGTATTTGCTCCTCCAGCTTGATAACCGCCTTGTATGGTCGGCATGATCAGCAGTCGGTCATTGAGGATCAGAAACCCTTTACCGATTTCACCGGTTACATTGATGCTGGATCGGTTTTGTCCAGCCTGGTAACGGGCGTGATCATTGAATGCTGAGCCGGAAGCTGGTTGCACATGCCAAGATGTTTTCTCGCTGAGTTCTATCTGGCCATCATCCAGTGTGAAAGTGGCAGCAGCGTAAAGATGTTTCATGATGCTGGTATCAAACATGTACTGTGCGTCCGCCCGAAAGCCTGGCGTCCAGCCTGTCTGATGGACGCGGTCTGATCGCTGCGATTGATAGCTGTCATTGAAGAACAAGTCCGGGCTAACATTATAATGTCGACCAATGTTACGTGTGACATCCTGAAAATTACCCGTAACAGACAGGCCGATCTCCCGATTGACGGCGACAACGGCCGGCGGAGCAGCGCAGGCAGCGCCGATCATCGAAAAAGTAAGCGTTGCGGCTGTCAGGCAGGTCAGAAAGGCGGTCTTACGAATCATCAGGCTCAGGGCTTTCACCAGCGTTGGAACGTTGGTGAACCGCATGCCACATGTATCAGCGTAGTTACATTGTGATTAAAAGCGTCACATAGAAAGAAAGTTTTTAAGTTATTGATTTTGCTATTATTCTGTATTTTTGGATGTGTGTAATATTTTGGAGTGTTGCGATTTCGTCACTATAAACCGATGGTATCGACAGACGGGATTTCCGCTGTCGATACACTGTTTTGGTCCTTGATTTTTTTTACTGCGCCTTGATGCGCTGGGCGGCCTCAATGGCGAAATAGGTCAGGATGCCGTTCGCACCGGCCCGCTTGAAGGCCAGAAGACTCTCCATGACAGCCCGCTCATGATCCAGCCAGCCATTCTGGATGGCCGCCATCAGCATCGCGTACTCACCTGAGACTTGATAGGCGAAGGTCGGCACGGAGAAGCTGTCCCGCACACGTCGGATGATGTCGAGGTAGGGCATGCCCGGCTTGACCATGACCATGTCCGCGCCTTCGAGAAGATCCGTCTCGACTTCGCGCAGAGCCTCGTCCGAATTGGCCGGATCCATCTGATAGGTTTTCTTGTCACCCTTCAGAAGGCCGCCAGAACCGAGAGCGTCACGGAACGGGCCGTAGAACGCGCTGGCATATTTGGCGGCGTAGGACATGATGCGGGTGTTGATCAGGCCATTCTCGTCCAGATCACGACGAATGGCCTCGATGCGGCCGTCCATCATGTCGGAGGGAGCGATGATGTCGATGCCGGCGGCTGCCTGATTGGTCGCCTGTACCTTCAGGATATCAACGGATTTGTCGTTCACGACATAGCCGTTCTCGATAATCCCGTCATGGCCATGATTGGTGTAAGGATCGAGCGCGACATCGCCGATCAGTCCCATGTCCGGAAATTCTTTTTTCAGCAGACGGGCAGCCCGACACATCAGGTTGTCGGGGTTGAGCGCTTCGGTTCCGGCTTCGTCACGTACCTCGGACGGGGTGATGGGGAACAGGGCCAGCGCGGGAATGTCCAGCTTGGCCGCTGTTTCGACATGCGCCGCCAATCTGTCGAGAGTGACGCGCTGCACGCCGGGCATCGACGCAACATCCGTAACGGAGTTGCTGCCTTCCATCACGAAGATTGGCCAGATCAGGTCATCAATGGAAAGACTGTTCTCGGCAACCAGTCTGCGGGTGAAACGGTCCTGCCTGTTGCGGCGCAGGCGTGTCAGCGGAAAACGACCGACAGTCATGACAACTCCTCTTGTCCCGTTGGATACCGCAATCACGGCGATAGGCACGGTGTGAACACACATGATTCCCGTCAGGCCCGAGCAGATGCTCTCGAGCCATACAGAAACGTGGCTAAAGCAGACCGAGGCGGCGTCAGGCCGCACGGGATATGCTCCTTACAGCGGGGGGATTATGCGCCCGGCTGGCGGGTTTGCAAAATCGCCGTCAACAATGTCTGGGCTGACTGCAATGACTGTAAACGGAGAGATCAGCCTACGGCATAATTGATTCTGAATGGAAATATTCTGTTTTAAAAATGATATCGGTCCGGCTGGTCCAGAGGTATTCATTATATTCAGTGGGGATGGGTCATTTTTCTTTGGGAAGTGATCATCGTGACACTGCTATCGGATATTTCGATATAACATGTACAGATTAACCTATATCTGTGATGTTTCTGTATCTCCGGAGAAAATAAATAGGGGTAATGATGATTCGTCTTGCGGAAATGCGACAGGCGCGTCATATCTGAATCATTGCGAAACCGATAGAAATGAGTCTCATGACGTTCCCGCATTCGCGTAATACGAAGGGCAGTCGCGCTGCTTTTCTCCGCTCTTTACTGGGCGGGGTCGCCCTTCTTGCAGTAACAGCCTCGGCGCGGGCAGACGAACCCATTCCCCAGACGGAACAAAGCGACATTGCGACGCTGGCCCCATGGTCGCCTCATACGCTTCTGGTCGTGGATGCGGTGTATCAGCATGGCAAGGATGGTCGTGCCTATGTAGTGGACGCCGACAAGGGGCGTCTGCTGGGAATGGTGCAGGCTGCCTATAACCCCAATGTCGTTCTGTCGCCTGACGCAAGCCATTTCTTTGTTGGTGAAACAACATGGGAACGCGGCAATCGCGGTGAGCGTAACGATCTGCTGGCTGAATATGAAAGCAGCACGCTGAAGATCGTTGCTGACGAGAAGCTACCGTCCCGTGCGCTGGTCACGCCCAAGCGCAACAACCTCGCGATCAGCGCGGACGGGTCTCATGTCTATGTTTACCAGATGAGCCCGGGTAGTGCGGTCGAAGTGGTGGATACTGCGTCCCATAAGGTCACGCAGACGGTCGATGTGCCGGGTTGTGCGTTGGTTTACCCTTGGGGCAACAGCGGTTTTTCCTCTCTCTGTGCTGATGGCACGCTGGCCAATGTCAGCATTGGCGCTGACGGCAAGCCGTCCATGACGCATAGCGCGGCTTTCTTTGAGCCTGACCACGACGGCATCTTCGAGCAGAGCCCATCCGTGACCAAGGATGGTATGGCCTGGTTCATCAGCTATACCGGCAAGGTTTACGAAACGAAGCTTGGCGCGGATGCTGTTATCGGCAAGCCCTGGTCCCTGCAGGAAGGTGCTGGCATGAAGGCTGCGCCGGACTCGTCCAAACCTTTTGAGGTGACGTGGCGTCCGGGTGGCTGGCAGATGTCCGCTCTGCATAAAAGCAATCATGAGCTGTATGTTCTGATGCACAAGGGACCGTTCTGGAGTCATAAGGACGGTGGTTCGGAAGTCTGGGTTTACGATACCGAAACGCACAAACGCGTTCGCCGTATGTCCCTGCCAACGCCGAGCCCGATGGTCGGTGTGACTCAGGATGACCATCCGCTGATGTTCACAACTGACGAAGACACGGGTGATTTTTACATCCTCGATGCGAAAACCGGCAAGCAGGTGCACAAGATGAAAGCCCTTGGCGGTTCGCTGATCTTCACGGTTGCGCCCGGTGAAGGATGAATGCCGCCTCTCTCATGATGGGTGGACTTTCAGCCCTCTGTGCCGGAGGGGTGGGGATCATGTTTCTTGTCGCTGGAGTGTCCAAGCTACGGGAACATGACCTCTTTCTTGGAACGCTGTCGTCCTACCGGCTTCTTCCCGCATGGTCTCTTGAGGCTGCTGCGTGGGGGCTGGGTGCGGCAGAGGTGCTTGTTGGCCTGATGTTGTTGTCCGGTGTCGGGCGGGGCGTTGGGGGCGTTGTCGCCGCTGGGCTTCTGGTGCTCTTCGCTGTGGCGATGGGCATCAACGTCATGCGGGGACGCACTGACCTGTCCTGTGGCTGCACACCGGGTCAGAAAGGCGAGACGCTTTCCTGGTCATTGGTGTTGCGGACGCTGGGTTGTGCGTTGCCCGCACTGCTGCCTGTGATGGCTGGGGCGGCACATTCCATCAGTGTCCAGCTTGAGGGCGTCGCCTGTGGCGTGGCTCTGTGGGTGCTCTGGCAGGCACTGCGTGTGCTGCCGGATGTGTCTCTCAGTGATGCGACAGGAGAGAGGGCATGATGGTCGCTCTTCTCATCTGGCAGGGCTTTCTGACGGTTTTGGTGCTGGTGCTTGCTGTGACGCTGCTCGCGCTCGCACGCCAGATCGGTGTTCTTCACGAACGCACCGCGCCGATTGGCGATCAGGAAGCGCGGCCGGGACTGGATGTCGGACAGACTGTTCCGAGACTGGTTCTGCACACGCTGGAAGACAAGCCGGTCATGATCGGTGACGCCCTGCAACCGGGACATTACCAGATGCTCCTGTTCGTGGCGCCTGAATGCCCGGTCTGCAAACGCGTGATTCCCATTGCGCGTGAGGTGGCCGCTTCCAGAGGGTTCGAGTTTTTGTTTGTCGGGGACGGTCCTGTTCCCGAACTTCAGGACATGGTGGCCAGCCGCCCTGAGATGCAGGGTGTTCCGCTTCTGACGGGAGTGGAGCTTGGGCTGGTCCTGCAAATCAACCGTCTGCCTGCTTTGGTGCTGCTCGATGAGCGCGGCGTCATCCGGGTCAAGGATATTGTGAATACACGCCGTCAGATCGAGGACTTGCTGGACACTGTTCCGGTGGCTCCAAAAGTCGAGCGGGTGGAGACAGGAGTGATTTCTCATGCTGCCGTCTGAAAAGAAACAGGGTTCAATGCTGGATCGTCTGACAGAAAGCGTTCTTCGGCGGATCGCCGGGCGTACCTCGCGCCGCGATGTGCTGACAAAGGTCGGTGGTGCTGTTGCGGCGGCTCCGGCATTCATGCTGTTGCCGGTCAGCCGCGCTGATGCGGCGACTGCAAAGCCCAAGGCGCAGTCACCGTTTGCAGCGAAAGCACAGGCCAAGGATGATCTGGCCTGCGATTACTGGCGTTACTGCGCCATCGACGGCAATCTCTGCACCTCCTGCGGTGGCGGCACCCATACGTGCCCACCGGGAACCGCGCCGTCTCCCACTTCATGGATCGGAAGCTGCTACAATCCGCAGGATGGCAATTCCTACATGATTGCTTATCGTGACTGCTGTGGTCAGGACTCCTGTAACGAGGTGACCTGCCTCAATACGGATGGTGATCAGCCGTCCTATCGCCCGATGGCCAACAACGACATCATCTGGTGTTTCGGAACGGGAACATCGGAGATGTACAATTGCTCGACCGCAGCCGTGGTCGGCAGGGCATCGTAAGACTCCAGAAGCAGATTGTAGTGATAATGAAGAAAATTCTCCTTTCCCTGAGTGCCGCGGCCCTTCTTGTCGGCGGCACGGCCATCTCCGGCAACGCACATGCCGCAGCAGACGGACAGCAGCTTTACACAGCGAATTGCAGCCTTTGCCATCAGGCCAGCGCCGCAGGTGTTGTCGGGCAGTTTCCCCCGCTCAAGGACCGTATCGGTGCGATTGCTTCCACACCGGAAGGCAAGGCGTATGTCACGCACGTTCTGCTCAACGGTCTGTCCGGCATGATCAAGGCTGGCGGTAACCCTTACATGGGCTACATGCCGTCCTTCGGTGCGCAGAGTGACGAGAATATTGCGGCCATTCTGACCTATGTTGCGTCTCTCAGCGACGTAAAGCCTGCACCGACTTTCACTGCTGATGAGGTGAAGAAGGAACGTGCGTCCTCCCTGACGCCTGCGGCTGTTCTTGAAGAGCGAAACAAGTTGAATGCTGCGCATCCTGTTCCCTGAAAAAGCGGGATTGCGACGTTCAGTTTTCGGAACGGCTCTCATGATGCGGGTCGTTCCGGTTCTGATGCTGATCGCGGGAAGTGGGTTCTTCCTGTCCGGTGTTTCCCATGCGGCGGATTCCGTGGAGCACGCGACTGTGCTTGACCACACCAGCGTGACCTACCTGTCCCATTGCGGCGGCTGTCACGGTATTGAAGGTGTGTCGGGCAGCAGCTTTGTTCCCACCCTGCGCAACGCTGTCGGTGGGTTCGC
Organism: Acetobacter sp. UBA5411; assembly: GCF_002409645.1. Taxonomy (GTDB): domain Bacteria; phylum Pseudomonadota; class Alphaproteobacteria; order Acetobacterales; family Acetobacteraceae; genus Acetobacter. The sequence goes on from NZ_DHNR01000041.1 coordinate 68,426, forward strand.
CTGCACGGATGAGGGGCGCGCCTATCTGATCCGTGTGCCCGGTGTGTCGATGTCGCTCATTCGGGACGATCAGACCCTCGCGGATGTCATGAATTTCGTGATGTTCCGACTGGCGGGGAGCAGTCTCCCCGCAGGGTTTCGCCCCTATACAGCGGCCGAAATCCATCAATGGCGGGGAGAGCCTTTGTCGGTTCCGGATTTCATGGCGCAGCGTGGTCAGACTCTTGAACGTTCTCTGGCAGCCTGTGCCCAGAAGACTGCAAAGAAACTGTAAAAATAAAACGGTCGCTCATCTCTGTAATCTTCTGGATACCGGGACGTCGCTGACCAGCCAGTATGATGTCAGACAAGGAGTGTTCCGCACATGGCTTTTCGTCCCCGTCTCTCCATTGGTGCGTATTTTGCACTCCAGCTTGTTTCGCTGCCTGCTTTTGCTCAGGAGCGACTGACACCGGAAGAGTCGGGACGTCCTCTGGTCGGTGAGGAGACGGGAGCCGAGAAAGCTGATGCTGCCAAGGTGGACGTGAATCTTCAACCACCCGGAAGCCATAGCTGGTTTGACGATCTCGAAGGTCATATCGTTGTTGAAGCCGGTGTGAACGGCAATCCCTGGACCCATACAGGACGTAACTGGGCGCAGTCCTACGTCGATCGCGCCAATACCGCGACCCTAAACCAGATTACAGGCACGCTGTCTCATCCGGTTTCGGATATCGGTGCCGGATACGGGCTCGGTTTCACGTTTGAAGTCCTGTATGGCTCGGACGCCCGTTTCAACCCGACCATCGGCATGGCGGATGGGGCGATCACTGGCATGTATCAGTTTGCACCTACGCAGGCGCATGTCGATGCGCATCTTCCCTGGTTCACAAAAGATGGTGTCGATCTTCAGATCGGACAGATGTACGGTATGCAGGGTGTGGAAGGGACGGATGCGCTGGAACGTCCTTTCTACAGTTATAACTACTCGTCCGACTTTATCGTGCCGTTCGAAGTGGTCGGTGTGACGGCGACCGTTCATCTGGCGGACCATTTCGACTGGATTCTCGGCGTGAACGCCGGTAACTCGACGTCATTCGGTGGTGCGAAAAACAACAGTCGTCCGAAGGGATATTTCGGTTTCCAGTCAAACGGTCTTCTTGATTGAAAGCTGGATATTTCTGCTCTTGCCTATGTCGGGCCGCAGCAGAGCGTGTACGCCATTGGTCGCGACGCCAATCATGAGATGGAATATATCGGCGACATCATCGCATCCTATAAAATCAATGATGCGACGACGTTTACTCTCAACGGCACGTATTTTCATGATGATTACCTGCAGGACGATGTCTATGGCGTGACGGCCTATTTCGCACATGACTTCTATCCCTGGCTGACACTTAACGTCCGTGGTGAGATTTTCCGTGATAACAATGGCGGCGTGGTCGGAAACAATACTTCGACAATGTCTTATGTGAACGAATTGCGCGGACGACCCTATCCTTATGATTATGCCGCAGGAACCACCTATGGCGAACTGACGGTGGGTGTAGCCTATCGTCCACAGTTCCTGCATCTGCCGAAAGGCAGCCTGACCATTCGTCCGGAACTGCGTCTGGATAAGTCGCTGAATGGAACAAGACCTTTCAATCGCGTGTCGCCCACGGATGATCCAACCATCAACTATGCGAACAACGGCACCAACAACATGTTCTGGTTCAGCTGTGACGCAATCTGGGCATTCTGAAGTCTGTAGGCTGGAGGCGGGACGATGACAGCACTGATCTGTGTCAATGTGCTGCTGACGGTGGTGCTGCTGGCGACGCTTTTTGTGACCTGGCGATTGACGCGTCAGGTCCGGCAGCTTTTTAAGGAAGTCGCACCGGCAGGAGCGCTGACAGGATCGAAAGGCCCGCAGCCGGGGGACAACTGCCCGTCAGGACCATTCCGTTTGCTGAACGGAGCGGCTTTCAGTCCAGTTCGCAAAGGTGGCACGACTCTTCTGCTGTTTGTCTCTGCAACATGTCCTGTGTCGCGCAAGATTATCCCGATTGCACAGGACTTCTGCCGGAAAGAGCATGTCGATCTGGTCTTTGCCGGGGATGATGTGCCGGAGGTTCAGCAGCGTTTTGTTCAACAGTCAGGGATAAAGGCGGATTGCTTTATCAATGATCCCACCATTGGACGTGTTCTGGAGGTCGATAAACTTCCTGCTGCATTCCTGCTTTCTTCAGAGGGCGTCATACTGTCCCGCGGTCTGGTGAACAGCCGGGAACATCTGGAAAGTCTGCTCAACGCCTGGGAAAGCGGTTTTACAACGGTGCAGGATTACATCACGCACCGTAAGCGCCAGAAAATTCAGGCGGCCTGACAGGTATTTCTCCCCCTAACTGTTCTTGTCAGAAACAGAAATCTGCTCTCTGGAAAAGGAAGTTCCAGAGAGCAGGGGATCTTAGTCTGGCTTCTTCGCAAATTCGCTGAAGGCGTGTTCTGATGGTTTGCCCTCTGTAAAATGCGTCATCACAAAAGCGGCAATGTCATTCAGGTCTTTCTGGCTGTAATTCCCTCCTGAGAAAGCTGGCATGGGCTGATTTCCCTTGTCCGTCATTAGGGTCGAACCTTTAATGATGACATGGAGGAGATTACGGCCATTATCGGCACTCAGACTGCGAGCTCCGGCAATACTGGCGAAAGCGGACTGGCGACCACTGCCGTCAGGTAGATGACAGCCGCTACAGGCCGATGCGAACAGTCTCGCTCCGTTTGTCTGCTGGGGCAGGGTGGTATCGCCAGAGGTGGGCTGGCGAACCGGCGCTGCCTCATCATTGGATGACTGAGGTTTTACATCACGCAGATAGACAATCATGGCGTGAATATCATCGGGTTTCAGATGACGCAGGCTATAACTGACGACTTCTGCCATATCACCCGACGCTGTGCCGTGACCATCAGCATGGCCAGTCGCCAGATAGTCGGCCAGCGCCTGATCCGTCCATGCGCCCAGACCGCTGCTTTTGTCAGAAGTGATATTGTAGGCACGCTGACCGTTGACGACATTTCCTGCAAAAGCCTTATCTTTTGACAGGCCGAAAGTTATTGTGCGCGGCGAATGACAGTCAGCACAATGTCCGGGCCCCTCGACCAGATACCGGCCCCTGTTCCACTCAGGCGATTTCTGCGGATCGTCAGGATAGGACGAGGCCGGACCATTGAGCAGGTTCCAGCCGATCATCAGAGCCCGGATGGAAAACGGGAATTTTACCTGATTGGCCGGAGCTGTATTGGCAGACGGGGGAACTGTTGCGAGCCACGCACGGAGATCCTTCATCTCGTCCACGCTCATGCGGGAGTAGGCGGGGTAAGGCATGGCCGGATAGAGATGCTTCCAGCTGGGAGAGACGCCCTCTCGCACGGATTTTACGAATTCATCGTCTGTCCAGCGGCCAATTCCATGAACCGGATCAGGCGTGATGTTCGGGGAGTAGATGACCCCAATGCCCGGCACATTGAAGGCGCGTCCTCCCGCGAAAGGCGCGCCACCCGGTGCGGTGTGGCAGGCCTCGCAGTCTGCGGCGCGTGCGAGATATTCGCCCCGTTCAAGTGAGGAGGCTGTGGCGGCATGAGAGGTCGAGAAAAGGCTGGTTCCGGCAAGCAGGACGAGTACAAAACAGGAATGCGAGACAGTGCGGCGGTTCATCGTGCTGCCTCCTTTTCCTGATTTCGGCTGGAAAGCAGGGGGAGTGTCCGATAACGATGTCCCTGTGCCGAGGCCATTGCGTTGGCCAGCGCCGGAGCCGCCGCTGCCGTTCCAACTTCTCCAATGCCGCCCGGATCTTCCGTGCTGGCGATCAGGTGAACATCAATGCGTCGCGGGGCTTCGTTCATGCGCATCACACGCCATGTATTAAAATTGTTTTCCTGCACACGACCATTTTCCAGAGTGATCTCGTTATAGAGCGCCGCGCTGAAACCAAAGATCAGACCGCCTTCAATCTGGGAAACGACCTGATCCGGATTGACGACCTGTCCGCAATCCACCGCTGCTGTCACGCGATGGATGATGACGGTCTCTGGTGTCTGCATCTCGATTTCCGCAACGGTGGCCATGTAGGAGCCGAAGGCGAATTGAAGTGCGACACCTCGTGCCCGTCCTTTCGGCACAGGGTCGCTCCAGTCTGAGTCCTTAGCTACTCTATCCAGAACAGCGACGGCACGAGCATTGTCTTTCGCAAGCTCCCTGCGGTAGGCAACCGGATCAATGCCAGCTTTGACGGCAAGCTCGTCAATGAAGTTTTCCACGACAAATAGACCGCGCGTGCCACCAACGCCACGCCACCATGCGGTGATGACACCCGGTGCTTCGCGTCTTGCGAATTCAAGCCTGTAAACATCGTAAGTGTAGGACGTAATCAGTGTGGCGACGGAAAGATCCTCGTCATAGCCCTCTTTTGTCAGTTCCGGCGGGTCCCAGCGGGCGACGACAGCAGGGCCGACAATGCGATGTTTCATGGCCGTGACATGGCCTTTTTCATCAAGACCAGCCGTGACTTCATCGACATACGCGGGACGATAGCGGTCGCGTGTAATGTCTTCCTCACGGCTCCAGACAATCTTCAGTGGATAACTCGTCTGTTTCGCAAACTGCACACACTGCGTGATGTATTCATGCTCCAGCCGGCGACCAAACCCACCGCCTATGTACTGGCTGTGAACCGTGATCTTCTCCTTGGGAAGGCCAGTGACGTCTGCGGCTGTTTCCTGCGCACGGTCAGCGACCTGTGTGCCAACCCAGACATCACAGCCGTCCGGACGGACATGAGCCGTACAGTTGATCGGTTCCATGGTCGCATGGGCCAGCATGGGCTGCTGGTAAACAGCACTGTAAGTGGAATGGGATTTCGCAATGACGGCGTCCGCATCCCCTTTGGGGCTGGGAATGATCGCTGGTCCTTTCAGACCGTCATGCAACTGATCGTAAATTGTCTGTGTGTTGACGTGAGCATTGTCGTTCTCACTCCACACAGGACGCAGAGCCTGTAGCCCCTTGTGCGCCGCCCAGTAATGCTCAGCCACAACACAGACAGCATCGCGCGGCTCATTGACCAGAACAGCCACAACGCCCCGCACGGCCATAGCAGCGTCACGATCCAGACTGCGGACTGTACCACCCATGACCGGACTGGCGGCTACCGTTCCGATTTTCTGGCCCGGAACATTGATGTCGATGCCGAAAACCGCAGTGCCGTTCACCTTGATGGCGCTATCGACACGATGCTGTGATTTGCCGATCAGGCTGTAATCGGATGCTGCCTTGAGTGTCGGTTCCTTGGGGAGAGGAAGTTTGGCGGCCTCCGTGGCCAGTTCGCCAAACGTGAAGGTCCGACCGGACGGCGTGTGCGAGACAACACCTGACGCGGCGGTGCAGCTTGATGGTGCAACATTCCATCGGCTGGCAGCGGCCTGAACAAGCACCGTTCTTGCCGCCGCTCCGGCTTCACGCAGAGGCTTCCATTCGGTCATGATGGAGGTGGAGCCACCAGTGATCTCGGCGCTGCCGGGAGGGGCGGCCTCAATCTCGATCTGCGCCAGATCGACGCCAAGTTCCTCGGCGATCAGCATGACGGATGACGTATAGATACCTTGCCCCATTTCGATATTGGGTAAGATCAGGGTGATGCTGTTGTCGGGCGTAATGCGGATATAGGCATTGGGCGCAAAGGGAGCCGTGGCGTTTTCAACAAGCATGCCCGTGGACGCACGTGGGGAGGCCGAAGGCCAGAGTGTCGCCAGCAGCAGTCCACCGCCACCGAAAAGCGCGGCGCGACGGGTGGTGAGGGGCATCCGGGTCATGCTGTTTCTCCCGCCGCCAGATGAATGGCCTTGCGGATGCGCATATAGGTGCCGCAGCGACACATATTGCCGGACATGGCGCTGTCGATCTGCTCATCCGTCGGGTTCGGAACGGTTTTCAGCAGGCCAATCGCCGCCATCACCTGTCCCGGCTGACAGTAACCGCACTGCACAACATCCAGATTGGTCCAGGCTTTCTTGACGGCGTGCACGATGGGGTCGGCGTTGTCGACGCCTTCAATAGTGGTGACAGAGCGCTCACCGATCATGCCGACAGGCAGATTGCAGGCACGAACAGGATGACCGTCGAGATGGACAGTGCAGACACCACACTGGGCGATGCCGCACCCGAATTTCGTGCCGTTCAGCCCAAGCACATCGCGCAAGACCCACAGCAAAGGCGTGTCAGGATCGACATCGACCGAATGTGTCTGCCCATTCACGCGCACTGTCTGCATGTGAGTCCTCTTGAGTGTTGTGGCTGTTCTAAACGACCATAACACCTGAAAAACGTTCTGGCTTCATTATTGGAAAATTATTTGTTTATGTCTGTATATATTGAAATATAGATGGGGTTTTTATTATCGATAACTGTTTTCAACAGGATATAGACTTCGTCAGATCCACATCCGGAACGTACCCCATCCAACTTTCCCTTATCCTGTTCTCACAAGGGATTATGTGTAAGGCTGCCGCCCGAATTTCGACTGTCTGGGAAATTTTCGTGCAGCCCACTTCCGACACACAGACCACAGCTTCCAGCCGACCTGTGACCCGGGTCTTTGTCTTTACCGGCCTTATCCTCACCATGATCATGGCGGCGCTGGATCAGAGCATCGTCTCGACAGCGCTCCCCACCATTGTGAGCGATCTGGGCGGGCTGGCGCATATCTCGTGGATCGTCACGGCGTTCATGCTGACCTCCACCATCGCCACGCCCATGTATGGCAAGCTGTCGGACATGTTCGGGCGCAGACCGCTGCTCGCCTTCAGCATTGGCGCTTTCCTGTTTGCCTCGCTCCTGTGCGGTGTAGCGCAGAGCATGTGGCAACTGGTGTTCTTCCGGGGGCTTCAGGGAATTGGCGCTGGCGGCCTGATGACACTGTCGCAAACGGTCATCGGCGATATCGTGCCACCCCAGCAGCGGGGACGCTATCAGGGCCTGTTCACCGGAGCCTTTGCCGTCAGCAGTGTCACCGGGCCGTTCTTGGGCGGTGTGCTGACAAGTTCCTTTTCCTGGCGCTGGGTGTTCCTCGTCAACCTGCCTGTTGGTCTGCTCGCATTCGCCCTGATCATGCTGGGACTTCCTGCGGGACGCGCCGGGAGAAAGCCGCAGATTGATTATCTTGGGGCCGCTCTACTGAGCGTCGCCACGGCAGGCTTTCTGCTGCTGTTCAATTCCATCGGCACAACGCTCTCATGGACCTCGCCTCTGGCGGGCCTGCTTTTCGGTGTCAGCTTCCTGTTTCTGGTGATGTTCATTCGACAGGAAAGACGAGCGCCCGAGCCTCTGGTCAGTCTTGATCTGTTGCGGATTCTGGATTTCTCCGTATGCGTCGCGGCTACCGGCATCATGTCATTCGCTATGATGGGATCAATGATTTTCCTACCTCTGTATTATCAGCTCGTCCTTGGCGAGACGCCCGAAGTCTCCGGTCTGATGATGCTGCCCCAGGTCGGCACCATGATGATCAGCTCGGTTCTGGGAGGGTATGTTTCGTCAAAGACCCAGCGTTATGAACTGTTGCTGGTCATTGGTGTGGGAATTGAATTTACCGGTCTCAGCCTGATCGCATTCTGTGCGCATCATGGGGCTCCGGCCCTGTTCTTTCTGCTGAGTCTGGGCGCTTTGGGGATCGGCATGGGTATCGGTATGCCAAATGCGACGGTCCTCATCCAGAACTCCGTGCCCGGCAACAGGCTCGGCATTGCGACGGCCATGATGTCCTTCATCCGCTCGCTGGGTGGTTCGCTCGGCGTGGCGCTTTCCGGCGGCGTCATGGCGCTGACCTTGCAGAAAAACCTGAGTGATTTGCCAGAAAAAATCGATATCGCGGCTTTTCTGGAAAAAGGAATGGCGGCGATCAAGACTGTTTCGCCGGAAGTGCATACGGAAGTGACGGAGGCTTACAAGGGGGCGATCAGTGCCAGCCTCAGTGTCAGCAGCAGCTTCATGTTTCTGGCGTTTCTGATGATTTTGGGGTTGGTGATCCGGCAGGGGAAGAAGAGGTAAAGGTTTTGTGGATGTGATCGGATCGTTATTTCTGCAGCTTTTTCAAAAAAAGCTTCACTAAAAACTTCGGGGCCGGTTGTAAACGCGGCAGCTAAGAGGGGGGTAGAATGTCCGGTTTTTGGAATCGTCAGTGTCGATAGTCGACATCGCTCAATGGTCGAACCGATGTCAGGTTCAGATATATTCCTGAATTTTGGGGGCGTTCTCGAAGGTACACAAAACCGCTTCCCAGAACGCCCGGTAATTGGGATACCAGTCCTTAAACGTCGATTCCTCGTTGTCGGTGGTCGGGTCAATCGAGAGCAGAACCCATGTCTGGGTGATCCAATCGATCTGCTCGTCGGTGAAAGACAAGCTCTGCTTGGGCGAAATATGCGGACGCCTTGGGCAGAATCTCGTTCGCTTGGCGTAACTCGCAGTTTTCTCGCTCCAGCTCCTTGAGGCGATCGGCGGCCTAGGCGGAAAACATCGTCCCGTTTGCCGGTATCGAGCTCGGCCTTCTTGACCCAATCGTTCAACTTATGCGCCAATCAGTCGATCTTGCCAGCGACTGCCACCATCGCCGTACAGCGTGACGGGTGCTCGCTTTCATGCTCCAAATCCAGCTACACCGCACGGGCACGGACATCAGGGGAAAACTTCTTCACTCGATTGCTCATCAGACTTTCTTCTCAGGAAAAAAGGTCTCAGCCAATCCTGGAGCGGTTCAGCCTGCTGAAGCCCCTGTTTTGAACGGAAATCGGGTTATCAGAACAACATACAAGCCCGAGAAAAAGCCCAGAACAAAGCTTATCCAAGATAAGATTGAATCGTCTCGGATGTATCTGGATGCTTCATGGAAACTAGCTGATATCGATATAAAGCTGAAGGCTGGAAAGGTGTTGTCTGATGCGGATTCGCAGGCACAACAGCACGCCCTTAAGGATATAAACAGGGTAGCGCAAGAATCCCATGAAGCAGTGCAGAAACCAAAAGGGTTTGGGTAAGGGAAGGGTTTTGTTGTGGCATTGGTCTTAGACATCCAAAGAAAGACGTTTGAAAGTAATTTTGATGTTCGGGGTATGATGTTTCTTGCGAAATCGGTTGCTTTCAAATTGCGTCAAACACAACAGTTGAAAAAAATTAATCAGGAAATCTACGGGTTTGAGGGGCGCATTACCGAATACGAATACGAAACCCGGAAAAAGCGCACGGGCTTATTAAGCCTAACAAAAACTTTACCTAAATATCGACAAATAAGGATACGAGTAGAAGAGGAGCATGACCATGGGTGGGTATTTGTTGACTACGTAAGAGACGAAGGTGGAGAATATATAACCCATGGTGTTACGGAAAGCATATTATTGTTGGAAGATTTTGTCCGGTCAGGACAAAATAAAATAATATCCCCAAAAAAACTTTACTCGTAGCAAAATAGATTCTTCTTTGATTACGGTTGTGAAAATCCGGCATGTTGTGCATGTGTCTGACTTTCAAAAAATTATCGATACAATAAGAAACTACATTCTTAGCTGGGCTTTGGAACTAGAAGAAAATGGTATATTAGGGAAGGAAATGGGCTTTTCTTCTAAGCAAGTAGAGAGAGCGTCGCAGATGAATATAAATATTCATAATGCAGGCACTATGGCAGGACTTGGCTTCGGCAACGATCATGCAATCAGCACGAACCAAAACGTGGGTAACACAGTGGATGCGGGGAAAGCTAAAGAATTTCTAACCCAGATTGAGCCTTTGCTTGGAAACATAAGGCTGACGCCTATCAAGCTTTCAGAGGCACAAAGCGCGGTAGCTGACTTGCACGGTGAACTGAATGCTAAAAGTCCTGATAGCACAAAAATATTAAGCCTATTTCAGAGGTTGCAAGGGGCTGTGGCGGATGCAGGCGTTCCTTGGATTGCCACAGCTCTGGTTCAAGTCTTACAGGGGCTATTCGTGTCTGAAGAATAGTTTAGGTAAAAGAAAACTTCGTTTGTGAAAGGCAGTCGACAATGCCCCTGATTGAAAGCTTACTTCAAAAAGCTATGGACGACTCATGTAGCGTGAGAAGCCTTTTGTTTTCAGCAAAGATTGTCGCATCTAAACTGAAGCAAAGTGAAAGTCTGTCATGGATTGATAATGAATTAAATGGTTATAAATTAGACAATACAGAAACAGGCGGCCTTCCTCCTTATCGACTGCTTTCACACAGACCGCAATTTTTGAACCCGATACGTGGCTGGTGTGCGATATCAATTCAAAGGATGGCACGTTACCTACACGACGAAAATATATTTAAAACTGAAGACTTGCTGCGAAACGAAGGAAGCCTAGCCATATACATGAACAACGCTTTTAGTGATGAAATTTGCGAGGAACTGGGGTTTCAAACACAGGTGAGGCTTTTGTTGGAGCGGTCGGACTTTCAGGCTGTTTTAGACACAGTGCGCCATAAAATTCTGGACTGGGCTTTGAAATTGGATAGCGAAGGCATAACTGGTGAGTGTATGAATTTTCCAGCAGAACAAATTCAAAGGGCATCGCAAATGACCATCAACATTCATAATACGGGCAACATGGCGGGCCTTGGCTTCGGCAATAACCATACGACCACTACCACCCAGAGCGTGGGTAACAGCGTGGATATGGGAAAGGCTAAGGATTTGCTGGCACAGATTGAGCCTTCACTTGGAAACATGTCTTTGTCACCAGAAAACTTGGTACAGGCACAGAATGCGTAACCAGTTTGCATCAGGAATTGGACAGTGGAAGCCCGGATAGTGGAAATGTCCGTGGATGGTTTCAGACGCTTCAGAGCGCTATTGTAGACGCAGGCGCACCTTTGATAGCAAACGCTTGTGTGCAAGGCATCCAAGCCTTCTTGGGGGCATGACCAGACAATGAATTTTAGATAAAAAACCCCGCTGAGGGCGGGAGGCTCTCGGAATGGAAAAGAAAATGTATGGTTTAGAGGATAGCTTATTATCCCTTGTTTCTAACCATTCAGCACTTGTTTCCCGAAAATAGAATTAATCATACGAAAGTAGATTCTCGTAAAAATATACGAAATCGGAAAAGTGAACAGGACGCCCAGAATCACAAGGTTCATATCAATATTCTGAAAATAGTAATGGTAAGCGACTACGCCATAAAGTAGAAACGCACTCATAAAATTTGCAAGCAAACTAACAATAAATCCAATCCTTTTCTTTCCCTCTCTTAAACTAATCTGAACCGTCCCCGGTTTGGTAGAGAGCAGTCATCACACGACATAGGGCCACGTCGTTTCGAAGAAATGCAGAACGCCCTATCTACAGTCCGACATGAGGGCGAAAGGTGACATATCTATATAAGAGTACCCCCCAAAAAGAAAAAGCCCCGCTATTAACGGGGCTTTCCATCAAATCTGAACAATACTCGAAAAATCGAAACTCTCGCCCTTGGGGCTTTCCCCTAACCGAAGCTGGGTCGGACTGACCAGCACATGCGGCGGAACCGGCAGATTGTAAGGGGCCGGAACGCCTTTACGCACCCGCCCGGCCAGATCGAACTTCGAACCGTGACACGGGCAGTTATAACGGCCCTTGTTGTCGCCTCCCGTGGTAGCTTCGTAAACAGGCACACAGCCCAGATGCGTGCAGACACCGACATACACACCATATTCCGGAACGAACGAGCGATGCCAGTTCTTGGCGTAGGATGGTTGCTGGAGCACGGAGGAGTCCGGGTCGCGGAGGTCAGCCACCAGAGCGGCATCCTGAAGCTGCTTCAGGTCTTCCGGCGTGCGGCGCAGGATGAACACCGGCTTGCCCTGCCACACGGCGGTCATCTGCTGACCGGGTGCGAGTTTGGAAATGTCCACGTCCACAGGCAGATGCGCGGAGGCGCTGTCCTGAGGCGCAAGGCTCTGCACGAAGGGAACAGCGCAGGCGCAGGCGCCAGCCGCCACACCCGCCGTCGTCACCATGCCGAGGAAGTCCCGGCGGCCGGGTTCCGTGCTTTCCGTGGTATCAGAATGATCGGTCATTGATTGCACGTCCCGTTTACTGCGACTTCACGCGTTTCCATGTCTTCTTCTTCCATGCGATCGCCAGAACAAGAAGCCCGATAAGATAAAGCACTACCCATAGCCCCGTCCGATGACGGGCAGTGCGATGCGGATCGGCGGCCCAGACCAGAAAGCTGGTCACGTCGCGTGCCTGCTGTTCGACAGTCGCGGGTGTGCCGTCCGGATACTGGATCATGCCGTTCATCAGCGGAGGCGGCATGCCGATCAGATGTCCGTCCACCCAGTCATTGTAGAACTTGCCCGGCACGACAGGCGCATCCGCTGGCGGTGGCATCTTGTAGCCGGTCAGAAAGGCATAGAGCCAGTCCGCTCCGTGCGGCTGGATCACGGCCAGACGCGACTGATCCGGCGGCGCGACGCCTCCCATCATCGCCGCCGCGGCCTCGTCACTCGGGAAAGGCGAGCGGAAATGATCGTCAGGACGACCGGGACGGGAGGTCGGCTGACCGGACACATCGGGTGGCCCGGCAATCATCTTGGAATGGGCCAGATCAAGAATGGCCTGCTCGCTCATCCCGATGCCGCTGAGGTCATTGTAGGTCAGCGCCTTCATGCCGTGGCATGTGGAGCAGATCCGGTCATAGACCATGAAGCCGCGTTGCAGCGCTTTCTGGTCAAACTGCCCGAACGGACCGTCGAAATCCCATTTCTGGTGCGGAGGAACCAGTGGTTCCGGAACTGCCGCCAGTGTGGTCAGGGGAGCGGAAAGAAAAGCAGCCGCCGCGAGCGCGAGTAAACGTGTGGTTTTCATCATGCGTCTCCCTCTGCGGCTGCAATGGATGAGGGCAGGGGGCGCGTCTTTTCCATGCGGGCGGCCAGTGGCAGCAGCACGAGGAAGTAGCCGAAGTAATAGAGGCCAGCCAGACGGGCGACGATCATCCATACGCCTTCAGCATGATGCTTGCCCGCGACGGCCAGCAGCACGAACGCCACGACAAGACCAAGCAGTCCCACGCGGCACAGCGGACGGAATCGCGCCGAACGGATGGGGGAGCGGTCCAGCCAGGGCAGGAAGAACAGCACGACAATCGAACCGGCAGCGGCGAGAAGGCCGCCAAATTTGGACGGCACCGACTGAAGAAGTCCGTAGAACGGCAGGAAATACCATTCCGGCTCAATGTCAGCGGGCGTGTGCATCGGGTCGGCGGGCGCATAGTTCGCCGGTTCGGCCAGAAGGTTGGGCCAGAAGAACATCAGCGCCGTGAAGATCAGGGCGAAGATGATCAGGCCGACCAGATCCTTGGTGGTGTAGTAAGGATGAAAGGTCAGCGTGTCTTTCTTTGTCTTCGGCTCGATGCCCAGCGGGTTGTTGGAGCCGCTGATATGCACGGCCGTCACATGCAGCCCGACAACGGCCACGACAAGAAACGCCATCAGAAAATGCAGCACAAAAAAGCGATGCAGGAACACGTCGCCCAGATGGTCGCTGCCGGTCATGATGTGCTCAAGCGCACCACCGATCACAGGGACCGCTCCAACGGCTTTGGTGATGACATCCGCGCCCCAGTAGGACATCTGGCCCCACGGCAGCATGTAGCCCGCAAAGGCAGTCGCCATCACCATGACCAGCAGGATAAGGCCGGTCAGCCAGAGGATTTCGCGGGGAGCCTTGTACGAGCCGTAATACAGGCCACGGAAAAGGTGGATGTAGAGCGCCGCCAGAAACAGGTTTGCGCCTGTCATATGCATGGCCCGCAGGAGCCAGCCGCCTGACAGTTGCCGGTCGATCGCCTCGACAGAAAGGAAAGCGCCCGCATCCGTCGCCGTGTAGTTCATGGCGAGGAAGATGCCGGTCGCCAGCATCAGCACCAGCACGACGGTCAGAATGGCTCCGAAATTCCAAAGCCAGTTCAGGTTGCGAGGGAGGCGGAAATCGACATATTCGGCGCGAAACGCGGATATGACTGGAAGACGCTGATCGATCCAGCCTGCGAGGCCGGTTGCTGGTGGCGTATTCGCAGAGTGGTCGCCCGTATTTTCGGGTGTTTTCATGACGGAAATCCAGAATGCACGTTCAGGCCTGCATAAGGTTACACATTACCTCAAGACTAGCATGTTGTTACGGAAAAGACATATATCGGATTTGGAAGCAGGCTCTTTTCCGCTGGAACATAAGCCGCATTGGCGCTGTCTGCTGGCCACACGTCTCCAGAATGCCTAAAGAAAGATAGGCCATGCTGATTTTCATCGGCACGGTGCAGACAATCTGCCTTAACAGGTATCAGCCTTTCAGGGATCTGGAATCCTCATGACCGAAGCCTCACCGCTCCTCTCTCACGTTGATGAAACTGGCGAGCAGCCCCGTATGGTGGAAGTCAGCGACAAGGCGATCACCAAAAGAGAAGCCCACGCTCAGGCGCGTCTGCGGTTTCCGGAAAGTGTGATTGCGACCTTGCGTAAATCCGGTTTTATGACGAAAAAAGGAGCCGTTCTGACGGTTGCGCAGATCGCCGGGATCATGGGCGTCAAGACGACCTCCACCCTGATCCCGATGTGTCACCCTCTGTCCATTAGCGGTTGCAAGCTCGAGATTACGATCGAGGGTCAGGACGCCGTCATTGACTGCCGTGTCGCCTGTGTCGGCCAGACAGGCGTGGAAATGGAGGCGCTGACAGGCGCTACGGTCGCGGCCCTGACCATCTATGACATGTGCAAGGCGTTAAGCCATGACATGGTGATTCACAGTGTCGGTCTGCTGGGCAAGGTTGGTGGAAAGCGGGATTTTGGAACGCTGTTATCTGGAGGATGATCGGATAGCGACAGGTAAAACAAGACCGAATATTCGATACGTAACAGCTTCATGACGCCATTGATATTCCGAGAACGGTCTGTAAATGACATCAGTCTCCTGACGACTTCCATATTTAGTTCTTCTTTCTGTGAAGAATAAATCGTCTCGTCTTCACATAATTGTATAATTTAGAAGTCATTAATCCACGCATGAGTATTCTTTTTCCGGGAAAACCGGAAAATGGAAAAAAGACCATGTTTGATAGAATTTCTGCAATCAGTGCATTTAGTATTCTCCAGGTTGGATTAAGTCAGGGTTTTGGCGTCAAGACTGATACCTTGGCGTCATCTTCATCAGGTACTGCGGAAAGCCAGACAATCAGCTCGGTATTTAACGACATATCTTTGGTGGCAACTGACGAGGAGAATCTGCTTTCTCACACGAATTCGATCAGTCTTCTGGGGAAGTTGTTCAGTTCTGCCGCTGAGACCATAAATAGCAGCACCGCAACAGACGGGGCCAAGATAGACGCTTTTGCGGATGTGGCATGGTATTCTACCTTGGCGCGTTATGGCAGCCAACCAGACGTCGTGGCAAAAGCGCCGCAGGTCGAAGCTCTGGAAAAAGCCTTTTATGCGGCAACGGGAAATTCATCGTTCATTCAGAGCGCTGTGCAGATAGCCGATGCCACATCCCTGCCCGCAAACGCGACTGCCACTGAAAAGCAGTTGTATAGTGTGATCCAGGGAATTCGGAATCCCGACAATTTTGAAACTGTGGATTACACACTTTCGGAGGCAAGTGACTCCGCAGTTGCAGCGAGTGATACCGGTACAGCGGCATCGAAAGAAGTATCCTTTACTTATGGCATGACGCGAACAGAGGTTGAGAACGCACAGGTCATCCCGGATTATGTAGATACTGCTGCCGCAGGTCGTACGAAAGTTGTCATCACCTCTGCGACTGAAACGAAAACAGAGCAGGTAACAGATTCTGCCGAGCAGACTGCCACTTCAAAGGACACGACACAGCCTGCCGACAATACTGCCAACGTTACAGAAAAAGCCTTGTCGGAAGCCAATATGAGCGACCATCTTTCGGTCGAGGAGCAAATTGTAGATGTGCTGTTCGGAAATGCTGAAAAAGAGAAAGAAAGCGGCTTTACATCAGGTGCCGACAACACTTCCAGCCTCTCTTTGAAAGCATGAGGTCGACAAGGATTTGAAGCATTGCGCTGAGAATATGCTGATTTGCTATTCGGGATGTCAGGAATAATCTCGAAACAAAATTATTGAGAATTTTGTTTAAATGGTGCCCAAGACCGGGATCGAACCAGTGACACTGCGATTTTCAGTCGCATGCTCTACCAACTGAGCTACTTGGGCACCAGGCCAGCGGTTTAACCGGCTGGTGTGGGGGAGCATTTAACCCGCCTTGCCATGAAGATCAAGCGGGGAGGTCGTCTTCTGTGTCAGAAATTTTTCCATCCTCGGAAACGGGTTCTGCCGGAACGCGATAATCCTCGGAAAACCACCGTCCGAGATCAATGTCAGCGCACCGACGGGAGCAGAACGGACGAAACTCCGGCGTCGAAGGTTTCTTGCAGATCGGGCAGGGACGGGGCTCAGCCACGGACAATACTCCATGAAAGAGAGGGAAGATTCGGGGTGCTGCGAAGGATCAGAGGATAGCCACACCATGCGACAACGTCTTCGACAGCCAGAGTGTCGCTGCTCAGAGCCTCCACAAGCCCTGCTCCGGCCTCCAGAATCGGACGTGAGGAAGGCTGATCGGCACAGGATGCCACGAGATCCCGCAACGCGGTCATGGCGCGGCCATGAGGAGTGGACATCTGCTCATGCAGGGGAGGACGGATTCTGCTCCGCACGATTTCCACCAGACCCAGTGCTGTAATGCCAAGACAGCGGGCTTTCAGGGGGTCGGCTTTCAGAGCCTCTTCAATGGAGTCACGAAGCGCCTGCCTCTTGCGGGTCGAAAGACCGGCGGGGTCGATCAGGATCGCACCGGAAAGATTGCGCAGGCAGATCTGTCGCACCAGAGCAGGAAAGGCGTCCCGGTTCAGAGCAAACTGGGTTGTCTGTTTCAGTCCTGCCATCCCGGAGGCCGCAGCCGTGTCCATGTCGATGGCGACAAGCGCGGGAGTAGGCGTAATGCTGGCCCGCATCCCGCCCGGTAGAGCAATGTCCGATTCCAGCAGGTCATCAACGGCATCGTGGATGTCATCGGTCCATGCCTGCTGCACGAGCTTGACCCGATCCCGGAGAGGCGGAGGCACACGGGCGGCGAAAGTCGGATGATCGACCAGAATATCGCCAGTCCATCGCTGCGCCATATCTTCCAGCGGTGAAGGGCCCTGCTGTATCAAACCGATTTCTGTAGCAGGAGAAGACAGTTCCACCCGTTTCAGGCGTGGACCTTTTCCGCCCATACCGCAGCGGATGAGCTGCACGGGAACGGCATCACCCTCATGCAGAACGGGATCATTGTCCCGCACAGGCATGAAGCCGGCTTCGCCGAGGCCGATATGAACGAAGGCTCCTCCGAGCGCGGGAGCAAGAGCTGTGACGCGCCCGAGGAACACAGAACCGAGATGGTCTGAATGTCCCGGTGTCCAGATCCCGAAATCCTGAAGTGTTCCGTTCTCGAAAACAGCGATCCGGGCCTCACCCGGCGAGCAGGCGAGGCGTAGCGTGCCTTTCACGGCAGCCACTGGCCTTTCTGACCTCGGAGAAGCTGGGCTGTTTCAAAAAGTGGCAGGCCGATGACGGCGGACGGACTTCCGGAGACAAAGCGGATACAGGAGGCGGCCTGCCCCTGAAGCGCGTAGCCTCCGGCCTTGCCTTCCCAGTCGCCGCCATCAAGCAGTCCCTGAATCTGTGCTTCGGTCAGACGGGAAAATACGACGCCCGTTTCCACCACACGCAGACCGGCACGTCCGTCTACCCATGCTGCGCTTGGCTGAATGGCGACAGCTGTCAGAACGATGTGACGACGCCCGGAGAGAAGACGCAGGCAGGATTCGGCTGTCTTGCGGTCTTCGGCTTTCGGTAGAATACGACGCCCAAGCGCTACGACCGTGTCGGCGGCCAGAATCAACGCCGGGTCAATCGTACGGGCGGCGACAATCGCTGCCTTTTCTTGTGCCAGACGCTGCGCATAGAGGCGCGGCAATTCATCTTTTCGGGGTGTTTCATCAATGTCGGGGACATCGATGCGATCCGGCTTCAAGCCAATCTGCTCGAGAAGAGTCAGACGTCGTGGAGAGGCCGAGGCAAGGATCAGGTGGGGCCGCTCTTGCGCGGCGTCACCCGGTCCGCCAGCCGGGTTATCAGACAATCCCGGCACCCGGTCTTACTTGAAGCGGAATGTGATGCGACCCTTGGACAGGTCATAAGGCGTCATCTCTACGCTCACACGGTCACCAGCCAGCACGCGGATGCGGTTCTTGCGCATCTTTCCGCTCGTGTGGGCCAGAATCATGTGCTCGTTGTCGAGCTTGACGCGGAACATGGCGTTAGGCAGCAGCTCCGTTACGGTTCCACTGAACTCGATCATGTCCTCTTTAGACATCGTTATTTCCACTCTTCATATGGTTGTCGGCTTCCCTGTAGTGAACCCGGTTGCTTGAAATAGCTGGTCAAGGGCGGTCTTATGACCGCGCCTGCGCCTCCGGGTCAAGTTCTGGCTGATTTTTGCCGAGTCACGAATTGCCGAGACGCGCCGAAATACTCAGTGCGTGAGCTTCGAGACCTTCTGCATTGGCTAGGGTTACGCCTGCGGGTCCGATCTTTTCCAGCGCTTCCCTGTCAGCGGCGATATAGGTTGTCCGCTTGAGGAAATCGTAGACTGACAGACCGGATGCAAATCGCGCCGTGCGTGAGGTCGGCAGCACGTGGTTTGGACCACCGACATAATCGCCGACTGCTTCGGGGCAGAAGCGTCCGAGGAACGCTGCACCGGCGTGCCGTACCTTTGCGAACACTGATTTGGGATCATCCAGCATCAGTTCAAGATGCTCGGGCGCGATCCGATCCACCAGTTTAGCGGCCTCATCCCAGTTTGCGACGGTGATGATCGCGCCGAAATCGCGCCAGCTTGCGGAGGCGATAGCGGAACGGGTGAGCGTTTTCAGTTCGGTTTCGACGGCGGCGGCCACCGCGTCACCAAAAGCGGCGTCATTTGTGATGAGAATCGACTGCGCCAATTCGTCATGCTCGGCCTGCGCCATCAGATCCAGCGCGACAAGGCGCGGGTTGTTCTGATTGTCCGCCACTACGACGACCTCGGAAGGCCCGGCGATGCTGTCGATACCGACACGCCCGAAAACCTGCCGCTTGGCTTCCGCGACATAGGCATTGCCGGGGCCGACGATGCGGTCCACGGGATGGATTGTCTCCGTGCCGTATGCCATCGCGCCAACGGCCTGCGCACCGCCGATGCGGTAAATCTCGGTCACGCCGGAACGTTTTGCCGCCGCCAGAACCAGTGGATTCAGCACGCCATCCGGCGTCGGCACGCACATGGCCAGACGTTCCACGCCAGCCACATGGGCCGGAATGGCGTTCATCAGCACGGAGGAGGGATAGGCTGCCTTGCCGCCGGGAACATAGAGTCCTACGGCGTCGAGCGCGTTCCAGCGCTGCCCGAGGGTCACGCCGTCAGCGTCCGTGAATTCCATGTCCTTCGGCAACTGGGCACGGTGGAAGGCTTCGATACGGGACGCGGCTACGTTCAGCGCGTCGATCTGGTCCTGTGGAACTTTCGCAGTCTCGGCGTCGATTTCCTCCGCCGTGATGCGGAGCTGATCTGGCGTCAGAGGAAGTCTGTCGAATTTCGATGTCAGTTCGCAGACGGCGGCGTCGCCACGGGTGCGGACATCCTCAAGAATGGCGGCGACAGGTTTGTCGACACGACCGCTTTCCGTCTCACGGTCAGCCAGCAGTGCGACAAAACCGGCTTCAAAGTCGGCGGAGCCTGTATCAAGACGTTTCATGATGCTCTCTGTCTTTCTGCCCGGTGAAATCGGGCCGGATAAAATGAGTCTACTGAAGATAAATGATCAGGGCGCAGCCAGCGCATCGCGGAAACTGGCGATCAGACGTGCAATTTCCTGCGGGCGCGTCTTCATCACTGTGCGATTGACGACCAGACGGCTTGTAATGTGAGCGATGGTTTCCACCTCGCGCAGGCCGTTGGCCCGCAGGGTGGAGCCCGTATCGACCAGATCGACGATCACGCGGGACAGGCCGAGCATCGGGGCCAGTTCCATCGCGCCATGCAGATGCACGATGTCAGCATTGATGCCACGCGCGGCGAAATGGCGGCGGGTGATGGAGGGGTATTTCGTGGCGACGCGGATTTCCGACAGGCGTGTCTCATCTTCTTCAAGGGAATCGGAAACGGGTTGCGCCACGGAGACGCGGCAGCCACCGATCCCGAGATCCAGCGGTGCGTAGAGCTCGGGGTAGTCAAACTCCATGATGACATCAGCGCCACAGATGCCGAGATGGGCGCCGCCCTGCGCCACAAAGGTAGCTACATCGAAGGAGCGCACCCGCACGACGTCGAGGTTTGGATTGTTGGTGGAAAAGCGGAGGCGACGGCTGCTTTCATCAAGGCAGTCGGAGGACGGGATAATGCCTGCCTTTTTCAGCAGAGGCCCGGCGCTTTTCAGAATACGGCCCTTGGGGAGCGCCAGCACCAGCCTGTCATCCGGATGATGGGTCGCGTGCGTCGTCTCGTCTCTGTTGACGGGGGCGTTCGCTGCGAGGTCCGTAGTCCGGTCGAGGTTCATGTGATGCTCCGGGTCGCCCGGCCGGATGCCGGGCTCAGGCCGCGGGGAGGCGGCTTTTGTGTAAGGTCGATGCGGCGTTTACCATAGAGTGAACACTCCGCCAAAACTGTCTGTTCCGGGAGGAATAGAGTTTTAACCCCCTCGACTGTAGGGTGCCTTCGTAGTCAAGGCCGGACGGGGTGCTGCGCGAATGGCGCGTGTGAAATGTGTGATGATGCAGCGGGACGAAACCCTCCTGCTTGAAGCGTGGTTCCGGCATTACGGATACCTGTTCGGCTTCGAAAATCTTGTTGTTCTGGATAATGGTTCCGTCGAACCGTCTGTGCTTGCCACGCTCGACACCTATGAGAAGGCGGGTGTCCGGGTCTTCCGGGGGCTGGGCAAGGCGAAGGATTTTGAGGCGAAGGGCGAATATGCCCGACGGATCATTGAATTTTGGGATGCAACGGAAGACTACGACTTTGCAATCCCGGTTGATTGCGACGAATTTCTCTCCGTCTACACGGAAGAAGGCTTCACCTGTTCCAGAGAGGCGATTCACGCCTATCTGGATGGGTTGATCGGTGAAAAGCGTGCGCTGCAGATCCGGTTCAGTCCGGGTAACGTGCCCGGTGTTCCCGGCTGTTTCATGCCGATGGATTTTCCCAAGAAGTTCGTCGCCAGCAAAACGGTGGGCGAAGTCGATCTCGGCTACCATGCGATCACGTCGCGCGTGGAGAAAGGCTTTGTCGAGACCCGGCTGGCCTATCTGCACATGCACCACAAGCCGTTCGACATGCTGGTGGAACATGCCTCCCGCAAGTTGCGTGACCGGGTGGATGTGACGGATCTGGAGGCGCTTAGAAATTTTTCAGGGGCTGGCATGCACCTGATCGAGTATTTCTTCATGACGGAAGAAGAGTATCTCGGGCGCTTTAAAAACGGCGTCTATCTGCGTTTTCCCGGTGCCCTGAACCACTTCCGGGCGATTGGCGTGCGTTCGGAGTTTTTTGGAACGATACAACCCGCGGCACCGGCGACCCCCACCGATCTTGTCGAACTGGTGAAAGTGGAAGAGGGCAGGATTACCCAGACCAAGACATTCAAGGCCGGGAAATATCTCGAACTTTATCCCGACGTCGCCGCCTCAGGCATGAAAGCCTTTTACCACTATCTCGCTTTTGGGATGGGAGAAAAGCGGCGTCTGGACTGAGGGGGGGCGACTGCATTCTGTTCAGGTGTTTGCGCTCTGGGCGATGCTGATTTCAGGGCTGCGCATATCGAAGACGACCCGCGCATGATCCATGATGGCAAGTCCTACCGGGTCATAAGGATCGCTCGTCAGCATTGAGAAGGCTTTGTGGATTGAACTGGCCAGAGCCTCAATCCAGTCATCCGGCTCCGTCTGCCCGACATTTTGATTTCTGAGATTTCGTTCGAGAAACTGATCCACTTCCGCCGCTTCAGCACCGTCGAGCGGAAAGGATATGCCGAGATCCCGGTTGATTCCGTCAACAACGGTTCGCCAGTCATGCAGCAGGGCGTCGTACTGAACGAAAGCTCGTCGGGCGCTGCGTGTATCCCGTTCTGATTCGATGTGATTGCGGATGTAATAGAGAAGTCCCTGCTCCTTGGAGGAGCCATCCCGTGCCGCCAGCGAGGCGGCAACCTCACGCGGCGCACGGTCGATGAAGCAGAACAGCGGCACGACGCCCGCCGCCTGAAAAACGTCCGCCCAGAGGGGAAGAAGGCGACAGATCCGGGGTTCTTTCAGAATACAGAGACCTGATGCACTCTCGTAATCATTGAGGAACATCTCCGTCAGTCTTGTCGCGTAATGGGCGGCAGCTTCGGAATGGAACCAGTCGCGGGGAAATTCACGCCAGTCGGACCATGAGCTTCCCGTGGAGGCGAGAATTTCGTCGTGCAGTTCTGCTATGTCCTGTGGTTCAAAATACCCCTTCGGGTTGGCCCAGTTCGCCTGCATCAGGTTTTGAGGCAGGCCGGCTCCGAGCAACGAAAGAGTTCCGCTGAGAGCAGAAGTGCCGCTTCGCGCGCCAAGGACCACAATCACCCGCTTTTCCTGATTGGAACCCTGCATGAGAAATGCGCCTCATTTGAAATAACGATGGTCAGTCAGAAGAGTTAGGGTGCGATATCTCCCGTGCGTGTTACTGCTTTATGACAGGAGTTCTTTAGCCGAGTAGTGGTGCACGCAGAAGCGCGCGGCCATTCGATCGCATACTGGAGCGCGGTCATAACGGAGCGGACTCTTGACCGGGCATGACAAAAGCGCAAGGTGCAGGACATGACACTCCCACATTCTGACGGATCTTCCATGGAAATGGCTGCGACGGCTATCAGCAAGGCTCTGGATGAGGTGCGGGGGCAGATCGCAAAAGCTGTGGAAATGGCTGGACGACCGTCTGATGCTGTCACGCTGGTCGCGGTCTCCAAGTTCCATCCGGCCTCTGCGGTGGAAGCCGCTCTTCGGGCAGGGCAGAGAGTGTTCGGGGAAAACCGGGTGCAGGAAGCCGCAGAGAAATTTCCTTCGCTGCGTGAACAGTATCCTGATCTTCGGCTGCATCTCATCGGTGGTCTTCAGACCAACAAGGCACGGGAAGCCGTGCGGATTGCGGATGTGATCGAAAGTCTGGACCGGCCTTCTCTGTCGGATGCGCTGGCGAAAGCGGCGGATCAGGAAGGGCGCATGCCGGACCTGCTGGTCGAGGTGAACACGGGTGATGAGCCGCAGAAATTCGGTGTGCCACGTGAAAACGCCGATGAATTTATCCGCCAGAGCCGCGAGCGGTTTGGAGACAAACTGCGCGGACTGATGTGTATTCCGCCAGCGGGGGAGGACCCTGTTCCGCATTTTCGTTTTCTGCGTTCACTGGCGGATCAGCACGGTCTGCCGGTGCGTTCGATGGGCATGTCGGCAGACTATCCGCAGGCAATTGCGGAGGGCGCGACGCTGGTGCGTGTTGGGACAGCCATCTTTGGCGCAAGGCCCACAGGGCTTGCCGGAGACTGACCTGAGCCGGTAAGTCTCCGGCAACGATTTTTCCGAGGACGCGGATTTCTCAGTGTGAAAGTCCGCGTAAGGCCCGCGTAAGGGAGTGCAACGCGAAGAATGACCGGACACGAGACATCGGCTGGCAGCAACGGCGCACCGCCTGCTGCTGCGGACAAAGGCGCGGGGGCTGCGGCCCATCAGAGCCCGAAAGTGACGGAATTCGGTGCGGATCAGCCTCAGCATGAGGCCCCGCCCGTTGGTTTCGCAGCACTCCTCGGTGTGCTTGGTGTTGTGTATGGCGATATCGGCACCAGCCCGCTCTACGCACTGCGCTCCACCATTGAAGTCGTGTCCGGCCACCATCCAGTGCAGAACACAGAGGTTCTGGGCATTGAAAGCCTGATCTTCTGGACACTCATCATCGTCGTGACCGTCAAATACGTTCTCCTCGTGATGCGGGCTGATCATAATGGGGAAGGCGGTATTCTCGCGCTGACCTCTCTCGCCCAGCGTGTCACGGCTGATGGCCGCATGCGGATGATCCTTGGCTTGATCGGCATTGTCGGAGCCTGCCTGTTTTTTGGCGACGGTATCATCACGCCCGCCATTTCGGTCCTTTCGGCGATTGAAGGTGTGGAGGTGAGCTTCCCTGCGGCGCAGGAATTCATCATCCCCATGGCCATTGCAGTGATCATCGGCCTGTTCAGCGTCCAGTGGGTCGGCACAGGTAAGGTCGGAGCGATCTTCGGGCCGGTCATGCTTTTGTGGTTCGGGTCTCTAGGCATGATGGGTCTCTTCGAGATCCTGCATCATCCTGCAGTGCTGTTCGCCATTTCACCGTTCTACGCCCTTCAGTTCATTATCCATCATGGCACCCTGTCTTTCATGGCGCTTGGCTCCGTTGTGCTCTGCGTGACGGGTGCTGAGGCTCTGTATGCCGATATGGGCCATTTTGGCCGTCAGCCGATCCGTTATGCGTGGCTGTTCTTTGTCCTGCCTATGCTGGTGCTGAACTATTTCGGGCAGGGCGCGCTGGTGATGGCGGACCCAAGTGCACTGGCGAATCCGTTCTTCATGCTGGCCCCGCATTCCATGCAGGTTCCGCTGGTGATCCTCTCCACCTTCGCCACGGTCATCGCAAGTCAGGCCGGTATTTCTGGCGGGTTCCAGGTGTGCAGACAGCTCATTCAGCTTGGCTATCTGCCGCGGATGCGCATTGTGCATACGAACGCCGAGGAAGAGGGACAGATCTATCTTCCCGACTTCAACCGCTTCCTGATGGTTGGCGCGATCCTGCTGGTCGTGGCGTTCCGCAGTTCGGATGCGCTGGCAGCTGCCTACGGCATCGCGGTCACTGGGACGTTCATCTGCACGACGATTCTGTGCTTCATCGTGTTCCGCAAGCATTTCCACTGGTCGGCGCAGGCGGTCTACTGCACGTTCATCCCGTTCCTTCTCATTGATATGACGTTCTTTTCGGCCAATGCGCTGAAAATTCCGGACGGCGGCTGGGTGCCGCTGATGCTGGGTTGCGTCCTCACCCTGATGATGACGACGTGGAAACGCGGTCGCAGCCTCATCATTGCGCGACAGGGGCAGGACAGTCTGCCGATGGGTTCGTTCATTGCCCGTTTGCCGCAGTCCCGCACGATACGTGTGCCGGGTATGGCCGTGTTTTTGACAGCCACGCCTGATTTCGTGCCGCCGTGTCTGCTGCATAACCTCAAGCACAACAAGGTCCTGCACGATCATGTGCTGTTCGTGACCATCCAGAACCTCGATCAGCCGGAAGCCGATCGCGGTCACCGTGTGATGGTTGAGGAACTGGCGCACGACATTTACCGGGTGATTCTGCGCTATGGTTTTATGGAAACGCCGAATATCCCGCGTGCGCTGGAAGAGCTTAAGGCCAACGGCATCGATTTCGATCCGTCTCTCGCTTCCTACTTCATCTCGCGTGAGTTGATCGCCCGCTCTTCGGTGCCAAAAATGGCGCGCTGGCGGATGGCCGTGTTCATGTTCATGGCGCGTAACGCCACACCGGCGACCGAATTCTTCCGGATTCCGATGGATCGTGTGGTGGAACTGGGCGTGAAAGTCGCTATCTGAGGCTTTGTGATAACCTCATCTTCTCTCATGCAAGGAGGCTCGTCAGCAGATGGCGGGCCTCTTGCGCTTTATATCCACTGGCCATTCTGTCTGGCGAAATGCCCTTACTGTGACTTCAACAGCCATGTGCGCGAGCGTATCCCGTCAGAACGCTTTATCGCGGCTTTGCGGAAGGAACTGGTGCATGAAGCGGCTCGTCTGGGTCGGCGGTCGCTGACATCAATCTTCTTCGGGGGCGGGACGCCTTCCCTGATGCCGCCAGAAGGTGTGGCGGCGCTGATTAAGGATGCCCGTACGCTCTTTGATGCGGATCCGAATATCGAGATCACGCTGGAAGCCAATCCAACGAGTGTGGAAGCGGCCCGCTTGCAGGGATTTCGTGACGCGGGCGTGAACCGGGTCTCGCTGGGCGTGCAGTCTCTGCGTGATGATGCGCTGAAGATGCTGGGACGCGAGCATTCCGCGGGGCAGGCAGTGCGAGCGCTGGAAATGGCGCGAACGATTTTCCCGCGGGTTACGTTTGACCTCATCTACGCGCGTCCGGGCCAGTCGCGGGAAGACTGGCGTGCTGAACTGGCTCAGGCACTTGATCTCGTCGCCGATCATGTCTCGCTGTACCAGTTGACCATTGAGGACGGCACAAAGTTTGAAGGGCTGTTTCGTCAGGGCAAACTTGTTCTGCCTGACGAGGATCTGGCGGCGGCGCTTTATGACGACACGACAGAGGTGGCGGCACGGCACGGTCTGTCGGCTTACGAGGTTTCCAATTACGCCGTGCCGGGCGCGGAGAGTCGTCATAATCTGACCTACTGGCGCTACGGGGATTACCTCGGCATCGGGGCAGGGGCGCACGGGCGTTTGACACTCGACGGACAATTGCTGGCAACGCGGCGTCATCGTGCGCCGGAGATATGGGCTGAAAAGGTCGAGCAGACCGGCACCGGTGAGACCAGCGCTGATCCTCTGGACAGACTGGATCGCTCCCGCGAGATGCTGCTCATGGGACTACGGCTGGCGGAGGGTGTCTCCAGCGCCGCTTTTGAAGCGCGCACAGGTTGCGTCTTCGCCGATGCTCTTGATGACAACGTGCTGCAACTGTGTCTGGAGGAAGGGTATCTGAGACAGCTTACGGGCGGCGGATTGGTGGCGACGCCATCAGGCCGCGTAAGACTGGAAGCGATTCTGCCACGGCTTGTGCTGTAATGGATTGACCGGCCGGCGAATGATCTGTCTGTTTTTTGCCAGAATGCGAAAGTAGAGGCGTTACAGGGCGGAAACGCCCGGTCAGTTGATTTCAGGTGGAGGGCAAGTCTGCGCTAGGCTGACTTAGGCTCGCTCTATGGTCGGTGATAGAAATGGACTATGTATTGAGACGTTAACAATCGTCTGAAAAATGCGGTAACGCTGTTTTCCCGGACGTGATTTCGTGGAAAATAGCTTGTTCTGCTGTTGTGGCAGAGTGTCTGTCTGACCAATGATAACCTGGGTATTGCACTGCCCCTGAGGTGCCCACGGAGGAGCAAGATCCTGTTGAATAAGGATGTGCCTGAAGATCGGGCAGAACAGCACCCTTCCGGGGAGGAACCCTCTGCCGGACGAAAAGCCTCAGCGACCCCCGAGGAAATTCTGAGCGGAAACTTCGCCCTGCCGCAGATCGAGGCGAAGGTGGAAGCATGGCTTGTCGAAGTGGCTGGGGGCGAGAAGTGGCTCACAACGGATTACCCCGAGCGTTATCTCAATCTTGGCTATACAATCACGCCTCTCGTGCAGGAAGGAGAGGTGCCGCGTGTGGCCATGCAGGCAGTGGCCGAGGTGAGGCGCAGCATGCTGGCGCGGCACTCGGCCGATCTCACCCTTCTGGCCACCATTGTCGAACGGTTGAAGGAGATCGTGCGGCAAGGCTACGAGTATGACGACGCCAAGATTCGTGGCGATCTGGTGAAATGGGGGCTGATTGAACCCCGCAGCCGCACGGGACCACTGATCGACACGCCGGAAGGAGCACGTCTGAGCAGCGTTCTGGAGCTACAGTGGTTTCTCAGAAAGGTGCAGTGGGAAGCGGGCTGATTATCGCTTCCTGAAGAGACTTCAGTGCCGGGATGAGTCCGTTTTCCATTTCTGGAGAGCGGCAAGAGCGCGGGTTACATGCTCATCCGGCGAGCGGTTTTCATAGCTCAGGAGAATCTTCCCATCGGGCGCGATGACGTAGGACACACGTGCTGCATGCGTGTCATGGGACTGTCTGGCGTCATACAGCGCTGATACGGAACCACTCTCGTCGGCGGCGACAGCGAACCGATTGCGACATTCGCTGACCGAGAATTTTTTCAGCGTATCGAGTTGGTCCATCGAGATGCCGATGACGGTTGCGTTCAGGGCCTGAAACTGGTCCATCGCCTCGGCAAAATCATGCGCTTCTATCGTGCAGCCGGGTGTGAAGGCGGCAGGATAGAAATACAGAACGACCGGGCCTTTCTTCAGGGCCTTCGCCAGCGAAAAACTGAATTCATGGCCAGCCAGACTCGCCGGAAGCGTAAAAGCGGGAGCCTTATCACCCGTCGGCAGAGCGGCGTTCGCCTGTAGCGAGAGCATCAGACCAGCCGTCAGGATCAGGCCGAAAAGCTTGTGTTTGGCCATGATAATCGTTCCTTGCCGGTGAATAAAGCTGATAGCGAAGTTTGGTCAGATGCCCTCAGGCGAGACAACCACACAGTTGGAAGAACCGACATCGAGACGGTGACAGGCGGCTGTTGCTTCCGAGTGGGAAAGGCCGGTCAGGCGTGCGCGGTAAATCTGGCCTCTGGCGAGACGCACACTGGCGATCTGGGTTCTGGCCGAAGACAGATCATTGCTTGCTTTGGAGCGGGCGCGGCTGGCGGCAGTCTGGGCGAGGGAAGGTGTGCTGAACGCACCGACCTGAATGGCCCATGCCCGGGAAGAACTGGCCACGCTTGCGCTTTCTGCTGTCGTTGAAACACGACTGGTGGTCGTCGTGCGGGAAGACAGCGGAGCGGACGCGGCAGAGGCTGAAGAGATCAGAGCGAACCTGTTGGCGGTGCGGGCAGGGCGTGCCGCAGGCATGGCGTTATCATTGATGACGACGGGCTGAGCAGATACTGGCTCAGCTGACGCCTGCGGTTGTTCCGCAGGTTCTGCACTTGCACCGTTGGCTTTCATGCGTGCCGCCCAGACCGAGCTGACAGCCTGTGGAGACTCGGTGTTGCTGGAAACCGGGGCCATCTGGCGGGTGTAGGTCGGAGCCGAAACGACGGGCGTCGTGTCCTCTGCGGAGGATGTGGGCGCTTCTGCAACTTCTACAGGTCGCGAATTGCCACCTGTACGCTGTGCCCATGCATTGCGAATGCTTGCAGCTGTTCCTGTCGGCAGGGCTGCTGCGGCATATTCCGCGCTCTGACCGGTTGTATGGCTGGCGACGAGAAGATCGGCCTGCGAGCGGCTGTTGGGATAAATCCCGGCGATCTCGTGCCCGATGGCGGCGACATAGTTACGGGTCTCGCGCGGCAGGGTACGGTTGCGGGAAATGAAGTCCTCAAGACGACCGGGACCTGCGTTATAGGCAGCCAGAAACCCCGGCGATCCATAGATGTCATACATCTGGCGGATATAGGCCGTGCCCGCGAGGACGTTGTCATGCGGGTCGTACGGATCGTCGCCGAGATTGTACTGGCTACGCATGGCGTCGTAGGTTGGCGGCATCAACTGCATCAGGCCCATTGCGCCGGGAGCGGACGTAACCAGTTCGCCATTATGGAACAGTCGGCCGCCGGATTCGCGCTGGATGACGCTACGAATCCAGATTTCCGGGATGTCGAAACGCTGGGAGGCTTCCGTGATGTAGGGACCCCACGGATCATCGCTCGAGCCGGGTGGAGCGTAATAGGATTTCGCGTGGGCCCGGTAGCGTGCTTCTTCCTGCGCGATGGGAATCTGCATGTCGGACTGCGGTCCCTGACCGGCGCAGGCTGACAGGAGGGCAAGCAGGCCGAGAACGGCTGGAGCCTGAAGCTGGCGGACTATGCGGGGAACCTTGCGCTTTGCGCTGTGCATGGGGGCAGATGTTCTGGCGTGACGCGGGGGAAACCCGGGCGCATGGTGCATCGGTCTCTCGTTCCCGGTCCGCAAAGCGTATCTCCCCTTTCCACCCTGTGTTTCAAAGCGCAGGAATAACCCTCAATGCGGCAGGATGCACGCGATTTATCCGCCTTGCATACGAGCCCGATCCTGAGAACCTCCCCTTTGGCTCCGAATTATGACGTTATCGTGGCATAGACGGAGTCGCGTTTTCACAGGTTCGATAATGGCAGAGAGCAGCGTGCTTCCGGGTGGCGGATGGCTCACAGGAGTTGCCGCCGACGGGCCGGATGGGCTACGCGGTCGGACCATGACTGCCTCGACTGGCCAGCTTTCTGCTGCGACACCGATCATCGGGGATTTCCCCACCTCCTCCACGCAGGAGAGTATGGAGCATGCGTCCTTGTCGGAAGGTGAGGCGGCTGCCGACAGGCATGTCGATGACTGGGAGCAGGGTGATCCCGATGATGATCCGGCTGTCAGTCGCTCCCGTCTGAGGCTGGCTCTGGAAGATATTGGAGAGGGCCTGCGCCTGTGGCGTCTGGCCGTGTCCCTCGGCTGGCTGGATATCAAACTTCAGTTCCGTGGCTCCCGGGTGGGGCCGCTCTGGCTCACACTCGGCACGGCGGTGATGATCGGCTCGATGGGAGGGATTTACAGTAATCTCTTCCATATCGTTCTGAAGGATTATCTGCCCTATCTCGCGATCTCCATGATCCTCTGGCAGATCGGGATTGCAGGGGTGACGCAGGACGCCTGTTCCTGCTTCATCAATGAAGCGAGTTCGATCCGGGCGACGCGTCTGCCGTTCTCCCTTCAGGCCCTACGCGTTCTGGTCCGCAATGGCTTGATGTTTGGCTACAATATTGTCGTTCCGATAGGGGTTTATCTGATCTTTGGGCTGTTGCCCGGACCGGTCGCCCTGTTTGCGGTGCCGGGTCTGCTCATCTGGGCACTGAACGCTTTTGCCTTCTGCCTGCTGCTCGGTTCGGTCGCCGCCCGGTACCGGGATATTCCGCCCATCGTCGCCAGTATCGTGCAGGTCGCGTTCTATGTGACGCCAATCATCTGGAGCGCCAAACAGCTTGGCGCAAAAGGATGGTGGCTTATTCTCAACCCGTTCTATTCGTTGCTTGAAATCGTCAGGCAACCTCTGACGGGAGAGATGCCCTCCATCTCTGTATGGAGTGTCGCAATCGGGTTGAGCGTGCTGCTCTGGCTCAGTAGTCTTTTCGTGTTTTCGCGCTCACGGGCGCAACTCGCCTTCTGGATCTGACGACGTGACAGGCTTCGCCCCCGCTCCAGCCACGACCGACCGGAAACCGGGACAGCCGAAGGCGTTCATCCGGCTGGATCATCTGACTCTCGACTTCCCGATCTTTCACGGCGGAGCGCGTTCACTCAAGAAAAGCCTTTTTGGCAAGGTTAAACGTCCCCTTCAGTTAAGCCGGGGCTCCCGCACGGGTGGGGAAGTCCGCATGAGCGATAACGCACCCGGCGTGCTTGAGGTTCGGGCCATCAGCGATCTGTCGCTGACGATCCGCAGCGGAGAACGTGTCGGTCTGGTCGGCCATAACGGGGCGGGGAAGTCCACGCTCCTGCGAGTGCTGGGTGGGATCTATCTCGCACAGCCCGGTATGGTAACGGTTCGGGGGTCGGTCGAGACGCTGATCGACACCAATTCCGGCATGAATCCGGCCCTGACAGGGCGTGAGAACATCTATCTGCTCGCACAGCACAAGGCGCTACGATCCGCACAGCTCAAACAGCTTGAGCAGGATGTGGAAGCGTTCGCCGAGCTTGGCGAATTCATGGATCTGCCACTGAGGCTTTATTCATCGGGTATGGCCATTCGTCTCGGCTTCGGACTGGCGACGGCGATTGCGCCACAGATCCTGCTGATGGATGAATGGTTCATGGCGGGAGACGCCCGGTTTCAGGACAAGGCGCGTGCCCGTCTTGCCAGTGTCGTGGACGGGGCGGAAATTCTGGTCATCACGTCCCACTCTCTCCCCGTGCTTGAAGAATGGTGCTCGCGGATTATCTGGCTTGAAGGCGGGCGTGTGAAAATGGATGGCCCGGCCTCTGACGTGCTGAAGGCTTATGCGGAAGCGATGAATGCTCATGTCTGATCATAATCTGTCTGACTCCACTCTGCCTGTCCGGGTTGTCGCGCTTTATCGTTTCACGCCCTTCGAGGATTGTGAGGCCATCCGCGGCCTTCTGGCGAAACTGTGCTGTTCTCTGGGCATAAAGGGCATCCTGCTTCTCGCGCATGAAGGCATCAACGGCACGATTGCTGGCAGCGATGAGGCTATGGACAAGGTGCTGGAGCATATCCGCGCCCTGCCGGGCTGCGCCGATCTGGAAATCAAGGAATCCCGCGCTGCTGAACTACCGTTTCTGCGGATGAAGGTACGCGTCAAGAAAGAGATCGTCACCATGGGCGTGCCGGGTGTCGATCCTCGCGCCATTGTCGGAACCTATGTCGATCCGGCTGAGTGGAACGATCTTATTTTGGACCCGGATACGATCCTCATTGACACCCGCAATGATTATGAGGTGGCAGTCGGAACATTTCAGGGCGCAATAGATCCGCAGATTGCGACATTCCGTGAATTTCCGGACTGGTTCCGTGCAAAACGCGACGAACTCGCGGCGCAGGGACGCAAGCCGAAGGTGGCCATGTTCTGCACCGGCGGTATCCGCTGCGAGAAGTCTACGGCTTTCGCCAAGGCGGAGGGTGTGGAAGATGTTTTTCATCTCAAGGGCGGTATTCTGAAATATCTTGAAACCATCCCGGAGGATAAGAGCCTCTGGGAAGGAGAATGCTTCGTTTTTGATCAGCGCGTGACGGTGAAACACGGCCTTGAGCAGGGGAAATACTCAGTCTGCCACGCCTGCCGTCGCCCGGTCAGTGATGAGGACAAGGCGTCACCGCTCTATGAGGAGGGAGTAAGCTGCCCTTCCTGCCATGATGAACGGACTGAAGCGCAGCGCCGCCGTTATGCGGATCGCGAGCAGCAGACCCGTCTGGCTGCACGACGTGGCACGCATCATCTGGGACCGGCCGAGTAGGACAGCTCCCCGTGAAAACTACTACAAACGCTGGAAATGGACCGCCAGAACTTCAGTGTTTGAACAGGTGGGGACTGACTTTAAGCCCGGCGACCCGGATTACGGCCCAGATATAGGCGGCCCACAGAAAAACAGCGGCCAACGGAATACCGGTGCCAAGAGCAATGCCAGCCGCCATGATGGGAGAGAGAGCAGCCATTCCCAGAATAATCCTGCCCCAGCGATCGGTGAGAGGCCAGAGCCAGACGCAGGAAAACGCCAGCATGACGCAGTCATAATCGCTGACATACGGCGATGCTGTCAGAATGGCGAGGACGAGAACGGATGCCTTGACCGGAAAGGATATCTGGCCAGCACGCGTCCTGTTCCAGACCAGCATGAGTAGAGCGACACTGAGTAGAGTTGCCGCCGCCTGCATCAGCCATGCCGTATCGACGCTTGCACCCGCATGACGGACCAATACGAACACCGACATCATCCGCTGCATAACCCCCGAGCCATCTTCGAGAATAATTCGGCGAAGAATGCTCAACCTTTCATGCCATGCGAACCAGGGCTGGATGCCAGCCACCATGATGCTTAGAGCCAGAAGCCCCACGCTGCCCACAGCCATCGTGAATAGCGCTTTCCATTCCCTTCCACTCAGAAGCGCAAGAGGCACGATCCAGCCAAGCTGCGGTTTGGCGACAAGCAGTGAAAGCAGGAGACCGGCGCGTATTGTCTGATTGTCCCGAAGGTCGAGCAGTGCGTAGCCGATAATGGCC
Source organism: Acetobacter sp. UBA5411 (assembly GCF_002409645.1). Classification (GTDB taxonomy): domain Bacteria; phylum Pseudomonadota; class Alphaproteobacteria; order Acetobacterales; family Acetobacteraceae; genus Acetobacter. The sequence continues at coordinate 102,117 of NZ_DHNR01000041.1, forward strand.
GCAATCCAGCAACCTGTCTGCCCGGACAGAGTATTTACGAAAACAGCAGGCCAGGCGAGTGCAAGCAGGCACCAGTGTTTCGGGGTAATCCGCCTCAGGACAAGAGCAAAGGCAAGCCATCCACCGCCCTGCCACAGAACGCAGGCGAGAGGGTAGGGCAGCAGCCCGAAAGGAATGCTCAGCAAGGCCGAAACAGGGGGATAGCTGTAATGATACAGATTGATGGCATGATGAACGATGCCGATCTGAAAATGGTGAAATGCCTCGAAATTGTAAGCAACCATCAGATGGTGATGCAGTAGCAGAAATCCCGCCGACCACAGGTTCAGAAAGTCCTCGCAAAATGGATGTCCGGCTCCGTCGGTCCATCCGGCATGGAGCTGGGACAGACCGTGAGTAATGAGGATGGTGCAGGAGCAAACCGCCCAGACACGGATGCAGAACCAGACCAGAAAAAACAGCAGACTGGCAGGTCGTTTTCCTGAAGATGTAGCGGCAGTCATGGCTTCGACTGTATCTGTAAAGCATGAAGCAAATGCTATGATCCGGGCATTGTCTGGCGTGCTGCTGCGTTATGAAAATCAGCGGATTGCGCGTTATGCACGCCCGCGCCAAACCTGAGGTGATAACGTGTCGTGCCTGCCCGTCACTTGCGACAATCCGTAAAGGGCTGCTTATCTCCCGTCTGGCACTCATCGGAAGACGAAAGCGGACAGTATGAAACAACGTGAACTCGGGCGTACCGGCATCCTCGTCAGTGAAATCTGTCTCGGCACGATGACGTTCGGTCAGCAGAACACGGAAGCGGAAGGCCATGCCCAACTCGATCTTGCGATCGAAAAAGGCATCAACTTCATCGACACGGCTGAACTCTATTCCATCCCACCCAGAGCCGAGACGTTTGGCGTCACGGAACGGATCGTCGGCAGCTGGCTGGCAAAGAGCGGACGCCGTGATCAGATCATCCTCGCGACCAAGGTTGTCGGTCGTAGCCCGATGGAATGGTTCCGCCCGGGTGGAGAAGAAACCCGTCTGACACCTCGCCAGATCCGATATGCGCTGGAAGGATCGCTCAAACGGCTCGGCACGGATTATGTCGATCTCTACCAGCTTCACTGGCCGGACCGTCGGGTCAATCTGTTTGGCGCAGGCGGCACGACATTTGAAAAACTGCCTGTCGATGATGAAGTGCCTCTTGAGGAAACGCTGGGTGTGCTGGGCGATCTCGTGACGGAAGGGAAGATCCGGCATGTCGGTCTGTCCAATGAAACACCCTGGGGTGTCGCCAAGTGCTTGGAAGTGTCCCGTCAGGGCGCGCCACGGGTCGTGTCGATTCAGAACGCCTACAATCTGATCAACCGGACATTCGAATTGGGTCTGGCGGAGTTTGCGCTGCGTGAGCAGGTTGGGCTGCTGGCCTATTCACCGTTGGCGCAGGGTTATCTGACAGGAAAATATCTGGATGGCGCGCGACCCGCTGGCGCACGCACAACCCTGTTCAACAGGGGACAGCGCTATGAAAAGCCGGGCGTGGATGACGCCATCCGGGCCTATATCGCGCTGGCGCAGGAGTTTGGAATCGATCCGGTACAGCTGGCGGTCGCGTTCGTGACGTCGCGGTCCTTTGTCACCTCCAATATCATCGGGGCGACCAGCATTGCCCAGTTGCAGACCATTCTCGGATCGGTGGATGTTAAGATCACTCCAGAGCTGGAAAGCCGGATCAACGCCATTCATCAGATCCATAACAATCCGGCTCCCTGAGGTGCTTTCTGAAGGGGGTGTGTTCCGGTGACGGCTGGCCTAACATGACAGGCAGGACCGAAACTGCCTCCCGCTCAGGTCGTTCTGATGGGCAAGCGGAGTTCGTCTCCGCACAGTGACGGTCATTTGAGGAGTGCATGATATGGAAAACCCACTGGAAGACTCGCCGCAGCGCGACGCCAAGATCAAGGCCAAAGCCAATGAAATGTGGATTGCCGACGGCAAGCCGACCTGTGGTCCTGAAGGCTATATGGAAGCTGCGACAGATCTGATCGGGATGGAGATCAATCCTGACGCTGGGGAAATCCCGGTCGAGTCTGCTGTGCCGCTGGCCCCGAATGGCGAGCCGATTGAGGACGCCAAGATTCAGGAAAATCTGGGTAATCTTGGCGGCAGCATGGACGAGCAGGACGACAGGCAGGAAGTGCCGTTCGGAACCCGTAAAGAGGAAGAAAAGGCTCTGAAAGACACCTGATCTGGCGTTTTTTTACAGCTTTTCAACGATTGCATGGCTGAACCCTTTCACCCGACAGGGTGTTCGTTGAGCCATCCTGTGTAAGAATGGCCTTCTAGTCGTCACTGGAAGGCCATTTATATGTCGCAAATCCCCGCACCGCCCGTTGCCCACAAGAAGTCCTGCCGCATCGAGCAGCTCGGACGCACCCGTGTGGATGACTATGCGTGGATGAAGGACGATAACTGGCAGGAAGTTCTGCGTGATCCGGCCCTGCTCCGATCGGACATTGCCGATCATCTGCGCAAGGAAAACGCTTACTCTGATGCCGTGCTGGCCCCGACGAAGGCGTTGCAGAGCGAAATCGTCGCCGAGATGAAGGGGCGTCTGAAGGAAGACGACTCTTTCCCGCCACTCCCGCACGGCACATGGCGCTATGGCGTCCGCTATGAGTCGGGATCGCAGTATCCCCGTTACGTGCGTCATGCGGAAGGGCATCCGGAAACGGAAGAAGTGCTGCTCGACGCGGACGTGCGAGCGAAAGGGCAGCCCTATTACGCAGCACGGGGTGCAACCCACAGTCCGGACCATCGCCTATTTGCATGGGCGGAAGACACGCAGGGTTCCGAAATTTACACCATCCGCGTGCGTGACCTGACCACGGGCGAGATACTGCCTGTCGAGATTGAGAACTGTTCAGGCGAGTTCACCTTTTCTCCGGATTCAAAGTACATCTTCTGGACCTGCCGGGACGATAATGGTCGTCCAGTGAAGATTTACCGCCGTGCCCTGACCGCAAGCGATGATGTGCTGGTGTATGATGAGCCGGATTCAGGCTTTTTTGTCGGGGTGAGCGCAGCGCGTTCCGGCAAATGGATTGTCATCAGCACCAACGATCATGATACGTCCGAAAACTGGATCATCCCTGACGCTGCTCCTGAAGCCGCTCCAGTGTGCGTCGCCCCGCGTGAAAAAGGGCTGATGTATGAACTGTCTCATGGTGGAGACAGGTTCGTCATCCGCACAAATGCTGATGGGGCCACAGATTTCAAACTGATGACGGTTGCGGATGAGGCCGTGGGTGACCGTTCGGCGTGGTGTGAGCATGTGCCGCATCGCGCTGGACACTACATCACGGGGGCAATCTGTTTTGCCGACCATCTGGTGTGGACCGAGCGGGTGAATGCGAACATCATCATCGCTATCGAAGACAAGGCTGGCGAGCGGCACCAGATTGCGACAGACGAAGACGCTTACACGCTTTCGCTCGACGGGTCCTACGAGTTTAAGACGACGGAACTTCGCTATTCCTACCAGTCGCCAACCACGCCGCGGCAGTGGTTCTCCTACGATATGCAGGACCGCACGCGGCATCTGCTGAAGATGCAGGATGTGCCGTCAGGGCATGATCCTGAGAATTATCGGACAAAGCGGCTAATGGCCAAGGCGCCGGACGGTGAACTTGTGCCGATCACGCTGCTCTGGCATCGGGACACCCCGGAAGGTCAGCCCGCGCCGATGCTGCTCTACGGGTATGGTTCCTATGGAATCTCCATCGACCCCACCTTTTCGACCCGCAATCTGAGTCTGGTCGATCGCGGCTGGGTCTATGCCATCGCGCATATCCGGGGTGGTTCGGAAAAGGGCTGGAACTGGTTCCTTGGTGGGCGAGACGAGCACAAGACGAACACCTTTACGGACTTTATCGCCTGCGCCGATCATCTCATCGAGCAGGGCTGGACGGATGCTGGACGGATTGTTGCGGATGGCCGATCGGCTGGCGGCATGCTGATGGGGGCTATCACCAACATGCGCCCGGAACTGTTCGCAGGTGTAGTGGCCGTCGTGCCGTTCGTGGACGTGCTCAACACCATGTCGGACGACAGCCTGCCTCTGACGCCGCCTGAATGGCCGGAATGGGGCAATCCGCTGATCAATGAAAAAGCCTATGACCGGATTGCCGGTTATTCACCCTATGACCAGATCGCTGCAAAGCCCTATCCGGCAGTATTCGCGATCGGCGGTCTGACCGACCCGCGGGTAACCTACTGGGAGCCTGCCAAATGGATCGCGAAACTGCGTGAGTATTCTGTGTCGGACAATCCGCTTCTGCTGCGGATCAACATGGAAGCCGGTCATGGCGGGGCATCAGGACGCTTCAAATCTCTGGATGAAGCGGCGCTGATTCATGCCTTCGCCATCTGGGCGGAAGCACGCAGCCGACAGCCGGAAGCGTGACAGGAGCGGTCTCGCGTGGCATGGCGTTTATCTGGTCCACAGATTTCGCCAAGGCCTGTCCGGGGAGCAATGCTTGAGGGAAGATAGCTGAATGTCACAATCCGGTCTGCCGCCGCATGATGACGACCATGTTCACCTTCCGCCCTGTCCGGTCGAAGATATCACCCTTGAGCAGAGGCAGGCAGCCCGGCGCGCCCAATGGAAGGCGCGGGAAATTCTGGCCCTCGCCATTGTCGCGATCACAACCTACACAATTCATGGCTTCCTGAGCGCGCTGGCTTGGGGTGTGGTCTTTGCTGTGGCGACCTGGCCTCTCTACCGCAAGATCCAGGCCCGTTGGCCTCGTCTGGCGCATGGAGCGCTTCTGCCGGCACTCTGCACGGCGGGTATGGCGCTGCTTTTTCTGATTCCCATGTTGTTTGTCGGGCTTGAGGCCGCCAACGAAGCGCAGAATGTGCTCGGGCTGATGAAACATGCCCGCAATACCGGTGTGCCGGTGCCGGTATGGGTCAGCAGACTGCCTTTCGGAGCCAACGCCGTCGTCAAATGGTGGAACAGCCATCTGTCCGACCCGAGTGCGGCGGCGGAATTCTTCAGTTCGTTCGATGCACGCGGTCTGGCCATGACAAAGACCGTCGGATCGCAGGTCGTTCATCGCGGCACGCTGTTCTTCTTCTCCATTCTGACCCTGTTCTTTCTCTACAAGGATGGGGACACGATCATGCGCGAATGCACGATCGCTTCACGCCGGGCTTTTGGCCGACGGGGTGAACTGATCGGACACCAGATCATTGCTTCCATCCACGGCACTGTTGCCGGACTGGTTCTCGTCGGCGTGGGCGAGGGGATCATCATGGGCGTAATCTACTTTCTGACAGGCGTCCCTCATCCGGTTCTGCTCGGGGGTGCGACCGCCATTGCGGCCATGATTCCCTTCTGCGCGATGATTCCGGTCGGGCTTGCCTCGACCTTCCTTCTCGTGGATGGCGGCACGATGGCAGCCGTGGCGGTCTTCGCCATTGGTGCAGTGGTGATTTTCACGGCGGATCATTTTGTCCGTCCGGGTCTCATTGGCGGCAGTACGCAACTGCCGTTCCTGTGGGTGCTGCTGGGGATTGTCGGTGGTGCCGAGACATGGGGCCTACTCGGTCTGTTCCTCGGCCCGGCGGCAATGGCGACGCTGCATCTGCTCTGGCGGAACTGGTCGCGTGAGCGGGGAATGGCTCTTCCTGAAGGGTAACGCTCGATCCGGTCGGAGTTCTACTCCGGTTTCTCCGTGACAGTCCGCCACGGAATATAAATGTTTTTGTGATAGACGTTCGGCATTCGCGTTGCAGTCCGGTCATGCCATACTGCGGCGAGAGCGGGCGCAGTATTATAAAGTCCGACCCGCAGGATTTTAATGAACGGAAGACCAGTGCCGAGACAAAAGGCGTGTTTCGTGGTCGGCAGCATTATGCGGCACGTTCTCGTTATGGCGGGAACCGGCGCTATCGGGCTGATGGCTGTGTTCGCCGTCGATATGCTGAACATGATTTATATCGCTCATCTCGGTGTGCCGGCCCTGACGGCTGCAATCGGTTTTGCCGGCGCCGTGGGCGGTATCCAGATCGCGGTGTCCATCGGTCTGACCATTGGACTTGGCGCTTGCGTGGGCAGGGAGATTGGCGGCGGCAGCTTCTATCGGGCGCGGCGGATTGCCTCCTCATTCATGCTGACCAATCTCGTGCTTACGGCGATGGTGGGGATCGTGACAGCTCTTCTGGCGCGTCCCATCCTCTCACTGCTGGGCGCATCAGGAGAGGCGCTCGATCAGGCGGCTCTCTACATCTATCTGACGTCTCCGTTTCTGCCGCTGATTTCGCTCGGCATGTCCGCCTCGGCACTGATGCGGGCAGTCGGAGATGCAAAACGCTCCATGAATGTCACCCTTGCTGGAGCGATCCTCACGGCCATTCTGGACCCAATCCTGATTCTCGGATTCAGGGAAGGACTGATGGGAGCCGCCATCAGCACGGTTCTTGCGCGTGGGGCGGTTCTCGTTCTCGGGTGGCGGGGCGCAAGCCTGCACGGAATGCTCGAATGGCCCAAACCTGTCGCTATATGGGGCGATAGCCGTCGTGTCGCGGGGATTGCCATTCCGGCCATTCTGACAAATCTGGCGACCCCGGTGGGGGGAGCCTATGTCACTGAGCACATGGCGCAGTTCGGCCTTGAGGCAGTCAGTGGCCAGACGGCGGTGGAGCGTATTGTCGTCGTGGCGTTCGCTATGGTTTTCGCTCTGACGGGCGCGGTTGGACCGATCATTTCCCAGAACCTTGGAGCGGGCAAACTGGACCGTGTGCGGGAGGTGCTGGTCGCTTCTCTCAAGATTGTGGTGGGATGCGTTGCCTGCACTTGGGGCGTGCTGGCGCTCTCGCAGAATCTGCTGACGGAGGGATTCCACCTTCAGGGAGACGGTGCCGCGCTGATCCATCTGTTCTGTTCATGGACGGTGCTGGGCTATCTGTTTGTCGGTATGCTTTTTGTCGCCAATACGGTGTTCAACAATCTTGGTCACCCGCTCTATTCGACCCTGTTCAACTGGGGACGCGCAACATTGGGAACGATCCCTTTTGTGGCGTATGGAGCCGGATTTGGAGCGCTGGGTGTGCAGATTGGTCAGGCTGCGGGCAGCGTGCTTTTCGGCGGATTGGCGATCATCGTCGCTTTCCGCGTTGTGCACGGATTGTCGGCTCCCGGCGCTGTTAAGGCACCGATGCAGAGAATGGATGTCCGGGCCAGTGATGTGCCGACGCAGAGCGCGGAAGCTGCTATGGCGGATCTTGATGAAATGGATGAGGCGGATCTGTGTGCGAAAGACGGATCTTCCTGAAGAGCTGACATGCAATTGTTTCGACAGAAACAGGGACCATATCAAAGCAGTGCGCAACTTACCTGTTTAAGGTCTGAGGTGCAGCCTATGCTCAAGTCCGGGATCGTTGGTGGAATGATTTCAGACGAGCGCTTTTTTCTGGAGGATCGCCATGTCACGTCTGACACAAGCCGAGCGCGATGCGCTTCCTGACAGTGCCTTTGCCTTACCGGGAAGGCGCTATCCCATTCCCGACAAGAATCACGCCAGAGATGCACTTGCCCGTGCCAGCGAGTTTCATCATCGGGGAGAGCTGTCTGATGAAGAGTATGAAACGATCGTCCGGCGCGCCCGTGAGGTGCTTGGCGAAGACGAGTAAGTAGTCTGCATGATCTGCCAGACTGTTTCAGAAGTCTGCTTGCGGGACAGATTATAGAGTGCAGATGCGTTTCAGGAGAGGCTCACGTCTGAAAGGGCTTCGGAAAAACAGGCTCTCTGAAAAGAGCCGGTTTCCGCAATCCCGTAAGCGACTTCTGCCTGAAACGGGCAGGGTCTGATCCGTTGAAAAGACCCTGCTTCGCTCCATCATCAGCTTGAGGTGGATGAAGAGTCTGACGATGTGGAGGACGTTGAAGTCGTGCTGGCACTCGACGTGTCGGAGAACGAATTGACGTCCGACATGTCAATCGTGCTGTCCCCCATATTGACGTAGATCGAGCTGCCGTTGCGGGTGACGCCTGTGACAGTGCCTGTGACGGTAAACGGAACGTCGGATGTATTGCCGGACGTGTCCGCCGTCTGCACGGCGATGTTGTAGGAACCATCGCTGAGCTGGGCTCCGCTGTCGCTGGTGCCGTCCCATGTCCATGTATTGGTGCCGACAGTGGAGGTCAGTTCCGCCGTCTTGACGACATTGCCGTTGCTGTCAGAGACGGCAATCGCAATCGGTTCTTCGGTCGTCGTGTTAAAGGAAACGCTGCTGCTGCTGTTCTGCAGTGGCAGTTCGCTTGTGGTTGCAACGGCAGTTTTGCCAACCAGCGACATATCGGTCGACTGCTGACCATCCTGCGTCAGGGAAATCAGCGTTTTCAGGTTGGTGTTGGTATCAACCTGCTGTTCCACGCTTGCGAACTGAGCGAGTTCGGAGGTGAACGTATCACTGCTCATCGGGCTACTCGGATCCTGATTCTTGAGCTGTGTGGTGAGCAGGGTGAGGAACGTGTTGAAGTTGCTGGTGAGCGAGGAGAGGGCGCTTGTGCTGGTGTCGGTCGCAGTCGTGTTGGATGCTGCCGTGTTGGCGGCGGCATTGACCGAGGCTGCGGACTGGGACGCGCTGACCGCAGATGAAAGAAGCGAAGTTGAAGATGATGAAGTTGCTACTGTCGTTGTCATATCCGGTTCTTTCAGGCTGTGATGTTGACTGAGCCTGTCCGCAGGGCAGTCGAGGCATATATCTGGTCGCTGGTCTCATCGGCGTCTGAAGCCGCAGCTGAAATCATGGTTGTGGATGGAGTTGCGCTCCAGGCGTTCCGGGAGCCATCTCCGTTGCTGTTTCCGGAGAGTGTACCGCCAAAAGCGTTTGCAAAATCTGAAGATCCAGCAGTCGTATTCGTGCTGTTATCCTGTGGCTGTTGCTGAGACTGATGGTTTTGCGAGAATGATGAATCGGCATTGTTATCGGCAAGACCGAATGAAATCTGTGATCCAGCGGTCGAGATGCCCGCATTTTCCAAAGCATGAACCAGCTCGTGTTTATGGGTCTGCAATTCGTTCAGGGTCGTGAGGCCATCCGCACCAATGTGAATGTTCAGCCCGTCAGACTTGTCGGATTTATCAATGGTGACGTGTAGCGGTGTCTGAGCATCATCCTGCAGTGCAACTGTCATGTTGAGAGCTGTGGAACTACTGTCGGATGCCGCAGTTGTGTCGATGGAGGAAGACGAGGTCGTCGCTGACGCCTGTGTAGTGGTTGAGGCTGGAGCAGAGGCGTCACTCGTTGTGCTGGCGACCAGTTGCTCAGAAAAAGGTGTGGCCTCGTTATAGGTCTGCGGCAGTGTCATGTTTGCGGTCAGAGACCGGTCAGATGACGTGTGCTGATCAGAGTTTTTGTTATCGTCTCTGTTGCCTTGCTGATCTGCAGACGTTTTCTCTGAAGTGGTGGAAGAAGCTACGTCATCTGTCTGCGGTTCGACTGGTGTGGTCTGTGCCTGCGCAGCGTTGGAAATGTCTGTGCGTCCTGATGAGCGATCATCCAGCGGAGCTGTCCTGCTTGCAGTGACTTTCCCTGCGGAGGGCGTCGAGGTGACAGGAGCAGGATTCCAGGCCACCTGCACTTGTGCGGACGTATCTGTTGGCTGCCCAGTTACCTGTGCAGTTTGAGGAATATCAGAGCTGGCTGTCTTGCTTTCCTGAGTAGCGAAGACCGTCCCCGGCTGACTAATCGATGTATTTGTGGACACGACCGTCGGCTGAGACGGAGCATTCTGAGCGGGATCGATAACAGGGGCCGGTGTTGCTTCAGCCTTTGTTTGTGGAGGTGACTGTGTGTTGTTTGAAAGAGATTGTTTGTCGGTTTCAGTATTGACCGGCGTGGTAGCAATATCCTGCAACGACTGGATCTGGCTGAAACTGGTTGCGCTCGTAGGGCGGACGTCATTGTGAAAGAATGATGAGCCTCTGGTACCGGAACTGGAACTGACCTTTATATCTGCAGGCATTGTCAGGACTGTTTTGTTGTCCCTCGTTTGAGCGTCAGTGGCAGCGCCATTTGTCGGCAGGGCACTAGTTGTCTGTGTATTAGTGTCTGCACTGGTTGTGGGTAGGGCACTAGCTGTCTGCGTGTCGGTGGTAGCGCTGCTTGGGGGCAGGGCGCTGGCAATCTGTGTGTCGGTCGTAGAGCTGTTCGTGGGGAGGGCACTGATCGTCTGGGTGTCAGTGGTGGCACTGAATGTCTGGGTAGCTGCGGCAGTGACGTCCGATGTTTTGATGCTCGTCAGTTGTGTATCGGTGCTCTTGCTATCCGCTATCTGGTTGCTTGTTATTTCATTCGGTGCTGTCCGAGAGGAAGCCTGGCTTACAGAAGTAGTGTGAAGAGGCTTGATTACACCAGAATTTTTTGAGTCAACTACGGAGATAAGCTGATCAGGCCTATCTACTTTCGCATCACCTGACGATACCTCTTCGGAGAGAAAAGCACCGGTGTCTGAAAGCGTATTATGGACTGGCGCTGTCATAATCGCAGCGTTTCCTGATGCGGAACTGGATGCAAATGATGAAGGAACAGAGATTTCCTGTGCAGACACTGAAGAAAGAGTTGTCTGACCATCGTTGCCGGACAATGTGACAGGCGTTTCTGAGGAAGAGAATGACGGCTGGTAAACGCTCAGGGCAGCCAGTTCCAGCGTTGTATCTGAAGCCGGTAGCGTCTGATTGCTGCTGTCACCGGCCGTATTTTCAGAGTTGGCCAGTTTTTCCTTGTGCTGGTTTTTGGTTGACCGACTGTCAGTTGGTTTATGACTGTCATCAGTCACAGCGCTGCTGACCGTGGAAGCTGAAGAGCTGTTTTCTGTGGCGGAAGACAATGAAGGCAGGCTGGTTGCGATGGTAGCAGTCGCATCCGCTGTAAGGGCTTTTGCTGCAGCGTCTTCCTGCGTCGTGTTGATGGCGGAAAGTGACAGGGATGTATTGTCGGCTGGTGTTGTGTTGTCAGACACTGCCTGCGCGTCTTCATTCTGTTCCAGCGATAGGGAGGAGACGCTTGATGTCTGCGACTGGGCAGAATTTGCCTGCCTCGTCCGGGATTGGGAATTGTGCGGCAGACTGAGGGTCTGGCGCGCCATATGATCGCCGAATGTAGGCTGCGTTCCGGCTTCAGTCTGATCGTCTGTCGATGATTGGGCAGACGATAGAGAGCGTCGGGATGTCGCAGCAGAAGACACGGTCTTTCCGGACGTGACCTTGGTTGCCTTGGTCACTTTAGGGGCGGTTTCTGTAAGCAGCGATGTCACCAGACTTGCCATAACTTAATCCCAGTCGAATTATGCAATGAGAATAGATGCAAATTTTGGGCCAACTTCGACTGATCAATCTTTTTATCGGTGTGTTGATACCAATTTTTTGCTGTTATTTTTTATAATACATTGATATTTTTGTGTTTTTATGGAGTTTGTACAGCTTGAGGAAATGAAAAGGATTTTTGGCGGGATGGAGGCGGTGATAAATTAGCCGGAGAAAAATCTGCATCATGCAGGAACAAAAATGCCTTGGTCGGCAAAATGTGCCGGTTTGCCGGAATCTGTCTTTTCCATGAGCCAATAAACGAAAAAAAGAAAAGTAAATATCACGCAAGATTCCCGCGGGTTTCCGGGGGCATTTATTAACATCAATAAAAAATCGTTATTCAGTGAAGGTTGGCACGCTTTCTGCATGGATAAGGGATGTTGAGGTCGTCGGCGCCGCGCTGCCGGGGCCGCCCTTTAGGAGTGATCCATGTCGATTTTCAATTCGCTTACAACGGCTGTTGCAGGTATTAACGCTCAGTCAACAGCTTTTACAAACCTCAGTAATAATATCGCGAACAGCCAGACTGTCGGTTACAAGGCGTCTGACACAAGCTTTCAGGACACGGTTTCCAACAACCTTGCTTCTTACGCGCAGGGGCAGGCTGTTTCTGATGGTGTATCAGCTTACACAACCTCCCAGACCCAGCAGCAGGGCACGATTACGGCCAGTACGAACACGCTTGCTCTCGCGATTTCAGGAAATGGCTTCTTTGATGTTTCACAGCCAACCGGTCAGGCAACTGCTGGTACGGAAACATTTGGAGATCAGCAGTATTTTACGCGAAACGGAAACTTCTATCAGGATAAGAATGGCTATCTGGTCAATACATCCGGCTATTATCTGAACGGATATATGGCTGACCCGAAAACAGGTACACTCAGCAATGATCTGACGCAGATTCAGGTTTCAGATGTTGCTTTCCGCCCGACTGAAACAACTACCCTGACGATGACGGGTGGTATAACCAGCGGTCAGACATATCCGGTTGATTCGACAGGCGCGTCCACGCCTCAGACTATCTATGATTCCACGTCGCAGGCGCATGGATTGTCAGTCAAGTGGGATTCCACAACGACCTCAACTGATAATACAGGTGGCTCGACCTATACGGTTACTGTAGCAAATGCTGATCCAACAACTGACACGAGTATGATTGTTGGTAGTGGTACTGATTCCACATCAACGTCCACCTATACTGTCGATTTCGACTCCAGTGGCAACCTCAAAGACGTAAAGGATTCTACTGGTGCATTGATTGGCACAGGTTACACGGGCTCGACGGCTACTCTTCCAATTACGCTGAGCTACACCAATGGTGCAGCAGCGCAGACGGTCAATCTGAATCTGGGTACGATTGGCAGTAGCGCTGGCGTTACAACTGCAGCGAACAATTCGACGACGCCAACAATTGACAGTGACAGCGTAACGACAGGCACTTACCAGGGTATTTCCATGGAGACTGATGGTTCGATTATGGCAACCTTCAGTAACGGTGACACCCAGCTTGTTGGTAAGGTCGCTCTTGCATCCTTCGTGAACCCGGACGGGCTCATGGCTGTTGACGGACAGGCCTATCAGGCAACTTCAGCCTCTGGTTCCGCAACGATCGGGACGGTGGGCTCAAACGGCACCGGCGTTCTGAAAACGTCCTCTACCGAATCTTCCACGACGGATCTGACGTCTGATCTGTCCAGCCTGATCGTCACTCAGGAAGCCTACACGGCCAATACGAAGATCGTCACGACAGCTGATACGCTGCTGCAGGCGACGATTTCGATGATCCGCTAACGGCTCATTAACCTGTTTTTCACCTGAGTGGGTCAAGCTGAACAAAAGATCGGTAGTCCCGCCCGGTTCAACAAAGCGCCGCGTCGCCAAAAAACTTGGGCGTGGTGCGCCTTGCGCCATTTGGATTGGTGGGCGAGGTTTTGTCGGAGTTCAAGGTCATGGATCTGAACAATGCACTGTCCATCGCCACCAGCGGGCTGGAAGGCAATCAGTACGCGCTTGGTGTGCTGTCACAGAACGTCTCCAATGCCAGCACGACTGGTTATGTGGAAGAGGTTGCAAACCTCAACTCTGCAGATACGACGGGCACGGGCTCCGGCGTTTCGATTGGTCTGACAACGCGTAACGTCAATAATGCGCTGCAGAGTAGTCTTTACACGCAGAATGCCCAGGTTTCTGCATTGACGGTGCAGAATAATTCCCTCTCCGCAATCACGGCGCTTCAGGGATCGACCAGTTCAGATTCAGGATCAAGCGCGACCTTGTCTGACGAGGTCGGCAATCTTTCCAATGCCATCACGGCACTTGTTTCAACACCATCCGATGCAACGGCGAGAAGCACTGTCATCAGTAACGCGCAGACACTGGCGACATCCATCAACACGCTGTCATCAACCTATCAGGCGCAGCGTCAGGCGGCGCAGGATTCAATTGTCTCTGAGGTATCTTCAGTCAATACGGATCTGACGACCATTGGTGTTCTGTCGAAGCAGATCATGTCACTTAAAGTGCAGGGAATGAGCACGGCAGATCTGGAAAACCAGCGTGCTGCCGCCATGTCTGATCTCTCGTCGTATATGTCTGTCACATATACCGAGACGTCCAAAGGAGACATGCTGGTCAAGACAGCCGACGGGACGCAGTTACCGACTTATCCGAAAGACAGCAATAACAGTGTGCTTTCCACTTATCCCACGACTGATTCCAATAGTACGGGAACGTCCACGCTGGAACCCAGCTCGACCTGGCCGTTGACGACAGACGATGTAACCATCAGCGCGACCTCTTCCATCACGGCCTCGGATACCAGCAGTTATATTCCAGCCATCACGCTGGTCGGCAGCACAACTGATCTTACGTCTCATCTGACGGGTGGCGAGCTTGGAGCGAACATCGATCTTCGTGACAATGTTTATCCGAAGATGCAGGCCCAGCTGGATTCTTTTGCCTCGACTCTTGCGACGCGGTTTAACGATCAGGGCGTTAAGTTGTTCACTGATGCTTCCGGCGATGTGCCGGGATCAAGCACAACAGCCACTCCTCCTGATGGTATCGTAGGATTTTCGGGCACCATTCAGGTGGGAGATGCAATTGCTGCTGATCCTTCTTCATTATCTGAGGATGGATCGACGGACACGGCTGTGGCTCTGTTGCAGACAGCTCTTGGATCAGGCTCCCCTGCGGCTCCCGGTTCGGGATTGGGTGTAAATGGCGACATTACTACCGGCTATAGCGGAAGTCAGACACTCGCCAATCTTGCGACGTCTTTGACGTCTGCTCAGGCTCAGGTGGCATCATCGGCTACATCAAATCTCACGACGGCTACGTCCGTGCAATCTACGTTAACTACAAAGGTCTCGAATGTTTCGGGAGTTAATGTGGATAATGAGATGTCCAACATCATTGCATTGCAAAATGCCTATACAGCGAATGCAAAAGTTGTCACAGCTGTGAAAGCTATGTTCACGGCGCTTCTGGATGCGGTGTAAAAATCATGAGTACATCAGTTGGTCTCTATGGTGCGAGTGGTACGGCATATGTGTTGCAGCAGGCAGTCAGTACTCTGACTGACCAGCAGACGGCACTTGTCGCTCAGGCGACAACTGGGGTGGTGTCTGACACATATGCTGGTCTTGGAGATCAGCGGGGGCAGGCGTTGAGTCTGCAACCGCAGATTACTGCGATTTCTACCTGGCAAACCTCCATCAGTGGCGCGCAGACGAATTTGAGTGTGACTCAAAGCGCCCTTACGGAAATCACATCGCTCAACACCACATTACAAAACGACTTGCTTTCTCTGAATGGCACGTATGGAAAAGAAACTCTGGCTACAGTTGCCGCCAGTGCACAGACGGCTTTGTCTGAATTGGGTGATTATCTGAACGCCCAGGGCAGCACCGGCTATGTCTTTGCCGGGACTGATGTCAATAATGCTCCGGTTACTGATGCAGGGGGGCTGGCAAACAGCACTCTTGCCACGGTGACATCGGACGTTGTCAGTCAGTTGGATACACTGGGGGCTTCATCGGTTCTTGAAACAGCAACATCTTACGCTTCAAGTGGGGCAACTTATACCTCCGCTGATGGCACAACAGTCAATCTGTCAGTGTTTTCTTCCGCGCTGTCCACAGATCCCAGTTCTGCAAAAGGGCTTGAAACAAAAGCTGTTGTCGGACAGTCCTCTGTCATCAATGTTGGCATGGTCGCGACAGAAGGTACAACGCCGACAAGTTCTCAAACGACAACGACAGGATCTGCTATCCGGGATCTGATGCGTAATCTGATGATTGTTGCCTCTCTTGGAAGTGCTGATACATCCAGCAGCAATTTTTCTGATCTTGTAACTCAGTTGAAAGCGTCAACTAATACAGTGGGGACGGAGTTGAGTAATCAGGAGGGAACTCTTGGGCTTATGCAGAGCTCTCTGACAACTCAGTCGACAAACCTTTCAACTATGAGCACGATGCTCACGTCTCAGCTATCAGACATCAAGGATGTTGATATCGCAGCTGTTTCTGTCCAGACAGGCAATGTTCAGGATCAGTTGATGGCATCCTATACGCTGATCTCTGATCTCAAAGGTATGACGCTGGCAAGCTATATATAATGTAGACTTTTGGATATTATGTTGCGGAAGAGGTCTTAATTTACCCTTCCGCTCAATACTCAAAAACCAATCATGGCATCGCCACCGA
This sequence comes from Acetobacter sp. UBA5411, assembly GCF_002409645.1. Lineage (GTDB taxonomy): Bacteria > Pseudomonadota > Alphaproteobacteria > Acetobacterales > Acetobacteraceae > Acetobacter. The sequence goes on from NZ_DHNR01000041.1 coordinate 118,192, forward strand.
ATGTGAACATGCCACTGTTACGGTTGTCGTTGAACGGTGTCGTCCCATTCAGCGAGCGATCAAAGCGGACTTCCGGACGAATTGCGAAATAACCGTAGTCTTTGCTCAGAGAAGTCCTGTAGGTTACGCCCAATGTCATGGCGCCGTAAGTGGTGGGCGGAGCACTCTCTGTCGGTGCTGAACGTCCCGCAATAGCGTTCATGTAGCCTTCATTGCTCAAAAAATTGGCGACCATCAGCCCTGTGTTGTCGCGATAAATCTCACCTCGATAATTGAAGGTCAGATTTTTCATGAAATTCCAGCTGAGATAGGAAACAAAACTTTCCGTATCGGCTCTCAGTCCGTCATCATGCATATAATTGAATTCACCGGTCAAAGTAACGGTGGGAGTAATTTTATAAATGGCCGTAAGATCATTCCAGAAGCGCAGATCTTCATTGGCACCATGATGAAAGGCGATACGAGAGTCTTCAGAGCCAAAGCGGCTTAATTCCGTTATGGTCAGCTTGCCATGTGCAAGATTATTCAACGTGATGCCCGCGTATCCAGCTGGCGCGCTGTTGTTGTCGCTCCGTCCGAATGTCGTCTGATTGCCGGTATCAATGCCAGTGAGCACGTCAATCATGGGAGTGACATGAATAGTGGCCATCATCCCGACATGCTGAAAGGGCACGGAATATTGGCCCGTATAGCTGAATGTATAAAATGGCCGTGCGTTTGGATCGAACGCTTCCAGTCCCATGGGGGCTTGAAGGATGCCGGCGTGCATATCGACGCCCAGCTTGGTGAACCACGGTAGATGAGCGTCCACCTGCGCATGGGAGGGGATGATCTGATAGCGCGAATTGAAAGCCCGGTCGGAAATACCGAGAAGATGGTAATACCGTGAGTCTGAACCGTAGGACGCTTCAAGGTTAAAACCGAAGCTGTAGCCATCAGTCGTTGTGTCGATGTCATGTGCCAGCGTCAGGGCAAACTGATTGAGCTGTGCCTGATTGGCATGGTCGCCAATAAAGTTGCCGAAATTGATACCGTTATCGGGGCGGGCCGGATTGGCGGATATGCCTCCGTCGATACGACCGGCTAGCGTAATACCCCGCCACCATTCCTCGAAGCCAGTTGCTTCAGTGCTTTTGGTAAATAACGGAATTGCGGCGTAGCCTGAAATGGAACCGCCCGTCATCAGAAGAGCCAATGCAGGGAGAAGGGCTGGTTTCCATTTTGATATTGGCATTTCTATTCCTGTGTTGCGGAGAAAACGCAACTCTCCGCCGATGGCGCATTTCAGTATGACACGATCATAAGGGTAAAATCATTTGAATGTGAAACAAAAAAACACAAATCGCCTTTTTGTATCATCTTTGGATACGAAAAGACCTTTTGAAAACATGGTGAGATATCGGAAACAAGCGCGGCCATTCCGGTTGCGCTTCTGATATATATTTCCCCTCGTGCTGGTCTTGTGGAGGGAGCTTTTTCCCGCTGACTTTAAGGGTAGAGACTCATCACGCCTCTTATTTGCAGAGGATATTTGTAAAGACGTGATGGATTCAGGTATTCAGCTGTTAACTTGCAAGAATAGATGCGCTCGTTAATCCCGTGTTATTCAGATGGGGATTGTTCAGCTGTCTCTTCAACAGTCGTCGTCGAAATCTCTGTCTTACCAACAAGACCCCGCGCAAACTCCTGTGCCGAGAAAGGACGTAAATCCTCAGCCTTCTCTCCAACGCCAACGGCATGGATCGGTAACTTGAACTGATCAGCCAGCGCCACCACGATGCCACCACGGGCCGAGCCATCCAGCTTGGTTACGATTAGGCCTGTGACGTTCACCAGTTCACGGAAGACGCGCACCTGTTCAATCGCGTTCTGCCCGGTTGTCGCATCAAGCACCAAAATGACGGAGTGGGGCGCTGTCTCGTCAAACTTCTTCATCACACGGATGATCTTGGCCAGCTCCTCCATCAGAGCGCCCTTGTTGTGCAGGCGTCCGGCCGTGTCGATCAGAAGCAGGTCCGCACCTTCTTCCTTGCCGCGCTTGAGAGCCTCAAAGGCAAGTCCCGCAGCGTCGGCCTCAGGCTTGCCTGCAATGACCGGCACACCTGTCCGCTCACCCCAGACCTGAAGCTGTTCAACAGCGGCGGCACGGAAGGTATCGCCCGCCACCATGATGACTTTCTTGCCCTGCTCGCTGAAATAGCGGCCCATCTTGCCGATGGTAGTGGTTTTGCCGGTGCCATTAACCCCGACCATCAGCACGACATGGGGCTTGAGCTTCGGGTCCGGCTCGAAAGGGATCGCGACTGGCGTCAGAACTCGCGCGATTTCATCCGCGAGTGTTTGCCGGATTTCATCGTCCGTGACTTCCGCGCCAAAACGCGTGCTGCGGAAGGATTCGATGACCCGTTCCGCAACTTCCGGGCCGAGATCCGCCGCGATCAGGTGATCTTCCAGATCTTCCAGTGCCGCTTCGTCGAGCTTGCGCTTGGTGAAGACGCTGCTGAGTTTCTGGGTGGAGCGCGACAGCCCCTGCTTGAGACGGGAGAAAAATCCGAGTGCCATGACTATACGATCTCCGCCACAAGCCCTTTTTCGTCAACCGCTACGGGACGCAGAACTTCAATGCGCCCCATCTCGGACTGACCCCGCGCCAGCCGGACCGGGGCGAATTCCTCGCTGTGACCGCTTTCCGGGGTTTCCATCAGAACGCGTAGTTCACGGCCGAACAGGCTCCTGAAATAGTTCTGCGCCGACTGTTCGCCGACAGCACGCACCCGGGCGGCGCGGGCCTTGCGTTCGACAACCGGCACGGCGGGCATCTTCGCGGCAGGAGTGCCGGGACGGGCGCTATAGGGGAAAACGTGCAGATAGGGCAGGGCGGCCTGCTCAAGGAAAGTGAGTGTTTCCTCGAACAGCACTTCGTCTTCGGTCGGGAAGCCGGCGATCAGGTCAGCGCCAATGCCGATCTCGGGCCGGATCGACCGTGCCCGTTCAATGACAGAGGCTGCGTCTGCAACCAGATGACGCCGCTTCATTCGCTTGAGGATCATGTCTGATCCAGCCTGCAGGGACAGATGCAGGTAAGGCATAAAGCGGGGCTCGTTTTCCAGCAGACGCCAGATATCCTCGTCGATCTCGACCGGATCGACGGAGGACAGCCGCAGCCGTTCCAGTTCCGGCACCAATGCAAGCAGACGTCGGCACAACTGACCGAGTTGAGGTGTGCCAGGTAGATCGTCACCCCAGGAGGTGATGTCCACGCCGGTCAGCACGACTTCCCGATAACCTGACGCCACGAGCGCACGCACCTGTTCCACCACCACGCCGACCGGCACGGAGCGGGAAGGACCACGTCCATAAGGAATGATGCAGAATGTGCAGCGATGGTCGCAGCCCTGCTGCACCTGCACGAAAGCGCGGGTGCGTCCGGCGAATTCTGTCACCAGATGCGCGGCAGTCTCCTTGGCAGCCATGATATCGGACACGGCATTGCCGGACCCGAGGGCAGGGAGGCTCCAGCTTTCGGCTTTTAGCTTGTCCTCGTTGCCCAGCACGCGCGTCACGCCGGGAATAGAGGCCCAGCGGTCCGGATTGATCTGCGCAGCGCAGCCTGTCACGACGATGCGGGCATCCGGACGCTCACGATGTGCGCGGCGGATGGCCTGCCGCGCCTGCCGCTCGGCCTCGTTGGTCACGGCGCAGGTGTTGACGATGATGACATCCTCCAGCGCCGCCGCATGGCCTCGCATGACCTCACTCTCATAGGTGTTGAGGCGGCAGCCGAAAGTCAGGATATCCACGCCCTGTGTTGCGTTGGGCGTGTCGTCCGCCGGCATGTCCGGAGGGGTGTCAGTCATTTTGGATAGGCCTCGAGATCGACGGTCCCTTCAAAGGCAAGCTGGGCGGGACCGGTCATCAGCACATGATCGTTGGCATCCCATGCGATAACCATCTCCCCGCCGTCAACCTCTACTGTCATGCGGCGTTCTCCCAGACCACGTCGGGCGGCGTTCACGACGGCCGCGCAGGCGCCGGAACCGCAGGCCAAGGTGAAGCCCGCGCCACGTTCCCAGACCCGCAGTCGCATCCGGTCCGGCGCGTCGATACGGGCAAAGCCGATATTGGCGCGATCGGGGAAAATCGGATCGACTTCCAGTGTCGGACCGCGCTCCGCTTCCGACAGATCCTCTACAAAGAAAGTCGCGTGCGGATTGCCCATGGAAAGAGCCGCGGGCTCGCCCGCAAGAGGGAGGCGGAGTGTGTCGGCTGGTTTGGCCAACGGCACCGCCTGCCAGTCAGTCTGGGGGCAGCCCATATCGACCGTGACAACAGCGCCCCCCATTGCGTCGCGGGACAGCACTTCTGCTTTCAAAAGCCCGTTGCGGGTTTCGAAGGTTAGGCTGTCAGTGTCGCGTTCCTGTCCAATCAGACTGGCGACGCAGCGGGAGGCATTGCCGCAGGCTCCGGCCTCGCTGCCGTCAGGATTGAAAAAGCGCACAAAAACAGCGGCTTTATCGTCTGAGGTCGCTGAGAGAGTGACGAACTGGTCGCAGCCAATTCCACGCCTGCGATCGGCCAGACTGGCGATGCGCGTGGGTGTCAAGTCAAAAGAGCCCGACCTTTCGTCGATGATGACGAAGTCGTTGCCCAATCCATGCATCTTCTGAAAAAATGTCTTCATGTGTGACATTTAGGCCAAAAACCTCCGGAATGCACGGTTTTACAGGAAAAAAGTGCTTTCGACGCATGGCGTGACCGGCTTCTTAAAATATTTTTTCGAATGACATTTTAAGGGTGTTTTATTATCAAACGTAGGCAATAAGACATACTTTGACGCAAAACGCTTTCGAGAAAACGGACGCTCCTTCTCCATGCCCCAATGCCCGACGTTTTTCCGCCGGACCAGTGCTTCTCTGGCCTGTCTGCTTTGTGCGGGGGCCGCATTTTTTCCTCTCACGGCCTATGCCGATGAACAGAGTGAATCACTGGAGCTTATGGAGCAGCAGATTGCGCGAATCCAGCAGCAGCAGGCGCAACTGACCAAAGCCCTCATGGGCTTGCAGAAACAGCTTGTCGCAAGAAAGACAGCGGCGGCCAAAACGACCACCAGTCACGCCGGTCTGAGCAAGGCTACGCGCCAGAAGATCATGACGGCCAATAATGAAACAGGGCCTGTTCCAGAGACAGAGATCGAAGAGCCGGTAAGAGTCACCTCACATGGTCATGAGCCGGAAGTGCGTCCAACTTTCGTGACGGACGATGTGCCCACGATGAAGACCGTCACCGCTCATCGTTCGGAAGACATGATTGCCCATACAGCGGAAAATGGTGTCGGACCGCATACGCGTGAAAGCGTGGGCGCGCAGGCCGCTGGTGCTGTGGGTGATCACGGGGTGTTTCATGTAGGGCCGGTGACGATCGCGCTCGGCGGTTTCGTTGACGCCGCAACTGTGCTGCAAAACCGTCAGATGTCGTCGGGCACCTTCACGTTCTGGTCCGGACTTCCGTTTAAGAACAGCCCGAACTATCACACGAACAGTTTCGAAGGTTCTGCGCGATATAGCCGTCTCTCGCTCATGCTCAGGGGCAATATCGACCAGTACGAAACCATTTCCGGCTTCTTTGAAACCGATTTTGGTGCGGGTGCCGATACCACCAACGCCTATGAGAGTAACAGTTACTCCCCGCGTCTTCGGCAGGCCTACCTTGTTTACGATAACAGCAAGGAAAACTTCCATTTTCTGGCCGGTCAGGCATGGAGCATGCTGACCCCTGGTCGTGCGGGCATCATTCCAAGGCAGGAAAGTCTGCCGGAAACGATCGACGCCGCGATGATCGCGGGTCAGACCTGGGCGCGCCAGTGGCAGGTCCGCATCACGCAGGATTTCTTCAAGCATAAGCTCTGGCTCGGTCTGTCCATCGAGAATCCCCAGACCCTGTATGATACGACCGGCTACACCACAGACGGGGATGAAAGGGTTCTCCTGCCGGGTGGCAAGGTGGCGACCATCAACAAGGATGGCACGGGCCTGACCAATAACGGACCGTTCTCGAACGAGATCGCGCCGGATGTCATCGGCAAAATCGCCTATGACCCGCGTTGGGGCCATTACGAAATCGAGGGTATTGCCCATTTCGCGCATGACCGCGTGTCATGGGTCGGTGGCGGACACAACTATACCGCGCCAACCGGCGGCGGCGGCGGTTCCATGATTCTTCCCGTTATTCCGCATAAGGTCGAAGTGCGGATCGCCGGTCTGGCGGGGTATGGCATTGGTCGATATGGCTCGGTTCTTCTGCCGGATGCGACCATCAATGCCCAAGGCAAGCCGCAGCCACTGTTCTCGGCACAGGGAACGGCGGGCATCATCGCTCATCCCAGCTCGAGATTCGATGTCTATGGCTATTTCGGAACCCAGTGGGCCGGACGTAACTATTCCAACCTGAATGGTTCGGCCTACGGTTACGGCAACCCGAATGCAATGAATGCGGGCTGTAATATCGAAATGTCCTCAATGCCCTGCACGGCCAATATTCATAGTGTCATGGAAGGCACGATTGGCGCGTGGTGGCGTTTTTTCAAGGGACGGTACGGGACTGTCGAATTCGGAACCCAGCTAGCCTATTCCCGTGTGCAGGCCTATCAGGGAGTGGGTGGAAAACCGCATACTTCCGAAAGTCAGCTCTTCTTCGATTTTCGATATTTGCCATTTCAGTAAATATGGCTGCATACAGGACATGCGGGCGCTCCTCTCCGGGCGCCCGTTGTTTTTTATGAGCTGACGCTGGCTTTTCCCGAGATTTCTCTTTATGTCCGGCTTCCAGTCTCCCGTTCCAGGACCAATCTAAACCATGCCTTTTCCGGACACAGTCCCCACGCTTGCGCACGCTCTCGCCCAACGCGGCTATCAGGAGCCAACGCCCGTTCAGGAGGCTGTGCTGGATGAAAAGGCAAAGGGACGGGATCTTCTCGTCTCGGCGCGTACAGGTTCCGGCAAGACAGTCGCCTTTGGTCTCGCAATGGCCAACGAACTGCTCGATGAGCAGGGCAAGGCTGCACATGCCTCCACACCGCTGGCTCTGGTGATCGCACCGACCCGTGAACTCGCCCTGCAGGTGAAGAGCGAACTGGAATGGCTTTACGCTGATACAGGCGCGCGCATCGTTTCCTGTGTCGGTGGCATGGAGCCGCGCAAGGAAGCGCGTGCGCTGTCGATGGGCTGTCACATTGTGGTCGGCACGCCGGGTCGTCTGTGCGATCATCTTTCCCGCAAGAATCTGAATCTTTCCGGCCTCAAGGTCGCTGTTCTCGACGAAGCCGACGAGATGCTGGATCTCGGGTTCCGCGAAGAGCTGGAAACGCTGCTCGACGCCACTCCGCAGGATCGTCGCAGCTTTCTGTTCTCGGCAACGATCGCTCGTGAAATCGCCCGTCTCGCCAAGCGTTATCAGCATGACGCGCTGCGTATCGACACAATCGGTGACAACGAGCCGCATACCGATATCGAATATCGCGCCATTCTTGCAGACCAGAGTGACACGATCGGTGCGATCATCAATACGCTGCGGCTGATCGAAAGCCCCTGCTCAATGGTGTTCTGCCACACGCGTGAAGGCGTGCGGCAGTTGCACGCCGCTCTTCTTCAGCACGGCTTCTCTTCCGTCGCCATCTCCGGTGAGTTGGGCCAGAACGAGCGTAGCCGTGCGATTGAAAGCCTGCGCAACGGTCAGGCCCGTGTCTGTGTGGCTACCGACGTAGCGGCGCGTGGCATTGACGTGCCGTCCCTCGGACTGGTGATCCACGCCAGCCTGCCGGGTAGCCCCGCCACACTACTGCATCGCTCAGGCCGTACTGGCCGTGCGGGCCGTAAGGGTATCTGCGTTCTGGTGACCATCCCATCCAAGAAGCGTCAGGCTGATCGCCTGCTTCAGGCTGCCGGAGTCGATGTGACGTGGAATACGGCACCGACACTGGATCAGATCCGCGAAGCAGACACGGAGCGTCTGATCACCAGTGAGGCCCTGACGCGCGAAACACCGGAAAACGTAAAGCCGCTTGTTGAACGTCTGATCGCTGAGCGGACGCCAGAGCAACTGGCAGCAGCGCTCGTGTTCCTGTGGAACAAGGGTCTGCCCCAGCCTGTCAAAGTGCGGCCGATCACGCCTTCCAGCGCGCCAGCACGAGCGCCACGAGAGGGTGGGCGTGAGCCCCGCGAGCCACGTGAGCGGAAGCAGATGGAAGGCGGAAGCTGGTTCAAGCTTTCCGTTGGCCGTGCTGATAAGGCTGATCCCAAGTGGCTGGTGCCGGTCATCTGTCGCCTTGGAGGCGTGACCAAAAAGGATATCGGTTCGATCCGTATCGCACCGACTTATACGCTTGTAGAAATTTCGCCTGAAAAAGCGCAGCGGTTTACCGAGTGCGCTTCCGCAGCTGATGCGGATGAAATCAGGATCGAACCCGCGAAGGCGCCTTCAGGCAATGAAGCACCATCTCCGCGTGGACGGGCTCCGGGCTCGCGTTCGCCGAAGCCGCGCCGCTCCGGCGGTGATCCTGCACGTGATTCTTCGCGCAAGCGTCGGTAATCTTCAGATCGTCTGAGCGTTTTATATGGGGAGAGACCGCCGTAAGGTGGTTTCTCCCTTTTTATTTTGACAGGCGTTGCAGAGCCGTTTTCAGCGCTATGGGCTATTCACGCACTCTTTTGGCAAGGGCTGCCAGAGCGCTAATCTGGCGGGTCAGAAATTCCCGTGTTCCGACATCGGTCAGTTGCAGGCTCTCTGGATCTATTTTCTGCGTGGCCTGACCAATCATGGCTTCCGGCTTGTTGAGCACAAACGCGTCCAGAAAGACCAGTGACTGACGAAGATGATACTGGGCGCGGGCACCGCCAATAAGACCTGGTGAGGCTGTCTCGATTGCAACCGGTTTGCCAGCGAATGGCTGCGGCGATACGCGGGAAAGCCAGTCGATCGCATTCTTAAGAACACCGGGCATGGAATAGTTATATTCTGGCGTCACGATGATGACACCGTCAGAAGCAGCAATCTGCTGGGCCATCGTGAGAACGGGAGCTGGAAAGCCTTCATCCTGTACGTCGGCATTGTAATGGGGAAACTCACCGATCGACCCGAGAGGCGTGATCGTTATGCCTGGAGGCGCCAGATCAGGTAACGCACGGGCAACCGCTGCATTGAGCGATGATTTGCGCAAACTCCCTAAAAGTACAGAAAAATTCAGTCCGGAATCTATATTCATTGGAATAACTCCACAATCTGTCAGAAAATATTTGATATCAGATGATGAATCCGATGGTCGCTGAGGAGTGGAGCAGAAACGGGCTGCGTCCGTCCAGTGAGGAGCGCGTCAGGATGGCTGCGTGCTTTGAATGTAGAAGGGAACCTTGCGAGAGTTTTCTTCGATGAAGGATGAAACCCGCTCCTTCGGCATGGGATAGCCGAAGAGGTAGCCCTGTACTTCCGTGCAGCCTTTGCTGCTCAATCTGTAGAAATATTCTTCTGTTTCGACGCCTTCCGCTGTGACGGCCACTCCGAGATCCCCCGCCAGCGCAATCACCGCGCTGACAATGGCGGCGCTGCGGGAGTCCGACAGCATATCCCGCACAAAGCTTGCATCGAGCTTGATTTTCGAGAACGGAAAAAATCTCAGATATCCAAGAGAAGAATAGCCTTTTCCAAAATCGTCAAGAACGATCCGGATACCGAGAGTATTCAGTTCCTGTAGCACTCCGTAAGTCGCGGCATCAGACTCCATGAAAATGGTTTCGATGACTTCAAGCTGGAGGCGTTTGGGTGGATAGGAAGTTTCCTTCAGGATCCGTTTGATTTCCTGAATGAAATTACGATGATAGAGCTGCTCGACAGAAATATTGACTGATATCCACAGATCATTCGGCCAGGAAAGTGCCGTGAGGCAGGCTTCAGCAAGAAGCGAAATCCCCAGATCGTGCATCAGGCCAGCCTCTTCTGCGAGACGGATGAAGCGGTCCGGAGGAATGGGACCGAGAACGGGATGAGTCCAGCGGGCAAGGGCTTCGAAGCCCGCGAGATGACGCGTCTGCGCATTGATGATGGGTTGATAATGAAGCGTGATGCTGTGTGTCCGAATGGCTTCTCTCAGATCGCGGATCAGATCTCTGCGGGAATCTGCAACAGCTCTGTAGGAGGGCACGAATACACGATAGGTGTTGCCGCCCTGTCGTTTCGCTTCATACAGAGCGAGGTCTGCCGCTTCCTGCAGGGAGCTTTCATTGGAACCAGCGACAGGCGCAAGAGCGATGCCACCGCTGATGGAACAATGAATGACGGTTTCCGCGATGAACAATGGTCTGGCGACTTCGTTTACGAGTTGCGTAGCAAGATCTGTCGCTGAGTCGAGGGTGGCGTGGTGATGAATGAGCATCAATTCATCACCTCCAATGCGAAACAGCATATCACTGTTTTTCACACAAGCCTGCAGGCGTTTTGAGATCTCGATCAATGCAAGGTCGCCAACAGCGTGTCCCAGCGTGTCATTGATGGGTTTGAACTTATCGAGATCCAGCGCCAGAAGCGCAAAAGGTGTATGCTCACGGGAAAGCCGGACAAGAGCGCCTCTGAAAAAGTCTTCGTATGAATAGCGGTTTGGCAATCCGGTCAGGCTGTCATGGGCTGCTCTGAATGAAGCCTGCTGATCCAGCGCATAATCCTTGGTGATATCGGCCCCGATGCCGCGATATCCCGTGAATTCATCATTGTTGAAAAGAGGATGTCCGGTAAGGGAAAGAACGCGGATTGAGTGCGCGCTTCTGAGTGAGACAATCAGATCGCGGAAAAACAGACGGGATTGTATGCATTCTGCAAGATGATGCCACTGCGCCTGTGCTGCAACATACCCTTCCAGTGTTTTTAGAAACTGTTTTCCCGACAGATTGCCGGCGTTCTGACAAATGGCTTCAAGTGCCGGAATGCTGCTGGTCAGACACCCGCTGACATCGGTTTCCCATACCCATTCGCCGACGCTCTGATCTGAACGACGTAGCATCAACCGGACGATTTCAGTTTGTTCCTCAAGTTCCAGACTGGTGATGATGTAACGCTGAAGAAGAATGGAAACGGCGCGCCCCAGCCCAAGGATAAACGCTGCATAGATGCCGAGCAGCATCATGAGCACCACATAAAGTGTGTCTGGTTGTAGGAGCCAGGCCCAGAACAGCGCAACGATGCAACCAATGATCATGGTGGTGGCGAGAGCAACCGTTCCACAGAAAAGCGGCGATATGGACAGGGATGTTGCAATCAGGGCGACGATGTCACCTGCGATCAGCGTCTGTTCCTGGTCGGACCCATTAGGGAACACGATGACAGGGAGGCTGGCCCAGCACAGTCCAAGAAGCGCGGTGAAGATCGTAAAGTTTTTTCTGGAAAGCGCTATGTTCTGAAAGAACCATACGAAAAAGGTGTAACTTAAAACCAGGATTTCAATAATAATGAGAAGAATAACCCCGTAAACGGGATGACGCGTTTCAATGAAGGACAAGGTCAGTGGTGCGCTGATGATATTGGCTGTCAGATGAAAAGGCAGAAGACGCAAAAGTGTCCGGCGTTGCTGTGCTCTGACAATCCCCTGTAGACGTGGAGGTATGACCGGACCTTTCAGCAGGAAAGGAATATTTTTGAGCTTCTTCCAGAAACTTTTAAAAAAAACCGAGGCTGTCATATTTTTTGTATATAATTCTCATTTTGTCGATTTTTCATGCCTCGGTTACCTTCCTCGTGTTCTGAAAATGCCTCTTTTCCCTAGCAAGTAAGGAAATGGAGGCATTTTCTCTTGAAAAAACGACAAAATCGTATTTGAATAAAGACAAATCTTTATTCAAAGACTCCTCGGTTTTTTAGGAAACTTTTTCCGGTTGGACAAGCTTTTCCTGGATCTGGTCAGCTGCCCTGTCAAAAAGATGAATGCAGCGACGGATATTGGCTCCCATGGTCGCCCCCACAATTTCCGGATCGCTTGAAGGGTGATAAGCTCGGGCAAGATCTTCATCTATTTCAAGATGTGACGGGCCATGATGGTCATGAGCATTGTGAGCTTCGCCCCAGATCCAGCGACCTGAAGGGAACGTGCTGGTGAATGCTGGTGCGTGACAGAGATAGGCTGAAAGCTCTTCTGCAAGATATTCAACACCGGCCAGCCAGGAAAAAAACTCGACTGGATCGTCGCTGGTGGAAGCCTGAATAAGATTTTCAACCGATGAGAGTTGCGGATATTGATCTGCATTCAGATCGATCCCCAGTTCTTTCGCGCCCGCGACCCAAAGCAGTGCGTGCGAACCTTCCTCTTCCTTCATCTCTCTAACAGCCTCACGCGCTTCCGAGAAAAATGTCTTTACGCGTGACTGACCAAAACGTTCCACAAGCGGACGCAGGGGAAGATGCCCGACGCGCTGGTCGATGGCGCGCTCAAAGGCCTGTACGAAAGGCCAGAACCCGATCAGTAGAGCGCGGATGGACGCGCGATCACCTTGGGCACAGGCGCGGATCAGCGGAGATGAAAAGATGCCTTCTCTGGTGCCAACACGGACAACATCACGATCAAGAACGGGTTCTGCAAATAGTAAGGCGTACATGGCGTAATCCTCAAATAAACTATCCCGGTTTTCCGGTTGAAATGAGCATTAATCATTTTTGTTTTTATGAATACTTTGTTTTTATTAAATAATGTTATGTAAAAATAGTCGATTTTATTTTCTATAATTTGCATAAAATGTTTTGATATCGAAACGAATTAAGGCGGTAAGTGACTGATATATTCAGGAAAATTGATGTCTAGGAAGTAGTTTATTCGGGAATAAGGAGATGCGTGTCTCCTGTCATCCCGAATAACAGTTTTCGGAAATAAATCCGATTATTTATTGATGAACTCTGACAGTCCGGCTGCCTTGAGGACTTCAGCCTGACGGGCAGCCAGAGCATCTTCGTCAAAATCAGCGATAAGATCCTGGAACATTCTGTGCCAGTTCAGTTTCGCTCCAATCCGCATGAAGACGGAACCGAGGCCAATGGCTGAGCGATCGACAAGAACAAATTCACGGGGCGGTTTGACGCCACCCGTTTTTTGCAGGCCGGTGTGAACACGTCCGGCGATGTCGCGTCCAAAAATCGTTTCGGCATTTTCATTGATGGTGCGTTCGCGATCTTCCATCAGCGGCTCATAGAGGAAACTGGCCCACTCATTGAGCACGGTCATCGTTTCACGTGACAGGCCGGTAAAGCCCCACATCTCGTAAGCATGGGCTGCACGATCTTCATCTTTCGTGCGCAGGGCTTCACAAAGCTCGATAATGCCGCGGATGAAACGGGGACGGAAAACGCGGATTGTACCGAAATCGAGAAGATTGAAACCGAAATCATCACGAACCGTGAAATTGCCCATGTGCGGGTCGCCGTGAATGATGCCGTAGCGGTACAGCGGCACGTACCACGCTTCGAAAAGCGCACGCGCCATGGTGTTGCGCTCTTCCTGCGTCGGGTTGGTGTCAAGAACCTTCTGGAGTCCCTGACCATTGACCCATTCCATGGTCAGAAGGCGACGGGTGCAGAGTGCATCCACGGTTTTTGGAATGGTGACGGCAGTCGAGTTCTTCAGCATGATATCGTAAAGCCGAAGGTTTGCGGCTTCACGTTTGTAATCAAGCTCTTCTCTCAGACGGTCTGTGAGCTCTTCGATCACGTCATCCTGACGAATGGCGTTGTCCAGCTTGTGGTAAACGCCCATGGCCATACGGAACTGCTTCAGATCCGCCTCAACCGTGGTGGTCATGTCCGGATATTGCAGCTTGCAGGCGACAACTTCGCCATTCTGCAGAACCGCCTTGTGGACCTGCCCAAGGCTTGCCGCTGCCGCTGCTTCCCGACCAAACTCACGAAAGTTCTTTTGCCAGTCTGGGCCAAGCTCGGCCGCCATGCGTCGACGCACAAAGCTCCAGCCCATCGGAGGCGCATTGGACTGAAGCTGAGCCAATTCCGTCGCATATTCATCAGGCAGCGCGCCGGGGATGGTGGCGAGAAGTTGCGCCGCCTTCATCAGCGGCCCCTTGAGCCCGCCAAGAATGGCTTTCAGATCTTCTGCGTGGGCCGCACCATCGCCCTTAAGACCAAGACGGTGACCCGCCATACGGGCGGCGATGCCACCGACTGTGCCGGTCGTGCGCACCATCCGGCGAAATTCTCCGAACAGGCCTGTCGTATCGAGATCTTTTTCCGCCATGGCTCAGGCTTCCTCCAACTGATCAATAAAGCCCGAAATCACATCCAGTCCCTTGCGCCAGAAGGCGGGGTCACTGGCGTCAAGGCCGAAAGGCGCCAGAAGCTCGCCGTGGCGTTTGGTGCCGCCAGCCTCCAGCATTGCGCGATATTTTTCCCGGAAACCCGGCTCGCCCTGCTGATAGACGCCATACAGCGCATTCACGAGGCAGTCTCCAAAAGCATAGGCATAGACATAGAATGGCGTATGCACGAAGTGGGGGACGTAAGCCCAGTAGGTGTCATACTCGGGTGTGAAATTGAACGCCGGACCGAGGCTTTCAGTCTGAACGTCACGCCAGATAGCTCCAATCTGCTCGGGGAGCAGTTCGCCTTCGCGACGGGCGTGATGCACGCGGCTTTCGAACTGATAGAACGCGATCTGACGGACAACGGTGTTCAGCATGTCCTCAACCTTGGCGGCAAGGAGAAGCCTTTTCTGGACAGGGTCTTTTTCCGCATCGAGCAGATACTGGAAAGTCAGCATCTCACCGAACACACTGGCCGTTTCCGCCAGAGTCAGAGGGGTCGATGAGAGAAAATACCCCTGTTTTGCGGCAAGTTTCTGATGTGCACCATGTCCGAGTTCATGCGCCAGTGTCATGACGTCCCGTGTGCGCCCGCGATAGTTCATCAGAACATAGGGATGGACCGAAGGCACGACAGGATGGGCGAAAGCACCCGGCGACTTTCCCGGAACGGGTGCGGCATCGATCCAGGGCTTGTCGAAAAACTCGCTGACAATTTCACCCAGTGCCGGATCGAAATTTTCATAAGCCTGCTGCACGATCGCCTTGGCGTCCGTCCACGGAATATCCTTCTCACGCATTCCCGGCAGTGGTGCGTTGCGGTCCCAGTGTTCCAGCTTGTTCAGACCGAGCCATTTTGCCTTCAGTCCGTAATAACGATGCGACAGGCGAGGGAAGTCGTTCGTCACAGCGGAAACAAGAGCGTCCACGACCTCGTCTTCCACCATGTTGGAGACATTGCGGTAGGACTCGGGACGTGGGTAACGCCGCATCTTGTCGGAAATGGCCTTGTCCTTGGCGAGCGTGTTGGTCACCAGAGAAAACAGTCTGATATCGCCTTCCAGCGCCTTGCCGACGGCCTTGCCAGCGGCTTCGCGTCGGCTGCGATCCTGATCCGACATCTGGTTCAGTGCTTCGCCAAGCGGTATTTCCCGTCCGTCCAGTGACACACGGAGGGCTGTGATCTGCTCATCGAACAGGCGGCACCAAGCGGATGCGCCAGTTACGGATTTTTCCAGCAGTACCTGTTCGATGTCGTCCGGCAACTGATGCGGACGGAACATCCGGTGGTCACGCAGGAATGGTCGCCAGTGCGCCAGCACGGAGGAGGAAGACAGTTTTGCTTCCAGCACATCCTCTTCAATGGTGTTCAGTTCCAGAGTGAAGAACAGCAGGTCCGCCGAAATGTCGGAGATACGCTCACGCACGGCCTGACTGAATTTGCCCGTTTCGGGATCAGTCATGTCGGCGGAGAAGGACAGGGACGCGAAGGAGCCGACCTTGCCGAGGATTTCGTTGATCGTCTGGCAGGTCTCGATCGCCTTCGCCAGATCAGCGCCGGAGAGAGAGGCGATGGTGCCTTTATACTGCCCCGCAAACGCCTTGGCCTCGGCAGCCGCACGGTCCAGATCGGCCTTTACCGCAGGCGAGTCGGGACTCGTATACAGGTCGGACAGATCCCAGCGAGGCGGGGACATATCTGTGCTCTGCCCGGATGATGTGGTGTTCGCCGAAAGCGAAACCTGAGCGGAAAGGGGCCGCAGTCGAGCGTGCGGATGGGGGAAGGGAGCCTGATCTAC
This sequence comes from Acetobacter sp. UBA5411, assembly GCF_002409645.1. GTDB lineage: Bacteria > Pseudomonadota > Alphaproteobacteria > Acetobacterales > Acetobacteraceae > Acetobacter. The sequence continues at coordinate 134,321 of NZ_DHNR01000041.1, forward strand.
CATGTCCGGAATTGTAGCGCGGGTGTGTGCGGGTGGCGAGGCCGATTGATTCTTTGCTGCATGTGCATTTCCCACGCTTTCGCGTGCTGACTTTTGCCGCTTTATCCCCTATGGAGCGGGCATGACCGATACGCCTCTCTCCCTGATCCGTAACTTCTCGATCATCGCCCATATCGACCACGGCAAATCTACTCTTGCCGACCGGATGATTCAGGCTTGCGGCGCGCTGACCGCCCGCGAGATGACGAATCAGGTGCTCGACAACATGGAGCTGGAGCGCGAGCGCGGCATCACCATCAAGGCGCAGACCGTGCGCCTGACCTATCCGGCCAAGGACGGCAAGACCTACATCCTGAACCTGATGGACACCCCGGGCCATGTTGACTTCGCTTACGAAGTCAGCCGCTCGCTCGCCGCGTGTGAAGGTTCTCTGCTGGTTGTGGATGCCTCGCAGGGTGTGGAAGCGCAGACGCTGGCCAACGTGTATCAGGCCATCGACGCCAATCACGAAATTGTGCCCGTCCTCAACAAGATCGATCTGCCCGCAGCCGAACCCGAGCGTGTGAAGGCGCAGATCGAGGAGGTCATCGGTATTGACGCCGAGGACGCCGTGGAGATTTCGGCCAAGACCGGTATCAACATCGAAGGCGTGCTGGAAGCTGTGGTCACCCGACTGCCTCCGCCGACAGGTGATGCCGAACTGCCGCTCAAGGCGATGCTGGTGGATAGCTGGTACGACGCCTATCTCGGCGTCATCATCCTTGTGCGTATCAAGGAAGGCCGCCTGAAGAAAGGCGCACGCATTCGGATGATGTCCACGGGCGCGACCCATCTGGTGGATCAGGTTGGTGTGTTCGCGCCGCGCATGGTGCCGGTAGATGATCTTGGACCGGGCGAGATGGGCTATATTAATGCCGCCATCAAGACCGTCGCCGACTGTAACGTGGGTGACACCATCACCGATGACCGTCGTCCGGCAGCTGAACCGCTTTCAGGCTTCAAACCGTCCATTCCGGTGGTGTGGTGTGGTCTGTTCCCGGTCAATGCGGACGATTTCGACAAGCTGCGCGACAGTCTCGGCAAGCTGCGCCTGAATGATGCCTCGTTCCATTATGAGGCCGAGACGTCAGCCGCACTCGGCTTTGGATTCCGGTGTGGCTTCCTCGGTCTGCTGCATCTGGAGATCATTCAGGAGCGCCTGTCCCGCGAATTCGATCTCGATCTGATCGCGACAGCGCCGTCCGTTGTCTATCATCTGAATATGAACGACGGCACGAAGGAGGATCTGCACAATCCGGCCGACATGCCGGATCCCATGCAGATCGAGACCATTGAGGAGCCTTGGATCAAGGCCACGATCATGGTGCCGGATGAATATCTTGGCGCCGTGCTGACGCTCTGCACTGAGCGTCGCGGTGTGCAGGTTGATCTGACCTATGTCGGCAACCGCGCGATGGCGGTTTACCGTCTGCCGCTTAACGAAGTGGTGTTCGATTTCTATGACCGCCTCAAGTCTCTGACACGTGGTTACGCCAGCTTCGACTATCAGATGGATGGTTACGAAGAGAGTGACCTTGTGCGGATTTCGATCCTCGTCAATCAGGAACCGGTGGATGCGCTGTCCTTCATCGCGCATCGGTCTGCGGCCGAGAGCCGTGGCCGCGCCATCTGCGCCCGTCTGAAAGACCTGATCCCTCGCCAGCTTTTCAAGATCGCCATTCAGGCGGCTATCGGCGCACGCGTGATTGCCCGTGAGACTATCGGCGCGCTGTCCAAAGATGTGACGGCAAAGTGTTACGGTGGTGACATCTCGCGTAAGCGCAAACTGCTGGAGAAGCAGAAAGAGGGCAAGAAGCGGATGCGGCAGTTCGGCAAGGTCGAAATTCCGCAGAGCGCGTTTTTGGCGGCGCTTAAGATGGATCGGTGAGCTGAAGACGTTTTGCATCAAAAATAAGACGGCTGTTTTAAATTGTTGCTGTTTTGGTGCGGAAGAATCCGTATTGGACGGCAGGCCTCATGTAGTTTTAAAAGGCGTATATAAAGAGAATCATTAGAGCATGATCTGAAGCACGACATTCCCGATATGGGCAATGCGTGCGTCGGAAGCTGAATTGGGTCACATGAACAATTCTTCGCCGCTATGACCGCAAAAACAGCAGGTTCATCAGGAGTAGGGAAGGCTGCGACCAGCGGTTTTCTCTGGCTTGCGGTTCAGAGTCTGGCCGCCCGGGGTATTGGATTTATCTCGCAGCTTTTCCTGGCGCGATTACTTCTACCGGAAGATTTCGGTACAATCGGTCTTGCGCTGACAGTTACTGCCATTGCCAATTCTCTGATCAGCTTTGGGATCGACGAGGTTCTGCTCCAGCGTCAGAAAACCATGACGTTGTGGGAACCGCTGGCGTTCTGGATGTCGGCGGGAGTGAGTGTGGCAGGCATGGTGGGCATGTTCATCGCAGCGCCATTCGCCGCACACTGGTACCATTCCCCAGCTCTTGTCGGCCTCATCATGGCGATTGCTGTTGCTACGCCTCTTCGTGCGCTAAGCACTGTGTCGGCCGTAAAGGTCCGAGCGGAAATGGATTTCCGCTTTCTGGCCGCCTGCAACACATTCGAGATTGTGGCGCTACAGGTTCTGACCATTATTCTTGCCGCGCTGGGAACGGGGGCATACGCCTTTGCCATTCCTTATCCCATCGTTGCCCTAGTGCGGACAGTCTGGCTCTGGAAGCGGGCCACACCTTCGATAAAAGGGCGATACAAGGCCATACAGGCCCGTTATCTGGTGGGTAACAGCACGCTCATTCTGTTGAACCGGACCTGTATCGAATTCATCAATCAGGGTGACTACATCGTCCTTGGGCTCATCGCATCGAAGGCGATGGTCGGTTATTACTTCTTTGCTTTTCGGTTTGCCGCCCAGCCTGTTCGCATGCTGGCGGGCAATGTCAGCAACGTCGTGTTTCCGGCGCTTGTGCAGTTTCGTAATGACCCGGCCCGTCAGACTGACGCCGTCCTCCGTGCATGCCGCCTTCTTGGTTATCTTGTCATGCCGTTCTGCTTTTTGCAGGCGGGGCTGGCAAAACCGGGGTTGCATCTGCTGTTCGGTGACCGCTGGATGCCTGCGGTGCCCTATGTCATCATCCTGAGCATTGGTCTGCCGTTTGACGCGATAAGCTGGATTACGGGAGCTCTCCAGAGTGCAAGGCGAGAATTTGCACGGTCCTGTCAGTATCGGCTTATCGCGTTTCCTCTGTTTTACATCATGGTCGGTCTTGGGGGATATTGGGGAGGCGTCATGGGCGTCGCTCTTGCTGTGGCGGCTTATTATTTCGTGTGGCCGCCCATCACTTCCTATCTAATTTTGATTGGATCGGGTGTGTCGGCTCTGACCGTGGCCGAATTCTATTTCATGCCCATGATTTTTTCCTGCATCGCCATTGGAGCCGGTATGGCTCTTGCTCAGACCAGTCTCTTCCACGGCAACGATTTCGTGGAATGTCTGGTCATTGGCATTGTGACCTGTATCATTTATCCGGCACTGCTGGCGGTGTTCCGGCCCGAGATGTTCAGGGAAATCGTGAACCGGTTCGGTGGCAAGCTCAAAAAACGGCGTCGCACAGGAGAGGCTAGCGCCTGATCCATTCCCGACAGGCTGACTGACGCCGCTCCCAACCGAGCCGCTCCAGTTCCGGTGTGTCGTGGCGTTCACGCGGGTATCCGACACATAGATAGGCGATGAAACGCCACGATGTGGGACTTTCCAGCGCCTGTCGCACAGCGTCAGGTTCAAGAATGGAAACCCACCCCACGCCGATCCCTCTTGCGGCGGCAGCCAGCCAGAAGGTGTGGATCGCCATGACCGTGGACCACACCGTCGTCTCCGGCATGGTGCGGCGACCGAGACCACGTCCTTGCTCGGGGTTTTCCACCGAAAACACCGCAATATGATGGGGTGCGTCATCCAGTCCAGCCAGTTTCAGGCGGGCATAGGCGGCGGCGTCCTCGCCCTCACGCTCAGCGAGCGCTTCGGCCTGACTGCGGGCAAAGAGACCTCGCACAGTCTGGCGTCGGGCAGGGTTGTCCACGCGCATGAAGCGCCATGGCTCGCTAAGACCAACCGATGGCGCCATGCTCGCGACCTGTAGCAGTTCATCGAGTGTGGCCTCGGCCACCGGCTCAGGACGAAAATGCCGGACGTCCCGCCGCCAGCGAAAAACGTCCTCCAGAACGGCTGAAGCTGTCATCCTTTATAGGCTTCGCCCGGTGGAAGCAGTTTACCGGGATTGAGGATGCCGCGCGGGTCCATCGTTTGCTTCAGGGCCCGCATCACGCTGAGCGCTCCCGCACCATGTTCCTGCTCAAGAAATTCCAGCTTGCCAATCCCGACGCCATGTTCGCCGCTGCAGGAGCCGCCCAGCGCCAGCGCCCGGCTGACAATCTTGCGGTCCAATTCAAGCAGCCGCTCACGTCCCTTTGGAGAATTCTCGGTGAGAATCAGTGTGTGGAAATTGCCATCGCCCACATGACCCAGCATGGCGGCGCGCAGACCGGAAGCAGCGATATCCTCGCGTGCGCCGTCGATCAGTTCGCCAAGACGGGAGATCGGCACGATGCAGTCGGTGGAGATGACAAGCGCCGAGTGGTCGATGGCGCGCGCTGCCCAAAAAGCATCATGACGGGCCTTCCACAGACGGGTGCGCTCCTCGGGTGTGTCAGCCCACGCGAAGCCGAGACCGCCATTGTCGCGGGCAATGCTCTCTGTGGCCTCCACCTGCTCACGCACGGACGCGGGACCACCGGAGAACTCAAAGAACAGCGTCGGCAGAGGTTTCAGTTCGTCGAGGTGAGAGAAGGCGATGCTGGCCGCCATCTGCACTTCATCCAGAAACTCCACGCGGGCGACGGGCAGGCCATACTGGATCATCTCGACGGCGGTGTTGATCGCCTCGTCCACCGTGTTGAACTGACAGATCGCGGCGGCGATGCTTTCCGGCAGTCCGTAGAGACGCAACTGGATCTCGGTGATGATGCCCAGCGTGCCTTCCGAGCCGATAAACAGCGAAGTCAGATCGTAGCCCGTCGAGGATTTGCGGACCCGGCCACCTGTGTGGATCACCTCGCCAGTGGCGAGCACCACGGTCAGGCCGAGCAAGTTTTCTTTCATCGTACCGTACTTGACCGCCGCCGTGCCGGAGGCGCGGGTGGCGCACATGCCGCCGAGCGTGGCCTCACCACCGGGATCGACCGGAAAGAACAGGCCGGAATCGCGGATGTGGGCGTTGAGTTCCTGCCGCGTCAGACCAGCCTGCACACGGCAGTCGAGGTCTTCCGGATTGAACTGCACGATCTTCGTCATGCGGGAGAGATCGAGGCTGATGCCTTCTGCGGGCGGCGTGACATGGCCTTCAATCGACGTGCCCGCACCGAACGCGACAACTGGCACGCGATGTTCGTGACATAGGGACAGCACGCGGGAGACATCGTCCGTGCTTTCCGCGAAGATAACAGCGGCGGGCAGACAGGACGCATCCAGAGCCTCGCCGTGGCTGTGTTCCTCGCGCACGGAGGCCACGGTGCTGATCTGGCTTCCCATGGTTTCGCGAAGAGCGGAAAGAACGGTTTCCACGCCGGTCATCGGGGCAGAGAGGGTGTCGGACATGCGGGCTGCCTGATCTGTGAATACGGAATTCACACGCTTGTATCCGCTGTTTGTGTCTTCGACTACCGATACAGGAACGCGGCAGGGTTTCCGGCGCAGATGAGAAAACGGCGCTGTTCACGCCTGTGAAACCTCTCCGGGCTTGACATGAGCGCCCGTGACCGGCTTCCTCCGCCCCTGAATTTTCACATTGTGGCCGGACGGCTCCCCGCTGTCCGCGCCGCGTTCCAGCCGGGCAGGAATTGACCACATGCATCCGTATCGCACCCATAGCTGCGCCGCCCTCCGCGCCGAAGACGCCGGAAAAACCGTGCGCCTGTCCGGCTGGGTCCACAGCAAGCGAGATCACGGCGGCCTGCTGTTCATCGATCTGCGCGATCAGGACGGCCTGACGCAGATTGTCATTCCCGCCGAATCTCCGGTCATGCCGGTGGCTGAAGAAACCCGCGTCGAGAGCGTCATCACCGTGACGGGTGAGGTCGTGCTGCGTGAGGAAACCACGCGCAACCCGAACCTGCCGACCGGCGACATCGAACTGCGTGCAAAAGAATTCACGGTGCAGTCCGCCGCCGCCGTCCTGCCATTCCAGGTCGCTGGCAACGAGCATTATGGCGAAGAGCTGCGTCTGAAATACCGCTATCTCGACCTGCGCCGCGAGAAGATTCATCGCAACATCCTGCTGCGCTCGCAGGTGATCGCCAGTCTGCGTCGCCGTATGGTCGAGCAGGGCTTTACCGAGTTCCAGACGCCGATCCTGACGGCCTCCTCCCCGGAAGGCGCACGCGACTTCCTCGTGCCGTCACGCCTGCATCCCGGCAAGTTCTACGCGCTCCCGCAGGCCCCGCAGCAGTTCAAGCAGCTTGCCATGGTCGCGGGTTTCGACCGCTACTTCCAGATCGCGCCCTGCTTCCGTGACGAAGCCGCCCGCGCCGACCGCAGCCCCGGCGAGTTCTATCAGCTCGATTTCGAGATGGCCTTCGCCACGCAGGAAGAAGTGTTCGCAACACTTGAGCCGGTCATGGAAGGCGTGTTCCGTGAGTTCGGCAATGGCCGCGCCGTGACACCTGCACCGTTCCCGCGCATCCCGTATGCCGAGGCGATGGCTGTTTACGGTTCCGACAAGCCGGACCTGCGCAACCCGCTGAAAATCGCCAACGTCACCGAGCAGTTTGCTGGTTCATCCTTCGGTCTGTTCGCCAAAATCGCGGCTGGTGGTGGTGAAATCCGCGCCATTCCCGCACCAGGCGCTGGTCCGAAGCCGCGCGGCTTCTTCGACAAGCTGAACGCGTGGGCGCGTGAGAATGGCGCTGGCGGCCTCGGCTACATCCAGTTCGACGAGGAAGGCGGCAAGGGACCGATCGCCAAGAACCTCGAAGCCGACCGCGTGAAGGCCATTCAGGACAAGCTCGGCCTGAAAGCCGGTGACGCCGTGTTCTTTGCCGCTGGCAAGGGCGATGAGGTGGCGAAGTTCTCCGGTCTGGTCCGCACCAAGATTGCGACCGAGCTGGAGCTGATCGAGGAAGGCGAGTTCCGCTTCTGCTGGATCGTCGATTTCCCGATGTATGAGAAGAACGAGGAAACGGGGCAGATCGACTTCTCCCACAACCCGTTCTCCATGCCGCAGGGTGGTCTTGAAGCGCTCAACACGCAGGATCCGCTCGACGTCAAAGCCTATCAGTATGACATTGTCTGCAACGGCATCGAGCTGACCTCCGGCGCGATCCGTAACCACCTGCCGGACCTGATGATCCGCGCTTTCGAGATCGCGGGTTATCCGGAAAGCGTGGTCGAGGAGCAGTTCGGCGGCATGCTGAACGCCTTCCGCTTCGGCGCGCCGCCGCATGGTGGCGCTGCTCCGGGCGTGGACCGCATGGTCATGCTGCTGGCTGATGAGCCGAACATCCGCGAGGTTATCCTGTTCCCGCTGAATCAGCAGGGCGAGGATCTGATGATGGGCGCACCGTCCACCGTCGAGCCTGCGCGTCTGAAGGAACTGTCCATCGCGCTGAACCTGCCCAAGCCGAAGCCTGTCGTGAAGAAGGATGCGGCGGAGAAGGAGTGAGGTGGTTTAGTGTTTTTGTAGTGAGGTGAGTTTGGAAGCCGGGAACAGGTTTGTTTCCGGCTTTTTGAAGGAGATGTTTTGATTTAACTGCTTGAGGCTGGAAAATGGAATGTCTGGTTCTTTGGTTATGTCCCGAGATTTCCAGACATTCAAAGTATCGTAAATTCAAAAACTTAATCGTATACTGTTAATGTATTTTTGATGTCATACTATAGCCTTTTTTATGTTTTCACATAACTTTTGACTCCAAGTACTTCCTACGCTGTCTAAAAAAGCTCGAATACAGTCGGTCTCTAAAACCTCACGTGAGCAAGAAAGCTTCCCAGCTATTTTTGGAAAATATTCGTGGTGGTCTATATCTGGATGTGATGACAAAAATGTATCAGCACTAAACCCATATAATTCGTTAAGTTTATCCTTGGATGCTTTTGAGCAGAACACTTCTTTTTCTGGTGGGAGGCTTCCTGGGAGTGCCAAAAGGTGTTGAGCTAGATCTTCTCCTTGGTCAGCATCCCTAACTGCGATTGATTTTTGCCCTGCTTTAGTAAGAACTTTGTGAGCTGACAATACAGCCTTGGCATCACCAAATGGAATTATTTCCACTGATTCCAATAAATTAATGTCGTACCGTCTTAGTATTTCTCGAAGAAACGACTGAGCGAATTCGTCCTCAACACAAATAATAGCATGCCCTCTTTCCCCGCATGAAAGGGCTGTTTTTACTCTGGTTGATGTTACACTATCAAATACATCAACTCCGTCTTTCCCTCTAATAAGTAGTTTTCGTCCTTCTGGTGGTAAGGCGTCCATCATAATACTTGAGTGTGTAGAAAAAATAATCTGGTGGCCACGTCTATTTACCACATCCATTAAATATTTTATAAATTCATACTGCGCGCTTTCGTGAAGTGAGGTTTCTGGTTCTTCCAAGACTATTAAGCTTTGTGCTGGACAACTTTCTAAGAGTCTAATTGTATAAACAACTCTTCCCTCACCAAATCCCATATTATTTTCGGAATACTTTGCGCCAAAACGACTTGCCACACCCAGTTCTGCACTTCGTGATCTGGCCTTTACCCCTTGAAAATATATATCTTCGTAATTGGAGCCGAGGATACGGCTAGCATACATTGCACCATTTTCTACATCAACCCTATCTTCGTCAGATACAGAAAGACTAGATGCAAGATATATACTGAGATCTCTTTGTTCTATTTTTGGTATGTACACTGTGAATCCAAGATATTCGACGTTCCTCTCGGGTTGTCTTTTGTATCCAGACCATTCCTTCTTAGAGCGAGTAACTGTCAGTTCTTGTTTGGTTGAGGGTTTGTCTGTTTCGTAAAAAAATTCAATTTTTGCGGTGGGGGTAAATGGTTCTGGATCTAGGTTAGAAACAGGAAAGAAGTCTTTTACATAAAATCGCTTAGAGTTTTTTGATGTAGGCATTTTACGATATGCACAAAGCATAAGTTGCCCCACGGTGCTTTTCCCAGATCCATTAAATCCGGAAAGAGCTGTTATAGGATAATCAAAATTTATTTCTGTATTAACACCTCTAAATCCATTTATTTTTACAGATGTTATAACTGGTCCAAAATTTTTATATCTATTTTTTCTTTGTATTTTTCCAATAATTTCTTTCTAATATCCATTTTATTTACCCTAAGATACTAAATTCAGTCTTTAATGATTGCTCGCCTTTTCTATTTCGTCAAGGTTGGTTAGAGGTCTGATATGTGGTATACTATTTGCAAGTTCAAATTATTTTGTTTGTAACCCACCACTTTTTTCTTTTACTGGCACCGACGTAACCAAAGTTTCCGCAGGCGGCGGCTCCGGCAACTGTGGCAGATCGTTCAACTCCATCAGAAACTCCTGCTCCCGCACATCCAGCTGACGCCTGATTGCTCTTTCCGTCAGGTCGTTGATATTGCGGTCCGTCAGCAGGGAATGCAGCACGCGCCGTTGCAGGCGCACGATGCGCAACCGCAGCATCAGTTCGTCGCGCTTTCTCTGCACACTGCCGCTGCGTTTGCCTTCCCCATCGTCGAGCGTCGGGTCCAGACGGCGCAGCCGTTCGTTGAACTCGGTCATCAGCAGGCTGACCGTGTCGTTAGTGCAGTTGGCGTCCGGCGGCAGGTGAGCCTGTTCAGCCTGAAGCTCGGCGATGCTGGAGCGGATCAGGGTGATGCGGGTTTCCAGAAGCTCGCGTTGCGCCGGGGTTTCACCGTCATTGCGGGGCAACAGTTTCAGGGCGCGGGGCAGACCGAAGGTGGTCAGCAGCAGCGAGGTGATGATGACGCCGGTCGCCAGCACGACCATCACGGTTCGCTCCGGCATATCGCTTTCTGACGGCAGGGAAATGATGGCGGCCAGTGTCACGGCCCCGCGTGCGCCCGCCAGCGTCATGACCAGCACATTGCGCCAAGACGGCAGGGCCTGCGGACGGTGGATCAGTTTCCCGACGCCATAAAAGACCAGCCCGTTGGCGACCATCCAGACCGCGCGCAGTAGACTCATGGCGCACTGGATGCCGACAATGGCCAAAGGCAGCATCCATGGAGTCAGTCCGGCGGAGCGCACGATGTGCGCGGCCTGCTCGACCTGTCCGGGCAACTGCTGTCCCAGCATAATGAACACCAGCCCATTCAGGGTCGAACAGAGCTGATCCCACAAGGTCGCCGCCCGTAGACGTGTCTCGATTTGCGTTTCCGACATCACGCCGGTCAGACGGATGGAGATACCCGCTGCGACGGAGGCAAGAATGCCGGAACATTCAACAGAGTCGGCAATCAGATAGATGATGTAGGGGATGAGTAGTGAGATCAGGATATGGTTCGATGAATCATCGTAACCGCGCCTGAGTGCCATCAGTTCGATCCGGGCGAACAGCCAGCCCAGCCCTGCGCCGATCAGCACACCGCCAAACGAGACATAGACGAAGTTGCTGGAGGCCGCTTTCAGGGAAAACAGACCAGTCGTGGCGGCGGCGACTGCGAACTTGAAGCAGACAAGGCCGGAAGCATCGTTCAGCAGGGCTTCGCCGTTGAGCACCTGCGTCAGACGGGCCGGGGCCTTCGCCGTGGCGAGGAAGCTGTTGACGGACACAGCGTCTGTTGGCGAGAGCGCCGCCGCCAGCGCCATACCGGCAGCAGGCAGGATCGCGGGCATGATCCAGTGCACGGCGTATCCTCCCGCGACGGTGCTGAAAATCACCAATCCGACAGCAAGAGAGAAGATGATGGTCCGCAACTCGCCGAATTCCCGCATGGGGATGCGATAGGCGTCGATGAACAGCAGCGGCGGCATCAGCAGAAGCAGGAACAGTTCCGAGGAGAGCGGAACGGAGAAGCCGAGGAAACTGACGGCGCTTCCCGCTGCGATCTGCAAAAGCGGCAGGGGAATACGGACGGGGAGCAGTCGGCCCAGCAGTCCAGACAGAGCAGTCATGACAAGCAGGGCCAGAACGGTAAGGGCGACGTCCATCAGAACTCTCGTTTAGAGGGGGGAAGCCGCCTCTTTCGGGGAGAGGTATTGCTGACGGGGGAGGGGGCGGCAAATGAAAAAAACAGGTGAGAGGTGAGCGATGTGAAAGACTTGTGTTGCTTCCCATTGACCCGGCCGGTTTGCGTTCCCATTATTTTATAAAGAGAGGGTGCAGTCTGTCGGCGCGTTGTCCATGGGGAGACGCGACGGGACTGCGCCATAACAGAGATCCGTGCGGGTGCGTCACAAGGCGGTCCGGAACCGGGTCTGCGATATTATGGTGCGGGTTACGACCGTTCCGGATCTGGTGGAGCAGGATAATGGCGACTGAAGGCCCCGAGGCACAGTTTCTCAAGCCGCGTCTTAACGCGCTGGTAGCTGAAGCCGCGAAGAATGGCTTTTCGACGGATGTAACGATCGCCGTTCTGCTTGATCTGCTGGATACGGAGAGTTTTGGTGTGACCACGCCTGAAGGAGAAGATGAGTGAGCGCAGGCGATCCATATCAGGTACTGGGTGTCGCGCGAACCGCGAGTCAGGACGAGATTCGCAAGGCCTATCGCAAGCTGGCCAAGAAATATCACCCGGACTTCAATCCGGGCGACAAGGAAGCCGAGGAGAAATTCAAGGCTGCCAGTCAGGCGAATGACCTGTTGTCAGATGAAGCCCAGCGGGCGCGCTATGACCGCGGTGAGATCGATGCGACCGGACAGGAACGTGCGCCTCCGGGTTACGGAGCGCATGGCGGCTACCGTGACTTCGGGGAAGGCATGGGCGGCTTCCGTCAGGGTGGCGGAGCTGGTGGTTTCTCGACCGAGGATCTGAGTGATCTGTTCGGTGGCATGTTTGGCGGTGGACGCGGTGGTGGCGGTTTCAACCGTCGTCCCTCCGGTCCGCAGCCGGGACAGGACAGGTCCTATAATCTGACGGTGTCCTTTATCGATTCCGTGCTGGGAACGACATCGCGTGTTTCATTGCCGGGAGGCTCCACACTGGATGTCCGCATTCCGCCGGGCATTGAGAGTGGTCAGGTTCTTAGGCTGCGTGGAAAAGGCGGCGAGGGGATTCAGGGCGGTCCTGCCGGGGACGCTCTCATCACTGTCACGGTGACACCGGATGCCCAGTATACACGGGAAGGGCGTGACCTCCGGGAGACCCTTCCAGTCGATCTGAAGACTGCCATTCTCGGTGGACCTATCACTGTTCCGACGCCATCCGGTGCGGTGCGCATGAATGTTCCTGCTGACTCCGACACAGGCACAGTCCTGCGTCTGAAGGGACGGGGCGTGAAGGAGCACGGGAAGCACGAGGCCGGTAATCTGTATGTCCGGCTGGAAGTGCATATTGGCAAGGCTGACGAGAAGCTGAAGGCGTTTCTCAAAGGGCAGGATGCTGAAGAAGAAGCCGCCTCTTCCGCCGGGTAAAAGTGTCAGTATTGGTTTGAATCAGAACACCCTCTGTCAGTCTGGCAGAGGGTGTTCTGATATCAGAGGCTCAGTATCCGGGGCCGCCCATCATAGCGCCCGGAGCCATACCACCGCCGGTTGCCATGCCACCCGGTCCCATGCCGCTGACCACACCGTTGACAACCACGGCCGAGATGATGCCGGTGGCGATGGCGGTCAGAAGGAATTGATTGCCCGACTGGATCCAGCGATATCCATACGGAGGCGCGTAAAGCCCACGATAGGACTGCCAGTTATTGATCCACGGATCACCACCCCAGTAGCGGGCACCAGGACGCCAGTTGTTCATGGGTGGCGGCGGTGCTCCACGGCGACCGTATCCGCCACCGCCGCCACGAGAGTCGCGTCCTCCGGGGCCGCCGTGGTCCGGGCCGCCTCGTCCACCGCCGCCGCCACGGAACTCACCACCCTGATGACTTCCTCCGGGCATGGGCTGTGCCATCGCGCAGACAGGCGCGACGCTCAGAACGGACGCCATGATGAATGCGATCGGTTTTATTCGCATGTAGAACTCGTTTCCTGAGTTGTGTTGAAGGTCAACCTGACACGAAAACGATGGCGCTAACATGGCGTTGATTCAAGGTGAAGCCCGACTATGAGGACAATTTTATCGGAAGCAACGTGACCAACTGCCGATAAAACGAGCCACATCGCGAGATGTTGTGGTCAGACGTCCTTTTTGAAACAACAGATCATACATTGCGTGGCCTGCAGCGGGCACCGATCATAAGGCGACTTAAATAAGGTACTGATTTGACCATCTGATGGACGGCGATGGGGAGAAGAAGCCCTCCTGCAAGACAGGCGGGGAAAAGTATAGCGAGAGAATGAATACCAAAACGGAGCATGGCAATGCGAACCGCAGAGGTGCCAAAGACATGAAAAAGGTAGATTGAATAAGAAAATACACCAATTTTTTCAAGAAAAGAACTATCTTTTACAGAGGATATAATTATGGTGCAAAGTAATATTCCTAGGAGTAAAGGGTAAAATTTCTCTATATCCACTGTTTTTCCAAATATAGAAAGAGTAAGGAATATTCCAATCAATGGAAAAGATAAAAGATAAAATATATCAAATGATTTTTGTAAGTTCTTACAAAAACGACTCATGCCCACACCGCAAAGAAAAAAAGGAAATAGGTAAAGTGCTCTATTGAATGAAAAAAAATGTTGTAAAATTATCTCTATATACAAAAAGAATAGAGGAAAGGAAAAAAATTGAAATGAATCCTTTGTTTGTTTTTAATGAATTATTTTTATCTATGAAAGATATTACTATAAATATAATGAAGAGAGACTGAAGAAACCAGAAATGCTCGTATGGCCAGAACATTAGAAATGGAAACTGTTCTAGGCTAACTTTATAATTTGCACCAGGAGTTATCATTTGAACGACAGCAAATAGGTAGCCGACACAAATAAGAGGCAATATCAAACGGAGAACTTTACCTTTCAAAAAGGCAATAGTGTGACCAGGAAGAACTGGCCTCCAAGCATAAACTATACCAGAAAGAATGGTGAACAGTGGCATGCGAAGATAAGCAAGCCATGAATTGACGATTGCGATCGGAGAATCTGCCGCAAGCCTGAGCCCCGTAAGAGGAGAGTAACCAATCGTATGATAGGAGACTAGTAATATGCACGCAATTCCTCGTGCCGTATCTACCTTCAGGTCGCGTTTTAACATTTCATTAAGCCAAAATTAAGAATATTTTGGATAAATACACGTAATTTTATTTTGAGAAAGAGTGTAATTTTCTGAAACAAAAAATTCGATCGCAATTCATAATTCAGAAGTGTGTTATTCTATATTGTAATGAATCTTGTGTAATTTCCGTAAGTGTCTATTATATAAAGACTTTTATGATGTTTGATGATTAAGCTATATGGCACACATATCTACGCACTTTCCTCGTCGCCCTCTTCGCCAAATCGGGAATTGCGGTGAACCCACACGGACATGAGCAGTCCGAACCCAAGCATCACGTTGATCAGGGCGGAACCGCCGTAGGACACCAGCGGCAGGGGCACGCCACCGACGGGGATGGCCCCCATCACCATGGAGAGATTGACCAGACAATACAGGAAGAAATTCACTGAAATGCCCAGAGCCAGCAGTCGCCCGAAGCGATTGCGGCTGCGGATGGCCATCACCATGCCGCCGAGAATGAGGAGAAGAAGCAGGCCGATGACCAGCGCTCCGCCTGCATAACCCCATTCTTCGGCGATGGTCGTGAAAATGAAGTCCGTCTGCTTTTCAGGAAGAAAGTTCAGCTGTCCCTGTGTGCCATGCAGATAGCCCTGCCCCCACATGCCCCCCGATCCAAGAGCGATCTTTGACTGGATAATGTTGTAGCCAGCCCCGAGAGGGTCGCTTTCCGGGTGAAGGAAGGTGGTGATACGCGCCCTCTGATAATCATGCAGATGGGAGTAGGCGAGTTTCAGAAGGAAGGGCACCGGCAGCAGGAGAAGGACGATCTGCCAGAGACGCATCCCGGCGGCGAAGAACAGGGACGCTCCAATGCCACCGATGATCACCGCCGTGCCGAGGTTGGGTTCCTTGAGCACCAGACCTACCGGGACCAGCACCATAAGCGCCGGGATGATCAGACGCAGCGGGTTGCCCATCTTGCTGTAGGGAATGCGGGAGAACCATGTCGCCAGCATCAGGACGAGGGCGACCTTGGCGTATTCGGACGGCTGAACCTGCGTGCCGCCGATCATGACCCAGCGCTCCGCACCCTTGCCGACATGACCCATCTGAAGAACGACAACCAGCAGGGCCAGCGAGAAAAGATAGAGTGGCCATGCCAACCGGACGAGAAATTTGGGGGGTAGCATGGCGACGGTCAGCGTCAGGATCAGGCCGAAGCCAAAACGGGCGGCCTGTGGTCCGGCGAAGGGACGGGCGGAGCCACCTCCTGCTGAATAGAGCGCAATATAGCCGACGCCCGCCAGTGTGCAGATGAGAAGAATGTACAGCCAGCTGACCTGCCAGAGTTTTGACAGCGTGCGGAAATTCGGTTCGGCTCGTAGCAGCCGCTTGCGAAAACGCCTCATCGGCATCCGTGAATCCACGGTGATGCCCTCCTCGAAATCAGATGGGGACCAGTTCAGAAACCGCTCAGACTACTCTGCATCCGCAACAGTCTGCCCCGGCGCGCTCTTGTGATTGACCGGATCACGCAGCAGGGTATCGGTCATGATGTCCCGGGCTAGTGGCGCGGCCACATCGGCACCGGCGTTGCCGTGTTCTATCACGACCGAAACCGCATAGCGCGGAGAGTCGTAGGGTGCAAAGCAGATGAACAGCGCATGCGGGCGGAATTCCCACGGGAGTGTGGCGGAGTTGAAGTGACCACTCTCACGGAGGGCTCTTGAGACACGCCGCACCTGTGCGGAACCGGTTTTGCCAGCCATTTCGACGCCCGGGATGGCCAGACGCGCCTTGGGCGCCGTGCCGTGGCTCTCGTTCACGACGGCGAACATCCCCTCCCGGACGGCTCGCAGATAGCGATCGTCCATGCCCAGTTCCGGCCAGTGCTGTGGATCGACCTGAGCGCCGATATCCCCGTTGATCGCCCGGACCAGATGCGGCTCGACCTTGCGACCTGTGGCGATGCGAGACGTATAGGTCGCTAACTGGAGGGGCGTGACCTGCACAAAGCCCTGACCGATGCCACTGACGACCGTATCGCCGCCGTTCCAGTGATGTTTGTGCTTCTGACGCCATTCGGGTGTCGGGATAAGACCCAGACGCTGGTGAGGGAGTTCGATGCCCAGTTCCGTGCCGAGCCCCAGTTCGTGAGCTGAAGCCGCCAGCCTGTCCATGCCGACTTTCATGGCGACTTCATAGAAATAGACGTCACAGGAGTATTTCAGCGCGAGGTGCAGGTCGACCGAGCCGTGTCCATGCTTCGCCCAGCAGTGGAAACGCGCCCCACCCAGATCGAAATGGCCGGGGCAGAAAAACCGGTCTGAAGGAGAAATCACACCTGCATTCAGGGCGGCCATCGCCACGGCTGGCTTGAAGGTTGAACCCGGCGGATAGACACCCGAGACGGTCTTGTCGATCAGCGGTGTGCGCTGATCGCTGGTCCATTCAATCCATTGGGCGCGACTGACGCCACTGTCGAACAGGGAAGGGTCGAAGGAAGGCGTGCTGCACATCGCCAGCACTTCACCATTGCGACAGTCCATGACGACAGAAGAGGCAGCCAGATCACCGATCCGGTTCTGGATGGTCTGCTGCAATCCCACGTCGAGGGTCAGCGCCAGTTCATCGCCGGGCGTACCATCCTGACGATCGAGTTCCTTCATAACGCGCCCGACGGAATTGACCTCCATCTCCACGGAACCGGCCTGTCCCCGCAGCATCGCGTCCTGACTCTGCTCGACGCCAGCGCGGCCGATGCGCATGCCCGGCAGGGCGAACAGCGCGGATTTGGCCACATCCTGCTCATTGGGAGGAGCCACATAGCCGATCGTGTGGGCCAGAAGCTCACCGAAAGGATAGGAGCGCGTGGTCCCGACATCAATTAACACACCCGGCAGCGAGGGGGAGTTGATTTCAATGCGAGCCATGTCATCCCAGGAGAGAAATTCTCTCAGGACGACAGGGATAAATTTGCGTTTGTGCCGGATCTCGCGGGCGATGCGGGAACGATCATGTTCGTCGAGCGGCACAAGCTGGGAAAACCGCTCAACGCTGCCTTCGACGTCCGTGGTTTCTTCCGAAAGAAGCAGGGCGCGCCAGTTGGTTTTGTTGGCGGCGAGGATGGTGCCGAAACGATCAGAAATCAGTCCGCGCGGCGGGGCCAGCAGACGTTTGCTGGTCCGGTTTTTGTCGGCCAGCTTGGCGAAATGGTCGCCATTATTGACCTGAAGGTCGTACAGACGACGTCCCAGTTCGCCAAGCGCTGCCGTTTGCACCGCCATGATCAGAAGAGCACGTCGGGTGAAGACACCCTTGCCGGGATCTTTCTGGTCACGGACAGGCAATAGCCTGTTCAGCTTTTCCCTTTTTTTCCGTCCACGGAATCTCATCAGACGGATGCCCCGACGACAGATGGTCCGCCAACAGGCACACAGGTTGTGATGTCAGATGCCATCACAGCTGCGGCTCCGGGTTGGAAAATCTTCGATGCGCCCAGTTTCCGAGGGCGGCGAAGGGGGGATAAATGCCCGCAGTGAGCATACATTCGAAGATGACCGGCGCTGTCGGCATGATTTTGAAAGATAGTGCGGAAACCAGAAACCACAACAGCCAGCATACGCAGCTTTCCAGCAGTGTGAAAGCAAGCCATAGCGTAACGAAATTCAGGCGCATCAGACCGAAGCGCATGTGTACGGCGGTTCCATGCAGCAGCAGAAATACGAAGGCGGTAACTCCAAGCGGCGCGAACCCGATCAGATCGAGCAGAAGTCCCAGACAGAACACCACCGGCACGGACATCGAAGCCGGTCGCCACACGGACCAGAAAAACACCGAGGCCATCGCAAGCCCCGGGATCAGCGCTATCGCGCCGGGGATACCGGTTGGAGCAGCCAGCAAAACTGCGGCAAGGGCTGTGAGGCCGCCCGGCAGAAGGCGCATGGCCAGCCGGTCAAGACGCTGCGCAAGGGCAGGTGCGGACCGGACATCAGGGTGCCAGTGAGACTGCGGGTGAGAGTGAGGATCGGATGACATGACGTGCTCTCTCATCCGCGTCCTGCCGGAGGAAAACTGAAAGACGAGTGAGGCATGATGGAGCCGGATTTCTGTAACGGCTGATGATCGCCCTGCGTGTTGTCATCCTCATTCTGGTTCTGCGGATGCTCCTCGTTCGTGCGGTTGGACTCCGGTTTCTCGCTGCCCTGAGTATCCTGCCGTTGTGGCTGATAGCCCGCAGGGGGATGACCGGTCGCGGTCTCGACCACACCGCCTAGGGTCATGCCGTCGAGCGGATTGTCTTTCTTGCCGTCGCTGCGGACACTGCGACTGGATGTCACAGGCACACGACCCGGCGCATCCGGTGACTCAATTGTCCCGGTTTCGAAATTGAAGACCCGCAAAATGCTTAGATGATTCAGGCGGGCATAAGGAATCACCACCGGCGTTCCGGCATGGATGTAATGAACGGTGCCGACTGGAATGCCTGTCGGGAGAAGGTCAGCCTGTCCGGATGTGACGACACGTTCTCCCTCAACCGGATGATTGTCCTGAGCGTAAAAGATCAATCTTGGAGTCGATGAATTGTCACCCGCCATGATGGCGGTTCCATGGCTTGATTCCAGCAGGACAGGGATGCGACTGGCGACATCATTGATCAGAAGGATACGGGCGGAATGTTCGCCGGTTTCTGTGACCCGTCCGGCAAAGCCGTCAGCGGCCAGCGCTACGTCGCCGACCCGGACACCATTGGCGGGTCCGGCATTGATGAGAACGGCATGGGAGTAGAGTCCTCCGACATCACCGACCACACGTCCCGTCACGAAGGACGGCAGTGGATCGGGCATCCAGTGGAGGTTCTCTTTGAGCGTGGCGTTTTCCTGCGTCAGGGAAACGGCGACATCATACCATCCGCGCAGGTTTTCGTTCTCGGAGCGGAGTTGGGCGTTTTCGTGTGCGAGGTGCCCGATGCTATGCAGTTCGGAAACGGCTTCCGAAATTTCATGACCGGGCAGCGCCACGAGCGACCAGAGAGGAGAGAGAACATCGGCTGTCGCCATGCGCGCTGCTACCGTGACACGCTGATTGGCCCATCCCAGCAGCATGATTGCGATGGACAGCAGAAGCATGGCCGGCAGCCAGAGCCGGTCCAGCGCCTGACGAATCTGGATCGAGACAGGAATCATGCCGCAGGTCTTTCCGGCAGCGTTGACCGGCAGAACGGCAAAGCAGGGGAGGCTGTCCTGCCAGGCAGCGCCTTCCCGGAAATCCATCCTGATTTTTCCTCGCAGCCGCTCGCCAAGGAACCCCCATATTTTGGGGGCTGTATCCCCAATCTACGCTCTTCGAGCCATAATCATTCAGCTCTCTGCTGATATAATGGCAAAAAGCTGCAGAGAGTGCATGGTTATTTTTCGTTAATACATTGTCGTGAGGACATTGCGCAGGCGCTTCATTTCCTCAAGCGCACGGCCTGTCCCAAGTGCAACGCAGGATAGCGGGTCTTCTCCGACCGTAACCGGCAGGCCTGTGGCCAACCGCAGCACTTCATCAAGGCGATAGAGCAGGGCGCCACCGCCCGTCAGAACAATGCCCTTATCCACGATATCGGCAGCCAGTTCCGGTGGGGTGTTTTCCAGCGTCAGCTTTACCGCTTCGATGATCTGGGTGATCGGCTCGGCCAAGCTGTCCGCAATCTGCGCCTGAGAGACGATGACTTCACGCGGTGCGCCGGTGATCAGGTCGCGTCCCTTGACGTTCTGGAGCGGGCCGGGGTCGTTCGGGTCATCAGGCATCATGGCCGAACCGATGGACATCTTGATCCGTTCAGCAGAACTCTCGCCGATCAGAAGATTATGCATCCTGCGGATGTAAGAGATGATGGCTTCATCCATCTTGTCGCCGCCCACGCGCACCGAGCGGGCATAGACGATTCCACCAAGAGAGATAACGGCCACTTCCGTAGTGCCGCCGCCAATATCGACGATCATGCTGCCGGACGGTTCGGTCACCGGAAGACCTGCGCCGATGGCAGCAGCCATAGGTTCCTCGATCAGGAACACGCGACGGGCTCCAGCGCTCTCGGCGCTTTCCTGAATGGCGCGGCGCTCGACAGCCGTGGAGCCGGAGGGCACGCACACGATAACCTGCGGGCTGGCGAAAATGCTGCGATTGTGCACGCGGCGGATGAAGTGTTTGATCATCTCTTCCGCGACTTCGAAGTCCGCAATAACGCCGTCACGCATCGGGCGGATCGCCATGATGTTGCCGGGGGTTCGCCCGACCATCTGTTTGGCTTCCTCACCGACGGCGAGAACCTGTTTCTTGCCACGCGAGTCGGCAATGGCTACAACGGACGGTTCATTCAGAGCGATCCCGCGGCCTTTGACATACACCAGCGTATTGGCAGTGCCGAGGTCGATTGCCATGTCGGCCGACATGAGACCCAGCAGGCGAGCGAACATCCAAAACTCCTAGCCAGCAGTCATGCGCGCACTGAAGTCGTGCGGCATATAAAACCCGCATGACGTGAAGGACGCCAGTTTTCCAAGTGCGATGAACGCGGGAAGCATGTGTCGGTCGCGCATGCAGGTCGGGTGGACGCTTAGCGAGGCTGTGATGACACCGCAAGGGCTGACACGCAGAAACTATGAGAGAGACGCGGCGTTCCTGATTTGGCCACAAATCTCTTTCAGAGTGTGGTGAAGCAGAAATCCGGATTTTCGGATTTCCTGCCTCCCGTCAGGTCGTCGTGGAACTTCCGAAAGCGTCTTGTCGTTTTTGCATGTCCTGCACCTGACGAGTCTCTGGGGAGGCTGTTAACGCGGTGTGCCATGAAGATCAGGGGCTAGAGCCATGACAGAGAGTGCGATTAAAAAAACGGGATCCGGTCGAACGGGTGTGCGCCTTCTGGCCGCTGCCGGATTGATGTCGGTATCCCTTCTGGGCGGCTGCGGCAGTCCCTATGACTCCGGTGCCCGTGCTGGCAGCGGAGCCCTGATTGGCGCAGGAGGAGGTGCGGCGATTGGCGCTCTGGCCGGTGGTGGCAGTGGAGCGCTCATTGGGGCGCTGGCAGGTGGTGGAACAGGGGCGGCAGTAGGTGCTGCGACAACCCCCAATCCTCCGAAGGCTGGTAACAGGCGTTGATCCCTGCCGATTTTCAGGGCAGGTGTGTGCGTCAGTAAAAAATATGAGGCCGGCGGTTCTATCGTCCGCAACTTACAGGCCTGTAGAATGAATGGATGGCGATGACGGTGAACAGACAGAAAGTGTGCGGCATTGCGGTGCTGGCTCTGCCTCTTTTTCTCTCCGCTTGTGGTGACCCCTATAGCCCCGGCCAGAGAGCCGGAAATGGCGCGCTGATTGGGGGAGGCTCCGGCGCAGCTATCGGCGCTCTGGCCGGAGGCGGTCGCGGCGCGGCCATTGGTGCTCTTGCCGGTGGTCTGCTCGGAGCGGGGACCGGCGCACTGACCACGCCCAATCGTCCCGGTGGCGGTTATACGCAGGGATACCAGCAGCCTCAGGCCACTTATCCCCAGCAGCAATATCCTCAACAACAATACCCTCAGCAGCAGCGCTATCAGCAGAGCGGTTATCAGGCAGCCCCCCAGCAGGGAGCATATCCCCGCACCTATAGCGGGTATCCTGCCGGTTACGCTCCTCAGCAGGGGTATTGAGAGACAGAGCGGGATGAAGAAGAGCCGGGACGCATTGATCGTCCCGGCATTCCTGTTGCGTCGTTACAGCTTTTCCGCTAAAGAGCGCGCCTCACGTCGGCACCCCTGGAGGCCGGCGTCCGTTCGCATACTCAGGAGTTAACACAGTGGCGACGAAACTGATTCCTCTCGAAGCATCCACGCGCGCGAAAGCAGGTAAGGGGGCAGCGCGCGCAACCCGACGTGCAGGGCTGGTCCCGGCTGTCGTGTACGGTGCAAAAGCCGAAGCCTCCCTCATTGCGCTTGATCCGCGTGTCATCATGCGTGAGCTGCACAAGCCGGGCTGGCGTTCGCACGTTTATGAAATCAAGGCTGGTGATCTGAGCGAGCGCGCCCTGATGCGTGACATTCAGTTCCACCCGGTTTCTGATGCCCCCATCCACGTTGACTTTCAGCGTCTTGCACCGGGCCAGAAGGTCCATGTCGAGATCGTTGTACAGGTCGAAGGTGAAGACAATTCTCCGGGCATCAAGCGCGGCGGCGTGCTCAACGTTGTCCGTCACACGATCGAAGTGACGGCTGATCCGGCCAACATCCCCGAGTTCTTCACGGTCGATGTGTCCGAACTGGACATCAACGACAACGTGCGTTGGGATGATCTGAAGGGCACAGAAGGCGTGACGCCGGTTCTGCAGATCCCGAACTTCGTTGTGGCAACGATTGCGGCTCCGACCGTGGACGTTGAGCAGGACGAAGCAGAAGCAGCTTCCGCTGAGGCAGAAGCTTCCGCAGAAGAAAAGAAATAAGGAGGCCCGTCGGGTCGGGAGCATAGCTTCCGGCCTCGGGACAGACCGCCATGCAACCGGCGATCCAGCTCTGGGCGGGGCTCGGTAACCCCGAGACCTCCATGAGCCATAACCGCCACAATATCGGCTTCATGGCGGTCGACTCTATCGCGAGGCATCACGGTTTTTCACCGTGGCGCAAGCGCTTTCGCGGCGAGATCGCGGAAGGACGGATCGGCACAGGTAAAGTGCTCCTCCTCAAGCCGATGACCTACATGAACGCATCCGGCGACAGCATCCGCGAAGCCGCGACGTTCTACAAAATTCCCCCTGACGCCATCACCGTCTTCCATGACGAGCTTGATCTTGCGCCCGGCAAGGTGCGTATCAAGAAGGGTGGAGGCGCTGCCGGTCATAACGGCCTGCGTTCGACAGACAGGCAGCTTGGTACACAGGATTACTGGCGCGTGCGCCTTGGTATCGGTCATCCCGGTTCGAAAGAACGTGTCCACGGTTGGGTTCTCGGAGACTTCGCCAAGGCTGATCAGCCCTGGCTCGAAGATCTGCTCGATGCCGTGGCCGATACTGCCCCTTTGCTGGCCGCAGGACAGCGCGAAGACTGCATGACACGTATTGCGCTTCTCACGGCAAACAGCCCCAAACCAATAATTCCCGGCCCGAAGGCAGGAGAAACAGGAGTGAAAGACTGATGGGCTTCAACTGCGGCATCGTCGGACTGCCCAATGTCGGTAAATCAACCCTGTTCAACGCCCTGACGGCCACGGCCTCGGCGCAGGCGGCTAACTATCCGTTCTGCACCATTGAGCCAAATGTCGGTCGGGTTGCTGTGCCTGACCCGCGTCTCGCGGAGCTCGCGCGTATCGGCAAGTCACAGAAGATTCTACCGACAAGTCTTGAATTCGTGGATATCGCTGGCCTCGTGCGTGGTGCGTCTCGCGGTGAAGGTCTGGGAAACCAGTTCCTCGCCAACATTCGCGAAGTGGACGCCATTATTCACGTTCTGCGCTGCTTCGAAGACGACGACATCACCCATGTCGAAGGTGGCGTTGATCCGGTTCGTGACGCCGAGATCATTGAGACCGAGCTGATGCTGGCCGATCTCGACTCTCTCGAAAAGCGCATTGTGCCGCTACAGAAGAAGGCCAAGTCGAACGATCGTGACGCGCAGGCACAGATCGAAGTGATGGAGCCTCTGATCGCGGCGCTGCGTGAAGGCAAACCCGCCCGCACGGCTATCCCGGAAGGCAAGGAACTGATCGCCGAGCGCCTTCAGCTCATGACGACCAAGCCCGTGCTCTATGTCTGCAACGTCGAGGAAGGCTCCGCGTCGACAGGGAATGCGTTCTCCAAAGCGGTCGAAGAGCGTGCGAAAGCTGAGGGCGCAGCCTGCGTTATCGTATCCGCCGCCATCGAAGCCGAAGTCAGCCAGCTTCCGCAGGAAGACCAGAAGGAGTTCCTCGAAGGGCTCGGCCTGTCGGACAGCGGCCTCGATCGCGTCATTGCAGCGGGTTACAAGCTGCTTGGCCTGAAGACCTATTTCACCGTCGGTCCGAAAGAGACCCGCGCCTGGACCATCACGGCCGGCACCAAGGCGCCTCAGGCCGCCGCTGTCATTCATAACGACTTCGAGCGTGGCTTCATCGCCTGTGAAACGGTCGCTTATAACGACTATGTGAAGTACAACGGTGAGGCAGGCGCGAAAGAAGCGGGCAAGATGCGCATCGAAGGCCGTGACTATATTGTGCAGGACGGTGACGTGCTGCTGTTCCGTTTCAACGTCTGATACATCAACACCATAGAAGAAGAGGGTAGGGGACCATAAATGAGCGCCAGCATGAAGGCGGAAGCGACAGACTCCAATGCGATCGCGGGCATGGCCCGGGCCGCACGGATCGCAGCGCGGACGCTGGCCCAGTCTCCAACAGCTCTTCGCGACAAGGCCCTCTGGGCTGCTGCCAATGCCCTGCGTGAGCAGAGCAGCGCCATTCTCGAAGCCAACGCAAAAGACCTTGCCGCCTACACCGGCAGCGAGGCTTTCCGTGATCGTCTCACTCTGACTGCCGAGCGTGTCGAGGGGATGGCCAAAGGGCTGGAAGATATGGCCGACCTGTCCGATCCTGTCGGACGCATTCTGAGCGAGTGGACCCGTCCCAATGGGCTGAAAATCCGTCGCGTGGCCACCCCCATCGGTGTCCTTGGCGTGATTTATGAAAGCCGCCCGAATGTCGGTGCGGATGCTGCGGGCCTGTGCATCAAGTCCGGAAACGCTGTCATCCTGCGTGGTGGTTCAGAGAGCTTCCATTCCGCGCAGGCCATTCACAAGGCCATGGCCGCGGGTCTCGAAGCTGCTGGTCTGCCCGTGGACGCCGTGCAGGTCGCGCCCAGCGCTGACCGCAAGCACGTTGCCGACATGCTGGCCGCGTCTGGCCTGATTGATCTCATCATTCCCCGTGGCGGGAAGTCCCTCGTCGAGCGGGTACAGAACGAGGCGCGTATTCCCGTTCTCGCTCACGCCGAGGGCCTCTGCCACACCTACATCCATGCCGCCGCCGAGCCGCAGATGGCGCGCCGTGTTCTCGCCAACGCCAAGATGCGCCGTCCGGGTATCTGTGGCGCGACCGAGACCCTGCTTATCGACAACGCCATCGCGCCTGAACTCCTGCCTGAGATTGTCAGCGATCTGCGGGACCTTGGCTGCGATTTCCGTGCCGACGAACGCGCTCGCCACATCGTCCCCGGTCTTGAACCCGCTGCCGATGAGGACTTTGCGACCGAGTGGCTGGCCCCTGTCCTGTCGGTCGCCGTTGTGGATGGTGTGGAAGCTGCGCTTGCCCATATCGCCCGTTATGGCAGCGGTCACACCGAGGCGATCATCACGTCAGACGAAGCCGTCGCTACGCGTTTCCTGAACGGCACGGACAGCGCTGTCGTGATGTGGAACGCGTCTACCCAGTTCTGTGATGGCGGCGAGTTTGGATTCGGTGCGGAAATCGGCATCGCCACCGGCCGTATCCATGCGCGGGGACCGGTCGGACTCGAGCAGCTTACGACCTTCCGTTATGAAGTCCTCGGCACAGGCCAGACACGTCCATAAGCCTGTCGTGGCCTCTCATCACGATACGATCCCGATCCGGGGTGACCGTCGCGCCTCCCGGATCGGTCTGCTCGGCGGATCGTTCAATCCGGCGCATGAGGGGCACGTTCAGATTGCTCTCAGGGCCCTGCATCTGCTTGGCCTCGATCAGGTCTGGTTGATGGTCTCGCCGGGCAATCCGCTCAAACCCAGCAAGGGTATGGCGTCGCTTGCCGCACGTCTCGCGTCGGTCGAGCGACTCGCAACCGACCGGCGACTTATTCCCACCGATATCGAAGCTTCACTCGGCACGCGTTACGCCTTCGACACCATTCGGGCGCTGAAACGTCGCTTTCCCCGTGCGCGCTTTGTCTGGCTGATGGGGACGGATGTCTTTGCGGAACTGCCCCGTTGGCACCGCTGGCAGGCGTTTCTCAGGCAGGTTCCGTTGGCTGTCATGCCGCGTCCGGGAAGTAATGCAGCGGCCCTGCATGGCAAGATTGCCGGGCGTCTGAGCCGTTGCCGCCTGCCGGTTGGGAAAATTCGACAGCTTCCCGATAAAACGCCCCCAGTCTGGGCTTTTCTTCCTGGCCCGCAAAACGGTATATCGGCAACAGCCCTGCGACGTGCGGGACACACAGAATCCTTATTCCGGACAGATCGGGCAGCCACCCGGCAGGAGACACGGTCATAGCCAGAAAGCCCCCAACCGATACGGAAACGACGGATCGTCGCCCGGTCGCAGCAAAAGCTGGCGCGTCAAAAACGCCGGCAAAACCCAGAACGCCCAAGGCGGTCGATCCGAGTCTTGCCGCTGTGGCAAAGGCTCCGGGTACGCCGCGCAAGAAAGCTGCGGCAGCAGGGCCTGTCAAAGAAGGCAAGAAGCGTCCCCACGCTCCGGCTGATGAACTCGAGAAATATCTTGGTCTCATCACGGAAAGCATCGACGACGATAAGGGTGAGGACATTGTCGTCATCGATCTGACCGGACGTGCGTCCTTCGCGGACCGTATGGTCATCGCGACGGGTGTGGCGGATCGTCAGATTGCCGCGATGGCCCAGCATATCGAGCGCAAGCTGAAAGACGTCGGCCTGAAGCGCATTCTTGTTGAAGGCGCGAACGGTTCCGATTGGGTGCTGATCGACGCAGGCGACATCGTAATCCACCTCTTCAAGGCGGAAGCGCGTGCGCTTTACGGTTTGGAGCAGATGTGGGGTACCGACTTCGATGGTGCCGATGGAGGAGAGATTACGTCTCTCTGAAGACTGGTTCGGATATCGGGAGAAGTGAGTTCTTCTTCCGATATTTATTTGGCATCAGGTTTTTAACAAATCATTCGAAAACAGCATTTGTACTGTATCGACAACAGTATCTAACTGCCTAGAAAGATCATTTAGATCTTCTAGTATCAACTCAAGATTGCTTTCCCCAACAAGTAGACAGCTCACGCTTTTGTTGCATGGGAGTGAGCCCCGTGTGTATTTGGTAAGCGATATCTGAATAACTCTTTCCATCAGATCTGCGGCTGCAGATAAACCCGGTGAATTGGGAGAGGTGTCTATAGTCGCGCAGATCCATAAGACTTTATAAGGACCGTAGCGCTCTGATGCTTTTTGTGAGTCTGGATCGCGGACGGATTTTTTATTAAGATGTTTGGAAAGACGACTTTTTAAAGAACCGGACTGACCCAGTCGACTTCCGGCAGAACCGTATCGAATAACATCAGGATCGGTAAGAGACTGAAGAACATACACCCCATATCGATATTGTTTTTTTAATTTTTCTTCGAGATTGGAGGAAGTGAAGATTTCTATACACTTCATTTTCAGCTTTCCTCCAGATGCGATGGTGCGTCACACCCGCCGCACGACGTAATGCTCTCTCAGTGCCTCAGTGATCTGCTCGGCATGCTGAGGATCTCGCGCCTCGATCATCACCTCAAGTTCTGCCGCCTGCACCGAGGGCGCAGCGAACAGACGCTGATGCGACACTTCGATGATGTTGCCGCCGGCTTCGCCGATCGTTTTTGAAATATCCGCCAGCACACCGGGACGATCCGGTATTTCCATGATCAGACGCAGCAGACGTCCGTCACGCAGCATGGCGCGCAGCAGCGTATTGGCGAGAATACGTGTGTCGATATTGCCGCCGCTCACAGGGAGCGCAAGACGCTTGCCCGCGAAAAGGGCAGGGTGGCTCATCACAGCCGCCAGCCCTGTTGCTCCCGCACCCTCGGTGACCTGCTTGGCTCCCTCAGCCATGAGGGTGATCGCGTTTTCCACGTCACGCTCGGACACGACCACAACCTTCGAGACAAGCTGCTGGATCACCTCATGCGTCCGGCGACCAATCTTCATGACCGCAATACCTTCGGCGATGGTCGCGCCGCCGCAGGGCGTCACCTCGGCTCCGGGAAAAGCGGACAGGGAGGAATAGCTTTCCACTTGCACGCCGATCAGTTCGATCTCGGGACGCATGGCCTTGGCCGCAACGGCCATGCCAGACAGGAGACCGCCGCCGCCAATCGGCACAACAAGCGCATCCAGCGGTCCTGCATCTTCCAGAAGTTCCAGCGCGCAGGTGCCCTGACCGGCCATGACGGCGTCATCGTCATAGGGATGAATGAAAACTCGGCCTTCGCGCTCCTGTAGATCCTTGGCGAACAGGGAAGCCTCGGCAAAGTTGTTACCCTCAAGCACGACCCGTGCACCCCAGCCTTCGGTCCGTGTCACCTTGGACGCAGGCGTGAAGCGCGGCATGACGATCACGGCGTCAATACCCAGCAGGCTCGCGTGACGCGCCACGCCCTGTGCGTGATTGCCTGCCGAGACAGCGATCACGCCACGAGCGCGTTCTTCCGGTGTCAGCAGCGCCAGTTTGTTCGCAGCACCACGTTCCTTGAACGATCCGACGGCCTGAAGATTTTCAAGCTTCAGCGTGATCTCTGCGCCAACCGACTTGGACAGCGAGTGGGACGGCAGGGTCGGCGTGCGCAGCACACGCCCTTCGATCCGCCGGGCGGCGGCCGTGATGTCTTCGAACGTGATCACGCGGGCAGCTTTCTTCAGGCGTAAACGACGGAGGTGATTTCGTAGCTCCGGTCACCGCCCGGCGCAGGCACGGAAACCGTATCGCCCAGCGATTTGCCGATGAGGGACTTTGCCAGCGGGGAGGAGATGGAGAGAAGGCCCTGCTTGATGTCGGCCTCATACACACCGACGATCTGGTAGCGCACTTCCTTCTCGGTTTCCTCGTCAATCAGGGTGACGCGAGCGCCGAACTTGACCTGATCGCCGGACAGCTTGGATGGATCGATCACCTCGGCTGTAGAGACGATTTCCTCAAGCTCCAGCACGCGCCCTTCAATGAAGGACTGGCGCTCGCGGGCGGCATGGTATTCCGCGTTTTCCGAGAGATCACCATGCTCACGTGCTTCAGCGATTGCACGAATAACGGCGGGACGTTCCTCAGACTTGAGATGACGGAGTTCGTCCTCAAGTCGCTGCAGGCCGGACGCGGTCATCGGGGTTTTCTGCAAGGTGCCAATCCTCGGAAAGCGGAACACAAAAAGAAGACCAGACCAGCATGAACGCCAGTCCAGCCCAGGGTGAAGAGGGATATTCCCTCACGATCTTCTGAAAGACGTGAGCCTTACATCAGATCGTTTCAGAGCGGTAAACATACCGGAAGCAGGCGAGGGACGTGCAATCAGAACGTCCCACTCCTCCTTAGAACGATCCATTAAAGTAGGACTGAAGCGGCGCAACTTCAAGCGGACCCTCGCGCATCGCTGCAATCGCATGGATTGCAGCGCGGGCTCCGGCCATTGTGGTGAAGTTCGGCACGCCCATCGTCAGGGCAGAGCGACGAATGTCATAGCTGTCTTTCACGGACTGACCGCCCTGCACCGTGTTGATGACCATCTGGACTTCGCCGGAGCGGATGGCGTCCACGCAATGTGGACGACCTTCCAGCACCTTGTTGACGATCTTCACTTCAATCCCTGCATCACTCAGACACTTCGCCGTGCCGCGTGTCGCCAGAATGGTGAAGCCCATGTCGGCCAGCATCCGCCCCAGACGCGGCAGGTGCGCCTTGTCGCCGTCACGCACCGACAGGAATATCGCCCCGGACATCGGCAGCTTCACGCCTGCCGCAAGCTGCGACTTGGCGAAGGCCCGCTCGAACGATGTGTCGAGACCCATGACTTCACCGGTGGAGCGCATTTCCGGGCCAAGGATCGTGTCCACGTCCTGGAAGCGATGGAACGGGAAGACGGCTTCCTTCACGGCGACATGAGGCACCACGGCCCGGTCATCCAGCGTGAATTCGGACAGCTTTGCACCCGCCATTACGCGGGCACCGATCTTCGCCACCGGAACGCCAGTCGCCTTCGCCACGAAGGGCACGGTGCGCGATGCACGCGGGTTCACTTCCAGAACGAAAATGTCCTGCCCCTTGATCGCATACTGCACGTTCATCAGACCGACGATGCCCAGTTCACGCGCCATCGCCTCGGTCTGCGCTTTCAGTTCGGTCACGATGGCCGGGGAGAGCGTGTAGGGTGGCAGAGCGCAGGCGCTATCACCGGAATGGATACCGGCTTCCTCAATGTGCTCCATGACCCCTGCAACATAAACCTCTTTGCCGTCGGCAATGCAGTCCACGTCGGCTTCAATGGCGTCGTTCAGATAGTGGTCGATCAGAACCGGACCATTCGCCACTTCCGCACCGGCAAGCTGCAACGCCACTTTCATGTAGCGCTGGAGGCTGGCGCGGTCATGCACGATCTCCATCGCCCGACCACCAAGAACGTAGGACGGACGCACAACGACCGGATAACCGATCTGCTCGGCGATATCCTCGGCTTCGGCAGGGGACCGCGCGATGCCGTTGGCAGGCTGACGCAGACCGAGCTTGCGGAGAAGCGCCTGAAAGCGCTCACGGTCTTCGGCACGGTCAATCGCATCGGCAGGCGTGCCGAGCAGCGGGATACCGGCTTCTTCCAGAGCGCGTGACAGCTTCAGTGGCGTCTGACCGCCATACTGCACGATGCAGCCAAGAACCTCGCCCGTCTCCTGCTCACGACGGATCAGGGCCACAACATCCTCGCCCGTCAGCGGCTCGAAATACAGACGGTCAGAGGTGTCATAGTCGGTGGAAACCGTCTCAGGGTTGCAGTTGACCATGATCGTCTCAAGACCGGCTTCACGCAGAGCGTAGGCGGCATGGACGCAGCAATAATCGAACTCGATGCCCTGACCGATGCGGTTCGGACCACCGCCGAGGATCACCACTTTCTTGCGTGAGGTCGGGTCGGACTCGCAGACCGGCTGGCCGAAGCGGTTCTCGTAGGTCGAATACATATACGGCGTGGCGGAAGCGAACTCGCCCGCGCAGGTGTCGATCCGCTTGTAGACAGGCTTCACGCCAGCTTTCTCACGCAGGGCGGCTACTTCCTTGGCCTGCGTGCCGGACAGACGGGCAAGCTGCACGTCCGAGAAGCCCATGGCCTTCAGACGACGCAGACCGTGAGCGTCTTCCGGCAGCCCCTTGTCGAGGACTTCCTTTTCCGCCTGAACGATCTTTTCAAGCTCACGCAGGAACCACGGCTCGAACTTGCAGGCCGCTGCAATCTCATCCACCGAGAAGCCTGCACGGAGCGCCTGCGCCGCCATCAGGATACGCTCCGGACGCGGCTGAGACAGTTCGGCGCGGAACGCATCCACGCCACCGTCGCCGGGAGCTTCGACCGGGTCGAGACCGACAAGGCCGGTCTCCATGGAACGCAGGCCCTTCTGGAGTGCTTCCGGGAAGGAACGACCGATGGCCATCGCCTCGCCAACCGACTTCATGGAGGTGGAGAGCAGGGCAGGGGTGCCGGGGAATTTCTCGAACGTGAAACGGGGGATCTTCACGACGACATAGTCGATGGTCGGCTCGAAGGAGGCCGGGGTCGAACCCGTGATGTCGTTGGTCAGCTCGTCCAGCGTGTAGCCCACAGCCAGCTTCGCCGCGATCTTGGCAATCGGGAAGCCCGTCGCCTTGGATGCCAGTGCGGAAGAGCGCGACACGCGCGGGTTCATCTCGATGACGACCATACGGCCATCCTTCGGGTTCACACCGAACTGCACGTTCGAACCACCCATCTCGACACCGATCGCCCGCAGACAGGCGATCGAGGCGTCGCGCATCCGCTGATATTCCTTGTCGGTCAGCGTCAGGGCCGGAGCGACGGTGATCGAGTCACCGGTATGCACACCCATCGGGTCGATGTTCTCGATGGAACACACGATGATGCAATTATCCGCCTTGTCGCGGACCACTTCCATCTCGAACTCTTTCCAGCCGAGCACGGACTCTTCAACCAGCACTTCCGTCGTGGGCGAGGCATCGAGGCCGCCGGTGACGATCTGGTCGAACTCTTCCTTGTTGTAGGCGATACCGCCGCCCGCGCCGCCCATGGTGAAGGACGGACGGATGATGGCCGGAAGCCCGACATTCTTCAGCGCCTCACGGGCTTCATCCAGCGTATGTGCAATGAAGCTCTTCGGGCTTTCGATGCCGATGGCGTCCATCGCCTCGCGGAACTTCTGACGGTCTTCGGCGCGGTCGATCACATCCGCCTTCGCGCCGATCAGTTCCACATTGTGCTTCACGAGAAAGCCGGAAGCATCCAGCGCCATCGCCGCGTTCAGCGCCGTCTGGCCGCCCATGGTCGGCAGGATCGCGTCCGGCTTCTCCTTGAGGATGATCCGTTCCACGAATTCCGGCGTGATCGGCTCGATATAGGTCGCATCCGCCAGACCCGGATCGGTCATGATCGTCGCCGGGTTCGAGTTCAGCAGGATGACGCGATAGCCTTCCTCGCGCAGCGCCTTGCACGCCTGTGCTCCCGAATAGTCGAACTCACAGGCCTGACCGATAACAATCGGACCGGCGCCGATGATCAGGATAGAGCGGATATCTGTCCGTTTGGGCATGATCAGTCCTTTTGGTCAGTCGTCTGAGTCGGCCGGGTCGGTGCCCATGGTCCGAATACGGTGAAGATAGTTTTCAAACAGGGGAACGGTGAACGCCGTCTCGCCATGAGCCGGGCTGTAGACCATGCCCTTGCGGATCAGCGTTGCACGCACAGGGGCCACGGCCTGTGTGCGCGAGCCCATATGTTCGGCGATTTCGCCGGAGCGGTGCGAGCCTTCGCCCAACTCCGCCATGGCCTGACAGTATTCCCGTTCACGGGGTGTCAGACGCGCATAACGCATCCGGAAGAAGCCCCCGTCCAGCGAGGTGAGCGATACTTCTGTCGCTACATCAATATCGCCTTTGAGGATGTGATCGCCATGCGCCACGTTCCACGCATGGTAAGCCCATTCCTGAAGAAAGTAGGGATAGCCCCGGGTAATGCGCACGACTTCCGCCACGGCTTCCGGTGTGAAGTCCACGTTTTCCCGTGCCGCTGGCGTACGGAGCGCATCTGCACATTCGGTCGGTGACAGCGGTCCAAGAACCGGAAACTCGAACAGGCGCTCGGCATAGGATTTGGCCTGTCCGATCAGCGAGACCAGATGCGGCAGGCCCGCGCCGACCAGTACGATCGGCAGGCCTTCACGCATGACGCGATGCATCGCCATGATGAGTGCTGACAGATCGGCCTCGGACAGGTTCTGGATCTCGTCGATGAACAGCGCCACACCAGTATGGCGGGACTGCGCCGCTTGACCGAGGGCGGAGAGCATGTCGGGCAGATCGATCGTCAGATCGCCCGTATCGGCCGTTCCGTGTTCCGGTTCCACATCCAGTGTAATGCTGAAACCAAGCACTGACTGGATACGCAGACCGCTGGCGAAACTTTTCAGAACGCGCAGGCCACGTTTGACCTGTTCCGTGACGGCTCCCAGACGGTCCAGTTCCAGCATCATCCGGCGCAGGTGAGGAGCCAGCGTTACGCCAAGCGGTTTTTCTTCCTCTGCTTCGACAAAGCAGGTCAGATACCCGGCGCTTTTCGCAAGCTGTTCGACGCGCGCCAGAACAACTGTCTTGCCCACGCCCCGCAGACCGGTCGCGATGAAGCTACGCGCACTCTTACCGGCAAGTGCACGCTGCAACACGATTCCGGCCTGTGTGAACAGGTCTTCCCGCCCGGCAAGCTCGGGAGGAGACGCGCCTGCTCCGGGGACGTAAGGGTTACGAACAGGATCCATGCGGGAAGGCTCAGGCGGCCTTTCCGTGTGTGTCGATCAGCGCCACGAACCGTTCAAACAGATAGAAGCTGTCGGACGGACCGGGGCTGGCTTCCGGGTGATACTGCACGGAAAAGGCCGGAAGTGTAGTCGAAGCGATGCCTTCGTTCGACTTGTCGAACAGGCTGATGTGCGTGACCTTTACGTCGTTCGGCAGCGACTTTTCATCGACGGCGAAACCGTGATTCTGGCTGGTGATCTCGACCTTGCCGGTCTCGATATCCTTCACGGGCTGGTTCGCGCCACGATGGCCCTGCGCCAGCTTGTAGGTCTTGGCACCAAGCGCCTGAGCGAGAAGCTGGTGGCCAAGGCAGATGCCGAACACGGGAATGCCCGCATCCAGAACGCCGCGAATAGCGGGGACGGCGTAAGGCGCCGTGGCTGCCGGATCACCGGGGCCATTGGAGAGAAATACACCTTCCGGCTTGAGCGCCAGAATTTCCTCGGCGGAGGTCGTTGCCGGCACAACGGTGACATCACAGCCAGCGGTTGTCAGGCACCGGAGAATGTTCCGCTTCGCGCCATAATCGACCGCGACAACCTTGCGACGTTTGGCGGGCAGCGGCTTGGTGCCGGACGGCCAGTTCCACACGCCTTCGGACCATGTGTAGGGCTTGTCGCACGTCACGGTCTTGGCAAGGTCCATGCCTTCCAGACCCGGCCATGCGACCGCTTTTGCCTTGGCGGCGTCGAGGTCGATCTGACCGTTGCTGACAGCCACGAGAACGGCAGTCTGCGGACCGCCGTCACGGATGCGGAGGGTCAGCGCGCGCGTGTCAACACCGCAGATGCCGGGGACATTGCGTTCTTTCAGCCAGGCATCGAGGCTTTCGGTCGAGCGCCAGTTGGCCGGCTCCGTCAGGTCCTGCTTTACAACAAGACCGCGTGCGGCAACACGAAGGGCTTCGTCGTCATCGCTGTTCGTGCCGACATTGCCGATATGCGGGAAGGTAAAGGTGATGATCTGTCCGGCGAAGGACGGGTCGGTCAGGGTTTCCTGATAACCGGTCATGCCGGTGGAGAAGCAGATTTCACCGATCGCTTCGTCGGTCGGTGCGGCGCCAAAGCCGATTCCCCAGAACACCGTGCCATCGGCGAGGACGAGGGCGGCTGTCGCTCCCTCCGGAACATCAGTGGCGGAGCTTGCACGCTGTTCGGACATGGTCGGTTTCCGGTTAGGGGACTCGGGAAGGGATGGAGAAGATGCGGCTGATGCTGGCTGAAGTTCATCGAGTGAAACGCCAGCAGCCCGGGCCACAATGGGCCAGTGTTTGGGAGGAATCGTACGCGCCTGACGCCATTTGCGCACGGCTTCAGTGCCCACACCAGTCAGTGCTGCGATCTTTTCAGGACCGCCGATCCGTTCAATGATGGCTTCGACAGACAGAGACATGGCTTGCTTACTCCCTACCGAGAGGACTTCTAGCAGTCTGAAACGGTGGTGGGAAGAAAATTCCCAACCCGAAAATTATGGTGGGAATTTTCTTCTCTCAGGCAAAATCCATGAGAGAGCAGTTCATCGTGCTACGCAGTCGATGCCATGCCGCAAAGCTTTCCCACGTTAAATAGCAGATACTGAAGCCTACTTTCCTGTTGATTGGATACGAAGACGATTGCGCTATGGGCGTTGGTCCAAAGGCGTGTGAGAATCAATCAAGTGTATCAGTTGAGGAGAGGCGGCCGGCCATCCAATCGGAATACTTCGCCATGTCGATGTGAATACATCCAGATTTATCGATATAATGTTCTGAACATTTTGATACCCATAAAGCCATCACACCTTTAGTATGTTTCGGTAACGATATGATGGGGTGCGTGATGAAGTCACTCAAAGTGCTTGCGGTTGTTCTCGGTTTTGGCTGTGCGACAGTAGCGCACGCTGACGACACAATTCGAATCATGGCCCCTGTCTGGACAGGGTTTGCGCCGGTTTTGGTTGCTCAGGATCTGGGGTATTTCAAGAACGCCCATCTTTCCGTCGATCTGAAATTCTCTGACGAACGCTCCGATGTTATGGCTGCTATGGCGCATGGTTCCATCGAGATAGAAATGCGCGCTCTCAGTGAATATCAGGGAAGGCCGCGGGACGAGACCACGCCGGGCATCGTCATCGGCTCTATCGACCGCAGCCTTGGTGGGGATGGGGTGATTGTTGACGGTTCTATCCACGACGTCAGTGACCTCAAGGGCAAGATCGTTGCCTCGGAAAGCAATATTCCCGGTCGTCTTCTCTTGCAGATGGAACTGCACAAGCACGGCATGACGCTGGCCGATCTCAAGATGAAGGAAATCCTGACCTCCGACAGTGTGGCAGTATTTGCAGACCCGAGTATTGCGGCAGTCGTGACCTATCAGCCTTTTTTGCAGCAGATACTGGGCATTTCAGCAGATCGTCATCCAAAGGAACTGGTGTCGTCAGCGGATTATCCTGATTACATCGTGGATGTTCTCGTGGCTCGCAATGACGACCTGAAGGCTAATCCCGACAAATACAAGCGTTTCCTGAAGGCTTTGTACAAGGCTGTGGCCTATTACAAATCCAATCCGGAAGACTTTGCGAAGATTGCTGCGCCTCACTTCGATCTCTCGCCCGATGACTTCAAGAAAAGCGTCGTGGGGAGTCTTGAATATACGGATCTGGCGCAGTCCAAAGCCTATATGGGCACACCGAAAAAGCCGGGGAAAATTAACGAGATCTTTGTCACCCTCATGGGGCTGAACATCGAAAATGGAGCTGCCTCCGTTCGTCTCGACCCAGCGCATTCCATCGATAGCAGCCTGATTGCCGAGATTTCTTCTCCATGACGGCATCGGCTTCTTCCTCTCGGAAATATCCCGGCAGCCTGTTTCGTTTCCGGGTGCCAATCCCCCAAAGCGCAACGCTGCTGGCAGCATTGATTGGAGCGGCAGCTTTTCTCGGCGGCTGGCAGTTGCTGGTGTCACTACACGTGGTGGCACCCGCCTTCCTTCCCACGCCACTCAAGGTCGCGCAGACTTTCATCCGTATGTGTACGGATGGCTCGATGCTGCCCAATACGGTGGTGTCCGTCAGACGTGTGTGGCTGGCTTTTATTCTTTCGGCTCTGCTGGCCGTGCCACTGGGAATCCTGATGAGCGGATATCGCATAATTGGCGCGACACTGGAGCCAATGATCGATTTTATCCGCTACCTTCCAGTGCCGGCGCTCGTGCCGCTCGCGATCATCTGGTTCGGGGTGGGTGAGACAACCAAGATCTTCCTGCTGTGGCTTGGGACGTTCTTCCAGCTCGTTCTCATGATCGCTGCTGACATGAAGCGTATTCCCAACGAATATTTCGAAACGGCTTACACACTGGGCGCTCGGCCAAGGGAGACACTTCTACCTGTGGCGCTTCCGGCCATGCTGCCCCAGCTCATGGACAGCATGCGTATA
This sequence comes from Acetobacter sp. UBA5411, assembly GCF_002409645.1. GTDB lineage: Bacteria > Pseudomonadota > Alphaproteobacteria > Acetobacterales > Acetobacteraceae > Acetobacter. The sequence goes on from NZ_DHNR01000041.1 coordinate 171,843, forward strand.
AGTCTTGGCTGGTGCTGGACCTATGTCATCATTGCGGAAATCGTTGCTTCCGATAGTGGTCTTGGCTTCGTCATCTGGACGGCGCGACGCTTCATGAAAACCGATCAGGTCATGGCTGGTGTCATCATGATCGGCCTGATTGGTCTTGTAACAGACCAGTGTCTACGCCTGCTGCACCGCAAGCTCTTCAGGTATCAGTGAATATGGAACAGATCTCACCCTATCTCCAGTTCCGGAATGTCACGAAATTCTTCGGAGACGTCCCGGTCGTGCAGGAACCGTTCAATCTTTCCATTCCTTCTGGTCATTTCACGGTTTTTCTCGGTCCATCCGGGTGTGGCAAGACCACGCTCATGCGAATGATCGGTGGCCTTGATACGCCGACTTCCGGAGAGATTCTGCTTCAGGGAACGCCTGTCGGTGAGCCGGATATCCGTCGCGGCATGGTGTTTCAGTCCTACTCTTCCTTTCCATGGCTGACAGTGCGCAAGAATATCGAGTTTGGCATGCGTTTTCGCAGAGACCTCTCGGCCAGTCAGAAGAAGGACCGTGCGGAGCACTTCCTCAAACTGGTCGGATTGGGTGATTTTGCGAAGAGCTTTCCGTCGCGCATTTCAGGCGGTATGCGGCAGCGCGTAGCAATCGCCCGGACGCTCGCTGCAGATCCCGATGTGCTGCTGATGGACGAACCCTTCGGTGCACTTGACGCCAATCTGCGCGAGGATCTTCAGTTCGAACTGCGGAAAATTCAGAAGAGTTCAGGGAAGACCACAATCTTCGTGACACATGATGTCGAGGAAGCCGTTTTCCTTGCTGATCGGATCATAGTGTTCGGACCCCGTCCGGCGCATGTCATTGCGGATATCGACGTGACTTCTTTGATCGGTGCAGAAAGAAACGAAACCGTGCGCGACAGCGAGCAGTTTTTCCATCTGCGTACCGAGATACTGCACCTTCTGCGAGGCCGTCAGGTGAGGGAGATTGCCGCATGATGATAGATTTTTCGAATAAGTCTGTTTTCATCACGGGAGCAAGTCGGGGGATAGGCCTTGGCGTGGCACAGGCTTTCGCGCGCGCAGGGGCATCCCTGACACTTCTCGCTGACGACGATGCGATTTGCGATGTGGCCGCCTCTCTCAAGGGGAAGGCTGTAAAAGCAGATATCGGAAACGCGTCCGCTATCGCTGAAGGTCTGCGCGATCACGGACCGATGGACGTTCTGATCAACAATGCCGGACTGGAACGGCTGACCCCGCTGGAGAATCAGGACGCCGAAACCGTCGCCATGTTTGAGCGGATCATCCACACCAATGTTGTCGGCACCTATCATGTCACGCGTCTGGTGCGTCCTCTCATGCGGGCTGGAGGCGCTGTCATCAACACGGCGTCGATCTGGGGCCGTGTAGCGGAACCGCTTTTTGGCGCCTATGTCGCTTCCAAACACGCCATCATCGGTCTGACAAAAACCTGGGCGCTTGAGCTTGGGGCGCATGGTATTCGCGTCAATGCCGTAGCGCCGGGTTGGGTGCGCACGGAGGCCGCCATGCGCTCTCTGGCGACGATGTCGGAACGGAGCGGGAAAAGCGAAGAGGGCTGTCTGAACGACATTATCGCAGCTCAGGCTCTTCCGGGCCTCATGACGGCGTCGGATGTAGCGGATACCTATCTGTTTCTTGCGTCTCCCCTCGCAGCAAGCATCACCGGCCAGACGATCCAGATCGATCGCGGCGAATATCCCCTGTAGGTTCCAATGAAAATACAGTCCTCACATCAGCATGTTCTTGTGACAGGAGCTTCGTCAGGGATCGGGCTTGCCATTGCGCAGGCGTGGTCAGTGGCTGGGGCCAATGTGATCGGCCTGGATCGTAAAGCACCTGTTGAGGGGCTTGATGGTCTGGAAGTCGATCTGACAGATGTCGCAGCTTTGCAAAAAGCCGTCAGCGATGCTGCGCAGCATCTGGAAAACCGGATCGACGTTCTGGTCAACTGCGCGGGCATCATGATCGAAGAAACGCTTCAGGATTTAACCAGTGAAGCACTTGATCTTACGCTGGCAGTCAATCTGCGCGCCCCCTTTCTGGTGACGCAGAACGCCCTGCCTTTCATGGGCGAAGGCGGGTGTATCATCAATATTGCGTCCGAACTGGCCTATCTCGGGCGCGCCGGGGCTTCAGCCTACTGCGCCACCAAGGGGGCGGCCCTGTCCATGACGCGTTCATGGGCGCGCGAGCTTGCGCCTCGCATCCGGGTCAACGCCATCGCACCCGGACCAGTCGATACACCGCTACTAAATTTCGCCCAGCAGGATGCCGCTACACAGGCTCAGGATCTTTCCAATCCACTGGGGCGTATCGGACGACCTGAGGAAATTGCCCGGGTTGCTCTCTTTCTCGCGTCTGCGGACGCATCCTTCATCACGGGCCAGTGCCTTAACGTGGATGGCGGCGCCGCCATGCACTGACCTGCTTTCCGTTCGGAGGCTTCAGACTATCATGTCCAGAACTGTCAAACTTTCTGAACTTACCTGGCCAGATTTTGCTGACCGTATGGCGGAAAATCCTGTGGTGTTCCTGCCGATCGGCGCCACGGAACAGCACGGCCCGCATCTGCCGTTGAATGTCGATCAGGTTCTTCCCACTGCCGTCGCCGAACGGGTGGCGGAAAAGGTCGGCGGGCTGGTCGCTCCGACACTGCCCTATGGCTACAAATCGCAGCCGCGCTCTGGGGGCGGCGAGCATTTTCCCGGCACCATCGGGCTGGACGCCAATACGCTCACCCTCGTCATCCGCGATATCGTGTGTCGGCTGGCGCATCATGGTGTCAAACGGATCGTTCTCGTGAACGGTCATTTCGAAAATGCCTGGCCTGCCGTGGAAGGTCTCGATCTCGCCATGCGCGATATCCGACGCGACGGGATCGAAGATCTTATCGCCATGCGTCTGGAATACTGGGATTTTGTCGAACGTGCGACGCTCGATCGCCTGTTTCCGGAAGGATTTCCCGGCACGGAACTCGAGCATGCAAGCCTGCTCGAAACCTCGCTGATGCTGCTCGTGCGAGACGATCTGGTTGATATGAGCAAGGTCCCCAATGATGGGCCTGCCACGTTCCCACCCTATGATCGCTGGCCGCTGCGTGCGGATTTTGTTCCTCCCTCGGGCGTATTGGCCAAGGCGCAGGGATCGACTGCCGAAAAAGGGAAGTGGCTGATGGATGATCATACACGTCTGCTGGCGGAAGCCATCAGCAAGGAGTTCGGACTATGACCCATCATGGTGAAACCCATGTGATCGATGCCAGTCAGGTGCCCCGTTTTGCGGGTGTTCCGACTTTCATGCGGCTCCCGCTGGCCAGTAGCGCAGAGGGTTACGACGTCGTTTTCACCGGCATTCCGTATGACGGCGGCACAACCAATCGTTCCGGTGCGCGCCACGGTCCGCGTGAAATGCGCAATGCCTCTTCCATGATGCGGCAGGTCAACGCCAACGGGATCGCTCCCTATCAGTCGCTGAATGTGGCTGATATCGGAGATTGTCCGGTCAATCCGTTCAATGTGACGGAATGCCTCGACATGATCACCGCACATTACGCTGCCATTGCGGCCGCTGGTGCGGTGCCCATCACGGCGGGTGGCGACCATCTTGTCAGTCTGCCCATCCTGCGCGGCCTTGCGGCTGAGCGTCCTGTCGGGCTGATCCACTTTGACAGTCATACCGACACCGGTGACGCCTATTTCGGGAAAAACCGTTATACGCACGGCACTCCTTTCCGGCGTGCTGTGGAGGAAGGGCTGATCGACAGCAGTCGCACGCTTCAGATCGGTCTGCGTGGTTCGCTGTATTCTCCCACCGATTATGATTATGCCCGTGAAGCCGGGTTCCGCCTGATCCTCATGGATGAGGCGGTGGACCTTGGGCCGGACGGCATCATCAGCGCCATTCGTGAGCGCGTAGGGGACGGCCCCGTTTATGTGTCGTTCGATATTGACTGCCTTGACCCTTCGGTTGCTCCAGGCACAGGCACGCCGGAGGCAGGAGGCTTTCTGATGCGTGAAGCACAGAAAATGGTCCGGGGTCTCAATGGTCTCGATATCATTGGTGCCGACGTCGTGGAGGTGTCACCCCCATTCGATGTAGGAGGCATTACGTCTCTTGCCGGTGCAACAATGATGTTTGAGCTGCTCTGTGCTGTTGCGGCAGGAGAGAAGGCATGAAAAACGGTTACGACAGCGGTCGCCTTGATCTGCCTTTTGTCGGGATATGCAGCTTCGGAAAATATCCGATACAGACTGACTGGTCCGCCATCGATGCGGACGTCGCAATCATGGGCGCGCCATTTGACTGTGGCACCCAGTGGCGCAGTGGCACACGTTTTGGTCCCCGCAGCATCCGCGAAGCTTCAACCCTCTTCGCTTTTGGCCATGCAGGAGCCTACGATCACGAAGATGATCGGGTCTATCTGGATGGAACAGGAGGTCGCATTGTCGATATAGGCGATGCCGATATCGTGCATACGGATACGGAGCGGAGCCACGCGAACATTGAAGCAGGTGTTCGCGCCATCCTTGCTTCGGGAGCGTTGCCGGTGGTTCTGGGTGGCGATCATTCCATCAACATCCCCTGCATCCGGGCGTTCGATGATCAGCCCCCGATGCATCTTATCCAGATTGATGCACATCTCGACTTCGTGGATGAGCGTCAGGGGGTTCGTCATGGTCACGGTAACCCGATGCGCCGTGCGGCAGAGCAGTCTTACATCACTGGCATGACGCAGATCGGTATCCGTAACGTGTCTTCCACAGCGCGCGAAGGTTATGCAGATGCGCGTGAGTTTGGCTCGGATATTCTTAGCGTGCGGCAGGTGCGCAGAATGGGGCTGGAAGCCCTGCTTGAGCGTATTCCTGCTGGTGTGAACTATTATCTTTCCATTGATATTGATGCTTTCGATCCTTCCATTGCTCCGGGAACAGGCACGCCAAGTCATGGAGGCTTCCTGTATTATGAAATACTGGAACTGCTTGCGGCGCTTGCTGAAAGAGGCCATGTCGCAGGAATTGATCTGGTGGAAGTGGCGCCGGATTATGATCCTGCCAAGATAACACCCATACTGGCAGCACAATTGCTGCTTAATTTTATCGGACGCATCCTGTATTTCAGGAAGCATGAGTCCTAAACATCCCCCATCGGCGCATTCCCTCCTGTCTGCCCAAAAAAAGCAGGCTGCTCCCGGCGCTACGAGGATGCGGCGGTTCGACAATATTGATCTGCGCCTCTTGCGGGTGTTTGCGACACTTGCGGAAACGGGCAGCTTTGCGGCTGCCCAGATAACACTCAATCTCAGTCAGTCCACCTTGAGCACCCATCTGGCCGCGCTGGAACAGCGACTGGGCGGGGCGCTTTGTCTTCGGGGACGCAAGGGCTTTCGGCTGACACCTCTGGGCGAGGAAACGGTCGAGGCAATTCAGGATCTTTTTGAAAGTATCGACACTTTTCAATCCCGGATCAGTCAGGCTCCAACCGAATTGGGGGGTAGGCTGCGGATTGGTACGATTGGAGGGATCATAAACAGTCCCGAGATGGCTCTTCAGCATGTCCTGGCGCGTGTCGTGGCTCAGATCCCCAACATTCATATCGATCTGCGACTGGGTGTACCGCAGGATCTTGAGCTTCAGGTGGCGGACGGGACGCGCGATGTCGTGGTGGGGCCTTTCGCACGTCACGCTCCCGGCGTGCAGTATGTGGAGCTTTGTGAAGAGCCGCACGCTTTATATTGCGGCGACCAGCATCCGTTCTTTGTCATGAAAGATTCTGATATTTCGAAAGACATGATTGATCAGGCCCGGTTTTCCGTAAGGGCCTATCGCAAGCTTGAGGATCTTCAGCGTATCCGTCATCCACGCGCCAGTGGCAGCATTGTGCATATGGAGGCGCAACTGATGATGATTCTGTCAGGAAGTTTTATCGGATTTCTGCCTGAGCAGGCAGCGTTCCCCTACGTCAAGAGCAAGCAGATGCGGGCCATAAAGCATGATATATATAAATTTTCATCAAAGCATTATGTCGCGTTTAGAACGATAGATGAGAAAAACAGAATAATAAATACATTTGTCGATGAGATCATCAAAAGATGCCGTATTGGAAAGTGAATATATGAATTTTACTGGGTTAAATGAACTGTTTTTCTGTCCTTCCATTCTTCTGCAATCGCATGCTTTTTGACATCATTTAAATCCCGGTTTCAGGAGCGCATCGCTACCAGATTGAGTGTGAAACACAGCGCTTTTTCTTGGAAAGCGCGTCCGGGAGGCGGACTGCCTTGAAGCAGTTTTCCTTGACCAGCCTGAGAATAAGGGAGACACCCCCTGCACCTGATTCACTTTACTGGAGGCCTGATCCCATGATCGATATCCGCACCCGCATTGCAGAAGAAACCAAGACCGCCATGAAGGCCGGTCAGAAAGAGCGCGTCACCACGCTCCGCATGATCGGCGCGAAAATCAAGGACGCCGACATCGCTGCGCGCGGGCAGGGCAAGGAGGCGCTCTCGGATGATGACATCACCTCTACGCTCCGCAGCATGGTCAAGTCCCGTCAGGAATCTGTGAAAATGTACCTCGAAGGTGGCCGGGAAGACCTCGCTGAAAAGGAACAGCACGAAATCGAGGTCATCCGTGAATTTCTGCCGCCGGAAATGGATGAAGCCACGCTGAAGGCCGCTGTCGAAGCCGCTATCGCCGAGGCTGGCGCTTCAACGATGAAGGACATGGGCAAGGTCATGGGTGCGCTGAAATCAAAATTCGGCGCTTCCCTCGACCTCGGCCGCGCAAACGGTCTCGTCAAGGCCGCTCTCTCCGCCTAAATCATGGTCGCATGAGCCTTGATGCCGCCTTCCTCGACGAACTCCGCGCGAGAACCCCACTCGCGCCCCTGATCGCTCGTCGCGTCAAGCTCACGCGCTCAGGCCGCAACTGGAAGGGGTGCTGCCCCTTCCACGGCGAAAAAACCCCGTCCTTCTACGTCTACGACGACCATTTCCACTGCTTCGGATGCGGCGCGCACGGCGACGCCATCTCCTTCGTCATGCAGATCGAAGGCAAAGGCTTTCCCGAAGCCGTCGAAACCCTCGCCGCCGAGGCTGGACTCAGCGTTCCCAAGCCCAGCCCCAAGGCCCGCGAGGAAGCCGCCCGCCAGAAAACCCTCGGCGACGTGCTCGAAGCCGCTCAGCGCATCTACACCCAGGACCTGCACCAGCCCGCTGGACGCCCCGGCCTCGACTACCTCCGCCGACGCGGCCTCACCGACGAGACCATTGCCGCCTTTGGTCTCGGCTGGGCCAGTGATCGCCGCAACGCCCTTGTGGACGCCCTCAAGCCTCAGGGCATCACCCCGGAAGCGATGGCCGAAGCCGGCCTCATGCGTCTCGACGAGCAGGGACGGCCCAAAGGCGAACTGTTCTGGAACCGCGTGACGTTCCCAATCCGTGATCGTCGCGGCGATCTCGTCTCCTTCGGTGGCCGCATCCTCGGCGATGGGCAGCCGAAATACCTCAACGGTCCCGAAACCGCGCTCTACTCCAAGCGCCGCCTCCTGTTCGGCTTCGATCGCGCTCGACCAGCCCTCCGCGCCGCCCGCCCCAGAGGCGCGCCGCCCGTCGAGGCTCTGGTCGTTGAAGGCTACATGGACGTCATCGCCCTCCATCAGGCCGGTTTCACGGGTGCTGTCGCCCCGCTCGGAACGGCCATGACGCCCGAGCAGCTTGAAGTGCTCTGGCAGGCGACACCCTCTCCCATCCTCTGCTTTGACGGTGATTCCGCCGGTCGTCGCGCAGCCGTTCGTGCCGCCGAGACCGCACTGCCTCTCATCTCTGCTGATCGTGGCCTGCGTATCTGTCTGCTTCCCGAGGGCGAGGACCCTGACAGCCTCCTCCAACGTCGTGGACGAGACGCTGTTGCGGCACTGTTCGCTCAGGCCCGCCCTCTGGCCGACATGCTTTTTGACCTGCTTGCTGAAGGCACGCCGGCTCAGCCGACACCGGAGCAGCGCGCTGCTCTCCGTGGTCGCCTCACGCAGGCCGCCGCCAAGATTGAAGACAAGACGCTCGGCGGTGAATATCGCTCCACGCTTCTCGACCGATTTTTTCAGACCTACCGCCAGAAACGTCCTGCGTATGGCGGCGGACGGTCAGGAAAGACTGGTCCTGTTCTGCCCGACATCAGTCTGGGTGCGAGGGCGGAAACCCCCTTTAGCGGTGACAGGGGTAGTCTGGAGAAATTGACGGACCTTGTGCTGCGTTATCCTTGGCTTGCTGAGCGTATCGGAGATGCTTGGTGTCGCCTGACGTTACCGGAAGATCTGACCGAACTGCGTTCTGCGATCATGATGTTCGTGGAGGATGATCTGGACGCCGAAGGGCAGTTTCATCCAGAAGATATACATGCAAGACTGATGCAGGTTTTGTCGGTTCAGGGGTTGAGTGAGAAGGCTGAGGCTGTAATCAGGGCTTCCTGTAGTCCGACAACGGATCGTCAGCCTGATCCCGCGACTGCTGACGAGACGCCGGAAATGCAATGGTGGCACTTTTATGCTAACGTCAATCGGTCGGAGTTTGAGGCTGATGTTGTGCGGGATACGGAAGCCTGGACGAAAAACGGGATGGACCCCGATGAGTGGGACAGGCTGAAATCCCGAATCGACGCGCTGGCGGCGTTGCGGCGCATGGAGGACGGGTTCAGTTGAAAAATCGTGTGTTACAGATGCAACACACAGATAACTTGCCTGTTTGTTGAGGAAGCAGCCTTGACTTCCGTGGTTGGATCGACCACCTCCACGCTGCCTTATTCTTTATGTGTGCATTTTGTGCTGTCCTGTTTTCCTTCTTCAGGAAGCGGGCAGAGGGAGACTATCCAGGGATGGCGACTAAGACTGCAGCCGGGACGACCACCACGTCAGGTGAACAGGACGGGGACAATGCACTCCTCGATACCCGCTCCGGCGCTGTTAAACGTCTGATAGCCAAGGGCCGGGAGCGTGGATACATCACGTTCGACGAGCTGAATGCGGTTCTTCCCCAGGATCAGATGTCTTCCGAGCAAATCGAGGATGTCATGGCCATTCTCTCCGAGATGGGCATCCAGGTCGTAGAAAACGAAGATAACGACGAAACCGAGACTCCGGCGGAAAAGACAGCCGAAGGCGAGGAAGAGGAAGCCGAGGAAGAAGAGGCCGAAGCCGAGGCCGGGACCGAAAGCGCTTCCGGCAATGTCAGCGAAAACCTTGGTCGCACCGATGATCCGGTCCGCATGTATCTGCGTGAAATGGGGTCGGTCGAACTTCTCTCCCGTGAGGGCGAGATCGCCATCGCCAAGCGCATTGAGGCTGGCCGCAATGAGATGATCGGCGGACTCTGTGAGAGTCCGCTCACCTTCCGTGCCATTATTTCCTGGCATGAGCGCCTCAAGGTCGGCGACATGCTCCTCCGCGATATCGTCGATCTTGAAGCCATGCAGGCTGAGCAGAACGGTCCGGAAGGCGTCCCTGCCGAGGGTGAGGACGGCGAAGAGAACAGCGAAGACGAGACGGATGATGCGGAAGACGCAGAGGAAGTCGATGGAGCCGAAGGGGAGGGAAGCGGTCTTTCCCTGTCGGCTCTGGAAGAAAAGCTGAAGCCGGATATTCTTGTTCAGTTTGATGAGATTGAGCCGCTCTACGAGAAGCTGCAGAAGATGCAGAGCAAGCGTCTCGATGCGCTTGTGGCGGGTGAAGAAACCACCGACAAGATCGAAGCTGACTATCAGAAGCTGCGACTGGAGCTGGTGGCGAAGGTTGAGCAGGTTCACCTGCACAATAACCGGATCGAAGAGCTGGTCATGCAGCTCAAGGAGCTGTTCCAGAGTCTGAACGCCTTTGAAGGCAGAATGCTCCGACTGGCCGAAAGCTGCAAAGTCTCCCGCGACGACTTCCTGCTGAAATATCGTGGCCATGAGCTTGAGCCGGGCTGGATGGACATGATCACCACGCTTCCGGGCAAGGGATGGAAAAACCTTGTTACGAAGCACACAGACACGATGAATGATCTGCGGACGCAGGTTGCCGAACTGGCGCAGGATACCGGTCTGTCTGTTGGCGAGTTCCGTCGTGTTTACGCCACCGTCGCCCGTGGCGAGCGCGATTCAGCCCGCGCCAAGAAGGAGATGATTGAGGCCAATCTGCGTCTCGTGATCTCGATTGCCAAGAAATACACCAATCGTGGCCTTCAGTTCCTCGACCTGATTCAGGAAGGCAACATCGGCCTGATGAAAGCGGTAGATAAGTTTGAATACCGTCGTGG
>NZ_DHNR01000041.1:182235-191368 GCF_002409645.1 Acetobacter sp. UBA5411
AAATACACCAACCGTGGTCTTCAGTTCCTTGACCTGATTCAGGAAGGCAACATCGGTCTGATGAAGGCCGTGGATAAGTTTGAATACCGTCGCGGCTACAAGTTCTCCACCTATGCCACGTGGTGGATCCGTCAGGCGATCACGCGCTCCATCGCGGATCAGGCCCGCACGATCCGTATCCCGGTCCACATGATCGAGACGATCAACAAGCTGGTTCGCACGTCGCGTCAGATGCTGCATGAAATCGGTCGTGAGCCTGCACCGGAAGAGTTGGCTGAAAAGCTGGGCATGCCGCTGGAAAAGGTCCGCAAGGTTCTCAAGATTGCCAAGGAGCCGATCTCTCTCGAAACACCGATTGGTGACGAGGAAGACAGTCATCTTGGTGACTTCATCGAGGACAAGACGGCCATCATTCCGCTGGATGCGGCCATTCAGACCAATCTGCGCGAAGCGACGACCCGCGTGCTCGCCTCTCTCACCCCGCGTGAAGAGCGTGTCCTGCGTATGCGCTTCGGTATCGGCATGAACACCGATCACACGCTGGAAGAAGTTGGGCAGCAGTTCAACGTCACCCGCGAACGTATCCGTCAGATCGAAGCCAAGGCGCTCCGTAAGCTCAAGCATCCGAGCCGTAGCCGCAAACTCCGGTCGTTCCTCGACGACAACTGAGGTCATGGAGCCTGTTGATCGGGTTCTGGTGGACGTCACCTTTATGGAGATGATCCACCCCCCGAGGTTTCCGGCAATCGCCTTGCCGTCGGGGTTCCGTATAGAGCAGGAACATAAGCCGACAGTAGCGTTGTATCGTCAGCTGCACACGGAGGTGGGTGGGAAGCACTGCTGGTGGATGCGCCGGGTCAAATCTGACGAGGAACTGGCGGCTATCCTTGCTGAACCGAGGCGCTCACTCTTTCTGTTGAAAGAGAGCGGCGTAGTGCGTGGCTTTTTCGAGTTTGAACTGCACCCTCACAGGACGGTCAATCTGGCTTATTTCGGCCTTGTGCCGGACATGATCGGTCGTGGAATAGGGCGCGCCTTCCTGTCGCAGGCTGTGGATATGGCGTGGTCCGCCAATCCGCTTCGCGTGACGGTCAATACCTGCACGGCGGATCATCGGCGCGCGCTGCCGGCTTATCTTGCGATCGGCTTCCGGGTTCTGGGTGTTGTCAGGGAGGAGTGGGATATTCCTCTTCGTCTGGATTTGCCTGTCCCGGAGCATCTGACCAGACTCTGACGGTTTGTTCGTCAGCGGAAAAAGCTGATGAAAGTGCGAAAAAACTTGCTTTTCATGTCCAGTCGTGTTTGATCGCCCCTCTTCCCTGCCGGGCGCGTGGCATCGTGTCCGGCTATACCCGTGCGTTCAGGAGTTTCCTGCCGCGCAGCATTGTCGGAACGGTCCGCAGTGTTTGGGTTGAAGCAATCCGGAGGGACTGCATGCCATTGTATGAAACCGTGCTGATCGCACGTAACGATATCAACCAGCAGCAGGTTGAAGCTGTTGCCGAAATGATCAAGGGTCTCCTTGAAGCAGACGGCGGCTCCATCAAGAAGCAGGAATACTGGGGTCTGCGTTCACTCGCTTACCGCATCAAGAAGAACCGCAAGGGCCATTACATGCTCCTCGGTCTTGAAGCGAAGCCGGAGACGCTGCGTGAAGTTGAGCGTCAGCTCAGCCTGAACGAAGACATCCTGCGCGTTCTGACGCTGCGTGTTGAGGAAATCGACGAGAACCCGTCCCCGGTTCTGTCCCGCAAGGGTGATGACCGTGGTGAGCGTGGCTTCCGTGGTCCGAAGCCGTCCGGTCGCTTTGAAAGCGGTCGTTCCTCACGCCGTTCCTATGACGATCGCGAAGAATATCGCGCTCGTGAAGAGAACGCCGAAGCTGCAGCGGAGTAAGAGCGAATGTCCGAAAGCAACGAAATCAATCCGGGCGCCCGTCGCGTAGCTGTTGGTGCGCGTCGTCCGTTCTACCGTCGTCGCAAGGCTTGCCCGTTCTCCGGGCCGAACGCGCCGAAGATCGACTATAAGGACGTCCGTCTGCTGAGCCGCTTCCTCTCGGAGCGTGGCAAGATCGTCCCTAGCCGTATCACGGCCGTGTCCGCGAAGAAGCAGCGTGAACTGGCTCAGGCCATCAAACGCGCCCGCTTCCTTGCCCTGCTGCCCTATGTTGTGGGCTGAGGGAGAAGATCATGGCTGCAACTGAAGTTATCCTGCTCCAGCGCGTCGAGCATCTCGGCCAGATGGGCGACCTTGTTAAGGTGAAGCCGGGTTATGCCCGTAACTTCCTCCTGCCACAGGGCAAGGCGATCCGCGCCAATGCTGCAAACCGTGAGCGCTTCGAGCGCGAGCGCATCCAGCTTGAGGCTCAGAACGTCAAGCGTCGTGAAGAGGCCGAGCGTCTTTCCGAGCGCATGGAAGGTCTGTCGGTCGTTCTGATCCGTCAGGCTGGTGACGGCGGCAACCTGTATGGTTCCGTCTCCACCCGTGACATTGCTCAGGCGACAACCGAGGCTGGTCTCACGATCACCCGTAATCAGGTGTTCCTGCCGCACCCGATCAAGTCACTGGGTCTGTATGACGTTCGCGTCGCACTGCACCCGGAAGTCTCCATCTCTGTGCGCGTCAACGTGGCCCGTACGGTTGAAGAGGCCGAGCGTCAGGCACGCGGTGAAGTGATCGGCGCCGAGGAAGAGGAAGAGACACCTATTCTCGAACTCGTCGAGGAAGAGACTGTTTCTGAAGCTCCGGCTGAAGAAGAAGCTTCTGCATAAGACTTTCTGTCTTATTTGGAATCTTGAAGAGGGCCGGGATGGTTTAACCATCCCGGCCTTTTTCTTTTGTGATTTATGGAAATTGTAATTAGGTTTTCAGAAGTCCGCCCAACCGGGACAAAGATGCGAGGCTTTTTGGGAATAATAGCTTTTCCATTACGAAGAAAAGCAGATCGTACGCCCATGCTGGACCGCAATAAGATATAAGAAAACCAATCTGTTCGGGGTATGGCATGGTAGTGACGACCGAACATCTTGTTTTGGGAGAAACCACGCATGAAGAGCCTGCTCAATATCCTCCTTCGGCGCTTTATTTCCGTTGGTTCTCTGGGTGTTGTTTTTGCTGATGGTTCGTCGGCCCTTTTCAATGGGGCGCAAGCTGGCCCACATGCGGCGCTCCGTTTTACAAGCGCGGAAGCTGAGAAGCGTCTTCTGTTTAACCCCGGTCTGGGCTTTGGCGAAGCCTATATGGACGGCGGCTTACAACCTGACGGTTGCACGCTTTACGACCTTCTGAACGTCATGATGATCAACGCCATGAAACCGGGTGGCCATATCGGAGAGGCGATTTCCGCGACGGCGCGGTATGCAAGACGGAGCTGGATTCAGTTCAATCCGGAAAGTCGGTCACGCAAAAACGTGGCGCATCATTATGACCTCGACACGCGCCTGTATGACCTGTTTCTGGACAAGGATCGTCAGTATTCCTGCGCTTATTTCAGGACGGGCAAGGAAACGCTGGATGAGGCGCAGGAGGCCAAAAAACGCCATATCGCCTCAAAGCTTCTGCTTGATCGTCCCGGACTGGAAGTGCTCGATATAGGATGCGGCTGGGGAGGGATGGCTCTCACGCTGGCCCGGGATTATGGGGCGATGGTGACGGGTGTTACACTGTCCGTCGAACAGTTGAAGATCGCCCGCGAGCGGGCGCAGGAAGCGGGTCTTTCCCATCTGGTCCGGTTTGAACTGCTTGATTACAGGCATGTTCAGACGCGTTACGACCGGATCGTCTCCGTCGGCATGTTCGAGCATGTCGGGATTGCGCACTATGAAGCCTTTTTCAGGAAAGTTCGGGAATGCCTGAAAGATGATGGTGTAGCGCTTCTGCATTCCATCGGTCGTAGCGATGAGCCGGGGACAACCAATCCCTGGATTGATAAATATATTTTCCCGGGTGGCTACTCGCCCAGTCTGAGCGAAACGTTCGCTGCGATCGAAAAGACAGGGTTGTGGGTCACGGATTGTGAAATCCTCAGACTACATTACGCAAAAACGATAGCCATCTGGAGACAGCGTTTTGCTGAGCAGCGTGAAAAAGCCAGAGAACTGTACGACGAACGCTTCTGCCGCATGTTTGAATTTTACCTTGCAGGAGCAGAACTCTCTTTCGAAGTGCAAGGGCACATGAACTTTCAGCTTCAGTTGTGTCGGGACATCAATGCTGTGCCTCTGACACGTGATTACATGTTTGAAGCGGAAAGAGCCGTGAAATAGAACGAGCGGGCTTTCTGCTCGCTTTTCAGTCGGTATTTAAAGTAACGCTGATAATGAGGAATAGAACGAGAGAGATTGGCGTTACTTTTTCCTCTCTGTGCAATGACCCCCCATAAAGCGATAAAGATTCTGTGATTAAGGTATTTTATATACCTATTTTATTTTCAGTTTTTCTTTTTCTGATCAGCAAAAAATCCATTTCCCTAAAGAGCTTGTGCCAATTGTTGGATGATTGGACGAGAAACTTCTGAATGACCGGAATGTTTCAAACTTTGATCGCTCACATTGCCCGAGCATTACCGTGTGTAAATTTTCAGGGAAATCGATCGAAAGGTCGATGCTTGCCATATGAGAGAACGAAGCGAAGCAGATAGGCTGATTACAAAAATTGTTGTTGTCGCAACGATGGGTGCGCTGGCGTTCGGTTATGACACTGGGGTCATAGCAGGTGCTTTGCCATTCATGCAGCATCCGATTTCAGAGGGCGGTCTTGGACTGACGCCTCTGACAGAGGGACTGGTGACATCCTCTCTGGTTGTAGGCGCTGCACTCGGTTCTCTGCTTTGCGGCAACCTGGCGGATCGCTTCGGGCGACGCGACAGTCTTATGGGACTTTCTGTTGTTTTCATGATCGGAGCGATCGGAACTGGGTTGGCTCCATCCATTGCTTTCATGACCGTGATGCGTTTTGTTCTTGGTTTCGCAGTAGGCGGTGCATCCGCTCTCGTGCCGATGTTCATCTCGGAAATGGCGCCTCCCGGCAGGCGTGGCCGGCTCGTCAGTCAGAATGAAATGATGATCGTCACCGGGCAGCTTGTTGCCTACGTCCTCAGTGCCGTGTTGGCCAGATTTTCTGGCTCACCGGAAATCTGGCGCACGATGCTGATGATTGCAGCTGTGCCAGCTGTTCTGCTGGGAGTGGGGCTGATCTTTGTCCCCCGTTCGCCGCGCTGGCTGGCCAGTCACGGCCGGATCGATGAGGCTGAAGAGGTTCTGACGCTCATTCGTTCGTCAGACAAGCAGGTGCGCAAGGAATTGACCGCCATCGGCATGCAGGTCGATCAGGAAACCGAGCAGGTGGGCTGGCGGCAGGCGCTGAGTGAAGTCTGGATGCGCAGACTGCTGATGCTTGGAATCAGCCTTGGTTTTGTTGCGCAGTTTACGGGTGTGAACGCATTTATGTATTTCACGCCGATTATTCTTTGGGAAACAGGTCTGGGTATGCAGGCCACCCTGATTGCGACGATAGGCAATGGTCTTGTCGCAGTCGGAGCGACATTTGCTGCACTATGGATGATCGGGCGTTTTCCGCGCCGTCTTACATTGATGTGCGGGCTCGCTGGTGTCGTGCTTGCGCATGTTGGTCTTGGGGCAACGCTTCTGTTCCTGCACGGATCGCCAATTGAGAGCTTTGTCGCGCTGGGCTTCATTCTTTTTGCTCTGCTGTTTATCCAGATGATGGTGTCACCACTCTACTGGCTGCTGATGTCAGAGCTGTTTCCAATGCGTGTGCGTGGCGCTCTCACGGGATTGTCCGTGTCTGCGCAATGGCTTTTCAATGCGACGGTCGCTTTTCTTTTCCCCGTGCTTCTCCATGCAATCGGTCCGGGAACATTCTTTGCCTTTGCTGTCATCAATGCCATCTCGCTGGCAATCGTGGCGCGCTTTCTGCCGGAAACCAAAGGACGCACGCTTGAACAGTTGGAAACCTATCTGAAAAAATATTTCTCGGACGGGGACGGTGCGTCAGACAGGAAAGAGGCCTTGCTGAATATCGCCGGCGATAAAAAAGCGATGTTGGCGCATAAAGTCGTCTGAGGTTTCTTCTGGCCACCTTAATGGACTGTAGTTGTTCGGTCTGAGGCGGCAGTCCATTTAAAAGTCGGGTTTCTGATAGTTCTTGGGGATATCTCGACAGGCTTATTTCCTGTCGAGACATAAAAAAATCAGCTTCTTGCGCTGAACGAGCCGTTAGCCTCGCGTAAACGCGGCAATGTAATTCACGCCCAGATCACGGCTTTCCCGCCAGCTGTCGCCCAGTAGGGAAGGGGTCATGCCGGCAATATCTTCCAGACTCAGTCCGGCCTGACGCCCATAATGCCCCAGTTCGGACGGTGTCACGAACTTGCGCCAGTCATGCGTGCCGACAGGAAGAAGTCGCATGATGTATTCCGCCCCGACTTTTGCGAAGGCAAAGGCGCGGGCAGTACGGTTCATCGTGGATACGAACACCCAGCCGCCCGGTTTGACCAGACTGGCAAGCATCGACATGAAAGCGGTCGGGTCCGTAACGTGCTCAATGATCTCAAGCGCCACGACGGCGTCGAACGTCACGCCTTCGGCGACAAGCGCCTCAGCGCTGCCGACACGATAGGCCAGCGAACCGGACCCGGCAGGCAGCGGATTGTCCTCAAGATGTTTGCGGGCAGCAGCAATCCCTTCGGCCGAAGCGTCCATGCCCAGCACATCGTGCCCCGCCTTCGCCAGCGCTTCACTGGCAAGTCCCGCGCCACATCCGAGGTCGAGCACGGTCAGGGGGGACTGTTTTCTGCTTCGCAGCGGCAGATGACGGTCGATCCAGCCGATGCGGAGAGGGTTCATGGCATGCAGTGGACGCATTGGTCCGGTCGGGTCCCACCATTCCCGGGCAATCGCGCCGAAACGGGCGATTTCTTCAGGAGAAACAGACGCAGCCGAAGCATTGGCCTGTCCGGTTGCTGTTTCCGGTTCTGTTGTCTGCCAGTCACTGTCATGAGCAGAATGCATGAAACGACACCTTTCAACTGCGTTCCCGGCTGGACGTAAGCCAAGGGCGAGGTTATGTGACGCGGCTTGCACGCGTTGGCAATGGCTGGTCATGCAGGGGGATGGTTGCCTGATCCGTATCGGCAACTCCCGGTGTACACAGACAGTCCATTCGTCGAACGTAAGAGATAACACAAGACACGCAGGGTTCAGGTGGCGTTTCTGACATCTGGACGCCTGCGTGAAAAGAGCAGGCCTCCGCACGGACGGGGGATGGAGACAGGTCAGATCATGGAGCGCACTCCACCACGGATCGTCATGAAGTTCGGCGGCACGTCAGTCGGCGACCTCGATCGGATCCGTGCGGTCGCCAAACGGGTTCAGGCGCAGGTCAACGCCGGTTGCGAAGTGGCTGTCGTCGTCTCCGCCATGTCCGGAGAGACAAACAAGCTGGTCGGTTTCTGCGAAAGCCTGTCGCCGCTTTACGATCCGCGCGAATATGATGCGGTGGTCGCGACAGGTGAGGAAGTCACCAGCGGTCTGCTCGCAATCGCCCTGCAGGCTCTTGGTGTGAACGCACGATCCTGGCAGGGGTGGCAGGTGCCGATCCGCACCGACAGCGCACATGGCAAGGCCCGCATCGACTCCATCGACGGCGAAGGACTGTCTGCCTGCATGAAAGCAGGGCAGGTGCCGGTCATCGCCGGTTTCCAGGGAGTTTCGCCAGAAGGGCGCGTGACGACACTTGGGCGTGGTGGGTCAGATACGTCCGCCGTGGCCATCGCTGCTGCCGTGAAGGCCGATCGTTGCGACATCTACACGGACGTGGACGGCGTTTACACGACCGACCCGCGGATCGTGCCGAAGGCCCGCAAGCTCGCCAAGATCACTTATGAAGAGATGCTGGAACTGGCATCCGTCGGCGCAAAGGTGCTGCAGACCCGCAGTGTCGAACTCGCCATGAAAGAGCGCGTGCGTGTGCAGGTGCTTTCCAGCTTCGCTGAAGAAGCTCCCGCAGAAAATGGCCACCTGCCCGGGTCGCTTGTGGTTGATGAGGACGAAATCGTGGAACAGGAACTCGTTACCGGCATCGCTTATTCCCGCGACGAAGCCAAGATCTCGATGCGTCGCATTCCGGATCGCCCCGGTATCGCCGCCGCCATCTTCGGCCCGCTGTCCGAGAACAACATCAATGTCGACATGATCGTCCAGAGCACGGGCGAAGACGGCATGACCAACATGACCTTCACAACCAGCAAGACAGATCTCGCCCGCGCCATGGCTGTGATCGAGGTGGCGCGTCCGGACATTCAGTATGGCGAAGTCATCACTGATGACGCCGTGGTCAAAATCAGCGTGGTGGGTGTGGGCATGCGCTCACATGCCGGTGTCGCCAGCACGATGTTCCGCACACTGTCTGAGCGTGGCATCAATATTCAGGTCATCTCCACCAGTGAGATCAAGGTGTCCGTGCTGATCCCGGCGGACTATGCGGAACTGGCCATCCGTGCGCTTCACACTGCCTACGGGCTCGACGCAGCGTAAGCTGCCGATTTTCTGACGCCATGACGGAGCATTCTGTGACGACCGCCGCACCTTCTGACACGCTGGCCCCTGACATGCAGGCTGCCCGCCGGGAACTCGATCGCCTCTGGTCCCGCGGCACCGCATTTCTGGGCACTGAATACGCCATCCTTGGTGGCGCCATGTCGTGGGTGAGTGAGCGCAATCTCGTCGCAGCGATTTCCAACGCGGGTGGCTTTGGCGTGATCGCCTGTGGCGCCATGACGCCGGAACTGCTGGAGAAGGAAATTGCGGCTACGCAGGCCCTGACCAGCAAACCATTTGGCGTTAATCTGATCACCATGCATCCCCAGCTTGATGAGCTGGTTCAGGTCTGTCTTCGGGCTGGTGTGGGACATATCGTGCTGGCAGGTGGTATTCCGCCTTCAGCCGCGATCCGTGCCGCCAAGGATGGTGGCGCGAAGGTTGTCGCCTTTTCCCCGGCACTGGTTCTGGCCAAACGCCTGATCCGTATGGGCGTCGATGCGCTGGTGATCGAGGGTGCAGAAGCCGGCGGTCATGTCGGACCGGTTTCGCTGACCGTTCTGGCTCAGGAAATT
>NZ_DHNR01000041.1:191536-199740 GCF_002409645.1 Acetobacter sp. UBA5411
GGCGATGCGATTGTCGGTTTTCTGGAGCAGGGAGCTTCCGGCGCGCAGTTGGGAACGCGTTTTGCCGCTGCAGAGGAAAGCATCGCTCATCCACGTTTCAAGGAGGCGTTCATCCGTGCTGCTGCCCGTGATGCGACGACTTCGGTGCAGCTTGATCCCCGCTTCCCCGTCATTCCGGTTCGTGGGCTGGTGAATGAAGGAAGCAAGAATTTCCTTGCACATCAGGCGGAGACGCTTCGACGGTTTCAGGCGGAAGAACTGACCAAAGAGGAAGCGCAGCTTGAAATCGAGCATTTCTGGGCTGGCGCATTGCGCCGGGCCGTGATTGACGGTGATGTCGAGACCGGATCGGTCATGGCCGGACAGTCGGTTGGCATGGTAAAGACCATCCAGCCGGTGAAGGACATCATCGAAGAACTCGTCCAGCAGGCAGTTGGCGCTCTGGCACAGCGGGGCGCTCGTCGAGGAGAGTGAATGAGCGTGGAGACCTCGAAGCGAATCGAGGAAGACACAATGGAAGAGGGCGGACAGCAGGACACTGCGCAGACCCCTGATCAGAATCCTGATCAGACTGCGGAGGCCTCCCGTGCGTGGTCTGCGCCATTGCCTGATTTTCATTCTCTTGGCGTGGGACACGCGCTGAAAATACGTCGCGAAACGCTCGGCTGGTCCTTACCCGATGTCGCGGCGTGGCTCTGCATCAAACAATCCTATCTTGAGGCTCTGGAGCATGATCGGGCGGACACCATTCCGGCCGGTGTCTATGCGTTGGGCTTTCTGCGCACTTATGCCGCAGCACTGGGTTTCCCCGCCGAGGCGATGGTTGCCCGTTTCAAGCGTGAAGTCCGGAATGTCGCGAAAAAACCTGAGCTGACATTCCTCACTCCCGAGCCTGAGCGTACGGTTCCTGCGAGCGCCTTCGTGCTGGCGGGTCTGTTTGTCATCGTGCTGGCTTATGTTGGCTGGTATGAAATGGGCGGCCATGAGCCGGTTCATCTGGAGAAAGTTCCGTCGGTCGCCAGTGTGATGCCGGGTGTGAACAGTGCGGCATCTCCTTCTCCGCAGATTGCGACGGTGATGCCGGATGCGGCCCCTTCAGTGCTGAACGGCAGTGCGCCTCCGACTCTTCTGGCAGCACAGCCTGACGCGTCCAGCCATGTCAGCGCGGATGAGTTTGCTAAAGCTGTGACCATGCCGCCGGAACCGTCTTCTGCTGCATCCGGTTCGGTGGGGCAGACTTCTTCGGAAAATGCGGCTGGAGAAAATGGGCTGGCGTCGCCCGAAATCCCGGCTCCTCCAAAAGCGGCTGAAATCAGGGCAACGGCCAAAAGCTGGATTCAGGTGAAGACCGCCGACGGCAAGGTTGTGTACGACCACATCATGGAACCCGAGGAGACCTGGGAGTTTCCAAAGGAAGGCGCGCCGTTCACTCTGACCGTCGGGAATGCGGGCGGTGTGGTGTTGGCTGTCGACAATGTGGTGACCCAGCCGCTGGGAAAGGATGGGGCGGTCAGGCGCAATATTTCAGTCAGCGATGATGCGATCCGTGATGGCAGCGTTGCGGCACTGGCACCAAAAGCAGGCGATACCGCAATGTCCCCCGCGGTGGTGCCGGACGATGCCGCTTCTGCGGAGGACAAGCCCCCGATTCCCCTTCCTCCGCCACCTGTGGTAAAGCCACGGGTGTTGCGTCCGAGATCAGCGCCGCCGGAAAAAGAACTTTCCGCGGATGATCTGAATGCGCGCCAGTTGAAAAATATGGGCGATCCCCGCTGATGCGCCCTACAGGAAATGACCTGCCTGTTAATGTCACGCACTCCGGTCAGGGCTTGCGCTCTGGCTTTCGGATGACAAATTTGGCAGGAAGACCCGGAACAGATACCGAGGCGTGCTTTTTCAGCCTCGACCTTCGTCCCGACAGGAGGATTGAACGATGAGTGGCTACAGGCCCTATCAGTATATTGAACGCCGCAAGTCGCGTCAGATTCACGTCGGCAAGGTCGCGGTCGGTGGTGATGCGCCGATTTCGGTCCAGACGATGACCAACACCCTGACCAGCGACGCCCAGGCGACGATCGAGCAGATCCGTCGCGCTGAACTCGCCGGTGTGGACATTGTGCGCGTGTCTTGCCCCGATGAGGAAAGCACCGCTGCTCTCCACGAGATCGTGCGTGAAGTGAATGTTCCCATCGTCGCGGACATCCACTTCCACTACAAGCGCGCCATCGAAGCGGCGAAAGCCGGTGCGGCCTGCCTGCGTATCAACCCTGGCAACATCGGCAGCGCCGAGCGTGTCCGTGAGGTTGTGAACGCCGCGAAGGACCATAACTGCTCCATCCGTATCGGCGTGAACGCCGGTTCGCTGGAAAAGCACCTGCTTGAGAAATACGGTGAACCAAACCCCGACGCGCTGGTCGAAAGCGCTCTGGAGCACGCCAAGATCCTTGAGGATCATGACTTCCACGAGTTCAAGATCAGCGTGAAGGCATCAGATGTCTTCCTTGCTGTTGCAGCGTATCAGCAGCTTGCCGATGCGTGCGATCACCCGCTGCATATCGGCATCACCGAGGCCGGCAGCCGTCGCGCCGGAACGGTGAAGTCCTCCATCGGTCTTGGAAATCTGCTGTGGGCGGGTGTGGGTGACACGATGCGCGTTTCTCTTTCCGCTGAGCCGGAAGAGGAAGTGCTGGTTGGCTGGGACATCCTGAAGTCCCTCGGCCTGCGTCATCGCGGTGTGAAGATCATTTCCTGCCCGTCCTGTGCGCGTCAGGGCTTCAACGTCATCCAGACGGTGCAGACGCTGGAAGATCGCCTCGCACACATCAAGACACCACTGACCCTGTCCATCATCGGTTGCGTGGTGAACGGTCCGGGTGAGGCGCTGATGACTGACCTCGGCGTGACCGGCGGCGGTTCGGGTCGTCACATGGTCTACTCGTCCGGCAAGCAGGACCACACGGTGCCAGCCAACGACATGATTGAACACATCGTTGGTCTTGTTGAAGAGCGTGTAGCGAATATCGAAGCCGAGGAAGCCAAGGAAAAGGCGGAAGGTATTGACCTGCCGCTGCCTGACCTCGCCAGCGCGAAATAAAAACTCAGGTCCCGGAGGCGTCTGTCTTCGGGACAGTCTATGAGAGATGTCATTACGGCCATCAGGCGTTTCCGTCTGATGGCCGGTTGACGTCCTGAAGCCATTTTTTTTCGGAGTCCTGTCCTTATGAGCGCCATCAGACCCGTTCGTGGTACCCACGATCTGATTGGAGAGGACCAGCGTCGTCACGCTCATGTGGTGGAGACGGCGCGACGCGTCACGGCTCTGTATGGCTTTGAAGAATGGGTAACACCGGTTTTTGAGGAGACGGGGGTATTTTCCCGTTCTCTCGGTGACACGTCGGATGTCGTGTCCAAGGAAATGTATACCTTCGAGGACCGCGGCGGGGATTCCCTGACGCTCCGTCCGGAAGGAACGGCCGCCATCTGCCGCGCACTGGTCACCAATGGACTGACACAGTCGCTGCCGCAGAAAGTGTTCTACGCGGGTCCGATGTTCCGCTATGAGCGGCCCCAGAAGGGGCGTTACCGACAGTTTCATCAGATCGGCGCTGAGCTGATCGGTCCCGGTGAGCCGATGGCAGACGCCGAAGCGATCACCATGGGGCGCGACGTGCTGGCGGCTCTGGGTATTGTGGATGATGTCGTTCTGGAACTGAACACGCTCGGTGATGCGGAAAGCCGCGCTGCTTGGCGTGACGGGCTGGTGGCCTATTTCTCGGACTTCCGCGATCGTCTTTCCGAGGACAGCCGGAATCGTCTGGAGCGCAATCCGTTGCGTATTCTCGATAGCAAGGCACCAGAAGACCGGGAATTGGTGGCTGACGCGCCGATGCTGGCGTCCTTTTTGAACGATGCCTCCCGCCGCTTCTGGGACGATCTCCGCGAAGGCCTCCAGATGTTTGGCGTCGCCTATACCGAAAATCCCCGTATCGTTCGTGGCCTCGACTATTACAGCCACACGGCGTTCGAGTTTGTAACCACCAACCTTGGTACACAGGGCACCGTCCTTGCTGGCGGACGGTATGATGGTCTTGTGTCGGAAATGGGTGGACCTCAGACGCCGGCGATCGGCTGGGCGGGCGGCATTGAGCGTCTGGCCATGTTGCTGGATGCGGCTCCCGCCGTGCAGCAGCCTGTCGCGGTGATCCCGGTCGGCGATGGAGCGCAGGAAGCCGCGGTCCGTGCTCTTGCAGCATTGCGGGCCGGTGGCATCCGGGCTGAGATGGCTTATCGCGGCAATCTGAAAAAACGCATGGAGCGCGCCAACAAGACCAATGCGTCCCATGTCGTGATCATCGGCGAGACCGAAGTGACTGCGGGAACGGTGCAACTCCGTGATCTTGCCACCGGCCTGCAGAATGAAGTGGCGGCATCGGCTCTGGTTCAAGCCATCCGCCAGTCTGGAGACGTTCGCGCGTGAATCTCGACGACCGGCTTGATCGTATTGTTGCTCGCAGTGAGGAACTCGAAGCGCTACTGGCAAGCGGTGTAACGGGAGAAGATTTCACGCGGGCTTCCCGTGAGTACGGTGAAATCGAGCCTCTGGTCGCGAGGATCAATGCCCTTCGCGCAGTTCAGGCTGAAGAGCAGGATCTGAAGCAGCTTCTTGATGATCCGGAAATGAAGGCGCTGGCGGAAAGCGAGCTTCATGAGGTGAAGGATCGTATCGGGACACTTCAGCAGGATGTCCGGCTGGCGATGCTGCCCAAGGATGCGGCTGACGAACGCAGCGCCATTCTTGAAATACGACCCGCTGCGGGAGGGGATGAGGCGGCACTGTTCGCATCAGAGTTGTTCGGCGCTTACCGACGTTACGCTGATCTTCGTGGCTGGAAATTCGAGGTCATGGAGTATGACGAGAGCGAACTTGGCGGTCTGCGTGAAGGTATTGCGACCATCAGTGGGAAGGGCGTTTTTGCGCGCCTGAAGTATGAATCCGGGGTTCATCGCGTGCAGCGTGTGCCAGCCACGGAAAGTCAGGGGCGTATTCATACTTCCACAATCACCGTTGCCGTTCTGCCGGAAGCGGAAGAAGTGGATGTGCAGATTGATGAAAAAGATCTGCGTATCGACGTTTACCGCGCTTCCGGGGCAGGGGGGCAGCACGTCAACAAGACGGAAAGCGCCGTGCGGATCACGCATCTGCCGACAGGCGTTGTCGTGGCAATGCAGGAAGAGAAAAGCCAGCACAAGAACCGCGCAAAGGCTATGAAGATTCTGCGGTCCCGCCTTTATGAACAGCAGCGTGTCAGCCTTCACGAGTCCCGGGCCGCCGATCGGAAATCTCAGGTGGGAACGGGCGATCGCTCCGAACGGATCCGGACCTATAATTTTCCGCAGGGTCGTGTGACCGATCATCGCATCGGGCTGACGCTCCACAAGATTGACCGGGTGATGCTGGGCGAGCTTGATGAGATTGTTGACGCTCTGATTCAGGAAGATCAGGCAGAGCAACTCGCGGCCGCTGGTCTGTAATTCTATAAAATCTTTATCAGTTAGAAGATGAAGCTATGTTTTAACTGAATGCTAACAGTGTTGGTTCTAATATCCTGCTATTGGGGTTCATAAAGCAGGTTGATTTCATTGCTATATTTTCCTTGCGCTCCAGCAGTGCAGTCGCAAAAGAAATCGGGTTGTTTTCATCCCTCCCATAAGAGCAAGGCAGCCTTCTGGAATAGTATAGCTTCGTCTTTTAAATTGGTTGCTGTTTTGGCTAGTCTTTCGGTGTTCTGTGCGGCTCCAGTCTCAGCGCAGACGGTCCGTTTTTTTAACGGACAGGCCGGCCTTTCTGATGCTTCACGAAATATCTTCGCTCAAGATTCTGATGGTTTTTTCTATATTGGAAATAAAACCGGATTGTATGTCAGTTCTGGTGGTGAGTTTACCCGGATCGACAAGCCTGATGGAACTCCTTTCAAAGATACTGCAGCGATTGCGGGGGGAGCCGATGGTAGCATTCTTATTGCTGCCGATAGAGAATTATGGCTGAAAACTAAAAGCGGTTTTAAAAAAATACCGTTTCAGTTTGACAGCAGGATAGCTCTAGCTGCCGATGGGTTGGATTTTATTGTCCTGTCTGGCGATGGGCCCGCTCGAAATGGAGGTATCTGGCGGCTATATCGTCGCCAGAAAGCAGAGCCGGTATTTGTATCGCTTGTAAAAAATCATGCGGACAGTCAGGTCCCATCCACAAATCCGCTGGAAACTGAAGCCCTTTCGGTCATGGCTTCGGAAGCGAAAAGTGTTTGGGTAGGCTGTGGAGGTGCTCTCTGTCGCTATCGGGACGGTGGCGTCGACACCTTTGATGAACGTCGGGGAGTGCCGCATGAAATCTGGCGGGCGCTAGCTATTTCTCCGGATGGTTCACTGATTGCCCGCAGTGTCGGAAAACTGGTGATCATTGCAGGGAATGGTGGAGTTCATGTGGAAGATATTCCCTATGAACTGTCGGAATATTTCAGAGAAAGACCTTCTGAAATTTTTCTATCCCGAATGACCGATGGGTCCTTGGTGACACCAGGACGGGGAGCGCTTGTTGTTCGGTCTTCTGCTGGGCACTGGGATGAGATGGACTGGCCTTCCGGCTATTCTCCTCAGGCGATTTCAAGTGCTTTTATCGACCGGGAATATGGCCTGTGGCTGGATAGTCCAGGACGTGGTCCTGTCCGTATTGCGGGCTTTCCATTCTGGCAGGTTTTTCCTCACGGAAATGATGTGTCTCCGGTGCATGTGTCTGGAGTAAGACACGATGCAGCGGGTAATTTCTGGATTGCAGCTGAAAACGGTCTTTTTGAATATGCGGCGTCATCATCTGGTCATGATGGTGATCGTCTCCTGAAACACATTGAGCTTAAAAATATCACTTCTCTTCTGCGTACTGGCGATGGAGCGCTCTGGACAGCCGAAAAGGGAAAGGGGTTGATCCGGATAGACCCTGTCAGCGGTCAGGTCAGAACCCTGCCTTCTCCCGAGCCGGTGACTGGGACGCTGATTCTCGATAGCGGTGGACGAATATGGGTGGGGACCGTTTCTGGTCTTATACGGATAGATGATCCGCTACGTTATGCTGCTCATTTGCCGACAATATTCGCATTACAAAATCGCCGTATCAATGCGTTGTGCTTTGATCAGTTTGGACGACTTCTTGTTTTGACTGATAGTGTTCTGTTTCAGCAGACAGCGGAAGAGAACATTTTTGATCCTCGGGTTGATCTGGAAAGTTTTGACATCGGGTATGGCAGTGCCATGACTGTAGGAATGTCCAATGATATCTGGATATCAGGAACCAAGGGAAGCATCAGAAAGATATTTCTTCCGGAAGATGGTTCCCCTGTCGTGTCCGTACTGAATGGTGGTCCAAAAGATTCCCGATCTACAACGATTTTTCGCGATAGCCGGGGATGGATCTGGCTGGGCGGCTCTCATGGATTGGATGTTTCGACCCCCAATAATTGGTCCCATTTTGATTTGACGAATGGGCTAATTTCCAGCCGTATTCTTCCCGGTTCAATCAATGAAGATGACGATGGATCACTCTGGTTCGGTACGGAGAACGGACTTAATCACCTCAGGGAGCCAGGCTCTCTTCCAACTTTACCGGATTTGCACACTGTTTTTCTTTCTGCATGGTTGGATAATATAGATCTTCTGGGAAAAGAACGTTTCTGGCCTGATGGTGACAGAAAGCTTTCTCTTCAATTTGTTGCCCCAACTTTTACAGGAAATAGAGAGATTAAATATCAATATCAACTACTGGGTATTGATCCTGAAACCAGATACTCTTCGACGAATTTTATAAATTATAATGATATCAAAGGAGAAAAAATCGCTTTTACGGTTCAGGCACAGGACCTCCTTAATTACCGTTCTGCGAGTAGTGCCATTTTATCTGCACGTTCTTCAGGTCTGAAAGTATCAGGTTTCAAAGGGATATTATGGTGGGCTTTACTGTCGTTTTTTTCAGTGGCGCTTCTTGGTGCCATTTTGTACCGAAGAATAAAACTTTTGAGGCAAAAGAATTTCGAAGCTGCCGTGCGAGGACGTACTCGTGTGATGGAAGAAATGCAGACACAGCTTTTGCATCAGTCACGTGTCGACGGTTTGACAGGATTATTTAATCGTCGAAGTGCTCTTGATGAGCTTGATGA
>NZ_DHNR01000041.1:199891-220104 GCF_002409645.1 Acetobacter sp. UBA5411
CTTGATGAGCTTGATGAACTAATAGCATCCATTTCTCCGAATGAACTTATCGCGGTTGCACTGATTGATATTGATCATTTCAAGATGATTAACGATACCCTCGGTCATCAGGGTGGTGATTATGTTCTGGAGCAATACGGTCAGTGTTTGCGCAAGTTCGCAGGGTCAACGGCTATTTGTGGACGCTATGGCGGAGAAGAACTGATCGTGGTGTTCATGTCCGTTTCTTCTACAGAAAAACTGCTGGCTCACGTTACGAAACTACATGAACGTTTGCGTAATCCGATGATCTACGGTGTGTCTGAAGTAGTTGCGACCTGTAGTATAGGTTTAGCTGTTATTCTGCCTGGGGACACGACATCCACATTGATTGGACGTGCCGATCGTGCACTGTACAGAGGCAAAAAACGTGGAAGAAATTGTATTGTTGTCGCTGATTGAATGAAAGTAGCGAATTATAAAATGGTCGAATATCACATTTTTTGATCTGTTTTGTGTATCAAGATGTTGGAATTTTTTTGTACGTCTTTCTTTCGCTTGGTGATTATTGATGGCAACTAAGCGAAAGAAAGTAACCCATACCTTGTGACGATTAAATTTATGCAGCTTGGGCGGTAAGCTTGCTGATTAAAATCAGTAAGCAGCACCCTCTGTTGCAGGAAAAGATTCGGGTTGAGGATCGTTCCGGTTTTCCTCATCTTCCGGGGCAGATTCAGCGTCCTGTTTATAAGAAGCTCTGGCCCGGGCGGAGCGTTCCTGTCTTTCCTGCTGCGCCTGCTGTGCAGCCTGATTCATGGCATTGAGAATGCGGAAATAATGTTCTGCATGTTGGAAATAGGCTTCTGCGAGGACCCTGTCTCCACTGCTCGTAGCATCACGTCCCAGCTGAAGATATTTTTCGAAGAGCTGCTGTGCAGTGCCCCGAATGCGAACCTCTGGACCATTACTGTCAAATACATGATTACGATTAAGAGGTATCTGACCGTTCTGGTGGCGCGTGCCTCCTCCGCCGTTGCTTCCGCCGGGACGATGATTACGGTTGCGCATGCGCTTTATATTCATGGCGTTACCACGATGCCTTCTTGGTTTTCAATCGATTGGTCCTCTGGACAGCGAACTGAACCCCTGACTTATCCTCGCCATTATATTCTGAAGCGTATTCACACTTCATTTGGCAAGGCATCCAAGAGGTTTAGAGGGGCTATTGGTACGAACGGTATGAATGATAAGTTAACCGCTTCTGCCAATGCTGGAGCTACTTTGATCACAATAATGCGGTACATGCAAGGATAGATATGCAATCTGGGTGATAATATCGTTATCGTTGTAGATGCTGTGTCCAAATGAATATAGTATGGAGGAAGGGCGATGCGTCATAATGCTCTGATACGAAATGAGAAAAATGGGTCATAATCATCCTAAACCGGCCGGGATTGCTCAACGCCTGGAGCGAGTCTTGTCTCGCCTGCCTGATGACTGGGAAGTGCGTATCGAACGCTCTGGTGCGTCGCAGCAATGGCGAGCGATAACTCAGCCTGCTGGCACGAACGGGGTCTGGAGTGAGGATGCGGCTACTTTGATTGAGGCGCTTGAAGGTGCGTGGCGACTGAATCGAAGAATGCCATCTTTGGAATCAGAGTGTCTGAAACCCGCGCCAGATCATATACGCAGCGACGACAAAAATAATACTGGAAAAAATAGTTGTTAGCTGATCGCCCTTTTTACATAGAACCCTCGCACAATAACTGCCGCTGTAAGTGCCGATAATCCCACCCAGAATGAAGAAAATAGCCAAACCCCAATCTATGTAGCCTGAAAGGAGATAGCTTAACGCGGTGCTGAAACCAAAAGCTGCCACTGCCACCAATGATGTGCTTACAGCATTGATGATCGGCATATGAGTTGAGGCCATGAGGCCCGGCACAATCAGAAAACCTCCTCCAATGCCGAAAAAGCCTGATAACAGGCCCGTTCCTGTCCCAAAACTGGCAATTTTCACCATGTTTTTGGGAGTATAACTTGTTTTTTCACAATCAGTTTTACGACGTCCACGAAGCATCGTGATTCCCACGCCTATCATCAGGAAAGCGAATAAGAGCAGTAACTTCTGTCCGTCCATCGCTTTTCCTAGCCAGGCACCGCCTATGGCGCCTACCATCCCACACGGAGCAAATACGGCTGCACATCGCCATTGCACCGTCCCGCTGCGGGCGTGTTGTACCAATCCAGCAAGAGCGTTAACGGCTACAGCGAGAGCGCTTGTACCAATGGCAACATGAGGATCTTTCACGCCAACCAGATAGACCATAAGCGGGACGGCAAGGATTGAGCCTCCGCCGCCGATCAGTCCAAGCGTGAAGCCAACCGGCACACCGGACAAAATTTCCAGCGCTACATGACTCATACTAATTTGCATGTTTGCGGATATTGGATTTTCGCCAAGAAAGTCATGCTGATGACTATAAACCTTTTGGGCCCATTCCGATATGGAGGTGTTGGATCGTTAAATTGTCTTGGATATACTTGATAAATTCACCAGGAAATATGAGGTTATATTTTGTTGCCCATCAATTTTAAAAACATCTTACGTATTTGCGATTGAGGTATAACTATCAAAAAGGGGATGATGCCGTATTCATCCCTCCACACGATAAAAAAGTTTAAACCACAATAGTGCTGATGATGTAGTTACGCGGGGACGTCTTGATCTGTTCGTCGACGAGAAAGGGGCGGTCACGTCACAAATGCCGCCCTGATAGTAATCATATTTACCGACAGACTATTGTAGATGTTACATACGATTAATAGGAATCTTTATATAGCTTACACCGTTTTCTTCAGGCTCTGGTAGATGTCCAGCGCGCATATTCACCTGAACGGAAGGCATGATCAGATGAGGTAAGGAAAGGGTTTTGTCCCTGTTGGTTCGCATGGTGACGAACTGATCTTCTGAAATACCCTTATGAACGTGGATATTGTTTCGTTCATCGCCAATTGTTGTTTCCCACATGAAGTCATGGCGATCTGCCGTTTTATAATCGTGGCAGAGAAAAACACGTGTTTTATCTGGAAGAGAGAGGAGGCGTTGAATGGACCGATAAAGCTGGCGTGCATCACCGCCAGGAAAATCGGCGCGAGCGGTCCCGTAATCCGGCATAAAGAGTGTGTCGCCAATAAAAGCTGCGTCGCCAATGATGTAGACCATGTCAGCCGGAGTGTGTCCCGGTACAGACAGGGCTATGGCTGGCAATCTTCCAACCGAAAATGTCTCTCCATCATGAAAAAGTTTATCAAATTGTGAGCCATCACGAGAAAAGTTTTTTTCAGCATTGAAGATTTTGCCAAAAGCATCCTGCACATGAGTGATGTTCTCACCAATGGCAATCTTGCCTCCAAGCTTTTCCTTCAGCCAGACGGCGGCAGAAAGATGATCAGCGTGAGCATGTGTCTCCAACTGCCATTCAACAGTAAGTCCGTTCTCCTGAATATAGTTGAGAACCTGTTGTGCCGATGTGTTTTGTGTACGCCCTGATGCGGCATCGTAATCAAGAACACTGTCAATTATGACGGCTTTTTGTGTGACAGGATCATGAGCAATGTGAGTTGCCGTAAAGGTGGTCTCGTCAAAGAAGGTCTTCACGACTGGTCTAAGATCAGGATTGAGAATGGCGTGTTCGATTTGACGGGCCGCGGTGGCAAGATTGTCGTCTGACATGAAAAATCTTTCATGTTATAAAAGTGTTTTCGTAAAATACGCTTGCGCGATGCTTGCGTCAATCGAAACATGAATTCCTTTCCTTTTCGTATATTTACAACAAAAATATATAATTTTTATTGTTATGTGAATGGATTTGAGTAAAATTATCACTTTCAAAACAACATCTTTGCATTTAATGGTGATTTAATGTAAGTATTTAAGTTTTGTATTTATATAATATATTTAGTTTATTTAAATAAACAATTTTCTTATCTTGTGGTTTTTATAACGAAAAATTGTGTTGTCGCTTTGCAACATTCGCTGGAAATTGAGAGAAGAAGCGATCCCGCTAATATTGGAAGAGGGGGTAATTCGTAGTACGTCTCGGCGGGTCAAGGTGAGTTAGTGGTAATGAAAAAAATAAAAAAAATACCCCTCTCCGGTAACCGGGTGATTGCTGTTTCGCGTCGAAATGGCTGGATTGCGTGTGCTCCATTCTGGGTGCTGGCGGCTTCTTTTGCCAGTTCCACGGAGGTGCGGGCGGAAAAGCAGGAGATCGTACAGCGTTCGGAAGCGGATGTATCTGCTTCGGCGCAGAAAAAGGTTGGTCCTTATGATGCGCCCGCTCATGCAGCCCCCAAAAAAACGGTCATAACGCCGGCTCAGCGTCTCGATAGTCTGTTTGACACTGAAAGTATTTCGTCGCTGCTTAACAACAGAGACGACGCCATTCGCGAGCGTGATCTGTCTGCAGGTTATTATGTTCCTGCCCAGACGTTCGGTAACTTGGTGCCTCAGTTGCAGCCGTGGCGTAAGTGGATGCAGGACCGTGGGTTCAGCTTCCAGTTTGCCTACAAAGGTGAGGGGATTGCCAATACAGGCGGCGGTCTCTCCAAGGGTATGGATTATGCCCATGAACTGACACTCACCACGAGGTTTGATCTGGGTAAGCTTGTTGGGTGGAACGGCTGGATTCTGCATGCCGTCATGATGGAGCGTGCGGGACGTCAGGTTACAACTGATTATGTCGGCGACCATCGTATGCTGCTGTCGGAAGTCTACAGCCTGTCAGGACATATGGCTGCCCATCTGGCCGATATCTACCTTGAGAAATCTCTTTTCCACAACAAGGTCAACATTAACGTCGGTCGACTGACCCTGACGCACACCTACGCAACATCCGTTCTGCTCTGCACATTCATGATTCAGTGCTCTGCGCCTGTCGCTCTCAAATCGCAGGCAGGCTGGAGTGTGTATCCGAAAGCGACCTGGGGCGGCACAATTCGTCTGAGGCCGGTTCGAGATCTTACGTTGACGACAGGCGTATACGCTGCGGGACCGCTGACATCGAATCCGTCGGGATGGGCCTGGGGTGGTGAGGAGCATACAGGTGTCATGCTGCCGATCGAACTGGCATGGGAGCCGTTTCTCGGTAAAAAGAAACTCCCGGGCCATTACAAGATCGGTTTTGGGCACGACACAAGTCATTATGACGACATGCTTGGCAGTATTCCGGCAGCTTATAGGCATGATTATCTGGGGCATAATGGCGGCCCTCGCGATACATTCTACTTTGAAGCTGATCAGATGGTGTACCGTAAGGGCGGAGATCATCAGATGGCGGGTGGATATCTGCTTGCCGGGTATATTCATAATACCCCGAGCGTCTCGGTCTGGTCTGATCAGTTTTATGTCGGCGCGTCACTGCTCGGCATTCTTCCTTACCGTCCTTTCGACCGTTTCGGTGTGATGTATTCCTACTATCAGATCAGTCACAATCTGACGGAGGGGCAGCGCTTGCGTCAGATGGCGGGCATGTCGATGGGGCCGTATGTCAATGGTCCCCAGACGCACGCCGCCACGCTGGAAGCCTATTACGGTATTCCGGTTGTGCCCGGCCTCGTGATGCAGCCTGTGTTTGAATATATAATGCGTCCGGGAGAAACCTCGGTTATCCCCAATGCTATTCTGGGTGGTTTGAAAATTCTCGCTGCGTTGTAAGAAAATTGCCGCCCTGTTTTCCTGTGTAGTGGAGGGCAGGGTGCACGGACGGGATGTCGTGCGGGTTCTTTTCACAGGCAACCCTGTTTAGCTTTATTTGAAGTTTCGCATGGTTCTCTGTAGGGAGTGTGCTCTCTATTGTGACGGCGTGGTTCGATTATGGCTCTTCCTCTTTCCGCTCTTGCCTCTGATTCTGCCGGTGATGTTGCGCATCTGATTGAAACGGCTCTGACGCCGGTTTTCATGTTGTCAGGTGTGGGAACGCTGCTGAATCTGTTGAATACACGGGCAAGTCGTGTTGCAGATCAGATTGAAAAAGCCTCTGATCTGCTCACGGACGAAGAGGACAGCAAAGCCCGGCACAAGCTGCAGAAGCATTTCGTGCGTTTGCAGAAGCGTGTCATGGTTCTGGATATGGCCATCATGTTTGGCGGCCTTGCCGGAGCCATGACATGCGGTGCTGCTTTCGTGCTTTTTCTTGGCACCGTCAGGGATGCTTCGATTGCTCTATGGCTGGTAGGGCTGTTTGGGGCCGCGTTGCTCTGCACGATTGCGTCGCTGGCATCTTTTCTCGGGGACTGCTTTCTGTCGTGGGATAGTTTGAAAAAAGTTGGTCCACTCCCGAAAAGCGTTAAAAAATCGGATGGAAAAACAGCTTAACTGTAACCCGAAAAACAGTTCTTCTGTCTGCCAGTTTAAAAACGCCTTTTCCTTCATGACGGCAGAAGGAAAAGGCGTTTCTGATTTCAGTCGAACCGTTTGCCATTGATGATGGCATAACCGGGAATGTCCCAGGAACGACTGGTGCCTCTGTGTGTCCAGTCGATCCCCTGACTGCGCGGGGAGTCATAATAATAACGCCCTACAATGTCAGCCATGTCACCATCCCGCACCCATGGCCATTCCGGCGCATTGATTTCATCAAGGTTGCTGACTACGCGAATTGAAATGCCCTGTCCGACATTTACATAAAAATAACCATGCCAGCCGCTGCGTGTGTGTTTGGCTTTTTCCGAAACAGCGATGACCTGACCGCAGATATGAACAGGAATATCCTGTTTTTTTCTGCCATTTTCAAAGGCCTGCTGAGCCTCAATGAAACCGCTATTGTCACAGGTGGACGAAACAGTGCGCGCAAAAGATGAAGCGCTTCCCAGCGTAAGTGCGAAAAAGACCCCGGCTACAAGGGCTCCGGACTGTCTGGATGTTGCGATCATGAATTTTCCCTTGTTCTTTGACTGGATCGTATTGCGTGAGTGTGAAACGCACTGATGGCGTAGATGAGGCAGCTTGAGTTGTATGAACGGATTTTAACCAACCCCGATGCGGGCCGTGGCAAAATAGCGATCCACAGCATCCCGCATGGCACCAGCGACCATGGCCCGATGGCCGGCCTGACGTAGGGCGGCTTCATCGCTGCGATTGGACATAAAGCCCATTTCCACCAGCACCGAAGGAATATCGGCCGCCTTGAGCACGACGAAGGCGGCATGGCGGTGCGGATGCGACAGCAGCGAGATGCGCGACTGAAAGGAGGAAACAACCTGATTGGCGATCCGGGTCGATCCCCGGCGTGTTTCTTCCGAAACCAGACTGGCCAGTATCTGTTGCACTTCCGGTGATGTTGCATGGACATGTGGCCCACCGAAGAGGTCCGCGCTGTTCTCGCTCTGGGCGATCATGGCGGTCTGGGAGTCCGATGCGGCACCTGCAAGCGTATAAACGCTGGCGCCGCGGACGGCAGAGTCATGCAGTGCGTCGGCGTGCATGGAAATGAACAGGGAGGCCTTGTGCGCCTGCGCCATTTCCACGCGTCCTTCCAGTGGGATGAAGCGGTCACTGGCGCGGGTCAGCGCTACCCGATAGCGGCCTGTCGCCAGCAATTGCCGTTCCAGTTCGGCGGCGGCGGCTTCAGAGACATGCTTTTCATATGTGCCGGAATAACCGATAGCGCCCGGATCTTTCCCTCCGTGACCCGGGTCCAGCATCACCAGAGGTGGCGGAGGCGCTGCGCCTCTGATGATGGCGGGGGCATGGAGCGTATTCGTATTATGGACATGCGACGAAGTGGAAACGTGCGCACTTTTTCCTGTGCGGGCCAAAGCAACTTGCGGAAGCAGAGGCGCAAGGCTGGCGAGAAGAGCGGTTCTACGGGGCAGGGCGAGGCCCATAAGGCCGGATAGGGCTTCAGGAGGGAGTGGATCCGCTGCCTTGGCGATGCAACCCTGCCGGAATGATTTGCCGGGAAGCAGGTGGTGGGTCGGCACTGTATCTCCGTTATCCGGTTTCTGAGCCATGAACTGCGTCCTGAAAAAGGCTTGTGATGTTTTGCCACGCTGACGTTGGGAAGTCATTAATGAACGACGATTATGTCAGGAGAGTGTGGGGTTCGTTGCGGCTGCATTCACTCCCGGTTACATACAGTTGTATCCGATGGCTTGCGTACTCTGTTGGTTTCGGCCATGTTTGCGAGCATGTGGCCCGTCTGTGACGGTTATCCACGCTGCCCGGACCAAGGCAAGCCGTTTCTTCATCATGCAGAGAGCGGCTGCGTTTTGGGTCAGGCCTAATTTATACTGATCGACAAGGGCGGATGAGAGCAGGTCTGGACACACTGGCGGAACAAGGGAAGGGCAGGGAGCGTAAGTATCCTCTTTATGCCCCATTTCCGCTGTCAGTGATGGACTGTCATGCCGGCATCACTGTCTCCCGAGTGTCGCTCACGCCCGTTATCCCCGATCCTATAGTCGATTTGCCCGCAGCGCTCCCGCGCGGCGCCCATTTCCATGTTGGTTTGTTCCAATCTGGTTGGCTGCGCCCGTCTGGACGAGCGCCGGGCCACCGGAGTTTCCTTTTTTATGAACAAGCGTATGCTGATAGACGCGACGCACGCGGAAGAAACCCGCGTCGTTGTGATGGACGGGAACCGTCTTGAGGATTACGACGTCGAGGCTGCCAATCGCAAGCAGCTCAAAGGCAATATCTATCTTGCCAAGGTCATCCGCGTTGAGCCCAGCCTTCAGGCGGCCTTCGTAGAATATGGCGGAAACCGTCACGGTTTCCTTGCTTTCAGCGAAATTCACCCAGACTACTATCAGATCCCGGTTGCTGACCGTGAAAAGCTGCTGGCTCTTCAGGAAGAAGAACCTGCCGAAGAGGATCTGACAGACGAAGCCCCCGCGACGGATGAGACGGAGCAGGCTGAAGAAACCACCGGATCTGAAGAAAGCAGGGAGGAGACTTCCTCCGAGCAGACGCCAGATTATGTCGGCGGCGAGACTGACACCGGCGAAGAAGCCATGGTGCAGAAGCGCATGGCCCGTTTCCTGCGCAGCTACAAGATTCAGGAAGTCATCCGTCGTCGTCAGGTCCTGCTGGTGCAGGTCGTTAAGGAAGAGCGCGGCAACAAGGGCGCAGCCCTGACCACCTACATCTCGTTGGCCGGACGCTATTGCGTGCTGATGCCCAACGCCCTGCGTGGTGGTGGCGTGTCGCGCAAGATCACCTCGGTCGCTGATCGCAAGCGGCTCAAGGACATCATCGCGGATCTCCAGCTGCCGCGTGGCATGGCCATGATCGTGCGCACAGCTGGAGGGCAGCGGCCCCGTCCGGAAGTGATGCGCGATTGTGAGTATCTGCTGCATCTGTGGGACGAGATCCGCGAACACACCCTCAATTCGGTCGCACCGGCGCTGATTTACGAGGAAGCCAGCCTCGTCAAACGGGCGATCCGTGACGTCTACACCCGCGATATCGATGAAATTCTTGTCGATGGCGAACAGGGCTGGCGCGCAGCCCGCGACTTCATGCGGATGCTAATGCCGCAGAGCGCCCAGCGGGTGAAGCTGTGGCGCAAGGAAAACCAGCCCCTCTTCAGCCACTATCAGGTTGAAGGCCAGCTTGACGGGATGTTGTCGCCGACGGTCCAGCTCCGTTCGGGTGGTTATCTGGTCATCAACCAGACGGAAGCGCTGGTGGCGATCGACGTCAACTCGGGGCGTGCGACACGCGAGCGCAATATCGAGGAAACGGCGGTCAAGACCAACCTCGAAGCTGCTGATGAAGTGGCGCGTCAGCTCCGTCTGCGTGATCTCGCCGGTCTGATCGTCATCGACTTCATCGACATGGAATCCCGGCGTCACAATGCTCAGGTCGAGCGGCGTCTGAAGGATGCCCTGCGTCATGACCGCGCCCGCATTCAGGTGGGAGGAATCTCTCACTTCGGGCTGCTGGAAATGTCGCGCCAGCGTCTGCGTCCTTCCGTCGCTGAGTCGGCCTTTGTGCCATGTCCGCACTGTCAGGGCACCGGTATCGTGCGCGGTATCGAGAGTTCGGCCCTGCATGTGCTTCGTGCGGTTGAGGATGAGGGTGGTCAGCGTCGTGCGGCGGAAATCGTCGTATATGTTGCTGGTGAGATTGCGCTCTACATTCTCAACAACAAGCGCGACTGGCTGACGGCCATTGAGACACGTCACAAGATGCACGTGATCTTTTCCGCGGATCAGTCTTTGCCTGCGCCGCAGATCCGGATCGAACGTCGTCGTGCGCAGACGGCCCGCTTCGATGCGCCTGCGATTGCTGCCCCTGCCGAAGATGAGAACGCTGCGTCGGACCGTCATTCCTCGGCCCGGAAGGATGGGGCTGCGTCGACAGAGACGCGCACAAAGGTCATCGCCATCAGCGATGAGCCACCCGCTGTAGCAAATGAAGCCCGTGATCCTGCGGCGGCACAGAAGGATGAGCGTGGTGAAGGTGATGGCACCGGTCGTCGTCGTCGCCGTCGTCGCCGTCGTCGTGGACCGAGAGAAGAGGGTACGGCGGAGACACGCAACGCAGAAGGCGTGACGGCTGAAAGCACAGGCGAGCAGCCTGTTGCCGAAGAAGACCCCTATGCGGACAGCGTGCCTGCACCTGCGGCGGAACCGAATGAAAATCTGGTTCCGGGTCGTAACCGCACCCGTTACTCTCGCAAGACGCCTTCTGCTCCTCAGGCACAGGCACGGACGCCTGCTGAGCCGCGTCAGACAAACGAGAGAAGCCAGCCCGCCAAAACACCGGCTGCTTCCGGCTGGCGTGGACCGACACCGGCAGATCCGTTTGGCGGTAGCTTTGATATCTTCGACATCATGGATCAGGTCGATTTTGAAGCATCGTCTGAACCGAAGTCTGCGCCAGCACCCAAGCCTGCTGCTATCGAGGTAGAGAGTGGTGAGACTGACCATGCCGTGAAGGCGGCTGAGGTCGAGGTCACTGAAGGTGAAGAGCCTGTGCAGGAGGCCCGTCCGGCACGTCGTCGTAGCCGCGGACGTCGGGGCTCTGGTGCTTCCAGAAACGCCGTGGATACTGCGCAGGGTGTGCAGCAAGAGCCGGTTGAAGCGAAAGACGCTGAGCCTGCTTCTGCGCCGGAAGCGGAACCAGAGGCAGCAGTCGAGGAAAAACCTGCTCCGCGTGGTCGCCGCCGGACACGTAGAAGCACGGAGGCAACTCCGGCCACTGAAGCGGCTGAGGTTGTCGAATCTTCCCCTGCAACGCAGGAAGAGGCTCCGAAAAATGATCGGAAGCCGGTCGTGGTCGAGCCGAAGATCATTGATGAGGACACACCTGTGGCAAAGCCGCGCACAGGCTGGTGGCGTCGTTAAGCCGTTCTCTTCTGAGACGTAGCTAATGGAAACGGGGACGAGGCAGATGCTTCAGTCCCCGTTTCTGTCTCTTGCGGGTTGAGCGATGAACGCCCATGTTCACGAAATGGCCACTCGCTCCCGATCCTCCCTTGAGGGAAATCCCGCCCTTCTGTTCCAGCCTGAGCGCCAGCCTCCCAAGGAGAAGCGCTTCCGCATGGAAGTGGTGTCAGAGTATGAGCCCGCCGGTGATCAGCCGACGGCAATCCGTGAACTGTCCACTGGTGTGCAGGACAATCTGCGGGATCAAGTTCTGCTTGGTGTGACCGGTTCCGGTAAGACCTTCACCATGGCGAAGGTTATTGAGGCCACACAGAAACCGACGCTCATTCTCGCGCCCAACAAGACGCTGGCAGCCCAGCTCTATGGGGAAATGAAGCAATTCTTTCCCAACAACGCGGTCGAGTATTTTGTCAGTTACTACGATTATTACCAGCCGGAAGCGTATGTGCCGCGCTCTGATACGTACATAGAAAAAGACAGCCAGATCAACGAACAGATTGACCGGATGCGGCATGCGGCCACGCAGGCGTTGCTTGAGCGAAATGACGTCATCATCGTCGCGTCGGTTTCCTGTATCTACGGTATCGGATCGGTTGAAACCTATTCCCGCATGGTCGTGCGGCTGGAAGTCGGCGGTGAAATCGACCGTGACAAGCTGATAAAAGGGTTGGTGGAGCTCCAGTATCGACGCAACGATGCGGCCTTTGTGCGTGGTGCGTTCCGTGTGCGGGGAGAGAGCATTGATATCTTCCCGTCCCAGAACGAGGACCGTGCCTGGCGGGTGTCCCTGTTTGGTGACGAGATCGACCAGATTATCGAGTTTGACCCGCTGACGGGTGAAAAGACGGCCGATCTTCAGGAAGTAAGTCTGTACGCCAATAGCCACTATGTCACGCCGCGTCCGACGCTCAATCAGGCGATTGTAGGCATCAAGCAGGAGCTGAAGCAGCAGCTCGCGAAATTCATTGAGGACGGCAAGCTGCTGGAGGCAGAGCGTCTGCAGCAGCGCACGACCTTTGATCTGGAAATGCTGGAAACAACCGGCGTCTGCAAAGGCATTGAGAACTACTCACGCTATCTGTCAGGTCGTGCCGCAGGTGATCCGCCGCCGACATTGTTCGAATACCTGCCGGAAGATGCCCTGCTGATTGTAGACGAAAGCCATGTGACGGTGCCGCAGATTGGCGGCATGGAGCGGGGAGACCATGCGCGTAAATCCGTGCTTGCCGAGTTTGGGTTCCGTCTGCCGTCCTGTCTCGATAATCGTCCGCTGAAATTTGAGGAATGGGAGGCCTATCGCCCTCAGACGCTTTTTGTCAGTGCGACGCCTGGTCCCTGGGAGATGGAGAGGACAGCTGGTGTTTTCAGTGAACAGGTTATTCGTCCCACGGGTCTGATTGATCCTGTGACGGAGGTGCGTCCCGTCGAACGGCAGGTGGATGATCTGCTGGCTGAGTGTCGGGAAACGATCGGCAAGGGAGGGCGTGTGCTTGTCACTGTGCTGACCAAGCGCATGGCCGAGGATCTCACGGAATATCTGGATGAGGCCGGGATCAAGGTTCGGTATCTGCACTCGGACATTGATACGCTCGAACGGATCGAGATCATTCGCGATTTGCGGCTTGGCGCTTTCGATGTGCTGATTGGAATCAACCTTCTGCGTGAAGGTCTGGATATTCCGGAATGTTCGCTTGTTGCGATTCTTGATGCTGACAAGGAAGGTTTTCTGAGATCGAAGACGTCCCTGATTCAGACCATTGGCCGTGCTGCCCGTAACATTGACGGACGGGTGCTGCTGTATGCGGATCGCATGACTGACAGCCTGCGTTACGCCATTGAGGAAACGGCGCGTCGTCGTGAAAAGCAGTCTCTCTGGAATACCGAGCATGGCATCACGCCGCAGGGCGTGCGCAAGCAGATCGGTAACATTGTCGGTTCCGTGTTCGAACAGGATTATGTGACCGTCACGCCGACGCAGGGTGCTGAAGCCGACGAGTTTGTCGGCAAGAATCTCGATCAGACGATTGCCGAGCTTGAAAAGAAGATGCGTGCGGCGGCTGCTGATCTCGAGTTCGAGACGGCGGCTCGCCTTCGTGATGAAGTCAAACGACTTGAAGCCCTGCAACTGGGCATCGAGCCACCACCACCGACAGCGCCGCGTCAGAGGGCGGGTGGTAGCCGGAAAAACAGTGCGCCTGTACCGCTCGGTCCGGGTGGAGGCGGCTACGATCCCGAGAAAAAACGCGGGAGGGCGAGGGGGCGTAGTAAGGCGAAATAAAGAGCTGGTGGCGTTGTCCGTCACCAAAGGCAACGTCTCGTCAGTGTTTGAAAAAATTCCTTACGGAAACGGGAAATTTCGCCCTGATTT
This sequence comes from Acetobacter sp. UBA5411, assembly GCF_002409645.1. GTDB lineage: Bacteria > Pseudomonadota > Alphaproteobacteria > Acetobacterales > Acetobacteraceae > Acetobacter. The sequence continues at coordinate 213,639 of NZ_DHNR01000041.1, forward strand.
TGCCTTAAATGAGGCTTCCTTTAGTATCAGAAACTCGCCTCTGCCCCGCCGGGTTATTGGATGGACAGATACAAGGGGAAAATTCCTCATGAATCATATAATGAATCAGGAAAAACCTGATACCTCGGTCTCACCACTTTCCGGAATCGCGCGTCTTAGGCGTAAAACGGCTCGTCTCTGTGCAACCTGCGCAATGGGCGCTTGGGTTGTTCTGGGGGCAGTGCCGTTTCTGATCATGCTGATCGAGCTGATCTGACAAAAAACGGAACCAGAAGGGCGGGACAAACTGTTGCGAAAAGAAACGCGTCAGTCCGCCCTGCTATCGGGTTGCCGCAACGTAGGCTGTCCGATCAGATAGCCCTGAATTTCCTCACATCCATGCGCTTCCAGAAAGCCAAGCTGCTCTTCGGTTTCAACGCCTTCTGCACAGCAGGTCATGTTCAGGGCGTGAATCATATAGAGCGTGCAGCGGAGAACCGTTTCGACCCGGCTGTCGACCCCGACGCGGCGTACGAATGAACGATCCAGCTTGACCTGATCGAAGGGGTAGTTGGTCAGACGTTCCAGCGCCCCGAAGCCAGTTCCGAAATCATCCAGAATAAGCCGGACGCCCATGCCTCGGATTCTCGCAAGTTCCTTGCGGGCAATGTCGAGAGAGCCGAAATCGCTTTTTTCCGAGAACTCAATCTGAAGACGGAGAGGGTCAAGACCGCTTGTCTCAAGAGCTGAACGGATTGTCGTGGCGACCCGTTCTGTCGCGAGCCATGATGGGGAAACATTCACACTCAACCCCAGCGGCTCTTTCCAGTTCTGGGCCTGATGACAGGCTGTGTGCAGCACCCAAGAATCGATATCTTCGATCAGGCCGGCCTGTTCGGCGCAGCGGAGGAATTGTGCCGGATCGACATCGCCGTGATCGGGCCGTTTCCAGCGTAAGAGCGCCTCGAAGGTGACAACGTGCTCTGTTCCGGTCTCAAGAACCGGAAGCCAGTTCAGAGTGAAGGCATTGTCGATCAGCGCCTGCCTAAGGTCACTTTCCATGCCGACTTCATCCGCATGGGCATGTGCAATCTCCGGGGCAACCCGGTTGATCAGGGGGCCTGCACGGAGCCCTCTGATACGGGCCAGAGCTGCGTTCGCGAAGCTGACCAGCGTGTGTGTATCCGGCGCATCGAACGGGTAACAGGCCCAGCCAATATACGGTTCGAAAGGAAATCCGTCCTTGGGGGCGATGACTTCATCCTGCATGCGTCTTAGCAGATCATTTGCAAGAGTTTCCGCCTCCGATACGTCCTTTTCGACTGGGATCACGATGGCGAAGCTTCCGCCTCCCAGATGCACAGTAAAACAGCGGGCGGGGATAAACTCGCGGATCAGCGAATAAGCTCTTTCGATGAGTGCATCGGAAGCGGGCCAGCCATCCCGGTCATTGATGGGTCTGATCTTGCCAAGATCAAGCCGGAGAAGTGCCAAGGGCGTGGAGGAAGAAATTTCTGTCGGCGAGATGCGTGTATCGAGATACCGTGTCAGATCAGATATCTGTCCCGTATGACTGACTTTTTTCCGGATTTCAGGAGAGGTAATGTTGGCTGTCAGCGTCGCCAGTCTGGTGAGTGCCGGGGACGGAAAAGGCTCCGTGCCGCTGTTCAGGCACAGCACCAGCACCTTGTGGCCGTCTTTCGATCCAATTGGTTTGCTGGCCCAGGAACGAAAGCCATGAACAGGCTCAGGGAACAAGCCAGCCTCTACCCCGCCCTCAGCGGACAATCGCGCAGTGGACAGCTTCAATGCCTCAATCAGGGAGGAGGCTGTAAAGGTTGTTTCATGATCCGTGCTCAAACACAGGATCTTCGGTGACGAGCCTGTTTCGAGTATAATGGCGGCTTCACAAGGCAGCAGCTGCGGCAGGAGATGGCACAGGGCGCTGCCAGATACATCCGGGGCGCTTTTGTCTGCCTTGTTATCACTCATCGAAATCATGGCCTTTGCCAAAAAGGCTGACGAGAAAGAACGGCTTCTCGCGTGCCTCTGTATTGAACCTTCTCTGTGGTAACAGAGGCCTGTAAATCTAAAATTAATGACGAAATAATCAAAAGTTAGACAGCTCTCTTGTGTGGGTTATGCCTGTAAAATAGAAGCAAAGTTATTTTTTTTAAACAAGGATAGAAGACAGAGAATATTTTCGGGCACATCGTGTTGCCGTTTCATCTGTCCCGAAAGCGTCTCTGCTGTCTGACGGGCAAGAACGAGCAGCGTGCCGATATCGATGTCGCAATTCTCCGGGTCAGCCAGCCTGAAGTCCGGAAGGCCTGACTGGCGTTTTCCGGTTGCGTCACCACCGCCTCGGATACGGAAGTCCTCATCGGCGATGAGGAAACCGTCTTCCGTTTCCCGCAGCAGACTCAGGCGCTGACGGGCGACCTGTCCCATTTCGCTTCCATGTAGCAGCAGGCAGAACGACTCGGCAGCGCCACGTCCGACCCGTCCGCGGAGCTGGTGCAACTGCGCGAGTCCGAAGCGTTCCGCGTGTTCGATCACCATGATGGTGGCGCTCGGCACATCCACGCCCACTTCGATGACGGTCGTGGCCACCAGCAGCTTCGTACGTCCTTCGGCAAAGTCGGTCAGCGCCGCTTCACGCACGGCAATATCCTGTTGTCCGTGCGCCAGCCCCACACCGAACCGCTCTCCGAACCGTTCGGCCAGCGAGATATGCCGGGCTTCCGCCGCCGCGATGTCCAGAGCCTCGCTCTCGCTGACAAGCGGACAGACCCAGAAAATCCGTGCGCCCGACTTCAGCGCCCGTTCAAGACCGGCAAGCACGCCCTCGAAAGAGTCTGGTCCATGCACGGACGTCCGGATGGGCTTGCGACCAGCGGGCTTGCTGTCCAGACGGCTGACTTCCATCTCGCCCCACTGCGCCAGCAGGAGTGTGCGCGGAATGGGTGTGGCGGTCATGACCAGCATGTCCACGGCGTCGCCCTTGGCGCCGAGCGTCAGACGCTGTCCGACGCCGAAGCGGTGCTGTTCGTCCACCACGGCCAGCGCCAGATCATGATAATGAACGGCGTCCTGAACCAGGGCGTGCGTGCCCACAATCAGAGAGGCGGACCCATCCGCAATGGCGGCAAGAGCCTCGCGTCGGGCTTTGCCGCGCACTGAACCAGAAAGAAACACGACCGGAACCGGAGAAAGCCGCTCAAACGTCGCGAAATGCTGGCGGGCGAGGATTTCCGTGGGTGCCATGATCGCCGCCTGCGCCCCGGCCTCGGCAGCCCGGAGCATCGCCAGAAGCGCCACCAGCGTCTTGCCCGCACCAACATCGCCCTGAAGCAGACGTACCATGCGACGGGGAGCCGCAAGGTCGATGTCGATTTCCCTCAGCGCCTTCGACTGGGCGGAAGTGAGGGTGTGCCCGAACCGCGCGAGGGCTTCCCGACGCAGATGGCCGTCGCCTTTCAGGGACCGTCCGGGCCGTGACCGATTGGCCTCCCGCGCCAGAAGAGTGGCGATCTGGTCGGCCAGCAGTTCATCCGCCGCCAGCCGCTCGCGTGCCTTGCGACGGCTCTCCCGCCATGTCTCGCCGTCCTGAAACTCCGGCACATCGCCGGGGAAGTGGATCCAGAGCAGCGCTGTCCTGAAATCGGGCCAGTTGCGCTTTTTCACGACAGCCGGATTCTGCCATTCGGGCAAACCGTTCGGCACGCGGGCAAAGGCGCGGCGCATCGCGGCCCGCACCTGACCGCCGAACAGACCGGCCGTCAGCGGCCAGACGGGATCGAGCGGAGGAATATGATCGTCGGCTGAGACGAAATAGTCGGGCGTGTTCATGACCTTTCGGCCATTGAACAACTCGATGCGACCGGACACCTGCATGGCGGCATTCAGGACGGCGCGTTTGGCCATCCATTTCGAGAAGAAAGCGATATCGAGCGTGCCAGTGTTGTCGGCAAGTGTGACCGTCCGCGGCTGACGTCTGTGCGCCGGTTCGGATATCCGCGTCACCGTTCCCGTCAGCGTCACGATCTGGCCGGGATCAAGGGCTGCGATCGTTGAGCGACAGCGCCGGTCGATGACGTTTTCCGGCATCAGGAACAGCAGATCAATGATCCGGCTACCGCCAGAAAGCCGCGACAGCAGCTTGACCGTCGCCTCGCCAATGCCGGGGAGAGCGGTCAGAGGTTCCAGAAGCGGCGCGACGCAGGCAGGCGGCTGCACTGCCTCCGTTTCTTGCGGGGCAGGCATGACCTCACCCGCCCGTGAGTGGGTCTGCGGGCGAACTGGTCTGGACACGGGCGGCGCAACGGCCTTTCTTGTCGGGCTGACAGGCATCAGTCATGAGGCTATAGGACACCACAGCCATGGAACAAAACGAAACCGTATCTGCCCCGGAATCAGCGCAGGGCTCTGAAGCCGATCTTGAGACACGGCGGCGACGTCTCGTCTTCCGGGCGCGTCATCGCGGTACCTTTGAGACCGACATTCTGATTGGCGGTTTTGTCGATCGAAACGTCGATAAAATGGACGCAGCCGACCTCACTGACATGGAAGCCGTGCTGGAAATGCCTGACCCAGATCTATCGGACTGGCTGTTCGGGCGTCTGCCTCTGCCGAAAGAGCGCGAGACTCCCATGCTGGTGGCTATGATCAAGGACTGCCGGGCGCAACGCGGCGAAGACTGAACTTTTTCTCTCTGACTGATGGACCTCTCCCTGATGGACGCGGACGCACGCAACACCCGGACAGCCACCACAGCCGCGACCACCGTCTGGGGTGCGCCGGATGGTTTTGATGCGCTCCTGCTGGTCAAGCGTGCCCGTGAACATAACGGGCCGGTTCTCCATGTCGCCAAGGACGATGCCGCGCTCAATCGGCTTGGTGAGGCATTGGACTACATGGGGGAGAAGACGGAGGTTCTGCGCTTTCCGGCATGGGACTGCCTCCCGTATGACCGCGTTTCTCCCAATCCGGTTCTGATCGCCGAGCGTGTCGCCACCATGACGCGCCTGCTTGAGCCGACAAAGGCGAAAGGCGGTCGGATCGTTCTCACCACGCCTGCGGCCCTGATGCAGCGTGTGCCGCCACGTTCAGCGTTTGAAGGTCAGTCGCTTGACGTGGCTCAGGGCGAAAGTCTCGATCAGTCCTTTCTGATCGAACTGCTGATCGCCAACGGTTACACCCGCACCGATACAGTGATGGAGCCGGGCGAATTCGCCTCACGCGGCGGAATTTTCGACCTGTTTCCGGCGGGACAGCCCGAGCCGGTTCGTCTCGATCTGTTCGGCGACGAGGTCGAGAACATTCGCTACTTCGACCCCGGCACCCAGCGTTCCACGGGCAAGGCCGAGCGGCTGACGCTCCGTCCGGTGTCCGAGTTTTCGCTCGACCCTGACAGCATTTCGCGTTTCCGTTCCGCATGGCGCGACCAGTTCGGGCAGGCCGCTGCGACGGATTCGCTGTATGAGCACGTCAGCGAAGGGCGTCGCTATACCGGCATCGAACATTGGCTCCCGCTGTTCCATGCGGACATGGAGACGCTGTTCGACTATCTGAAAAATCCGGCCATTTCGCTCGATCATCAGGTGGATGAATCTCTGGCGGCGCGTATGGAGATGGTGCAGGACCATTATGAAGCGCGAAAGACACCGCCGCGTGAGGGAGAAACGCCCTATCGCGCCCTGCCGCCGCATCTGCTGTATCTCGACCGCAAGGGCTGGGACGCCGCGCTGTCACGTTTCCCGGTCACGAAATTCAGTCCCTTCGCCAAGCCGGATGGCGCGGAGGGGATCGATGCGGGCGGTCGTCCCGGCATCATGTTCGCCAAGATGGCCCCGCAGGGCGAGCGTGAAAAGGTCTTCGATCTGATCGCCGATTACGCGCAGCAATGGGCGCAGACGAAGCGTCGCTGTTTTGTCGCGGCGTGGACCAAAGGCTCCCGTGAGCGGATCAAGACGCTGCTCATGGAACATCGTGTGGCGGTCGAGACGTTCGATAGCTGGGATGCCGCCAGCAAGATGAAGGCGGGGCCTGTCGGATTGCTGATCTTCGGCATTGACCGAGGTTTTGTCGGCGATGATATCGCCATCGTTTCCGAACAGGATCTGCTGGGTGAACGCATTGGTCGTCCGCCGCGCAAGCGTCGGCGCGCTGATGAACTGATTTCCGAAGCTGGCGAGATCACCGAGGGCGATCTGGTTGTCCATCAGGACTACGGCATCGGGCGTTATGACGGGCTGGAGACGGTCAGCGTTGGCGTTGCGCCGCATGACTGCCTGCGCCTACTCTATGACGGCGGCCAGAAACTCTATCTGCCGGTTGAGAACATCGAACTGCTGAGCCGCTTTGGCTCGGATCAGGCCGGTGTGGCGCTCGACAAGCTGGGTGGCGTGGCGTGGCAGGCCCGCAAGTCCAAGATGAAGGAGCGCATCCGCGACATGGCGGGGGAACTGATTCGCACGGCCGCCGC
>NZ_DHNR01000041.1:220109-245251 GCF_002409645.1 Acetobacter sp. UBA5411
TTGGCTCGGATCAGGCCGGTGTGGCGCTCGACAAGCTGGGTGGCGTGGCGTGGCAGGCCCGCAAGTCCAAGATGAAGGAGCGCATCCGCGACATGGCGGGCGCGCTCATCCGCACGGCGGCGGCGCGTGCGCTCCGTGAAGCGCCTTCACTGGCCCCGCCGGAAGGGTTGTGGGAGGAGTTCTGTGCTCGCTTCCCGTTTGTGGAAACGGACGATCAGGCCCGTGCTATTGCAGATGTGATCGAGGACATGGCCTCGGGGCGTCCGATGGATCGTCTTGTCTGCGGCGATGTCGGCTTCGGCAAGACCGAGGTGGCGCTCCGTGCGGCGTTCGTGGCGGCAATGTCCGGCACACAGGTGGCGGTAGTGGTGCCAACCACACTTCTGGCCCGTCAGCATTTCCGCACATTTGAGACCCGGTTTGAAGGTTTCCCGATTCACGTCGCGCAGCTTTCGCGCATGGTCACCGCCAAGCAGGCGACCGAGGTGCGTAAAGGTATTGCCGACGGCACGGTGAACATCGTGGTCGGCACGCATGCGCTGCTGGCCAAGACTGTGAAGTTCGCTGATCTGGGCTTGCTGATTATCGACGAGGAACAGCATTTCGGCGTGAGCCACAAGGAGAAGCTGAAAGCCCTGCGTGAGGATGTGCATGTGCTGACGCTCTCCGCCACGCCGCTGCCGCGCACGCTTCAGCTTTCCCTGTCCGGCGTACGCGAGATGAGCCTGATCGCCACGCCGCCGACCGACCGTCTGGCTGTGCGCACGTTCATCATGCCGTTCGACAGCGTGGTGATCCGCGAGGCGATCCAGCGCGAGCGCTTCCGTGGCGGGCAGATTTTCTGTGTCGCGCCGCGTATCGAAGATCTGAACCGTCTGGCGGAACGTCTGGCCGACATTGTGCCGGACGCAAAGGTGGTTCAGGCGCATGGTCAGTTGTCGCCCACCGACCTTGAGCGGGTGATGACGGAATTTGCTGATGGCAAATACGACATTCTGCTTTCCACAAACATCGTGGAAAGCGGACTGGATATGCCGTCCGTCAACACGCTCATCATCCATCGCGCCGACATGTTCGGGCTGGGGCAGCTTTACCAGCTTCGTGGACGTGTCGGGCGCGGCAAGCAGCGTGGTTACGCCTATCTGACGTGGCCGCAGACGCATCTTCTGTCTGCTGCCGCCCAGAAGCGGCTTGAGATCATGCAGACGCTCGACACGCTGGGCGCTGGCTTTACGCTGGCTTCTCATGACCTTGATCTGCGTGGCGCAGGTAATCTGCTGGGCGACGAGCAGTCCGGTCATATCCGTGAAGTGGGCATCGAGCTTTATCAGCAGATGTTGCAGGACGCTGTGGCGGATCTGCGGGCTGAAAAGGGCAAGGCCAAGCGGGAAGACCGTGACTGGACGCCGAACATTGTGCTCGGCCTGCCGGTTCTCATCCCCGACACCTATGTCACGGATCTTCCTGTCAGGCTCGGCCTGTATCGCAGGATCGCCTCGCTGGCGTCGGCTGCCGAGGATGAGGCGATGGAAGCCGAACTGGTGGATCGCTTCGGTGAAGTGCCCCCTGAGCTGAAAAACCTGCTTAATGTGGTGGCGATCAAACGGTCCTGCCGTGCCGCCGGTATCGAGCGTGTGGAGGCGGGTCCGAAAGGCATGGTGATCCAGTTCCGTGGCAATCACTTCGCCAATCCGGATGGGCTTATCCGCTGGATGGGCAAGTGGACGGATGGACAGATCCGTGTCCGTCCGGACCAGAAACTGTCCATCGTGCGCGAATTGCTCAATGCGCAGCGGGTAGGGCTGGCGCAGAAGGTGACAGCAGTGCTGGCCAAGCTGGCGGCAAAGGCTGAGGGGTAGAAAGACTATCCCTCTCTTTTGGATAGTCAGGCTTTTGTCCGATGGCGTCGTTGCAAAAAGCCATGTGGTTCATAGGAAAACTTGTTCCATGAACCTTTGCGTTTATACGTTTTTTCGCTCTGCGCGGCCATAAGTCGCGTTCAGACGTTCTGCCAGATAGTCTTTTCCAGTAACCGGCGGATAATGCGGATGATCTTCCGGTCCGCTGAGTATGGGATCTACGATTGCGTCATCGTCCGGATCCAGGAAAAAGGCGACCGAATAGCGCTCTCGTGCAGGGCGAAGAACCCGATGCGGCGTGGAGACATAAACATCGTTACTCCAGCGCATGAGACAGTCGCCGATATTGCAGATAAAAGTGCCCGGGATGAGTGGGGCATCTATCCAGTCCTGTCCTCTGGGACGGACCTGTAGTCCTGACACGCTGTCCACTGCGAGAATGGTGACATTACCGTAGTCAGTATGAGCGCCTGCTCCCGGCACATCCTCATCCCAGGAAGTAGAGGGAGCCGGATAATGAAGAAGACGCAGCGTGGCTTGCGGATTTCGAAAACTTTTTACGAAAAAATCTTCTTCAACGCCCAGATCACGAGCAAAGCCCCGGTGGAGGGCGGCCCCAAGATCGAGACAGGTTGAGAAATACGAGCGCATGACATCGCGCCATCCCGGAATATCAGGCCAGACGGAATCCGCATCAGTTTCATCCAGACTGATATTGAAGGCTTCCTTGTGATCCGGTTTCGAACGCGTATCCAGACGTTCGACACCAAGTCCGACATAACCGCGATTACGGCCAAGTCGACTCATTGCGAGTCTGTTTTTTTCTTCAGTCGATTGCCCGAAAAACGCATGAGACGCATCAAAAACGGTCTGGAGTGTGGACGGAGACACGCCGTGGCCTGAAATATAGAAAAATCCTGTTTCACGGCTAGCTTTTCCGAGAGCATGTGCGGTTTCCGCGCGTTCCTTGTCTGCTCCCATACGCAAGGGAGAGATATCTATGACAGGAATCTCAGGGTGCATAAAATGGGTTCTCTTGAAACGATAATGGCGGCCTGAGCCGCCATTGCTCCGATCTCAGAATGATGTGGAAACCGTGCCTGTCATGCTGAAACGAGGTTCAACCATGAAAGAGTTGCCATATCCGGTGCCGGGTGCGGAATTGCCGCTCCAGACCGGGTGTGTGTTGGCGTCGCTGCCTCTGTAGACCACACCCATCGCTCCGGTCCGGACGATAGAACCGGTCAGATTTGTGAAGTTCAGACGGAAAGTCGGAGACTTTGCAAACATGAAGGGCTGAAAGTGATATCCCAGAGAAAGCGTGTCAGTGACATATCCCGGAATATGCTGATCGCCAGCAACACTGACAGACTGAGGTCCGGTGTAATGCACTGTTCCGTTCGCGAAAAAGCCTTTGTAGGTATAGGTCAGGCCGAAATTCGCCACCACATGCGGTGACAGGACCGCCTGCGAACCCTTCGAGTGGATCATGGTGCTGGTATAGGGATCCATGACGTTGCTGTCCTGCGTGGCATGCAGGTATTCGACAGAAGCAAACGGACTGAACCCATGGATGGGACGTCCGGAAATCGAGACATCGAAACCACGCATGGTCTGATTGCCGATCGAGAACGGCAGGAAGCTGTTCATGCCGATATACTGGTTCACGATGCGGTTTGTGACATTGTAATTGAAGAACGCGACATCAGCGATGATGTATTTGTCATGATAGCGATATCCCAGCTCTTCCTTGATGGAATACTGGTTTTTGAGAAAGTTCGGACTGGTGGGCATCCAGCCCATATCAACGGCGCTTGGCTGACGATAGTCGCCTTCGGCATTGATATAGATCTGGTTGTGCTCGTTGATCTTGTAACCGATTGAAAGCTGGGGAAGCGGCTCGGTCGTGTTTCTGCTGTAACGGTTATAAGGATCAGACGTCCACGAATTGACCATCACGAATTTGAACCCGCCATGAATGGTGAGGCGATCCTGAAGGTATTTCGCAGTTTCTTCCAGGAACAGTCCGTGAATTTCGTATCCGGCATTCTGCCCGTAAGGGGAAGTTGTCTTGTAAAGACCCCAGGGGGAGGGCGGTGTGCCGTTCGCGTTGGTCAGCCCAGTCGGGTAGGACTGATCCGTATAGTCATTCTCATACCAGTAGCCGCCAGTAATATGATTATGACGATCAATCTCGTAATTCAGCTTTGATACAGCACCAACTTGCTTGGTTGAGTTCTGGAGAAAGAAGCTGGTCAGGTTCTGTCCTGCGCTGTCATATCCGCCGGGCGCGGCATCCCAACCCTGACCGAAGCTGAAATAGGGTTGAAGATCGAACGAGAACTTCGCTGGAAGAACAATATGCACCGGTGCAGTCAGGAAGATCTGATTCCAGTGATCGCGATTGTTCTTCCAGTAGTTGTCGCTGGAGGATTGGGCTGATCGTCCCCAGCCTTCGCCGGTTTTCTTGTAGCGAAAAAATTCCTGTTCAGTGGGGTAGTTGTCGATCGTGAAATCGGCATTGTTCCATGAGAGAAAGAACTTGGCGTTTGAACCGTTGTCCCAGTCTTTCTGAAGCCCGAAATCAATGTGGCGGCGCTGATTGATGCCGGCGCCCATCCAACTGCGGCTATGACTGTTCGAGAATGAGAAATAGCTGCGTACGCCGCTATTGCCGATCTCGCCGGATTCCAGACGTATGAACTCACGGGAGAGATTATTAGTGCCGTAGGAAAAGTCCACCATACCGCCGAATTTTTTGGCAGCAGTATGAGTACGCTCTTCAAGGACGCCGCCTGCGGCAGACATCGCAGGAAGCGCTGTTGCAGAGCTTCCTGGAGTGACGGTGATCATCTCCAGATTTTCGGAATCAAGATTTTCACTCATGTATTTGGCTGCAGCAGCCGGAGCGCCGTCGATCATCAGCGCCATATCGAGATCAGTCAGGCCACGCACCTGAATCATGCCGCCCTGCATGCCGCTGGTGTCAGGCGTCGAGATGCTCAGGCTGGGAACATTCTTGACCAGATCCAGCGCCGTGCTGGTTGGTGAACGCATGCTAATGAACTGCTTTGAGACCGTCTGCACTGCATGAGGCGCAGTCTCGACCCGCATCATGCCGCCGCCGCCATTCAAAGCCTGTCGCGATCTGGTAACTCTTATCTCTTCTGTGCCTTTGGCATAGGCTTTTGCGGGTGTGTGGACAGCATGAGAAGCGGCAGAGGAGCCCGAAGTCGCTGTGGTTTTCGCTGATTTATAGTGTTTTGTCGGAGACGCAGCCTGTGCTTCAGGCAGGAAGGCTGAGGCAGAGAAAACACCAGCCAGACAGGTTATCGTATACAGACGTTCTTTGTTGCGAACTGCGGCGGAAAAAGCCGTAGAAAGCATGTATCTATTACGCTTCCGTATACAATTCTGCATGTTGCCTTCCTGAACCTCTCAAGATTTTCCGATCGCTTTCCGATTCGTTATCGGATCGTCTCATTTCGGTATCGTTTTGGTCTATGGGGATATAAAGCATCTCTATGATGCCATTTCCAGCACATCAGACCTTTTCAGAAAGGCAGATTGGTTGAGAAGCTGCAGACGTTGCTTTATTGTAACATAAATTGGAGAGCTCTTTAAATCTGTCTGTAACTTTCCGAGTGAGCTCAGAATTGATTGAGCCCTTTCTCAGGGGCAGATTGCCGATGAGACGTTTTTTCGAAAAAACTGTCTTATCGTGAGATCCTGCGAGGTTAGGGGATAGTCCAGACATTGCGGCTCCTGGACGGAAAGACTGATAGTGTACGCTTAAATCATAGGGGGAGTGTCGTCGCATTAAGTATGCGCTGCACATTTCCCTCGTCATCGTTATCTCAAGGGTTACTCAAGCTCGTGCTCAGGAGGGCTTCCGCTATGTCCTTCTGGACAATGCTTGTGTGAATTATCGTTTCTTTCAATCCGCAGCCGTAGTTTGGCGAGACTGAAATAGTCTTCTTATGACTAAAGAACTGCATGATTGAAGCCGTAGGGAGTGTGCCAAAAGACTGTATAGAATCGGCTTTCTGACAGATTTATTTTCGCCTGCGGGGTAAATCGGTTTCTTATCGATCTCTGGATATGATGTGGAATAGAAAAAGAAGTGCATTGATTATTTTGTGATGCAGGATTTGTTGTTGGTGATAAGTTTATTTTAGAGTGTATATAATTGGAGCATTATTTAAGAACTCCAGTTTTTCGCAAAATCGGCATAAAGCGTCAGGCCGCCATCAATATACAGCGTCTGCCCAGTGATGTAGGAAGCCAGATCGGAGGCCAGAAATAGCACTGGTTCCGCAATTTCCTCTGGTTTTCCGGGGCGGCCCATAGGAATATGTGATGAAACGGCTTCATATTTCTCTGGATCGTTCATCCATGCGTCATTCATCGGTGTGAGAATTGCACCGGGTGCGACACCGTTTACGCGAATGCCGCGTGATGCGTATTCCAGTCCCCATGTTCTGACCATATTGCCTACGGCGCCTTTGCTGGCGGAATAGGCGAGGAAAGCAGGTTTTGGGATGATCTGATGCACCGAGCTATTGATGACGATGCTTCCTTTGGTGCCGTTGCTCAGCCAGCGTTTAAGCACCTCACGCACACAGAACATGACGCCCGTAACGTTCACATTCATGACTTTCATGAAGTCTTCGTATGTAACATCTTCGGAAGGTGATTCCGAAAGAATGCCCGCGTTGCAAACCAGAATATCGAGGCCACCAAACTCATGGAACGTCTGATCGATCGCATTGATGACTGACTGTTCATCGGCCACATCGGCCGGACTGGAGAGATGAGGGCCAGAACTTACGGCTTGAAGAGTAGGGAGAAAAGCATCCAGTTTTTCCTTGTGACGTCCATTGACAGCAACACGTGCGCTTTCCCGTGCAAAAGCATGGGAAAGAGCCTGACCAATGCCCTGACTGCCTCCACTGATAAAAACTCTCTTGTTCTCAAACTGTCTGCTGGAGAGCGTTGAAGGCATGAAAGGTCTCCCGAATGTTGATGCTTCAAAGAAAGAATGCATTGGAAGAGAAGTGGTTGCGTTTCTCGTTATTTATTCGATCTTGGTGTCCATAAAAATCTCCGGTCTCACATCGTTTTCTGGCAGGTCTTCATCACTTTTTACGGAGTAGCATTCTCCATGATGTTGCCGCACGAAGTCCGCCAGATGATGGCTTTTTTTACGATCTCAAGCCTCTGAGTGCGGTTAAAACCATAAAAATGAGACAAAATTGATTGCCCCAATTGTCTTGAATGCTCAATTCTGGAGAAGAAAAATGTCCCGGTAAGCAGTCGTTTCAGAGTGGGCTCTTCATCTCCCATCCTCAGGCGCTTCTCGTGAAGTCATTGCACAGCCGTTTCTCTTTCGTGTAGGTCTGTTGCGTTATCGTAAGAAAGAGAGCCAACTGAAATGCGGATTGCCGGACTTCAGACAGCAGGAACGCCGGGTGACGTGGCTGCCAATCTGCGGGAGCTCGACCGGGCTGCCGGTGAAGCGCACGCGCTTGGAGTGGATTTGCTTGTCACGCCCGAGCTGTTTGTGACGGGGTATGACATTGGTGAATGCCTGTTTAAGCTTGCTAGGACAGACCCGATTCCTGCGATCAGGGAGATCGCTCAGCGGCACAGTCTCGCAATTCTTGTAGGTTTTGCAGAAAATATACCCGAAGGTCTCTACAACAGCGCGGTCATGTTGACGTCTGAGGGGCAGGAAGTGCTGCGTTATCGCAAGCAGCATCTGTTCGGCGAACTGGATCGCCATTTCTTCCTGCCGGGAAACGCTAATCCTGAAGTCGTGTCGTTTATGGGCATCCGAATTGCTGCAATGATCTGCTACGACGTGGAATTTCCCGAATATGTGCGGGCCACAGCTCTGGCAGGGTGTGAACTGCTTCTTGTCCCGACGGCGCAGATGGAGCCTTTCACTTTTGTCGCCCGTGAAGTGATCCGTGCGCGGGCATGGGAAAACCAGATCTATCTCGCATACATCAATCATGATGGACGGGAAGGTAACACCCAATATGTGGGTAACAGTCAGATCGTGGCGCCGGACGCTTCTGTTCTGGCCCGGATCGAGCATGGTGATGGACTGATTATCGCCGATGTCGAGCCCGGTCTGGTTGCCCGTGCCCAGCACGACAACCCCTATCTCCAGGACAGGCGGCCATCCGCTTATCGATCTCTGATCTCCGACATACGAAAGGAAAGAGCATGAAGAAAACGGATATTTCTTCTTCGCAAGGCCGCCTTTCCGGTAATCTGGGTGTGACTGAAATCATTTTCATGGTCGTGGCGGCTGCTGCGCCCCTGACGGTGGTCAGTGGAAACGTGCCGCTCGCCATTGCTCAGGGAAATGGTCCCTATGCGTGGACCGGTTTTGTCGCAGCAGCACTCGTGTTGATGCTGTTTTCGGTCGGTTTCGTCGCCATGACGCCTTTTATGGAGGAGGCCGGCGCGTTTTTTTCTTACATTCGGGAAGGATTAGGCAAACGTATCGGCTGCGGCGCGGCTTTTGTGGCTCTGCTGACCTATACCGCCATTCAGGTTGGCGTTTATGGCTTTTTCGGCTGGGCGGTTGATGACGCCATCAGGGAGTGGGGAGGTCCGCATCTTCCCTGGTGGCTTTATGCCTTTGGTGTGCTGGCGGTGGTGGGCACGCTCGGCTACCGGCACATCGAACTCAGTTCGCGTGTTCTCGGTATCGCACTGGTTCGGGAAATCGGTGTGGTGGTCATCATGAATGCAGCCATCGTGATGCATCCATCTCCCGTTGCGGCTCCCGTGACCACAGGTGTGGCGGAGCCGATGGGGCCATTTGCCGTGGCGCTCCTCTTCGCCATCACGGGCTTTCTGGGCTTTGAAGCTACTGCAATTTTCCGGGACGAGGCGCGTGATCCTGAGCGCACCATTCCTCGTGCGACTTATGGTGCTGTGGCGATCATCGGTGTGTTTTACGCCTTTTCCTGCTGGTGCCTGATTGAAGCCTGGGGTGCTGATTCCGTGACCGCCGTAGCCCGCAAATATCTGGCGGACGGCGGCAATATGGTTCTGGATACTGCCAATCGTTATGTGGGCACGGGCATGCGCAACGTCATGGAAGTATTGCTGTTGACCAGCCTGTTCGCCTGTCTGCTGTCATTCCACAACATCATTGCGCGTTATCAGCTTGTGCTTGGTCGAGAAGGCATTCTGCCCGGTTTTCTGGCGCAGACCCATTCCCGTCATGCCTCACCGCACAGTTCTTCTGTGGTGCAGACCATTACGGCGTTCCTGCTGGTTGGCGTTGCCGCGTTGTCCGGAGCCGATCCGCTGGTGACGGTTTTTGGCTCGATGGCCGGTATCTCGACAGTGGGCATCGTGCTGCTGATGATTCTCACATCTACCGCAGTGGTCATGTTCTTTCGGAACAATAGAGTAAAGAAGGTGGGGAGTCTGTCGACAAACTGGTGCCCGGTTCTGTCCGTGTTCGTGCTGGCCAGCGTGCTGTTTATCATTCTTGATAACTTCACGACCATTACGGGGCTTTCTTTGGGGATCAGCACGTTTCTGGCTGTTATGCCTTTTGTCGCATTGCTGGGCGGTTGGTGCCTCGGTGGACGTGAGATGAAAGTTTCAGGGCAAATGCCGCAGGGGCAGGAGATATAATGACCCCGAACGGTAATAGCTGGTAAGGCCAGGTTCGTTATTGGCTTTGATGCGAAAACCAGCGCGGCTCGAAGCGATATCTACAGCTGGAGCGTTGAGAGAAATGCTCCAGCGTAGCGGATGGTATCGCAGCAGAAAGTCGGGCCTAAACATGACTTTCTACGAAAGAACTTAGCTAAACTTACTTCTTCTCAAACGCGCCTGCGATGGTCAGCGTGACATCGTCACCGACTACTGGCAGATATTTGCTGATACCGAATTCACTGCGTTTGACCGTCGCTGTGCCTTCAAAACCGACAGTATAAGCCTTGTCCATCGGATTGACGCCTGCACCGATAAAACGGGCATGGATCGTAGAGGGTTTGGTGGCGCCGTGAATGGTCAGGTTGCCGGTGATATCGGCTTCACCTTCACCCGTCGGGGTCACGCTGCTTGAAACGAAGGTTGCCGTTGGAAACTGGGCCGCATTAAACCAGTCGGCATTTTTCAGCTCATCGGTCAGGCGAGTGCTTGTCGTCTGAACACTGTCGATTTTCAGCGTGATATCAAGTTTCGTCTTGTCGAGATGCTTGGGATTGAATTTCAGTGTGCCCGAGGCGTCTGAAAACAGACCGCTATAGTTAGTGAAACCGAAATGCAGCAGGGAGAAAATGACCTGCGTATGTCCCGGCTCGATCGCATACTGACCCGATGGGACATCGGCCGGAAGCGATGCGGCACTGGCGGTTCCCAGTGTGGCGATCAGGCTGAAAGCTGCCAGAGAGGAAGTGAGAAATGTTCTTTTTTTCATCGCATGTATCCTTGTCTGAAAGGAAGTTATCCGAAACGGAAACCTGAGAGAGCCTTCCCCATCACAACATCGCTGTAGGTGCGTGTGCCTCGATCCTGTCCGGCGGCACCGGCGGCGATCATGATGGAGAGAAGATGTTCTTCACGAGGATGGCATATCCGTGCGCCGGGTGCCTGTTCCCAGTTAACCAGCGCCTGATCCCGCTCGGCAGGGGCTGCTTCCACAGTCCGGGCAAGCCAAGTGTCAAACCCACGCGCGGTGGCGTCTGTCGAGGGATCTCCCGTCATGAACTGCCGGAGATTGTGATAGCTCATGCCGGTTGCGACAATGAGGACATTCTCGTCCCGCAAGGGAGCGAGGGCTCGTCCGACACGAAGTTCCTCGGCAGCATTCATGTCTTCACGCAGGGACAGTTCCACGATGGGAATGTCGGCCTCCGGAAAGGCAAGCATGAAGGGGATGAACACGCCGTGGTCCAGTCCGCGACTGTCATCCTCGGCGCTTGGTATGTCAGCCTGCGTAAGCAATGACCTCACACGAGCAGCAAGAGCGGGCGAGCCGGGGGCAGGGTATTTCAGGTGATAGGTGTGGTCGGGAAATCCGTAATAGTCATAAAGCAGAGAATGTTTTTCTGCTGTCGTGACTGTCGGCACACGGGTTTCCCAGTGGCCCGAAACCACAAGAATGGCTGAGGGTTTGCGCGACAGCGTAGCGGCAACGTTCCGGAGGTAGGCTTCCATCTTGTCCCACCCTGCCCAGTCCATGAAAAAGCATGGTCCGCCACCGTGTGGCAGGAACAGAGCGGGCTGACGTTCCTCTTTGGAGATAGCGGTGTCAGTCATGAAGTTGTCCCCCGATGGTACGCTTCATTGAACAATGGCATCCAACCTGAGCTGTGATAATGCCTGTTTCAGGCAAGATATCTGGAACTGTGAGTGTGAGATGCTGGACAGGGTGACAAGCATGCAGGTCTTCGTGCGTGTGGTTTCGCAAGGCAGTTTCGCCGCGGCCGCCCGCACTCTGTCTCTCTCCCAGACCATGGTGACGCGCCATATTGTGGCGCTGGAAGAACGGTTGGGTGTGACGCTGTTTCACCGCAGCACGCGCCGTCTGTCTCTGACGGAGGCGGGGGAGAATTATCTGCTGGGGTGTCGAAGGGTTCTTGGTGATCTCGATGAAATGGAACATGAGGTCGCTGCCGGGGGGCGTGAACCACGGGGAAGGTTGCGTCTGAACGCGCCTGTGTCTTTCGCTATCCGATATCTGGGGCCGGTTTTGCCGGAATTCAGCAGGCGGTATCCGAAAGTTTTTGTGGAGCTCGGGCTGGATGACGTTCTGGTGGATCTGATTGCGCAGGGCTGGGATCTGGCTCTGAGAATCAGACGGATGGAAGCGAGCAGTCTGAAAGCGCGCAGACTGGCCCGTATTCGTTTTGTCGTGTGTGCGGCACCGTCTTATCTCAGGCAGCATGGTGAGCCGAAAACGGTGGCTGAACTCGGCACTCACGTGTGTCTTGGTTACACGCTCAGCGAAGCTGTTGGTGTTGGTCGGTGGAGCTTCGGCAGGAATGGTGAGGTGACGGTCCCGGTGTCCGGACCGTTGAGCGCAAATAATGGCGATGTGCTGACACAGGCGGCGCTGGCGGGGATGGGAATTATCTATCAGCCTCTGTTTATTGTGGCTGATTCGGTTCGAAGTGGAGATCTGAGAATTCTTGATCTGGACATGCCGCTTCTGGAAGGGCCGGAATTGCAGGCGGTCTATGCGCCTGCTCTGACGGTGCCGCTCAAGACCCGCGTGCTGATTGATTATCTGGTGGAATGTTTTGGAGAAACACCGCCTTGGGAGATCTGAAAAAGGTGTTGTCCTGCAGGAAGCGGACAGGACAACATCTTCGGTCACGGCGGGAATGCCTCGGATAAGTCAGCGGCTCATCAACACAAGCTGCGTGTTGTTTTCCAGAACATGGCGCGTCACGCCGCCGAGAATGAGCTGACGCAGGCGGGAGTGGGAATAGGCGCCCATCGCCAGCATGTCGGCACCGAAATCCTGACAGGCTCCCAGAAGTCCTTTTCCGATATCGCGGTCAATGGCCTGAAATTCCTGCCGGTCGGCAGCGATGCCGTGCATGGAGAGGTAATCCACGACTTCCCGCGCATCCGGACCGCGACGCTGATAATCCTCGCAATGAAGAACGCGGACTCTCTCGGATGTGCTGGCCCATGCGAGAACTCCACGAAGCGCCGAAGCGGCTTCTGCCGTTCCATTCCACGCGATGCACACGCGCTTTACAAAGTGAGGCATCGGTATACGGGGGGCGATGACGGCGGGACGTCCGCTATCGAAAAGCACGGCATGAAGGGCCTCGGAAGAGGAAACCTCATCTCCACTGTCCGGGTGCGGCACGAGCGTGAAGTCGGAAAGCCGGGCATGCCAAGGGATGACCTCGCTTTCTGAGCCTTTGAGGACGTTGAAGCTCATGCTTGGTCGCCCCTGCGGAAACGGGATGCGGGGCGGCACAGCTTCGATGTCCGGGGTGCGGCTTGCGAAATCCTCGAAGGCGTTCTGCACTTCACGGGAGCGCTTGCCGCCTTCCTTCTCGGCGGAGGCGATGAGTTCTTCCACCATGCCGCCGGTCAGTACTTCGCCCGCAAGAGGGGCGATGTCGCGCCCATCCGAGCGGACATGCAGAACGGCAAGATGGGCCGAGAACCGGCGGGCGAAGTTGGCGCCAGAAACAAAGGCGGCTTCGGCATTGCGTGCGCTGCTGAGGGGAAGGAGGATTTTGCTGACCTGTTTCATGATGCGCTCCTGCCGTTAGGGCTTGTTGCTCTTATTGTACAGGATAAACGCACGAAACGGCCAAAAGTTACATCGTTGATGGTTATGTGATGAAGGAAGAGGGCGAAATGGGGGGAAGCCTGCCTTCTCAGGAGACTATTCTTGCGGAATTCCTGCTTTTTCCTGTTTTTGGGATGGCGCTCATTTGAACAGGATCATTATGATCTGAATGTTTTTTGAGGCTTCTCCCTTTCTCTGTGTTGTATAAATTCTGGCAACAAAGAGAAGAATTCTATTTTGAGGAACACATATGAAGTTATTTGTATTCTACTTGGGTGGCGCAGCTCCGGGTGCCAATATCGAAGTGCATGACGTTCAGTTCGCTGTGGCCGAAAAACCGGAAGAGACTTATCCCGCCTTGGTGAAAAGATGGTTCGGAACCCGGAATTCCCTGCATATTGATGCTTATGGCGTTGTGGAATGGGCGGATGGCTTTGCTGTAACAGTGCAGAAAGAGCCTCCGGAATGCGACAGAAAGTTATATTTCATCAATATGGGCGGGTATGAGAAAGGGGCTCTCAGGGAAGAGCATGAATTTGCTTTTCTGGTTGCTGAATCAGCCGATGAGGCAAAAGCGAAGGCTAAGAGTATTCTGCTGCCCGGGCGGTCTCATCGTCACAGAGATAATTTTATGGAGGTTGATGATTGTGTTTCACTGGAACAGATCGAAGGCCTGTATATCCACTTGACGCCTCAGGAAGAAGGCAAGCCTGTCGTGGCGGCTTGGCAGGGATATCAAAAAATTTAGAGATCTCTGTAAAGAGACCATGGAGAATGATGAGAGTCCTAATTCATCATGGGACTGTCAAAAAAACCTACAGATCCATTCTATACCTTACAAAATCATCCGCTTTGACAAACTCATCATAAAGTTTGCGGGCTGGATTGTTTTCTCTCGTGTGCCAGTAAAGCCGTGACCAGTTTTGTTTCCTGCCCAGATCGACAAGATCCCGGATCAGAGCGCGGCCCACGCCGCATCCACGAGCCTCGGGCGTCACGAACAGATCTTCAAGATAACAGATCGGTTCTGCGACCCATGTGCCTTCATGCAGAACGTTATTGGTAAAGCCGATAACTTCTCCTGCTTTTTCAGCAACGCGGCAGAAAAGAGGATTGGTTGCGTCAAGCAGGCGTTCCCACGTGCGGCGGGTCACGTCCGGTGGTACGGTCGCCTCGTAAAACCGGTTATAGCCCGCCCATAACCGGTGCCATGCGATTTCATCGGAGGCCTGGATGTCCCTTATGACAAGAGGGATATTCATGTGTCAGCCTCCAAATGCGTGTCGCCTTATGGATACAGGCGCGTCACGTCCCATGCGTCCGCTCCGTGCCGCACCCAGATGGCGCGGTCATGCAGACGATAAGGACGATCCTGCCAGAATTCGAAACGATCTGGCAACAGTCGGAAGCCTGACCAGTTGGCGGGCCGCGGTATACTCTGACCAGCATACTTCTCTTCTACATCGTGGATGCGCTTCTCGAAGGTAGCGCGATCGGGCAGGGGACGCGACTGGTCGGAGGCAACGGCACCGATCTGCGACATGCGACGACGCGTTGCAAAATAGGCATCAGCTTCTTCTGGCGTCACGGGTGCAACAGTGCCTTCGATACGGATCTGGCGTCGCAGGCTTTTCCAGTGGAACAACAGGGCGGCAACCGGGGTTGCGGTCAGTTCGCGTCCCTTGCGACTTTCCAGATTGGTGTAGAAACAATACCCCTTTTTATCAAATCCCTTGAGGAGAATGATACGTGCGGAAGGTCGCCCTTCCGGTGAAACTGTGGCGAGAGTCATTGCATTCGGGTCATTCGGTTCCGATGCTTCCGCATCCTTCATCCATGCAGAAAAAAGATCGAACGGATCAGCTGAAAGATCGATTAATGGCTGATTTTCAGGGGTTTGTGGTGCTTCGTCGCTGGAAGTGCTCATGGATGTTCCCCGTTCCCTGTCACGAGTGGAAAGGATTCTTGTTCTCGTCGGGCTTGTTCCCGCCCGCGTGTTGTGCAACGACCCGAGCCATCTTGTCATCACTGTAACAGTCGAGGTTTTCGTATGACTGAGGACACCCTTGCACCGGCCACCGGCACTTTGATGCGCGGAAAGAAGGGCCTTGTCATGGGCGTGGCGAATGATCGCTCCATCGCTTGGGCCATTGCGAAAGCCGTTGCGGCGCAGGGCGGTGAACTGGCCTTCACCTATCAGGGGGAGGCGCTGGGCAAGCGCGTTCGCCCTCTTGCCGACAGCATTGGCGCCAGACTCGTGCTGCCATGTGATGTATCTGACGACGCCGCTATCGACGAAACATTCTCCGTAATTGAAAAGGAATGGGGCGGTCTGGACTTTGTCGTTCATGCCATTGGCTGGGCGGACAAGCAGTATCTGCGTGGACGTTACGTGGATACTCCCCGCGAGGCTTTTCTCACGGCGATGGACATCTCCTGCTACTCCTTCACTGCTGTCGCTCGCCGTGCGGCTGCCCTGATGAAAAATGGTGGTTCGCTGCTGACCCTGTCCTATCTTGGGGCCGAGCGTGTCATGCCGCATTATAACGTCATGGGCGTCGCCAAGGCCGCGCTTGAGGCCTCCGTGCGCTACATGGCCGCCGATCTGGGAACGGACGGTATCCGCGTGAACGCGATTTCCGCTGGCCCGATCAAGACGCTGGCCGCCAGCGGTATCGGCGACTTCCGTTATATCCTCAAGTGGAACGAATATAACGCTCCGCTTGAGCGTAACGTGGCGCTGGAAGAAGTTGGCGGGGCTGGTCTTTATATGCTCTCCGACCTGTCCCGTGGTGTGACCGGTGAGGTGCATCATGTTGACAGCGGCTACCATATTGTCGGCATGAAGAACCCAAAGGCTCCGGATATTTCGGTAGCTGGCGAGTAAGAACGGGAGCGGTCAGGGATGTCCTACAACACGTTCGGGCATATGTTCCGTGTCACGACCTGGGGTGAGAGCCACGGGCCGGCGATCGGATGCGTGGTGGATGGCTGTCCGCCACTGCTGAGTCTGACCGAAGAGGACATCCAGCCGTTTCTCGACAAGCGCCGCCCGGGCCAGTCCTCCTTCACGACGCAGCGTCGCGAGCCGGATCAGGTGAAAATCTGCTCGGGTGTGTTTGAAGGGCAGACTACAGGCACGCCGATTTCGTTGGTGATCGAGAATACAGACCAGCGGTCCAAGGATTACGGCGATATCGCCCAGACCTTCCGCCCCGGTCATGCCGATCTGGCCTATCAGACCAAATACGGTATTCGTGATTATCGGGGCGGTGGCCGTTCTTCTGCCCGCGAAACAGCGATGCGTGTCGCGGCGGGTGCGATTGCGCGACGCGTGCTCGGTGAAAATATCCGCATTCGTGGCGCTCTGGTGCAGATTGGCAAGCATGCCATCGACCGCAGTCGCTGGGACTGGAGCGAGGTGGAGCGCAATCCCTTCTTTTCACCGGATCCGGAGAGTGTTCCCGTTTGGGAAGAGTATCTGGGCGGTATCCGCAAAGCAGGTTCCTCCGTTGGCGCGGTTGTCGAGGTGGTCGCGGAAGGTGTTCCGGCGGGTCTCGGTGCGCCACTATATGGCAAGCTGGACGCAGACCTCGCCGCTGCCCTGATGAGCATCAACGCCGTCAAGGCCGTGGAAATCGGTGATGGCTTTGAGACTGCTGCTTACGAAGGCCCGGAAAACGCGGACGCCATGCGGATGCAGGACGGTGAAGTCGCCTTTCAGAGCAATCACGCGGGCGGCATTCTCGGCGGCATCTCCACGGGGCAGCCGATCGTCGCACGCTTTGCCGTCAAGCCGACCAGTTCCATGCTGATCCCGGTGCATTCGGTCAATCGCGCAGGCGAGGATGTCGATGTCATTACCAAGGGGCGTCATGACCCTTGTGTCGGCATCCGCGCAGTTCCGGTGGGCGAAGCGATGCTGGCCTGTGTTCTGGCGGATCATCTGCTGCGTCATCGTGGGCAGGTCGGCCGTCTCTGACGCGTCGTTCCTGCATCTGACAGCGACTCTCCCTTTTCAAATCGGTCACAAATCCGTAAGGCGACAGGCGTGTCCCTTATCGCCTTACAGGAGCTGTTCCCATGATCCGAGTCAGCGAGATCCGTCTGCCGCTGGACCATGCTCCGGACGCCCTGCCTGAAGCGCTGTCCCAGCGTCTGGGAGTGAGCGTATCGGATATAGGCGCGTTTTCCGTTGCCCGTCGTGGATATGACGCCCGTAAACGGGGACGTATCTTTCTGGTCTATACGCTGGACTGCACGGTGCCGGATGAAGCGGCGATCCTGAGCCGATACAACGACGACCCACAGATCAAGGTTACGCCTGAAACACGCTATGAACCCGTGGATGTGGATGTTCCGGCGTTGCTCGCGCAGCCGGATTTTCAGCGTCCAGTTGTTGTGGGCGCTGGCCCGTGCGGCCTGATGGCGGCGCTCATTCTGGCGCAGATGGGCCTGAAACCGATCATTCTCGAACGCGGCAAACCCGTGCGTGAACGGACGGTTGATACGTTCGCGCTCTGGCGTAAATCGGAGCTGACGCCGGAAAGCAATGTGCAGTTCGGCGAAGGCGGGGCCGGTACCTTCTCTGACGGCAAGCTCTACACCCGTGTGAATGACGCCCGTCATCTGGGGCGCAAGGTGCTGGATGAGTTTGTTCGCGCCGGGGCTCCGGAAGAAATTCTCTATCTCTCCAAGCCGCATATCGGCACATTTCGACTGGTCTCGATGGTCGAGCATATGCGGAGAGAAATTGAGGCTGCGGGCGGAACCTACCGGTTTTACACGCGGGTTGAGCAGCTTCTTCTGGATGAGAAGAGACAGGTTCGCGGCGTGCGCCTGTCGGACGGTGAGGAGATCCTGACCCGTCACGTCATTATGGCCGTGGGGCACAGCGCGCGCGACACGTTTGAGATGCTGGCTGAGGAGGGCGTGGCCATGGAAGCCAAACCATTCTCCATCGGCGTGCGGATCGAGCATCCTCAGTCACTGATAGACGCGGATCAGTTTGGTCCGCAGGCCGGTTCCGAAATACTCGGTGCTGCCGATTACAAGCTGGTGCATCGCACGGAAGATGGGCGAGGGGTCTATTCCTTCTGCATGTGTCCGGGCGGCACTGTTGTCGCGGCGACGTCCGAGCCGGAGCGTGTCGTCACCAACGGGATGAGCCAGTATTCCCGCGCCGAGCGAAACGCCAATGCGGGGATTGTTGTCGAACTGCGCCCCGGTGTGGATTATCCCGATGATCCGCTGGCGGGTGTGGCGTTCCAGCGGCACTGGGAAAGTCAGGCGTTTGTTGCCGGTGGCGGTGATTACAATGCGCCGGGACAGCGGGTAGAGGATTTTCTCGCGGGACGGCCTTCGACCCATCTGGGAACTGTTACGCCGTCCTACCGCCCGGGCGTGACCCCCACGAGTCTTGATTCCTGCTTGCCTGATTTTGTCTGTGCCGCCATTCGCGAGGCTCTGCCGGTCTTCGCCAGCAAGCTGTCGAGTTTTGCGCTGGGGGATGCTGTGATGACAGGTGTGGAGACGCGCACGTCTTCTCCTCTGAAAATCCCGCGCAAGGATGATGGCGAAAGTCTCAACACGCCGGGGCTTTATCCTGCTGGAGAGGGTGCGGGTTACGCGGGCGGCATCATGTCGGCGGCGATGGATGGTATTCGCGTGGCGGAGGCTGTGGCGCTGGCGCTGGCCGGACGACAGGCGAACGGCCTGCTGCGTGGAAAATCAGATAGTCTTGTCTGAGCCTGAACGACGGACTTGCGAAATGGCCGGGTTTCGGCTGTTGTGACGAAAAATCAGCCGGAGTTATAACCGGCGGGAAGGGAGCCGCCCATGCGTGCTGTTGGCTATCAGAAATCATTGCCGGTGACGGACGAGAACGCTCTCGTTGATATCGAGCTTCCGGATCCCGTGGCTGAGGGGCACGACCTTCTGGTTGAAGTGAAGGCTGTTTCCGTCAATCCGGTCGATGCCAAGGTGCGGATGCGGGCGGAACCCGCTGCCGGCGAATGGAAGGTTCTGGGCTGGGATGCTGCTGGCACCGTGCGTGCGGTCGGGCCGGACGTGAAGCGTTTCCGCCCGGGTGATGAGGTCTGGTATGCCGGTGCTGTCACGCGACAGGGCTGCAACAGCGAACTGCATCTCGTTGATGAGCGTATTGTCGGCAAGAAGCCTTGCACCCTGAGTTGGGCGGAAGCGGCAGCCATGCCTCTGACGGCTGTGACGGCGTGGGAAATGCTGTTCGATCGTCTCGATATCACACGCCCGATTCCCGGTGTGCCGCAGGCTATTCTCATCATCGGAGCCGGCGGTGGCGTGGGTTCGATGGCGGTCCAGCTGGCCCGTCGTCCGGGAAATGTAACGGTGATCGGCACGGCTTCACGGCCCGAGACAGCGGAATGGGCGAAAGCGCTGGGGGCGGACACTGTGCTCGATCATAGCAAGCCTCTCGCTCCCCAGATCGGGGCGGCGGGGCTGAGCGCTCCGGGTTATGTCTTTTCGATCACCCAGACGGACAAGCATTTTGCGGATGTTGTGAAGCTGATCGCGCCGCAGGGCCGGTTCGGTCTTATCGACGATCCACCATCTCTCGACATCATGCCGTTCAAGGCCAAGAGTGTTTCGGCTCATTGGGAACTGATGTTCACGCGCTCGACGTTCCAGACAGCGGATGTGATCCGGCAGGCTGAAATTCTGGAAGAAGTGTCCAGCCTTGTGGACGCGGGCGTTCTCAGAACGACCCTGAGCGATGTGGCTGGTCCGATCAATGCCGCCAATCTTCGTCGGGCGCATGCCCTGCTGGAAAGCGGAAAAGCGAAGGGCAAGATCGTTCTCGAAGGTTTTGGGAAGTAGCTCTTTCTTTGATTGAAATGAGGCCCTGACAATCGGTTCTGATAAGGGTTTGTGCAATGAACTTTGCACAAATGCGCTTTTGCTTATAGGACCAGCCTAATTTTTGGAACAATGGCGAGAAACTGTTCAATGATGGAAGCTGTAGAAATTTTGTCTGAACAGTCTCCCCGTATTGCTGTTCTGGTACCCTGCTACAATGAAGAGGTCACGATCGGGACCGTAGTGCGTGATTTCCGGGCCGCGCTGCCTTTCGCTACGGTGTATGTCTACGACAATAATTCCAGTGACAGAACGCAGGAGATCGCACGAGCCGAAGGCGCTGTGGTCCGGCAGGAATTCATGCAGGGGAAGGGTAACGTCATCCGTCGCATGTTCGCGGATATTGATGCGGATTACTATGTCCTTGTGGATGGTGATGCGACGTATGAAGCCGCTGCAGCACCGCGTATGCTTGAAGAGGCTATCGACAACCATTTTGATATGGTGACGGGGTTACGAGTGACAGATCGAAAGGCGGCTTATCGGCCGGGTCATGTTCTCGGAAACAAAGTTCTGACGTCGCTGGTCCAGCATTTTTTCGGGCGTGCTACAGATGATATGCTATCCGGCTATCGGGTGTTTTCACGTCGGTTTGTGAAATCTTTTCCGGCTGCATCATCTGGTTTTGAAACTGAGACAGAATTTACAGTGCATGCGCTTCAACTCAGTATGCCGATTAGTGAAATTCCAACAAAATATATTGAACGTCCCGAAGGCTCGACCTCAAAATTGAACACATGGAGTGACGGCGTCAGAATTCTGACGACGATTATCCAATTGGTCAAACAGGAACGTCCTTTGTTGTTCTTTACGATTATTGCCTTTTTCCTGGCGTTTCTGGGCATTGTTCTCGGTGTGCCGGTGGTGGCGGATTATATGCGATCCGGATTTGTTCCGCGGTTGCCAACTGCTGTTCTCGCAACGGGGTGTGAAATCTTGGCAGCCTTGTCTCTGGTGTGTGGTTTAATTCTGGACAGTGTGGCGGTGGGACGTTTGGAAGTGAAACGGTTAGCTTATCTTTCATGTGGTACATTTTTATAAAATTGTTTGATTTGTTCAGGAGAATTTAAGTGGATTTTCTAAAAATAAACAATTTTATTGACGTTTTCCATAGATGTGATTTCTCTGCCCGAGTTTTGGGAGTCTTTTATTTCTGCTCTGTTTTAATTGTTTCATTGCTGTTGGCTATTTTGGTTCCCCCGTTTGAAAATTCTGATGAATTTAATCATTTTAACCGCGTCTATCAGATATCATCCGGTAAAATGATTGCGTTCAGAACTGGACATCCGGCCCAATCCGGAGGCGTGGTTGATCTGGGCATCAACAAACTTGATGATATTTATAGTTCTATAAGATTTCATGCAGATGTAAAAGTTACAAGCTCAATGATGGAGCGTGGAAACGCTGTTTTAATAGGAGAAAAAGGTTTTCAGTCATTTCCCAATACTGCGATCTATTCTCCGCTTCTTTATCTTCCAGCTGTTATGGGTTTGGATGCGGCAAGGTTTTCAGGTGTTCATCGCGTAAAATGGGCTTTGATTACAAGTCGTATGACGACAGCCATCGTGTGCGTCAGTCTCGCATCTATAGCGATAGCATTGTCGGGTAGCGCTGCAATATTTCTGGCTGTTTTTCTATCATTGCCGATGACGATTTCTCTTTTTTCTTCTGTTAGCCAGGATGGGCTTATCATCTGTTTTTCTACGTTGTCATTTGTGTTTTTATGTAGATTTTTGCATTTTGTTCCTTCTCGTCTGAAGGGTAAAGAAGATCTTGTATTGTTCTATTCTTTCTTGTCTTTGAGTGTTTTGGGGCGACCAGCTTATGCCCCACTCCTGTTGCTCCCATTTTTCACTCAAAATTCATTCAAGAATAAATTTAACTTTTTTTGTTTTTTTATTTCCATCAGCTTTGTGGCTTTTTGGATGTTGCTCGTACATTTTTTCGTTATGATTCCGATGTGGGATCAGACTTCACCTGGCAAGCAAGTCTATAATTTAATTACGCACCCCCGATTGGTGCCTGAATTAATTGAGCACGCCTTTACAGATCATCAGGGCATGGAGAGCCTTCCATTCTGGAAGGAAGTGATTGGCGTTGTGGGGTGGATTGATACAGTGATGCCGGAATGGTTTTATATTACGGCTTTGTTTGTTTTTGTCTTTTCTTTGATTTTTGTTGGTCAATTAAGGTTGAAAATTGACAGTTATATTAGATTGCGTTTTGGAGTTGCATTTTTATTGCTTGCTTCGGTTTCTCTTGTGTTTTTTCTTGAATATCTAACATTTACCCCTGTAGGTCAAAACTTTATCGTTGGTGTGCAGGGGCGTTATTTTTTGCCGCTTTTACCGTTCTTGCCATTCATTATATTGGGATATGATGGCTCCGTAATAAAGAGTCGGATCCGCACTATAATGCTTGCATTGTCTCCGGGGTGGATCGTCGTGTCATCGGTCGTTCTGTTATATTCTGTTCTGTCACGCTATTATGTCATGTGATTTTTAGGTGTTTTGTAGTGACTGGTAAAAGTATTTTTTTCTTTCCTTTGGGTTACATAGTATTTGCTTTAATAGCGGTTTCAGCAAGTGTCTTGCTTACCCCTCCGGGACAGGTTGTCGATGAGATGCCTCATTTTGCCCGGGCTGCATTTCTTGCAGAAGGAGGTGTAGTCGGGCATCGGCTTTCGCCCGTTGCCAGTGGCGGTCTGCTACCCTGTAATTTCAACTTGGTATATCTGGATTTTGAGAGACCTCCTTCGAAGAGAATTGAGGCGGGGAAGCCTAATACATTTACCGACAGACCCTGGAATAAAGAACTCTGTTTCGTCGGATTTCCTAATACGGTTATCTATGCTCCGTTCACTTACATACCTGCTGCGTTAACGATATGGGGCGCGCGACACACCCATATGACGATAATTCAGACAAGTTACGCCGTCAGAATTGTTAATGGGTTTATTTCAGTTTTACTTTGTGCCGCAGGAATTGCATTGGCGCGGCGTGGCGTTCTGTTTCTAACGGCCATTGCCAGCATGCCTATGACCATAGCTTTGGCTGGTTCCTGTTCGCAGGATGGTATCCTGATAGGGCTCGCGGTTCTGGTTGCAGGCATTCTTACACGTCTTAACGGTTCTTCTGAGATTAGCCTAAAAAATTGGGGTTTTCTAAGTATCGTTTTCGCAATATTTGCCGTTAGTAAGCCACCTCTCCTTATGTGCTCAATGATTCCGGCTGTGTTTATGCTGAGAAGAAACAAGCTTCTGGCTCTACTGCCTGCCATTCTTGGTTTAATTTCTGTAGTAGTCTGGAGCAGGATTGCTATAAAACCAGTTAAAATACAGTTCCTTCCTGATACGGGGGTATCAGATGGTGAGCAGATTCACTGGATCATGACGCATTTTTTGTCTGTGCCAGCTCTTATATTGCATACAGTGGAAAAGAATTTTTTTGGTTATATTGAAAGTGGGATTGGAATTCTGGGGTGGCTTGATGTGCCTCTTCCATATTTTTATTACTACCTGACTTTTTTTCTGTTTTTGGGTATTTTTATTGTCTCGTTTTTCCATTTTCCTAATAGAGAGGCTGTGCCTCAGGAAAAAAGGTCTCGATCACGACGCTGCTTTGTACTCTGGCAGCTTCATGCCTCGTTTTTCTGGCTTTGTATGTCATCTGGACTAAAGTCGGCGCTCCAGTCGTACGCGGCGTGCAGGGACGTTATTTCCTGCCTATCGTGCCGTTTCTAGCCCTTTTGTTTCCTCAATTGAAACAAGGAGCTCCAGTAACTCCCTCACCGGTCTTGAATCGGGTGGTGATTGCCGCGTTTGGCGCTTATTGGATTGTGGATGCATTAACAATCATGAACGTATTGTTTGTAAGGTATTGGTGAAAATTTCATCACACAGAGTCTGAGGTAGAATCAAAAAACGACCTTAACTCAGATAGTGATAGCTGGTTCTCCACAACAAAGTGCAGAGAACCAGCAATGAACGAATCAGATTATTTTGCGCATGGATAATCCGTATAGCCTTCTGCGCCCTGCGAGTACCAAGTGCGGATATCGTCCTTGTTCAGGGGCAGATTGTCTTCCAGACGACGGACAAGGTCCGGATTTGCGAGGAAAGGCCGACCGAACGCAATGGCGTCCGCAACACCGGTAGCGACTGTTTCGATTGCTTCTTCCCGTGTGTAGTCCTGATTCAGAACCAGCGGCTTCTTGAAGACTTCGCGGATCTGGCCGTGCAGCTTGGGCTGATCGGTCTTGCCAAATGTGCCATTTGGTCCGGGCTCACGCAGTTCAAGGAAAGCGATATCGAGGTCATTCAGCAGCTTTGCGGCCGGCACAAAAACCTGCTCGGGATGGCTGTCGATGCAGCCCTGCGTATCGCCATTGGGGGACAGCCGTACTGACGTTTTGTCCGCGCCAATCGTTGCGATCACGCGTTCCGTGACTTCACGCAGAAAGCGGATGCGCTTTTCCGGCGAACCGCCATACTCGTCGGAACGATGGTTGGTGCCGTCCCGCAGGAATTCGTCGATCAGGTAACCGTTGGCGGCATGAATCTGCACACCGTCAAAGCCTGCCTGAAGAGCATTGCGAGCGGCGTTTTCATAATCGTCCAGGATGCGGGCAATGTCCTCCCTGGTAAGAGGACGGGCAATTTCGGGAGCCTGTTTGCCGTCATAAGTATGGAGCGCTTCAGGTGCTTTTGTCGCCGAGCAGGACACAGGCTGCTGACCCGTCACGCTGGAATGCACCATGCGGCCCATGTGCCAGATCTGGGCCACGATCTTTCCGCCCTTTGCATGGACTGCAGCGGTGATAGGCTTCCAGGCTTCTACCTGTTCCTGCGACCACAGACCCGGCGCATACGGCCAGCCAAGACCTTCGCGGCTGATACCAGTCGCTTCCGAGATAATCAGACCGGCCCCAGCGCGTTGCGCGTAATATTCGGCCATGATGGGAGTGGGTACATGCTCGCGGGTGCCCCGGCCACGTGTCAGCGGCGCCATGAGAATTCTGTTTTTGGCGTAAATGCTTCCCAGTTCAATCGGCTCAAACAGGCTGGGCATGACAGATCCTTCTTAAAA
>NZ_DHNR01000002.1:0-580 GCF_002409645.1 Acetobacter sp. UBA5411
GTCTGGCCGCTACAGGAGAAAGGGCGCATCGCGGATCGTATCGTCCGAGGCCCCCTCCTCGCCAATAACGGGGAAACAGTAAGACGCCTGACCCTACGGGGCGCAGGACTGGCTCGGCTTGGCGACTACCATGTGCGCGATGACATCAAGACCGGCCGCCTCGTTGAAATTCTGGCTCATGCGGACGCGCAGGACGAAGAAGAGATCCATGCGCTGTATCTGGGCAGCAAACAGACACCCCAGCGTGTGAGAGTGTTTCTGGACTTTGTTATCCCTCGTCTTCAGGCATATCTGCACGCCTGACTGTTGTGCATTCTATGAAATCAGAACGAAATAATTGATCTGAGGGTGATGCTTTCACACATGCGCCAATTTAATCGGCGGCCCACTTCGCTCCCATTGCCCCTGCATTTTCGATGAATCTGCATACACTTCTTGCCTTCTGGACGATCTCGATCCTCCTTGCCGCAACCCCAGGTGCTGACTGGGCGTATGTCATTTCCGCCGGAATACGTAATCATGCCGCGGTCGTTCCCGCCGTGTTCGGGCTGTTTCTGGGATATCTCGCCATTACCGGAAC
>NZ_DHNR01000002.1:818-12793 GCF_002409645.1 Acetobacter sp. UBA5411
CGGGAAACTGGTGCGCGGCGCTGGATTACCAAAGGGTTCGCCATCAGTGGCCTGAACCCCAAGGCTCTTCTGTTTTTTCTCGCCCTTCTGCCCCAGTTTACGAATCCGGGTTCATCGTGGCCGATCTTTTTGCAGATCGGGGTTTTGGGCATCATTCACACAATGAACTGCGTCTCCATCTATCTGATGGTCGGATTTGGCGCGCGGACAATATTAAGCAGCCGCCCCAGAGCGTCCATCGTGACCGGCTACATATCCGGAGCGATCATGATTATGCTTGGTCTGGTTCTGGCGTCGGAAGACATCATAAAAGTACTCCACTCATGACCATGGAATATGGAGAGCGAAGATATTGGAAACAGACTCCCTGCACAGGTTCCATGGATCAGAGTGAAGCCCGCTGCATCGATTTCCCAATTTCCATGAATGTCGAGACTGCGGGGTTTTTCGTAGTGATCGGCGCTCGAAGGACAACGTCAAGTTGGGGAGCGTCTGTCAAAGCCCGTGACATCAGCCCTGCCCCCAGTTCGGCACACAGCGATGCCGGGATAAGGGCTACACCCAGCCCTTTTACAACAAGCTGGATAATCGTGTGCTGCAACCGCGGTTCAAGCACGACATGCGGGACAATTCCCTTGGCAGAAAAATAGCTGTTGATCGCGGATCGCAGAGCCGGCGCTGTCGCAGCGGATGCTGCGATGATCTTCTCCTCGCGGAGTTCCTCAGGGCCGATCTGGTCGACCGCGGCAAGGGGATGGTCCTTTCGCATGATGATGCATAATCGCTCCCTGGCCAGCAGCACGGTCTGCAGGTGCGGCGCATATCCGCAATCAAATGTTACGGCGGCATCCAGTGTCCCTGCCACCAGCATCTCATCGATCTCTGTTGGCGTGCGTTCGTCAAGGACAAGGCGGACATCCGGCCTCGCCTCCGCATAAAGCTGAACGAGTTGCGGCACGACGCTGTGGGCGGCGTGCATCATGAATCCAAACCGCAATTCGCCTTTCATGCCGCTGGCAACCAGCCTGACATCCCGGCACGCCTCCTCAAACAGCCCCAGCACCTTTCGACAGTCTTTCATGAAGTGTTTTCCGGCTGGGGTCAGCGCCACATTGCGCGAGTTTCGTTCAAACAGCTTCACCCCCAACGTGTGCTCGATCATGGCAATCTGGCGACTGAACGGCGGCTGGCTCATATTCATCCGCTCGGCGGCCCGACCGAAATGAAGCGTCTCCGCCAGAGCCATGAAATACCGCATATGCCGCGTGTCCATCTGATACCCTGACAGCATTGATCGTGAACCATATGAGTATTGGATTGTATCAATAGCCTCCGATAGCGTCACGCTTTTGCTGGCCTCCCGAGATTCTTGATGCTGAACAATCTGCTGATCGTCCTGCCTATCTTTGCCCTCATCCTTACCGGATGGATCGCACGAAAATCGGGTGCGCTTGGCCCCAATGCCACACGCGAGGTCAATCGGCTGGTGGTCTATCTTGCGTTGCCTGCAGTGCTGTTCGACATCGTGGCGAATGCAAAAATGACCGATCTGTGGGAGCCGGGATTCATTGCGGCGTTCACGCTCGGCTGTTTTATCGTGTTTGCCGGGACGTTATGGTGGCGGGTATCGGCAGGACACCATCTTGCCGATGCCGCCATTGACGGACTGAACGCGAGCTACGCCAATACGGGGTTTGTCGGTTTCCCGCTTGTCCTGTCTCTTGTTGGCGA
The DNA here is from genome assembly GCF_002409645.1 of Acetobacter sp. UBA5411. Lineage (GTDB taxonomy): Bacteria > Pseudomonadota > Alphaproteobacteria > Acetobacterales > Acetobacteraceae > Acetobacter. Next base: position 2,550 of record NZ_DHNR01000002.1, read on the forward strand.
TACCGGCATGGCGCCGACGCTCATCGCCACGATCGTGACGGTCTGTGTGCTGTTTGTCATAGCAATCGTTTTGATCGAGGCTGGATTGCAAACCGAAGCGCGACCGCGCGACATCGTTGCGAAAACGCTCTTTTCGCTGGTGAAAAATCCGTTGCTGGTGGCGCCAGCCCTTGGCGGCCTTGTCATGATATCCGGCGGGCATCTGCCGGGACCCGTTCATGCCTTCCTGAAGCTTCTCGGCGGGGCTGCATCCCCCTGCGCCCTGATCGCCCTCGGTCTGTTCCTTGCCGGAAATTCCGTCGGTGCCGCGTCTGCACGCCCGTTGACTGCCGCCATTCTTGTCGGGCTAAAGCTGATCGCCCAGCCTCTGGTTACGTGGATCATCGCAGCGCCCGTGCTCCACCTGCCTCCAGCGATGACACAAATCGCCGTGCTTCTTGCCGCACTCCCGACAGGAACCGGCTCGTTCATGCTGGCGGAATTCTATGATCGGGAGGCAGCTCTTACCGGACGGGTCGTTCTGGCATCCACGGTACTCTCGATTGCAACGATCTCGCTCTATCTCGCCCTTGCACCCGCATAGGGACGCTCACTCGCACTGTGGATGAAGTCGCGGGCCAATAATCTCCAACAGCCAGTCCACGAACACCCGCACACGCGGAGAAAGCTGCCTGTTGCTCGGGTAAAGGACCGACACTGGCGTTGGCATGGGTGGAAAATCAGGAAGCATTTCGATCAGCGTGCCATTCGCAAGATCATCCGCGAAGCCATAGCGAGGAACCTGTACGAGACCGAAGCCAAGTCTGGCCGCTTCGGCATAGGTATCAACACCTCCGACCAACAGACGCGCCGGAAGCGAGACCTCGATCACCTCCTCGCCGCGTGTAAACTCCAATGGCAAAGGCTGGCCGGTGCGTGAGGACACGAAGCCGATCATCTGATGCCCCTCAAGATCGTCGGGAGAGACAGGCGTTCCGTGCCGCGCCAGATAGGCCGGGCTGGCGACCGTCACCTCTTCCATAACGCCCAGCGGTCGGGCAATCATATCGCTGTCCGGCAGACTTCCGGTTCGGACCACGCAGTCCACCCCTTCGCGCACCAGATCGACAAACCGCTCACCCTCACCAAGATGAACGGTCAGCGCCGGGTGGCGCGCAAGGAAGTCCGGCAATGCTGGCAGCAGGATCATGCGCGCCAGACGGCCGATCACATCAGCGCGCAAGAGACCGGCCACAGCGCCACTCGCACCACGATCGGCATCTTCGAGATCCGCCAAGATCGCCACACACCGGCGATAATAGGCAGCACCTTCCTCCGTTGGCCGGACATGACGGGTCGAACGATGCAGCAGTCGGGTGCCGAGCCTTTGCTCCAGCGCCTTGATCGCAGCGGTCGCAACCGGGCGAGAGACGCCGCAATCAGCTGCTGCGGCACTGAAGCTGCTGCGGTCAACAATGCGGACGAAGAGGTCGAGTGTGGCAAGCCTGTCCATGGGATTATTCCATGGAGCAAAACAATGCTGACGGAAAGAGCGGTCTTATCGAACGGACGATGGTGTGACCAAGATTGGTCCCTCACCAGATGGAGATTCCCATGCCTGCAACAAACACCATTGCCATCGTCACTGGCGGAAGCCGTGGACTGGGCCGCGCCACCGTTGAAGCCCTCGCCCGACGTGGCGTCTCATCAATCTTCACCTATCACACCAATAAAGCCGCTGCCGATGAAGTGGTTGAGAGTGTCCAGCACAGCGGTGCCCGCGCGGTGGCCCTGCAACTCGACACCGGCGATACGCATGCTTTTCCTGCCTTCGCCGACGAGATCCGACGCGTGTTGCGCAATTGGGGAGCCGAGCGTTTCAATTATCTGGTCAACATGGCAGGCACCTCGCATCATGCGTTGTTCGGCGAGGTGACGGAGGAAGATTTCGACGCCGCCTATCGTGTTCACGTCAAGGGTCCGTTCTTCCTGACACAGACGCTGCTGCCGCTGATCGCGGATGGCGGCCGGATCGTAAACATCTCATCCGGACTGACGCGCTTTTCCTATCCCGGCTGGATTGCCTATGCCTCCATGAAAGGGGCGGTGGAAGTCATGACGCGCTACATGGCCAAGGAACTTGGTCCGCGCCGTATTGCCGTCAACACGGTAGCGCCGGGTGCGATCCAGACGGATTTCTCGGGCGGTATGGTGCGGGACAATCAGGATATTGCTCGCCAGATTGGAGAAGTAACCGCACTTGGACGTCCCGGACTTCCTGACGACATCGGTCCAATGATCGCTTCGCTGCTGTCCGAGGACAATCGCTGGGTCAATGCGCAGCGGATCGAAGTTTCCGGCGGTCAGGCCATTTGAAGGCTCGCCGCTCCACAATTGGCAGGTTGCACTGCTAACGTCAGGATACCAGCAGGCGTTTGCGTGTGATCTTGCCAGATACCGTGGTCGGTAGATGCCTGACGAAACGGACTTCCTTCAGACCAACCCAGCGCCCGAGGACTTTGTTGACCAGCACGACGATTTCCTCGGAAGATGGTTCGCAGGCGGCCCGCGGGTCAACGACCACATAGGCGACAGGTCGCTGCCCCCGCAGTTCATCGGGGGTCGCGACTACGGCGCAGGCATGAACGGCAGGATGGGTGGCGATGATCTTTTCGATCTGCACGCCGGAAATTCTGCGACCTGCGACCTTGATGACATCATCGGATCGTCCGAGCATATGCACGGCGCGGTCGGCCTCGATCATGCCTTCGTCAAAGGTGCGGTAATATCTACCTGTTTCATCAAGATAAGCGGACGGAAGGCGAATAGCCCCATCCTTCCAGACACCAGCCAGACAGCCGGGCGGCAACGGCAGGGAGAGGACAATCTCGCCACACTGTTCACCCGGCATGGACGGCACAATAGCTGGACGAAATCCCGGTGCAGGCCGCCCGATGTCGTTCATGAGCGAGACCGGCTCACGCTCGGGCAGACCGAAAAAATGAGCGGTGATGCTCCATCCGGTTTCAGTCTGCCACCAGTGATTGACCACGGGTTTGCGAAAATACGACCGCGCCCAGTCCAGCAATGTTGGGTCTGCATACTCCCCGGCCACGAAGATGCGGGCCAGCGCGGGCAGGATCGCCCCTGACAGATGGCGGCTCTCCTGTCGCATGAGCCGCATCTGTGTTGGTGTGGTGAACAGGCATTTCACCGCGTGCTCATGACAGAGCGCGCGGATCGCAGAAGCTGAAGCACCGCCTTCCACAATCACGCTGGTACAGCCGCTGATCAGCGGCGCATAGACGCCATAGGAATGGCCAACCACCCACCCCAGATCCGATGTCGTGAAGAAGGTATCGCCGGGTTTGCAGCCGTAGATCAGATCCATGGACAAGGCGAGAGCGACTGCGTGGCCACCATTGTCACGCACAATGCCCTTCGCATTGCCCGTCGTGCCGGACGTGTGAAGAATATACAAGGGATCTTCGGAACGCAGCATGACCGGCTCTACTGGTGCGGACTGTTCCAACGTGTGAAAATCGTGATCCCGCACCGGCAGAAGCGAGGCCGGGCAGGCTTCGCGCTGCACGATCACGCAGGCCTGCGGTCTGTGCGCCGCCGTAGCGAGCGCCTCGTTCAGAGCGGGCGCGGACGGAATGGGCGTCTGCCCCTGAAAGCTGCAACTGGCGATGATGATGACTTTCGGTGCCGCATCATCAATCCGTCGCGCCAGTTCAGGCCCGGCGTAACCCGCAAAGACCATGACATGCACCGCCCCGATCCGTGCACAGGCCAGCATGGCGATGGCCGTCTCGATCATGGTCGGCATGGCGATCAGGACACGGTCGCCTTTCTCCACTCCGAGCGAGCGTAGACCACCGGCAAATCCGGCCACCCTGCCCTGCAACTCCCTGTAGGTTACAACCTGACGTTCCTTGGTGGCGCAGGAATGCCAGATCAATGCTGCCTGTTCACCACGACCATTTTCAACATGCCGGTCCACGGCGTTTTGGCAGGTATTGAGCGTGGCCTCGGGAAACCAGTCATGCCAGCCGTCCGACCGCGTCCTGCATGCGGTCACAGGAGCCTGCATCCATGTGACGCACTGTGCCGCAGCCAGCCAGAACGGCTCTGGCTGGTTCAGGGCTGCGTCATACATCGCCTCGTATGTCGTCCATGGAAGCATGGCGCTTACCTCCGCTCAGGCTACGGGCACATCTTTGCCGGTGATCTGGCTCGTCAGCCACGCGGCATCACGCGAAACACCGGAGAACCGCCCCGATCCCCATGTGTGCAGCCATGGCAGGCCGAGGAAGTAGAAGCCCGGCGCATCGGTCACACCCCGATGCCAGACGGGCTTGTTGGCTCCGTTAAAGACCGGCACGTCGATCCAGCGATAGTTCGAACGGAAGCCGATGCACCAGATGATCGAGGTGATCCCGGCGGCCTTCAGGTCCAGCGGGGTGTTGCTGCCATCGGGCTCCCACACAGGAACATAAGCGGCTTCGATTGGGGCAGTGATCCCTTCACGGGCGATATAGGCGTCGATGGATTTCTTGATGTCGGCATTGGTCTTGTCCGCATCATCAAGGTTTTCTTTCAGGTCTGGTGCGAAGTGAGCGACTTCGTCACGAATGGTCTCCAGCGTGCCATGCAGGCCCACGCCTTCCTTCGCAAATTTGCGCAGATCAAGGTCATGCCCGCCGTTTCGGCCCGTGACGTAATGATTGGTCTTGTCGCGTGCACCGTCACGCAGAGGATGATTATCCACCGTCAGGTCGTAGAAATGCATGTCCGCAAGCCAGTCCACCACGTCGCGGCCACGGTAGAAACGCGAGACACGTGGGGCGGAACCGACACAGAGATGCACCTTGCGTTTTTCAAGAAACAGGTCCTCGACGATCTGCGCGCCGGACTGGCCACTGCCCACAACGAGAACCGCGCCTTCCGGAAGCTGGGCCGCGTTGCGGTAATCCTGTGAGTGGACCTGAAAGATCGATGGATCGATCGCGCTGGCGTAACCGGGAATCACCGCGTCCTGATACGCTCCCGATGCGATGACCACATGCTTTGCGTGCCAGGTCTCTCCGCCCGCCACCACACGATAGCCACCGGCCTCGTGACGTGTGATGGAGGTGACGGCTGTGTGTTCACGCAGCGGTGGGTTGAACGAGTTAACAAAGCCTTTGACGTAATCAATGATTTCCTTCTTCACCATGAAGCCGTGTGGATCGCTCCCTTTGTAAGGATGACCGGGGAGTTCGCACTGCCAGTTTGGTGTAACCAGACAGAAATTGTCCCAGCGTTCATCATCCCACGAATGGCAGGCCGTCTTTGCCTCAAAGATCATGTGCTCCACCTTCTCGCGGCAGAGATACCAGCTCATGGACAGTCCGGCCTGTCCGCCACCCACGATGATGACGGGGATGGTTTTCTCGTTCTGTGTCATAAGAATATTCCGTCTCAGGATTTGAAAGACAGGACGCGCACCTGCGCATCGGGTCGATTGAGGAAGGGCGTGCAGGTCTGCCGAATGGCGTGAAGCTGACCAAGGGCGCGGCTGCACGGGAAGCCGTAGCGCGCTCGAACCCGCTCACTGGCTTCCGTCAGGGCCGTGTCCGCTTTTTCAAGAAATTCCCGGACCGGATAATCCTGACCGGGCGTGAAGTGATCCCTTATGACCAGCGATGGGGAGTAACAGTCGGTCTCCTTCCCATCGGGCCAGCGCACGCGAAAGGTCATTTCGGGCATGATGACAAAACTCCTGAAGCAGGAACGCCAGCGTGCGGCAGCGCCGCGAGACGCCGATATGCGGGGAGATGCCGACTGGCGACGCGGCGCCAGTCGAAGCGGCGGGCCGTTGCGGGGCCACTGACCCGGAAACGGGCCGGACTCCGGACGCTCAGAGCGTCGCGCAACGCGCAGACAAGTGTTTCGGGGTGTTCCGGCTGGCACCAGAATGCCTCGAGAGTATGAAGATGCTCCGTGAAAGGAGGTGCGGCCGGCACCACCACGGGGATTCCGCAGGCCAGAGCTTCAAGCGGGCACAGGCCGAAGCCTTCCGTTCTTGAAGGATAGGCCAGCACGGAAGACTGTCGATACAGTGCGGACATATCGTCATCCGCAATCGTACCTGTCACAGTCACCGCGTTTGCCAGCCCGCCACTCTGAATCCGCTCATCGAAAAGACGACGGTAGTCGGAATGGTCCAGCAGGGACGCGCCTCCGGCAATCACAAGATGCAGATCAGGCAGCTTCCGATGCAGCATCTCAAAAGCATCAAGGAGAACAAGCGTGTTTTTGCGACGCTCGACCCCGCCGACCGACAGCACAAGACGTGCGTTCTGCGGAAGCCCATACCGTGCGCGAAGTTCCTGATCGCGCAGACCGGGCTCCGGAAAAAACCTTTCCAGATCGACACCATTCCCGACCACAGGCGCATGCCGCCCGTACTCGGTGAGCAACGTGTCCTCCCAGAGCTGACTGACCGTAAAAAGTTCGGTCGCAGCCGTCAGACCCCGTGTCTGGCGAGCCGCGACACCGGGGTGGGAGAAACGGTCCAAATGATGAACCGTGCGGGCAAAGCCCTGTATCCGCCCCTCTTCCACCAGATCGGCCAGCGCATTGGCGCTGATCGGGTCCTGCGCATGCAGCACGTCAAAATGCTGACCGCGCAATGCGTCTCTGATCTCGCCAATACGACGCTCCACCAGTGCTGGCAGGTCAGGCACAGATGCGGCCGGGATGCAGCGTGTGGCGCAGCGGGGCGTGCGGAAGAAACCGGCTCCTGTCACGTCCGGCGCGATCAGCGTTGCGTCATGGCCCGCGTCACACAGGGCTTCCGCCAGCGCCATGCCGTGCACCACACCACCGCGTGGATTGGTCGAGTGGGTCAGGATGCCAATGGACAGACTCATGGCGCAAATCCCATGAGTGGCGTCCGGGCGAGATCCCAGAAGGTTTCCTTCTCGTCCGCCCATGTGACATCCAGCCGCTGCGTGCTGTCACACTGACCGATGACGGAAGCCGCAATGTCACGCCCACGAAACCGGGCCATGAGCGCTTCAGCATCTTCGGGGCGCGCTGTGAGCAGGTAGCCATAGCTGGGGAATGCGGAGAGCCAGCGCTCCATCGGTGCATCGTCAGGGCGCGGCACGTCATCGAGCGCGATGGTCATGCCGACGCCCGAACATTCGGCCAGCATGAGGGCGGTGCCCAACAATCCGGCCATACTGATGTCCTTCGCAGCACGGCTCAGGCCATCTTCGGCAATGCACGGCAGAAGTTCGATGTCCCCACGCAGCCGGACCGCTCCCTCGGTGCCGCACAGTGCTGAACTGGCATCCCAGAACGGGTGCGGGTCGTGCCAGCGGCCACGTAGGTCGATGGCGGCGATCAGAACCTCGCCAGGGCGGGCATCGAAGCTGGTCAGCAGATGACGGGCACGGCCGAGGATCGCCACCGACAGCGAGTTATGGGTGCTGCGCATGTTGGTGTGTCCGCCAACAACCGGCACGCCATAGGTGCGCGCACCTTCATGCAGACCGGTCAGAATGGACGCAGCTGCCTCGGACGTATCGCTCCACAGTGCATCCACCACGGCTACGGGACGACCACCCATTGCCGCGATGTCGCTGACATTGACCATCACGCCGCAATACCCGGCAAACCACGGCATTGAGCGGGCAAAGCTATCCTGAAAGCCCTCGCTAGCCAGCAGAAGGTAGCCATCGCCATCCGGAATTGCGGCGCAGTCATCGCCAAGCCGGATGGCATCAGGATTAGCAGGCTTCAGGATTGCCGCAGTTTCGGCAATATCCTGTTTACCCGCCAGGGCGCGACCGTTCCGGAGCGTGCGCAGCAGTGTGGCGAGTTCGTGTGCCATCACGCCACCTGTCGTATCCGGGGCTGCGGACGCAGCAGCCAGGTCTGATCCAGACCGTGCGCCGGGTAGCGCGACAGATCGGCCTCCATATCGTGATGTGGCAGGCCGTGCAGCGTGATGACGCCGAGACTCTTCCAGTGCAGGCGACGGAAGAACAGCACATTCTGCTCCTGCACCTGAGCCAGAAACCGCGCGGCCCCAAGCCCATGCGCCGTGCTGACCGCCATACGGATAAGTTCCGCCCCGATCCGCCCCAGCTTGCGATGATCTTCATGCACAGCCAACCGGGAACCACGCCAGATGCCGGGTTCTGCTTCATGGATGCGCACCGCTCCCACAACCCGATCCGGCATTCCCGCCATGCAGCAGGCCGCGATGATGGGAATGGCGACCTCATCGATTGCGTCGCGGTCATCCTCTGCAAAAACATGCTGTTCACTGCAGAATACTTCGCGACGGAGCGCGTGATAGCCGGCACGCTCCCATGGCGTGCGGGCAAGGCGCACGACATATTCCATCGGAATGAACGGGCGGTCTTCCACGCCTTCGAGGATCGCTCTCATTGCTCGTACGCCGAAAGCGAGGAACAGGCGCCACAACGGCCACATCCGGCCCGGATGTCGCTGGACTTCATGTTCGCTCCCCGGAGCATCCGCCCAAGCGGCGCCAGAACGGATTTCATGAAATCAGCTGAAGGCGGCGCATGATTTTCCAGAGGAGTGCCGGAAATGGGCACGAACGGCACCACGAAAGGATAGACCCCGAGCGCAATCAGACGCTCGGCGAGGGCCAGAATATCTGCGGCGCTGTCACCAAGCCCCGCAAGAATGTAGGTATTGACCTGCCCGCGCCCGAAGATCGGCACGGCGCTGGCGAAAGCGTCCATATAGCGATCGACGCTCACCGTGGCCTTACCGGGCATGATCTTCTCGCGCACCGCCCGCGTCGCGGCTTCGAGATGCATCCCCAGACTGTCGGCCCCAGCATCGCGCAGACGCTGAAACCAACCGTGGTCACGTGGTGGTTCGCACTGAACCTGAAGCGGCAAATCCACCGCCGCCCTGATGGCACGGGCTGACTCCGCCAGCACGGCTGCACCCCGATCAATCACATTGGGCGTGCCGGTCGTCAGCACCATGTCGCGGACACCGTCGAGTTCCACGGCGGCTTTGGCGACCTCGGCAAGCTGCGCCGGCGTCTTGTAGGCGATCGTCCGGTCCGCCTCCAGCGACTGGCCAATGGCGCAGAATTGGCACGACGTGCGCCGGTCGGCGTAGCGGATGCAGGTCTGGTGCACCGTGGTCGCCAACGTGTCACGGCCATGCAGCAGCGCGATCTTCCAGTAGGGAATACCGTCTGCCGTGCTCAGCCCGTAAAAGCGCGGGGCAGCCGGAAAATGGATCGTGCCCAGTGTCTGCCCATCACGCAGCAGCGTGCTGGCCCCGTGCTGGTCAGGTGGACTGGCCTGAAACGGAGACCGTCGCGCACCGGACGTATAGACCGGCACCATGACGGTCTGGCCCGCGATGGTGATTGTCTTGTGGTCGGAAGGACCGGCTCCGCCCTTGCGGGCGATACCACCGATATCTTCGCCGATCTGAAGCCCAAAGGACTGCAGGTCCGTGACGAGCTTACGACCGGAAAGTGTGCCAAGTGTTGGTACGGTCATGGCTTGGCCTCGTCCTTGGAGGGACCAATCGGCTCCGCTGCTTCATGCTCACCGACATAATGCACCGTTCGCGCCGGCCGTCGGTCCTGAAGCAGGCTGAGCAGTTCGGGCCGTGCGTAGTGCCCTACTGAATCCATCATCCGCTTGCGTTTGGTAATCAGGGCGAAGTCGAGATCGGCAATGACCATGCCCTCGCCTTCCGTCAGTGGTGTGCCGAGCAACCTGCCTTCAGGTGAGACGATGGCTGTGAAACATCCGCCCCGTAGTGGTCCTTCAAGTGCCGGGTCGCGCGCAATCTCCTTGATCTGATCTTCCATGAGCCAGCCAGTGGCGTTCACGACAAAGCAGCCGGATTCCAGCGCATGATGCCGGATGGTGACTTCCATCTGGTCGGCAAAGATCTGCCCAACCAGCGAACCGGGGAACTGTGCGCAGTGGATTTCCTCGTGCTGGGTCATCAGCGCGTAGCGGGCGAGCGGATTGTAATGCTCCCAGCAGGCCAGTGCACTGATGCGACCGGCAGCGCTTTCAACGACTTTCAGACCGGAACCATCACCCTGCCCCCAAACCATGCGCTCATGGTAGGTAGGCGTAATCTTGCGACGCTTGAGCAGGATCTCACCTGTCGCATCAAAGATGATCTGCGCGTTGTAGAGCGCCCCAAAATCGCGCTCGTTCACGCCCAGCACCACGACGATACCGGTGTCA
>NZ_DHNR01000007.1:0-59473 GCF_002409645.1 Acetobacter sp. UBA5411
AGCGACTTTTTCAACAGAATTGTCTCATTGCAGTCATAAATGCTCACTAGAATCCCTCCTTGTAGCGGACATAAGAAGCACAATCGAATTGAGCCTAAGAACGCCTATCATGCGATCACATCATTATCCTAAATGGCTCTTGTCCGTATTTCTATGGATTGACTGAAAATGGCCATTGTATTGTAATATGAATAACATCACCTTTCAAAAGTTTCTTATATATTGGATATATTGGAATTTTATATGTCCCTTCAGGCCTACGAAGACGAACAAAATAAAAAATTAGCTTTTAAAGGCATTGTTGATAATATACTTTACCAATACGGCCTTGGAATTACGGTTGATATAAATAATATTCATGCAATGTCTACGTTTTTTATTGAACTATCTTATGTTAATGATTTATCAAATGCCATTTTTGAATATATGTTTCAGAAAGAGACAGCTTTCATTACTGTGGACCATTATACCTCGCCTGAGGGATTTCGTGGTATCCTATCAAGCGAAGAACTGCGTTTGCACTCAGTAACAAAACGTCTTGGCCAAGGTGAATTAGACGAGTTTGCAAAATTTCATAATCTTAACGGATATCTTAGCCCCAGCACAAACGGTAAAGTATATGCCGAGCTTGCAGACGACCTTTTTTATACTTCATTCACAACAAGTTTAAACAAAGACAAACCATACTTATGGCGTTGCTTTGCCAAGCAGGGTACAGGCGTTCGCCTAACTTTTGAAGTCAAAGGGGGGCGGGCTGATCTTAGGCACATAAATTACAATAATAAAAACACCACAATATTAAAAGAAATCAATTATGCTTTGACGGACGCGGGACTTCCTCCTTTTACTCCATGGGGAATATCAAGGCTTGGAGCTTTTTATTTGCCCCCTACGTTACAAAATGAAGAAGAGGTTAGACTATTACTAAAGCGGTGGGACGCTTCTGCACCGAGCGGCGTTGTTGGTTCGTCTCCGAACTCTTATTGGCCGATTCCAATTGATGTGTCTAACAATTGTGCTGACATTAAATTGGTCGCAATAACGTTCGGACCAAAGGCCGATGTCGCAGATTTCACTTCATTAGTTAGCAATTCAAAATTTGCTAACGTTTCATGCGCTACAGCCAAATCAGACTCGGACTGATCACGATATTCAGGTAATTTTATTATTGTCGGCGCGGGGGTTTGCTAAATTTTCCTATCCTCATGATAGGCAGCTTCAAACAGTGTTTTTTCGATAACTGACTTTCGGCTTTCCCCCACAAGCCTACCCCTCCCCCCCTCAATACCGATACTGCCACAACACGCCCACACTACTCCCCGGATCGTTTTCCGGCGTGGTAAAGCCAGTCACGTTTCCGCCCGTGCCCACCGTTGTATTGAGTTTCAGGTGCTTGGTCAGATCGACCTGCACCTGCGCCTGCGTGCCGCTGCCGGAGGTCGCCTGCTTGGCGCCAACATAGACGCCTTTCATCACATACTTGCCCGCCTCGACACTAGCGCCGCCATTGCCGACGCCTGAGCCACCACCAATGGCGAGACGATCCAGACCGAGGGTTTTGCGGACGGTTCCGAGCGGGTCAAAACCTGCGCCGCCCGCAAGCGTCGCCAGAGCCGCGCCAAGTTCCGCCATCTGCGTGGTGGAGAGCGAATGCGCATCCGTTCCGAACAGAAGCATCGCCAGAACCTGATCCTGTGGCAGGGACGGAATGGATTCAAAGGTGATCTTCGGATCGCTGGCGTACCCGCCCACCTTCAGCATGGCCGTCTGGCCGCTGACACTGCGTTCCGCGACAAAGTCCAGCGTCGGGTCAAGTTTGTGGGTCACGCCCGTGCCATCAAACCCGACACGCCCTTTTGTAAAGTTCAGCGTAATACCACCAAGACTGAACAGGCCGCGCTTCATGTTGAAGCCGCCCTCCACAACTGGCTGCGCTGCCGTTCCCTTCACGCTCAGAAGTCCGGCCATTTCCGCATCCAGACCGTGACCGCGCACAAAGAACTCGCCCGGCGAAGTCAGTTTCAGATCCAGACCGATAACGCGTTCCGTGGCTTTCTTGTCGGTTTCCGGTGGCTTGTCGCCGGGACGGATCACGTTCAACGTGGCGACCGAACTCGGCATGGAGTTGGGAATATTGATTTCCACATGCGGCAACTTGACGTTTCCTACCACGTCGATGCGCGTGTCGGCCTGCCCCTTGACGTTAATGTCGGCATCCATGAGGGCCGTTAGTAGATCGCTGGCAATCGGCTGTGCCTTGTTCGCAGTCAGATGCAGATCGACCGGCATACCGGGCGCGAATACGCCAACCGTGCCGTTCAGAGCCATCGTGCCCTTGCCTGCCTGCGCAATGAAGGACTGGATGACCAGCCGATCATTTTCAGCCAGCACGTTTGCTTCGATATCCGAAAGATGCAGCCCCTGCGAGAAGTCCTGAATATCACCTTTGTGCAACGTCAGTGAGCCGCGAGCCGCCGGACGTGCAGCGGTGCCACCCACGATCATATCGAAATTGACCATCCCCAGCGCCTGTCGTCCGCTTGCGCCCAGCATGCCGTTAGCGAGGGACAGATCCAGATTGCCGCGCGTGTGCAGGTTGATCGGCCCAGTGCTGGATGTCGGCACGGTGCCGTCCGCTGACAGATTGACCTTCGGACCGGCGCTGGCATGGGCGTTCAGGCGTGCGGTCGTGCCTGCCAGATCAGCCGTCGCGGCGATTTCGGCGGGCGGCAGCGAAGCCGCGTCACCGGACAACATCCTCAGACCATGCCCGTCGAGACGAACGTTACCGCGAGGAGCCGCGAGCGTTCCCGTCACCTTGGCATCGGCGGACAAGGTGCCGGTTGCGTGCAGCGTTGGCGCGAAAGGCTTGGCCAACGCAGGTGTCACGTTCCTGATTGTTGCTGTCAGATTCAGCGCGGGTTTAGCTGTGCCGGCAATATCGATGCTGGCCGGAGCCACGCCGGGAGGCGCGACCGTGGCGCGAAGGCGGTCAACACCCAATGTCTTACCGTAAGAAACCTTGACAGGCGCTTCAAGTTTCAGGGATTCGCCCTTGGCGTTCGCCGTCAGACGGCTGACGCGCACACTCTGTTCCGGAAGATTGGCCACAGCCGCCAGATCGAGGGCTGCCGGAGCACCATACAGTTCAGAAAACTTCCCGTTTGCATCAACAGCAATCGCGTTCTGTGGTCCCTTGACCGTCGCCCGCAGACCGCCCGCAATGGAGGGCGCTGCAACCTTGTCGAGTTGCAAGGACAGGTCCGCACTGGGCGAGCCTTCGGGATCATTGACGAACCCGGTCAGCTTCAGCGCTCCGATACGGTAAGGGGCCATCGCCACATCGCCGGTGACGTTGATCGCGGCTTTCAGCGGGCTATTGTCAGTCGCCGCCGTGCTTTTCAGCGAGGCCGCAAGGGTGCCGCTGACAGGCTGGCCGATCAGGTTCTTCAGATCCGCCAGTCTGGCGACTTTCAGATCAAACGTGCCTAGCGGGATCTTGCGCTTGGAGGGCAGTTCCAGCGCGCCATCTCCATGCACGCTGTTCCAGTCCAGCTTGGTGATTTTCAAAGTGCGATTGCCGTCCTTGTCCTGTGTTGCGGAAAGGTCCGCTTTCAGAGGCGCTTTATCGAGCGTTCCTCCCGCAGTCAGATGCGCTGTTGGCGCGGAAGGCAGATGGTCGGCGTCAAGGTCGAGCGTGATCGGTCCACGCGGCATCGTGGCCGTGCCGAAGTCGCTGGCGAGATGCGCTTTTGCTGAAAGATCATCCGTCGGACCGGATGCGTCGAGATCAAGTTTCGCTGTACCACGCAGCATCTTTGCTGCTGCGGATAGATCTGTCAGCGACAGGCTGGCCTGCGCGGCCTCCAGCGTGGTCTTGCTGTCCTTTGTGTTCGCTGTGGCGTTCGCCGTCAGATGCAACGTGCGTCCATCGAGAGTGAACGTATCGAGATGAACGGTCTGCCCGTCATCCTTTTTGGTGAGGGTCGCGTGAGCCGCCAGCTTGCCGGTCGGACCGATCAGACCGACCGCCTGTTCCAGCCCTTTGAGGGCGGCAATATTACCAGTCAGAGCCACTGTCGTGGTGTCGCCGGAAGCCTCCGGCAACGCGAAGTTGGCCGCAAGGTCGGCATGACCTTCCAGCTTCTGTCCACCCACTGCCGCGAGAGGAGCAAGATCAGGCAGGTTCAGGGTCGCATTGCCCTTGATGGCTGGCTTCGTGTCGGACTGTGCGTTGAGCTGAAGCAGCGGGTGCGACAACGCCAGCACAACCGGCGCTGTCGGGTTGTTGGGGGCGTATCTGGCGTCCAGTTGCAAGGGCGCGCTTGCCAGCAAGGTCGGAGAACTGCCGGGAATGCGCAGTCCGGACGCCGTCGCATGCAGATGCAACTGATCGAGCGTCTCGCCCTGCCCCATCCCGTCGAAATTCACATCAAGCGCCCCGACCTGCGCGCCACCTGCCGCAAGCTGCTTCACGGACAGCGTTCCGGTTCCGGCGGGCGCGGTATAGGGACCACTCAGTTTTGCAGCGAGAGCGATGGACTGCCAGCCGATGCTATTGCTGAGCGACATGGCGGGCGCATTGAGAGCGGCGGCAACATCAGCCGTATTGGCGACGAGGTTGAGTTTACCCTTCACCGTGCTGGTGATGCTTCCAGCCTGTGCGCCGAAATCGAGAGCGGCAGCCTCCGTGGGACCAGCCAGATGCAGGGTCAGGGAGACGGGCGTGACCTCCGGCATCTTGCTCAGTCCTGCAACAATACCGTCCTTGCCGTCCTGCGCGGTCAGATCGAGCGTCAGGGCGCGTGACTGGGTTTTGGCCGCAACCTTCAACGCCCCGTCTGCATCGAGGCGTTTCAGATCGACGAGAATATCAGCCCTCGGAAGATCCTTGAGGGACAAGCCGTTGATCAGCGCATCCAGTTCCGGGGCGGCGGCATGACCCTGCAGGGAGAAGGCAGCCGACAGTCCGGCGACGGGGGCGCCAATCTCGATCCGTTTGGCGTCCACTGCCTTGATGTCGATCCCGAGACCGGTCTTTGTGGGGCCGCTGGAGGGCGTCGCCGGTTTGGAGGTGTCACTGACTGGCAGACGCGGCAGGGCCAGCCGGTCGCAGCTGAGCAGATCAACATGCACCGTGCGACCAACCATGCGGAGCGGTGACCAGTTTAGACGCAGATTCTCGATGGTGAGCCAGACGCCTTTTGTATCCCGCAACTCGATATGTGCGATTTTCAGGGCGTCTGGAAAGCGCCCGCTCAGGCCCGTCACAACAACGGTATTGCCCGTCAGCGACGCCGCTTCCCGTTCGATGAAGTGACGCCCCGGATCAATATTCGCACCGACAAGCACAACACCGACGACCAGCACGGCGAGCCCTGCGACCGAGGCGGCGGCAATCCCGCTTCCTCTGGCGATACGACGACCAAGGGAACGACGCGGCTTATGGGGAGTATCAGGTGTCGTTTCGGACATCAGAAGGTTTCTCCCAGACCGATATAGAGTTCCCACTTGTCGCCGCGCGGCTGACGGTTAAGCGGCACCGCGATATCGAGACGCACCGGTCCGATGGGCGTGAAATACCGCGCGCCCGCACCCGCGCCGACGCGCACCTTGCCGGTAAAGGGCGCGCTGCCCGATCCCACCTGTCCGGCGTCCATGAAAGCCGCTGCGCCCCAGCTTTTGAAAAACCGCTGACGAAACTCGACTGTTCCGGCATCCAGCGATGTGCCGCCGATCGCATATTTGGAATGAGGAAACTGCGGCCCGACACCCTGATACCGGAAGCCGCGGATGGTCGCCGTGCCACCGCCATAGAGCCGCTGATCGGGCGGAATGTCGTAAGTGGATGCTCCCTGCACGCTGCCGACAATTCCCCTGAACGCGAACACACTTCGGCCCGGCTGTGTCAGCCCCAGTCTTGCAAGATCGAAATAGGTCGAGGCGTTGGCCTGTAGCAGGGCGAAGAAACGAGTGCCGTGGTTGAAGGAGGCGGAGGGCGTTACACTCAGGGAGACGCGCGCACCGTGGGTCGCCGGATCAAGCGGCGAAGGCAGATCGGTGCTGTCATAGTTGGCGCTGAGCGGAGCAAAGATGAGCGAATAGTCACGGGTATCGCCGAACTGCTCGATCTTTTCCTGTTCCGCTGCAATGCCGTAGGACACATTCCAGCGCTTGCTGATCTGCCGCACGATACCGCCTCTCAGAATGATGGCTGTCTGGCGATAGGAATAGAAAAGCTGCCGGATACCTTCGACCCTGAAACTGGCGTTCTGACGACGACCGGGAAAATCCGGTTTGAAGAGATCGGCATACACATCATAGCCGAACCCCTGCTGGGCCGTGCCCCCAACACCCGTGACCAGAGCCGTGAGTTTCAGACGTTCGGCGTTACCAAACAGGTTGTGATGCGTCCATGACGCACCAACGCGCCCACCAAGATCAGTCGAATAGCCGGCTTCGGCTCCAACCGTGTGACGCTTGGCTTCCTTGAAACTGAAGGCCAGCGGCATGCTGCCGTCGGGTGCCAGCTTGGGCGCATCCTTCACGCCTACCGTCGAGAAGATGCCCAGAGAGGCCAGATCCTGTCTTGAATCCTCAATTCGGGAAGGCTGGTAAAGCTGCCCCGGCGCAATCGTCAGACGTCTGCGAACAAATCTGGGATTGGTGTAATCCAGCCCGTTCAGGGTGATCTTTCCGATATCCGCTTTTGGCCCGATGGTGACAGGATACATCAGATCGAGCGTTCTCGATGTCGGCTGAAGCCAGGCGGTCGGCACATCAACCTTGGCCAGCGGATGCCCTTCCTCCTTGAGCGTATCGTTCAGCTGGTTGGCGGCCTGCAGGACATCGCTCGCCACCGCAGGCGCGCCTGTCTTCATCCCGAACGCCTTCTGCTCACTTTCGGAAAGAGCCACAGGCTTTTTGGTGTCCGGTTCGACGAGCTTTACGGAACCGACATGGTAGAGAGGTCCCGTCTTAGCCGTGATCTTGATGGAGAGCGCCTGTCCTGATGGCATGGACGCCAGCCACAGCGGCAGGCCGATATCCTGTCCGTCCATCGATATCTGCGGTGGCATCTGAGCGTCCTTTGGACGGTCCACCGTGATGGTGATCTTGCCGTCATAAAAGCCGAAACTCTCCAGCGCAGTATTCAGGCGGCTGTATTCACTTCTGATTCGCCCGGCGAGAGCGAACGGACCCACTGCACGTGTTTTCTGAAGGCTCAGCAGATCGGATGAGGAGGTCAGCGCAGCGTCGACATCCGCATTGCCCGTCGGTTCGATCTTTGTCGTATAGGACACCGTCGGCCCTATCGGCTCCGGCGTCTTTTCCTTCTGCTTCTTGCTGTCTCCGCTGGCTGCAAAGGTGGGTTGCACTGCGCTCAGAAGGACCACGAAAGCAGACGCCACTTTCCACCAGGACCTGTCATCACGCAGCTTGCAGCGGCGTGCAGCGCTGGGCTCCCCCTGATCGCACATCTTCTTATGTGCACGGGAGACTTGCGGGGAGACTGCGGAGGCGGACATCAAATCCTTAATGACAAGAATTTTCCCGATCGACGAGATGACTCCGACCTTTTTTATAATGATCTGTGTCGTTTTTTTGGTCCGGCTGACATACGTTGTCGAAAATCGTGATTTGAGAGTATGGAAAGGGATGCACTCAGTACTCCTTCTTTCCCTCCCGGATGGAGAGGCATATGCACGCCTCCGCTAACCCCACTCCTTCCCTGTCCCACCTGAAAAGGCGAGGTTCTGCGTTCCGGATCGACGCCGAAGAACTCGACCGGATCGATGCGAAAGAACGGGAACAGGCGAAGCGCAGTCTTTTCCGGCGTATCCGCGGTGTCAGCAGACTCCTCGCCATCACTGTGTGGGTTCCGCTCTCCGTCGGGTTTGAAGCAGTGCTTCTTCTTGTTCCCGGCAACGCCAAGATCCGCTGGACGCGGGTGATCTGGGGCGTGCTGTGCCGTCTGCTGTCCCTGAAGATCAACGTCATCGGACGTCGGGCGGGCGGTGTCACGGGACCGAAATCGCGGGCACGCGGTGAACGGCCGATCATCTACATCTCCAACCATTCGAGCTGGATCGACGTGCCTGTTCTCGGCACGGTTCTGCCCTCCGTTTTCGTGGCCAAGGGCGATATCGAGCACTGGCCGATCATGGGGCTGATTTCAAAGATTGGCCGCACCATTTTCGTCAGCCGCCAGCGCAATACGACTGGCCGTGAGCGCGATGAGATGACGTCCCGTCTGGCTAATGGCGACAATCTCGTGCTGTTTCCGGAAGGCACGTCCTCCGACGGCTCGCGCGTTCTTCCGTTCATGTCAGCCTTTTTCGCCATTGCGAAGCCACCGCGCCTGCGGGAGCCGGAAGCGTCGCAGATGCTGCCTGATTTCCCGCCCGGCATGACGCCCCTGATCCAGCCCGTCTCGCTTGTCTATGACAGACTCGACGGGTTTCGCATCGGCAAGGCCCGTCGCACCGTATTTTCCTGGTATGGCGACATGGATCTTGGTCCCCACGTCTGGCAGCTGGTGAAACGGAAATCCATGCGGGCTACCGTGCTGCTGCATCCACCTCTCGACCCCGAAGATTTCCCGAGTCGGAAGGCGCTCGCGCAGGCCACATGGCGTGCCGTAACAAATGGCGCAGCCCGTCTGCGTCAGAATGACGAGCCTGCCCCAGCAGACTGGCAGGTGAGACTCAGGGGGCCAGCCAATTCATCACGGAACCGTGAAAACAAAAGGTTTTCTTGACAAACCCTTTGTATCTTTCGCCTGATGGTAGCTGAAGGTCTGGCCAAGTTCCCCTTGGCCGCGCCCCTAGCGTGAAGAGAGGTTCATGGCTTGATCGCCTTTCGCACTTCTTCTGCTTCTTCGTCAGGCGGAACCGATGTCATGAGCTTCTGCCCTTGACCCGGACGCCCGCAATCAGGATTCCTCCCCTCTGTCGCGCGGAATGGTCCGGCGGCGTGCCGGAACGAGCCTGAACTGTGACGACTGATCTCTCCACCACACTCCATAGCGCCAACGCGTCGGAGGTCCGCCCCAACACCCGTGGTCTGCATATGATCACATGGGGCTGCCAGATGAACGTGTATGACAGCGCCCGCATGACGGATGTCCTGCGCCCGCTTGGCTATGCGCCGGTGGATGACCCCGCGCAGGCGGACATGATCATTCTCAACACCTGCCACATCCGGGACCGCGCTGCCGAGAAGGTATTTTCCGAACTGGGGCGGCTGCGTCACATCAAGGAGGAACGGAGCACCGAAGGTCGCCAGACCGTTCTGGCCGTGGCGGGCTGTGTCGCGCAGGCGGAAGGCGAGCAGATCCTCAAGCGTGCGCCCTATGTGGACATCGTGCTTGGCCCACAGACCTATCACCGCCTGCCGGAGATGGTGGCCCGTGCCGCCCGCGCCGGTGGTTCAGTGATCGATACGGATTTCCCTGCCGAGCAGAAGTTCGACTTTCTGCCCGACAGTGAAGCGCCGCAGACCGCAGGCAATGTGACCGCGTTCCTCACGGTGCAGGAAGGCTGCGACAAGTTCTGCTCGTTCTGCGTGGTGCCTTACACCCGTGGTGCTGAAGCCAGCCGCCCCGTCGCCTCCGTGCTGGCGGAAGCCCGTCGCATGGTTGCAAGCGGTGTGCGTGAACTGACCCTGCTTGGGCAGAACGTCAACGCCTATCACGGCGAAGGTCCTGACGGCGGCACATGGAGCCTTGCCCGACTGGCTTACGCGTTGGCGGAGATTCCGGGTCTGGAGCGTATCCGCTACATGACCTCGCATCCGCGCGACATGGGCGATGACCTGATCATGGCGCACCGTGATCTGCCTGCGCTGATGCCCTTCCTGCATCTGCCTGTGCAGGCGGGTTCGGACAAGATCCTCAAGGCGATGAACCGGGGCCATACGGCGGACGAGTATCGCCATCTTGTGGATCGTCTGCGGGCCGTGCGTCCGGATCTGGCCCTGTCCTCCGATTTCATCGTCGGGCATCCGGGTGAAACCGATGAGGATTTCGAGGCGACCATGCAGCTGATCCGCGATGTCGGGTTCGCGCTGGCTTACTCGTTCAAATACTCGATCCGACCGGGAACTCCGGCGGCGGGCGCTCCGTTGCAGGTAGCAGAGGCCGTCAAGGACGAGCGTCTTCAAGCATTGCAGGCACTGCTGCGCGACCAACAGGATTCCTTCAACGATGCTGTTGTGGATGTTGTCGCGCCGGTGCTGTTCACAGGTCGGGGCCGCAAACCGGGCCAGATGGTCGGTCGGTCCCCTTGGCTTCAGCCGGTTCATGTCGATGGACCGGATGATCTGGTCGGCAGGACTCTTCCTGTCCTGATCACAGAACGACGCAGCAATTCGCTGGTCGGAACGCTTGTCGAGGAGTGTATGCCCGCTTGACCCAGCCCATCGCACCCGGAACCTCCCAGCCCCGTCACAAGGGCTCCTCTTCCTCTCCAGCGCGGGACATGTCACGAACGACAACCCTGCAGTTCGGAGATAACGCCCTTCTGGCGCAGTTGGTCGGCGACCATGACCGACATCTGCGTCACATGGCGGAAGCTCTGGGAGTGCGCATTGCCTGCAAGGGCAACCGGATTGCGATTGTTGGGGAACCGGGCCGCACGGCGCTCGCTCACTCCGCGCTGACGACCCTCTATCGCAAGCTGGAACGTGGCACGCCGATCAACACGGATGAGATCGACGCCGCCATCCGTCTTTCCGACATTCACGCCGCCCTGCGCGAGCAGGTGCCCGGTCAGGCGCCGGAGGCTGCTACCGAAGTCGAGACAAAACCGAGCAACGGCCCACGGCTGATGATCAATGATCTGCCAGCCATTCGGACCCGCCGGGGTGCTATCGAGCCACGTTCTCCGGGTCAGGCTGCCTATATGGAGATGCTGGCGCGCAACGAGATGGTGTTCGGCGTCGGCCCTGCCGGAACCGGCAAGACCTATCTCGCGGTGGCGCAGGCTGTCGCGATGTTGCAATCCGGTCAGGTCGATCGGATCATTCTGTCGCGGCCTGCTGTTGAAGCGGGCGAACGGCTGGGCTTCCTGCCCGGCGACCTGAAGGAAAAGATCGACCCCTATCTGCGCCCGCTCTACGACGCGCTGCATGACATGATGCCCGGTGATCAGGTGACCCGGCGCATGGCGACTGGCGATATTGAAGTCGCGCCCCTCGCCTTCATGCGTGGTCGCACGCTCGCACATGCCTATGTGATTCTCGACGAAGCGCAAAACACGACCCCCGCGCAGATGAAGATGTTCTTGACCCGCATGGGCAATGGAACACGCATGGTCGTCACAGGTGATCTCAGTCAGGTCGATCTGCCGTCCGGCACGATTTCAGGGCTGCAGGACGCGCTCGATACGCTGGAAGGCGTGCAGGGCATCGCCATCAATCGCTTTGACGCGAGAGACGTTGTGCGGCACAGACTGGTAGCGCGCATTGTTGATGCGTATGATGATAAGAAGACGGTGGAACGGGAGACCTCCCGCAACCAGAGATTCCGCCGGGAGCACAATGGAACCGCCAAGTACTGACAGCTGCGCTCTTCAGAGCGCGGCAGACGGCGAGCCCTCCCCTTACGGGGCTGGGCTCTTCCCCTTCCCTCCCACACAGTGGGAGGATGACACCGGAACAGGCGACAATGGTCCCGAGATCATTGTCGAAGACGCGGGGTGGCGCGCTGTCGTACCTCATGTCGAGCGACTGGTCCGACGCGCCAGCGACGCCAGTCTTGTCTGGATGGAGCGTCGCTTTTCCGGAGTGGCCCTTGTGCTTCCGGAAACGATCGTCCTGTCCTCGGACAGGGTCGTGAAGAAGCTCAATGCGCGTCATCGCGGTCGTAACAAACCCACCAATGTCCTGACATTCGAGCCGCCGCCCGGTTATCCCGGTGGTGAAATCATCCTTGCTCTGGGTGTCGTGTGCCGGGAGGCCCGGGCTGCGAAAAAACCTGTTGCGCATCATCTGGCGCACCTGATTGCGCACGGCATTCTTCATCTCAGCGGCCATGATCACCATGAAGCTGGCGATGCGCGGCGTATGGAGATGGAAGAAGCCCGTGTTCTGGCGATGCTGGGCCTTCCCAACCCCTGGAAATCCCGGATATGAGCGACACAGACCATTCAAGCGGCGTGAACGGATCACAGAAACCTCGCAAGGGTCTGCTCTCCTTTTTCAGCCGCAAAAAAGAACAGGGTGTCCGCCACTCCATCGCCGCACTGGTGCAGGAAGCCGCAGACGCGGGCGAAGGTGGAGACGCAACGCCTGAATTGGACCGTCAGGAGCGGGCGCTGATCGCCAATGTGTTGCGTCTGCGTGAAACCAGCGCGGATGACGTGATGGTGCCGCGTGCGGACATTGTGGCGATGCCTGCGGACATCAGCCTCGATGACGCGCTGGCGATGATGCGACGTGAGAATCACTCACGCATGCCGGTCTATCGCGGGCAGCTCGACGACATTGTCGGCATGATTCACGTGAAGGACCTGATCGCCTATGTCGGCACAAGTGAAGCGTTCAATCTGGAAACGCTGCTACGCCAGCCTCTGATGATCGCGCCGCAGATGCCTGTGCTCGATCTGCTGCTGATGATGCGGCAGCGGCAGGTCCATCTGGCGCTCGTGATCGACGAATATGGCGGTATCGACGGCGTTGTCACCATCGAAGATCTCGTCGAAACGATTGTCGGAGATATTTCCGACGAACATGATGAACCAACGGTCGCGATGATTGTCGAACGACCCGACGGCTCTTTTGATGTGGACGCCCGTTGCCCGGTGGAGACGTTCGAGGAGCAGATCGGCCCGATCCTGACGGAGACCGAGCGGGAAGCGGAGATCGAGACCATTGGCGGTCTGGTTTTCCGGCTGGCAGGACATGTCCCGACACGCGGTGAAGTTTTCAACCATGAAAGCGGTTTTGTGTTCCGCGTTTTGGATGCCGACGCTCGTCATATCCGTAAGGTGCGCGTGAGAAAGCCAGCGGAACTTCCGGCTACTCCCGCAGATACGGGCGCAAACAACAGCGAAAGCTGACGTGCCAATGTGATGGAAGGATGGAAACCTCATAACGAGGCTTTCATCCGTTGGCGCGAGATTGCCTTTCTCGAAAGTGAAGACCTTGCAGGCTCCCTTAATACAGAAGGTAGCCGCTGATTTCCGCTTCGGGCTCAAGATAATACGGCACGAAAAATTCCGGATACCCTTCGGAATAAACATGATCAACGCCGCTGGGCGCTACTGCCGGTTTTACGCCATGACTGGTGAGGCAGCTGTAAAGCGTGCTGCGCAACTGGTCGGAAGCAAGTCCTGTCTGCTTCGTTCCCTGAAACAGATCTTCTGCATACGGCATGCAGGGGGCAGGCGTATGAGCGAGCTTGTTGGCGATCTGCTTTTGCTTGTAGGCCGCGATATCAGCGTCAGATGCCCAGATTCTGAGCGTATCCGGTGACGAAGGCTGGAGCCACAGGTCGCGCCAGCCGATAGGCCCACCGTGGAAACGCGTCACAGCGATACCCGGCTCTTTGCTGCCATCTGCCCGCACCAGCGTGCCGTGGCATGCCAGAACCTGATAGTGGGAGCCGAAAAGATGGCCTTTTATTTTGCCATCCGTGAACGCTGTTGCCGAGCTTGCAGGTTTGCTGGTCACCACATCGGGCATTACCGTCGGCGCATTGGCAACCGCGACAATTGACTGATCCACTGCCGGATCGGCGCAATAATTCTTCAGCGGGTCAATAGTATAGGAACATCCAGCCAGAAAGACGGTCAGAACAACGGGAATATAAGATTTCATCGGTTTGACTCGCGGAAATATCCCTGTCAGGCCACAGGAGAAACCCCGCTGCCTTTTGACTGCGAGGCGACAAAAACCTGTTTCTGCCTAACCTTCGACTTCCGGCTGGTCAATCACTCATAGGGTGAGAGGAGCCATTCATTCTCCGGCAAGCTCTTTAAACCGCACAAAATCCGGCTGTCCATCGAACAGGAACAGCATGTAGTAATCGAGGTAATGGCGTCGGTTGCGCGCAACTTTCGTGTAAAACGGATAGACGTCAAACGGTCCCTGCATGTCTTCCGGTCGAGGCTCGCTTTCCAGAATACATTTCGCCCTGAACAGAGGGGCATAGGTGGCGGAATCCTCAACGTCCCGCCGACGCACATGATAAAGATTCTTCCGAAAATGCTTCATCCTGTCTGGCAGGATGAACACGATGCCTTTTTCAATGAAGGGACGAGGTAGATCCTTAGCCCTCATATAACGCAGGCTTTCCGGCATATCGCAGAACCAAGGATGATCCTGAACGATCACGGCTCATCCCCGGCCACAGCAACACCTTTCATCACACTCAAACGTCGAGATTGGCGACCTTGAGAGCGTTGCCGACGATGAAGTCACGACGCGGCTCAACCACATCGCCCATCAGCGTCGAGAAGACCGCACCAGCCTCTTCCATGTCCTCGACACGAACCTGAAGCAGGGTGCGGGTCGCCGGGTCGAGCGTGGTGTCCCAAAGCTGCTCGTCGTTCATCTCGCCGAGACCTTTGAAGCGGTTGATCGCCAGTCCCTTGCGTCCCTGCGCCAGCAGACGGGCAAACGCCTCTGCTGGACCAGCGACGGTGACTTCCGTGCCAGCATCCAGTCTGAGATGAATACCGTTGGAATAATCACGCAAGAACCGCTCCAGATTGGCGGCGAGCCAGCGGGCGTCATTACCGGCCAGCGTAGACGCTTCCATGCGATAGGTCTCACCGATCCCGCGCACGCTACGGCCCATTTCCAGACCGGAATCATTCAACGAGATTTTCCAGCCACGCTCGGATTCACGGGAGGCGGCATCCAGACGTCGCTGCAATTCCGGAACCTGCGCCAGAGCCGCATCACGATCCGTATTGAAGATTCCGGCAATGGCCGCCTGTTCAATGACCCAGAGCGGGATACGCGACGACAGACGTCCGATGACACGGGACGCATCCCGCATGAAGTTGATCTCTGCGAGCAGATCCTCGCCTTCCAGAACGCGCCCCGATCCCAGCGTCAACGCAGCATTTCCCAGCGCCTTGTCGAGCAGATACTGCTCAAGTGCTGCGTCATCCTTGAGGTAACGCTCTTCATTGCCACGCTTGGCGCGATAGAGCGGCGGCTGCGCGATGTAGAGATAGCCCTTCTCGATCAGTTCCGGCATCTGGCGGAAGAAGAAGGTCAGCAGCAGCGTGCGGATATGCGAACCGTCCACGTCAGCGTCAGTCATGATGACGATGCGATGATAGCGGAGCTTGCTGATATCAAAGCCGCCCTGATCCGCCTCGCCGCGCCCGATGCCGGTGCCAAGCGCCGTGATCAGTGTGCCGATTTCCGCAGAACCGAGCATACGGTCAAAGCGTGCACGCTCGACGTTCAGGATCTTGCCCTTCAGCGGCAGAATGGCCTGAAAACGACGGTCACGTCCCTGCTTGGCGGTTCCGCCAGCAGAGTCACCCTCAACGATAAAGACTTCGGCCTTGGAAGCGTCGCGCTCCTGACAGTCAGCCAGCTTTCCGGGTAGCGAGGAAATATCCAGCACGCCCTTGCGGCGGGTCAGTTCGCGGGCACGGCGGGCTGCTTCACGTGCGGAAGCAGCGTCCAGCACCTTGGCGACGACCAGCTTGGCCTCTTTCGGATGCGTCTCAAACCAGTGGCCGATCATGTCGGCCGCAGCCGTATGCACGACCGGCTGGACTTCGGACGAAACCAGCTTGTCCTTGGTTTGTGAAGAGAATTTCGGATCAGGCACCTTGACCGACAGCACGGCGGTCAGACCTTCGCGCATGTCCTCGCCTACCAGCGAAGCCGAATCTTTCTTTGCAATGCTTTCCGCGTATTTGCCCACGATACGCGTCAGCGCCTGCCGGAAACCGGCCAGATGCGAACCACCATCCCGCTGTGGAATGTTGTTCGTAAAGCACAGCATCGTCTCGTGATAGCTGTCGTTCCAGGTCAGGGCGAACTCGACCTTGATACCATTTTCCGGGTTTTCGAGACTGCCCGAAATGGGAGGCACAATGATCGGCGTGCGGGCACGATCCAGCCACTCCACAAACGCGATCAGGCCGCCGTCATAATGAAAGACTTCTTCCCTGAACGGCTCGGTGCGTTCATCACGCAGAGTGATTTTCAAGCCGGAATTCAGAAACGCCAGTTCACGGAGACGGCGCTCCAGCACAGGAAATTCAAAGATTGTCTTGGCAAATGTCGCAGCACTTGGCTTGAACGTAACCTGTGTGCCGCGCTCTTCATCCGACGGCCCAACGACCGTGAGAGGCTCAATACGCTCACCGTGGGCGAAGCGGATCACATGCTCCAGTCCCTGCCGCCAGATGCGCACTTCCATCCACTCGGACAGGGCGTTCACCACGGCGGCGCCGACGCCATGCAGACCGCCGGAGACCTTGTAGGAATTCTGGTTGAATTTGCCGCCTGCATGAAGCTTGGTCAGAACGACTTCCGCCGCGCTGATCCCTTCTTCCTCATGCATGTCGGTCGGAATACCGCGACCGTTATCGCGCACAGTCACGCTGCCATCGGCGTTCAGGATCAGCTCGCAGTGTGTGGCGAACCCGGCCTGCGCCTCGTCAACGGCGTTATCAATGATTTCAAAGGCCATATGGTGCAGACCGGACCCGTCATCCGTATCACCGATATACATGCCCGGACGTTTGCGTACTGCGTCCAGTCCCTTGAGCACCGAAATGGAGGACGCGCCGTAGTCGTCGTTTTCGGCGGAAGAAACAGAACTGGAAGTTTCGGTCATAACGGGATGAGTACTCCGGTCGTTCGCATAGGGTGCAGCGGAGGATGTTTATAGCCTCTTCTGGCGTTCACGACCAGCATATGAGACGTCTATGCACGTCTTCTTATGAGGTTTTTCCGCCTTTTCCCGGCGTATTTTTCAGTCAGTGCGCGCTGTGACAATCTGACCGTCCTGTAGCGTGACGAAACTGGCCTTATCTGTCAGTGGCGCAAAGGGAGAGCGGTCGGTCCCCGTCAACAGAACCGGCGTCTGAAAATCGAGCAACGTCTCAAGCAGAGCTTCCCGACGCCGCTGGTCGAGATGCACCAGAGGTTCATCGAGTAAAAGCATCGGCGCGGTTCCGGCGCCCTCACCCATCAGGCGGGCATGCGCCAGAATGATACCGATCAACAGAGCCTTCTGCTGTCCCGTACTGGCCTCCGCCGCCTGCCGTCCCGTCTCCAGATCCCGAAGCGTAAAATCGGTGCGATGCGCTCCGACAATCGCATGGCCACGTTGCCGGTCTGCTGTGCGCCCTTCCCGCAGAACGCTGCGCAACCAGTCTTCAACCGCAAGCGCCGGTTCATTATCGAGCCGATCAGCAATGGGACAAAGCAGGGAAAGATGTGCAGAAGGAAAGGCTCCCTGCGGATCAGCGCCCATGACGTTCAGGCGTGAAACCATCTCCCGTCTTGCCGCGACAACGGCCACGCCATGTCGCGCCATGGCGTCCTCGATCCCTGACAGCCAGACATCATCCGTCCGTCCTTCGGAAAGAAAACGATTCCGCTGCGCTGTCGCCCGTTCGCAGGCGGCCAGTTCAGGCGCATGTTGCGGCACCATCGCCACGACGAGGCGATCAAGAAATCGGCGGCGTCCGCTGGCGCTCTCGCCAAACAGCCGATCCATCTGAGGGGTCAGCCAGACAGCGGACAGATTGGCCGCCGCAATATCCCGCGCACGCATCTGCGCACCATCGAGCAGAAATTTGCGCGCACCGGACTGTCCGGCCTCCATGCCAGTGGAGACCTCGAAATCGCTTGTATTGTCAGAAAAACGGGCGGTAACGCCCCAACCTGTTAGAACGGGATCGCCGGAAGCTTCCCGCAAAGGAAGATCCGCATTTCTGGCCCCGCGAAGGCCTCGCCCCGGAACCAGCAGCGACAATGCTTCCAGAAGATTTGTCTTGCCGCTGCCATTCTCACCGGTGATCACAACCGGCGAGCACCCCGGCTCCCATACAAACCTTCGGTAATTCCGGAAACCGGCCAAAACGAGACGATCAAGAGACGTCATGGCTGCGACCGGTCAGAAAGAATGGTCCAGATCAGACCCGCATGGGCATCAGGACGTAAAGCGCCGAAGGGCTGTCCACGTCACGCACGATGGTCGGAGCCGAACTGTCGGCAAAGACAAACTCCACATCCTTGCTCACCTGATCGGTGATGTCGTTCAGATAGCGAGCCTGAAACCCGATCTCCATGTCATCGCCGTCATAGGTGACGCGCGTGTCGTCCAGCTCTTCCTTCGCTGTGCCCTGATCGGCGCTTGTGGCGGAAAGGATGAGCAGATCACGCGAGAGGACCAGCTTCACGGGGCGCGAACGTTCCTGACTGATGGCTGCGACGCGACCAACCGCGTCGGAGAAATCCTTCTTGCCAACGCGCAGGGTGCGGTTGTTGCCGGACGGAATAACCCGCTGATATTCCGGGAACGTGCCGTCGATCAGTTTGGATGTCAGGGTGATGGACCCCACGCCGAACTGGATGCGGGTGTCGGAGACAGAGACATCCACCTCATCCGGCGCTTCGTCCAGCAGTTTGCGGATTTCACCAATTGTCTTGCGTGGGATGATCACGCCCGGCATACCGGAAGCCCCAGCCGGAACCTCGGTCTCGACACGAGCCAGACGGTGTCCGTCTGTAGCAACCGCGCGCAACAGACCACCCGTTTCACCCTCTGTAACGTGCATGTAGATGCCGTTCAGGTAGTAGCGGGTTTCTTCCGTGGAAATGGCGAAGCGGGAGCGGTCGATCAGGGATTTCAGCACACCGCTGTTCAGCTTGAACTGATGCGGCAGATCACCGGCGACCATGGAGGGGAAATCATCGACCGGGAGAGCGTTCATCCGCGTCGTGTAGCGACCAGCGCGGAGATCAAGCTGCGCCTCGCCACCGGGATGGCTCAGTTCGACCTCAACACCGTCCGGCAGCTTGCGGACGATTTCATACAGCACGGCTGCAGGAGCCGTCACCGCGCCTGGCGTATGGATTTCAGCTGGCACTTCCTCAACAACGGCGATTTCCATGTCTGTAGCGGTCAGACTCAAATGGCCATTATTGGCGTCAATCAGCACATTGGCGAGGATGGGAATTGTGTTCCGCTTCTCGGCAACGCTCTGAATATGTGCAAGAGCCTTGAGCAGCGTTGCGCGATCGGCCGTAAACTTCATCGACACCAGTTCCCCTGTCCTGCGGACTTTGTTTCCGCGTTCCAACCCTGATCAAGCAGATCGGAAATCAAGGCAGGCAATCTAGCAGGGGACACGTCCCGGGCAAAGAGTCGCAGCCCGGTTTTCTTTGTGAAACAGCGTGTTTTCTTGCGTCAGCTCTCGAGCATCCGCCGCAGAAGCTCGACATCCTCGGCAAACGCCGTGTCCCGCTCCATAAGCTCCTGCACGCGAGAGACGGCATGCATGACCGTCGTGTGATCGCGGTTGCCGAATTTACGTCCGATTTCCGGCAGCGAGCGGCTGGTCAACTGCTTGGCCAGATACATGGCGACCTGCCGGGGACGCGCAACGGCCCGGGCGCGACGGGCGGAAGACATGTCGGTCAGACGAATATTCCAGTGCTCGGAGACCTTGCGCTGGATTTCCTCGATCGTCACGCGGCGGTCATGGGCCTTGAGAATATCGTGCAGAACGTCCTGGGTGGATTCCAGCGTAATCGGACGCCCGAACAGGTTGGCGTGAGCGATCAGCCGGTTCAGTGCTCCCTCAAGCTCACGCACATTGGTGGTGATCTTGTGAGCAAGGAACTCCAGCACCTTGCCCGGCACAACCACGCCCGAGGCCGTGGCTTTCGCTTCCAGAATGGAAATACGAAGCTCGAACGTCGTGGCGTGAATGTCCGCAACCATGCCGCAGCCGAGCCTCGTCCGCAGACGATCCTCAAGACCGGACAGATCGGACGGTGACTTGTCTGCTGACACGACAATCTGTCGTCCCGCATCGACCAGTGCATTGAACGTATGGAAGAACTCTTCCTGCGTATTGTCCTTGCCGATCAGGAACTGAAGATCATCAATCATCAGCACATCGACCGAACGCAGATGGTCCTTGAACTCGACAGTCGACTGGGAGCGGATAGCCGCAATGAAGCGATACATGAACTTCTCGGCGGACATATACGCCACCGAGATACCGCCCCGACGTATCAACTCAGCACCAATGGAGTGCATGAGATGCGTTTTACCAAGACCAACACCGCCATACAGAAACAGCGGATTGAAGCCGACGCTGGACGGTTTCTCGGCGACACGGCGCGCGCAGGCGTAGGCAAACTCGTTGGGCTTACCGACGACGAACGTATCAAACGTGAAACGCTGATCAAGCGGAGCCACCAGATCGGATCTTGTGTCCGAGACACGATCACTCGGAGCAGAAGCAGCGCGAGCCGCTGGTGCGGGCGTCACTTCAGCAGGCGCAGCGGACGCGCCACCTTCCCCATCAGCCGCAGGAGAGGCGGCGACCACATCCCCCGGACGCATGACCTGAAGTTCGACGCGGCGAATGGCAGGAATTTCCTGATTCCACAGCGCACTCAGCCGATCACCATACTGACTCCGGACCCAATCCCGCAGAAAGCGTGTGGGGAGCATCAGGGTGACTTCATCACCATCGACAGGACCAAGAACAATCTGCTGAAGCCAGGTCCGGTATTCGACGTCCCCGACTTCGGCCCTCATGCGGCCTGCAATCCTGTCCCACGCCTCTGTGAGCAGGCCTGACATACCACCTGAAGCAGACTGCGATCCGGCACCTTCATCTGAACTCAACGGCATTTCGGAGGATGGGGTTACCGGCATCGTTTCTGCACACTCACTTCCCCGGATCATTGCTGGATCAGAGCGGCCCTGCAAAGCCATCCCAGCACGTTCGGCGACCAAATCATAAAGACACGCCCGCATTGCGGACAAAACACACCTTCAGGGAAAGCCCCGAGGTTCATTTCGGACAAAAACAGCCGGATAACGGCAGCATGTTGAATTCGGAAACAAGCCTCCCTGTCGCCAGAGAAGGACATGCATTCACGGTCCCAGCGAAGTTTTCAGACTAGGCAAATGCACCTGTGAAAGCAACGCATTTATGCCTGCAAACCTTCCCGAAAAATCATCATTTATTCTGAAACCCTCTCTTGCCTGACGGCAGGAAAGGCCTTGCCCATAGAGCAAAAATAAGCCGGATTCCTCATACGGAAATCCGGCTTATTTCTTGGGCATCCCAGATGCCGGAAGAAGAGCAGACTGTTTCAGGAAAACAGTTCGTGCCGCTTCTTCAGGCTGCTGCGATCGCCTTGATGCGAGCAGACAGACGGGAAATCTTGCGAGCCACAAGGTTGTGGTGCACCACGCCCTTGGTTGCTGCGCGCTGGATTTCCGGCTGGGCGACCTTCAGGGCTGCCGTTGCCTCTTCCTTGTTGCCGCTTGCAATGGCCATCTCGACCTTCTTGATGAAGGTGCGCATGCGGGACATGCGAGCGGTGTTACGGGCAGTGCGGCGTTCCGTCTGACGGATGCGCTTACGGGCAGATGCGATATTCGCCATTGTGTCTATCTGATCCAGAAGTCGATATGGTTACACGCGCTCCACCCGAAAGCGGTCGCGCTGAATTAGGTGCGGTTCTCTAAGCCAACGAAAGGCCGCGCGTCAAGCAGAGTTCTTGCTTTTCCGCGAGATTCTGCCCTGCCTGTGGCCTGTATCCACACTCACCGCAGGCCCGTTATCCACAGCAGGCTGGTGTTGTGGACAAAAAAACGTGGAGCGTCCGGCCTGCGTGATCTGCGCCACGCCCGGACATCCCGGGTCGCCCTTGCAAGCAGGGCATGGCTGTCCGGCCCGTCCGTAAACGCGCCAGGCGTGCTGAAAATAGCCGAGTTCACCATCCGGCTGGACATAATCCCGCAGACTGGAGCCACCCGCGTCGATCGCTTCCTGCAACACGGCCCGAATGGCGACTACTAGCCGCTTCAGCGCAGGACGCCCAAGCAGACCTGCTGGCGTTTCCGGGTGAATACGCGCACGGAACAGGGCCTCGCACACATAGATATTACCCAGACCAGCCACAATCCTCTGATCCAGCAGCATCACTTTCACCGGGCTGCGTCGTCCCGCGAACGCCTTCAAAAGTGTATCAGCAGTGAAAGCGGGATCGAATGGTTCCGGTCCCATGGCTGCAACCAGAGGATGCCGGTCCTCAGCCTCCGTCTCGACAAGATCGAGCGCCC
This sequence comes from Acetobacter sp. UBA5411, assembly GCF_002409645.1. GTDB lineage: Bacteria > Pseudomonadota > Alphaproteobacteria > Acetobacterales > Acetobacteraceae > Acetobacter. Next base: position 22,304 of record NZ_DHNR01000007.1, read on the forward strand.
CGAACCGACGCGGATCGACCAGCCCGAAGCGCTGGCCGCCCTCCGTAGTGAAGGCGACATGCTCATGACGCAGCTTGCCTTCCCCCACTTCCAGCGTTGAATCGGCGTCATCCAGCATCACCCGACCGGACATACCGAGATGCAGCAGAACCGACTGCCCACCAGAAACACGGATGAAAATATATTTCCCTCGCCGACGGAAACTCTCGATCGTCCGGCCTTTAAGAGCCTGACCGAGGCCGGGCGGCAGAGGCCAACGGAGGTCTGGACGACGCACGACGATGGCGTGGATACGTTCGCCAAGAAGACGTCCCATCATTCCACGCATCACGGTTTCTACTTCGGGGAGTTCTGGCATGACGCTAAAGACGCTATAGAGTGCAGCCATGACCGACAATGCCCCCCATGACCTCCATGCCGCGCCGCATTCCACCGGGACTGCTGCCGACGACACCGCCGATTTCGGCTTCCGCGCTGTGCCCAAGGAAGAGAAGAAACCTCTCGTCCGTGCGGTCTTCGACAGTGTTGCGAGTCGCTATGATGTGATGAACGACCTCATGTCTCTGGGGATTCATCGAGTCTGGAAACGGATTTTCAACGCCGAGCTTGCACCGCAGCCCGGCCTGAAACTGCTCGATCTCGCAGGCGGCACCGGTGACGTGACGTTCGGCTGGCTTGCAGGTGGCGGCGGACCGGCGATCATGACGGACATCAACGCCAATATGCTGTCGGTTGGCCGTGACCGCGCCATCTCGCGTGGCTATGTGTCGGACCTGTCCTTTTGCGTGGTCGACGCCGAACAGATCCCGCTTCCCGACCGCTGCATGGATCGCGTGACCATCTCGTTCGGCCTCCGCAACTGCACGGACAAGCTGGCCGTTCTGAAGGAGGCCCGCCGTGTGCTGAAGCCGGGCGGTCGTTTCCTCTGCCTCGAATTCTCCCGCGTGCAGGTTGCGGCTCTGGCGCCCATTTACGATGCGTGGTCGTTCAAGGTTCTCCCGACGATGGGCTCTCTCATCGCCAAGGATCGTGACAGCTACCAGTATCTGGCCGAGAGCATCCGCATGTTCCCTGATCAGGAAACGCTCGCGGATATGTTCCGTGAGGCCGGATTCTCCCATGTCCGCTACCAGTCGCTGTCCGGGGGCATCGCTGCAATCCATTCCGGCTGGAGGCTCTGATCCATGGCTGCCGCGACGACACAGACGCAGCCGTCCCGACGGGTTCTGCTCATCGTCAGCGGCGGCATTGCAACTTACAAGGCGCTCGAACTTATTCGCCTTCTGAAAAAGGCCGGAGTTGGGGTCCGATGCGTCCTCACGCGCGCTGCGAGTGAATTTGTCACACCACTGTCGCTACAGGCGCTTAGTGGCGACCCCGTCCATCAGGATCTGTTTTCCCTGACCGATGAGCAGGAAATGGGGCACATCGCCCTCTCCCGCTCGGCGGATCTTGTGGTTGTCGCACCGGCCACGGCCAACATCCTGGCCAAGATGGCGTCCGGTCTGGCTGACGATCTGGCCAGCACCCTGCTACTGGCCACCGACACGCCTGTGATGGTGGCTCCGGCCATGAATGTACGCATGTGGGAGCATCCTGCGACGCGTGCGAACATGAACACGCTGCGCCAGCGCGGTGTGATCGTCGTTGGACCTGACGAAGGCGAAATGGCGTGCGGCGAATACGGTCCCGGTCGACTGGTCGAGCCGGAGGTGCTGCTTGAAGCTATCCTTGCTCGCCTAGACAAGGATTCTTGCGTCAACTCCAACGAGCACTCGTCCGCCTCTGTCCCGAGTCATTATCAGAATGCACCTTCGCAGATGCACAACGCCTCTGCTGTCAGCCTGCGCAATGGGTCTGTGTCACACTGCGAACAGAGCGCCTCCCCGGAAACTTCCTCTCACTGGCGTCCTCTGGTCGGTAAACATGCACTGGTGACGGCCGGGCCGACACATGAGCCAATTGATCCGGTGCGCTATCTCGGCAACCGCTCATCCGGCCTGCAAGGCTACGCCATTGCGAGTGCGCTTGCCGATCTGGGCGCACAGGTGACACTGATCAGTGGACCGACCTCCTTGCTTGCTCCGTCCAGCGTTTCCCTGATCCGGGTCGAGACGGCACAGGAGATGGAAGCAGCCGTCATGAGCTCACTTCCGGCTGACATCGCTGTCTGCACGGCGGCTGTGGCGGACTGGCGCGTGGCTGATCCGGTCTCATCCAAGATCAAGAAGCAGGCTGGCTCTCCTCCTCCCTCTCTCGTTCTCGAGCCGAATCCGGATATCCTCGCCCGTATCTCCCGACCGGGTCCAATGCGCCCCACGCTGGTGGTCGGCTTTGCTGCCGAGACCGATGATGTCGAGGTCAACGCTATCGCCAAGCGTCAGCGCAAAGGTTGCGACTGGATCGTCGCTAATGACGTCTCGACCGGCACGAATGTCATGGGTGGCACGGAAAACAAGGTGATCCTGATCACTGAAGATGGTGTGGAGCATTGGCCTCTGATGGCCAAAACGACTCTCGCTCTCAATCTGGCCCGCCGCATCGCCCTGCGTTTTGGAGCGCCTGCTCTTGCAACTGCGGAAGAAGGCCGCCAATGACGCTTTCTTCTCCATCACTCTCGGAAACGGATCTCTTTTTGTGAATGCACCGGTTGTTCAGGTCGCCGTCCGCCGCCTGCCCCGCTCGGAAGGGCTTCCCCTTCCATCCTATGCCACCGCCGGTGCCGCGGGCATGGATCTTCTCGCCGCTGTCGATAGCACGGTCACGGTGCCTCCCGGGGAACGGGCCCTGATTCCAACGGGGCTCTGTATCGCCCTGCCCGCCGGATACGAGTTGCAGATCCGTCCCCGATCCGGCCTTGCCCTGAAGCATGGCATCACCCTGCCGAATTCACCCGGCACGATAGACGAAGATTATCGTGGTGAATTATGCGTTATTCTGATGAACACCGGACAGGAAGCCTTTACGGTGGAACGGGGCATGCGGATCGCGCAAGCAGTCGTTGCTCCTGTTTTTCGGGTTGCATGGAATGAGGTTGATGACCTTGATTCGACGGAACGTGGCGCTGGTGGCTTTGGCAGCACAGGCACGCACTCTTCCTGACAAAGACATGAAACGGCCCTGCCGCACCGGACGACATCGCATCAGACGACATACGTTCCGATGAGCAGTACATCCCTTTTTGCCGATGCGGCCGGACTCAGCAGAAGAATCAGTCACGACTCTCCCCGGCTGGCGATGATTGTGGCGATGCTCTGCGTCGTGGGCGTCATGCTGGGCTTCGGCTCAAACGCCACGACATGGTTCGGCATCGTCTTTTCCGGGACACAGCCGCAGCCCACGCAGGCTTTGCCGCTTACTGCATTGCCCTTCGCGCTGGTGGTCTCGGCTGCGCGCGTCATATGCTGGTTTGCTGTGTCCTTTCTGTGCGCCCTCGCCGGTGCAGCGCTGGTTTTTGGACGGGAAAAACCCGGACGAGTCGCCCTCGCTCTCTTGGAAATCGTGCAGGCCGTTCCGATTCCGGCATTCATGGTGCTCGCCCTGCCTGTCTGTTTCGGCGCTCATGGGTGGCTTGCCGGACATGCGCTCGCGGGCGAGGTTCTGATTGGGGCTCCCGCCTTTGCAGCCCTCACCTTTCCCATGATGGATGCCGCCATCCGTGCCCATCAGGAAGTGCCGTCGCACCTTGTCATGGCGGCCCGCAGTTTCGGCCTCAGACCGTGGCCGCGCTTCTGGCGACTTTACGCACCATTTGGTCTGCCCGCAGTTGTCCGCAGTATCGGACATGCCATGCCGAATGTCTGGCTTGGCCTGACTTTCGCCGAAGTCTATGCGGGCATGAAGCAGTTGCCTCTCTCTCCGGGACTGGGCGGTTATGCGGTCTCTTCCATCAGAGACCATGCTTCCATAGCCTTCGCGCTGACACTTCTGGCCACGGGATGCCTTGTCATGGCGACGGATTTTCTGATTGTCCGCCCCATGAGAAAATGGGGCCAGCGTTTTGAAAAAGGATCGTCCGTACGGTCCGCATCCGCCGCCTTCGGGGATATTCCTCTACTCGGACGCATGTTCACCGACGGGTCGCGATTACTGAGGATTGTCGGCAATCTGCCACTTGGCCCTGCACCACGGGCCACCGTTCTGGATGATCCCGAGAAAACGCCACGGATTATCGCGCTGATTATCCCTGCTCTTCTGGGTATTGCGGGTCTTCTGGAGTGTGCAGCTTCCCCCAAAGGTCTTCCTGATCCCGACGAATGGTTACGCGCCGGCCTCCTTGGTGTCGGCGAGATGCTGACGTTACTTGTGCCGCTGGGCATCTGCTCCGTTGTTCTGCTTCCCATCGCTGTTGGGCTGAAGCACTGGGCTGATCCGATCCTGCCAGTCTTCCGCTTTTTAACACTTTTCCCGGCGGTTCTGCTGTTTCCGCTGGTCGTTGCGCTGCTTGGTCCTGAATCCGCCTTGTCTCCTCTACTGTTTGTCGGGCTACCCTTTTTCCTCGTCTTCCATCTGCTCATTGGCGTTCGGGATTTCCCTCGGAATTTGCAGGAAGTTACACGAGCCTATCGTGTACGAGGCTGGCTCAAATGGAAGGCCATCCTTTTGCCGGGCCTTGCGCAATCATGGCTCAGAGGCGTGCACAGAGCATTCTTCTGGGGCTGGAACGCGGCTATCGCTGCTGACATGACGTTATGGGGCACGCACATTTCCGAACACGGCCTGATCGGTCGCGCCATCATCGACGCTACCAGCAGAGGCGACATGGAGCAGGCTTCTCTCGGCATCATGGTCATGACGCTGCTGGCCATGGGGAGTGAAGCACTGATCTGGAGACCTCTGGGTCTTTACGTCAGACGCCGCACGACCGGACAGACGATGGAGACGCCCTGAGCATGCGCTCTTCCCGTATTCGGGGTTTTTCAGCTCCCAATGACTTGTTAGGCTACGGTCAGATGAGTTCCAGACATCAACGTGCAGGATAGGCACCATGTTTTCCGCTGACGCGCTGCCCTCTCTGGAAGAAAAATCTTCCTCTGCACCCCAGTCTGGTGCGTCGCTGTTATCGCTGCGCGACGTGGGCCAATCCTATCATCGGGATTCCTCAACGGATGTTCAGATCCTCGACGGAGTTTCTCTGGATGTAAAACCCGGTGAAATTGTCGGGCTTCTCGGTCGCTCCGGCTCGGGGAAGTCGATGCTGCTGCGCATCATGGCCGGCCTTCTCATTCCCAGCAGCGGCACTGTGCTCTGGCGTGGCGTTCCGCTGAAACGTCCCGTGGCCGGACTGGCGATGGTGTTTCAGTCCCCTTCCCTGTTTCCCTGGCTGAATTTGCAGGACAATGTCGAACTGGCTCTTGAAGCAGACGGCATGAAGGGAAAAGACCGAAAACAACGGGCGGAAGAAGCCATCGATCTGATCGGTCTCGGTGGTTACGAAAACGCATGGCCGCACGAACTGTCAGGTGGCCTTTCCCAACGAGCAGGACTGGCGCGTGCGCTTGCTGTTCATCCCGATCTTCTTCTGATGGACGAGCCTTTTTCCTCGCTGGATGTTCTGACAGCGGAAAATCTTCGCACGGATCTTGTCGAACTGTGGTGCGAGAAGAAACTGCCGGTGCAATCGATCCTGATGGTGACACACAGTATCGAGGAAGCCGTGCTGATGTGTGATCGCATCCTTGTCTTTGCGGCCAATCCGGGTCGCATTGAGCATGAAGTCATTGTTCCTCTTGCCCACCCCCGCCTGCGCGACGATCCTTCATTTCTGGAAATTGTTGATCATATCTACACATTGATGACACGACGCACGCCTGTCATCTCGGAAGCCGATCTGCCCGATATGACGGTCGTACAGACTGCTCAACCGCAGCATCTTCCAATCGCCGCAGTTTCGGTAGGCAGTATGGTGGGATTGATCGAAGCCTTGGCTGCACCACCGGTAAATGGTCGGGCCGACCTCCCTCTTCTCGCCGCCAAAGCGCATCTCGAACTCGATGAATTATTTCCTCTTGTCGAGGCGCTGCAAATTCTCGAACTGGCAGAAGTTGAAGATGGCGATCTGCTGCTGACACACGAAGCCCAGCGTTTCGCGGAAAGCGACTTTGACGAACGCAAGACAATCCTGCGTCACGCCCTGCTGAATGCCATACCTTTGGTCAAAACCATCTGTACTGCGCTGGATGAACGTCCAAGCCATACCGTTGGAGCGGATCGTTTCCGGGAGGAACTGGGCGAAAGTATGTCAGCAGCTTACGCCCAGCAGACCCTGCAAACCATTATCTCCTGGGCGCGCTACGCGGAGTTGTTTGATTACAACGAAGAATCAGACCAGCTTTTTCTGAACAAGGACAGTGCGACCTGAAACGTCTGGTAAAGTGTTATTGAAACCAGACAACACACGTCCCATTACAATCGGTTAAAGCGTGATATTACCATGCAGTCAGCATATATCACGCTCTGATAAGGTTTTTTATAAAACGACTCTTTATCGGGCAGGTTTACGAAATTTGTAAACAACCTGATCCGTATGTCCTTTTATGGTCTCATCGAAGACAGAAGCGGAATGCGCATCCTGTGCATTTCGCAGTGCACCACTTTCACTTTCAAAAACAAAGCCTGCCTTTTCCACCTGTGCACGAATCAGCGCAGGATCAATACGATGCAATGTCTTTGCTGTTTCCGGAGTGCTGCCGGAAGCTGCCACATGATCAATCACCATATACACGCCACCGGGCCGGAGAAGATTGAACACGGAGCGGTCAAAAGCCAGAGCAGCATCAGCGCCACGACCGTAAACGTCATGATAGTTCTGAGAAGTCCAGGCCATATCAACAGGTTCAGGAAGCGACAGAGCCAGCATTGATTCCGTCAAAACCGAGACATTGGAAAATGCGGGATCGGCGGCAATCGCCTTCACGGCATCAGCAGCATCGGGTTTTTCAGCGACGCGTTCTGCGGCAACGAGCGCGTAGACATGCCCCGACTTTCCGACAACATTACTGAAAATACGCGTAAAATAGCCTTGTCCCGGCATGAGGTCAGCGACTTTCATGCCCGGTCCCATTCCGGCAAACGCCAGTAATTCACCCGGCTTGCGGACCTTGTCCCGTGCACGATCAGAATCAGGACGATCCCTGTCAGAAAGCGCTGCTGCAATCGGCAATGTTCTGACCTGACTGCCCTTGAAAGCAGGTTGCGCCTGTAGAGTCTGCGTGACGCTCAGGCCCGTTCCAGCCAGCAGTCCCATGACTGACCACATGATAATCTTTCTGCGCATTTTTATCTCCTCCCGAATCAAAAAGCCCCGCCTCAATGCGAAGCAGGGCCGTTTTCCTGAAATTACCAGCGTGGCTGTGGTCCTTTGACAATCTCGGACAGATCATCCGGCCGGACCCATTTGCTGAAAGCTGCCTGCACATCGGCAGCTGTCGCCTTGTAATAGGCATGCGCCGCAATATCGGGTGTATCGAGAGGCAGTCCGAGTTCGATCAGACGCAGATACTCGCCTGCGATAGCTCCAAGACTGGCTCGTCCCAGCGGAATGCCACGCAAGAGCGACGATTTGGCGACAATCAGTTCATCATCTGTCACCGGCGATACCTGCATGGCGTGAATATCCCGCAGCGCCGCTTTCCGTGCATCCCCTACCTTGTCAGGATCAGCGCCGTAGGAGACCGAATAGGCTCCCCGGTTACGGCTCCAGTCGAAACTACTGCTGACGGAATAGACATATCCCGTTTTCACACGCAGATCGCGATACAGACGGGATGAGAAGCCGCCACCGAGCACCTCGTTACCAAGTGTCAGCAGGAAATGGTCCGGATTGGTCGGCGTCAGACCAAGACTCTCCGGCAGGACAACCGTATCCTGCACATTGCTCTTGTCCGGCACATGGGACCGCGAGGTCTTGCTGTCCGGTCGCGTCGGCAGATCAACAACCGGCTTCGGCCCGGTTGCCTTCCATGATCCGAATGTCTTCTCCACAACCGTCCGCGCCTGTCCCGGCGTGATATCGCCGGTTACGACAATGGTCGTCATGTCCGGCCGCCAGACTGCGCCATAATAGGCTTTTACGTCATTGAGCGAGAGGCTCATCAGTGTTTTCGGCGTGGCTTCACGCAGACTTGGATCACCCTTCGGCGAGACGGCCCCCATGATCGCGCGACCGAAGAGATAGCCGGGTGACTGCAACTGCCCTGCCTGTTCCTGCGCCGCCTGCTGGCGAACAATCTGGAACGCCTGATCCGGGAAGGCAGGCTGGAGTTCGTTCTCCGCCAACAGGCTCATGCCCTGTTCGAATTTGTTCGACGGCACACGCAGCGAAAATTCCGCTCCGGCGCTCTCCCACGCAGGCACATCGTCCAGCGCCTTGCGGAATGCCAGACGGTCATGCTTCTGGGTGCCATAACCGAAGAGTTCCTCCACAACGTCGGAAATCCCTTCCTTGCCTTTCGGCTCCTGAAGGTCCGAGTTGTGACGGATCAGACCGGCAACCTCGATTGTCTGGCTGACGTGCGACGGATGCACGATCAGGGTCAGACCATTAGGAAGCGTCTGCACCACCGGCGCTTTGGCCGGTTCCGGAATATCCAGACGCGCCAGCGCTTTTTCAGCCCAGTCAGGCAGTTTGACCGGTTTATCAGGAGCCGAAGCGAAAGATTCAGCGCCACCAAATCCCTTGCCTTCGATCGGCTTGCCGGAGTTTTCCGGCGTCAGAATAGCCGTCACAGCACGATCCGGATCCAGCAGTTGCGCGGCCATCCGGTTGACATCTTCCGGCGTGACAGCGCGATAGGCTGCGATCATGTCTTCAGGCGACTGAAGATTTTTGAAAGCCAACGCTTCCGACCAGCTTTCGGCAAGACCGCTCACAGAGTTTGCCGAGAAACCGAGTTGAGCGATTTCCTTGGTCTTCGCCGCTTCAACAAGTTCGGCTGGAACACCATTTTTGCGGATATCCGACAGGATGGTGCGAACGTCCGTCAGTACCTTGCTAGAATCGCCACCCTTCGGGAATGCCGCAAGCGCCAGTCCGAAACCGGCTGATTTCTTCGGCGCAAATTCAAATCCGGCAAAAAGTGCCTTACCCGCAGGAACCAACTGGTAGAGCGCGCCACGCTGGCTTGCCAGCACATCGGAGAGAATATCAGCGGCTGCGAAATCCTTCGCATTCTGTCCCGGCATCGGGAAAGCGATCGTCGCAAAACCAACCGGATAATCCGTCGGAAAAGTCAGGGTCTGCGCGGGAGCCGGTGCGGGCTGCACAGCTGTACGTTCAGGCAATGTCTTGCTGGGAGTAGACCCGAAGACATCACGCACCTTGGCGATTGTTGCGTCCGGATCGACATCACCCGCAATCACGAGGATGGCGTTATTCGGAGCATACCACTGTTCGTAAAACTTCCTAAGCAATGCAGCATCCGTCTTGTCAAAGGACGGACGGGTTCCCAGCGCGTCATGCTCGTATGGCGTTCCCTTGAACAGGATCGACTGTAACTGCGAAATGTAGCGATAAGCCGGGCTGGAGAGATCGCGAGAGACTTCCTGCTCGATCGCGCCACGCTCCTTGTCCCAGTCTGCCTCGGACAGGGTCAGCCCCTTCATGCGTAGGGCTTCAATCCTCAGCAGCACGTCCAGATCCTCGGCGGGTGCTGTGTAGAAATACTGCGTGACATCTTCCGTCGTGTCGGCATTGTAACTGCCACCGATACGGGCACCGAGAGCGGCAAGCTGATCCTTGTCCAGCCCTTTGCTACCGCGGAACATCATATGTTCCAACGCATGCGCCGTTCCGGGAAAACCGGCCGGCGCTTCGGATGAACCAACCAGATAATTCAGCTCAGTCGTCACAACCGGAGCCAATTTGTCCTGCACGACCACAACACGCAGACCGTTCGGTAGAGTGGCTCTGGTGACAGACGGCGCCTGTCGGGTAGCGGCCTCCGGTTCACGAGCGATCGCCTGAGAGAACAGCCCAACCCCGCTCACCATACCGGCTTCCGTCAAACACCCGCCGAGCGTGGTTCCGGCGAGCAGCGCAGTGCAGAAGAGTGGACGAAATGAGCCGAAGGTCTTGAAAAACATTGTGCAGTTGCAATCCCATAGCATCTAACTGCGCGGGATCATGCAGTCTGCTGACTGATCTGTCACCTCTTGGAGTCTGCTAAAGCCCGGTCATGAAATATTGTTCATGAAGAGCAAAAACACAGCCCAGTGAGCGTTCAGAGCTTCTTTTTCAGCCGGGCATGCTTTTTCACGCCTCTTTTTCCAATCCATGTGAATAGAGGAAGCACAAAGCGCAGCAATTCCGGCCAGCACATGCAGATCCGGCCGAATACACCGTCAATCGCAGGCCGGAAATACTCTCCACCATGAGAGCGACCAATCGCCTTGATGACAGTGGCCGCCACGCTTTCCGGCGTTGCAGGTGGATTGACGAAGTTCAGAACAGAGCCACCGCTTTGCATCTCCTGCTCCAGCATTGGCGTGTCCACAGCACCGGGAAAAACCGATGACACAGAAATTTTCCGAGACTTGACCTCAATTGTCAGCGCCAGAGCAAAGCTGCGCAGAGCCGCTTTTGCCGCGGCGTAAACAGAACTTTCGGGAAGAGGGTAAACGGCCGCCAACGAGTTCACGAACGCGATATGCCCACCACGCTTCATAAGTGGCAGCAGGAGAGAGGTCAGGAAAATCGGAGCGGTGAGATTGACAGCGAGCTGTCTCTGAAGAGCGTCGGCCTTCAGACCTTCAATGGCCCCCGGTTCAATGATTCCCGCACAGTGAACAAGCGCCAAAATCGGCACCTTTGCCTTCACGATTTCTGAACAGGCACGCTCAATCTCGTTTGTATCGGCCAGATCGCAGACAATATGGCGCAGGCGTGAATCAGACAGCGGCGGCGCACGACGACTTAGCGCCACGACTTCATAGCCACGTTTGAGCAGGTCACGGACAACAAGATGCCCGATTCCCCCTGATCCTCCGGTTACCACCGCACGGGGCAGTTGCGCCCCGGAGCGCGGTGTTTCGCAGAAATCAGTCGCCTTGGTCATAATCCGTCCCTGAAAAACCGGGCTTTATGTCCGGTCGGAATGCACCTTAGCCGCTGCTTTCCTGACTGGCGACTATTCCATTTTTTTCAAGCGCATCCCAGACGGCCAGACGGGCCTTGTTGGCAATGCCGTCGACGCTCCGCGGCGAGGACGTGGTGCCGGAAACCTTCACGACCACCCTGTCAAACTGGATATCGGCAATGGTGACGGAAGGAGGCGGTGTTGTCAGCAGCCCGTCTACCTTCTCCAGAGCCTCGGCCATCACGGGGATGCTCTTCGACAGATCCGTTCCAAGAGGGAATGCAATGGTGAAGGACATCGCTCCGGAGGGACGACCAAAGGTCGCATTTCTGACAGCGGAGGTAATGAACTGTGAGTTCGGCACAATCAGGGTCGAGCCGTCAGACAGGCCAATATCCGTCGAACGGACACTGATGCGCCGAATGTCGCCGGTCTTGCCTCCAATCTCCACCAGATCACCGATGGTCACAGGACGCTCTGCCAGAAGGATGATACCGGACACGAAATTCTGCACGATTGACTGAAGACCAAAACCGATACCCACCGACAGGGCGCTGACGACCCATGTCATGCTGCTGACCGTCACGCCGATGGACGACATGACAATCAGAATGATCCCGATCCATGAAGCATAGGTAAAGATTGTGAGGATGGATGTCTGACCACCCTTATCCAGCGCCGTAGTGGGGAAAAGGCGCTTCGTCAGCCAGCGTCTGACAATCTTGATGAAATAGTGACCGACAATCGGAATCACGAGGCATTTCAGCAGAACGTCAAACGAAAGCGTGACGCCGCCGATGCTCTGACCCAGCACGACCTTGCCGATATTCCCGAAAATCACGTCGAAATCGAAATCACCACCTGACTGCGCCACTGCGACCGCAACGAAGAGCAGGAAGACGCTGAACAGACCGGACATCACGGTCATCATCTGATCGATGATCCGGTCAGGCATTCCCATGGAAACAAAATAACGGCCGATACGCCCGGTGCTCAGCAACTCCGTTTTGGAAAAGTCGTTGACCAGCAGATAGACCAGCGCAAGGCCAAAAAGCGTGATGATCATGGAGCAGACCCAGGACAGGATCGTATAGCCCAGCGGAATATAGCCGATCAGCATGGCGATGATGCTGAAGACCGACACGAGGGACAGCAACACGCGCGTCACCCGACCCAGCATGCTCTGGCGCACGACCCCGCCCTCCGCGATCGGAGCCGGATGGCGTTCGATCTGGAGCGGGATCGACAGAAGCAATGGGGCGGCGAGGACGATAAACCCGGCATCCAGCAACTGCACCGTGGTCTGGCCCAGTCCGGCTTCCATATCAAAATACCGCAGCACACCACGGAAGAAGATCAACAGCGCGAACCACACCACGTGCCAACGGAGCGCTTTCGCCGCATTGTCGCTGATCGGGAGCACACGCCAGTCGGGATTGGTGGGAGAAAGCGTGGCGAAGCCCGCCCCCAGAATAAAGCCGACCAGTGGAATCTGCGTGCTGATCCTGCTCGCCATACTGGCAAGAGCGCTTCCGTCCGGCATGTCTCCGCCAGTGAGACCGAGCCACAACGCAGCGGCGGACAGCGTGGCGCACAGGAGGCAGAGCGGTGCGAAAACCGCCGCCGCCGTGACACGCCGTAATCTTCCATTTGGCAACACTCTGGCGGCTGCCCGTCTGACCTGCCGCAAAAGAAAAAATGGGGCTGTGATCAGACAGCCAATAGCCACGAGAGCCCCAAGCAGACGGGCGATCCGCCAGCCTTGCAAATCCTGGGCGACGGTTCTGAGCGTTTCCGAATAGAGCGTCAGGAGACTTTGTTCGGTAGCGGAAAACTCATTCGATACACTCAGCCAGAATGCTGGCGTGACAGGCGAAGCGAAGCTCTGAAGAAGCAGAGCCTGCTGCACGGCGTCAGTCCTCTGACTGAGGATTTCCGCAAGGGCATGCGCCTCCAGCACGTAAAGACGCGCACGCATGAGACGGCTGTGCAGGTCACTCTGAGCCTTCAGGATCAGTTGACGTTGTCGGGTGATCGACGCCGGTTCCGACGGCGCATCCTTCGCGGGAGCCGTCCCGAGAACATCCAGCAGATTTTTGTAGGTTTTCTCGTATGGCTCGAGCTTGGTCACCATACTCTGGGCGGAAACCTCGTCCGCCGCAGCCTGCTGCGCCAGTTCATTCACAGTGATCTTGTGAACACCAGTTGTTTTCTTCACATCGATTCGAGCCTGATAAACACTCCGGATGGATGTTTCCAGACTGTTCAGGGCGTTGTCCGAAACGACGGTCGCGGGAACGGCGATGAGGGAATCCTGATCGGGCGCGTCATCCGCAAATGCCGGAGACATCATGAACAGCGCCATCAGACACAGGAGAAGGGCTGGTATCAGACCATTTCTCAGCCGAACATTCTGCTCATCCTGCTGCGTGCGTATTCCAGACATCAACACCCCTACCTGCCCGTTCCCATTCTCACAGATGTTTCTGACCTGAGGGTCACACACATCAGATGATCTCATTGATAACTCACAGAAAGCATTTTCGTTCGCTGAGAACGTCCAGTCATTCCCACAGGCCGGTCTTTTCGTCATGATGAGCGCTGTCTCACGAAAGCGTGGTTGCAACGTGCGGACGGGTGCCCGCTGGCGCTGACTTTCCTTCTGTCTGGCTGGGAGGCCCGATGCCGCATTCCGATACGTCGCGCGAACTGACTGTGCGTGGCCTTGTCCTAGGTGCCCTGATCACCGTCGTCTTCACTGCCTCCAACACCTATCTGGGTCTGAAAATCGGACTGACCTTCGCCTCCTCGATCCCGGCTGCCGTGATTTCCATGGCCGTCCTGAGGCTGCTGGGAGGCGGCAGTCTTCTTGAGAACAACATGGTCCAGAGTCAGGCTTCCGCCGCCGGGACCATCTCGACCGTCTTCGCCGTGTTCCCTGCCTTGATCCTGATCGGGCACTGGAACCATTTTCCTTTTCTGGAAACGGCGGGTCTGACGGCTGTGGGTGGGATGGCCGGTGTTCTGTTCACTATTCCGTTGCGTCGTGCATTGGTGAACGACAGTCCTCTCCCCTACCCCGAGGGAGTCGCAGCCGCTGAGATCCTGCGAGCGGGGCATGAAAGTGCGTCCGGTGAAGCATCGCATCGCGGTCTGACCGCCCTGATCAATGGAGCTGCCGTATCCGGCGCGGTTTCCTTTGCTTCGGGAGGGCTGCGTCTTCTTGCCGATAGTGCAACCACCACCTTCACTGTAGGAGCGGGTGTTTTCCGCCTGTCCACCGGCTTCTCACTCGCGCTTCTTGGCGCGGGTTATCTTGTCGGCGCGGCAGGTGGACTGGCGATGCTGTTTGGTTACATCCTGTCATGGATCGTGGCCGTCCCTTGGTTGACCGCCATCACGCCCAATACGGACCATCTCGACGCGGCATCGTTTGCAACATCGGTCTGGGTGCATAAAGTCCGGTTCATCGGGGCGGGCGCCATTGCAACCGCTTCCCTATGGACGCTTGGAGAACTGGCGCTTCCGGTTTTCCGGGGCATCAAAGGCGCGCTCGGCAGCACTGCAATCGGCACAGATACTGGAAAAGATCTGTCACCGCGCACAATCATAATCACAGGCGCACTACTGTCAGTCGCCCTGTTTCTGCTGTTCAGCCTTTTTCTTTATCCCTTCACCTCACATTTTGTCGTGCCTGCGCTGTTCGGCACGGCTTTTCTGGGTGTGTTCGGTTTTCTGACAGCCGCAACCTGCGGTTATATGGCGGGACTGGTCGGATCTTCCTCTTCTCCCATCTCCGGGATCGTGCTGCTGGCGACCGTTCTGGTCTGCTCGCTTCTCATGCTGATGGAGCATCTCGCGCTCCTTCCCTCGGTTTTCGCAGCTAACGATCACCATCTGGCCATCGCCTTTGCGATGGTCATTCTCTCGGCAATTGTGGCGGCGGCTTCCATCTCCAATGATAATCTTCAGGATCTGAAAACGGGGCAACTGGTCGGCGCATCCCCCTGGCGGCAGGAGGGCGTCCTCCTGCTGGGCTGCGCCATAGGCGCTCTCGTTGTGCCACCCGTTCTGAACCTGCTGTATCAGGCCTATGGTTTTACCGGCGCGATGCCGCGGGCGGACATGGACCCGACGCATGTTCTCGCGGCCCCTCAGCCTGCCATCGTCACCATGATCGCTTCCGGGATTTTCCGGCAGAATCTCG
This sequence comes from Acetobacter sp. UBA5411, assembly GCF_002409645.1. Taxonomy (GTDB): domain Bacteria; phylum Pseudomonadota; class Alphaproteobacteria; order Acetobacterales; family Acetobacteraceae; genus Acetobacter. The sequence continues at coordinate 37,586 of NZ_DHNR01000007.1, forward strand.
ACTGGAGCATGCTCTCGATTGGTGCCACCACCGGCATGGCGCTGGTGGCGCTGGACCGGATGCTGCGTTTTCGCAAACTGGCTCTACCGCCGCTGGCCGTCGGGATTGGCATCTATCTGCCGCCCTCCGTCTCGACGACACTCGCCGTGGGTGCCTGCCTCGGATGGGTCGTGAAAAAAATGGCCTCCCGGCGGGCTGACCAGTCGGATGAAGGCACCATGATCGCCTCCGGACTGATTGTGGGCGAAAGCCTGACAGGCGTTGCGCTTGCTGCCGTTTCCGGGCTGACAGGAAACGATGGAGCGCTGGCGTTTGGCGGAGGACTTTCTGCTCCCTGGAACGGCATTGCCGGACTGATGGTCTTTATTGCCGTCTGCCTGTGGTTTGTCCGTCGTATCCTGAAACCTTCGGCATCATGAGAAGGACACTCTCCGAAAATGATCAGTCGGACGACGACGATCCGAGCGGAATGGAAGTGGAGCGCCGGGGCACCATGAAAAGGCTTTGGTAAAATGTAATTCCAGGCACAATGTTGTTTGCGACACGGGGCGTATAATTATAAGAAATCTCTCCCAAAATCAGATATGTATTATCGGAAGTTGACGTGGTGGAACCGGCTGGAATTGAAACGGTCGAACCCACGCCACGAGGATCCGTATTGAGAGCCTGACTCCACACTACGGTGCCTGCCCCTCCATTTGGCGGAACCATGATTTCAGAAACCGTCATTTTGGCAGTTGTGGAAGGATAAGGCTCCAGCACCAATGTGGATGCCTGTAGAACCAGAGAAAGATCCGTCGTCGCCACGGACGTATACTGTGTCGTCACGTCGGCAATGGCATGGGCTGCTGCCGTCACCTTGCGTGATACCACCACAGCCTCTTCCAGTGCTGTGCCGCCAATCAGCATGATCAGCAAAATGGGTGCCATGAGTGCGAATTCAAGGGCTGCGACCCCTTCGCGTGCTCGAAGAAATGTGGGCCGGCGCATCACGAGGACGGTTCCACCTTGATCACGGACGTTGAAATGATCAGTCGCGATCCGTTGGTGAGCGTTGCTGCGGCGAACCCGTCGAAAGATTTCAGGACAGGCAGCATATACATCAGCTCAAACACGACGACGCTGCCGGCAGTGCCCGGGTCATAACTCATGGAGTTTGTCACAGCCCCGGAGGAATCAAATGACAGTTGTGGAGCCGTCGTGCTGGCGTCCGCGAAACTGCTGACAGACCGCACATTCACCAGAAGATTGGAACAACTCATATATGACGGCAGAATCGCGCAAGCCTGATTTTTGAACTCCCCCGCATTTCCCGATGCCGGAGCCTGTCCTGTCAGAATTTCCCGAGACATCTGGTCAGAAACAGCATCGAGTGCGCTTTGCGTAAAATAGACGATGCTCATGACCAGCGTGGACAGCATCAGAGCGAAAAGCGGCAGGCAGATGAGGGCAAACTCAAGTGCGACAACCCCCTTCTGATCGGAAACCCCTCTCCGCACCTGACCGAACAACCGGTGAGGATGCATTGTCCCGGTTGTGCAACCGGATTTATCGACGAGAGATTCTATCTGACTGTTCATGCAGCATTCCAGACAATGACCCTGTGAAAGCGCACGGGATAAGACTACCGTTTTATTGAAGCAGAGCGTTTATAATCCCCATATCCCTTAACAATGGGTTTACGACCGCCGGACAGTCTGCATTCCGAAAGGAATCAGTCTGAGGACACACATATGATCAACGCCGCAGACACCCCGCAAAACAGACTGGAACCAATGCCCACAGCATTAGCTTTGCCGGTGGAAGGCATGACCTGCGCAGCCTGCGCGGCACGGCTGGAAAAGGTCCTGAATCGCCTGCCGGGTGTGTCTGCTCACGTCAGTTTCGCAACGCACAAGGCAGCGGTCACGCTCGCTCCCGACCACGTGGCTTTGAAAGATGTGACAGACGCCGTGGCGCGGGCCGGATTCAGCGTCGTTCCGGAACACGTCACTCTCGCCATTGAGGGCATGACCTGCGCTTCCTGCAGCGCCCGACTCACCAAGGTTCTTGAGCGTCAGGAAGGCGTGACCGCCAATGTCAATCTGGCGACTGGAAAGGCTGACATCGACTTCATTCCCGGCGCTGTCTCGATCAATGATCTGATAGGCACCGTCACAAAAGCCGGTTTCAGCGCCACGGTTGCCGGGACTGACGACACGGCGCGCAAGACGCGACGCGAGCAGGAAAAACGTCGTCTGCAACTGGAACTGACCGTTGGCATCTTGCTGACCGCGCCACTGCTTCTGGACATGGTGGGCGGCATGCATCTCATGCTGCCGCGATGGATACAGCTTGTGCTGGCCACGCTGGTCCAGTTCGGTCTCGGTGCGAAATTCTACCGGGGCGCCTGGGCGGCGCTGCGTGGGGGCGGCGCCAACATGGATGTCCTCGTCGCCCTCGGCACAACGGTCGCGTGGTTCGCCAGCGTCGTGATCACCGTGTTCGGACTGCCCGAGCAGGTTTGGTTCGAGTCCGGCGCGACAGTTCTCACATTGGTCACGGCAGGGCGGTTGATGGAGACCGGCGCACGCAACCGGGCGGCGGCGGGCGTGGAGCGACTGGCCCACCTTCAGCCGGTCACGGCGCATGTCGAAACGCCGCAGGGTGTGCAGGATCGCGCGGCTGCGTCTCTCGTTGTCGGCGATGTGTTCGTCATCCGTCCCGGTGAGGCCGTGCCGACAGACGGCGTGATCCTGACCGGCGAGTCCAATCTCGATGAAGCCATGCTGACAGGGGAAAGTATTCCGGTTGGTCGTGGTCCCAATGATCCGGTTCGGGGCGGCACCATCAACGGTGCTGGCGTGCTGCGAGTCCGGGCCACGGCGGTCGGAGCGGACACGGCGCTGGCGCGGATCACCCGCATGGTGGATGAGGCCGAGGGCTCCAAAGCACCAATAGAACGGCTGGTTGACCGGGTTTCCGCCATTTTCGTGCCGGTCATTCTTGTCATCGCCCTGCTGACGCTGGCAGGCGGCTGGCTCGTTACCGGGTCATTTGATCGCAGTCTGATCAACACCGTGGCCGTGCTGGTGGTGGCCTGTCCCTGTGCGCTGGGCCTCGCCACGCCGACGGCGATCATGGTGGGTGCCGGTCGTGGAGCAGCGGCAGGGCTGCTGTTCCGTTCCGCCGAAGCGCTGGAACAGACTGGGCGTATCGGTGTCCTGCTGATGGACAAGACCGGCACCCTGACGGAAGGACGACCACAGGTTTCAGGCGTATTTCCGCAAGGGGACACGACAGAAACCTCTCTGCTTGCTTTGGCCGCAGGGTTGGAAGGAGACTCCTCCCATCCTCTGGCCAGAGCTGTGCGGGAAGCGGCCACTGCTCAACAGATTACGCCGGATGTGATTGAGGGAAACAGGGCCGTAGCCGGACATGGTCTGGAAGGTGTCCATCAAGGTGAAGCGGTCAGACTGGGTTCGGCTCGCTTCCTTGGGATAGCCCCCTCCGGTGAAGCCGAAGCCGCGATGATGTCAGGACAGACGCTGATCGGCGTGGAAAAGGGTAGTCAGCTTCTGGGCTGGATCGCTGTTGCCGACACCATCCGTCCGGATGCGGCTCAGGCCATCTCTCTGCTGAAACGCTATGGTATTCGCCCGATCATGGTGACCGGCGACACACAGGCCGCAGCACGCCGGGTCGCGGAAGCCGTGGGGATCGTCGACATACGAGCCGAAGTTCTCCCCGGCGACAAGGCGGACGCCGTGAAACAGACGCGAACTGACGCTGCCCCCGGCACGCTGATAGGTATGGTCGGCGACGGCATCAACGACGCGCCTGCCCTTGCCAGCGCCGATGTGGGCATCGCGATGGGCGGCGGCACCGATGTTGCGCTGGAGACAGCGGATGTCGTGCTGATGCGATCCCGGCTTCTGGCGCTGGTGGATGCCGTCAGTCTTTCGCGAGCGACATCGCGCAAAATACGGCAGAATCTCTTTTTCGCCTGCATCTACAACGCGCTGGGCGTTCCCCTCGCCGCCTTCGGCGTGCTGCCGCCCATGCTTTCGGGTGCCGCCATGGCGATGAGTTCCGTTTCCGTCGTGACCAGTGCTTTGCTGCTGAACCGCTGGAAGCCGCTTCCCACCCCGAAGAATGGTCATCCAGAATAACGGGTCGCGCTCAGGAGTAGACAAGGCCGCCCTGTCTGTGGATGCTTGCCGGAAGCTCATCGCAAGATCGAGCAACAGTTTTCAGGGAGAATAATCATGGAATCCACGACACTCATGGTGGAAGGCATGACCTGTGAGGGATGCGTGACGTCCGTCAAACATGCGTTGGAAGGTATTCCCGGTGTGAAATCCGCTGAGCCGTCTCTGGAAAAAGGCACCGTTAAGATCGAGTATGATCCCAAGGAAACGGGGCCACGCAATTTCCCGCCCTCCATCGAAGCCGCGGGCTTTGAAGTGGTCGGCTGACTTTCGGTCGCCAGAAACTATAGCGTCATGCGAACAGCACGCGGGGGGAATGCCGTCTGCCGTCTTCCCTGAGGGTGGCAGTCATGGCAAAAGCCGTGAGACGATGGGCGTGAACGCAAGCCCGGCTTGCCCGACCAGAATTTCGAGACGAACGAGGAATGACTGTGGCGTCTTCAACCAGTTCCAGCCTGCGCAGAAACGTCAGAAAGTGGCTTGTTCCGGGCGTAATTCTCTGTCTGTCGGGCTGCGCCGCCGAGACCGGCCGGATGTGGAACGACACGGACATATCCTGCCTGCACAAACAGATGGGCAGCGCTGTCCATCTCTCGTTTCCTCTCGCGGCCAATACCTGCCAGCGCATGACCAATCACGGCTTCATGTTTGGTGAAGCGACCGCAAAGCCTATTCCGCTGGAACTGCACAATGCGCCAGACCTGCAGGCGCTGGCGGAAGAATACGGCTACAGCTACAAAAAATAAGCCGTTTCAGCTTTCCAGTTCGACATCCCAGTAGAGATAATCCCGCCAGCTATCGTGAAGATAGTTCGGTGGAAAGGCACGCCCGTTATCCTGCAATTCCCACGAAGATGGCTGGGCAGGCTGCCTGCGGGGGAACATACGGATCTCGTGCGGCATCCGCGATCCTTTGAGCAGATTGCAGGTGCTGCACGCGGTCACGATATTTTCCCATGTTGTCCGCCCTCCCCGGCTGCGAGGGATGACATGGTCGAATGTCAGATCGTGAGTGGGAAGCTGGTCATTGCAATACTGGCAGGAAAAATTGTCCCGCAGGAAAAGATTGAAGCGGGTAAAGGCCGGTCTGCGTGCTGTCGGGACATATTCCTTCAGCGCAATGACGCTTGGAAGCCGCATGCTGCAGCTTGGAGAATGCACTTCCTCGTCATATTCGCTCAGCACTGAGACGCGGTCGAGGCAGACAGCCTTGATCGTGTCCTGCCATGACCAGAGCGAGAGCGGAAAGTAGGAAAGTGGTCTGAAATCTGCGTTCAAAACGAGCGATGGATAGTGCATACTGCCAGCCGACAAGGCGCGCTTCCTTTTCCCGGAGACGGCTCATGATCCGCATTTGGCAAACTCGAAACTGCACACCAAAGGGTCACGCGTCGTCGAGAAGTGTTATTAAAGTATAAGCGCAGCTTTTTTCAGACTGCAAGGAAAGTTCGCGCCGCAAGACATGAGGTTTCTGTGACAGCCGGTCGTGACAACAGCTTTCCGTTGAGCGCCGAAGCATGACGGTTCCCACTTTTTGCAAGCAGGACCATTGGGTTACACGCTTTGCGCCTAGCCCCACCGGCCCTCTGCATCTCGGTCACATCGCCGCTGCTTTTTTTGCCCGACGTCATGCGGATCATGGCGGGCGGTTCCTGCTGCGTATCGAGGATATCGACACCGTGCGCTGCCGTGAGGTCTTCATTCAGGAAGCTTTCGACGATCTGGCGTGGACGGGGCTGCACTGGGAAGCAGGCGTGCTACGGCAATCGGAACGGTTCCCGCTCTATCAGCAAACCCTTGATGCTCTCAGGCATAAGGGATTGGTCTATCCCTGTTTCTGCTCACGGGCAGATGTAGCGCGGGAAGCGGCAGCGGCTTTTTCCGCTCCCCACCACGCCCCGGACGGCAGCCTTCTTTATCCCGGAACCTGCCGCCATCTAAATGATGCCGAGCGGGCGCAGAAGATTTCCGCCGGAGCACCCTACGCGCTTCGGCTGGACGTGCAGAAAGCACTGGACAGGTTGAGCGCTCCGGCCCTCACCTATCAGGAGCTCAATCGCGGGCCTGTGGTCTGTCATCCCGGTCTGTTCGGAGACGTCGTGCTGGCGCGCAAGGATACGCCCGCCTCCTATCATCTCTGCGTCACCCATGATGATGCGACTCAGGACGTAACACTGGTGACCCGTGGAGAAGAACTCCGGGATGTCACGGCCGTTCATCGTCTGTTGCAGGAACTGATGAAATGGCCTGAGCCCGTTTATGCCTTTCATCCGTTACTGGTAGATTCGGCAGGCAAAAAACTCTCCAAACGCGACGGGGCCCTGTCGATTAAAACTATGCGGGAAAACGGCATGAGTCCGGAAGAAGTGCGCAAGGCGGCGGGCGTTACGCTCTAAGGATCTGCGATCTCTTACACAGAAACACTGAAATCGTGCGTAAGGACAGTCATTCTCCGCCGTGTCGTAACCCGACATGATTTAATCCGGAGATTTAAGAGTTAAATGACTTCCTACACGTCACGTTGGACTATTGCAGACGCCCTCAAGGTACACGCTGACGATCCGACTACAACCATGCCCGTGATTGCCCAGAACTTCCCGACAATGGATGAGTCGGTGATGATCTGGGACACGGGTGCACTTCGCAACATTCACGGCCAGACCGTCACATTTAAGGGGTGGCACGTTATCTGGTCTCTCGCGGTCGACAAGATCGACCTGAACAATGATGACATTTATGACGAATGGCATTCCCGCAACGACCGCGCCTATATCGGTTACTGGTATTCCCGCACAGGTAATGGCGCTGACTGGCAGTGGGGCGGCCGTCTTCTGAACACCTCCGCCGATCTCCGCCCGCATGAATGGTCCGGTGGACTGGTCATGCGCGAAGGCACGGGCAATGTCGTTGACATGTTCTATACATCCGAAGCGGACTCCCCGATCAACCAGTCCGTTCCATCCGTTTCCACCGGTCAGATCTTCGCCGATGCAAACGGTGTCTGGTTCGGAGGTTTCAAGACCACAACAGAAATGTTCTCGGCAGATGGCATTCACAACGCCAATTCCCAGCAGGACGAATATTTTGACTTCCGCGACCCGCATCCGTTCGTAAATCCGGCCGATGGCCGCGTCTATTGCCTCTATGAAAGCAATGTCGCCGGTATGCGCGGTGAGTTTACAATTGGCAGCGAGGAACAGGGCGTTCTGCCTCCCGGTTTTGCTGTCGATGCCGGCGCACAGTATGGCGCTGCCTCCATCGGCATCGCGGTGCTGGATGACGGCGCATACAAGAGCGGCGACTTTTCAACCGCACGCTGGACACAGCTTGACCCGCTGGTCACGGCTCTGGGCGTGAATGATCAGATGGAACGGCCGCACATCGTGTTCCGTGACAACCTGACGTATCTGTTCACGATCAGCCATCACAGCACCTACAGCGGTGGTCTGTCCGGTCCGGACGGTGTTTACGGCTTTGTTTCCGAAAACGGTCTTTTCGGTCCCTACAAGCCGCTGAACTCTTCCGGTCTGGTTCTGGGTAACCCGTCCAGCGCGCCTTACGAAACCTATTCCCACTTTGTGGACCCGGATGGTTACGTGCAGGCGTTCATCGACACACTCCCGGCCCCGGGTGAAGATCCCAACAACCCGGAAAACTTCCGGATTGGTGCGACCCTTTCACCAACTGTGAAGATCGAACTCGACGGTGACCGCACCTTCCTGTCGGAAGTTCATGGTTATGGTCAGGTCTATGCACAGACCGCGTGGCCGGTAGGCAATGCGTGGGATCATCGTCCGGCCACGGTCTGATCTTTCAGCATCATTACAGCGGGTCATGATTCCGTGATCTGACTGTGTTTTTCATAAGAACCGGAGACCGGCGTTGCCCAGCAGCGCCGGTTTTCTGGCGTTTATTGAATCCTGACGACGTGTTTCCCGCTGGTCGCTACATCACGCCCCTCACAGGAACCGGTTCCTCATTGCGGAAAAAACCTCTATCGTGCTGCGCCGTCGGCGTGGGGCCGACCACCGGAGCCGCAAGAACCCCGGACTTCATTTCCCAGGATCAAAACCTATGTCCTTCATTGCCGACCGCCTGAACAAGATCAGCCCGAGCCAGACCATTGCCATCTCGGCAAAAGCGCGCGCTCTCAAGGCGGAAGGTCGGGACATTATCAGCCTTTCCGCAGGCGAGCCTGATTTCGACACGCCCGCCAGCATCAAGGCAGCGGCCATCAAGGCGATCGAAACCGGCCAGACGAAATACACGGACGTCGCGGGCACCCCTGCCCTCCGCGCCGCCGTCGCCGAGCGCTTCCGTCTGGATTCCGGGCTGGACTACAAGCCCGAGGAAATCATCGTTTCCACCGGCGGCAAGCAGGTGATCTACAACGCCATGGTCGCCACCATCAATAAAGGTGACGAGGCGATCATTCCGGCTCCGTGCTGGGTGTCCTATCCCGACATCGTGGCGCTGGCTGACGGTATCCCCGTGATCGTTCCGTGTCGTGCGGAGAACGGCTTCAAACTGACCGCCGAAGATCTGGAAGCAGCCATCACACCGAAGACCAAATGGTTCTTCCTGAACTCGCCCTGCAATCCGACGGGTGCGACCTATTCGGCTGAAGATCTGCGTCCCCTGTGCGACGTGCTGCTGAAGCACCCGCATGTCTGGGTTTTCACTGACGATATCTACGACAAGCTGGTCTATGACGGCTTCAAGCCCGCGACCATCGTACAGGTGGAACCGCGTCTGCGTGATCGCACCGTCACCATGAACGGCGTGTCCAAAGCCTACGCCATGACCGGCTGGCGCATCGGTTTTTCCGGCGCACCGCTGGAACTGACCAAAGCGATGAACAAGCTACAGGGACAATCCACGTCCAACCCCTGCTCCATCGCACAGGCAGCGGCGCTTGAGGCTGTCAGCGGCCCGCAGGATTTCATCGCCACGATGTGCGAGACCTATCGCGAGCGCCGTGATCTGGTTGTGTCGATGCTCAATCAGGCTTCCGGCATCACCTGCGGTCGTCCGGAAGGCGCGTTTTATGTCTTCCCGTCGATGAGCGGCTGCCTCGGCAAGCGCACCCAGAAGGGCGTGATCATCGACAGGGACGAAGCGTTTGTGACGGCCCTGCTCGACGAAGAAGGTGTCGCCGCCGTGCATGGTTCTGCGTTCATGTTCGCCGGACATTTCCGTGTGTCCTATGCGACGGATACAGAAAGCCTGCGTGAAGCCTGCACCCGCATCCAGCGCTTCTGTGCCAGCCTGAGCTAAAGGGAGACAGGCTCGCCATGACCGTTACCACCACCGGGCCAACGCTCGCCCATCGTCTTGAAGGACTTCCCGCTCCCGCGACCATCGAAATGGCGCGACGGGCCAGAGAACTGAGAGCCGAGGGACACGAAGTCATTTCGCTGGCGCTCGGCGAGCCTGATTTTCCGACGCCGGCCGTTGCGATTGAAGCAGCGCATCAGGCAGCGCTTGCAGGCAAGACGAAATATCCGCCAGTGGACGGCACACCGGAACTGAAGGCAGCCGTCGCCCGCAAGTTCAGCCGTGAAAACGGTCTGGACTTTGCTGCCGACGAGTTGATGGTCTCAAACGGCGGCAAGCAGGTGATCTTCAACGCCTTCATGGCGACGATCAATCCCGGTGACGAGGTGGTCGTACCTGCCCCTTACTGGGTGAGCTATCCCCTGATCGCCAGAATGTTCGGGGGCGTGCCGGTCCATCCGGTCTGCGATGAGGCAGATGGCTTCAGCCTGAAACCCGAACGCCTCGCCGCAGTCATGACGCCACGTACCAAATGGCTGGTGCTGAATTTTCCGAACAATCCGACAGGCGGGCTGTGTTCGGAAAACGACCTGCGCGGCATTGCCGAAGTTCTTCGTGCTTATCCGAATGTCTGGATTCTCTCTGACGAGATCTATGAACATCTCGTCTTCGACAATAATCGTTTCACTTCTTTCGCTGCGATTGCGCCGGATCTGAAAGACCGCATCGTCACCATGAATGGTGTCGCCAAGGCTTACGCCATGACCGGCTGGCGCGTGGGTTATGCTGGCGGTCCCAAGCGTCTGATCGCCGCGATGCGCAGCGTCCAGAGCAACGCGACATCAGGCGTCTGCACAGTCGCGCAGGCCGCAGCAGCGGCGGCGCTGGACAGCCCGCCAGACCTGATCCGGGACATGGTCGCGACCTACGAGCGTCGCCGTAATCTGATGGTTGCCGCATTGCGCAATATTCCCGGTCTGACCTGCGCCAATCCTGCGGGCGCTTTCTATGTCTATCCTGGTATTGCCGGATGCCTTGGTCGCGTCACAGCCGGAGGGAGCAGACTGAACACGGATACCGATTTTGCCATGGCGTTACTGGAAGAGGCTCATGTCGCTACCGTACCGGGCAGCGCGTTCGGGCTTGCGCCTTATCTGCGGCTGTCCTGTGCAACAGCGGATGCAGCGTTGAAAGAGGCATCCGCCCGTATAGAAGGATTTATCCGCACGTTGAAATAACGGCTGATGCCGTGCGGGATAGGTAGACGGTCCGTTTTCAGGATGTCGATGTGCCAAACGGGCGTTTGCCTACCCCGATAGTTATCCGAAGAATAGAATCCGGACCATAAATCAGGCGGCGGGAAGAAGCTCCAACTCGTCAGACTTCTGCTGAAGAGGTGGAGGCTGCCAATGTCCTTGATCAATATTGGCGATTTCCCGATCGATATCGCCAATGACCTGTCGCGAAAACGGGCCGAGATGCAGATAAAGCGCACTTGTCATGATCACATAGGGCAACGCTTTTGGATTATGCAGGGCGCAGTCAAGCAACATGCGCCAGAACTGTCGTCCGGTTCCCGGTCCGGCACGATGAATCCGGAATAGCAGACGAACGAAGCTGCGAAGATCACCGCGTATCATCCGGTGAGCACGCTTGCGACCGAGCATCCGGCCCAGCCTGCGAACACGATCGAAATAAGCAGCCGGTTCGTAAATTGCCTTTAGCACCGTCCTGTAATCATCCAGAACATCACGACGTGGCCGTTTAGTCTCGAAGTTCAACCCTGCGGTACACTGATCCCCGGATTGAGGCTGTCGGTCGTCTGAGAAGAGCCGCCCTTCATCCAGCAGACGACGCGTGAGCTGGGTCGTTGGCAGCGCATAAAGCAGGCCGACCATGCAGACCGGGATCGCCGTGTCTTCGATACAGTCGATCATGCCAGCCGCAACGCTGCCCTTCTCACTGTCAAAACCGACAATGAAGCCAGCATTTACGAAAATTCCGGCTCTGTGAATCGTGGCGATGCTCTGTTGCAGACTGCGGCGGGTATTCTGCTTTTTCTGCGTCATGACCAAAGTGTCTGTGTCGGGACTCTCGATCCCGACGAACACGGCGAAGAAATTGCTTTCGGCCAGATCATCCAGCAGTTCGGGATCATCAGCGAGGTTGATTGATGCTTCGGTCGAGAACTCGAACGGAAAACGTTTGTCGTCCTGCCAGCGTTTCAGGTCGGGCAGAAATTTCCTCAGCGCCTTCTTGTTGCCGATCAGGTTATCATCGACGAAATCGACATGTCCGCGATAACCGAGCGCGTACAGGGCATTCAGTTCGGCCAGAACCTGTTCATTCGTCTTGGTGCGCGGCACTCTGCCATACAGTTCGATGATGTCACAGAATTCGCAGTTGAACGGGCACCCGCGCGAGAACTGAACCCCGACATGCAGATACTGATCCAGCTTCAGCAAATCAAAACGCGGTAACGGACTCAGGGTCACATCCGTCTTGCCCATGGGAGCCTTGAAAACGCCGCGCCTGAGACCATTCCGCCATGCCATAATGAAGTCGGCCATAATCTCCTCGGCTTCTCCGAGAACCTGAAAATTCGCTGCGGCATAGATATCCGGGCTGGATGTAACATCCGGGCCGCCGACCACCACCGGTTTTCCAGCAATGCGGCATCTCTCAATAATCTGCACGGCGTCGTTTCGCTGGGGAAGCATCCCGCCGGTCATCACCATGTCGGCCCAGGCGAAATCCGCATCCGTCAGGAGCTCAGTATTGCGATTGGTCAGTCTGATCTCCCAATTTTTCGGGAGCAATGCCGCGACGGTGATCAGCCCAAGCGGTGCTGCCGGATAGCGGGCACCAGCCAGATCACAGGCTTCCTTGTAGTTCCAGAATGAACCGGCGTTAAAAAGCGGAAAGATCATCAGGACCTTGCAGCTGTCAGTCATCACGGAAAGATCCTTTGATAAACAGCTGATCACGCTCAAAGCAGGAGATTACTCTTTTTGAGCGAAAGCGCGCCGGACCGCGAAACGGCCTCATTCAGTTTTAAGAAATTTGGTATGCCGCGAGCGCCTTTTATCGGCGTCGGCTCAGGAAGTCCGAACGGCAACATCCTGACAAAAGGTCAGTCACATGACCCTCTGCTCAAGGGAATAATCTTTTATAAGCCCAATATTCCGAGATGGCGATAGAGCAACGACAACGGCGCTACTCTCTATGTCCCGTGGACGCGCCAATGTAATCAGCACTGCTCACGTTGCTCGTAACGGTCCAACAAGGTCTATTGCCCCCCCTTCTCCTGACGAGTTGTCAGCAACATATGTCCTGAGAAAATATCCTCGTTATTTCAACTTGCGGTGGACAAAATGTGACCGAAGACGACGAAGCGCTGACACGGCAGGCTTCGGCAGATAATCCCGGATCGCCATCTGTAACCGTCGATCCGCGGGCAGACCCGGTCGCCGCAGATAATGTGTGCTTTCGAACTGTCGTTCAAACACATGTAGGTCATGTTTGTAAAAATACGTAATCAAAGCGCGTCGTGATCCGGTGGTCAGCGGGTGCGGATAACCGTGAAGCGCGATTTCTGACTGTTCCATGATCAGCGTGCGACCGAACAGGGGAGCAACCTGAACCTCCGGCCGACAGGCAAAAGCGTCCCAGAGTTCCAGTTCTCCCCCATCTCCTTCCTGCCATCCTTCGTTGAGGTAGGTAATCACCACCAATGCATTGCGCAGTTTGGTATCCGGATGCTTCTGAAAATCGACGTGAATTTCAAAATGTCCATCATGGCGGGCTTCATGAAGGCCGCCACCATATAGCGTCAGGTCAGGCTGAAGGCCGGAAAGGCCGGTCAGCGTTTCAAGAAAAGAAACAAAGGCGGCGGAATGGAGGGTCTCGAAATAAGCCAGCATCGCAGGCGGCATATCTTCAAGGCTATTCAGAATTTTCTTGCTCTGCAGGCGCGTATAATGCGGTTCCCACGCCTCATGCCGGATATGCGGACTTTCCTTCAGAACGGCTGACAGATGGGCTGGATCAAACAGGCGATCCATCACAAGATGCGGATAAGGCCGGGCTGATCGAAACTTTTGCGCATATGCAGCAGTCAAAGCCGGGTCAGGAGGAGTCCACAGACTGTTCCTGATCTTGCTGCACTCTGCTGCGGATAAAATCGTATTCATGTACGCCCGCCTCTCGGCCTTATCATTTCTGCACGGGCTTTCCTTCAGAGACGAACATCCCGTCCTGACCGGCAGCACCACAAATATTTTTTAGACAACAGATATTAAAAGAGAACGTAAACGATCGTATCAATTGTCACTAAAAATCAGGATGGACGGCAGGCCCTCATCCATGCACGATTACACCATGACCCAAAGCTTCGCATCCCTGTCTTTTCCTCGCCCAACGGAAGCCAGCCTCGCTGATGGTTTCGGTTCTGTCGCTGTCCTGCTCGATAAAAATGACCTTAAGGGCGCTCTATCGAGCTTCGACCGTGAACGCCGCACCTTTGAAAGCTGGGCGGCGCTTGTCTATCTACGTTTTGCTCAGGATACGACAAGCGAAGAAGCAAAGCAGGATCGCGATTACGCGGATCGCCTGACTCCCAAGGCGACGGCGCATGAAGTCACTCTGAAAAAGCGTTTCCTCTCTGACCAGTTCCATGACGCGACAGTCGCCATTGTCGGTCCGCACGTCATCGCCCTCTGGAAAAGCGACGTTACGACATTCGACCCACGGATCGAGAGCGCACTCGAAGAAGAAGCGCGTCTGACAAGCGAGTACACTGCCCTGCTCGCCTCGGCCCGAATCGAAATCGAAGGACAGACGGTCAACCTGTCCGGCCTTGCGCCCTGGATGGAGCACCCTGACCGCGCCATACGCCACGCCGCCGAGCAGGCTAGATGGGCGTTCTTTGCCGAACATGGAGAGACACTCGACACACTCTTCGGACGACTGGTCGAACTGCGCACGGATATGGCCCGCACGCTTGGCTTCGAGACCTATACGCCGCTTGGCTACCGTCGCCTGCGCCGCGTCGATTACAGCCCGGAAGAAGTCGCCCGTTTCCGCGAGGAAGTCGTCACGCACGTCACACCACTGGTCGCGTCGCTGCTGGAACAGCGTCGAGAAGAGATGGGCTGGCCCACCCTGCATTACTGGGACGAGAGCTTTGTAGACCCCAGAGGCAATCCGAAGCCCGCCGGCGACTATGACCTGCTCATCGAGCGCGCCCAGACCATGTTCGACCGCATGTCAGGCGATCTCGGACCGTTCTTCAAGAGCATGGTGTCGGGTGGTTACGTCGATCTCAAGAACCGGGACGGCAAGGCAGGCGGTGGTTTCTGCACCGCCTTCCCCGATGTCGGGATGCCGTTCATTTTCGCCAACTTCAACGGCACGCATGGCGATATCAATGTCTTCACGCATGAAATGGGACACGCCTATCAGAACTGGCGCAGCCGCGACCTGCCGACCATCGACGAATTGTGGCCAACCATGGAAGCGGCGGAAATCGACTCCATGGGGCTGGAATTCCTGACATGGCCGCACATGGAACTGATGGTTGAGGAGGGCGCTGCCGACCGTTTCCGCCGGATGCATCTGATCGGGTCGCTGAGCTTTCTGCCCTATGGCGTGTGCGTCGATCACTTCCAGCATGAAGTGTACGCCAATCCCACCATGACAGCACAGGAGCGTCACGAAACATGGCGGCGTCTGGAACGCCATTACATGCCGTGGCGTGATTATGGCGACCTCTCCTATCCAGCGCACGGCGGACGCTGGCAGGCGCAGGGGCATATCTACCGCAACCCGTTCTATTACATCGACTATACGCTGGCTCTCTGCTGCGCGATGCAACTCTGGCTTCAGTCCCGGCGCGATGAACCGGCGGCGATGAAAGCCTATGAAGGGCTGTGCGCGCAGGGAGGATCAGCGCCATTCACCGGACTGATCGCCAAGGCCGGACTTGTTTCACCGTTCGCTTCCGGCGTGCTGGCCGACGTTGTTCAGGAAGCGGCTGATTTTCTGGAAAACGGTCCGCGTTAAGGCTCCAAACCTTCGGCACCTGCGTTAGATCAAACGCCTGACGCAGGGCCTCACAGTTTTCAGCCTGCGCCTTTCTCAAGCTTATCCAGCTTGACGGTCAGATGCCCCACCTTGGGGTGATCGATTTCCGTCCGTACCGGCACCGGTCCATACCCATCCACATTGATGAACCACACCGTCCCGCCGTGAGGCTCACGCAAGGCTTTCGCCTGATGTCCCTTGATGAAGCCTGCGGTCTGATATCCGGAAAATTCGCAGCGCATCGCCGGAACCTTCCGGTCCTGAAAGACGTCCGGTTTCATGTCCTGTCCCGTTGTCTTCAGCGTGAAATGTGACACCCTGATTCCATCGAACACGTCATATGTGCCATCACAATGACCTGTCTTCCGCACCGTCAGAATGACCTTCGCCATGGTGCTCAGGATATCGGTTCCACGTTGCCGCAGTTCATCCGGAACCGGCTCACGGTCTGTCTCTTTCGGCTCCTGCAAGGTGACGACAGGCTGGCCATGCTGATAATCCAGAACAACGTGACGCTGGGCCGATCGGCTCAGACCCTGACTGTCATAGCGAGACGGCACCACGACATCGTTCTGAATGGCACCGGTCGCGACAGACTGGATACGCAGTCTGGTGAAGATACTGAGCAGCCCTTCGGCCCGTGCCTGCATGGTAACGTTATAATGCGTCTGTTCGAGCAGAAAGCTGGTCTCCAGCTTCATCACCGGGAGCCAGTGCGTATAAATCGTGTATTTGATGTGGATCGCGCTGTTAGCAGCGGGAGAACTGGCTTGCGATGCCTCCTGCGCATGCGCAGAGCCACCGACCAGAAAACACAGACAGCACGCAGGTAGCAGCAATCGTCTCGCCGTCATCCTGTTGCGCAGGAAAAGGCTGCCGGTTCGGGGATGATTGTCGCTCAAACTGTTCACCGAGTGCTGTGATGGAAAACTTTCCTTTACATAAAACCAGAATCTTTCATTCGCCAAGTCCGCCCCAGCGTCCACGGTATCCCAGCCGCCCTGACAGGGTCTGGGCAATCGAGACCACAAGCCGTCCCATCACCTCTGCCTGTTTCAGGGTATCTTTCGGTTTGGGCTGACTGATCCCCAAGCCCGCAACGACATTCCCGGCAAGATCATGGACCGGTGCGGCAAAGCACCAGACGCCCACCTGTACCTGCTCGTCATCCACCGCATATCCGCGACGCCGCACCCCGGCGATCTCATCCATCACGGCGACAGGAGCGGAGGCGCCCGTCGTGGTTGGAGGGGCAGGCCAAGATGACATCGGGTAAAGCGTGAGCCATTTTCTCAGTGCGGCTCCCTCCATCGCCCCAAGCTGGGCCATGCCCGTCGCGGTGTACATGGCAGGCAGACGAAGCCCTACATTGTAGTGGATGCCAAAACCCTTCTCGTTTGCTCGGCTGGCGACATACACGACATCCTCGCCTTCCAGCGTGCTCAGACTGACGGTGTAAGCGCCGAGTTCCGGCCTTTCACCAATCAGCTGATGAAACGCATTCAGGAGATCCTGTCTGGGACTGACCTGCACCGCCCAGTCGAGCAATCTGGAACCAAGTCGGAAACCGCCTCCCCCCGATCCTCCTGTAGCTTCCAGAAGCCCCAGTTCGGCCATCACCGTCACCAGCCCATGCGCCGAACTGCGGGGAAGATCGAGGAGACGGGCTATTGCTGCGGCATTGGGGGGCGTATCCTGCGTGCTGACAAGATCCAGAATTTTCACTGCACGCCTAAGAGCCGGAACCGACTCACTCTCTTTCATCATTATCACCCATGAGTGTCCTTGACGTCGCTCTCAAGAATCGGATATATCCGAGATACGGGATCGTGTTCAATATAATGAACAACAAAAACCAGAACACGGTCTCGTCTAATACGCTGATAGAAGACTGCAAAAGCAGCTGTCTCCCCTGATATAGATCAGCCGATTTCAGACAAAAGAGCGATCATCTCCTCCCCGTCCCGCTTGCAGTCCTGCATGCTGACCGGAGACGTCAGGCGGTCCGTCCAGCCCATCAGACTCTGAAGCCCCCCCTCTGCGGGCAAGGCTCCAATAGTTTCGCTATGCCCACAACAGGAAGATATATCCTGCACGCGCCAGCACCCTTCCTTCAGCAATCATGATTGAAACTGACGAAAGAGCGCTACCCGTCGGGCTTATCCGATTTCGATACCGATCTGCTTGACGTCATGGAACGACAGATCCGGGTTCATCTCCTCAGTGCGGCGCATCATGAAGCCCGAACTGGCCAGGAACACCGGATCGCCATCCAGATCATCCGCCATCGACGAACGGTTCGTCAGCATGAACGTCTCAAGTTTCGTCCGGTCACCCGTCACCCAGCGCGCCAGTGAGAATGGTGTGGAATCGAACCCGATGGCCACGCCATATTCGCCTTTCAGGCGCTCCTGAAGCACGTCCAACTGAAGGGTTCCCACGACACCGACGATAGGCTGTGCCCCATCCTGTGGCCTGAAGAGCTGCACGACACCCTCTTCCGCCAGTTCGGTCAGAGCCTGCCGCAGCTTCTTGGCCTTCATCGCATCATCGAGCCGCACGCGCCGCAGGATTTCCGGTGCGAAATACGGAACGCCGGTAAAGCGGATGGACTCACCTTCCGTCAGCGTGTCGCCGATGCGCAGGGTGCCATGGTTGGGAATACCCACCACATCGCCGGCAAAGGCTTCCTCGGCAAGCTGACGATCACGGGCGAAGAAGAACTGCGGCGTATGCAGCACAAAGCTCTTGCCCGTCCGCGTATTCAGCAGCCGCATCCCGCGGGTCAGTCTGCCTGAACAGACACGGGCGAAGGCGATGCGATCCCGGTGATTCGGGTCCATGTTCGCCTGAATCTTGAATACGAGCGCCGTCATCTGCGCCTCGTCCGACGTGACCGTGCGACTTTCAGTGTTCTGGGCACGCGGTGCAGGCCCGAAGGCGACCAGCGCATCCAGCAGATCCGTAACGCCAATCTCTTTCATGGCGCTACCGAAGAACACCGGTGTCAGATGCCCCTCATCGAACGACTCACGGTCGAATTCCGGAAGAGCGGCTTCCACGAGTTCAAGCTCCTCCCGCACCTGCACCATGCGCGGATCGCTTTCCTCGACAGGCACCGTCGTGTGAATCTCGCCATTTCTGATGTCATACGTGCCGATAAAGGTCGCGGCCCGACCGATCGGCCATGTCAATGGGGTCGTATCAAGCGCCAGCGAGGAAGAAATTTCGTCCAGTATTTCGAACGGATCACGCGACTCACGATCCATCTTGTTGATGAACGTGACGATGGGAATGTCGCGGAGACGGCAGATCTCGAACAGCTTGCGTGTCCGGTCCTCAATACCCTTGGCGGCGTCAATCACCATCACGGCGGAATCAACAGCGGTCAGCGTCCGGTAAGTGTCTTCCGAGAAGTCTTCATGGCCCGGTGTGTCCAGCAGGTTGAAAACACAGCCACCATATTCAAAGGTCATCACGGACGTGACGACAGAAATGCCACGATCACGCTCGATGCCCATCCAGTCAGAACGGGTCCGACGCCTCTCACCTTTTGCCCTGACGTTCCCCGCCATCTGGATGGCGCCGCCCGCTCGCAGTATCCGCTCTGTCAGCGTCGTTTTACCGGCGTCAGGATGGGAAATAATAGCAAAGGTACGTCGCCGACTGATGGCTCCGGCAAGAGAAGACAGGGGCGCGGGGCCGTCATTGATGTCTGTCATGGCGAGAGAGGCTCTGAACTGGGGGAGAAAAAACAGGAACGCCGGACAGAGAGTGTCTCCGCCCGGCGTCTGAAAAAGCACCTGGCCCGCAAGAGCCAGAGCGTCCTGAAATCAGCGAGAGTAGAACTCGACCACCAGGTTCGGTTCCATCTGCACCGGATATGGCACATCGGACAGCTTCGGAGCGCGCAGGAACGAGCCCTTCATCTGGCGGTGGTCCACTTCCATGTATTCCGGAACATCGCGCTCGCCGCTCTGCGAGGCATCCAGAACAGCGGCAAGCTGCTTGGACTTTTCGCGAACTTCGATCACGTCACCTTCGCGAACGAGGTAGGACGGGATGTTCACTTTCTTGCCGTTAACCAGCACATGACCGTGGTTCACGAACTGACGTGCAGCAAACGGCGTTACTGCGAACTTCAGACGGTAAACAACGGCATCCAGACGACGCTCCAGCAGACCGATCAGGTTCTCGGAGGTATCGCCCTTACGACGAACAGCCTCTTCGTAGTATTTACGGAACTGCTTCTCGCTGATGTTACCGTAGTAACCCTTCAGCTTCTGCTTCGCCATCAGCTGGACGGAGAAGTCGGAAGGCTTGCCCTTACGACGCTGACCGTGCTGACCCGGACCGTATTCCCGCTTGTTGACCGGCGACTTGGCACGGCCCCACAGGTTTACGCCAAGGCGGCGGTTAATCTTGTACTTGCTCTCAAGGCGCTTGCTCATGGGCGCGCTCTACTTTCATAAAACAGCCACACCCGACATTGCGGTCTGATATGGCTTGTGACGCCGATAGTCCCCAGTCCGGAACAGACTGAAGCGGGCGCGTCCCGTATTACTGACCCGGGGGAGCATACACCCCATCGGCCAGCCGGTCCGTCCACTTTCCCGGCAATGGAGTGCGGCCTAAGTGAAAACAGCTTCATTGTCAATCAGATTGCCGTTTTCCTCAGGATCATCTCGGATTTTACCCGAAACACATCTCTCAATAACGATCTGTGCTACTGATCCCGCCTGACTGGCAGGGAGACGTATCATGGAGTTGAGGCAGCTACGATACTTCGTGGCCGTTGCCGAACACGGCAGCTTCACCAAGGCGGCACTGGCCATCGGCATGGAACAGCCCCCTTTAAGTCAGCAGATCAAACAGTTTGAACGCGCTCTTGGCGTGACCTTATTTCATCGCCTCACACGCGGCGTGGAACTGACCGATATCGGAGCCGCCCTGATCGGACAGGCAAAAGCCATCCTTGCGATGGAAGAGGATTTTCTCGGCTTTGCACAAGGTCTCGCCCGCGGTGAGCGGGGCCATCTCCGGGTGGGACTGGCCGGAGCAGTCTCGCTTCTCCCGATTATCCCCCAGACCATCCGACGTTTTCGTGAAGCGTGGCCAGAAGTTGTCGTTTCGTTCGAGGAGAGCAACACCCCGGCCCTGTCCGAGGCACTGCATGACCGTCGCGTTGATGTGGCGATCGTGCGCCCTCCTGTAACAGATGACCGCGAACTGGCTGTCTATCCGCTGCTTGACGAGCCGACCGTGGCCGCCCTCCCAAGTGGCCATGCCTATGAAGGCAGCGGCGCCATTCGACTGGAAATGCTCGCACATGAACCGCTGATCATTTTTCCCAGAGAGTTGGGGCCGGGTTTTCATGACGCCATTCTGTCTGCCTGCCAGCACGCCGGTTTTACGCCCCGCATGGGTCAGCAGGCTCCACAGATTGCGGCTACAGTTCCTCTGGTCGCTGCTGGGTTGGGTGTTTCAGTCGTGCCCCAGTCCCTTTCCCAGATTCACGCAGGTGGCGTCACGTTCCATCGCATTGAGGAACCCGCTCCAAGCGCCACTCTGGCCATTGCCGTGCTGAAAGGACGTCCGGCTCCTCTTGTCGGACGATTCATCGCTGCGCTGAAAGATGCCTGTGGCGAGTGGGTGGAGCGCAGCCAGAAAATCGAGTAATTGCCAGAAGCAATCCTGGGTAAAACTTTACCAAACCCTTATTGGGTAACGACATTTATTCCCGGATAACTATTTATAAATACTTCAATGCCATCCTTCCTTCATCGCGAAACACGCAATGAAAAGGGCTTAAAATGGCAGGGTTAGGTATCAGACTTGAAGCCGGCGACCGGATGATCCTCAACGGAGCAGGCATCCACTTTCTCACAGCCGCACAGATCAGACTGACAAACCGGGCGAATTTTCTGTTTGGACGTCAGTTCATGCCACCGGAAGAAGCCACGAGCCCGGCACGCCTCATCTATTACGCGTTGCAGACAGCCTATGTCGGCACGCCGGAAGAAAAAATGGCGGCTCTTGCCGAAGCGACATATCACATCACCACCTTCATGCAGGAAACCACGTCCGTATCGGCGCGACTGATTCTCAGCGAAGCCATGAAGGCCGCTTCTGAAGGTAATTTTTATCAGGCGCTGAAAATCGCCCGCAGAATCATCCGCCATGAAGACGCGGTGATCGGCCATGCAAGCGCATCAGCAGGTGGCCTGAACGAATCAGAAGGCAATTAACTCAAAATTAGGATTTTTATAATTTTATAGAACCACTGCAAAAAATGCAGTAAACCAAATGGAGAAAATCCACATGTCACTTTCGATCAA
>NZ_DHNR01000007.1:59668-75617 GCF_002409645.1 Acetobacter sp. UBA5411
TCGCTGGATGCCACCGAGAACACGGTTTCAACCGGTCAGAAAGTCGCTACAGCTGCAGATGGCCCAGCCTCTTACGCTATTGCTCAGCAGATGAACGGCAACATCGCTGGTCTTTCAGCTGTTTCTGATGGTCTGTCATTTGCTGCGAGCACTCTCAGCACAACAGCCACAGCAACCAGCAACATTCTGAGCACGCTGCAGCTTCTGCAGACGGCTGTCACTTCTCTTGGTGACAATCAGGGCGATCCGACAGCTCTTGCTCAGACATCCAGCGAAATCGACGGTTATCTCGATCAGATCAATACCTTTGCTCGAAACGCAACCGTCAACGGCGTCAACCTCCTGACCACAACGGCCGACTCCAACACGGCTAACGTTGGAAGCGCAACAGGGCCTGATACTGCTGGCAGCCTGATTTACGTGACCAGCCTTCAGGGTTCGACCAAAACCCTTGCAAACGTAACAACAACAGCATCGGCCGGCGCAGCAACGCTGACAAATGCTCTTGGGCTTACAAAGGGTATGACTGCCGGCGGCGATCTGGTCGCAACAACCAAGAGTGGTTCGAATGTTTTCGTGACAGGTGGCACGGCTCTGACAGGCGGCAGCATCTCCAAGCTGATTACGCTCGTTCAGAACGCAATCACCACGATGACAAACGCAGCTTCAACTGTGGCCACAAACCAGAAAATCGTTTCTGGTATGACTTCTTACTCCTCTAACCTTTCCGACTCCCTGACTTCAGGTGTTGGCGCACTGACGGATGCCGATATGGCAGCAGAAAGTGCGAAGCTGACGTCCCTGCAGACGAAGCAGTCGTTGGCAATTTCTTCTCTGAGCGTTGCAAAGTCTTCGTCTCAGAACATCCTGACCCTCTTCCGCTAAGGTCAAGAATGGGGGGCTTAGCCCCCCATTTTTTTTGGATTCAAATTATGAAAACAACATTAAGCACTAAAGAAATCACAAAAATCGGTAATAAATTAAAAAATCTATCTCAAAAAAACAATTACAAAGAAACAATAAAAGAAATAAAAAACAACATCCGAAAGCATCCACGCTGGGCAGATGGTTATTCGCTTCTAGGTGACATCTATACAAGCATATCTCACTATGAAGAAAGCTACTCAGCTTATTCAAAAGCTCTAGAGCTTGATCCTGACAATTTGCAATGGAAATTATCTCTTCTCCTTTCTCAACTAGAGATGGGAAGAAATGTTGATCTTGCACTAAACGAATTACTAAATCTATTTATAAAAAATGTCGAAGATGAAGATATCTGCATAAAGATAGCTTCAATTATGGTTTCAGGAAAACATCCAAAAATCACTATAGCTGCCATCAAATGGAGAGCCCAAAATTATAAGAACGGTGATGTGCTCTCAAGTATTTTGGCAAACCAGCTTCTTGAAGCTGGATTAATATCAGAAGGGTGCGAAATTTATCTCGATCTTTTTCGTTCATCTCCTAATGGTATTTTATATGCTCCGCAGTTGGGCGTGGCTCTTATACGCATTGGAGCCTTCCAGACTTGTGCAGATATAGTCGAATCACTCAAAAAAACTTCTCCTGATACTGCAGGCTTGATGCTGAATGAGTATGGAATCGCACTCGCCGGTCTTAACCGTTCAAAAGAAGCTCAGGTGGCTCTTCGTGAATATTTGCATATCCATCCTGAGTCACAGGCTGCAAAATTCAATTTAGGCCAGGCTCTACTGAAAGGTGGAAAGTATGAAGAGGGCTGGAAGCTAATTGAATTCTCTCCACCAGAATTTAAAGTCCAAGGCGTCAACAGTCCTTGGAAAGGTGATTTCTCTATAAATGGAAAAACGTTACTGGTATATGGCGAGCAAGGATTTGGCGATATGCTACAATTCTTACGCTACATACCGTATATCGAAAAACTTGGCGCCAATATTGTTTTATCGGTTCCAGAAAATCTTAAAAGGCTGTGCCAGACATCATTCCCTCATATTAACGTCACAGAAACTGATTTAAAAGAAATAAAGTATGACTATAGCTGCTCGCTTCTTTCTCTTCCATTAGCTTTGTCTTCTCAAATTGGGTATGAAATACCGTCACTTATTCCTTACCTTTCCCCAAACCAGAACGATATTGAAAAATTCTCAAAAATACTCGGAAAGAAAAACAAATTACGCGTTGGACTTGTGTGGTCTGGTGAAAACCGTCCACGCCATGGGCTAAATTATAAAAACAGATCAGCTTCTTTAAAGATGTTTTCTAAAATAATTGATGTTGAAAACATAGATTTCGTCAGTTTGCAGCTCGGAAACCCTCAGAAAGAACTATTACAATGGGATGGAAAAGAAATTTTTGATCCAATGAATGATGTGTCTGATATGGAAGACACAGCAGCTTTGGTTTTTAATCTCGATTTAATAATCAGTGTCGATACTTCTATTGCTCATTTAGCAGGAGCCCTTGGCAAACCTGTCTGGATGATCACACGAAGCGATTGCTGCTGGCGATGGTTAGAAAATCGGGAAGATACGCCTTGGTATCCAACAATGAAAATCTTTCGTTCCCAGCCAGGTAGCCTTCGCCACGCAATAGATCTCGTCGCAATTTCTCTTCCTGACTTCGTTACCACATGGCAGCAGCACTCCTTACTTAAAGGTATGTCTTCATGAGCTACGGCATTAAACGCTACAATCAAAACTCAGCCTCGCAAATGACTTCAAGGCAGATTGAAGTCATGGCATTCGGTCAAACCATTCTTCTTTTAAAAAATGCCAAGACTCAAAAAGAGCGCTTACATGCGCTTACTATGAATCAAAAGTTATGGTCTTCGATCCTTCTTGAAACTGGCATCGAAGATAATGGCATTCCGGAAGTAATGAGAAAAGATCTTACTAATTTAGCAATTTGGTCAACACGATATAGTATCCGCGCCATGCTACATGATACTCCGCTCAAGCCATTAATCGATATCAACCAAGATATACTGGATGGTTTGCGACAAAATCCCGATAATAAAAATACTTCTCTCGAAGCGAATGACTTCAAGCTTTCCGTAGCTTGAAGTCATTAAAATACGATCTCAAGTTATTGCTAATTTTGCTATAAATACATTCTATAATAAAATTTTCTCAAAAATAACAGAAATCTTTTACTTATCTAATTAGATCAGCGGTAGGTATCCTTTTTTATCCGCAACCTCAACAATCATTCTGTTCCCTAAAGCAACATGGCAATCTGCGGTTCAGCCTTCTACTTAGGAAGGCCCTCCATTATCCGTAATACTTCCATTGATTGCAAAATTTCTTATACTGCGATCTATCAGTTATACTGATTGTTTAGACAAAACTTTTTATAAAAATTATATTTATACCCCTCAATGAAAGACATCCGTCCAACAACAGAAAAATGAATAATTGATTGTAGCATTAAGTCTTCTATTTTAAGGTTGTGTTCTTCACAAAAAAAAAATCAATAAAAGAGTCCGAAGATACAGATCTTCGGACTCTTTTATTGCAGATCTTAAAAAGAAAAACTATTCAGTCTTCTTCGTCTTCATCCAGATCTCTCTGAACTTCCGGCCGACGCAGCAGGGCATCGACTTCCATTGCATAGTCGAGAGCCGTATCGGGCTGGAAGTGAATTTCCGGAGCAATACGCAAACGGAGTGTGTGCGACAATTGGGTCCGTAAATACGGAGCCACGCGCTTCAAGGCTGGAAGAAGCTTTTCAACATCTCCCTTCCCCAGATCAGAGACAAATGCCGTAGCATGCTTCAGATCAGGAGAAATACGCACCTCCGTGACGGTAATAGTCACACCGGCGAGTTCCGGATCACGGAATTCAGTCCGGGCGAACACTTCCGCCAGCATACGTCGAACCTCTTCCGCGACGCGAAGCTGCCGCTGAGAGGGACCGGATGCGGAGAGGCCGGCGAGTCTCCCCGCCGGCCCCTTTCCATCCGAACGTCGGTTGGAACCCCGGCTCACGCTGGCACCAGTTCCATCTCGAAGCACTCAACCACATCTCCCTCACGCAGATCGTTGTAACCTGCGAAGGAAAGACCGCACTCATAGCCACGAGCGACTTCCTTGACGTCGTCCTTG
The DNA here is from genome assembly GCF_002409645.1 of Acetobacter sp. UBA5411. Taxonomy (GTDB): domain Bacteria; phylum Pseudomonadota; class Alphaproteobacteria; order Acetobacterales; family Acetobacteraceae; genus Acetobacter. Next base: position 63,751 of record NZ_DHNR01000007.1, read on the forward strand.
AAGCGCTTGAGCTGGCTGAGATCACCTTCATGAATGACCACACCGTCACGCAGCAGACGCACGCCACAACCACGTTTGACAACGCCTTCGGTAACGTAGCAACCCGCGACCTTGCCAACCTTGGTGATGTTGAACACCTGACGGATCTCGGCGTAGCCAAGGAACTTCTCGCGATGTTTCGGAGCCACCTTGCCCTTCACCAACTGCTCGATGTCATCAGCAACCTGATAGATGATCGAGTAGTAGCGAATATCCACACCATCACGCTGCGCCATTTCACGGGCCTGCGAGGTTGCGCGAACATTGAAAGCGATGATCACGCCATCAGATGCCTTGGCAAGCTGCACATCACTCTCGGTGATCTGACCGACAGTCGCATTCAGGACGCGAACATCGACTTCCTCATGAGCAAGCTTTTCGACGGTTGCCTTGATCGCTTCCGCTGATCCCTGCACGTCAGCCTTGATGAGAACCGCAACTTCCTTCTGCACACCCGCCTGAATACGGGCAAGCATCTGGTCCAGCGTTCCACGGGCTGCTGTCTTGCCTGCTGCAGTATGCTCCTTGATCTTGCGCTGACGGAATTCAGAAATCTCGCGAGCGCGATTTTCGTTATCCACGACAACAAAGGAGGAGCCAGCTTCCGGCACACCGGCAATACCAAGAACTTCAACCGGCATCGACGGACCCGCCTCAGCGACCTGACGATTACGGTCATCGACCAGCGCACGCACACGTCCCCATTCCGCTCCGGCGACAACGATGTCACCCTTGCGCAATGTACCTTTCTGGACCAGCACCGTCGCCACTGGACCCCGGCCACGATCAAGACGGCCTTCAATAACCGCACCTTCAGCCGCACGGTCCGGGTTGGCTTTCAGGTCAAGGATTTCCGCCTGCAGCAGAATGGCCTCTTCAAGCTTATCAAGGTTTGTCCGCTTAAGGGCGGAAACCTCGATATCCTGAACGTCACCGCCCATGGATTCGACAACAAGCTCGTGGCTCAGCAGATCCTGGCGCACGCGATCAGGGTTGGCTCCCGGCTTGTCGATCTTGTTGATCGCCACGATGATCGGCGCGTTGGCCGCTTTCGCATGCTTAATCGCTTCTGCTGTCTGCGGCATAACGCCATCATCAGCAGCCACAACCAGCACCACTACATCTGTCACCGAGGCACCGCGAGCACGCATGGCCGTAAAGGCTTCGTGACCCGGCGTATCAATAAACGTGATCTTCGCACCGGAAGCCAGCTTCACCTGATACGCGCCGATATGCTGCGTAATGCCACCAGCCTCACCAGCGGCCACATCTGTGGTCCGCAGAGCATCTAGCAGAGACGTCTTGCCGTGGTCAACGTGACCCATGACGGTAACGACAGGCGGACGAGGCTGAAGATCACCTTCTGCGTCCTCAACGCCTTCAATACCGATCTCGACATCGCTTTCAGCCACACGACGAACGCGATGACCAAATTCCTCGACAATCAGTTCGGCCGTATCAGCATCAATTGACTGCGTAACGGTCGCCATCACACCCATTTTCATGAGCGCCTTGATGACTTCACCCTGACGGGCCGCCATACGGTTGGCGAGTTCCTGAACCGTAATGGTCTCAGGCAGGATCACATCACGGACGACACGCACCTGATCGGTACGCAGTCGTTCCAGTTCAGCCTGACGACGCTCACGCTCACGCTGACGACGCACAGACGCCAGTGACCGGGTCTTGTCGTCATCACCTTCGATAGCGGCCTGAACGTCAATCCGCCCGGAACGACGACCGCCACCATCCTTTTTCGCAGCAGCGCCCCTCTTCGGAGGAGGCACGGCTCCTTTGCGAGCGGGACCACGACGATCATCATCGCCGTCACGACCGCCGCGCAGACGCAGGGTCTCACCAGCACTGCCGGATGGCTGCGAAGAAGGCGTCGACGGAGCCGGACGCGTTTGCACCAGCGGCTTGGTCGGCATGATCGCACGCTCAGCCAGCGGACGCAGACGTCCTGGAGGCGGCGCAAGAGTGACTGTGCCGGGAATCGGCTTATCAGAAACTATCGGGCCACGCTCTTCTGCGACCGGCGCAGCAGGCTTCTTTGCAGGCTCGGCAGCCTTGCCTTTCGCATCCTGAGCATCAAGCTCGGCGCGCTGCTTGGCTTCCTGCTCTTCGCGAGCACGTTCCTCTGCTGCCCGACGCTCGTCCTCTTCACGACGACGCGCCTCTTCTGCGGCGGAAAGGATCTGGATCTTTTCCTGCTCAATGCGCTGCGCTTCTTTCAGGGCAGCTTCCCTGCGCTGCTCCTCAAGCACACGCTGACGAACAGCGAGTTCCGCTTCCGTCAAACCTCTCTTGCCCGACTGACGTCCACCGCCAGCACCACGCCCACCGGACACACCGGCTTTGGGAGCACTTGGGCCTGGCCGCGCTTTTTTTCGGACCTCGACCTGCACTACCTTTGAGCGACCATGGCTGAAGCTCTGACGCACAGATCCGGCATCGACCGTGTGTCCTACTTCAGAACGGCCTGCTGGCCGCAGGGACAGACGCCCCTTACCCTGATCCTGATCGTTGCCTTCGCTCATCTATCCGCCTGTTCAACCCGCTCGCCGGAAACTTCCGGCGTCCGCAGCACTGCCACATCGGCAAGCCCTGCAAAACGTTTACTATCCTGCCTCAACCGGTCAGCTAATGCGCCAGTCCGCAGAGCCGCGTGCACCGTGTGCTCACGACCAAATACTTTTCCCAGTTGCGCAGCATCCAGTGGCTTCACCACCGGGAGACTGCGCGCGCCAGACAGAAGTCTGACACATTCATCCGGACTTCCATCCGATGCCTGCACGACAAGCCCTGCCGCACCCACCACGATCCACTCACGAACCTTGGCGTATCCACTCACCGCCTGACCGGCCCGACGCGCAAGGCCGAGCGTATCCGTCACACGACGGAGAAGCCCTGCCTCAATCAAACCAACCAGATCAGAAGGAATGACAACCTGACATCGTGCAGCACGGGCAAAGCCCCCGCGAGTCCGTGCGGTTTCTAGCACATCCCGGCGCGCACTCAACCAGATTCCCCGTCCAGGCAGGCGCGCGTCCAGGTCGGGCACCACAGTTTTATCTGGTGCCACAACAAATCGTATCATGCTGGAAGGCGCCAGACGCTCACGCGTTACGAGACAACGACGCAGAGGACCACGCTCGTCTTCTTCATAAACATCGTCACTGTCGGGGATATGATTATCCCCGTTCAGTTCCGCTGTGAACCCGCTATCTGCAGTAATTAGTTCAGAAGGGCGCTCATTGGTGGGTGTCGTGTTCAGAAGACACCTCCTCGGCCGGCGCTTCCGCAACGGCCTCTGCTGGCGCAGCTTCATCCTCGAACCAGTGCGCACGTGCCAGCATGATGATTTCGTTGGCGGCATCCTCATCAATCGCTTCCGCGCCGAGGATTTCCACCAGTTCGTCACCAGCCAGATCAGCCAGATCATCAAGCGTTTTCACGCCCTTTTCACCAAGCGTCACAAGCATCTGATTCGTGAAAGCGTTCAGCGCGACGATGTCATCAGTCACACCGAGAGCGATACGCTTCTCGTCGAGCTCTTCTTCCTTGCGGGTCAGATAGGTCTCTGCACGACGGACCAGTTCTTCAACAACCGACTCGTCAAAGCCTTCAATCCCGACAAGCTCGTCCTGATCGGCGTAAGCAAGCTCTTCGATCGTGTCGAAGCCTTCTGTCACCAGCAGGCCAGCAATCACATCATCCACATCCAGCGCTTCAACAAAGAGCGCGGTGCGACGACGGAATTCCTCCTGACGACGCTCGGATTCTTCTGCTTCCGTGAGGATATCGATATCCCAGCGGGTCAGCTGGCTGGCCAGACGCACGTTCTGACCGCGACGACCGATGGCGAGGCTGAGCTGATCATCAGGCACAACGACCTCAACGCGACCAGCTTCCTCATCCATCACAACCTTGCTGACTTCAGCCGGAGCCAGTGCATTGACCACAAAGGTCGCCGCCTGCGGGCTCCACGGAATGATGTCGATCTTCTCGCCCTGCAACTCGGCCACAATAGCCTGCACGCGGGAACCACGCATACCAACGCAGGCACCGACCGGATCGATGGACGCATCACGAGAAATCACCGCCATTTTGGCGCGCGAACCCGGATCACGGGCCACTGCTTTGATCTCGATGATACCGTCGTAAATTTCCGGCACTTCCTGAGCGAACAGCTTCGCAAGGAAAGCGGGGTGTGTGCGGGAAAGGAAAATCTGCGGACCACGCGGCTCGTCACGCACATCATAGATGTAGGCGCGAACACGATCCGAGTTACGGAACGTCTCACGGGGGATCAGTTCATCACGACGCAGCAGCGCCTCAGCAGAACCGATCTCAACCATGAGGTTGCCGTATTCTGTGCGCTTGACCGTGCCGTTGACGATCTCGCCCACGCGATCCTTGAATTCGTCATACTGACGCTTGCGCTCATATTCACGCACGCGCTGGACGATCACCTGCTTGGCGGTCTGAGCGGAGATGCGACCGAAATCAATCGGTGGCAGCGGATCGATCAGATGCTCGCCAAGCTGAATTTCAGGCTTGAACTTGCGGGCGATGTGAAGAGGAATCTGGGTCTCTTCGTTTTCCACAGCCTCGACGGCTTCCGTCCAGCGGGAAAGACGCACCTCACCAGTCCGACGATCGATCGTCGCACGGATATCTTTCTCGTGGCCATATTTGGCACGACCGGCCTTCTGAATGGCCTGCTCCATCGCCTCGAGAACTTCCTCGCGATCGATCAGCTTCTCACGCGCAACCGCGTCAGCCACCAAAAGCAGCTCGGGACGTGCAACAGAGGTATCCATACTCATCACAACTCCACGACAGACCAGACGCCGACATCCCAGGACATCAGCCCAATCCCGCAAGCCGAAACCCATCTGAAGACAGCGCTTCAGACAATCTCAGGCATGCATATGATATCAAAGGCCGGGTTTTACCACCCCTGACCGCCTCAATGACGGGTTTTAGACTTCTTTTTTTCGGCCGGAGCCTCTTCTGCCCCTTCATCAGGCTGCGCCGAAGGCTTCATCATCGCCTGCGTCGCAGCGATCAGAGCATCCGTCAGCACCAGTCTGGCTTTCTTCATCTCCCGGAACGGAAGCACAACTTCCTCTCCGTCATCGAGACGCATCCGACCACCCTCTTCCGAAGCGCCGAGCACAATTCCCGAGAAACGACGCCGCCCATTGAGCGGGATCAGCACCTCGGCTTTCGCCAGATGTCCTGCGAAGCGCTCCCAGTCCTTTGGACGCGTCAGCGGACGATCGATTCCGGCCGAGGACACTTCCAGCGTCCAGTTGCCCGGAATGGGGTCTTCCACGTCCATGACAGCGCCCACCGCGTGGCTAATCTGCTCACAGTCTTCAACCGTGATCAGTGTGCCATCAGCACGATCAGCCATGATCTGCACCGTAGGTACTTCACGCCCGAGCACGGACACCCTGACGACCTCGAACCCGAGATCTTCTACAGAAGGTGTGATCAGCGCAGCAATCCGCCCTTCAAGGCCGACATGAGTCGAATGGTCTTCGTCCACAGCAAAAAAGGCGACCGAACCGGCCACCCCCCAAAAAAGAGCGAAAATGAAAGGAATGACACCCGTTTAAGTCACTGACCATAAAATCGCAAGGTGAAATTGATTGTCCTTGCGCAAGCGGATTTATTACGGTGCATAAAGCTTTGTATCTTTTTCGTTTGCCCCTTGCATCGCTGCAACACCCCATGCCTTAGTTAGAACCGGCAATGACAGCAGACTCTCCCTACACCCCTCAGCGACAGCCAGAGAAAGATCCCGAGAATCGGGGATCTGGCCCAATGATCGCAGCAATCGCGGCGCTGATGGTTGTGGCTGGCGGAGCGTCCTGGATGGCGAACGGAAATGGAGCCAGAAACGACCAGAATACGCCGCCACCTGTTGCAGCACCACAGAACACACAAAACGAGACGCCCAACGGACGATTTTCGGTTGCCGGTCAATTTGCCTACATTTCGCCCGAAAATGCGCCGGCAGCCCTGCGGCGGGCGGGATATTCGGAATCAGAGCAGGCCTCGATCCTCGCCGGGATCAAACGCCGCGACTACCGACTGGCCGTGATGCCGGTTTTCGATGCTGGCGGAACGGGAGGCACTATCGCCATTGCCTCCGGCCCTGTGCGACGGATCGTGCATCTTACTCCAAAGCCCAAGCCGATCGTGCTTCCCATCACGATTGCAGGGGAAGTCACCGTCGCCGCCATTTCGCCAACAGGCCCGACCGGCCTCACTACCGGGGCAGTCACGGTTCTGGGGCCGGAAGCCCTTCCTACCCTTCAGCAGGGCGACAATCTCCTTCTTACGGTCATCGTCCAATGACAGAACTGCCTGTTAACGATCGCCCTGCCCCGTATTTTCGGAGAATTGCCCCATGAAGGGCCTGATTCCCATGCTCAACCGGTTCATGCCGGTCATGATGGTGATCTTCCTGATCCTTGCGAGCATTCAGGCTGCGGTCAGCCTGCATCTTTCGCTCGCAACTCTGGATCATTTCATGAAATGGTGTTCCCCGCTCTGGCCTGTTCTGGCTGGTGCGGGAGCCTTTTTCACACTGATGGGTCTTCTTTTTGAAGTACGCTCGGAAAAGCTGGCCCGAAAGGGTCTGCTCCGCAGACGGGGGTGGATGATGGACGTTCTGGCGCGACTGACCAACAGACAGGCACTTGAAGAGCTGATGGCGCGGGAACAGCGCGACTCAGCCATCGACGCGGAGGAGCTTGCCGCCAACTTGCGAGCCCGGGTCATCGGACAGGATCAGGTGTGCGAGGACATGGCCAGCCAGCTCCGCAGACGCCTCGCCCTTCAGGTCCGCGGCAAGCCGGTCGGCATCTTTCTGCTGGCAGGACCACCCGGCACAGGCAAGACTTACCTCGCCAAACAGCTGGCGCGTCAGCTCGACAGGCCGCTCATGCATTTCGACATGACACAGATGGCCAGCGCCCATGCCGCCACGCAGCTTTTTGGATCACCGAAAGGCTATGTCGGTTCGGACACTTATGGAAAGCTGACCGGCGGCCTCAAGGAAAAGCCGGACTCGGTGGTTCTTCTCGATGAGATCGAAAAGGCTCATCCTGATGTATTCAAGCAGTTCCTTGTCGCCTGGAACGATGGCTATGTCACGGAAGCCTCCACCGGGGCGCATGTTTCCGCTACTCAGGCCATCTTCATCCTGACCTCGAACATCGCGACCGAAGCCCTGACCGATATCGCCAACCGTCTTGGCGATGATCCTGACCGGATGCGCGCCGAGTCTGTAGAAGCGCTTCGTCAGGCCGGGTTCGCTCCTGAAGTCCTGAACCGGATTGATCGCATCTTTGTGTTCCGTCCTCTGCGCGGGCTGGATATCGCCCGCGTTGCGGCGCTGGAAATCGAAACCATGATCGAAAGTTACGGGCTGGCCATCGAGCCGGGCGGTATCGAACCTTCGATCCTGTTCGACGTCATGCGACGCCAGAACCGGCTGGGTGACGGCGCGTCGGCTCGTGACCTCGCCCGCTCTATCGAGGATATGGTCAGCGAGTCCCTGATCGTTGCGCGTCAGCAAGGGGCGAAAATGGTGCGTATTACGCAGACGGAAGACGGGGTTACAGCTCAGGTGGTCAATGACTCGCTCTCGCCAACCCGCCCTCACCTGACAGCCTGACGGTATTTTATGTCTGCTTTTTCGCGTCTGTGGCGTCGCGCTCCCCTGTGGCGACTGTCTCTCGTCAGCATGGTCGCGTTCAGCGGCATCACCGTCCTGTATCCGCCGAACTGGCTTGTCAGCCTTTATCCTCCGCTGGGAAAATTCGCCCATCACACAGCCCCTGCCGCGCAGGACGATGACTCTGCGTCCGATAACGAGCAGAGCAGCCCTCCCCCTGCACAATCCGGTGCAGGGGGTGGTAAGGGACAGGGCGGCGATTACACGACGGCGCAGGGCGCTGTTCCGCCGATTGACGCCCAGTTGGTCGATCTCATGCCCATGGCTGGCCGTCAGTTCCCGCTCCCGGCCGGCATATGGCATCCGGTTCTGACGGAAACGAGCGGACCGCACGGGGAAATTTCCAGCAATATTCTGGTACGCACGGATCGCGGCGTAGTGACCGGCGTGATCCTCGTGCAGGCGACAACCGCAAGTGTGCCGACCTCCGCCATGACCGATCAGCCCTGTCATCTGGATGGAGCCTTCTTTCAACGGAAGCTCGCTGCTCCAAGTGGCGCAGTCCAGTGCATCGCTACAAACGTGGGTTTCACACCCAAAGGCGATATTCACTCAAAAGATGATATTGGCTGGGCTTTCGGACGGCTCACGCTTCTGGGATTCCCCATGCCACCCGTCTGGGCGCTGGCTTCCTGGACTTACGCTGTGAACGCAGAGGACGGCGGCAAAAACTTTGAAGTGGTTTCAATGGCGCTCAGTCCCGCCGATCCGGGAACAGCCCACGTCAAGACACCGCTTTCAGACTGGAGCCCACAAGGTCTGGGGACCTCGCCCTTCTCAGGACGCTTCATGCAGAACGTGAATGACTGGCTTGTACGCTGGGCCCCCATTCTGCAGCAGGGCTATCAAGGCACGTTGCGGCCCTCCCCCAACAGCATCAGACCGGAAGCCGCTGACCCAGCCTGGCACGGCGCGGCAGGCGCGCCACCGACCTGATCCTGTCAGGTCAGTGTGAGAACGTCCGACGAAATCTCGATCAGGAAATCCAGCACCGTGCGCGTGCGCAACGGGAGTGTTCTGGGGCCGGTATGCACCGCATACAGCGGCATGGGCGGCACTTTCCAGTCAGGAATGACTTCCGCCAGTTCTCCTGATTCGATCAGATGTCTGACCTGAAACTCGGGCAGAAGCCCTACGCCCACTCCGGCCTGCACGGCATGAAGAGCGGCTTCACTGGAATTGGCCCGGAACACCGCCGCCGGTGCGACTACACTCTCCTCACCTTCCGGATTGAAGAAATGCCAGTCCTGACGACCACCACCATATGTAAAGACCACACATGGCTCGCCGGTCAGATCATTGGGATGTTTCAGTGACGATTTGGCCGTGAAATGACGCGGGGAAATTACCAAAGAGCGATGAACGGCACCAAGTTTGCGGGCAATTAGCGAGCCTTCGGCAATCTCACCAACCCGGATAGCGAGGTCGAGCCCCTCTTCCACCAGATCACCAAAGCCGTCTCTCATGATAAGTTCGACGGACAGATCTGGATGCTTGCCCAGCAGATCCTTGATCCGGTTGGTCAGGCAGAGACCGAAGGCTGTGGTAACGCCCAGCCGGACAAGACCGGACACCGAGGCCCGACGCCGTCCGAGCACCGTTTCGGCGGTCTCGAGAATTTCCAGCAGTTCATACGCATGAGGCAGCAGACTACGACCATCTTCCGTCATCATCAGACTGCGGGTCGTGCGTGCGAACAGCGTTGTGCCGTAATGCGCTTCCAGCAGGGCGATATGCCGTGAAATGGTCGGCTGACTGGCTCCTGTTTCGCGGGAGACAGCTGAAAATGAGCCTGTCGCGGCAACGCGAACAAAGCTGTGAAGAGCAGAGAGAAGATCCATCGCGCAATCAGGTCAAAAGTTGCGTGATGATCATGACCTTATGTTTATTTATGCACAATGCGTTGAAGTGTGAGGCGCACATGCCAAAAATGCATTGGCTTAAACGATGCCCGATAAACAGGCATTTTTTAGGAAAGATTTACTCATCCATGTCCAACCGGGTGTGAAAAAAATCACTCACACCCGGTAATCACCCTGTCAGCCGCCGCGTCGTTCACTGACGGCGAGACGACGTTCAGCCATTTTGGCAAGACGTACGAACGGCAGTCCCAGCAGCAGATAAGCACCGCCCACCATCATCCCCGTTCCGAAATAATCGAAATAGGTCGAAGACAGCCGCACATAGGTCTGACTGAGTTCCGTCAGAGTGATGATGCTGACCAGAGACGAATCCTTCAGCAGAGAGATGAAGTCGTTGGTCATCACCGGCACCACAACCCGGAAGGCCTGCGGCACGACGACATAACGCAGAGCCTGCGAGTGGGTCATGTTCAGTGCAGTGGCCGCTTCCATCTGCCCGCGAGCAACGGACTGCAGACCGGCGCGATAGTTCTCTGCCTCATACGCTGCGTAATTCAGTCCGAGACTGATCACACCGGCGACAAAGGGAGAGAGGCGAATGCCGATACCGGGCAGCCCATAGAAAATGAACAGCACCTGAATCAGCAGCGGCGTGCCACGAATGACCTCGATATAAAGCGTCGCCAAAGCCGCTGCCCAAGTCGGACCATATCGCCGCGTCAGCGCCAGAATCAGCCCCAGAGCTACAGCCAGCACCATCGCGCAGGCAGAAACCGCCAGCGTCATGACGGCACCCTTGCCGATCAGCGGCAGGAAGCTGACATAGCGGTCAAAGCGGGCTTTCCAGCCTTTGGCCGGAGCGGTCGCGGCGATGTATCGCTCCCACTCGGTCGGAGCGATACCGGGCTGCGAATAATCGCCCGTCCATGCCGCCATTTCCGGCGTCCACAGATTCCAGCGCGCCAGAATCCGGTGCAGCGTGCCGTCCGCGATCATCGATTTCAAAGCAGCATCGACCTGCTTCCGCAGTTCAATATTGCCCCCTTTCGGGAAAGCGATGCCGTAGGACAGATGACCAACCGGCGGACCGACGATACGGAAGGCCGGATCGGCTTCGCCGTAATAGAGCGCAATCGGCCCATCGATGAGGATTGCGTCGAGGCGCTTGTTCCGCAGATCCTCGAACATGTTTGATTCTTCGTCGTAACCGCGCACTGTGATGTCGTGCCGGTCACCCATCATCCGCTCGGCCAGCGTGTCCTTGACCGTACCGATGGTATGACCGCCGAGACGCTCGTAGGAATCAAGTCCCGCCTGATCGCGACGTACGACAATACGTTCGGAGGTCATGTAGTAAGGCTGGCTGAAATCGACGGCCTCGATATGCTCCGGCGTCATTTCGATGCCGCAGATGACCATCAGATAGAAATTGCGTTCAAGACCGGGGATCAGCCCATCCCAGTCGTTCTGCACAAACTGGGCGTCACGTCCCAGACGACGGCCGATTTCCTCCATGATGTCATATTCAAAGCCGCTCATGCGGTTTTCGTCTGACGGATCATGAAAAGTGTACGGGACATTGGAAGTGCCGTCGGCACCCCATTTCAACGCTGTAACAGATGCGTCTGCCGTAGCGGGCGCTGTTACAGGTTCCGGCTGGATGGGTTCAGCAGGCGTGTTCTCCGCCCAAGCCGACACACCATGAAAGGCAAACCCCACAACGGCGAAGCCGACGAGAAAGCGCGCACGAAGCCGCGAAAGAACGGAAGTCATGCCGAGGCTCCCAGAAGAAAGCGCCGCGTCCGGGGATCGCGCGGGTTGTCATACATTTCGTCCGGATCACCGATCTCGATGATCTCGCCGCCATCCATGAAGACAATCCGGTCTGAGGCGGCGCGGGCGAAACTCATGTCGTGGGTCACGACAATCTGCGTCATGCCCTCACGGTCGAGCGCACGCATGACTTCGAGCACTTCTTCCGCCACACGCGGATCAAGCGCAGAGGTCGGCTCATCGTACAGCATCACGTCCGGACGCATGGCGAGTGCACGCGCAATGGCCGCACGCTGCTGCTGTCCACCGGAAAGCGTGGCCGGATAACGCAGGCAGGCCGCTTCCAGTCCCACCTTGGCGAGCAGTTCACGCGCCTCGGCCTCGGCGACTGCGGGTGAGACCTTCTTCACCACACGTGGCGCAAGCATCACGTT
>NZ_DHNR01000007.1:75781-83546 GCF_002409645.1 Acetobacter sp. UBA5411
GACTGGAACACCATGCCGACATGCGCGCGCAACCTGTGCGCCAGCGCTTCGTCGGAAGCCTTCCAGGGACCGCCCGAGCGACGGATACTGTCGTCGGCAATCGTCACCGTGCCTTCATCGGGGATTTCCAGGAAATTCAGACACCTCAGAAAGGTCGATTTTCCACATCCCGAAGGACCGATGATCGAGATGAGGTCTCCCCGTTCGACGGTCAGAGACACCCCATTGAGCACCTTGTTTGAATCGAACGATTTACTGATCGATTCAGCGCAAAGTACCGTTTCAACGCAAATGGCTGGCCCGGAATTATCCGGGCCAGCCATTTTGCCATCGTCATGAAGAGACGGAGTTGTATCAGGCAGCTTTCAGCATCCCACGCAAGACGTACTGGAGAATGCCACCATGACGGTAATATTCCACCTCGTCCAGCGTATCTATGCGACAAAGTAGTGACACTTCTTCCTTCGTCCCATCGGCGCGGGTGATGACCAGCGTCACGTCCATGCGCGGCGTGATCTTCTCAAGGCCGATAATGTCGAAGGTTTCGTCACCCTTCAGCTTCAGCGTCTTGCGATCCGTGCCTTCCTTGAAGAGCAGCGGCAGAACGCCCATGCCCACAAGGTTGGAGCGGTGAATACGCTCGAAGCTTTCGGCGATGACCGCCTTCACGCCCAGAAGCAGTGTGCCCTTGGCAGCCCAGTCACGGGACGAACCCATGCCGTATTCCTTGCCGCCGATGACGACGAGGGGCGTGCCTTCCTTCTTGTACTCCATGGCCACATCGTAGATGAAGCCCTGCTTGCCGTCCGGATAGTGCTTGGAGAGACCACCTTCCGTTCCGGGGCACATCTCGTTCTTGATGCGGATGTTGGCGAACGTGCCACGCACCATGATGCGGTCGTTGCCACGACGCGAACCGTAGGAGTTGAAGTCCTTCGGTTCTACACCGTGCTCCATCAGGTATTTGCCTGCTGGCGAGTCCTTCTTGATGGCGCCGGCCGGAGAGATGTGGTCGGTCGTGATGTTGTCACCAAGCAGAGCCAGGAGACGCGCACCCTTGATGTTGCTCGTCGTGCTTGAAGGCTCGGCGGGCATATCCTTGAAGTACGGCGGATCCTGCACGTAGGTGGACTTCGGATCCCACTTGTAGGTCTCGGAACCGGTCGCGATCTTGAGATCCTGCCATTCCTTCGTGCCCTTGGACACGGTGGCGTAGCGTTTGATGAACTCTTCACGGTTGATCGACGAACCGATCAGCGCGGCGATTTCCTTGTTCGTCGGCCAGATGTCCTTCAGGTAGACCGGCTTGCCGTCCTTGGACGTGCCGAGCGGCTCCTTCGTGATATCCTTGCGCATCGTGCCGAGCAGCGAATAGGCCACGACCAGCGGCGGGCTGGCGAGGTAGTTCGCACGCACGTTCGGCGAGATACGGCCTTCGAAGTTACGGTTACCGGAAAGCACCGAAACAGCGACCAGCTTGTTGTTCTCGATGGTGTCGACAATGTTGTCGGCCAGCGGACCGGAGTTACCGATGCAGGTCGTGCAGCCGTAACCGACCGTGTTGAAGCCCAGAGCGTCGAGATCTTCGCTCAGCCTGGCGCGGTTCAGGTAGTCGGTGACAACCTGCGAGCCCGGTGCCAGCGATGTCTTGACCCATGGCTTCGGCTTCAGACCAAGGGCGCGCGCCTTGCGGGCGACGAGACCGGCGGCAATCAGCACGGCGGGGTTGGACGTGTTGGTGCAGGACGTGATCGCCGCGATGACGATATCGCCGCTGCCCAGTTCGTAGTTGGTGTTGGCGACCGGGAACTTCTTGTCCTTGTCGGCTTCGGCCACACCAAGGCTCGACGTCAGCTCTTTTTCGAACGCAGAGGTTGCGTCGGTCAGAACAACGCGGTCCTGCGGACGCTTCGGACCGGAAATGGACGGCACGACCGTGGACAGGTCGAGTTCCAGCGTGTCGGTGAAAACGGGCTCAGGTGTTTCCGCCGTGCGGAACATTCCCTGCGCCTTGTAGTATTCCTCAACCAGCTTGATGCGGTGGGAATCACGGCCTGTCTCGTGCAGGTAGTCAAGCGTGAGCTTGTCGACCGGGAAGAAGCCGCATGTTGCGCCGTATTCCGGAGCCATGTTGGCGATCGTTGCACGGTCAGCAACCGGCAGATGGTCGAGAGCCGGGCCGTAGAATTCGACGAACTTGCCGACAACGCCCTTCTTGCGAAGCATCTGGGTGACGGTCAGCACCAGATCGGTCGCCGTAGCGCCTTCCGGCAGCTTGCCTGTCAGCTTGAAGCCGATGACATCGGGGATAAGCATGGCGATCGGCTGGCCGAGCATGGCGGCTTCAGCTTCGATACCACCAACACCCCAGCCCAGAACGCCCAGACCATTGACCATGGTCGTGTGGGAGTCAGTGCCATACAGCGTGTCAGGATAGACGTAGTTCTTGCCACCGACTTCGGCCGTCCAGGCAACCTGCGCGATATATTCGAGGTTCACCTGATGGCAGATGCCTGTATCGGGCGGAACGACCGAGAAGTTCTCGAACGCTTCCTGACCCCAGCGCAGGAACGCATAGCGCTCGCCGTTACGGTCGAATTCGATGGTGATGTTCTTCTGGAGCGCATCCGGCGTGCCGTAGACGTCCACCATCACCGAGTGATCGATGACGAGGTTGACCGGCACCAGCGGGTTCACTTTCTCCGGGTTGCCCTTCAGCTGCACGATGCCATCACGCATCGCGGCGAGGTCAACCACACCCGGAACGCCGGTGAAGTCCTGCATGAGAATACGCGACGGCTTGAAGGGAACTTCCTTCGTGCTGCGAGCCTTTTCAAGCCACGCTGCAATCGCCTTCGCATCATCCGGCGTGTAAGAACGACCGTCTTCGAAACGCAGTACGTTTTCGAGCAGCACCTTCAGGCTGACAGGAAGACGCTCCACCTTGCCGATGGTCTTCTCGGCCTCCGGGATCGAGAAATAATGGTAGGTCTTGCCGTCAACCTTGAGCTCACGCCCGGTTTTCAGCGAATCGTGCCCAACCGCTTTCATAAAAATTCCCTCCGCGACAACAGCATCCCGCTGGTATGTCGAACCGGCAGCACCCCCAGCAATCATGGAGGGAGCGCCTGTACCCGGGAAGAGTCCCGGGCCACCGGCTTGATCTCTGATCGGTGCTAGAACATACCGGGAGCGCGCCTCCGCACAAGCGCACCGGCGACCACAAGAACGCGAGCAGAGCGAAAAGCCCTCTTCCTGTGGTCACAAACAGGGGAACAGGCTCATCTCTGAAACATCCTCCCTTTCTCCGATACTTGAAGCACGGGACATCACGGTCTTCCGGGGTGAGCGGCTCGTGCTGGATCAGGTGAGTCTTTCCCTCTTCGCAGGCGAAGCGATGCTGCTGACGGGACCAAACGGCGCGGGCAAAAGCACGCTCATGCGTGTGCTGGCAGGGCTGAGAAAACCGGATTCAGGTGAACTGCTCTGGCAGGGCAGCAATGTCTTTGCTGACCGCATGGCTTACGCCCACAACATTGCCTATCTCGGTCATCAGGATGCCCTGAAGCCGGGCCTGACTCTAAGAGAGAATCTCTCCATCTTCGCGCATGAAAATTCTCTCGATGAGGCGTTCGACAGTTTCGATCTGCGCCCTCTGGCTGACACGCCCGTGCGGCTATTTTCCGCAGGACAGAAACGACGCGCCGCCCTGGCCCGCGTGATTCTCGCGCAGGCGCCGCTCTGGCTGCTGGACGAACCGAGTCTTGGGCTGGATGTTCATTCTGTCGGTCGTCTTGGCGAAGCGCTCCGTAACCACCGGCAGAAAGGCGGCATGATCATTGTCACCACTCACGTCCCGCTTCCGCTGGAAGATGTACGTCATCTGACATTGTCAGGGGTTCCGGCGGATGACTGGGCCGGGGAGTTCACGGACGTATGATGCGCCTTTTTCTTGGAATTATCGGGCGCGATCTGCGTCTGGCCCTGCGTCATGGGGCCGACACGCTCGGGGCTGTGCTGTTTTTCATTCTTGCAGGCGCGCTGTTCCCGCTGGCGCTCGGCCCCTCTCCCGAATTGCTGCGACGTATGGCTCCCGGCGTCATCTGGGTGTGCGCTCTCCTTGCTGCGCTTCTACCGCTGGATCGTCTGTTCGGTTCGGAATTGGAAGACGGGTCACTGGATCATCTCCTGCTGACCGGCCTGCCTCCTGCGCTTGTCGCACTGGCGAAAATGGCCGCTCACTGGCTGACAACAGGTCTACCTCTGCTGATTGCAGCCGTTCCAATGGCCATCATGCTTGATATGCCGACACATGCCTTTCCGGCGCTGCTGGCGGGATTGATACCCGGCACCATGGCGTTGTCGCTTTTTGGCGGAATGGCGGCGTCGATTGTGCTTGGCGCACGGCGCGGCGGGGTTCTGCTGCCGCTGCTTGTACTGCCGCTCGTCACACCCGTGCTGATTTTTGGGGCCGCGGCTGTGGATTCGGCCCGAATCGGATTGGCCTGGGCACCTGATATGGAACTGCTTCTGGCCATCCTTGCCGGAGCTTTCCCACTCTGCCCTCTTGCGGCCGGAGCAGGATTACGGGCGGCCGCAGAGTAGGAAGTGGAGCCTAATTCTCCGCTAGCGTCTGGCGACTCGCCCGAACGCGGGTCACACGACGCCCTTCCATTTCCAGCACCTCGAACAGCCAGCCCGAAAACACGACCTTGTCCGCAACTGCCGGAACGCGCCGCAGCAGGGCGAGAATCAGGCCACCCAAGGTGTGATAATCCCCCTCACCCGGCAGCTTTCCAAGCCCGAGCCGATCTTTCACCTCATCGGCGGGCTCTGATCCCTCAAGGATTACAACGTCACCGGGTTTGACTGACAGCAGGGTGTGCTGGCCGTGCTCATTGACCTCGCCGACGATGGCATCGAACAGATCGGAGGCCGTCACAATTCCTTCGAATGACCCATATTCATCCACAACCAGCGCAATCCCCAACGGGATGGAACGCATCCGTTCCAGCATATCCAGCGCGGAGATGGAATCGGGCACAACAACCGGCTGTCGGAGGCCTGCTTCGATCGAGACCGGCATACCGTCGAGCAGGCGATCAAGCATGTCACTCGCCAGAATGACGCCGACCGGATTGTCCACGCCTCCTTCACAGACAACCAGACGGGAAAAAGTGGTTGCCCTTAACGTCGAGACCAGCACGTCGCGCGGAACATGGCGCTCGATCCATACGATCTCGTTACGTGGTGTCATGATGGCGCGGACAGGCCGGTCTGCCAGACGCAGAAGTCGC
The DNA here is from genome assembly GCF_002409645.1 of Acetobacter sp. UBA5411. GTDB lineage: Bacteria > Pseudomonadota > Alphaproteobacteria > Acetobacterales > Acetobacteraceae > Acetobacter. The sequence goes on from NZ_DHNR01000007.1 coordinate 81,079, forward strand.
TCGATCATCGTCCGTTCTTCGTGCTCCAGCACGCCAGCCTGCGCCCCCTCAAGCAGAACGGCTCGCAACTCCTCTTCCGTCAACGTCTGTCTGTCAGCCACGGAAACACGGAGAAGCTTCAGGACGAGGTTGGAGGAAAGGCGAAGAAACCAGACAAAAGGACGAGTGATGATGCCCAGAATATCAAGCGGTGCGGCCAGCGCCGCCGCAATCTTCTCTGGATACTGAAGCGCCAGCTGTTTGGGCACCAGTTCTCCCAGAACCAGCATCAATCCTGTGATGGCGAACACCACCACAACCATGGAGATATCTTCAGCAAACGGTTTCAGCGCTGCAAACTGGGCCAGCCAAGGGGTCAGGGCGGCTTCGATCTTTACGCCGCCGAAGGTGCCTTCCAGAATCGACACCAGTGTCATGCCAATCTGCACTGTCGGAAGGAAGCGCTGCGGATCATCCGCCAGCTTGAGCGCCCGTTCAGCTCCTTTCACTCCCTGGCTCTGAAGCATCACCAGACGGGGTCGCTTCAGTGAAATCAGCGCCAGTTCGCCCATGGCGAAAACGCCGTTCAATATGACAAGCAGCAGAATGATCAGAATGGAAACAGTCATGACATCCGAACGTGGGAAACAGGGTCAATAAAGAAAAAGGGGCAGAACCAGCCGGTTCCGCCCCATATAGTGCAGTCTGTGTCGATTATCTAACGCCCTGTTCAGTCTGCGGCGTCGACTGGCACAGCTTTCTCTGAAGCCGAAGCGCTGACCACGGTTGTGACGCGCGGCGGCTTTGCCGGCTTCTTGCGGGCAACGATTTCTTCCAGCTTTTCCTCGACCTGCTCGGAGTAGTTGTACTGAGCAGGACGCTGGTTCGCCAGCGAGATTTCCGGCGCCATCGGCTTCTCGGTCTCGGGTCCGAACAGCGCAACCTTGGCGATGTGCCACGGACGCTTCACGGCATCCATCACAGCCGTGGACTCGTAACCGGAGTGAACCATGCAGTCGGCGCACTTTTCATAGTTGCCTGTGCCGTAATCATCCCATTTCGTGTCGCTCATCAGCTCGTTGAACGACTTGGCGTAGCCTTCACCCAGCAGGTAGCACGGACGCTGCCAGCCAAACACATTGCGAAGCGGCTTGCCCCACGGTGTGCAGTGGTAGGTCTCGTTACCAGCAAGGAAGTTCAGGAACAGAGGCGACTGCGTAAACCGCCACTTGTGGCCCTTGCCGAGACGGAAGATCTCACGGAACAGCTGCTTCGTCTTCTGACGATTCAGGAAGTGCTCCTGATCAGGCGCACGCTCGTACGCATAACCCGGCGCAGTCATGATACCGTCAACGCCCATCGCCATCACTTCATCAAAGAAGGCAGCAACACGCTTCGGATCGGCACCGTCGAACAGGGTGCAGTTGATGGAAACGCGGAAACCGCGCGCCTTGGCTTTCTTGATAGCCGCAACGGCACGCTCATACACGCCTTCCTGACAGACGGACGCGTCATGCATGTCCTTGTCGCCATCAAGATGCACGTCCCATGAGAAGAACGGGTTCGGCTCGAAATCGTCCATCTTCTTCTCGAGAAGAAGCGCGTTCGTGCAGAGATAGACGTATTTCTTGCGGTCGATCAGCGCCCGGACGATCTCCGGCATCTCCTTGTGGAGAAGAGGTTCACCACCAGCGATGGCGATAACCGGCGCACCGGCCTCGGCGTCTGCATCAAGGCATTCCTGCATCGTAAGACGCTGATTCAGGATCGCCGCCGGATAGTCGATCTTGCCGCAGCCCGCGCAGGCAAGATTGCAGCGGAACAACGGCTCCAGCATCAGCACGAGGGGATAACGCTGTTTGCGGGTGATATGCTGTTTGACAACATACGCACCGACCCGGACAGCCTGCATCAAAGGTACCGCCATTACGCTCTGCTCCTCAGGTCGGCGTTTACGCCGACGTCCAATCAAGTTGCGGACATAATATGGCCATGTCCGGAAAGAAGAATAGAAACCGTCTCGTGGCTCAGGCCTGCGGACAGGTCATGGCGCGTGTGTGCATCTACGGCACCACGCATTCGGATTGATGCCTATATAATAACCGCCTTGACGCACTCAAGTGCAGATTGAACATCTGTTGCAATAACACCACACTAATCGGCCATTCGGAAAACGACCCTTGCAACTCACCCTGAAACACGACCAAGCAGGCCAGACTTTTTTATCGATCCGACATTTTGTTTGTCTGCAACCACATGGGTCTCATGAGCCCGAATGCCTGCGTGTCATCAGACACCACCTTTCAACGGTTATGCAAACACCTTGAAGTTCAGGCGTTTCAACGGCTCACACAGACGAGCCTGTCGGTGATACACAGACGATGGATGTGACCAGTCATGGCCCAGAACACACCTTCTTCCCAGCCTTCGTCGGGTGACAGCAAGAGTATACCCACGCGTGGGCGCTTTCCGTTGCTGGATCGTGTTTC
>NZ_DHNR01000032.1:0-24774 GCF_002409645.1 Acetobacter sp. UBA5411
AATCGACGCTCCGAATCTAATACGCGCCCCAACGCACCCTTTCTTGGTTCATCTGAGTCTTCAGAGCGTGGCGCTCGCCGCCAGATCCGAGAACAGCTCATTGCTGAAAAGGAGATGACATCCCATCTCAGGCTTGTCTCATCCACCCCCGCTTTGAATGACGGCCCAATAGGGTGTGAGGTCTCAGGCTCGATTAGGTCTTAAGTTGTCCGAGCGCAGTCAGCTTCTGGAGACTGAACTCTAACGATGAGAGTAATCCATTGGAGAGGCAACTCGGCTCAGGCACACGCAAAGATGGCGCACCTCCTAAGAAGCGCTCAGGCACCTCTCATATAATGCAGCAGATATTCGCCAAGATCAGGCTGACGCGCCTTAACGCACGGAGCGGACGCCATCGTTGCAGTCTTCTTATATGTGGAGAACCAACACGGCAGTTCCAATGCATCCCTTGCGGACTGATACATCACACCGGAAGCACCTGAAACCATTCAAGAAGGACAGCCTTCCCCAAGCACGAGCCATACAACCGAGTCCGAAACAAACGGGGACAGTTATTTCTACGCTCGCCCGACCATAAGTCCTCGGACAACAAGGCCGCCGAGCGCAAACAGCAAAATCACCGGTCGACCGCGCCATAAACCGTTATTTTTCGGCCCGGCCCGGGACACAATCAGGCAACAAAAATTATTTCCCACCGTTTCATGAGAGCAACCTCGCGGTAGCGATACTTTTTACAAATCTGTTTGTCTTTATTCGGAAGTTTCTTTTTTTAATTTTTCGCAAACCTTTAGGCAGGCAATATCCCGGAATGCTGCGGCATCATATCTTCCATGCCCATTTCACTCCTGATGGCTGACGCCACATCGCAAACAAGGACGTCAAGTATATTGTTTAAAAACAGCACATTATGCACGAGTCACATGAAAACAGCGACAGATTGCCGCCCGCGTGCCTGCACAGAAACAGGGAGCAATATCGGCATCCGAACCCGCCGATCACGGCCCAACCTTTCATAAAACCGCAAAAATATTATATAGGCCTCAAATCCGACAGAAACGGCGATAAGTCTCTACACCTTCGTCGGCCCGCAAAGCGGTTGTCATATTACCTGAGAATGGCCAGCTGAATGACTGTCATATCCCGTATTGAAAGCATGCCTACCATCACTGGCTTTCAGGACACGACTCCCACTCCCGTTCCCACCGCTTCCAATCAGAAGCGTCGCTATGGTGATTTCGCGACCTTCACCGAAGCGCTGGACTACGCTGCCGAGGGCACTGCGGGATACAACATCTATTCCGGACGGGGCGTCCTGCTCGAAGCGCTGCCTTACAGCCTGCTGCGTGAGCAGGCCCGTGAAATGGCACGCCGACTGCTAACACTCGGACTTCAGGCTGGAGATCGCGTCGGTCTTATCGCCGAGAGCGACGGTGATTTCGCCCGTATCTTCTTTGGCTGTCAGTATGCTGGCCTTGTCGCCACTCCCATGCCGCTGCCTGTCGCATTCGGTGGACGTGAGACATATGTCGGCACGATCCGTGGCATGATCGAAACCGCCGATGTGTCGGCCATTGTCGTGCCTGAAATCATCGCTGGCTGGACCGATGACATCATCGCCGGCTTCGACCTGAAATTCGGTGGGTCTCCGGCCCAACTGATGGAACTGCCCGCCGCCGACCGTCTGCTGCCGACCATCAAGCCGGACGATCTGTCCTATCTTCAGTTTTCCTCGGGCAGCACACGCTTCCCGAAGGGCGTGTGCGTGACACAGCGCTCCGGCATGGCCAACGCCCACTCCATCAGCCACGACGGCCTTCAGGTCCGTGAGACAGGCGATCGCTGCGTCTCCTGGCTGCCGCTCTATCATGACATGGGACTCGTCGGATTCTTCCTGACGCCTATGGCCTGTCAGTTGACCGTAGACCTGCTGCCGACCCGTGAATTCGCGCGCCGTCCGCATGTCTGGCTGGACCTGATCTCGCGCAACAAGGGCACGCTGTCCTACAGCCCGTCCTTTGGCTACGATCTCTGCTCACGTCGCTCCGGCGCTGCCGACATCGACCTTTCAACATGGCGTGTCGCTGGAATCGGGGGCGACATGATTCGCCCGCATATCCTTGAAAACTTCGCCGAGCGTTTTGCTTCGCAGGGTTTCGATGCGCGTGCATTCGTCGCCAGCTACGGCATGGCCGAAGCCACGCTCGCCATCAGCTTTGCGCCGCTGAATGTCGGACTGCGGACCGACACGATTGATCTGCGTCGTCTGGAAACCGAGGGCGTGGCGCATCCGTGCAATGATCCATCCCACCTGCTGCGGACCTTCGTGCTGTGCGGTGAAGTTCTGCCCGGACATGAAATCGAGGTTCGTGCAGCCGATGGCTCCGTTCAGCCGGAACGCCATGTCGGCACGATCTATGCCCGTGGCCCCAGCCTGATGAGTGGCTATTTCCGCCTGCCGAAAGAAAGCGCCGAGGCTCTCAGCACGGACGGATGGCTCAATACGGGTGATCTTGGCTACATGCTGGATGGACAGATTGTCGTAACCGGCCGCGCCAAGGACCTGATCATCATCAACGGCCGCAATATCTGGCCACAGGATCTTGAGTGGAGCGCCGAGAACGAGATCGAAGGCCTCCGCAACCATGACGTGGCGGTCTTTTCCGTGGAAGAAAACCACGAGGAAAAGATCGTGGCGCTGGTTCATTGCCGCGCCACAACTCCCGAGGCCCGCACGACACTCAGTGAGCGCGTCAGCTCGGTCTTCCGGCGTCACGGCGTGGATGCGACCGTGATCCTGCTGCCGCCGCACTCCCTGCCCCAGACCTCTTCAGGCAAGCTCACCCGGGCAAAGGCGAAGACAATGCTTCTGGCTGGCGCCTTCAACCGTCTGGACGAAAACACACCGTCCGCCGCCTGATGTCGGGGGCGGCATAAGGCCCGGTTCACAGGGCTTGTTCCGCCCCGATGTCCTCCCGTCACACCCGGGCGGTGGCAGGGGCGTGACATTACCTCTGGCGAATGACCGGCTTTTCCGCCATAACCCCGCAGTTGAGCGGAGACATGCCTTCATGGGTCTCTCCGCAATGACTGTTTTAAGGTGCCCGAATGAGTGAAACGGTTCAGGACGTCTCGGCTCTGATCATCAACAAGCTCCTTGCCAATCCCAAGGTGCCCCGTGACATCAGCGGGTCCAGCAAGATTGTCGAAGACCTCGCGTTCGACTCGCTCGCGGTCATGAACTTCGTCATGGAGATCGAGGATGAGCTGGACGTGTCCGTGCCTCTCGACCGTCTGGCCGAGATTCGCACGATTGACGATCTGGCGGAATGCATCGTCTCCCTGAAGAAGGGTGGCTGACCGGTCATGAGCATCTTCGACAAATTCCGTGGCGTCGAGCAGCGCCTTGCCGAGCTTCAGGCCGAAGGAGGACGCAACCCGTTCTCCGTCGTCATCGAGCGTCCGCTGTCATCGACCGTCGGAATTATCGAAGGCCGCGAGACCCTTCTGTTCGGCACCAACAATTATCTCGGCCTGAGCCAGTCTCCTCGCGCCATCGAAGCCGCTGTGGAAGCGGTGAAGGCTCGCGGCGTCGGTACGACCGGCTCACGCATCGCCAACGGCACGCAGAGCCTGCACGAGCAGCTTGAACAGCGTATCGCCGGCTTCTTCCAGCAGAAGCACTGCATGGTCTTCTCGACCGGTTATCAGGCCAATCTCGGCATGATCTCCACGCTGGCGGGCAAGGGCGACTACCTGCTGCTGGACGCTGATAGCCATGCCAGCATCTATGACGCCAGCCGCCTCGGGCACGCACAGGTCATCCGTTTCCGTCACAATGACCCGGACGATCTGCACAAGCGCCTGAACCGGATCAAGGACGAGCCTGGCGCGAAGCTGGTCGTGGTCGAGGGCATCTACTCGATGACGGGCAACGTCGTCCCCATGGCTGAAATGGCTGCTGTGAAGCGTGAGACCGGTTCGACCCTGCTGGTGGACGAGGCCCACTCTTTCGGCGTGCTCGGCCCGAACGGCCGGGGCGTGGCGGAAGCTGCTGGCATGGAAGACGATGTCGATTTCATTGTCGGCACCTTCTCCAAGAGTCTTGGCACTGTGGGCGGCTACTGCGTTTCCCGTCATCCTGAGCTGGAACTGGTGCGTCTGCATTGCCGTCCCTACATGTTCACGGCCTCGCTGCCGCCGGAAGTCATTGCGGCGACCATGGCGGCGCTGGACGACATGGAAGCGCAGCCGGAACTTCGTACCCGCCTGATGGAGAACGCTGAGCGTTTCCATACCGGCCTGAACAAGCTCGGTCTGACGACCGGCAAGACGGTCAGTCCCGTTGTCGGTGTGGTTCTGGAGACGATTCCGGAAGCCATCATGCTGTGGAACACCCTCCTCAGCCTCGGCCTCTACGTCAATCTGAGCCTGCCGCCCGCAACGCCGGACCATCACCCGCTGCTGCGCTGCTCGGTCATGGCGACGCACACCAGCGAGCAGATCGACCGCGCCGTGGAGATCTTCGGCGAGGCAATGGCGCGACTGCCTGCTTCAGTCTGAAGACTACAATATATACAAAAGTTTTTGGTGAAGCTTTTTTCAAAAAGCTTCAGGAGACGCCGCCTTTTTGAAAAAAGGCGGCACCCAAAAACTTCTGTTGTTTATTCTCAGATTTAAACAGGAAAAGCGCGACGTCCGAACCGGAACCGGGTCGGACGATACGGCAGCGGGTCGATGTAAGGCTTTTCACCGTTCATCATCTCGGCGCAGAGACGGCCTGTCGCCGGACCAAGCGTGAAGCCCTGGTGCGCATGGCCGAAGTGGAACCACAGCCCTGTGTGAGCCGGAGCCTCGCCAATGATCGGCAGCATGTCAGCCACACAGGGGCGGCTTCCGATCCACGGCGTCGTTTCCACGGCCTCCCCGAGATCCAGCATTTCCCGCGCCAACTTCTCGCTTTTCAGGATCTGCTTCCATGAGGGCGGTGCGTCCCGCAGGGCAAACTCAGCTCCTGTGGTGACACGAAGCCCCTGCGCCATCGGCAGCAGCGCCACGCCAGCATCCGTGTCAATCATCGGTGCGTTGAGGTGCCCATCCCATTTGAAGTGACGGTGATAGCCGCGTTTCACGAAGAGCGGGAAGTTATACCCCATGGACCGCGTCAGGTCGGAAGACCACGGTCCCAGCGCGACGACTGCCTGCTCGGCGGACACCGGACCGTCAGCCGTCCGCACCGTCCAGCCCGAGCCGAGATGCGCTAGCGTCCGGGCGTCACCATGCACGATCTTCCCCCCTCCGGCGACGAACAGGTCCGCATAACGCTGCACAAGCGCGCCGGGGTCGTTCACACTGTAGGGTGAAGGCCAGTAAACGCCGCCCGTCATTTTGCGATAGAGAGCAGGCTCCGCACGGGCCAGCGTCGCACTGTCGAGAATCCGGCTTTCAACCCCAAACTCACGGGCGAGATGGCGGGCTCTGGCGGCTCCGTCGGCGAATCCCTTCTCCGTGCGGAAGATCTGGGTCCAGCCACCGTGTTTGACCAGATCTCCAGCACCTGCCGCGTCGATCATGCGGTCATGCTCGGTCAGACAGTGACGAATCAGCGCTTCGAAACCACGTGTGATCGTCTCGTAACGTTTTGGCCCGGAATTCCACCAGTATTCTATCAGTCTGGGCGCAATGGCGGCCAGATCCGACAGCCGGTAATTGACATCATTTCCCTGCTTGAGCGCGACCTGCACCAGTTTCTGGAAATCATGCGGAAACGCGTACGGCTCGACGGCCTCGCGCTGGATCAGCCCGGCATTGCCGTAGGACGTCTCGCGTCCCGGCTCGCCGCGTTCAACCAGAACGACATCGTAACCACGCTGCTGAAGGTGCCATGCGGTGCTGACACCGACCATGCCTCCACCGAGAACAAGTGCTGACCGCGCCATGCAAAGACACTCCCGTCCGGACTGGGAGCCTCAGCTCCCGATGATTGTTTTGCCTGATTTTTCCTACCGTAAAGCGCGAGGCTTTCCCATACATGGGCTGAAGATTGGCTGATGGATTTTCTCTGTGCGGAGAAGAGGTCTTGTTCTTTTTTTGAGAAAAAGAAGAGCCCACTTACGACGACCGCGAGAAAACTCCAGCCCGAACAAGCCGCAACAGCACAGCCGGAGCGCACAGGATCGGGTGACGCTCGGCAAACGGCGTGAGCGCTATGGCGACACCGCTGTGACGCTGGATTTTCCACACCAGATACCGCGCCCCACCGGTAAAGGTGAACGCCGCCTTGACCAGACGCGCGACGTTCAGCGGACGACCCAGCCGTGCACGGGCCGACCAGCGGCGTAGGGCCGTTCTGTGCTCGGCAGGCCCGATATCCGGGGCAATCTCGCCATCAGACAGAACCGACGCTTCCAGCCCTCCGGCTACCCAAGACGCCGTCAGAAGCTGGCTGAACCGCGCTTCCTCGCCCTCGATCAGGCTGCGGGAGCGGCCGGTTTTCTCGACCCGCAGTTCCGCAGCATAGGTCTTGCGGAAAAGCGCTTCCCAATACTGTTCCGGCCGACCGTGCTCTGGCCCTAGCTCGGCAGCCCAGCGGGCGGCGGTGCCGACAGCGCGGACAACGCAGCGCAGAAGGGAATCCGCTGCCTCGGTATCCCGAACCCAGACGAGGCGAACAGGCTGGGAAAAGCGCGACCAGATGGTTGTGTCCCGGCTTTGAGGACGGGTCAGACGCCGAAACTGGGCAAGCGTCAGGATCGCCACCTTGGCGCGGAGCGACACCCCGTCGATTTCATGCTCGTGATATTCGACATTCGGCGGCAGCACGGCGTTCGCCAGACGCGCCAGCCGACCGCGCGGCCAATCCGCCTGTCGATCCACGATCACATAGAAATCGAGAACACCCTCCGACAGAGCCTCCGGTGTCGTGTCACCCTTCGTCAGGGTTCTCACCAACGAGCCATAAAACAGCACACCGACGGGACGGGCCGAACCGACAAGGCGTTCCACAAAGCGGGTAATGATGGGAGGAACGGGTTCCGTCAGTTCAGCGACCACGGTTCGGGCCACCACACCCGCCGCACGCGCCGAGGCCAGTGTCCGATCAGAGGTCAGCATCGCACAAAGGCCATGCGCGGCCCCTCAGTCAGATGCAGAAGACCATCCGCCCCGGCCTCAAGTTCTTCCCCGTCCATCACCAGACGATCCTGCGTGCTGATGCTGATGGTTGCCGCCATGCCGCTGCGATAGGCCTTGGAATTACGCAACCGGGCCGAGATACGGCCTTTCAGAACAGAGAAAAGATTGCGCGCCAGACGCGGGGGATGTCCCAGAATATCGAGATAGATCAGCCCGCCAGTCGGGCTGGAATCAAGCCAGAAAGGCCAGACGCCGCGGGACAATTTGTGCAGCCCCGTACACAGGAACAGAAAACGGGGCTGAGCGTCCGGTCTCCCACCATCCACGGTGACGGTCATCGGCGAGCCAGCGAGCCACTGGTTCCGCACTTCTTTCCTGAGAAAAAGTCGGAGTCCCCACAGGACAGTCGCAAAGATGGCCGTATCATGGGCATAGCGGTTGAGGATGGCCGGATTGTGCGCGAGTTCGATGGCGCGGGTAAAGGCTGCCAGCCCACAGAACATCCCTGCCACCGGCTCGCGATCCGGATCGGTCCATGAGACAATGACTGGCTGACGCCATGACACATCATCCATGAGGGTGGCCTGCTGCGCTTTCTCCAGCAGGCGCGACAGGGCGGCCATTTCCCTCAGGCTGCATCCGACATCACTGGCGATCAGATTGGTGTTGCCGGACGGCAGGATGGAGAGAGCCGGGAGACGCTCATGGGGATAGGCGTTCAGGACAGCGCTGATTACATGACTGACGGTTCCGTCGCCGCCATCGACCGCAATCACGCGGATATCCTGTCGCGCCAGTTCGTCGATCGCCTCGACAAGTCCGTTCCGGCCTTCGGGGCAGACAAAGAGTGGACCAAGCGCCGCACGGGCCTGTTCGGCGAACTGTCCTCCGCTCTTTATGTTACGACGACTACGCGGATTATGAATCAGGGCGACGCGTTCAGGCATTCGGCAATCCGCTCTTTCCAGACCACCGTCCCGGACGGCTCATTTCGTGAATACGCGGCGTCATATAGACGCGCATCGCAGACTTGTCACATTTCCAGCCCGACACCGCTCCGCATGTCATCGCCGGTCATGCGCCACACGCAGGCCATCCCTGTGGCTCACGGCGTTTAATTGCTGGTCTGTATCGCGGCCATGCAGGCTTCGGGAAACCATACGTTGTGGTGTAGAGAAGAATGCTGCCTATAATTTCACCTGTAGCACTCTTGATTGACCGGGCGGTTTGGGGGATCGATGCAGCAGATTGGGAGCAAGGCCCCTTTCAGGAACCGTGACCCTCAAGGGATCTGCACAGGCAGGTCAGGAAGCCGCACCTTGTCAGCCGTTCTGGCACATCTGTCCGATCCACATCTGCCGCTCGAAATCGTGCCGTCCCGTGGGGAATGGGCGATCAAGCGCATCATCAGCATGATCTCATGGCGCTTCAACAGGCGTCATATTCACAGAACCAACGCGCTCGCCGCCGTCATGCGCGATATCGAGGCCTGCGGAGCCGATGCGCTGGCCATCACAGGCGATCTCACCAATCTGGGCACGCGCGAGGAATGCATCGCCGCCACGCGCTGGCTTGATCGCATGACGCAGCCCCGCGCCGTCATCCCCGGCAATCATGACACCATGATCCGGGCCGCATGGTCAGATGGGCCGGGACTGTGGCGCGATGTCGGCGGAATGCCCGATGAAGACACTCCGGTTCTCCTGCGCGTGGGAGACGTCGCCCTGATCGGCGTCAGTTCCGCCGTTCCTTCTCCACCCTTTTTCGCCTCCGGTCGGGTCAGTGACATCCAGATCGACAGAATGGTCGAACTGCTCCAGCGCACAGGTGAGCAGGGACTGTGTCGCGTCGTCATGATCCATCATCCTCCCCGCAAGGGAATGGTCCTCTGGAGCAAGGCGCTGCGCGGGCTGGATCGTTTCACAGACGCCATTCGCGCTGCCGGTGCGGAGATGGTCCTGCACGGCCACTCCCATCAGGGGACGTTCAGCACGATCCCCGGCAGCGAGATTCCGGTCATCGGCGTCACCTCCGCGTCGCACCGGCCCGGCCACAGTCTGAAGCGGGCGGCGGGCTGGAACAGGATCAGCATCCACAGAGAAGCAGCGTCCTGGGAGATTACCGTGAATTCCCGTCGTCTGGCACCGGACAGCCAGCTTCATGACTTCCGGACGACCCGCTTCACCCGGCCCACGAAAGAGTCCGTGCTGTGACGACGCAGAGGAATGACCGCTACAGGCCGCCTCTGGCGAAACTGCCCTCCTGGATCCGTCCGGGGACGCTGGACACCTACCTGCTGGGCCAGACCATTCCGCCGTTTGTCATCGCCGTCTCGGTGGTGCTGATCGCGCTTCTGCTTGAGCGACTGCTGGTGCTTCTGAACGTGCTGGCGTCCGAAGCCAGTCCGTTTTTTACCCTGTTGCGGCTTCTGGCCGACCTGATGCCTCACTATCTGGGGCTGGCCATGCCTGCCGCGCTATGCGTGTCCGTCTTCACGGTTATCCGTCGCATGAGCGAAGGCGACGAGATCGACGCCCTGATGAGCAGCGGCGTCTCACTGGCACGCATCTGTCGTCCCTTCGCCCTGACTGGCGCTGCGATCGGGCTGCTGTCGCTCCTGCTTTACGGCTATATCCAGCCCCATGCCCGTTACCAGTTCCGGGAAGGCTTCTATTTCGCCAGTCACGCTGGATGGGCGCCCGTCCTTCAGTCGGGCATGTTCGCATCCCCTTCCCCCCGGCTGATGCTGACAGCCGACCATGTCAGTCACGCCGGATCGCAGCTCAAGGGCGTGTTCATCCGTGATCTGAGCGAGGGCAAGGAACGCGACATCACGGCGCAGACCGGCTCCCTCCGCACCGACGCAGCCAAGGGCGAAGTCCAGATCGAGCTGTTCCACGGCTCGATCCTGACCATCCGGCCCGGCGTGCAACCCACGGTGACGACCTTCGACCATGCCCAACGTCTGATCAGCCGCACCAACAAGGCGACATTCCGTAACCGTGGTGATGACGAGCGAGAGCTCACTTCACGGGAACTCGCCAGAAAGATCGACGCCGCCCGCCATGCTCCGAAACCGGATCCGGCAGAGGACGCGGAGGCAGACGGAACAACCGCTTCTGATTCCGCCAACAGCAATGACATTCCCCTGACAAGCATGCGCGCCGAGTTCCATTTCCGGCTGGCCCGCAGCCTGTCGATTCCCTTCATTCCCATTCTCGCCACGGCTCTGGCCGTCATCGGCAAGCGTAAAAGAGGGGCCGCCGGACTGGCTGTCGCGGTCCTGCTACTGGTGACCTATGACCACATTCTTCAGCTTGGCGAGAGCCTGATCGCCAGCGGCAAATCCTCGCCGCTACTGGTTATTTGGCTGCCGACCGTGGTGTTCTGCACCGCCTGCACCCTGCTGCTGCTGTTCCGGGCGAGCATCCTGCCGATCCGGCGCAGTCGTCCAGCAAAGCCCCCCACAGGAGCCGCCGGGAATATGGTGGAGGGAGCCCGATGACTGAAGAACGGATCGCAAAAGGTCCCCGTCACGTTCTTCTGCGCTATCTTTCCCGGACGCTCATTTCCCGCACACTGATGTGCTGCGGCATCCTTATCGCCCTGATGGAGATTCTCGCGCTCCTTGAACAGATGACGCCAATCCTCAAGCGTCACCTCGGCGTCAAGGGCGTGCTGACCTACATGGGACTGCATCTGCCCGCGATGCTCCAGACCGCCCTGCCCCTCAGCGTGCTGATCGCCGGGCTGCTGATGTTCACGCAGATGACCATCTCCAGTGAAATCGCCATTCTCAGAGCGGCGGGTCTTTCTCCGTGGGGTTTTCTGAGGAAGCTGCTGCCGTCCGCGATTCTGATCGGGCTGTTCGGGTGCGTGCTGGAGGATCAGATCACGCCGCGCTCCGAGCTGGCGCTCGCCTCCTGGTGGAACCGCACCAATCCGACTCCGGCCAACGGCAAGGCGTTCTGGTTCCATGTTCCCGCCGGAGAGGCTGCGGCCTGCAAGGGAACTGCTTCCGGCCTGCCTGCGACCGATAGCGAACTCGCGCATGTGGGTTATATCGCCCGTTCGGGTCGGGAAGCATTCAATGTCGATCTGTATGATCGCAGCGCGGATGGCCGGATTCTGCGTACGCTGCACGCGGATCACGCCGTCTACAGCTATAGCGGCTGGCACCTGTCAGACATTCACTGTGTGACGGTCTCATTCGCCGAGCTGGACACTACAGCGAATGAGAGCACGGTTCTTGACGCCCTGTGGAAGAATCCGTTCGGGCCCAACGACATGCTGCGGCTTTCGATGGATGCCGCCCCCCTGTCTTCGGGCATGATTCTGGACGCGCTGCATGGCAAAATCGCCACCAACCAGACGCCCGGTTACCTCCGCGCAGCCCTGTTCGAGCGCTTTCTCAGACCACTCGCACTGATCGTCATGCTTTTATTGGCGATGCCGGTGATCTATATACCCCCCAGAACAGGGCTGAGGAGCTGGCTGCCGGTCTGGTGCCTCGGCGCCGGTCTGTTGTTCATCATTGTGCAGGGCATGTTCCGTGCGATGGGCAACGCAGGTCTCCTACCGGCTCCCGTCGCGACTGTCCCCGGCCTAATCATCTTTGCACTGGCCGCCGGCACCGCGTTATTAAGGAACGAAGACAAATGAGTGGCACCCTGCGGAATCAGACCATCCGGTCTGGGCGGAGCTTTGATCTCGGCAAGATGAATCTGCGTCAGTTGTGGATCGCCTATCTGACGTATCCGACGATTCTGCTGTATTTCACCCTCATTGTGGTCAGCGTCATTCTCAGCGCGCATTTCTTCGCGGGCTGGGGCGCGACCATCACGTCCATCCTCGCTGTCATGCTGGTCTATCCGGTCGTCTGGTATTCCCTGCACCGCTGGATTCTGCACGGACAGTGGCTCTACAAGTCCCGCTGGACCGCCTCCCTGTGGAAGCGCATCCACTTTGACCACCATCAGGACCCGCATCTGCTGGACGTTCTGTTTGGTGCGCCCGCCACGACCCTGCCCACGATCGGCGCCGTGACGATTCCCGTCGGCTGGCTGATTGGTGGTTGGGGAGCCGCTGCGACGGCTTTTGGCGCCGGTGTGACGATCACTTGTATTTACGAATTCTTTCACTGCATCCAGCACCTGAACTACAAACCGAAGGCGGCATGGATTCAGCGGATGAAGGCGTGGCACGTACTGCACCACTTCCATGATGAGGACGGCAACTTCGGCATCACCAGCTATGTCGTGGATCGTGCGTTTGGCTCTTTCTATGAAGAAGCCCGTGCCCGTCCCCGCAGCCCAAGCGTGTTCAACCTCGGCTACAATCTGGAGCAGGCGAAGCGGTATCCGTGGGTCATGAAGCTGACCGGCTCTCCCCCGCGCGATCGTCCCGACGGTGCTCGCCCTTCCACTCGCTCAGCCAGCCGGGACGCGGCGTGACTGAAACAGGACTGACAGCGATTGTTCTGGCCGGGTCACGCGCAGGAGTTGCTGACCCGATGGCGGTCGCCGATGGGCTTTCGCACAAGGCGCTCATCCCGATTGCCGGGAAACCGATGATCACGCATGTGCTTGATACGCTCCGTGCCGTGCCGAGCATCGGACGCATTCTTGTCTGTATCGAAAACCCTGCTGTTCTGGACGGGATTCTTCCGGATGGCGTTCAGACGATGGACGCCGCGCAGGGGCCGAGCGCAAGCGTTCTTGCCGCCATTCGTAACTGCGGCACACCACTTCTGGTCACCACGGCAGACAATCCGCTTCTACGCCCCGAATGGGTGCAATTTTTCCTCGATGGCGCCGAAGACGCCGACATTGCCGTGGGTGTCGCCAGCGAAGCTGCTGTGACGCGGGATGTTCCCGGAACACGTCGGACGTTCATTCGTCTTTCCGATATTGCCTTTTCGGGCAGCAATCTTTTCCTTTTCCGCACACCGGCTTCTGCAAGAGTTGCGATGCTGTGGCGAAAAATCGAAAAGGAACGCAAACACCCGCTTCGGATGGGCTGGCTGCTCGGTCCCTCCATTCTGCTCCGGTTCCTGCTGAAGCGTCTGGGAACAAAAAACCTTCTGGCGCGCATTCTGAAACTTACTGGCGCACAGGGAAAGTTTGTATTCATGCCGGACGGTCGTGCGGCAGTGGATGTGGACAAGCCTGCCGATCTGGCCCTAGTGCGGAAGCTGATGGAAACGGCTTAGACGGCTGTTTCTTTTCAGGGATGTTATTTTCTTTAAATAAAGCGCCTCTTTCTAAAGCTTTTTGAAAAAAGCTTTACCAAAAACTTCTTTTTATTTTGCAGTGATTTTCGGTATTTTATCTGTGCATTTGCGGCACATCTTTCTCAGAAAAAGAAGCGTCTGACACAAAAAAAACCCGCATTTCTGCGGGTTTTTTCAAAAACAGGAACGAGCCGGATTTAGGCTCATTCCCACTCGATCGTGCCGGGCGGCTTGGATGTGATGTCGTACGTCACACGGTTGATGCCACGCACCTCGTTGACAATGCGGCTCGCCACGCGGTTCAGGAACCCCATGTCGAACGGATAGACATCCGCCGTCATACCGTCCGTGCTGGTGACGGCACGCAGCGCTACGGCCTGATCATAGGTGCGCCCATCACCCATCACACCGACGGTGCGGACCGGGAGCAGAACGGCGAAGGCCTGCCAGATGGCGTCATAAAGACCTGCGTTGCGGATCTCTTCCAGATAGATGGAATCCGCCTTGCGCAGCAGGTCCAGCTTCTCACGAGTGATGCTGTCGCTCGGGATACGGATGGCCAGCCCCGGTCCGGGGAACGGATGACGACCGACGATGCTCTCCGGAATATCCAGCTCACGGCCAAGATCCCGAACCTCGTCCTTGAACAGCTCACGCAGCGGCTCGACGAGCTTCATGTTCATGCGCTCGGGCAGACCACCAACATTGTGGTGCGACTTGATGGTGACGGACGGACCGCCCGTGAAGCTGACGCTCTCGATCACGTCCGGATAAAGCGTGCCCTGCGCAAGGAAGTCCGCGCCACCGATCTTGGCAGCCTCTTCCTCGAACACCTCGATAAACAGACGCCCGATGGTCTTGCGCTTGATCTCCGGGTCCGTGACGCCTTCCAGCGCCTTGAGGAACATGTCGGATGCATCGCGATGAATCAGCTTGATGTTGAACTGACCACGGAACGTCTTGACCACTTCCTCGGCTTCGCCCGCACGGAGCATGCCGTGATCAACGAAGATGCAGGTAAGCTGGTCGCCAATCGCCTGATGGATCAGCACGGCGGCGACGGAGGAATCCACGCCACCGGACAGACCGCAGATGACCCGCTTGTCGCCCACCTGCTGACGGATCTTCTCGATCTCGACATCGCGGAAACGCGCCATCGTCCACGTGCCGGTGCAGCCCGCGACGTTGTGCGTGAAGTTTTTCAGCAGAGCCGCACCGTGCGGTGTGTGAACCACTTCCGGGTGGAACTGCACGCCATACATGCGACGGCCTTCGTCCGCGATCACCGCAAACGGCGCGCCCTCGGAGGTCGCCACGGCGCGGAAGCCCGGCGGCAGTTTCGTTACGCGGTCACCGTGGCTCATCCACACCTGCTCGCGGCCACCACGCGCCCATGCGCCACGGAACAGAGCGCAGTCCTCGGTGATGTCCACAAAGGCGCGACCGAACTCGCGGTGGTCGGAGCCTTCGACCTTGCCGCCAAGCTGGTTGCACATGGCCTGCTGGCCGTAGCAGATGCCCAGCACCGGCACGTTGAGCGCAAACACCACGTCCGGGATGGTCGGCGCGCCCTCGTCATGCACGCTGGCTGGACCACCCGACAGGATAATACCGCGCGGCGCAAACTTGCGGATGCGTTCCTCGCTCGCCGTAAATGGCCAGATTTCGCAGTAAACACCGCTCTCGCGCACGCGGCGGGCGATGAGCTGCGTCACCTGTGAGCCGAAATCAAGGATCAGGATCCGATCGGCGTGCAGGGAGGCGTCGAGGGCGGGTGTGGCGGCGTCCTGATCTTTGGCGGACATGAAGGGCTCCTTAAGGCACGACAGCGGGGGTGACGTGCTACATTGCAGCATGCTTTTGGCGCGGTATAGGACGAGCGTGCGCCGACGTCACCCGTTTCCCGCATATTTGGGTTAGGATGACATCTGCAACCCGTATCAGCCAGAGGTCTCGTTCATGCGCTTTTCCGTTTCACACACGCTTCGCGCCCATCTGCTGGTCGGGGGACTGCTGGTCGGGGGAGCGACCTCGCCCGCCCTTGCTTCCGCGCAGAATGATCCTCTCGGCGACTGGGTCGGGACGCTGGTGACCGACAAGGGGGCCTGTCCGGATCAGAAGCCCTCCATCCTACAGGTCCGGTCCGAAAGGCTGTTCTTTGCGCCCGGCACTGGCACGCTGGTGCTGCGCGGTGTGCCGGACAAGGATCACAAGCGTTTTCATGCGCAGCTCCTGCTCAAGGACATGAAAGACCGCCCCCTGCCGATGGTGTTCGAGGGACACCCTGACGGTGACACCATTGTTGGCGTCTACGGCACGCCGAACTGCCGGGCTCATGTCGTGCTGACGCGTCCGCAGGGGAGTGCATGGAAGAACTTTATGGGTGATCAGTAAAAGTTTTTGGGTGTCGTCTTTTTTCAAAAAGGCGATGGGCTTTGAAGCTTTTTGGAAAAAGATTCACCAAAAACTTTTTCATGTTGATTGACTTCCGGTTGCCGGCAGGAAGTCTGCGCCATATCCCAAAGGTTCCTTCCGGCAACTGAAAGACCATCCGCCATGAAACTGACCGGCCAGATCGTTCTTCCTGATCGCGTTGTTTCCGGTGAGGTAGTTTTCGACGAAACCGGCATCCATTCGATCACGCCGCGTCCCGATGCGGGGCGACGTTTCATCCTGCCGGGCTTTATCGATGGACACGTTCACGGCGGCGACGGAGCCGACACCATGGACGGAGTCGCGGCTATCCACCGTCTGTCACGCTTCCATCTGACGCACGGCACCACAACCATCCTGCCCACCACTATCACCAGCCCCTGGCCGGAGGTGATGGACGCACTGCGGGCAGTTGCGGAGGCCCGAAACACACCACCGGGAAATGGTCCGATCATCCACGGCGCGCATCTGGAAGGGCCATTCGTCAGCCCGCACAAGCTGGGGGCACAGCCCCCGTTCGCCATTCCGCCGACACCCGACCGTGTGGAGGAGGCGCTGGAAACCGGCATCGTCCGCGTTGTCACGCTCGCACCGGAACTCGACCACGCCGACACCGCCATGCGTCGTTTTGCACAAGCCGGTGTGCGGGTCAGCCTCGGCCATACCGTCGCCGGTTATGAAGAAACGGAACAGGCGATCTGTTGTGTCTGCGCCGCCGGAGGCACCATCGGCGCGACCCATCTGTTCAACGCCATGGCCCCGATCCAGAGCCGCAATCCCGGCCCTGTCACAGCACTAATGTGCAGCGACGCCGGATATGCCGAGATGATCTTCGACACCCACCACGTCCACCCGGCCACGTTCCGTCTGGCGTCCCGTGTCATGGGCGAGCGGCTGCTGTTCGTGACCGACGCCATGCGCGGAGCCGGACAGGCCGAAGGGCCGAGCCAGCTTGGCGGGCAGGATGTTGTCATCCGCGACGGCGCTGTGCGGCTGCCCGACGGCACCCTTGCGGGCAGCGTGCTGACGCTTGATGTCGCGTTGCGCAATGCCGTGACTGTGGGCGGCGTGTCCCTTCCCGCCGCAAGCCGCCTCACTTCGACCAGTCCCGCCGCCTATCTCGGCCTGCATGATCGCGGACGCATCGCGCCGGGACTGCGGGCTGATCTGGTGGTGATGGATGAGGGGTTTGAGGTGGCGGAGGGGTTTGTGGAGGGGGGAAGAGTGGTGTGAGTGGGGCCAAGGGAGGAAGTGTTTTTACGAATTAAAGGTGATTGTTTCGTTCCCGATGTGGCTGATTTGGCGGGAGAATCGGACGGATTGGTTTTAGTCAAAAATAATAGGAAGCGGACATTTACGTCCTTGGATGATTTATGTATTTTTATTGAGGTCTATTGCGATACATTCAAGTGGATTCTATTGAAGTAGGTGATGCCTACACTAATAATGATATTGTAATTTCCCATACCTAGCACTCTCCTCGACTACTAGAAAGAAGAGGATGACTTGCTTTGTTGGGATTTCTTCTTCACTATTGCTTGGGTAGGAAGGAAGAGAATGTCTAAAGGACTGTTAGAGTGGGCGACCGAGCAACCAGCGTGGGTGAGTGACAGTCTTCGGCGTATCGCAATAACCACTGACTATATGATCGGAGACGAGGACTTTGCTTGTATCCTCCAAAACGTCCGGATCACAGCTGGTGCCGACAATTCTGCTCAAACACTCACGCCTCTAGATGCAACGCATATCGGAAACGGAGCGGCTGAGAAGAGACGAGCGGTAATCGTTCAATTAGGGCCTGTTCAAAATATTGATCGCCTCGCAGTTGGGCAACATCTTCGCACTGCTCCAGATGGAATTACTCTTGTCTACGGTGAAAACGGCAGTGGGAAAAGCGGTTATACCCGCATTGCGAAACGACTCTGCCGAAGCTTATCGGTCGACGAACTGCGACCGAACGTCTTTGCTACAACATCCACAGGGCCGATGCGTGTTGAGGTCAGATATCGAGTGGATGATGACGAGATTTCGACGTTCCACTGGGATCCAGCGACCGCTCCACCGTCTATCCTGAAACAAATTTCGGTATTCGATAGCCATAATGCACAGCTCTATGTGGATGGTGACAACAAGATCGCTTATTTGCCCCGCGAACTTGCGCTTCTCGAACGCCACGGAGATTTGTGCCAACGGATGGCTCAAATATTCACTGCTGAGGCAAAATCACTAGACAGACAGTTAAACGTGCCTCTTCCGACAGGCTACACTGCTGGAACAAGTGTTTTCGTGGCGCTGGCAAATCTTAATACCAAAAACGGAGCTCTTCCCACCCAAGATGAACTACAAAGCCTTGCCACCCTTTCTCAGGCGGATAGAGCTAATCTTAAAGCTCTTGAAGCTGAGTTAGCATCGGATCCGGTCGCATTAGCAGCAACGCGACATAGGGCCATCAAATTGCTCCGGCGGTTAAATGAAGTACTTTCAACGTTAAGTAGCGATTTATCCAATGTGGTCGGGGAGAAAATATTAGTCGCAAGACGCGAACTACAGGTTGCAGACACTGCAGAACGATTGGCAGCAAAAGCGAGTTTCGCGGATGAACCAATTTCTGATGTGGGAGGTTCTGCTTGGCGTGTCCTGTTCGACGCCGCCCGTGCATTCGCGACAGACAATCTTGATGAACCATTAGATCGCCTACCAGATACCATTGGGGATTTATGTGTTCTCTGCCAAGAACCACTATCACAAGCTGGAGCTTCACGTCTAACACGTTTTAACGACTTCGTGAGCGGAGAAGCATCTCGACGCGCAGATCAGTCGCGCAAAAACTTGAATAGATTACTTGAAAAAATCCAGCAGATTATTATTCCATCGATCGAATTGGTTGCAGATAGTTTAGCCGATTACACTCAAATCAGTACTACCTGTGGAGCAATAGTCGAACAGATAACTAAGGCTCTATATGCGTTCACAGCTAGGCGTAGTGCTTTACTGGATGATACGATCCCGCCATTTGAGACACCAAACGTATCATCGCTCGTGACATCGATTTCAAGTGAGTGCGAAAATCTAGAAAGAGAGGTGACTGAACTTCAAAATACGGCAGCCCACAGTACGGCACTCGACCAAAAACGGAAGCTGCTGGCTGAATTGAAAGACAAATTGAAGCTCAGTCATGATTTGGAAACGGTATTGCAGCGACACCATGATGTGATAAAGCAGAAATTGCTGCAAAGTTGTTTAAGGCAAGTCGCAAGCAGACCAATCTCTAATCAGATAACTGTATTGCGTAAGCTGCTTGTGACCGAAGAACTTGAGAAGCGGATAAAAGAAGAAATACGCGCTTTCGATCTCAGCCATCTGCCATTCACAGTAAGCAGTTCCAGTTCTGGAGGTCAGAGCCTTTTCTCAGTCGGTCTCAATGGAACTGGAAAAATTAAAAATAATCTAATTCTTTCTGAAGGAGAGCAGCGCGCTCTTGCTCTTGCTTGTTTTCTTGCAGAAATAGGCGGAGATGATGCTCGATATGGGATAATTGTAGATGATCCAGTTTGCTCACTGGATCATCTCCGAATGAGAAAGGTAGCTCAACGGCTAGTCGCTGAAGCGAAAAAAGGCCGACAGGTGATCATCTTTACGCATAATCTCGTCTTCTTCAACGAGGTGGCCTCCGAGGCCGCGCGTGAAGGAGAGTCCGCACCAATTATCAAGTCCGTCGTGACGAAGAATAAAGCTCAAGGCTTTGGAATTATAAAGGAGAATAGTGAACCTTGGGTTGCCGACCTTGGAGTTAGGATTACCGCATTAAAGGAACGGATACGCACCCTCAAAACAGTTGTTGATTTAAATACAGACGATTACCGCCGGAAAGCAAAGGATTTCTATTCAGATTTACGCGAGAGTTGGGAGCGTGCAGTTGAAGAAGTTGTGCTCGCGAAAACTGTTGTACGCTTTGTACCTGACGTTATGACCGGAAGACTGAAAGAAGTAAGCGTCAACGACGAAGATTACCGCACAATTTTCTTTGCTATGAAGCGGGCTTCTGAGCGATGCCACGATATGCCTGCCGGTCGAAATATTCCTCAGCCTAGTACACATGAGATGGAAGAGGATATAAACATTCTTGAGAAATTCTGTATTGAATACAAAAAGCGTCGAAAGATCGTGAGTGCGAATCGTGAAAAATTAGAGAAGCCATGTAAGGCCACTTTGATTTAATGTAGAATATAACACCAGAAGACGCGCGTTACCTGCATGATAATTAATGCGTATAACCCAGATATATCAGGCTTTTCGGTAGTATTCATTGATGGATACATATGAAATGAGAAAGAAACGTACCAATTACCAACAACATAAAGCTCTAGAAACGGGATCAAAGAGGCCCCGCCCCTTTGTGGGGTAGGGGGCAAAGCCCCCGACATCACCGTGCAGGCAACGCCGCCTTCACCCCTTTTTCCCGAATGATCTTGCGGATTTCGACCACTTTCTGATCGAGAGCTGCGGTATCCATATCCCGCCATGCATCGAAAGCGGGCAGTTCCAGCGCCGTGGTGAAGTCGTCAGACTTTGCGAGCTTCCACTGGGCGTCCTTGAACGTGGGTTCGTTGGGCGTGTAGTGGTCGCCTTTCTCGTTCACGCCGCGCAGCATTTCGAGATAGGCCGCCATGCCGAACGCGATGCGGGCAATGTCGCGCTTACCTTCGAGCGCTTTTCTGACCGTGTCTGTCCAGAAAACCTGAATCTTCGAGCACCCATCACCCGCAATCCGAAGCGTCTGATCGCCCATAGCCGCATTGGAAAAGCGGTGCAGCACACTGTCACGATACTCTTCAAGGCTCAGACCTTCCGGCGCCTTGAGCGTGGGAATAACGTCCTCGTTCAGGAAAGCTTCGACATTTCCGCGAAGATCAGCATCTCCCACGGCCTGCGCGACATACTCATAGCCCACGAGAATGCCGGGGAAGCACAGCATGATGTGCGAGGCGTTGAGCATGCGGATTTTCACCTGCTCATAGGGCGTCACATCCTCGACAAACTGCACGCCAGCCTTTTCCAGCGGCGGCCGTCCGTTTGCAAAGCGGTCTTCCATGACCCACTGATGAAAATCTTCAGCCATGACAGGAAGATCATCATCCAGACCGCTTTCCTTGTTCAGCTTGTCATGGATATCAGGCGTGACGGTGGGGGTGATGCGGTCCACCATGCTGTTGGGGAACGTGGCGTTGTCCTCGATCCACTTGGCAAGATCGGCATCGCGTGCGCGGGCATAGCCAAGGAACGCCTTGCGGGCGACGTTACCATTGTGACGCAGGTTGTCGCAGGACATGACGGTGAAGGCGGGAAGACCGGCTTCCCGACGGCGACGCAGGCCTTCCACGACATAACCGAACACGGTGGAAGGCTTTTCCGGCGTCTTCAGGTCGGCCTGCACATCGGCGTCTGAGAGATCGAATTCGCCGGTTTTTTCATCAATGTTGTAGCCGCCTTCCGTGATCGTCATCGAGACAATCCGAATAGCGGGATCGGCCAGATGTTTCAGCACGGCCTCCGGGTCCGCCGGAGCCAGAAGATAATCACGCAGACAACCGATGACCCGCACGGACCGTTCGCCGGACGGCGCAGTTTCCGTCAGGGAGTAAAGACAATCCTGCTTGATGAATTCATCAGCTTTCTTCTTTGACCGCTCGCTGTGCGTCAGACCGACACCAATGATGCCCCATTCCGGCGCGTGCTCAAGGATCTGATCGACATAGAAAGCCTCATGGGCACGAAAGAAGTTTCCGACCCCGAAATGCAGGATGCCGTTCTTTATGCTGTCGCGGTTATAGGAAGGCCCCTTAACCGCCTTGGGAAGATCGGTCAGAATCTTTTCTGTAATCATATCAGTTTCCTTTTCATCGCCATTGAAATGCTTTTCTCCCCTTGATTCTTACAGGAAAAGAAGAAGGATTTCAAAAAGGACACAAGGACCGATCGACGCCTAACAACAAAGAAGCAATTCTCTTAAGGATGTTTCTGAAGCCACGTGGTTGCGAATGAGCAGTGCGACACAACATTCAGCCCGGCTGCGCGGGCCATGTCACGCGCATGCCGCACCAGCGCCGAACCGACACCGCGACCACCAACTTCATCGGGCACATCGGTATGCCGGATGATAAGGTTTTTCCCCTCCAGCGTGTAGTCGAGCCATGCCTTGTGACCGTCAATCTCGACCTCAAGACGATGAGCATTCTGGTTGTCATGAATCTGCATGCGTCCCTCCTGTCCTGCCTCTTTTGCTCTGACATTCTAAACACCTGACACCCATCCGGGTTCAGGTCGGTCAGTCGGGACTACGCCTTTCGTCCCAGAGGCACGCCGACCAGCAGGGTGATTGCCACGCCAAGCGGCACCAGCCACGGAAAGGCGATGGCGTGTCCTCCCGGATGCACAAAACCGATGAGCAGCGCCATGACCAGGATCGTGACGAGAAAGGCGATCATCGCACCGTTTTCCGTCACCCGAGGGAACAGAAGGCCGAGCAGAAACGCTCCGAGAAGCGCACCGTAGGAATAGCCCGCGATCTGGAAACCGAACAGCAGCACCGACTGGGCCGAGGCGGAAAACGCGCAGGCCGTGGCGATAAGCGCCAGCGCCCAGAATCCGGTGACGCTCCATGTCACGGCGCGGCTGGCTGGACGTGCGGTTCCGATCAGATCGGCGAAGGTCGAGCCGGTCATGGCGTTCAGCGCCGAGGACAGGGAGCCCATCGTGGCGCTGATGATCGCCGCGACCAGCAGACCAGACAGACCGGCGGGCAGGTCATTGACGATAAAGCGGGGAAAGAGCTCGTCTGGAGAAGTGAACCCCAGCGCTGCGAGAGGCAGCCCACCATTGCGCGCCCACAGAAATATGCCGACCAGAGACAGTAGAGCGAACAGGATTGTCACCACAAAGGCGCTGCCGATCATGGCCCGTTGCGCGTCACGCAACGAACGGGCCGCGAGTGCGCGCTGCACCATCAGCTGATCCGTGCCGTGCGAGGCCATGGCGAGGACCGCCCCGCCAACAAGCGCGGTCAGCGGTGCATACGGGCTTGTCAGAACGGGTGCATGAAACGCGAAAGGCAGGAGGTGGCCGGAGCCGGGGAGAAGAGCCGTCTGCTCCGGCGTGAGATGCTGCCAGAGCAGAAAGGCGCAGAGTGCCGCCCCTAAACTGTAGAGCAGAAACTGCGCCGCATCGGACCACACGACAGCCCGTAGCCCTCCGATCGCGGTATAAAGCGCAGTCAGCGCGGTCAGGCCGAGCAGGACGGAGAGCGGCGACAGTGACATGCCACGAGCGGCGAGCAGGGCGCATATGGGAAGCGTGGAGGCGAACAGGCGCACGGCCTCCGCCAGCAGGCGCGTCATAAGAAACGTGATGGCAGCGAGTCGCTGCATCCGCCGTCCAAAACGCAGGGCCAGATACTGGTAGGCGCTGGCGAGGTCGCCGCGCATGTAAAGCGGCAGCAGAGTGCGGGCGACGACGATACGGCCCAGCAGATAGCCGCCACCCAGCCCTACAAACACCATTCCCTGCGTGTAAGCGATGCCGGGCACGCTGATGACCGTCAGCGTCGAGGTCTCGGTGGCGACGATGGACAGGCAGATGGCCCATGCGGGCAGGCTTCGGTGCGCGTCCAGCAGATCTTCCGGCGAGCGGGCTTTCTTCCGCCCCCACGGCAGGGCTCCGGACAGGGCGAGCGATCCGACGGTGAGAGCGACAAGCCAGAGGAGGATGACGGCCGGGTCGAGCAGGCTGGTCATGGGAAGGTAGAAGTAGGCTGAAAGGGCACGGCTGTCTCTGAATGGCTGTCAGGGCACTGTGAAGCGGGATCGAAACGAAAGCAAACTGATTGCATGGAGAGGATTGATGGGCTAGCGGCTGAAAGGATGAAGCGCGCCCTCCTGTCCGTCCCTGTCCCCGGCATGCCGCAACGCCCCCGACAACGGGGCGGGAAAGTCGGGGTATTGCTCTGCCTGCTCGTTATTTACGCTGGGGGTCTGTTCTACATGACGCGCCCCGGAAAGATCATGGTGCCGCCGGTCGAGAAGCATATTTCCATCAGGATTCTGCCCTGGCGGATGGTGATTCCGAACGTGCCTCTCCCTCCGCCAGTTCTTGAGCAGCCGCCCGTGGTGCAGATCCCTCCCCCGCATCTGCCTAAAACGAGAAATACCCACAGGAACAGGCGCTGAGTCGTCTATTGAAGATCGCCCGGTCTTTCTGGCTCATCGGAGCGGAAGGCTCTCACGTTCAGGATGGATTATTCTTCTCGATTTGGAGAATTTCATTTCGGAAAGGCCTTGGGAATAGACAGGGTATGAAACGTTTCCGGGACCTTCGCTTTCACCGAAGCATTGCCGACGAACAAACCAGTCTCTTCTCTGCCAGCATGTATCAGAAAACAAAAGATCTGCCCGGCTGTATGGCGTCTGCCAAAAGCCTGCCATAATCTGTACGCTATTACGGGTCGAAAGACCCCGACAGACAAGGCAGTATTTCAAGGCATGCGCAAGTCTTCGCTTACCATTGTCCATGTCGGTCCGTTCATGACCGGCCTGCGTGTGGGGCCGAAACATTCCGTCCAGATCAAACTGTCCAACGGTCTCATCAGACGGGGCCATCTTGTGCTCAATTTTGCCGACCGGGATGTGGCAAGAGCCGCGTCACTCTTCGGCAGTCGCAAGTTCGGACGACGTGCGGTCAACAAGGCGCTCATAGCCTTCTGCCGTCAGCACCAGCCCGATATCCTGCTGATGGGTCATGCCGACATGATCGATGCCGAAACGGTCGCCGCTGTGCGCGATATCGTGCCGGGTGTGCGGATTGCGCAGTGGAATGTGGACCCGCTGTTTGAGCCGGACAATGTGCGACGCATCCGTGGCAAGCTCGGGGTCGTGGATAAAACCTTCATTTCAACAGCGGGCGAACCGCTCGAACGGATGCGTGAC
>NZ_DHNR01000032.1:24971-52278 GCF_002409645.1 Acetobacter sp. UBA5411
CGCTCCCTGCCCTATGACCTGTTCTATGCCTGCGGTCATCCGTCCCGTCCCCTCCGTGAGATCTGCGGTCGGGAGTGGAATATGGATGATTTTATTGGACTAATCGGCGCCCGCCTGCCGTCTCTCCGCATGGCGTTGGGCGGAATTGAGAGACGTCCCCATTTTTCAGGCGCACAATATCAACAGGTTCTGGAAACCAGCGCCATAGGGCTGAATATTTCCAGACGCGCTGATTATTACCTCTATACGTCTGATCGTATCGCGCATCTGGCGGGAAACGGGTGTGTTGTGGCGATTGAACGGGCGACGGGTTACACGGATTACTTCTCGGACGAGGAAATGCTGTTCTTTTCCGATCTTGACGAACTGATCGAAAAGATTGCCCGTCTTTCCGCCGAACCTGAATTGCGCATGCGGACAGGCACAGCCGGTCGCGCCCGTTATGCCCAGCGTTTCAACGAGCAGGCAGTCGCCCAGTTCATGATCGACGTGATCATGGATGAGTGCGCGCCGGAAGCGATGCCCTGGTGAAGACTGTGCTCGCCTCCCCCCGTCTTCTGACGCAGCTGTGGCGCACGGACCGTCGGACGCTCCTGCATGAGCTGATGCTTTTCTTTATTGGCTCGGGCTTCATTCTGCCCAATGAGCCTGTCTGGTCGGATGTTTTCTACATCGGGATCATTCCACTTTTCATCTACGCAGTCTGTAAAAAAGACTTTGATCTTCACCTGAAATCCTGTCCGGCTCCGCTTCTTGCTGCGGGCGGCGTCATGATCGCTTTCTGTCTCAGCATCGTGCTGAATGTGGCCACTCCCTCACTGATAGGTCCGGCCGCTTTCTGGATGTGGAATATCATCTGCACATCCATTTTCGTCTTTCTTCTGACGGACGCCTTTGCGAAACAGGCTGATTACCGGGAGCGTCTCATCACACTGATGATCGGGGCGGGCATGATCAATATCGCAATCGCCCTGCCCCTGCGTCTCGGGTTTCAGCCCCTTCCCTGGGAAGGCGACATTCTCAGAATGCAGGGATGGGGACTGACGCGACACCCTATTCTTGGTGCTGTCATCATGGGCAGTGTCCTGCTGATGGCGCTGTCCCGCGCTCTTTCCCGGCATCACTGGCGTGACTGGGCGGCGACGCTGGCCGCACTGGTTTTTGTTCTTCTGACGGGTAGCCGGGGGCCATTGATCGGCATTCTTCTGGCCGTGCCGGTTCTGGCTGGCATGAAATACCCAAAAACCATCCTGACCGCCCTGCCCGTCCTTGCGGTCATCACAGCAATTGGGTTGCGTGCGGATGTCGGCGTTTTCCATCTTGTACAGGAACAGATCGGTCGCGGAGACTCCCATCGTTTCATGCTGTGGTCTCTCGCATGGAATGATATTTGCCAGATGCCCGTATTCGGACACGGGCCAGCCGCGAAATTCAACACACCGGGTGAGCCATTTCCCCACAATCTGATTCTTTCCACTTGGCTGTACGCCGGTACAGTCGGGGTTGTCGCTCTTCTGCTCTATCTGGGCACCGTGTGCAGGAGCCTGTTTTCGTCTTTTGACAAGGCCGCTCGCCCGCTGAGCATTGCCATTCTGATTCACACACTGGTCAGTTCGATGACGGATTTTGCGCAGGTTGTGAAAGGACCGGCCCCCATGTGGTACATGTTCTGGCTGGCCACGATCTTCGCCGCACAGATCGCCCCGCGGTCGAAAGCACCTGCGGAATGAATGTCTTTGCTCTCTTCTGGTCTGACCGTTCTGACAGGTGCCGATATGGTTTATAATGGCTGAGTTTCTCTTGAGGGCTGATATCGCTCAGAGCCTTGCGTAGGAGGAAAGACGCTCTCGCCTGCCATGCAACAGGGAGCTGATATTACCGGGGAGGGCTTGCGTTTCCGGAGCGGCTGGCTCATCTCCTGAAAGAGATACAGGACTCAAGAAGTCCTCTTTTATGGCCGGGACGCTTTAACTGGCAGAATCAGCGCCGGTGATGCGCCTGAAGGAGAGTTTGTCATGTTTATCGAAACCGAGGGTACACCCAACCCCAACACTCTGAAATTCCTTCCCGGCCGTGACGTGACCGGTGAGACCGGCACCATTGACTTCATCGATGCCGACGCTGTCGCAGGACGGTCTCTGCTGGCTGAGGCTCTCTTTGAATTGCCGGGCGTCTCGCGGGTGTTCATGGGATCAGACTTTGTCTCCGTGACCAAGGCGGACTCCGAAGACTGGGCCGAGCTCAAGCCGCTGGTGCTTTCTGCTTTGGTGGACCACTTTGTCTCTGGTCGTCCGACTGTCGAGGTCGGTGCTGCCTCGGTTGAAGATCCCGTCATGCCGGGCGATGAAGAGATCGTGCAGCAGATCAAGGAGCTTCTTGAGACCCGCGTACGTCCGGCCGTTGCCAGTGATGGTGGCGATATTGTTTTCCGTGGATACCGGGAAGGCATTGTCCGTCTGAGCATGCAGGGCGCCTGCTCTGGCTGTCCGTCTTCAGGTGCAACGCTCAAGCACGGCGTCGAGAACATGCTCCGGCATTACGTTCCGGAAATCGTTTCCGTGGAGCAGGTTGTCGACTGACACTGTTGAAGTGTCCCGATAAGATCTACGATTTTTTCGGGACGCATCATTTTCAAAAGCTTTTTGAAAAAAGCTTTACCAAAAACTTTTCTGTTTTCGCGAAGAGTCTGCGGACAGGTATCCTACCGACGATGATACAAAAAGAGCGTGTCTTCCATTCCAGTGAAGACACGCTCTTTTTTATGAAATCAGAACTCTTCGTAAACAGCAGGGTCCTGACCCTTCAACCGTCCATCCGGACGGGCCAGTGAAGCAATGTTCTTCATATCGTCTTCGGTCAGGGCAAAATCAAAAATGGATTTGTTTTCCATCTGACGCTTGTGGCTGGCAGCCTTCGGAATAGGCACACATCCCAGTTGATGGTGCCAACGCAGAATAACCTGTGCGACCGACTTCTTGTGATGCTCAGCGATCTTTTCCAGAACCGGGTTCGTGAGGAGATCGTTGGCTCGGCCCAACGGACTCCATGACTGCGTCAGGATGCCGTGCTTCTTGTTATAGGCCCGCATGTCCTCCTGCGGGAAATACGGATGAAGCTCGATCTGGTTGATGCTCGGTAAAACACCAGTCTCTTCCTTCAGCCGATCAATATGCTCGGGCAGGAAATTACAGACCGCAATGGATTTTATATAGCCGCGCTTCTTGGCTTCAATCAGCGCCTTCCAGGCTTCGACATACAGCCCCTGTTTCGGATTGGGCCAGTGGATATAATAAAGATCGTAATAGTCGAGCTGGGCGCGATAGAGAGATTCTTCAATCGTCAGAATCGCTTCGTCAAACTTGTGATGCCGTCGGGGAAGTTTTGAAGCGATACGCAGATGCTCGCGCTTGTGGCCACTTTCACGAACAGCCTTTCCGACCGCACCCTCATTCTCATAATTGAAGGCGCTATCAAGGGCATGGTACCCCGCCTCGATGGCGCTTTTCATGCCATCGACACCGGGTTTGCCATTCATTTTATAGGTTCCGAACGTCAGAACGGGAAACGACAGTCCGTCATTCAATGTAAGATCAGGAATATGCACTGGTGATCTCCCAAATGATTATGATTACCTGAATGCCTGATACGACATCATGCCCGAACAGAGTGCCAGACAGCCCCGATTGTATCGGGTGCAGGCGCATTCATACGACAGCGTTACGCTGTGTTGTCACGATAAAAATATAACCAGCGACTGGCAATGAAGTTGCAGAATGATGTGACATGCAACTTCATTGCGCTCTCTTTGAACAATGGAAACATGGGCAAATGTTGCCCCCGCACAGCATGACAGCACTCAGCTGAACCGCATCTTCAAAGACGCAGCACAGTATCAGGCAGAGCGTTCAAGCCGTCAGGCAAATGGCGCAATCCACTCGGTGACTCCAGACAACAATTCAGGCAGTCATGTCCTGCGATAGAGCCGTCGCCACACTGTTTCGGCGGGCCCAGCCCATCCCCGGCTGCACCAGAACCGGGCTGCAACAGCCTGTAACAGCACCAGAAAACCGGCCAGCGCCATAAGCGGAGCATACGTCACATCGCCGTAATATCCCGGTGCTGCAAACAAACAGAGCCGGGCCAGAAGTGACTGGCTGAGATAGGCAGTGAGCGCCAGCCGTCCCACAGGAGCCAGCATATCCTGCATTTTTCTCGTGTGCGCCACGATCCAAAGCCATCCCAAGGCTCCCAACGGTGCGACCAGCAACCGCATTGTGACGGACAGAAAGGCCAGATCTGTCGGGCGCAGACCTCCATGCACAGGGAATTTGCCAATCTGCATCAGGGCCAATGGCAGGGAAACCAGCACAGCCACGATCCCGCCGACCAGAAACCACTGGTCCCGTGGACAGGTTGTGCGTGGGAGAAAACGGTTTGCACGCCACAATCCCATCCCGATCAACATCAGAGGGCCGCTAGTCAGCATTACGGAGGGAAGTGTCTGCGGAAGCGTGGTGAGCCAGTCCGTCGCATTCTCTTTTATCAGGGAAAGGAATGGAGATGGTGGAAGCCGTAAAGTCTGGATGAGGGGCTCTGCGATGTGACCGCCGTTCCACAGCGCAACCAGCCCATCAATCCGCAACAAACCAACCCCCACCGCATAAGCCGCCACGCCAACGATCAACAGGCGACGTGCCGACCAGCAACGGCAGGGACGCAGGATCAACCCGGTCAGCGCATAGGGCAGAAGAATATCGCCCCACCACAGCAGCGCGCCATGCAACACACCGAAAACGGCCAGCCAGCAGAGTCGCCGGGTCAGGCGGGCATTGGCTACGGGGTCATGGCCATCACCACCCACCCAGAGCATGGAAAGACCGAACAGAAGGGAAAAGAGCGCCACAAACCGGCCCTGCATGAGAGTCTGTTCAGCGACCCACAGCAACTGGTCTGTCTGCGACGCCAAGGCAGGAAGTCGTTCAGCCTGACTCAATGGCGCAACAAAACCGGGCGCATTGCACAGCCCTATGCCGAGGATACCCAGCCCCCGTGCGGCATCAATAATGACGTAACGGTCCTGTCGACGGTCTTTATGCCGGTCTTTGGTGACGTCAGCCGGTAATCTGGGCACTGCGGATGCGAAGGGCTGCATGCACGGCATCAGCCTGTTCCAGAAGCGACTGGTTTGCTCCGCTTACAGTGCGCGGCGTGGCCACGCGCAAACTCGACAGATCCCAGTCTGAAGGAAGCGCAAGCCTGTGCGATAATGCTGGGGAAAGAGTGACTTTCTCTGTGCAGACGGTTTCGTAGTCAACGAAGACCTGTCGTGCCTGAACGGCCTCGTCCGCGTTGAGCAGGGCTGAATAGACGCTGATCCACAGCTGGAGCCAGTAGTCTATGGAGCCTCGATCACCATCTGTCGCAGGGTGGCCGGGGAACAGAAAAGGTCGCTGGTCTCCGCCAAAGTCGTAATGGCCCAGCCAGCGCATGAACTCCAGCCGGAATGGATCATCGGCGGCCAGTTGTAGCGCCTGCTCATGCTGACGACGTAGCGACTCCGCCTGTTGCAGCGGAGCGCGAAAGGGATGGACCAGCACGGCCTGCGGAAACGCTTCGATCAGCGCGGGCAGGCGCAGCACATTGGCGTTGTTCTTCGAGAGATAGCGCGCACCGCCATAACGACGACGGATCAATCCGACATAATCACGGAAAGCATCCACTGTTTCAGGCAATGGCGGAACGGGGGAAAGCCCATCGGCCCCCACATAACGCTTGCCCTCGAAATGACGCCAGAAGACTTCTTCAATCGCTTCCGCGCTATCAAGATCATGGAGAATGCCGTCGCCATGACCTCGTTCCGACTGTTCCACCTGACGCTTGAAACCTGCTGACAGTTTGGCCCAGCTATTGGGCGCGAGCGGAAACGGCAGATCGCGATAGGTGAGGGATGCCATGCCATACTGCTCATGCAGCAGGCGCGTCAGAATGGTCGTGCCTGCTCGCGCAAGGCCCGTGACGAACAGCGGACCGGGCTGAGGCGTTTCATCTTTCCACGGTTTGAAGCGTGCCCGCTCGATATCGAAGGAGATCTCCAGCATGGCGCGATTGCCCAACGCCACACGCTGCAACAGGCGCTCCGACCCCGGGCCTTTCTCACCTCCCGAAGCAGACGCGGCATTCCGGAAATGGCGGCGCGTAAACAGGTACGCAAGCGAGATCACCAGCAGCGCCACGCGCGTGGGCCAGTGTGTAAAGGCCTGCGCGAACCCATAAGGCCACAGCCTGTCCACCGCCATCGCCAGAATCAGGGGAGCCGCGACCACCGCAATCAGCGTCAGTCCCCGGAGGGATTGCGCCATGAGGCGGCCGGACATCAGCCGCATCGCGCGTTCCTTGGCCCATTCGGACACATGACGGCGCGTGACGATACGGGTGGCGCGTCGACCCAATCGGTTCACGTCCATCAGGCAACGCAGAACACCGGTCGCCCAGACCAGCTCAATGGATGCCAGCGTGGCCAGCAACAGAACGACGACGCCGATCAACCGTGCTGCCCCTGAAGTCTTTCAGTCCTGCCGGATGGTTTCACGACTGCGACGTGGATTGCCGGTTATTCACCGCAGCGCTACCACCGCGCATACGGCGCAACATGCGCTTGAACGGATACCAGACCACCGAAACGATCGCGAGCAGCACCGCACCCACGATCCCCAGCGCGCTGCCGATCGCACCGAGTCCGAGGCCCGGGCCCATGTAGGCGAGCGCTGGAGTCGGTCCGGCGATGAGCAGGGCGAAAGCGCCGAGACGACAGAGAGTGGGTGTGGTCAGTTGCATTGTGCATCTTTCGCTAGGGTGATTGCTTCCTGATTGCTGGCTGGATCCACATAGCGGCTCCAGCGCAGTTCAAGGCGACGCATGGAAGGCGTAGCGGCGATGTAGCGCCACCGGACGGTGCCATCGGGCGCAATGCGCATCAGCCGTCCGGCTTCGGTTTCCTCGATCATGAAGTCCCCGTTTGGAAGCGGTGTGGCGCGTCCCTGCGCCCGTGTGTGAACACGGAGTTTTTTCATCGTCTCATCAAGGGGATAGCTGGCGCTGTCCGTGGCGAAATCATAGACAGCCACACGGTTGAAGCCATCGACCGCGCCTTCGGGTGCGGCTACCCGCCAGTTATTGTCGAACACGGCAATCCGGTGATCGTCGATGATGCTGACATCATGCTGCATGTGCGAGAAATTGGCTTTCCACCACAGGACCTTCCCGGTCGAGGGGCGGTACAGCATGACGAGCGACAGGTTGCGCAGGCTGATGAACAGGTCACCCGCCTGCCAGTAAGGTCCGGATTTCAGAACCGGCTGCACATCGTTCAGATGGAATGGGTCGTCCGTGTAAGGCCGTCCGCGCCAGAGCCAGCCAAGCTGGTTGCTGTCGAGAATATCCGCGACCCGCGCTTCAAGGAGGATCTTCCCGTTGGGGCTGACCTGCATGATGCTCTCATCCTCGAAGAGCGGTCCGACATCAGGCACCTTGGCCTTCGGATAACGGAAGGCAGCCCAGAGATTGCCGTCACCATCGCGTTCGAGCGAATGGTGGAAGATGCCGTCGATCATCCATTCCATGTGTCCGCAGGCATCGAAACGGGCCAGCGGGGAACTGTCGTGGATGACAATCCCGCCATCGGGCATCAGCAGCGGGTGCATCATGAGATTGCGTCGGGCATCCCGGTCGCGTCGGACATCAATCAGCGGCGAGACAAAGGTCGAACGGCTGTTCATCGTGCGGATGTCGGGCGCGTACTGATGGACAACCGCTCCATCGCGCAGACTGATCAGACGGACCACGGACCGTTTCAGATTTTCATCGAAAGCCCGGACCAGCACATAGCCGTTATCGACAAAGGGCTGATCCGGATTCCGCCAGAGTCCTTCCGGCAGATCTTCATCATAGGATGCGTGAGCATACCCTCTCGGGGTCTTCGTGATGCTTTTGACCGTCTTTTTCAGAACGAGGGGAACATTCGCCAGCCAGAGCGTGCTCTCCTGCAACAGTTTCTGACGGGGCGGATGCAGGACGAGGCCGCCAAAGCCGATCATCACGACAATCCCCATCACGAGTGACAGCAGAAGCAGCCACAATGGAACCGGGCGAAACATGGCCCGCTCCAGTGGACTGACCGACGCGGTCTCTTCAGGAGATTCTTTGTCGAAAGAAGAATGCAAAATGGCACCTGAGGTACAAGCGAACCGCTATGCCGTTGCCATTCACGGTCAGGGCGAACAACACGAAGTTAACAGTAATTCTCGTTATCTGACGGATCGATGTTACGCCAAGGTTTCATTTATGTTGCGAAGTGGTTTTCGATCATATCCGAACGATTTTTCGTCAACGGATCATGCATATTAAAAATAAGGAAACCGCATTTATTGACGATAACATTTGAGAAGTGTGCATTTCCGGGCGCAATTCTCCTCTTCCGATCCGCCAGGCCACTGAATTTCATAAGTTTTTCTTGAGGCAATCCGCCTCAGGGTAAGTCTCTTTCTGCCGAGCATCTCCAGTCGGCAACCGTCTGTTTTTCGAACTGGTCCGATGCCGATGCTCTTTGACCGAAGCATCCATGCGCTGATGTCTGTCACAGACACACACAAACCGCAGCGACTTGGATACATCCACAAAAAAGAACCCCTTGCGGCTTCCGGGACGAAACAGTCCAGAAGCCGCAAGGGGTCATGATACGCGGAAGTCCGTTTTTCCCGGAGGCGCTCAGCGTCTCCATCAAAAATGGATGATGTGGCGTTGCTTTACCGGGCGGCAACCAGCTGGTGCGCCGTGTGCGCCATGGCCTCCTGATTGGGAGCGCCGAGAGCATGCACGATCACGGGGTCAAACAGGCTGGTGAAGGAAGCCGGGTGAACACCCATCCACAGAGTGACCACTGCCAGCGGCACCAGCACCATCATCTCGGCGGGTGTCAGGTCCCGCAGCAGACTGACGGTGCCCTTCACAGACCCGAAGATCACATCCCGGTAGAGCGCCAGCATATAGACCGCACCCATGATCATCGTCGTGCCGGCCAGAAGCGCCAGCCAGAAGGAGACATGGATCGCGCCCATCAGGACCAGCAGTTCGCCCACGAAGGAGCCCGTTCCCGGCAGGCCGATATTGGCCATCGTGAACAGCATGGCCAGAGAAGCCAGAGCCGGCATACGGAACGCCAC
This sequence comes from Acetobacter sp. UBA5411, assembly GCF_002409645.1. Taxonomy (GTDB): domain Bacteria; phylum Pseudomonadota; class Alphaproteobacteria; order Acetobacterales; family Acetobacteraceae; genus Acetobacter. The sequence goes on from NZ_DHNR01000032.1 coordinate 34,190, forward strand.
ACCACCAAGAGCTGAGATGTCGCGGGTTTCGGCGCGCCATGCGATGGCGGCGACACAGAAGAACAGCGCCGCGATGACCACACCATGCGACAGCATCTGGTAAATCGCGCCATCCACGCCCTCGGCGTTGAGAGTGAACAGACCGACCGCAATCATTCCCATGTGTGAGAAGGAGGAATAGGCGATGACCTTCTTCATGTCCTTCTGGGCGAAGGCGATGAAGGCGGCATAGATGATGGCGATCACACCGAGCGGTAGGATCCATGGTGCGAACTGATGCACAGCATCAGGGAACATCAGCACGCCAAAGCGCAGCAGACCGTAGGCGCCCGTCTTGGAGAGAACGCCAGAAAGCAGCGCCGTCGTCGGTGTAGGGGCTTCCGTATAGGCATCCGGCAGCCACGCATGCAGCGGGAACAGCGGCAGCTTCACACCAAAGGCGATGACGAAAGCCATCAGCAGCCAGCACTGCACGGAGAGCGAGAAGTGTCCCTGCATCAGCGCCGGGATATCCGTCGTGCCCGCCATGTTCCACATCGCCACAAGTGCTACGAGCATGAACAGTGAACCGCCGAAGGTGAACAGGAAGAACTGAAGCGATGCCCAAATGCGCTTCGGTCCGCCCCAGACGCCGATCATCAGGCTGGCCGGGATCAGGGTCGCCTCATAGAACATATAGAACACGACCAGATCGAGCGCCGAGAACAGGCCCATCAGCGCTGTTTCAAGGAACATGACGGCGGCCATGAAATCACAGGCCCGTCCCTGCACGCTGCGCCACCCGGCTCCGATCGAAAGCGGTGTGAGAAAGGCGGTCAGCAGAACGAAGACCAGACTGACGCCATCGACGCCCGTATGGTACGAAATGCCAAAATTCGGCATCCATGCCAGTTGGGTCTCATACTGTGCGCCGGGAATCTGTGGATCGAAACCGGTCCACATGACAACGGACAGCGCGAGCACCGCAAGGCTCGTCCACAATGCGATCCAGCGACCAGTCCGATCCGCCGTTTCCGGCGCGCCCTTGGCGAGCAGAATGGCCAGACCGCCCAGAAGCGGGAGATAGGTGACAAGGGTAAGAAGGATCGGGTGCACGGCGTACTCACTGGGTTCGGTACGATAATTCTGCGGGAACCTTAGCGCCCCGAACTTCCTGCGACCAGTCATGAGTCGAGTAGGACGTCTCTATAGACGTCTGTTCTTCTTGTTGCCTGATCCTTTGCTGCTGCATCGCTGTTGGATGGGGCCAATCGGGCGATATCTGGACGCGGCATCCGGAGTCACAGGCACAATTCCGCCGATTCAGCCCCTTTTACAGATGCCACTCCATGGTCCGAAAACAACGCAGACCCGGAAAGAGGCTGAAGAATCAGGCACAAAAAAACGGCACCCCTGAACAGGATGCCGTTGCATTGCGTCACCGCATTGTGAAAGCGGATCAGCCGGATTTGGGTGTTTTATGGCGCTCGACCTGTATCTTCAGCGCGCTCAGGATAGCGGAAACCTGCCCGCCGTGCTGCTGAATGAAGGAAGCATAATCCTGACGCTGCGTCAGACGGAGGCTTGCGCCTTCAGCCAGAACGTCGACAATTTTCGGAGAACCGCTGCTGCTGCTGACGACCCACTCAAGGTTGGCGTCGGCCTGCTGCGGACGGTGCAGGATTGTATCAACCGACTGATCTTCACCCTTGGGTGTCGCACCGCCGATCGTGAAGCTGACGCCACGGTAATCGCCCAGCTTGTCGGTAATCGTGTTGACCAGCACCTGCCGGAACAGATTCAGATACTCGGTCTGCTGTTCTGGTGTCGCCGAACGCCAGTAGCGTCCGAGGCAGAAGCGACCAATGGCGTCGACATCCACATCACTCTGCAGAATGGGAAGAACCTTTTCCTTCTTCTGCTCTCCCGTCAGATTGCTGTTCACAATCGCAACCAGACGGTCGCCGAGGCTGTGAACGAAAGCTGTGGCCGACTGCTCAGCCGAAGCCGGGCGCGCAACACCTGATGCCAGACCGGCTGCGACAAGCGTTCCGAGCAGGAAGCGGCGGGTAAAACTGATCTGCATGGTAACTCTGCCCCTGGTCTTCTTCTGGATTCTTCTCAAGGCGGATCAATTATACCAGTCGGGAACAGTCGCCCGATGGTCGTTCTTGATAGCATCCGCCATGGCCTTGCGCTGCTGCTGATACGCGCTCCTGATGGTCGCATACGGATCAAGCGCATCACGCTGCACCTGATCCAGATCATCAAGATGATTGGCCCGGGTGTTGATGACGCCCATGATGTTATAGGCCCAGTTGAACGTCAGCAGGCCGTAGCCGCGCGGAACATAGTTCCACGGAGACAGTCCCTGATCCAGGCCGTAGCCGATGCCGTCACGGATAGTGGACGGTCCCATCATGGGCAGGAAGAGATACGGTCCGGAGGCGATCCCCCATGTGGCGAGCGTCAGGCCGCCATCATTGTCGTGGTGTGGATAGCCGGCATATTTCGCCACGTCGATGAAGCCACCGACACCAGCGACCATGTTGATGCACCAGCGGACAAAGGCGTCTCCCGCACGGCGCGGCTTACCTGCGCCAACGTCGTTGAAGAACACAACCGGCTCATTCATGGTCTGGACCATGTTGCCGAGCGATTTGCGCACGGGAATCGGCACAGCCCAGACATAGGCCTTGGCCACGGGACGCATGGAATATTTATCCACCGTCACCGAAAGATTGTACATCTTCCGGTTAAGCGGCTCATATTTATCGTTGGCTTCCTGATATTCAGCCAGCGCGTCAGGATCGGTCGGCTTGGGCGCGACCCAGGAGGAACAGCCGGCCAGAGCCAGTGTTCCAAGCATCAGGGTCCCGTTACGGAAAGCGCGGATGCGGGTTTTCACCGAACGGCCCGAAACACTGGAAAAAGATTCCAGATGCAGGTCTTCCTTCACTGAGCCCATGCCCGTCAGTCTCTCCGTTACCCCGTCAGCCCTCTCCGGGACCACAAGGCCAGCCAGCAGGACGAACATATTATGCTTCTCTGAGCGTCTCTCTATTGCCCTGTCTAACACGTCGCTGCCTGGATGCAATCAGTTGCCATTGTATGAATGACCCGCATCAACACGCTTGCACGCCCCGATCCGGCTGGTCTTCTCGGTTGTGAACGTCAAACATCGCGGGAGGTTGAGGCTCTGTTGTCTTTCCCGGGTCCTTTTCGCTACCTGTTGCGATGAAGTCACAGATACGCGGCTGATGAACGACAGGTTGGCCGGCAAAGGGAGTCAGCCCCGCTTCCTCAATAAAAAACCCGGTCCTCATTACAGAGAACCGGGTCGTAGAAAACACACTTCAGAACAGGCTGTGTAGACGAAAGATCCGAAGAAACGGGAGAATCAATCAGAACGACTGATCGTCTCCGCCACCCCAGTCTCCGCCGCCATCGCCACCCCAGCCATCATTGCCGCCGCTATCGCCTCCAGCGTCGAAGCCCTGATCAGCAGTGGTGCCTGCGCCAGCAAACGGATCCGGGGCACCAGCCGCACCGGCACCGGATGAATCACCGTAGTAGTTATTGACGACTGTCTGGTCGGGAGCGCCCCAGCCACCGGCGGCAGCCCCGGCATCGTGATGGCCGCTGAACAGGCCCTCCAGCGCGTTCGCCGCCATCATGCCGCCAGCAACACCGGCGGCGGTTGTCAGGGCCGAACCCAGAAAGCCCGATCCACCCTGCCGGAACATACCTGGCTGAAATCCGGGCGGCATGGGCTGCATCTGCGGCTGCTGGGCATAACCCTGCGGCTGACCACCCCAACCCGGAGGAGGAGCCTGCTGCGGACGCTGCTGACCCCCACCGAACAGTCCACCAAGGAACCCGCCCGAGCTGCCTTTCGACTGCTGGGCCTGTTGCAGGGCCTGCTGCGCCTGCTGAAGCTGGAACTGTAGTTCGCGGATACGGTTCTGGGCCTCGACAAGCGCTGCTTCCTGCACCACCGCCATCTGGGTGATGCGATAACGGGCTTCCGGATATTTCTGGAAGTTCTGAGCGATGAAGGCATCTGCTTCAGGATCAATCGGCGGCAGGGATGGGTTGGTGGATGGCACACTCCCGGCACTGGCCTGCGGCGCTCCGCCGACACGCGCAATGAAGTTAGATATCAGATCGCGTTCCTGGCTATTCATCTGCTTGATCCCTCATGGTCACTCGACCGGACTACCTTGTGTTTAAGGTGGGAACAGGGCGTAAGAACAGCAACCCCGCTCCAAAGACTTCATCTCACCTTATCATAATCACGGAATTATGGGCTTTTTGCGCCAGAACCGTAAAGAACGGTCAGTTGAGCCGACGCCAGACAGTGATGATGCGCCATGAATCCGACAAGGGCCGGACTGGAATCCGCAGTCACTTCAAGCTTTGGAACATCCAGCGCGGTCACGGTGAACACATAGCGATGCACACGGCCGGGAGGAGGCGCTGCGCCCCCATAGCCAGGAACGCCAAAATCGGTCCGCACCTCGAGCGCGCCCTGCGGCAGAGCGCCTTTGCCCGACCCCGCACCTTCCGGCAGCGATGTCACATCGGCCGGAATGTTGGCGACCACCCAATGCCACCAGCCTGAACCAGTGGGAGCATCAGGATCATAGAGCGTGACAACAAAGCTCTTTGTTCCTGCAGGAGCCCCTTCCCATTGCAGCGGAGGAGACAGATTTTTCCCCGTCTGTCCCATGCCGGAATAGACCTGCGCCTGAGGCATTACGGCACCATTGCTGAAAGCCGGGCTCGTCAATGTGAACGCCATGGGAGGGACTCCTTGTCGTTGGTCTCTTTCAGTTACCAGTTGAGGCTGATCAGCCAGAACTCTTCCGATGTCAGTGTCACGCCATCATTCTTCGGTGACTCTGAGGCCGCGTGGGCAAGGGCTGCAATACGCTCGACCATGATTGTTTTACGCTGATGCGCTTCCGAGGACTCGTTAGCGGCCTTGAGTACGTCGAGGGACGTCTTGGCGGCCTTGGCGACACGGGCGGCATCAAGCAGCGCGTAGGACATGGATAATTCTCCTGCAAACAATTCGGATCAAATGATCTGCGGAAGAAAATGGGCTGTCGGAGCCCCCTGTTCAAGAGCAACAGGTTCCAGACGGTAATAGCGCCATGAAGTTCTGCATTGCTTTTTTAGCAGAGACAGACCTCGCAGACTTGGCATGGCGTTGCCAGAAGGTGCCTGCTTCAGATCATTTTGGCAGAGGGTGTCTCTCTATGTTTTTACTCGTTAGTATACGCCGCACTATAGTGAAAAATATTACCTAAAAAATAAAAGCCTCATTTCGAAAGATAAACACACTCTGTAACATTTATTATTTTATCAGACTGACAAAATATGATTATTTTTCTTGCTTTCCACTCGCCTTTATGTGAATAACATCCTCGGTGGATGCTCTATATGAGGGTCGCTGGCGCACGTTGTGTCAGTTTGTCCCGTTGGAAGTTACGATTGTGCACGTGTTCTGTGCGCGACCACCATGTTAAAAAGGAGCCTCGTTATGACAATAGGCACCGTAAAGTGGTTTAATTCTACAAAAGGTTTTGGATTCATTCAGCCGGAGGATGGCTCCCCGGATGTGTTCGTCCACATTACAGCCCTTGAGCGCGCCGGCATGGCTTCGCTTAATGAAGGGCAGCAGATTTCATACGAGATCGAAGCTGGCCGTAATGGCAAGAAGTCCGCAGTCAATCTTAAGGCTGCGTGATTTAAAGATTGGCAGCAATGCCGTCTGGAAAAGCCGTCCGTCAGGGCGGCTTTTTTTGTGCCTGCTCTCTGGGTAGGCTTCTGATCTATCCTCACCAAAAACACATGCTGGATTTACAAGGATCTCTTTCGGGATAAATTTGTGGAAATTCAGGTACGATCTGAAACGTTTTTCCTATATTTCGCCTGAAGAAATCCTCTAGTCTCCCGGCCTCATTCAGACCTGACCACGTGTAAAAATGATATTTCCTGTTCTCTATACTTTTCGACGCTGCCCTTACGCAATGCGGGCGCGTCTTGCCCTTCTGTCCAGTGGGACTGACTGTGAATGTCGTGAAATCAGGCTGGCGGCGAAACCGGAGGCCATGCTGACGGCATCGCCCAAAGGCACTGTTCCGGTCCTCGTTTTATCTGAGAGCCACGTCATTGATCAAAGCCTGGACATCATGAAGTGGGCGCTTTCCCAATCCGATCCTGAAAACTGGCTGGCAAATCCCCGTTACGATCTGATCGAACGGAATGACACATTTTTCAAACACCATCTCGATCTTTACAAATATGCCACCCGCCACAATAGCGATCCGGATTATCACCGTCAGGAAGCGTTACAGAATCTTCTTGATCTGGAGCAGATGCTGGAAACCGCGCCTTTCCTGAACGGAGCATATTTTGGCCTTACGGATGCAGCCATTGCGCCTTTTGTCCGTCAATTTGCTGCGACGGATCCAATCTGGTTCGAAGCGCAAAACGTTCCCCGTCTGCAAGCATGGCTCAGAGAGTTTACGTCTTCACGTCGCTTCGAGCAGGTTATGTATCGTTTCAGTCCATGGCAGCCGAATGACGAACCTGTCTTTCTCAGGGCAAACACGTAAGACCTCGTCAATCAGAAAGTCGGCCACCCTGCTGCAGGCGGGGCCACACTGGCCGCATTCTGTCCGTGCTTATCGAGCAACTTTCTAACCAGCCCATTCCCTTTCACGTCCTCAACAAAATCCTGTAACCAGACTCTCGCGATTTCGCGCCCTTTCGGAACACCCATCCCCTGTTCAATCGCCGTGAAACGTCCGGGAAGCACCCGATAGCCGGGATTTTCCTCAGCATAAGCCGTCAAAGGCTGGCGCACCCCAGCGGCGGCATCCAGTTTCTGCTCCACGAAAAGAGCAATGGCGTCAGGCGAAGTTGCGGCTCGTTCCAGAGAAGCCTGTTTCAGATGGCGTGTCAGAAACAGGTCATAAGCCGCTCCTTTTCCAACAGCGATGCGAACCCCGGTGCGGTCCAGATCCTCAACGGTCTGATAAGGCGCATCGTCACGGACAAGATAGGTTCCCTCAATCACGACATAAGGCGCGGTAAAAAGGATTTCGGTGGCCCGGACCGGGTCTACTGCCAGAAACATCATATCCAGTTCGCTGGACGAAACAGCCTGCGTCACCTTGCCTGCCGCATCAAATGGCCTGAGTTCAATGCCTACGCCCAACCGTCGTCCCACCTCCTGCGCCAGATCGACCGAGACTCCAGCCAGTTCTCCTGTTGTCGCATCGCGACATGCCAGAACGGGATTACCCAGATTGATCGCCGTCCTGATGACACCCTGCGGCGCCAGTTCACGAAGAATCTCATCCGTTTTCATGCGATCCCATCTCTGATTTACCACGCCCCGATATGGCGTATTTGATCCATTACGGGAGGCTGGGACTGTAAAGGCTGAAAACGCAAGATGTATTGATCTGTAAATTCTCCCTGTTTTAAACCATACTCCACCGAGACCAGAGAACCGGGCCTCTCGCGTCAGTCCGGATCATCGAACAGAGAAGCCAATCGGGAGACTGTATTCATGCCTACACTGACCGGACGACGGACATTTCTTGCTACTGGTCTCAGCATGGTGGCCGCATCAACCGTGAAAGCGGCGTCAGCACCCCCCGAGCCACCGTCAGCCGTGTCATCGCCTCCCCGTTCATGGAGCGGGCAAGCCCCAACGGGTTTCCTTCCAGACCCGGATGTCATCAGTCTTGATCCCTCCTTCAAGGATCTGCTGTTTCCCAACACGCCCATACAGCGTGTTCTGACAGGCGGCGGCTGGCTCGAAGGACCGACCTGGCTTGGTGAAGCCCGTATCCTCCTGCTCAGCGACACAATCCGCAGCCAGCAATATCGTCTGATTCCACCAACTGAATCAGGCGAAGGCTCGCTGTCCGTTTTTCGGCAGGAAAGCTACCACAGCAACGGGAATACCCTCGACACACAGGGCCGCATCATTACCTGCGAACATGACATGCGGCGCGTCATCCGGTGGGAACATGACGGAAATTGCAGTGTCATCGCGGACTCGTTCAACGGAAAATCGCTCAACTCCCCCAATGACGTTATCGTCAATCCCCTCGACAATAGCATATGGTTTACTGATCCGGCCTATGGAGACACTCTGATCGAAGGACATCCGGACTCTCCCGGCAATGGCGCCAATCCGACGGGCAAGTTACGCTGGACTCTTGGAACCGAAGTTCCGGTTCAGTTCGCCGGCCATGCACGGCAGGCCGTTCATATTTTCCGGGTCGATGGCCAGAACGGCCAGATCAAAGCCGTTCTTTCCCCGGAAGATGTCCCCTCCCCGAATGGTCTGTGCTTTTCACCGGACCAGAAGATTTTCTACGCCACCGGCACGGTTTCGGGTTCTTCCCAAAGTGGCGCTCAACGCGTGATCTATGCGTTCGATATGGTGGATGGTCTTCCCCGGAATCGCCGCGTCTTCTGCTCTTTCATGCTTGAAAATCACAATATGATTCCGGACGGCATCCGGGCAGACGTCTTCGGTAATCTGTGGTGCGGGGCCTCCGGTCCTTTCGGATTGGCGGGTGTGCTCTGTTACAACCCTGCCGGAAAACTGATCGGGCGGATCCGCCTGCCGTTCGGATGCTCCAACCTCACCTTTGGTGGTCCGAAACGGAATGAGCTTTATATGTGCTGCGGTTCTCAGATGTTCCGTCTATTGCTTGAAACACAGGGAGCAGGGCTTTCCTGACGGGAGGCTGCCTGAATGAAAAGAGATTTCTGGGGGGGCAAAATGCCTCCTATGAAGCTTTTTGAAAAAAGCTTCACCAAAAACTTTTACCATTAAAAATAGTCCAGTTCTGTCGTGCGGATAAAGATGCTTCCGAAATCGCATCATACTCATGAAAATCGGTAGGCCAAAAATTCTTTATTGATACGGATTATTATTTGCAGAAACCAATCTGATATAAATAAAAATTCTAATGCAACTTGTTCGAACGGTCAGGCGTTATAAAGCGAATTACCTTCATGCGACAATTCTAAGGAGCGCCCGAATGGTCTCCGCGGCATCAGCACTGCTTCTGGCCCGCTTTCAGTTCGCCTTTACCGTAGGCGTTCATATCGTTTTCCCGGCTTTTTCAATCGGACTTGCCGCCTATCTGGCGGTGCTGGAAGGGTTGTGGCTCAAGACAGACAAACAGGTGTATCTCGATCTCTACCGTTACTGGATCAAGATCTTTTCCGTGGTGTTCGGAATGGGCGTCGTCTCCGGGCTGGTGATGTCCTACGAATTCGGCACCAACTGGTCCGTCTTCTCCCAGAAGGCTGGCCCAATTACGGGCGTTCTGCTGTCCTATGAAGTGATGACGGCGTTCTTTCTGGAAGCCGGCTTTCTGGGCGTCATGCTTTTCGGGATGAACAAGGTCGGACGCGGGCTGCATTTCGCCGCCACCTGCTGCGTCTCGGTCGGAACCCTGATCTCCATGACCTGGATTCTGGCCTCCAATTCATGGATGCAGACTCCCGCTGGTTACAGCATTGACCCCGCAACCGGACGCTTCATGCCGGAAAGCTGGCTAGCGATCATCTTTAATCCCTCTTTCCCCTATCGCCTTGTGCATATGGGCATGGCGGCCTTCCTGTCTGTCGCGTTCATCATCGGTGGCACAGCCGCATGGCACATGATGCGGGACAAGCGGAAAGGGCAGCCCATCAGCCAGCCCGTGAAAGTCATGTTCTCCATGGCCATGTGGATGGCGACCATCGTTGCTCCGCTCCAGATCCTTGCCGGGGATGCGCACGGTCTGAACACGCTGAAACATCAACCGGTGAAAATTGCCGCGCTCGAAGGCGATTGGGAAACGGAAAGCCGCGCTCCGGAAATCCTGTTTGGTATTCCGAACATGAAAACCGAGCACACCGATTACGCCATCAAGCTGCCCTTCGCAGGTTCCCTGATCCTGACGCACAGTCTTGACGGTAAAGTGCCGGGCATGAAGGACTTTCCAGCAGATCAACGCCCTCCGTCACCGATCATCTTCTTTACCTTCCGCATCATGATCGCACTCGGCATGCTGATGGCGGCGACAGGCTTCCTGTCGCTCTACATGCGCTGGCGTGGCAGGCTGTTTACAAGTCCACTCCTGCACCGACTGGCGCTGGTCATGGCTCCCTCCGGGTTTCTGGCTCTACTTTGCGGTTGGGTCACGACCGAAGTCGGACGTCAGCCATGGACCGTGTATGGCCTGCTCAGAACGGCTGACAGCGTTTCCCCCATCATGTTGCCCAGCATGGCCATCTCCATGACGGCATTTGTCGTGGTTTACGTCATCGTCTTTGGTACCGGGATTGGCATTCTTCTGCGCATGCTGAGCCGTCAGCCGGAAGAAGGCGAGCATGATTTGAGCGAACAGGGCACGGCTTCGGTTCTCGGCACACGGTCTCATCCAGAAACCGTTCTTTCCTCTCCAGACCACGGAGCGCGATAAAATGAGTGGTGCTGCTTACTGGCTGCCGGTCATCTGGACGGTGATCCTGGCCGCCGCAATTCTTATCTATGTCATTCTGGATGGCTTCGACCTCGGGATCGGCATGCTGTTCGCCGTCGAGCGAGATCGGGGGCGGCGGGATGTCATGGTCAATACTGTCGCCCCCGTATGGGACGGCAACGAAACCTGGATGATTCTCGGGGGCGCTACGCTTTATGGCGTTTTTCCCGGAGCTTACTCCACCCTGCTACCGGCGTTGTATCTTCCAATTCTTCTGATGGTTCTGGCGCTGATCTTTCGCGGAGTCGCTTTCGAATTCCGTATCATGACACGCGATAGCGGACGTTCCGCTCTGTGGGATCTGGCCTTCTTTGGAGGATCTGCGATCGCTGCTTTCTGTCAGGGCGCAATTCTGGGCGGTGTCATTCAGGGCGTGTCCGTAACAAAAGGCGCTTTCAACGGCGGTCCACTCGACTGGCTGACGCCTTTCAGCATTCTTTGCGGACTGTCCGTGATGTGTGGTTATGCTCTGCTTGGCGCTTGCTGGCTGGTCTGGCGCACAACAGGCGTGCTGGAAGCAAGCTGCCGCTTCTGGGCGCGGCGTCTGGCTATCGGTCTGTTCCTTGGCATCATCGCCGTCAGTCTTTGGACGCCCATGCTCCATGAGCCGTATCTCGTGCGGTGGACAGACTGGCCCAACATCCTGTTTGTCGCTCCGGTCCCATTACTGGTGATCCTTCTGGCATTCCTGTTTGTGCGTGGGTTGCAGAGGGAACACCCAGTAACGCCATTTCTCTGCGCGCTGGGCTGGTTCTTTCTCTGCTTCACCGGGCTAGGGATTTCCATTTTCCCCTATATGGTGCCGCCGTCCCTGACCCTGTGGGATGTGTCCTCGCCGCCTTCGAGTCAGGCATTCCAGCTGGTGGGCACAGCCATTCTGCTGCCCATCATCCTGACCTACACCATCTATTCCTATCGTGTTTTCCGCGGAAAGGTCACAGAAGCCGATGCGTATCACTGACGCCATCGTTTCCGGTCGGGGGGAGAAAGCCCCCCGCAGTCCGCTGCGTCGGTTCGGGTGGTTCGTCGCCATATGGGCCATGAGCACCGTCGGATTTATTGCAGCGGCTTCTGTTCTGAAGTTTTTTGTGCCGCATTAAGTTAGGTTGAGATGCTTCGTTCATGAGGCTTCTCTCCTTTCTGAATGCGGAGTGACATGCAGGATCAGAAGAGGGGCCGGATCTCCTTTTTTCCGGTGTCAGACACGGCTCGCAGCGACAAATCGCTCGGCATCATTCGCACCAGAGATCACATAAAGCCGCTGTGTAAATCTTTCAGGGCGGAAAGTGGAAACGGAAAAAACATCGTTCTATAATATTTTGAAACGAAATGTAATATTCCCCTGATCTTTAAAATTACCTTTAATATTCAGGGCCAAAGTCAACCCCGAAAAAAAATTCGGGTGCCGTGCATATGAAACTGATGGTGATCAATCGCGACTGCGACGTGGAACGTTATGACAGCTTCTGTCAGATGAACGGTTCTATTGCAGATATCGGACGTTTCAGTGCGATCGACGGTCAGACACTCGACATGCAGGAATTACAGTCGGCGGGCCTTATCGCACCCGACCTCTGTTACAGTCGTGGCGCTGTTGGCTCGGCGCTTTCCCACATTCTGCTGTGGAATGCTGTCATGGAAAATAAGCAGGCTGTCTCCATTTTTGAAGACGACGCCATTCTGAGCAGCAACTTTCAGGAAGAATCCACAAGAATCATAGAATCCCTTGAAAATGAATGGGATATCATCCTCTGGGGCTATAATTACGACGTCAATCTTGTCTTTGATCTGCTGCCGGGCGTGACCTATTGCGTCGCAAATTTCAACCAGACGCTGATGCGTCTTGGCGTGGAGCGTTATCGCAGTCGTCCTGTCAACGCGTCTCCCTTCAAACTGTTCAAGGCGCTGGGTATCTGCGGTTACGCCATATCTCCCAAAGGAGCGCGACGTCTTCTCGATCTCTGCCTACCGCTGCAGAACGCTGAATACTGGTACCGCAGAACCAACGAGACGCTGCGCAACACATCGCTCGATCATGTGATGTGCCATCACTATGAGAAGATCGACGCTTTCTGCTGCTTTCCCTCTCTCTGTATCTCCAGAAACGAGAATGCGAAATCGACAATCATCAACTCGTGACAGGCTGAAACCGTAATGCGTCGACTGGGCTGTAGGAATGCACGATGATCCTGCTCGAAAATGACAGAACGCTGATTCTCCACACACCAAAATGTGGAGGAAAAGCGCTCCGGAAAGCATTTTCATCAGTCGCCTCCACCGGACCATGGTGGGACTGGACATGGCTGCGCAGGACAGGAGAATGGGTGGATCAGGCCCATATACCGCTCCATATTCTGTGCCAGACAGAAGAATGGAACCAGATCCGTTCCTACACGGTTGTCGCTGTTGTTCGTGATCCCTGGATCCGTTTCGTGAGCTCTTTGAAAGAACATATGAAACAGCACAGGAAAAGAAACGCGCTACAGGTTCTGGAGGAACTCGATGAAGTGCGGATTTCATATGATCCCCGCTACATTCACTTCATTCCGCAATTCCGGTTCACTCACCTCGGCAACAAGAGATATACCGATTTTATCGTTCGCACGGAATCCCTACCAGAAGACCTGAGAGCAGTCGGAATGATCGGCGGCATGAGTGATGATTTTTTCAAGGCAGTGGACACGCTGCCTCCGATGCCGACATCGCCAGCGGAAAGCCTGCCTGCTGACGTTGTGCAGAAGATGAGGTCGCTTCTCATGAGGTTTTATCGGCGGGACTACGCTCTCTTTGGCTATACACCACCATCAGACGAGGAAGCTGTTCCAACGGGTTTTGATGCCCTGCTTATGGACCCCTTATGTGGGGGAGAATGGAATGGTTATGCGGCCGCAGCTCCTGCCTATGAACGGTTTGTTCGTCACAGCACAAAAGATTTTCTGATTTCTCATCTTACGGCGGAAGTGCAGGCGTTGCGGCAACGTCTTCGCGCTTCCTGACGCAAGGTCACATTGATTCGCCAGATAATTTACAAATTCTTTTTAGACCCTAAATTTCATGTTCTCATTTCAAGGATTCTGAATGATGACCGTTGCGATTTATGGAATCAGATCATGCGATACAATGAAAAAAGCGATGGCGTGGCTGGATGCGCACGACATTGCTTACACGTTTCATGATTACAAGAAGGAAGGCGTGGATCGCGCCCGTCTGCTCGACTGGGTCAAAAAAGCGGGATGGGAAGAACTGATCAATCGCTCCGGCACAACATTCCGGAAGCTGCCTGATGCAGACAAGACAGACCTGACTGAAGAAAAAGCCATTCAGCTTATGATCGACAATCCCTCCATGATCCGTCGCCCCGTTCTGGAAGCCTCAACACGGATAATCATCGGTTTCAAGCCCGAAAAATATGCTGATTTTTTCAGAGTCTGAATGATGCCCCTGCCTTGCAGGCTGTTTTAGGCAGTCATGCATGCACGTCAGGGAACGATCCCGGTTTTGCAGAGTTAGAAAAAGCATGCGCGTCCGTCGTCATGGCGGACGCAAGGCGGTTTCCCGTTTCCTGACGGGCCGGTTCCGGTCTTCGACACCATGCTGTCGGTAAAATGACCCTGAACCGAAATCGCATTTTACGAGATTTCAGAAGCAGGGATTTACGTATGCCTTCCCAGACACGATATGACCTTTTTATTGATGGTTCCTGGACAAAACCCACCAGCGGCGAATGGACGCAAATCCGCAATCCGGCAACCGGCGATGTTGTCGGAGAGGCTGCCCGAGGACAGGAGCAGGACGTCAAGATTGCGGTAGAGGCTGCCAAAAAAGCGTTTCCGGCCTGGCGCGATACGCCCGCATCCAAACGTGCCGATGCGCTGTATAAATTACGTGATCTGGTCGCACGCGACAGAGAAACGCTTGCCAGAACCATCACCTCCGAAATGGGAAAAACTCTGAAGGAAGCACAGGGAGAGGTTGATTTCGCCATAGCCCTGCTGCGTTTCGCTGCGGAAAACACCCGCCGTCTTGAAGGCGAGATTATCCCCGGCGAACGTCCGGGCGAGAAGATCTTGATTGACCGAGTGCCGCATGGCGTCGTTGGCGCTATTGCAGCGTGGAACTTCCCGCTGGCGCTCTGCGCGCGGAAAATCGCTCCGGCGATTGCGGCAGGCAACACAATCGTTCTCAAGCCGCATGAACTGACACCGCTTTCCGCACTGGCGCTGGCGAAACTGGTGGAGGAAGCAGGCATTCCGGCGGGCGTGGTCAATATCGTAACCGGCGATGGACCGGAAGTGGGCGTGCCGATTGTCGCACACCCGGACACGAGACTGATCACCATGACCGGTTCGACACCTGCCGGTAAGAAGATCATGGCCGCGGCCGCCGAACACCTAAAAGAAGTGCGACTGGAACTGGGCGGCAAGGCGCCGTTCATCGTCATGGATGACGCTGACCTCGACAAGGCGGTCGAAGCCGCTGTCGTGGCGCGCTTTGGCAATGCGGGACAGATCTGCACCAGCAATGAACGCACCTATGTGCATGAGGCCATCTACGACCAGTTTGCCGAGAAACTGCGTGAGAAAATCAAGGCATTGAAAGTCGGCGATCCGATGGACCCGGCAACGGATATGGGGCCAAAAGTCAGCGAGGATGAACTGAAGAAGGTTCATGAAATCGTTGAAAAAGCTGTCTCTCAGGGCGCGAAGCTGGAAATCGGTGGCAAGCGTCTGACAGGCGGCGTTTATGACAAGGGCTGTTTCTATACGCCAACCCTGCTGACGGGTGTGACGCATGAAATGGACATTGCCCGGAACGAGGTGTTCGGTCCCGTGCTGTCACTGATGAAAGTGCGTGACTTTGATGAGGCGCTGGAACGAGCCAATGACTGCCGTTACGGACTGTCGGCTTATCTGTTCACGAAAGATCTCGCCACGATCCTGCGCATGACGCGGGAACTCAACTTCGGTGAGGTTTACGTCAATCGTGAAGGTGGTGAGGAACCGCAGGGCTTCCATCATGGCTATGGCGAAAGCGGTCTCGGCGGTGAAGATGGCCAGCACGGGCTTGAAGCCTATGTTGATACAAAAACCATCTATCTGAACGCCTGATATGGAAAGGGCGGATATCCCGATGGGGATATCCGCCCTGAAACAAAATGAAGTTTTTGGGTGTCGCCTTTTTTAAAAAGGCGACGTTCTCTGAAGCTTTTTGAAAAAAGCTTCACCAAAAACTTTGGTTAATCAATGCGCCGTCGCATCATCCGGCAGCGTATAAGCGATGATCTCATCACTCACATCTGGCGAATGGCTCATACCGCCAGCTGAAATAACCACATATTCCTTGCCGGTTTTCGGAGAGCGGAACACCAGCGGAGCCGCCGGAGCACCAGCAGGAAGACGTGCTTTCCACACTTCCTCACCCGTCAGCGAGTTCAGCGCACGCAGATAGTAATCCTGCGTACCAGCGAAGAACACCAGACCGGATGCCGTTGCAGTCGGACCACCAAGCGTCGGCAGACCAAGCGGCACGTCCATGTGCGTCTTCAGACCCATCGGACCGGTGTCCTTCACCGTGCCGAGCGGCACCTGCCACAGCAGTTTCTTGCTGCGCAGGTCGATGGCGCTCATCGTGCCGAAAGGCGGTGTATTGCAGGGAACCGCCAGCGGCGATTGCAGGATATCGATGCGGACGCCCTGATAAGGACCAGCTACCTGCGGGCGCAACGTGCCCATAAAGCCCGGAACCTCGTCCATCGAGATCTTGTAGTGCGAGGCGTTCTTTTTGTTCACCAGCATCATGCGCAATGGCACGCGCATGTCGTTGACGAACATCAGGCCGCGTGCCTCGTCGATGGAAACGCCACCCCAGTTCATACCACCCAGCAGGCTCGGATATTCGATGTAGGGCTTCTCACCGGGCGGCGTGAAAGCGCCTTCATAGACCGAGTTGCGGAACATGATGCGGCAGTAAAGCTGGTCGAACGTGCTCACGCCCCACATGGAGCTTTCCGTCAGCGGCTTGGCGCCGATTTCAGGCATCCCCACCGAGAAAGGCTGCGTCGGCGAAAGGTGCTCCCCCTCCGCAGCAGGCTGCGTGGCGACTTTCTTTTCCACCACATCCGTCACCGGCTGGCCCGTGCGACGGTCCACGACGAAGATGTTACCGGTCTTGGTCGTCTGGATCAGGGCGGGAACGGTCTCGCCCTGCTTGTTGGTCACATCAAACAGGACAGGCTGAGAGGGGAGATCATAGTCCCAGACATCGTGATGCACGGTCTGGAACACCCATTTCGTCTGGCCGGTCGAGGCATCGACAGCGACGATAGCCGCACCGAACTTTTCCTTCACAGCGTCGCGGTCGCCGCCCCAATAGTCAGGCGGACCGTTGCCCGTCGGCAGATAGACGAGGTTCAGGGCGCGGTCGTAGGTCGGGATGGTCCACACGTTGGGCGTTTCCAGCGTGTAGGTCTTGCTTGGGTCTGCCGCATTGGCGTTGTCCGGATCACCGACATCCCAAGCCCATGTGAGTGCACCAGTGCGCACGTCATAGGCGCGGACCACACCGGACGGCTCGCCATGCACAATGTCACGCACCCAGCCGCCGATGACTGCCGTATGACCCATCACCACGGGAATACCCGTCGGATGATAGCGCTTGCCGTTTTCCGCAGGCCCCATGCGCGGCTTCAGATCGACAACGCCATTGTTCCCGAATTTCGGGCACAGCTTGCCGGTATGAGCGTCCAGACCGATCAGACGGGCATCGACCGTGTTGACGATAATGCTCTGACGACAGGGCGCATCCGCATCAGCCGCCTTGTCTTCGGCGGACAGCGTCTGATCCTTGTCAGTGTCGTAGTAGCCGACACCGCGACAGGTAACATGCTCCGCTGAGTGCGCCTGCGGATCGAACTTCCAGAGCGCCTTGCCGGTATCGCCGTCGATGGCGGTGACCAGATTTTCCGGCGTGCAGGAATACAGCACGTTGCCGATCTGCTGCGGTGTGTTCTCGTCGACACCCGTGCCTGCGCCGGTCAGACGACGGCCCGTGTGATAGACCCACGCAACCTGAAGACGACCGACATTCTCGGGTGTGATCTGACTGTAGGGCACATAGCGCGTGCCGTGCTCATTGCGGGCGAAATACTGCCAGTCCTCGGGCACATCCTCTTTTGCGACAGCGAGAGGCGGCTGCTTGCTGAAGCCTGTATCATTATGGATCGCGCCATGCGGCGAGAACGCTTCGAACAGGGTGATGAGCAGGCTGCATGTCAGCGCCAGTCCACCCAGCACGCTCTGCTTGCGTGTCTTCGGCGCGAAAGACTGAAGCGTAGCTGTAGCCCAGAGGCTCAGGACGAACAGAACAGTCGGAACGACAAGGCGCGGCAGAAGCGCCCAGTAGCCAAACTCCGGCGTATCAAAGAAAGCCCACAATACAGTTGCGACAAACACGCCGATCGAGAAAGGCAGCGCGATGCGCTGTTTCAGCACCAGAAGAATGGCGAGGACGATGTAACCGAGGCCCGCGAACAGATAG
>NZ_DHNR01000011.1:0-3835 GCF_002409645.1 Acetobacter sp. UBA5411
TCATAGCGTCGCATCCGGTTGTCTGGCTTGGTCGAGAGCGAAAAAACTGGATGCTCCATTGATGCCATATCATCTTTGGGAATGGCATCGAGCACGTCACAGATGAATAGATCCTGATTGGGGTGGCGTACTGGAAGAAGGGGCGTGCGATCATCGTCTTCCATAGCCAGAGAAGGTGCAATGTCGAACAAAGAAGGAGAAGATTCTATCGTCATTTCAATTACAGATAGCTACTATCGTCACTTCACATACGCAAGCCAATTATCGTCATATTAGATTCACTCCTAGCTTATCGTCATTTCAATTACACATGCTTGTTATCGTCATAGTGGATTCAGTTTATCGTCATAGTGGATTCAGTTTATCGTCATAGTGGATTCACAAGACGATGGAATTTTTCGATAAAACCTTTATTATTCAACATGTTATCTTGATCCGAAAAATCCGTAACACTATTTAAACACCTATTAAACACTCTAACCCTTGTGAATAACTTTTCATTCTCTGCAATTTCCAATCAAATTGAACCCAAGCACCGCCTCTTGGGGGCTACGCCCCCCCCGGCTCACGGCCTGCGGCCGCCCCGATCGCGCTTCGCGCGATCTCCCACCCGGCATCCCCTGCTCGCCCTTTCAGGGCTGCGCTAAACAGACACGCCTACGGCGTGAAGTCATAATCTGACGATGCGTTCCCGCATCGTCTTTCCACCAGTATCTTCTTCTCCCGCGTCAGCGCCTTTGGCGCCCTACGGCGCTCCCGCTCCGCGCTCGCCCGACGCCTGCAACACCAGAAGAACCGGGCAAGACCGTAATCTGCTCAAGACACACCAGTGTTCAGGCGAACATTCAGTGGCTCACATGTTGCAGCATGCCCGCCAGACGCCACAGAATGGCCGTACAAGCGTTACTATGTGTGGTAGCTAGTTTATGAGCGGTAACGGGTATTGCACCTTGTAAGCCCCTCCCAGAGAGCTTACCGCAATCATGAATGTACTCCAGCGCGAAATCCAAGGGGAACACTGTGGGGATGGAAAGAGGACCGCTAGATTCTAATGGTGTTGCATTTGTGTAGACAAATGTCTATCTTTTCGGCATGAAGATTGCGGGTTTCGACTGGGATAACGGCAACTGGCCGAAATGTGGCAAGCATGGGGTCTCCCGCGCGGAAATTAAGCAGGTTTTGCTGGGAGAACCTGCCGTCATGGCTGATCCTCATCCCGGTGAGCCTCGGATGCGGGCCATTGGCAGGACTGAAGCCGGGCGTCACGTCTTTCTGGTCTTCATGTTCAGGACGATCAGCAGTCAGACCCGGTTACGTCCCATCAGTGCCCGCTACATGCATCAGAAGGAGATCGACCACTATGAGCAGCAAAAATAGCTCCATGCCCTCGCTGCACAGTGACGAAGCGGCCGAGAATTTCGTCGCGACCGCCGATCTGACCCAATATGACCTGTCCGGTTTCAAGCCCATGCGCTTTGAGATCGAACCCAAGGCAGCCGCCCTCAACATGCGTCTGCCGGAGTCCCTGCTGGACGCCGTGAAAGCCAGGGCGAAGGCAAAGGGCATCCCTTACACACGCTATGTCCGGATGCTGCTGGAGACCGATGTCGCTCAGGCGCGGTAAAGCTGTATTCCGACCAGAACAGAGGAGATCGGGCGATGTAGGTACGCTCGGAAATCACTCCGCGCGTCATGGAGGGAAAGCCCCATGTCTCGCACCTATCATCACAGCCGCAAACACGGCCGGGACCATCGCTGGGCCAGCCGGCCGGATCGCTGCGGCTATGGAGGCTCACGTGAAGCTTCTGAATCCCCCAACTGGTACAGCTATCTGCACGATATCCGTCCTGGCCGTCATCATGACAGGCATATTGCCCGCCTGATCATCAAGGGCGGCCTTGATCCTCTCGAAGCGGTCTTTCCGTATACCGGAACCCGGCGGCCTCACGAATATTACTGGTAATCTTCAGCGCGGGAACGATCTTTCGTTTCCGACACCAACCCCCTCCTCAATCCATGCGATGCGGCGTAGGAAGGGCGTCAATGGCCGCCTGAATCCGGGCCAGATCGGCGTCCAGAAGAGCAAGAACCTGATCGGCCGGGACTGTGGGTTTCGTGCTGTTGCGCGCCTTGCAGATTGCAGTGAATTTCCCCGGCCTTAGGAAGGATGTTTTTATGCACAACAGAAACCACATCCATTAACCGATTCATTTTAGGAAAATTCACATGAGCGGACCTGTTCTCTTTACGCCGACAGTCATTAAGGATCTGACGCTACCCAATCGGATCATCGTGGCACCCATGTGTCAGTATTCGGCAGTCGACGGCCAAATGACAGACTGGCATCTGATGCATCTGGGTTCCATGGCGCTGTCCGGTTCTGGCCTGTTAACGATCGAGGCGACAGCGGTAATGCCCGATGGGCGTATTACCTACGCCGATGTAGGCTTGTGGGATGACCGAACTGAAGATGCCATGCGTCGTGTGCTGGACAGTGTCCGGACCGCTTCAGATATCAGGATTGCCATCCAGCTTGCCCATGCAGGACGCAAGGCATCGTGCGAGGTACCTTGGAAAGGTGGGGCGCAAATCCCGCCGGATATAGCAAACGGGTGGCAGACAGTCGCGCCCTCGGAAATTCCTTTCCAATCCGCAGGTCATGCGCCAATGACGCTGAACCGCGAAGACATGGTCCGGATACGTGACGCTTTCGTCACATCTGCTCTTCGGGCTGCCGCTCTGGGGATCGATATCGTGCAGTTGCATGCTGCGCATGGCTATCTTTTGCATCAATTTCTTTCCCCGATATCGAATCAAAGGGATGATTCCTATGGAGGAACACTTGAAAACCGGATGCGCTTTCCGCTGGAGGTATTCGATGCCGTGCGCGCAGCATTTCCCAACGGCCCCGTTTCTGTTCGGGTATCTGGAACTGACTGGGTGAAAGGCGGGTGGGATATTGAACAGACCATCGCCTTCTCAAATGCGCTAGAAGCCCGTGGCTGCGACGCCATCCACGTTTCCAGTGGCGGATTGAGCCTTAGGCAGAACATTCCAGTTGCTCCAAGCTATCAGGTTCCGCTGGCCCGTGCCGTCAAGCAGGAGATATCCATCCCCGTGGTTGCTGTTGGTCTGATTACAGGCTTCGAACAGGCTGAAGCTATCGTGGCCACAGGTGATGCTGACATGATCGCCATTGCGCGTACGGTCCTCTATAACCCACGCTGGCCATGGCACGCAGCTGCGCATCTGGGCGGTCATGTCAAAGCGCCCAACCAGTATCTCCGCTGTCAGCCACACACGCATCAGGACCTTTTCAAGGTCTGATCTTTTGCGCCCGTCGTCATTCCAAGCGGTACAGTGGCTGCGATGGCCCAAATCCAGCCACCTGCGCCACTGATACCAGAGTGAAGTGTGAAACTAATCGACTTATAAAGTCGATGGGGACGTAACCTGTTGATTTTCAATGAGAACTGACCCGGGTAGGGCGGAAATTTTCATTGAGATTTGACCCATGCCTTCACACTCCCCGGCATCATCTGCTGGGGGTTTGAGGAGTGATTGACATGGAGCTTCTGAGTGTGATCCGTCGGTGGCACTGCCGGGATCATCTTCCGATCCGCGAGATTGAACGCCGGATGGGGCTGTCACGCAATACGATCCGGAAATATCTCCGGGCGGAGAGTATTGAACCGCGGTTCCAGGTTCCCGAACGCCCCAGTCGACTGGACCCGTTTGTCGACAGGCTGAGGGGATGGCTCGTCCTGGAATCTGCCCGATCACGCAAGAACCGACGCACGGCACGACGACTACATGAAGACCTTGTGGCACTGGG
>NZ_DHNR01000011.1:4051-4181 GCF_002409645.1 Acetobacter sp. UBA5411
CAGGCACGCCAGACAACGGGTCGAGGTGTTTTCGTGCCCCTGAGCTTCCAGCCCGGGGAAGCCTTCCAGTTCGACTGGGGCGAAGACTGGGCGGTGATTGCTGGTCATCGCGTCAAGCTGCAGGTTGCCC
>NZ_DHNR01000011.1:4317-6770 GCF_002409645.1 Acetobacter sp. UBA5411
GCTGCAGGTTGCCCACACCAAACTGTCCTTCAGCCGGGCCTTCATACTCAGGGCCTATCCCCTGCAGACCCACGAAATGCTTTTCGATGCGCTTACCCCAACGAATCCCGTGACAACGGCAATGGCGATCCTGCGCAGGCCTCTTTTTAGGAAAGCCTGCCGCCGATTCTGTTCCATGAGACCCATGTGTCAGATCCCGGCAATAAAACCGGACGGCGTACCGTTGGCAGGATCGACAAACACTACGTCGTCTGGTGCCCGTCGCGGCGTATCGATGGCCAGAAAAACGACTGGATGGCTCAGAATGCGAGGCACGGCATGCACGGCCCGACGCGGGAACACCAGAAGATGGCCGGGGGCAAACGGGGCCTCTTCCTTGGGATCATCAATCCAGAATGTGCCTGTCCCGGAGAGGACATGAAGCACTTCATCGCACTGGGTATGATAATGCGGTGGCACATCCCGATAGATCCGAAAGACCCGGATACTGGCTTCCGGCTTGTCGGTCAGATAGGTGTCCAGCAGCATCGTGTCCGCCGTTTCGGGAAACACCGTCGCAATTTTATTGAGATCGAAGCGACCTCCCGTCCGGTTCAGGGTCATCAGATGTTCTTCGTCATTCATGAGGTCCGCTCCTCTCAAGCGCTTTGGCTGTTTTCGTCATGATTGCCTCCGTTCAGGCAAGGAAACCCTCGAGAACGATTTTGCCCTTGGCCTGACCGCTCTCGATCAGAGCGTGAGCCTCTCGCAGATTGGTGGCGGTGATCGCGCCAAGATTTTTGCCGAGCGTTGTACGAAGACGACCCTCCTCTAAGAGCCGCGACACGTCGTTCAGCAGTTTCCCCTGAGCGCTGATGTCTGCCGTTCCGAACAGTGAACGCGTGAACATCAGTTCCCAGTGCAGAGACAGACTTTTTCGCTTGAGCGGCGCGGCGTCGAGTTCAGATGGATCATCAATCAGGCCGAAATGTCCCTGCGGGGCCAGAAGTTCGACGATCTCCGCCAGGTGTCGATCTGTCTGCGTCGTGGAAAAAACAAAACCGGGAGCGCCGGTAGGAAGGGCAGCAACCTGTGCGGCCAGAGGCTTGCTGTGATCGATCACGTAATCTGCCCCGAGAGATGTGACCCAGTCCTGCGTTTCGGGGCGCGCAGCCGTGGCAATGACCGTGATATCAGTCAGAACCTTGGCCAGCTGGATCGCCATGGAACTGACCCCGCCTGCGCCCCCGATAATCAATATGGAGGACGTCGTTCCCGGGACAGACCGACGAATGTCCAGGCGATCGAAAAGCATCTCCCAGGCGGTGATTGCGGTCAGCGGTAAGGCCGCGGCTTCGGCCCAGTTCAGGGAACGGGGTTTGCGACCGACAATCCGTTCATCGACCAGATGAAACTCGGCGTTGGTCCCCGGACGATTGATCGCGCCGGCATAAAAGACTTCATCACCGACAGAGAAATCCGTGACGTCCGGTCCGGTTCCAACGACAACACCCGCCGCATCCCAGCCCAGAACACGCCACTGACCCGCCTCCGGCGTTGCACTGCGGCGGACTTTTGTATCAACCGGATTGACCGACACGGCCCTGATTTCCACCAGAAGATCCCGGCCCGAAGGGACGGGTTTCGGTAGATCAATATCCTGAAGAGACGCCGGATTTTCGATGGGAAGCGGCGTCTGATAACCGATGGCTCGCATGATCTCTGCTCCTCTGTTGAATGAGGAGAAGAGTGAGCACTATGCTGTTTTCAGGCAAGAACGCACTTTTAACGCCCATAGTGTCGGAAATGATACCGTTATGACCCGCATCCGCCATCAGTCGCTTGATTGCAGTCCCGGCTGCGCTGTTGAGGCAACGCTTCAGCTCATCGATGGAAAATGGAAAGGCGTGATCCTCTATCACCTGCTTCAGGGGACATTACGCTTCAACGCCATCCGTAAGCGCCTGCCCAACATCACGCAGAGAATGCTGACGACCCAGCTTCGCGAGCTGGAGCGCGACGGATTTGTGTTACGGACGGTTTACCCGGAAGTTCCGCCAAAGGTGGAATACAGCCTCACCCCGCGCGGGCGGACCCTCGAACCCGTCATCATGGCTCTCAAGGCCTGGGGCGATGAGCACACAGAGTTCGGACATGTTCCTGAGATCTGCGCAGATATGAAAGGTTCTCCAACAAACTCTTAGCGTACGTTTTCGAACAACCTCTCACCGCTCCCCGTACACTAGGACGTGCAGACTGATTATCAGCCTGTCGGGCACAGGTGACCAAGGAACGTCATAAAGACATGGTTGCTGGTATTTTTCCAATACGTCCGGCCTGTAGGCGTTTGTGGATCTTAATTCAGCGACCAGCAGCGTGATGTTGGGACATTCTGATCTGTTCCCGGAGTTGGGGCCGTCAAAACGCAGAGTAAAGTCTGTTTCTGCCGGATCAGCGTGAAGAGGGCTCCTGAG
>NZ_DHNR01000009.1:0-97962 GCF_002409645.1 Acetobacter sp. UBA5411
CTGCAGATCGGTCAGCCGGTTCGCGTGCAGGTCATCCGCTTCAACCCGGACACGCAGCGTATTTCTCTCGGCATGAAGCAGCTTGAGGCTGATCCGTGGGAGAACGTGGCGCTCAAGTATCCGCCGGGCGCACGCTTCACCGGTCGCGTCACGAACATCACCGATTACGGTGCATTCGTCGAGCTGGAGCCGGGCGTCGAAGGTCTGGTGCACGTTTCCGAAATGTCCTGGACGAAGAAGAACGTCCATCCGGGCAAGATCGTCGCTACTTCCCAGGAAGTCGACGTCATGGTTCTGGATGTGGACAGCACGAAGCGTCGTATCTCGCTTGGTCTGAAGCAGGTTCAGCGCAACCCGTGGGAGCAGTTCGCGGAAGAGCACAAGGTTGGCTCGATCGTGGAAGGCGAGATCCGCAACATCACCGAGTTCGGCCTGTTCATCGGCCTGTCCGCAGACATCGACGGCATGGTTCACATGTCCGACCTGTCATGGGACGAGTCTGGCGAAGAAGCCATGAAGAACTACGAAAAGGGTCAGGTCGTTCAGGCCAAGGTCCTCGACGTGGATGTCGAGAAAGAGCGTATCTCTCTCGGTATCAAGCAGCTTCATGAAGATCCGGCCGCTGACGTTCTGACGGGCGTTCAGAAGGGTGCGATCGTGACCTGCGTGGTGACGGCGGTTCAGGCCAACGGCATCGAGGTCAAGGTTGACGACGTTCTGTCCGGCTTCATCCGTCGCACGGAACTGGCTCGTGACAAGGCTGAGCAGCGTCCGGAGCGTTTCGCTGTCGGTGAGCGCGTCGATGCGAAGGTTGTCTCGGTTGACCGTGCAGCCCGCAAGCTTGCCCTGACCATCCGTGGTCGTGAGCAGGACGAAGACAAGCAGGCCATCAACGAGTATGGTTCTTCTGACAGCGGTGCGTCGCTGGGTGATATCCTCAGCGCAGCAATCCGTCGTCGGAGTGCTGACGCCTGATTAAGGCGTTCTTAGTCTGATTATGAGAAATGGCATCTCTTTTGAGATGCCATTTTTTTTGTCCATAAGCGGTAAGTGACTGAAGCGAAGGTCTTTTGCCGGGCCAGTCTTTGCGGTAAAGTCTCAAAAAGAATTGATGTTCGATCTGTGTAGTTATTCAGGGAAGGCGAAGACGGAAACGTCGGCGTAGGTCAATGGCAGTCATATACAATACGAACTACACGCATAATCCGAACTACTACCTTACGCTTGCCTTTGAACGAGCCGCCAAAACAGTCCTTGGCGATAGTAATGTTTCGTTGCCTGATAATATGACTCTCGCGGGTCTGGCGGCGCAGGGCGAGCATGATGTTCTGATCTGTATTGACGGCCAGCGTATCAATATGGAGTTGATGCGTCGTGTCAGGCCTGCCTTCAAGACGATGATTTTCTGGGCGTTTGAAGACCCGTTTATGGTGTCCTTCAACGTCGATAACATCGGTCTCTTCGACTACGTCTTCACGAACGATCCTTCCTGTGTCGATTTTTATCAGGGCAAGGGACACTACCTGCCTCTGGGCGCCAGCCTTTCGCTGCATGAGCGCAAGGTAAAGACGGCAGCCGAGCTCGATTACGACATCTTCTTTGCAGGCACGATGTGGCCGAATCGCGTCGAAACCCTGCGACGCGTCATCACGGCCTTCCCGGATGCCAGAATCAAGCTGGTATGCCCCGGCAATGAGTATCTTCCGCCTCTTCCTGCTGACCTTGCCGATCTCGCGATCCAGCGCCCCATCAGTCATGAGGCGTTCATCGATTTCGCCAATGCCAGCGCCGTGACGCTGACCATGTTTCGCGATTATGCCAGTCATGGCGATGTCGGGCAGGCGACTGCTCCGGGACCGCGCTTCTATGAGCTTGGTCTTGCCGGTACGGCGCAGGTTGTCGAGGCAGGCGAGCAGCTTGACGAACGCTACATCCATGAAGTCGCAGGCGCGAGCATGTCTCGCTCGGTCGAAGGTGTGATCGAGCATATTGCTGCATTGCTGGCCAACAAGTCCCTGCGCCGCAAGCAGGCGACTGCCGCCCAGAAAGCCGTTCTCGAGGCGCACCTGTACGATCATCGTCTTCGGAAGATGATGGAAGTAACAGGCGCAGATTTCGGTCGGCATGTTGTTTCGAAAGAAGTGTCAGTGCCTGCGCGTCGCGGTCGTCTGCGCGTGCTGATGTGCACACACTCTACTATCCATGAGCAGGCTTGGGGTGGTGTTGAGGTCTATCAGCAGACCATCGCTTCCATGCTGCTGCGTGACGTGGAGTTCTTCTACTGGCTGCATCGTGACGGCATGTGTCGTCTGACGGACGCCAGTGGTCGTGAGATCGAGAGCTTCGACGTGCCGGACACCGGCTGGCTCGACACGATGTGCGATGGTCCGGAAGAGATGGCGTTCTCGGCTGCGATCAGCCAGTACAACTTCGATATCGTGCATTTCCAGCATCTGGGACATCACTGTCTCTCACTGCCGATCATCGCCAAGGCGAATGGCGTCGGTGTGGTGTTCTCGGCGCATGACTTCTTCCTGCTGTCATCCCGCTACAATCTGCTGAATCATGAGCTTCGCTATTGCGAGGAAGATGTGAAGTGGGTGCTCGCCGCCGACATCTCCATGAAGCGCTCTGACAATGTCGAGTTTGGTGGTGAGCAGACGCGTCGCGCTTTTGTGTCGAAGATGCTTGAGTCAGTGGATGTAATCCTGTTCGGGACAAGACATTCCCACGATCTGACTCACGAAGTTTATCCGCACCTTGAGAAAAAAGTCAGTCTGACTCTGGGTATTCCGTCCCCTGAGCCGACATCTCCTATCGTGCCGAAAACCTATGAGCCGCTGAATGGTCGTCGTCTTGGCGTGGCCGTGATCGGCAACTTCCTGCGCACCAAGGGAGCGGATGCTGTTCTGGCTATCATCGAGATGGCCAATTCGGATCTCTTCGAATTCCATATCTTTGGATATGTCCATCCGGAGTATGAAGGCATCCTCAACAACATGCACAAGAACAACGTGCATGTTTACGGGCGCTATTCCGCCGGTGACGTTGAGGCGCTGAAAGTCGCTGATGTTGCCCTCAACCTGTCAATCTGGCCGGAAACCTACTGTATCTCGCTTTCAGAAGCTTGGCAGAGCGGTCTTATCCCGATTGTCACGGATGTCGGCGCGCTGGGTGATCGCGTGGAAGATGGCGTCAACGGATTCAAGGTGCCGATCGGCAGCCCGGCCGATGTGCTGCAGCGTCTTGAACTGATCCGTTGCAGTGAGAGTGTGCGCAAGCAGCTGATGGCGAACATTGGTCCGCATCTTTGGACGGACGCTCGCACATACGGTGATGAGCTTCTTCAGCTTTACCGTGATGTGGCGCCGCGCCGCGATATGGGAAGCAGCAACGTGCAGTTCGATGTGGGGCAGGTGCATTTGCTGCCGCACGCTTCCTGGAAGAATCAGGCTCCGCCGCGTCACATCTTTGATCCGCCGACAACGCGTGATCTGTCTATCGAATTGCCGGAAACAGTCACGGACTGGTATTCGATTCAAGGTGCCGAATATTACATTGATGATGTCTGTCGCCACGTCTTTGCTGAATATGAGGATGAGGATTTTGTCGCGGCCAACGAGTTCCACATCCGTGGCTGGTATGTGGTGCCGGGTGTGTCTGGCTCCGGGCATCTTTACACGGTGCTGATGGGCGAGGAGGATATTCCTCCGATCTTCATTCCCACCACACGTGAAGTGCGTTCGGACGTTACCGGTCTGTTCCCCGGTGCGCCACGTCGTTCGGGCTTCTCGGCTCAGGTCGCGCTGCGCGGAAAGTGGTGTGAGGGCGTTTTCCGGATCGGTCTCGTCAATATCGTGCATGGCAAGGGCGCATTCCAGCTGACCTCCGTTCAGATCGAGGTTGAAGGCGGTCGTATTGTCGGTATTGCGCGCCTGCCACCCTCCAATGGCCAGATCCTGCGTGATTTCGAGCGTGTTTCAGAGAGTGACGGCGTGCTGAGAGGCATCAAGCTGTCTGAGCTCGGCTGCAAGATCGGTCAGCAGTACAAGGGTGAGCTGCAATATTACATCGATCACTTCAGCGGCCTGATTGAAGACGGTGGTCACCACGAACGGGATCTGCCGGAAAGTGATCTGATCATTCGTGGCTGGGCGTTCCTCCGCGGTCTTTCGCGGGCAGGGCAGGTTTATGTCGTGCTGGTGAATGAGGAGACCGGAGCGCCGATCTTCATGGCCACATCGCGTCTGATCCGTCAGGACGTGCAGACCATTTTCCATGACGCACCTCTTTGCGTCGGTTTTGTCGGCAATCTGAGCCTGAAGAAAGGATTCAACGAAAAGCTGAATGGCTGGCATCGTATTGGACTGCTGAACGTGGTCGGTGATGAAGTCGGTTTCCAGACAACGGGCATTCGCATCCTCTGTGAAGATAATGAGGTCCGGGCCGTGGAGGAAGCCGCAGCCATCAAAACAGTCGTTGATTACTGCGTTGAAACTGTGCGTGACCTTGTCGAGCACTGAGCAGAAGTCAGAGTAAGCGCAAGCGTATGCAGCGCGATGATGTGACATTCAGCGGGCCTGCCGTTTTTGAATGGCAGGGGGGCAAGGCGACACGGATTCCCGTGTGGCTTCGCTTCGACGAGCTTTGGTATGTTGCGACCTACCCGGATGTGAAGCGCGACCTGAGCGCGGGCATTGGCGCCAACGCACTCGGCCATTATCGGGCAGTCGGTCAGGGGCGTGGGTATGCGCCCAACCGGTGGTTTGATGAAGGCTGGTATCGTTCCGTTCATCAGGATGTGGCTGAATCTATCGCGGACGGAACGATCCGGTCAGGCTTCCAGCATTATGTGGAGAAAGGCTACCGGAGCCATTCTCCACACTGGCTGTTTTCTGAATCATTCTATCGCACTCATGAGCCCGATCTGACAGGAACCGTGCTCAGGGCAGCTGGTCTTGCCAATGGGTATGATCACTATCTTTCGGAAGGAGAGGGTGGCTTTCGGTCAGGCAGTCTGTTCTTCGATCCTGCCGTGTTCGGTGACTTCGTTGCCCGGCAGAGTGGAGCAGATTTTTCTGCTTTCAGGTGGTTCATTGACAATAAGAATGGTGATGCTGACCGTTTCCGGGCGTCATGGTATTTCGACCCGGTCTGGTATCTTGAGCGATATCCCGACGTCAGAAATCTGATTGAGGACGGGTTCTTTTCCTGCGCCCTGCATCATTATCTGACAGCCGGTGAGGCGGTCGGTTATTCGCCACAGGCAGCGTTTTCCGAGGAGTTCTATCGGGAGCGTTATCCTGATGTCGGTGCGTGTGTTGCAGCCGGCCAGTTTCGCTCCGGATATGATCACTTTCTGGCCGCCGGAGCCTTTGAGGGGCGACAGCCCTCTCCGGATATTGCGCTGATGGAGTACGCCGCCAGACCTATGGTGCGCGCCGATGTGGGAAGCGGTATCTTTCGCGATCCCTTCGCACACTGGGTAGCGGCGCAGGAACGTCATGAGGTCGGGAGTGCCGATGGGGCACTGGATGAAGCTCATTCCAAAATGATGTTCTGCCGGGAGGCCGCCGGTCTTCTGGTGGAGGCCGGTCGTCGGAAACTGGATTTTTCCTACACCGGCGTTCCCACCGTCAGTGTCATCATGGTGCTGTACAACCAGTTTCCGCTGACCCTGATGGCGCTGGCTTCGCTGCGGGACTGTTTCCCCGGCGCGCTGGAGCTCATCATCATCGATTCAGGGTCGCGTGATGAAACGCGGCGGCTGGAAGACTACGTTTCCGGGGCCACGATCCGGCATCTCGATCACAATGCGAGCTTCCTGCTGTCCTGCAATATGGCGCTGGAGATGGTTTCTGCCGATGTCGTGCTTTACCTGAACAACGATGTAAAGCTGGCGCCCGGAGCAGTTCAGAACGCGCTCGATCGGCTGACGTCTGATCCGAAGATTGGTGCGGTCGGCGGCAAGATCATCCGGACCAATGGTCGTCTGCAGGAAGCCGGGTCGATCATCTGGCGGGACGGCAGCGCCTATGGCTACCTGCGCGATGCCGATCCCAACTGTCCGGAAGCCAATTTCGTCCGGGACGTGGATTACTGCTCAGGCGCGTTCCTGATGGTCTCGACGGCTCTTGCAAAGACGCTGGGCGGCTTCGACGAAGCCTATGCGCCAGCTTACTTCGAAGAGTCCGATTTCTGTGTGCGGATTATCCAGAACGGCTATCGGGTGGTCTACGACCCGTTTGTCGTGATCGAGCATCTTGAGTTCGGTTCTTCCTGCTCGAGTAGTTCGCAGGCGCTGATGCAGCGGAACCGCCGTATTTTCGTCTCCAAACAGGCCGACTTCCTGCGGGGGCAGTATCCGGCGCATGCAGGAAACGCCATTCTGGCCCGGTCACGTCCGACAAACGGACTGCGCATCCTGTTTATTGAAGACCGCATCCCTTTGCGGAGCCTTGGCTCGGGCTATGTGCGGTCAAACGATATCGTCCGCAGCATGGCGCGTCAGGGATGTGCCGTGACGGTATTCCCGGTCAATGCGCATTACCACTCGCTCAGCCGTGTGTATGGCGATTTCCCCGATACGGTCGAAGTGCTCTTTGATCGCTCGGCCGAGGATCTGGACCGGTTTCTGGAAGAGCGGGCAGGGGCGTTTGATCTGGTATGGATCGGGCGCACGCACAATCTGGCGAGACTGCTGCCGGTTCTGCACAAGAACAGCCGTTATCTGCCGGGAACCGAGTTCATTCTCGATACGGAAGCGGTCATCAGTCCCCGTCTTCTTCTCCGGGATAAAGTGCTGGGGCTAGATGAACAGGTTACGCCAAAGAGCCTCGATGTAGCGCTTAGGGAAGAATTCGAGTGCGCGTATTTCTGCCAGAAAGTCGTGGCGGTGACCGACAGGGAGGCTGAATTCATACAGCGCGCAGGGCATCAGAACGTCGTCGTGCTTGGTCATTCGCTGCAAGTGCGTCCGACGGAAAAGAGTTTTTCCGAGAGAAAAGACCTGCTGTTCGTGGGCGCGATTGTGGATGCCGAATCTCCCAATCTTGACTCGCTGATCTGGTTTGGTCGCGAAGTCATGCCGAAAATCCGGGCAGAGTTGGGCAACGAAGTGAGACTGACCGTGGTCGGTTCGCGTTCGCGCAAGGTCGATCTGTCATGCCTGAACGAGTTTGAAGGGCTGGATATTGTCGGAGAAGTAGAAGATCTGGAGCCGTTCTATGACACGCGCCGGGTCTTCATCGCACCGACCCGTTTTGCTGGCGGTATCCCTTACAAGATTCACGAGAGCGCCTCCTTCGGTCTGCCGGTTGTGGCCAGCGATCTGCTGATCGCCCAGCTGGGCTGGACGGATGGAGAGGATATCGTATCCGGTGGGGCTCCCGATGCGGGCGTGTTCGCCGATGCGGTGATCCGGCTTTATCGTGACGAAATATTCTGGAGGTTTATCCGCGAAGGGGCTTTGAAGCGCCTCGGGGAAGACTGTGCTCCGGACCGGTTTGACGCTGCGGTAGCGGCTGTGCTGGAAGATGCACGCCAATGAAAACGCGACGTTGCGAACGAGATCAACCAAGACCCCGATAAGGACTGGAGAGACTGATGGCAAAGACAGGCGAATATTCCGGACGGGTTCTGATCTGCAGTGGCGGACGCTTTGAATCGCAGGCCAATGCTCAGATCCGTGAATCAATCATGGCAGGCTGGGCGGAATGCTTTGGTGAGGAAAACGTCACCGCGGCGAACATCAGCGGTGCTGCAGCGGCGATTCGTTTCCTCAAGCCAACTGTGGTGTTCGGTATTGGGTCATATCTGCCGGAAAGCACCTATTTTGGCGAAGTGAACCGCGAAGCCAAGAAGATCGGTGCAGCGACTGTCTTCTGGGCGACAGAAGATCCCTATGAGCAGGATGCAAACTACCGCATCGGACAGGACTTTGACGCGGTGTTCTCCTGTGAGCGCTGGGGGTTCGAACTTCTACACCCGTGACAATGTCTGGCATCTGCCGCTCGCAGCCTGTCCGAAGCTGCATTATCGCCCGATTGATGAATCCGTTGAGCGGAACATTGATGTTCTGTTCTGCGGCGTAGCCTTCACAAACCGTAAGGACATTGTCCGCGGTCTGCTGCCGACCCTGCGCAATCTGAACATCAAGATCATTGGCCCGGGCTGGGGTGAGCTTGGAATCGGGTTCTCGGATGCGCGTCTGGAAAAGGAGCAGCTTGTGCAGTTCTACCAGCGTTCCAAGCTGGTCCTGAACCTTGGCCGCAGCCTGAGCTTCGAGAACAAGCGCTTCCTGATTTCTCCGTCCACGCCGGGTCCGCGCACCTATGAAGCTGCTGCGGCTGGTGCGTTGCAGGTGTTCCACGAGGATACCTACGAAATCCGTCGCTATTATACGAAGGAGGAAATTCCGTCCTTCTCGAACCGCAAGCAGTTTGAGGAACTGGTCGACAGGTACATCGACAACGGCGAGCTTCGTATTGAAACGGCGAAGAAAGCACAGGCGCGGACGATGGCGGACCACACCTATGGCCACCGTATCCGTCAGGCTCTGGGTATTCTGAAAGAAAACGGCATTCTCAATAGCTGATGCTGTCGAATGAGGCTGGGGCCTGTTGCATGACAGGCCCCAGCCATTTTTGTGATGTAGGGACCTTTGCAAATTCAGCCGATTGGCAAGTTCCGACTGAGCCGGTAACGTGACATTATGGCTGACCCGACCGTTTTCACCACTCCAGACCCCACAGTTCGCGAACTGCTGGCGACGCACTCGAACCTGTCGCTCGACGTGCGAAGTGGATTGATGCTGGATGGGGTGCCCCTTCTGGCTATTGCTGATGAAGTTGGCACGCCGTGCTGGGTCATCAGCGCTGATACTCTCAGAAAAAGAGCTGCGAAACTTCAGAATGCGATGAAAGCGGCGGGGTTGTCGGTTTCGGCGCATTTTGCGGTGAAGTCGAACGACCATCTGGCCGTGCTGAGCATCGTGTCTCAGGCCGGAATGGGGGCTGATGTTGTCAGTGGTGGTGAACTGACCAAGGCTCGAATGGCCGGAATCCCCGCGTCCCGGATCGTGTTTTCGGGGGTTGGCAAGACTGATGCTGAACTGAAGCTCGCTCTTCAGGAAGGCATTGCCCAGATCAATGTCGAGAGCGCTGAAGAGCTTGAGATCCTGTCTGGCGTGGCCTCGTCCATGGGACGTGAGATCGACGTGGCGCTGCGCGTAAACCCGGATGTCGATGCGAAGACACACGCCAAGATCACCACGGGGGTCGCGGGCAACAAGTTCGGTATTCCCTACGATGAGGCGCTTGGACTGTATCGTCTTGCTTCCGATCTACCTGGACTGAGACCCGTTGGTTACGCAGTGCATATCGGCAGTCAGATTCTGACGATGGCCCCTTATCGGGCGGCTTATGCCCGGATTGCTGCTCTCGTACGCACGACGCGTCAGGCCGGATTGCCCGTGACGGTTGTTGATTGCGGCGGCGGTCTCGGCATCTGTTACCGTGATGAAGGTGAAGGCTCACCTGAGGCGCTGGCCGGAGTGATCCGTTCCGAACTGGGCGATCTTGATGTTCGTCTGGCTATTGAACCGGGCCGGTGGATTGCAGCGCCTGCCGGTGTGCTGCTGGCGAGCGTGATTCTGCGCAAGAAGGTCACGGATGGTTCGCCGTTCATCATTCTGGATGCGGCCATGAACGATCTGTTGAGGCCTTCCCTGTATGAAGCCTGGCATGGAATTCTGCCTCTCTCGGCCCATGATGCCGTTCTTGAACCTGAAGAGGCCAATGTTGTCGGACCTGTCTGCGAGACGGGGGATACATTCGCTCAGGGACGCAGTCTGCCGCCGTTGCAGAGAGGAGCGCGTGTCGCGATCCTGGATACGGGAGCCTATGGCGCCGTGATGAGCTCCACCTACAATGCTCGTCCGTTGGCTGCGGAAGTGCTGGTCGATGGGGATCGCTGGTCAGTGATCCGGCCGCGTCAGAAGATTGAAGAGCTGTGGGCGAGTGAAATCATGTTTGAAGGAATGCGTGTCGAGGCATGAGCATAGCCCCGCCGGAACAGATCAAAAACGCAGCTTTGCCTGACGACAGCAGGCGGGCAACAGATCTCGCTGGCGTGCGCAGGAAAGCGCGTTCTGTTCTGGTTGTGGAAAGAGTTGCTGGTCTGCTCGCTCCTGCCGCTTCTGTTGCGGGTCTTTATTGTGTCGCCGGTTTTCTGCGTATTCCGCAGACCATGCCTGACTGGCTTCACGCCGTGGTCGAGGTGGGCAGTCTTGGTGCAGTCGTCTGGCTAGGACGTCGTGGGCTGAAACAGTACACGCCACCGACCCAGATGGAAGTGGACCGACGGATCGAACTGGCCTCCCGCTTGCGTAACAGGCCGCTGGCTTCCATGACGGATCGCCCGTCCGGCGTGGGGTCAGACATTCTCTGGAGCGCTTATCAGGAACGCCTGCTGAAATCGCTGGGGCCTCTGCGGTCAGGTTGGCCCGAACTCTCCAGCTTGCGCAAAAGCCGTTTTCTGCCTGTTGTGGCGCTGGCTCTCATTGGCACAGGCGTCTGGGCCGGAAGCCATGCGCCCGGACGTCTGTTGGCTGCTTTTATTCCGGGAATTGATGATCCTGACGTGCCGCTGCCGCATGTCGAGGCATGGATCACCCCGCCATCCTATGCGCCGTCTGCTCCGGTCTTTCTGGCTGACGGAGCAGCGCATGTTCCTGCCGTGCCTGAAGGTTCCGTTCTGGTTTCGACAGTCACGGGCACGCAGTCCACTCCGCATCTGAAGGGCGGTTTCAACCACGAAACCATGCAGGCGCTTGGTCAGCATTCCTGGCGTATTCAGGCGGATCTCGATCATTCCGGTGCCTTTGTGGTCAATAGTCGTGGTCGCACGCTGGCGTCATGGCAACTGACGGTGACACCGGATGCCCTACCGCAGGTGGCATGGGGGCCGAACCCCGGTGGCGAGAAGGGCGGGCGTCGGACCCGGCTTCCTTACGATGCGCATCACGCTTACGGACTTGGCTCGCTGGTCGTTGAAATCAGACTGGCTCATCCGGGATTGCTGACCAGAAGCCGTGTGCTGACAGTGCCGATTCCGCTGAAAGGCCATCCGGTCAGTGCAAAAGGCGTAGCCGGTCCAGACCTGTCAGATGATCCGTGGGCGGGCGAAGAGGTCTCCGCCACACTGGTTGCGACCAGCGTCAGCAAGAAGGTGGCCAGAAGTCCGATTGCCACTTTCAGGCTCGGTTCCAGGACGTTCAAATCACCTGTGGCCAAGGCTGTGCTGGACCTGAGGCGGCGTCTGGCTCTGGGAGATGAGCGTCGTCATGCCGCCGCCGAGGATCTGGAGGCTATTGGTGAAACACCGGGGCCGATTGACCAGAACACAGGCACGTTTCTCAATCTGACCAGCATTGTCGCGTTGCTGGATAATCGTGACGTCGACGACAACGATGCCCGTAACGAGGCTGTGGGACGGCTGTGGGATCTTGCTCTCGACATCGAGGATCAGTTGCATGGCGGCAAGCAATCCGCTCAGGCGTCGATTGATGTGCGCGCGGCGCAGGAAGCCGTTTCAGAGCAATTGCGGCACATGCGGGAAGACAATGCTCACGGGACGGAGGATCAGGCGGAACTGAAGCGGCGGATGGACGCCCTGCGCGCCGCCATCGGTCGCAAGATGCAGGCGCTCGCCGAGCAGGCCATGCGTGACGGCACGGCCATTCCCGATCTGCCCGGTCTTACGAAATCCGGTGATCGCGCCTTTCAGAAACTGATGGAACGGTTGCAGGGTGACGCGGCGGAAGGCCACGAAGACGGTGCGATGGACAAGCTGCAACAGCTTGAAGATTCCATCGAGAAGATGCGCAACGCCACGCCACAGGATATGGCGCAGCTGGCGCAGCAGATGATGGCACAGCAGAAGCTGAAAGAGCAGGCGGAAAGCCTCGGTGATCTGGTGAAGCAGCAGAGTTCGCTTCTGGATCATGCTCAGGCGCGGGTGGATCGAGATCAGCGGCGGCGGGACGAAAGCGCTGCCTCACAGCCGCCATCAGAGGACAGTGATCTTGGGTCCATGTCCACGTCGGAACTGTTGCGCAGGCTTGGTTTGGTGCCGCCTGATGGTAGCGGTGTCCCTCCTCAGCAGCCTGAGGGTGAAACACAGGCTCCCACTCCGCAGGAACCAGCCCAGTCAACGCAACAGACAGATGCGGACAAGAATGATCGTACCGCAGCGGAAGCCGACCAGAAGAGGTCGGATGGCGCTGCCCAGCATGCCCTGATGCGGGCGACTGAAGAGCTTGGGAGTGAATTCAAGGAACTTTCAGGCAAGGACGTTCCGGCGTTTGGCGAAGCGGGCAAGGCCATGAAGGATGCCCGTCATGCTCTGGCGGCTGACAATGATCCGGATGCTGTGAAAGCAGAAACTGCTGCGCTCAAGGCCTTGCAGCAGGGGCGTAATCAGATGCGGAAAGCCCTTCAGGGCAAGGGAGGCGGCTCGGGCAGCACGAGTTTCCTGCCATCCTTTGGTGGGGGCAGCAGTCAGGGTAAGGACGGTCAGTCCGGCAGTGGCGACGAGGAAAATGGTGATCCGGGTGAAGGTCAGTCCGGTGACGAGCAGAACGCCGATCGTGATCCGTTGGGTCGCTCGACAGGAGAGGGCACGGATACCAATCCAAATGCTGGGGATCGTCTCCCTGAGAAGATGTCGCGTGAACGCGCACAGGCGATTGAGGAAGAGTTGCGGCGCAGAGATTCCGACCGGACGCGTCCGAAGGAGGAGTTGGACTACTTGGACAGGCTTTTGAAGTCTTTTTGAGGAATAGAGGGTTTGGAGGATGCGGCTGTTTTGGGGGGGATTGCGGGTTGTCCACTTTCCGGCTCAGACATGCAGAAGCGGACACCTCCTCCATTTTCAGCACAGATTAAAGTAACGCAAAGGATGCCTGCTAAACACATGCATCTGTAGTGCCTATACCCCCTATGAGCAATGTATTTCCTCAGGTCGCCGCCAAGCCTTCAAAGAAAATGATAGATCTAATCCGGTGGTGATCCGCTCCCGCCCTTGGCCTGTGCGAGCATTTTCCGGCTGCATTGAACTGCGGAATAGCTTGGCATAGCTTCCTATTGAGACGGAGGAGCATGTATGCCGGTCAATCAGAAGTCGCCACGCCCATTGGATGTGCTCGAATACTGGCGCCGATCCCTCGTCGACGAAGCTCAGGCCACACTGTCCTTCGAAGGTAAGGAGGTCGTGACGCTTCGGGTCGAGGATTTGCGCCGTGGCGTTCTACCGCCGCGCGACGTCGAGGCTCTGCACGCCCTCCGCTTAAAGCAAAAGGATACCGCAGAGGACAAGGACAGCGACGTCGTCATAGCTAGCATAGCGCTGCGCGCGCTCAACCTGACCGTCACCCACGGGGCCGGAGACCTTCGGCACGCCCGTGCCTATGTCCAAGGCGTCGTCGTGGCTGTCAGCGCGACGGGCCAGCTATCGGTTCATGAGGACCTGCCGCCCTGGATAAACCGGCACTATCTGGAGCCAACTGACAGCATCGTAACCATCGGCCACGTGGAACGGATGGACGCTTGGTTGCAGGCGAACCCGCCGGATTGCACCGAGTGGTCGCGCTGGCTCGATTGGGCAGACGGCTGCTGGGACGCGGTGACCGATGGGGTGGTGCCCCAGGGATGGGTGCTGACCGAGACCGTGCCCGCGCTGACGGTCGCGTCTTCCGCCAACATGGCGATGATCCGCAACCTCAAGAAATTTTACGATGCAGCCTGCGCTGAGCCAACCAGCATAATGTCGCCTTTGCTTGCGCGCTACATCACCCCGCTCAATGACGCAGAATTGGTAGATGGGGCGTTCCGCGATGAAATGTCGAAGGCGCCCCGCGGGTCGATGAACGGCAAATATGGTCTGTCACCCAACCAGTCCGATACGGTCGGCGCATACCTAGCCCTCGAAGAGGGTGAGATGTTGGCTGTGAATGGGCCGCCGGGCACGGGCAAGACGACTCTCTTGCAAGGCATCATCGCGACCGAGCTCGTCTACCGCGCCCTGCGTAACGAGGAGCCCGTCGTCTTTGTCTGCACCTCGACCAACAATCAGGCCGTACAAAACATCATTGTCGCGATGGGCTCCGCGCTGATTGACCCCTCCGACCGCAATTGGGCGCGGCGCTGGGTGGATGGTGCAGACAGCCTGGGGCTGCTTCTCATCTCAAAGGAGCGCGCTCCCAGGGCAGAGAAGGAGGGATTCCTAGTCGCGGTCCCTGGGCGCAGGCCGGCCCCGGAGGACTGGTCTGGATTCCCAGCCCTGGAGCGCGACTGCGCCATTCTCGACCAAGCCATGGTGACGTGGATGGCGCGCTTTCATGATTATCGGCTGGACCTGCAAGATGTGGAGGACGTTCACGAAGCGGTCGAAATCCTGCGTAAGGAGATGGCGCATCTTCATAATCGCGTGCGCCCCCTCATCGCCGCCTATCAGCGTTATGACCAGCTTACGGGCGAAGGCCCCGACGACGCCGCCCTCGACGAACAGGAGGCTGAACTCGTCCGATTGAAAGGACAGTTTGATGAAAAGGCCGGAAATGTCGGTGCGCGCCTTGAAGAAGAAACCGGCGCCCTTGACGCTGCGCGCAGGCGTTACAGCGCTGAAAGTCAGAACGAGGCCCGCCTGCTGGCCCGAGCCCAGGACACCGTCGAAAAGCAACGGCGACAGGTCGAAGACACCGACGCGTTCGCCGCCCGCGTCATCGCGTCCCTTCCCAGCGAAGGCGGGATTTTCGGTGGCCTCTTCTCGACGCGCAAATGGGAGGCGGCCGAAGTCATGGTCGCTCAATCGCCTCACGCTGCGGCGTTTGTGTCCGCCATGCAGGCTCGCACACGCGCGGCTTATCTTGGCGTGATCGCGGGCCTGCAGGAAACGGCCCGCAAAGCCCTCGGGGACGCGGAGGCGGAGCTGGCAGCCGTGGAGAGAACCCGAAAAGCGCGACTTGCCCAGATCGGGGCGCAGGTCGAGGAATGCGCCAACAAAAAGGTCGTATCCGAAAGTGAGCTGCGCCAGCTCAACGAGATGAAGGCGCGCAGCTGCGATGCTCCCATGCGCGAACTCGCCAGCAAGCGCGCGGAACTCGCCGCTCTGCCTCGGATGCTGGCAGAAGTCGGCCACGCCGTGGGCGAACCGGATTGGTGGCGCCAGAACTTTGAGGTCTCCGAATGCGAGCTGCCTTGGCTCCGGGAGACATCCGATCACCGCGCACTCGATGCACTGCTTGACCGCACAGTGCGCTTCAAGCTTTTTCACCTGGCCCTACGCTACTGGGAAGGGCGCTGGATCCTTGAGACGCAGAGATTCCAGGCGGCACTCTCCGGCGGCGATACACGCGCTTACCCTTTCAAGGGGGCGGGCGAGAAGGCGCTCGTCGCCATGTATCGCCGCTGGGCGATGCTGACGCCGTGCTTCGTCTCGACGACAGCGACGCTGCCCAGGCATTTCATTAGGACCGCTCGCGTCGACCAGAAATGGCAAAGCCTCTACATGACGGGGTTCATCGACACGCTCATCATCGACGAGGCGGGGCAGATACCGCCCTTCCAGGCGGCACCCGCGATGGCGCTGGCCAAGCGTGCGGTCGTCGTAGGCGATATCTTCCAGATCGCGCCGGTCGTAACGATGCCGCACTCCACCGATTGCGGCAACGCGCAGGCCGCGGGTGTCTACCAGAGCTGGTGGAACGAGGACCATGCCGTGACCGACGGCCGGGTCGTGACGGCCAGCGCGCGCAACGAGCTGCCGGGGTCCGTGATGCGTGTTGTCCAGTCCTCAACGCGGTATTCCTCGCCCGAGGCCCCTTTACCAGGCATGTTTCTCTCCGAGCATCGCCGGTGTCACCGCGACATCATTCAAATCTGCAACGAGTTGGTCTATGGCGGTCGGCTCGAGCCTATGACGGCGCAGCCCAAGGAGCCGCCTCCGGTGCCCGCTCTGGCATGGGCGAACGTCTCCGGGCGATACGAGCGCGTCGGCGGCAGCGGGACCAACAAAAAAGAAGCCGCCGCTATCGCGCGCTGGATCGGTGCGCATGCGCAGGAGTGGGTTAACCATTACGGCTGCGAGCTATCGAAGATCGTGGCTATCGTGACTCCGTTCTCGGCGCAGAAGCGCGTGCTCCACGCGACCATTGGCCATATGCGCGACAATGGGAAACTGGATTTCTTGAACATCACCGTGGGCACCGTCCACGCACTGCAGGGCGCGGAACGGCCTATCGTCATCTTTTCGCCGACCTACGACCGCGACACGCCCCCCTCCTTCATCGAAGGCAACCGCAGCCTCCTGAACGTCGCCATCTCGCGAGCAAAGGACAGCTTCGTCATCATCGGTGCAATGGAGCATTTCGAAGGTATTCCATCCTCCACCTTGGGTATCGTGGGTCGATCAATGTTTACGCGCGGTTCAGAGCTGCGCGAGGTCACCGGCAACTATGCGGCCCCCGACGACATTGTCCTGCGCGGTGAGCGCCTGTCGACCCACGCCGCTCATGTCAACGCCTTCAACGCTGCTCTGAACGAATTGGCGTCAGGATGCAACGCAGTGGTCGTCTCGCCTTTCCTGGGCGCGGACCCCGTGGAGACCCAGGCCCTCCAGGACGTCGTCAGCGGCGCTATCGCACGGCGC
The DNA here is from genome assembly GCF_002409645.1 of Acetobacter sp. UBA5411. Lineage (GTDB taxonomy): Bacteria > Pseudomonadota > Alphaproteobacteria > Acetobacterales > Acetobacteraceae > Acetobacter. The sequence goes on from NZ_DHNR01000009.1 coordinate 16,708, forward strand.
TGCTCCGTGCACATCGTCACGCGACCGGCGACCAGACCTGTCGATGCCCGCCTGCAGGTGCTATTGCGCGAGATGGGCGCGACCCTCCATCACATTGCGCTACTGCACTCCAAGTCGCTCATTACGCCCACGGTGCTCATCGAAGGCTCGTTCAACTGGCTGAGCGTCAAGCGCGCCAATCCCGAGGGGGCCAATCTCGACACGTCCTGGCGCCTGACGGGCCTGCCTGCGCGCACGGCTGCGGCTGAGGCCATCAAAGAGCTCAGAGCCCGCGGCGCCGCAGTGAACGTCGTGATTACCGGTGAGGCGCGCCCCGCCCTGGATAATGCGCCAGACACGGGCAACGCTGAGGAGCCCCGAGACACCCTCTTGAGGACCGCAGTGGTTCAGATGGTTCCGCCCGCCGTCTAGCCGGGGACCGCTGCACCCCTCGTGCTCTGGCCGGCGGGCATTAATCATTGAGGGCGAGGCCGGCACCAGGCCGGAAGAGAAGCGGGGTTAAAACGTCTAGCCCTGCGAGAAGACAACGCTATCAGGGAATGCGTCCGGCGGCATCCTACTGGCGAAAGCAGTATATTCCACTCCCCCAAGAAGCCAGATTTCTTGATTGGGGGGTAAGCAGGTTGTCCGCTTTAAAAGTGCCCACTGGATGTTTCCTGCCATTGATTCAACTGCAGATAGAGACACTCAGGCGACAGAAATGATCGGACAATGGGAAGAAGTTGTCGGTCGACCTTGACGCCTATCCGGCCCGCAGATGAAAGCGTGTGATTTCGGCTGGCACGCCCAGGCGGAGCGCGAAGCCGGGCCATAGACCGGTTCCGTTGCTGACATAAAGCATCATGCCGCCCACCTGATAGCGTCCGGAGGCAAAGCCGTTATTGCCTCGCGCGACCAGCCGGTCGAGGCCGCGGATCATCCCGCCGTGCGTATGACCCGAAAGCTGAAGCGCCACCCCCCGAGCCGCCGCGGCCCGGGCATCGCCTGGTTGATGATCGAGCAGCACAACCGGCGCATGGGCAGGACAGCCCGCCAGCGCGGCGTCAAGATCCGGGCCCACCTGACCGTGCCCACGTGCCGAGCGATCCGTCACGCCTGCGATCACCAGATGGGCCGTGTCGCGCGTGATGATTCTGTGCTGGTTTTCCAGCACATCGAAGCCCAGTGCAGACAGATGGCGTATCCAGGCCGCATAATCGAAGAAATATTCATGGTTGCCCGGAGCCGCCAGTACGCCATCGGGGGCGTGCAGGCCTACGAGCGGTGCGATGTCGGCACGGCGCATCTCTACCGATCCGTCGATGAAATCCCCCGTCACGACGATCAGATCGGCATTGGCCGCGTTGGCGCGCGCCACGACACGAGCGGCCCATCCCGCAGAGAAGAGCCGCGTGATATGCAGATCACTCAGCTGGAGTAGTCGGTATCCATCGAACAGCGGGGATAATCCGCGTATGGTGACGGTCACGTCCCTGACCTGTGGTACTCGCAGAGCATTAGTGACGCCGATGGCCGCGAGCAGCCCGGCCAGTCCACCTACCGTGATGCGGGCTTCGGTGCCTATATGAACCGGCTGCCAGGTAATCAGCGCAACCACCAGCGCGAAGAGATCGAGTGCAAGCTGAAACAGCGTAAGAAACAGGATCGTTCCGACCGCCCAATTGAACAGGATGATAAGCGGTTTCGGGAACTCTGGCGCGAACATCGAGCCCGAAGAGAGCCTGCTCCAGAACTGGAATTGCGACGCCACGATGACGAAGACGGCCACCAGAAGTTTCACGGCAACCGGAAGAGGAAGGGGCCATAACCAATTCAGGATCACAATCGACAGCAGCAGGCCGAATACGATAATGCGCACGAGTATGGACTTCCTCATGGATAGACGGAGCCGACGGCTTACGGTGGCCGTCAGCGTCCCGAGCACAGCTATGAGCCTGTGCTGACCCGAAGTGTTGTTCCTGCGAACGCGTCAGGCGAAGCGTTCTCCGACCATTTCCTCGCTCTTTCTCCACAGGGCCTCGGCGTGTGCCGGATCGAGAGCGTAGGCGCGGACCCCCGGATTGACCAGACTGATCGGCTGGTCGTCCGGGATCACATCGCTGACGTGACAATCCTCGCAGTAGTGTGCCCCCACGGCACCGGCATCAGCTACGACGCCAGCCCACACCGAGGTTGCAGCACCCTGTGGGATGGTCTTGAACTGGAGCGGCTCATGGCCCTCAGCGATGGCCTGTTCGTTGATCTGGCTTGCCATGGCGTCGATCTCGCCAGGCGCCATGTGCCGCACCAGTTCCGTCATGATTGCACCGGGGTGAACTGCCGTTGCGCGCACGCCCCGTGAGCGATGCCGCGCATCAAAGGCGACGGCAAAGAGAATATTGGCGGTCTTGGAGCGTCCATAGGCCACGAACGGCACATAAGGCGTATGGTCGAAATTCGGGTCGTCCAGATCAACGTTGGCGAAGCGATGTCCGGCCGAGGATACGTTGACCACCCGTGCACTATCGCGCAGCAGTCCGGCGATCCGGTTGATCAGGACGAAATGTCCCAGATGGTTGGTGCCGAACTGCGTCTCGAACCCGTCTTTCGTATGTCCGAACGGCGTCGCCATGACGCCTGCATTGGCGATCACCAGGTCGAACGGCGTGCCTTGCGCATTCAGACGGTCGGCGCAGGCGCGTACGCTCGCCAGATCCGCAAGGTCCAGCGCGGTAAGTTCGAACGCACCGCCTCCCTGCGCCGCAGCCTCGCGGACCTGTTTGGTTGCACGCTCCGCTTTTGCAAGATCGCGTACCGCGCCCACGACATGCGCGCCATGAGCCGCCAGCGCCCGGGCTGTTTCGACACCCAATCCGGCGGAAACGCCGGTCACGAGAACGCGCTTTCCCTTCAGAGACACGCCGGAGAGAACATCATCAGTTGTTGAGGTTGCGCCAAAAACCTGAGTCATGGGTGGAACTCCCTGAAATGGTGCATCCATTCCTTGCCGAAGCAGCATGGAATGTCTTATGTGGAGCATCGCTCCGCTTTGCATATACGGAGCATTGTTCCGTTTAACAAGAGGAGGACAGGTGACCGACGTGAAAAAAACCCGTCGCCGACCGCGTAGCGACGGACAGCGCAACCGGGAGCAGCTTCTGGAAGTGGCCAAAACCGCGTTTACGGTGGGCGAAGTGGACATCCCCCTGGATGAAGTCGCACGGCGTGCGGGCGTTGGCATCGGCACGCTCTACCGGCACTTTCCCAATCGCGACGCTCTTATCGAAGCGGTGTATCGCGCTGAACTGGATCGGCTTGCTGAAGCGGCTCCCGTGCTGGCCGCGCAGCATCCACCTGTGGAGGCGCTGCGCGCATGGATGCGACTGTTCGTGGATTACATTGCTGCCAAGCAGGTCATCGCCCCGGCGCTCAACGGGTTGGTTGGGGGAACAGGGGCGCTCTATGCGCATTCCGGCGACGTTCTCAAAGCCGCGGTCAACAGCCTTGTCTCCGCTGCCATCGCGGCCGGTGAGTTCCGCGCCGACATCGATCCTCTGGATCTGCTCCGCGCTCTGGCAGGGGTTTCAAATTTCTCGGCTGGTCCCGGCTGGGAAGGCAGTGCGAAACGCCTTGTCGATATTCTCATCACGGGCTCGCGGTCTTCGGCATCTTAAACACTCACGCTCCACGACCTTCTGCACTTTGCGGCGTCGTGTGTGTGTTTCGCGATATCGAATAGAAAGTCGCATCCCGTCTGCCGGCTACGACACGCGATGCGCGGATTCCAGATCTCGTGCTACGAATTATAGGGCGCGATCCGTTTTTCGGGGAAAATCATCACGGATGGTCCAGTCACGATCGCGGATTCATCCTGGCTGATGAGCTGGATGGCAAGCCGCCAGCCCCATTTCAAAAGGCAGTCCGAAGGTCAGGATCGTGACCTAGCTCTATGGTCTGTTCAGTGACTTGCCGGGCGATTACGTGAAAAAGCCCATGCAGGGATGCACAGGTGAGGAAATCACCTGCGAGTGGTTGTTCCACATGGACGTCTCGGAGGACCAGATTGTCGATATGGCATCGGCAGGGGCAATGACGCGTCCCTGCATGACGCCATTCATCAGGGAGTAGTTTAAGCCGCGCGCACCGGCTGACCATCCGAAAGTGGTGCCCGATGGCAGCGTAAATCTTGCTTTTCTGGGACAGTTCGCCGAGACGCCACGCAACGCGGTTTTCACGACGGAATATTCTGTCTGCACGGCGATGGAGGCGGTCTATACGCTGTGTGGTGTCGAACGCACCGTGCCAGAAGTCGGGAGGCATCTTTGATGTTCGGCTTGCCGCTACAGGCAGCAGCGGGACTGCGGGATGGGGAAAAGGTGCCCATGGCGGGGATGGTTAAGAGCTTCACGGATGGAACGGAAATTGATGGCCTGCTCCACCGCTATGGGCTGGTTTGAGAAGATCAGAAAGGCAGCATTGGGGGGAGAGCGGAATGTCCGCTGTCGGCAAAAGATGAGCGATAGATGCCGTTAAATCACGCGCCAGGAACCGGGCGCAACGCGGCAGTCACCGTCGAACAGTGTTCCACCGTGGGGCGCCAGTTCCGCCTCGACCAACTCAATGACGGGATGGACATCGCCATTCGTGAATAGTGTTTGGAAAGCCTTGTCGAATCTGTCCGCCAGCCCGGCATCTGTTTCTCGGAGCAGGCGCGGAGCCCATTTTCCCGTACCATTCCAGCGTCCCCGCCCGCGCAATGCGAGCTCTACAAGTTTGGGATGGAGCGAGGCACCGATCGCTATCACCTCCTGCAAAGTTCGATTGCCGCGAAGGTCATCGACTGCATCTGTTAATTCATAGCGCAGCGCATTCAAACCTGAGGACGATAAAAGAGGCGGCCCCTTTGCCAAAAAGATCTGACATCTCTCTGCGGAGTGCTACGGCTCTGTCATGCTCTCGATCGATAATTTGGCCTTCTGCAATCATATTCAGAATACTGGGGCGACCTCGTGACACGTCGTCTTTGACGAACCAAGCCAACGTTTCGCGATCATGAACGAAAGCCTCGATGGGCATATCTCCTACGACGAAGCTCTCTCGGTATGCGGCTTCGAGATGATCGTAGATGACAACGAGATCTATATCAGAAAGATAAGTACCTTCGCCGCGCATGATCGAGCCCGCGACATAAGCGAAGGATGCCGCCTCATAGCGTGCCCGGAACACGCTTTTTGCTGTCGCGAGGGCTTCAGCCGGACTAGGATAGTAACAGTCTGCCATGGGCAGATATTCGACCGGGTTCCGCAGGTAAGCAATAGAAAATGAATGTCCACCATGTAGGCGAGAACAGCCGGTCGGACTTATCGCCTCGCGGCCACGTGTCCACGACGAAGAACGCAATCTTTCGTTCTTAAACAGACTGGTAATCAGATCATTCAACCTGATCACGAAATTGGCTAGGAGGACTGCCGAGAGTCTTGCGAAATGCAAACGCAAACGCGGATGCCGTGGAATAACCAAGTGCGTGCGCAATCTCTCCGACTGGCATGCCTGATGCCAGCATGCCAACGGCGGCCTGCATCTGCACCTGCCGACGATAGTGGCTGAAGCTCATGCCGGTCTCGACTTCAAACAACCTAGCCAGCGTCCTACTGCTGGCCCCAGCCACATCCTGCCATTCGGATAGTGACCGGCCGTCCGCCGGAGAGGCCATCAGCGCATCAGTCACACGCTGCAGCCTTGCATCTGAAGGACGCGGTACACCCAGAGGTTCGGAGTGTGCCAATGCGATCTGGTCCAGCAGCACCGCCACCATGCGCGACGCCGGTGAAGGAACGGGATAATCTGATGGGCATCTGGCAACCGCATCAATCAGTTCCTGCAACAGCGTTGTAAGGGCGATGATGCGACAGGCTGGCAGAAAATCCCGGCACATCTCCGGCGCAATCAGCACGGCACGCAGCCTGCTTTCCTTGGGGCTGTGAACGGCATGTACAACACCCGGTGGCAGCAGGAGCGCCCGGCAGGGGGGCACCAGCCACTGGTTATCTTCGGTGGTGACACGGATCACGCCATGCGTGGTTGCCAGAAGTTGCCCGAGATCAGCGTGACAATGAGGTTCGACATCCGCAGCTTCCACATGATGCTCCGCATGCACGCGCACTGGACGTAGCTCTGTGGGAGGTGTGCGATCAGCAAGACTGCTGGCCTGCAAGGATCGGAATTGCTTCATCTGGCATATTTTCGACAGTTTATGGCATCCTGTCGAGCGCAGGGTAAAAAATCAGCCTGTATAGCAGAGGGCATGACACGTTCCGCGAAAACGCTTCTGCCCTGGCTGATGATCTTCGGTGCCGGTATCTGCCTGCGTATCGGAATTGCGTCCCTCTCTCCCATCCTCGACCGGATCGAACGTACTCTTGCCATCTCCAACGCCGAACTGGGCTTGCTGACCACACTTCCCGTCCTGTGCATGGGCGGCCTCTCCCCGCTCGGGCATAGGCTGGAACGGCGACTTGGCCTGAGACGCTCCATGATAATGGCATTGGCGCTTCTGACGATCGCCCTGCTCCTCCGCCTCGACGGTGGCAGCTATGGAGTGCTGCTTTTCACGGCCGTCGGGGTAGGCGTGGGCGACGCGATCATCCGGCCACTGCTATCGGGTTTCATCAAGGGTGAGTTTGCCTCCCGCACACCGGCAGCCATGAGCGTCTATGCTGCCAGCATGGGCGTGGGATCGGCCGTGGCCGCTTTCGGAACGCCCCGCATCAGTGACGTCACCGGGAGCTGGCCGCTGGGGCTGGCTGTCTGGGCGCTTCCCACGGCACTTGCCGGGTTTTGCTGGATACTATGGCGTGAGGATATTGCTGCGCCTGCGCGCTCCGCGTCACAGCCCTCTCTCACGATCAGCCGGAACGGCATTCTTGGACTGACGCTGTTCTTCGGTCTTCAGGCTGGGATCAATTACGTCGCAATAGCGTGGCTGCCGTCCCTGTATGGTGCCCTGGGCTATTCTGACCATACTGCAGGGCTTCTTGTCGCCATCATGATGCTGTTCCAGACGAGCATCAGTTTTTGCATGCATGTCATCATGCGCGCTCTAAAACTTACAACCATCAAGGCAGCTCTGGCTTTTTCCGGCCTCGCCATTTTCGGTACGTTCAGTCTGTTGGTTGCAAAGCCGGTGCCATGGCTGGCACCTCTGATGATCGGGATTGCGACGGGAGGCCTGTTCCCGGTAGCGCTCCTCCAGCCTCTGGATTTTGCGCGCGATAGATCAGAGGCGACACGGCTGGCTGGGCTAACCCAGACGGGCGGCTATCTGCTTGGCGGTATCCTACCGTGGATTACAGGTCTGCTGATTGATCAGATCGGCGTTGCCCCAGCACTCCTGACATTGCTGACTGGCAGCGCTGGCCTGCTTACCGTGGTTACGGTGCTGATCCAGCGCACTTATCAGAAATGACATAGCCCGCCACGACTGTCTGCTTTCCAATCCATTCTGGAATGATCTGAATGTCCTAGATGAAGGCGGAAGCGAACATTCATTAACCACAGGGCCACTTTCTAAACAGTTTTTCGCGTGCCTGATGAGACCGAAAACTCCATACCCCATACCCGAGCAGCACGAGATAGGCAGGAACGGCGAGCACCAGAAAAGCAGTCTGAACACCTATATACGGCTTGATCAGAACGAAAATCTGCGGGGTGCATGCTCCCCCTGAAAACATCATAACCAGTAGAGCCGACGCAAGAGGCACGTGCCGCCCCGCGTTCTGTATCGCCATGGGAAATAGGGCGGGCATGATCATGGCATTGGCCAAGCCGAGAAGGGCGACGCACAGGACGGACACATAACCTGTTGTCAGATATGCAGCGACGGCGAAGAGAATGCCGCCCACGCAGGACAACACCATGCATCGTTCCTGTGAAAGAACATGCGGGACAAGGCAGAGGCCTGCGGCATATCCGCTCATCATCGCAAAAAGAGTGAAAGCGGTGAAAAACCGCGTCTGGTCGAGAGGCATGCCGAACGCCTGCCCATAGGTTCCGATCGCGTCGCCTGCGAGAACTTCAATGCCGACATAAAGAAATGTCGCCAGCATCCCGAAACCCAAGCGCGGTGTGATGTGAAAACCGGGTGATGACAGTGCAAGAGGTTCAGGCGGGTCCATATCAGGCAGATTGGATAGAAAGACCGCGCAGGCAGCCACACCTAGAAGTGCCGCCATACCAAGATACGGCCAGTAAATAGCATTGGTGAAACCGGCGAGTATAGCCTCACGTTCCGCCACGCTGGCAGCGTGTTGTGCCTGTTCGGCTACTCCGCTGATATTGTGCATGACCATGGCGGCCAGAACGATCGGCGCGAGGATGCCTGCGAGTTTGTTGCACAGTCCCATGATGGCGATACGCTGGGCCGCCCGGTCGTGCGGGCCAAGCAGACTGACATAGGGATTGACCGTTACCTGAAGCAGGGTGAGGCCTGCGCCGATGACCATCAGTCCGCCAAGTGCGCCGGGATAGGAGCGCAGCACGACACATTGTCCGAACAGGGCGCTTCCGGCCCCCATGACGGCCAACGCCAGAGCGAGACCGCTTTTCAGGCCTGTGCGACTGGCGATGCGGGCAGCAGGCAGGGCAAAAAGAAGGTAGGCGATATAGAACGCCAACGGTACAAGAAATGCGCCGATATCTGAGAGAGAGAAAGCCACTCTCACAAAGGAAATCAGTGGACCGTTCAGCCACGTGACGAAGCCGATCAGGAAGAACAGGCCGGCGGTGCTAAGCAGAGGTGTCCAGCCAAATGATCCGGCGGGACAGCGGGATAGAGGGAGTTTTGGTGAGTGGAGCGGGCTGGGCACGATGGCAGGGTTTCCGGTGGCTTACAGAAAGATTAATTTTGCGTTAAAAACAATAGATTCTATTGCTTTATCAGTATTACGATAGGCTTGGCTCGATAGAGGATGAGATCAGTAATGCGCTGCAACAAGGTAATTTGAAAGCGCTGCATTGTTGTTAGCAGAATCTTTCAGTCATGAAATAATTTTGCCTCATTCAGTAAGGATTTTCCGGCACTGAGCGTGATTCGAACAGTAGCGTCGTGAAAGAGTGATGAAGATGAAAAATCGATTTCTTGTGACAGGCGGAGCTGGCTACGTTGGTAGTCACATGGTTTTGGCTCTACTCGACGCAGGCCACGAAGTCACGGTTTTCGACAGTCTGAGAACTGGACATCGCGCCGCTGTTCCGGATGGAGCGCGTTTTGTTGAAGGTGACCTCGCGGATCTGCCGCTGCTCGACAAGGTTCTGGCAGACGGCCCGTGGGATTGCGTCTTTCACTTTGCAGCGCTTTCTCTGGTGGGGGAAAGCATGCAGAAGCCCATGATGTATATGTCGGCCAATGGCGGGCTGGGCTTTGGCCTGATTGACGCCTGCGTGCGTCACGGCGTGAAGAAGTTCGTGTTTTCCTCGACAGCCGCGCTGTTTGGTTCAGCGGGTGACAAGCTGATCGACGAGGATACCCCTGTGCATCCGGGGTCAGCCTATGGCGAAAGCAAGCGGGTTGTGGAGCAGGCGCTGTACTGGGCCGACAGGATTCACGGTCTGCGCAGCGCATGCCTGCGATATTTCAACGCAGCAGGGTGCGATCCGCAGGGGCGGGCAGGCGAGGATCACAAGCCGGAAACGCATCTCATGCCGTTGGTGATTGACGCTGCCTTGGGACGCCGGGATTCTCTTACGTTGTTCGGACAGGATTACCCGACGCCTGACGGAAGCTGTGTGCGTGACTATATTCATGTCACCGATCTGGCTCAGGCGCATCTTGCCGTTCTGCCGCTGCTTGATGAGAAAAGTGTCACGTTCAATGTGGGTACCGGCAAGGGAAACTCAAATCTGGAAGTGATTCAGGCTGTGGAGCGTGTCAGCGGCAAACCAGTGCCTTGGAAAGCTGGGCCGCGTCGTGCCGGTGATCCGCCGATGCTTGTGGCCAGTCCAGCGCGCATCATGAAGGAAACCGGCTGGAAGCCACGTTTTACGGACCTGAATGAAACAGTCCGGACGGCTCTGGAGTGGCGCATCGCTCATCCTCATGGCTATGCGGACTGACTTGTGAATTCCGCCAGCCAACAGACCGATATAAAACTGATTAAAGCGGCTTCCGCCGTTCGGGAGCGTGCCTACGCTCCCTATTCCGGCTTTAAAGTTGGAGCAGCGTTACGTTGCGACGACGGTCAGATTCATGTCGGGTGTAACGTCGAAAATGCGGCTTATCCTGAGGGGATCTGTGCGGAAGGCGGAGCCATCGCGGCAATGGTGGCTGCTGGCGGTCGAAAGATCGTGGAGATCGTCGTGTGTGGTGGCGGAAGCGGCCCCTGCACTCCATGCGGTGGGTGCAGACAGAAGCTGCGTGAGTTCGGTGCTCCCGGGATGCCGGTCTATATGACTGATCCGGAAGGGCAGGTGCTGCTGGTGAAGACACTCAGTGAACTTCTGCCTGATAGTTTCGGTCCGGAAAGTCTGGATTGAAAATCTGCATAAATAACCCGGACATCCAGCTTATCGCCGGATGTCCGGGCTTTGTGGCGTGCAATTCTGGAGGAAGGGTTTCCTCCGTTTGAAATGCTCTCATGCAATAAGGACAAACTACCGGAGAAACTTTTAAGAATGGGTAAATTTCAGCAGACGATTTTATGTTTCAAAGGTTTTCGAAAGTATTTCCCACTCTTTACGGGAGTCGTCTTCTCCCTGCTGACGTCCGTTTCCGGGCCATCCTCTCATGCAGCCATCCCGCAACGTCCGGGGATCGGACAGACAGACCATCGTCAGGCTGTCGACATGGCCTCGTTGCCGTGGAGCGCTATTGGTCGGGTTCAGACGGAACTGGGGAGCCGTTGCACAGGTTTTCTGGTTGCGCCGACTGTCGTTGAAACGGCGGCGCACTGCCTGTTCCTGCCTAAAACGGGCCGATACATTCAGCCGCACGATGTTCACTTTCTGAGGGCCTACAGCAAAGGCCAGTATGCCGCTCATGCACGTGCGATTCGACTGCTGGTTCCACCGGAATATGACCCTCGCAACGAATCCCGCACAGCAGCCTTTGACCGGGCGACCCTGTTTCTGGAAGCGCCCGTAGCGACCATGAAAGATGTGCTTGCCGTCTCGGATCGCTTGCCATCACCGGGAACTGATGTGGTGCTGGGTGGCTATGAGCAGGATTTCAGTGAAATTGTGCGTTCCGACATGGGGTGCCGAACAGGTGCGCTCATGGTGGATGGAGGCGGTAAACCCTTGGTTACGCATGACTGTTCCGCCACCCGAGGCAGCAGTGGCGCGCCTCTACTCAGTTTTCAGGATGGGCGGTGGACTGCTCTTGGCGTGCAGGTTCTGGCCAATTACGGGGTAGGCGGTGCGGCGGCACCGTTATTGCCTCTGGTGGCGGACGGTGGCGGGGGGCAATGATCACACCGCATCGTGATATACGCTTTTCGCATCTTACTTATTATTTTAATTGTTAAATAGAGCAGAGCAGACGAGCATGTCTGAACTGGGGCGCAACAGAAGGACGCCTCATTATCAACTCCATTTAGTTGGGGAGTCTCTGTTATGGGTCGTCTAGCCAATCCTGGCCCTCTCGGTCTCGCCGGTTTCGGAATGACCACAATTCTGCTCAATGTCTGTAATGCCGGTTTCGTGCCGCTGAATTCTTCAGTGCTGGCCATGGGACTGGCGTTTGGCGGCTTCGCCCAGATGTGCGCGGGAATGCTGGAATATCCGAGGGGCAATACTTTCGGTCTTACCGCTTTCACATCCTATGGGGCGTTCTGGATCTCTCTGGTGCTGCTGATCTTCCTGCCGAAATTCGGTCTTGTCGCATCCGCGACACCCGGTGCGATGGCGGCTTATCTCGGCACATGGGGTATTTTCACGGCCTTCATGTTTGTTGGCACGCTGAAAGCAAACCGCGTTCTGCAGTTCATCTTTGGCTCACTGACTGTGCTGTTCGCCCTGCTGGTCGCAGGGGAAATGACGGGCAATGCGACCATCACGCACTTTGCAGGTTTTGAAGGCCTGATCTGCGGTGCCTCCGCCCTGTATCTCGCCATGGCGGAAGTGCTGGAAGAGCAGTTCGGACACCCGATCCTGCCAACCGGCGCACAGCACCTGCCAGTTGTGTCGACCAGTCCAGTTCATTCTGTAAGAGTAGCTGCTGAATAAAGAAAGTTTCACCAATTAAAAAAGGGCGGCTGCGTAACAACAGTCGCCCTTTTTGTATGAATAAGCCGATCAGACAAATCGTCCCGGCGCACCGCGTTGCAGCACTTCGATCCGATACCCATCCGGGTCAGCGACAAAGAAGAACTGCCCGATCAGACGGCCTTCATTCTTCAGTTCCTTGACCGGCTCCGGCTTCAGACCTTCCTTTTCAAATCGTGCATGTTCGGCCTTGATGTCGCCAACCGAAACAGCGAGATGCCCGTATCCATCGCCACGATCATAAGGACGATCGCGATCATGATTGACGGTCAGTTCCAGCTCAAAGGTCTGCTCGTCGTTTGACAGATAGATCAGCGTGAAACTGTCGAACACAAACCGATCCGCAACATGCAGACCAAAAGCCTTTTCATAAAATGCCAGTGACGCCTTTTCGTCCCTGACCCGGATCATGGAATGGATCATCTTTGCCATGGAGCGTTTCCTGTCTGTTGTTTGCGGGTGAATGAACCCCTGTAATCAAAGGTCCGGAATGTCGAAAGCCTGCAATTCCAGAAACTCGCGATAGGGACCATCACGGCGTTCAAGCTCTGAGGGAGAACCGTCTTCCACGATCTTGCCTTTCTGCATCACGACAATGCGGTCAAAATCCTTCAGAGTGGACAGGCGATGCGCAACGGCGATGACGGTGCGCCCCTGCATCAGCCGGTGCAGGGCTTCCTGAATGTGATGCTCACTTTCGCTGTCGAGAGCGCTGGTCGCCTCGTCAAGGATCAGGATAGGCGCGTTACGCAGGAAGGCGCGGGCAATGGCGAGACGCTGGCGCTGGCCTCCCGACAGTTTCACGCCACGATCACCGACTTCTGTCGCAAAACCTTCCGGTAGCGCCATGATGAAATCAGTACATTCTGCGGCTTCCGCTGCCGCCCGGACATCATCGTCAGAAGCGCCGGGTGTGCCATAGCGAATATTATCCATAACGGATCGGCGCAGCAGGGAAACATCCTGCGGCACGACGGACATGCAGCCTCGCAGGGCTTTTTCTGACAGATCGAGGATATTCACGCCATCGATCATGACAGCGCCATCCTGCACATAACGCTGCCGCTGAAGCAGCGCGAGAACCGTGCTTTTGCCGGAACCGGAACGTCCGACAAGGCCGACACGCGTGCCGGGCGCAACATGCAGATTGAAATGCTCCAGCACATTGGGGCCAGTCGGATAATGAAACACCACATCCTGAAAGGACACTTCGCCCTTGGGAGGAGTGGGGAAATCCCGGGCGTCGGCCCGGTCGTGCATTTCATGGGGAATAAGGATTGTTGAAAGCGTCTCTCCCAGCCGGGCCGTATGCTGCACGGTCTCCACGAGAGCGACGGCCAGATCGCGCGTGCCGTGCAGGATCATGAAGCCGAGACTGACCACCATGACCACATCGCCAACCGTTGCGGCGCCGACCTGCCACAGCCAGACAATCCAGACGAGCAGGCCCGCAGTCAGAATGGCCGTCAGAACCGCGTGGACAAGACGCAGGATTTCCATGTTGCGCAGGGAAACACCACGCACCGCCATTTCGCTATCGAGCAGTCCAGCCAGTCGTGTTCGCTCAAATCCAAGCATGCCGAAGGTGCGGACCAGCGGCAGATTGCCGACCACGTCCTGCATTTCCCCGTCAATATTGGCTGCTGACCCGGCATAGGACGAGTGCAGCTTCTTGCCACCCCGCGCCATGCGGAACATCAGGGCGGCCAGTGTGAAGGCAAGGGCAGTGATGACGCTGCCCATCAGGGGACTGACGCTGATCATCAGGCCGATCGAAAGCAGGACATTCAGGCACGGCGGCAGGATGTTCCACGCCAGCAGGCTTTCAAGCGTGAAGGAGGCGTTGCCCGCCGTGGAAATGCGGGCCGCCAGAGCCGCCGGCATACGGTCGGAGAAATAACCCGTGGAGTGACCGGTAAGATAACGGAACAGATCTCGGCGCACATCGCCTGTAACGGCCACAAACGTCTTGGCCGCATACCAACCTGCAACGCGCCAGGACAGATTATCCACTGCGATGATGCCAGCCAGCCAGATGACGGCAATCCAGACCGGTCGCACGGAAGTGCCGGCCTTATGCTGGTTCATCGTGTCCACCAGATGTCTGATGGACGAAGAAGAGAAGACGGCGCAGGAAACAGCGAGGCCTACAAAGCCAAACACCATGACATGCGGAAAGGCGCGGTTTCGTGCATAGCGCATGAGAAAACGCACGGGATGACCAGCATATTGCGGAAGATCTGTATCGGGGACAGTGATCTCGCTGTCGTTACTCACGCGGCTCGGCTCATGCGTCATCTGTCCTGTCAACTTTTGGGTGAGTTTAAGCGTTTGTGCCATGAGTGAAAAGCTCACACAGCAATACGGAAATCGTATGTCCTGTAGCGTTTAAAGTCGGTGAAGCCGGAAAGGTTCACTCTGATCCGGATGTAGAGTGCCTGTAGAACAACAATAAAGATGCGGAGTTACCGGTCATGCGTATCGCCCAGATTGCCCCGCTCCACGAAGCCGTTCCGCCCAAGCTCTATGGTGGCACAGAACGGGTGGTAGCTTTTCTTACCGACGAACTGGTCAAAATGGGGCATGATGTCACCCTGTTCGCCAGCGGTGACAGTGTGACATCAGCAACGCTGGAGGCGGTGTGGCCCCGGGCATTGCGACTTGATCCGGCCATCCGTGATCCGATTGCGCCGCACATGCTGCTCATGGAACGCGCAGCACAGCGCGCCGATGATTTCGATATCCTGCATTTCCATATGGATTACTGGCCGTTTACCTATTTCAGCCGTCAGAAAACGCCTTTCGTGACGACCATGCACGGCCGGCTTGATCTGATGGAACTCCAGCCGGTTTTCGACGCCTTTCCACAGGTGCCGATCGTCTCCATTTCCGACAGCCAGCGCCGACCGTTGCCACAGGCGCGTTACGCCGGAACCGTCCTGCATGGATTACCTGAACATCTGCTGACGCCACAGCCTGGCCCCAGAGACTATCTCGCTTTTCTGGGACGTATCTGTCCCGAAAAAGGGATCGATAAAGCCATTCGCATCGCCCGCGCTGTCGGTATGCCGCTGAAAATTGCGGCCAAGGTGGACAAGGTTGATGTCGAATATTTCGAGCGCGACATCCTGCCGATGCTTGGAGATGGCGTCGAACTCGTCGGCGAGATCAATGATACGCAGAAATCGGCTTTTCTTTCAGGTGCACGCGCCCTGCTGATGCCGATCGACTGGCCCGAGCCCTTCGGGCTGGTCATGATCGAAGCCATGGCCTGCGGTACGCCGGTGATCGCTTTCCGTCATGGCTCCGTGCCGGAGGTCATTGAGGATGGTGTGACAGGCGCTATCGTCACCAATGAGAAAGAGGCTATTGCGGCGTATCCCCGTGTCGAAAAACTCGACCCCGCCAGTATTCGACGTGAATTCGAGAAACGCTTCACAGCGCGTCGCATGGCGGAGAATTATCTGGCCATTTACCAGACACTGATTGAAGAACGGTCTGGAAAGACCAGTCGTCAATAATGTCGGTTCTGAACAACGCCAACCCTGTGCAATAACAGGAGCCAGACATGAGGAAGCCCGGCTTGCTCCACGGGGAGGCTTACCGCAAGGTTACGCCTCTGCGTCGGAGAGCTGGCGCTTATAGACAAGACGGGACGGGATGATCATGAAAAGTCGCCATATCTGGCATCCTCTGAGCTGGTTCTACAAGGACCGGCACCGTGACGATTCCGCTCCCGTTACGCCAAGCTGGCTCGACAAGTTCAATGATCGTCTGGCGATCCGGATGACCATCATTTTCGGCAGCATCTGGTGCGTCTATGCCTTCATGTTGTTTTCCCTGCTGCCGGTTTTCAAGCCGGAATGGCAGGGAGGGCTGCTCTATGTCAGCAATTCCATACAGCTCGTGGCGCTTCCGGCCCTGATGGTGGGCAGCGCCATTCTTGCGCGCGGCAATGATCAGCGGGCTGCAGAAGATCATGCGGCTCTTATCGAGATCCTCAGCGATGTGCGTGAAGAGGTCACTCGTCTGCGCACGATGACGGCGAACATTGCCCAGCAGGAAACACAGAATAGCGAAAGACCGACTGATCTGGTTTCCATTTCCAATGATGCGGTTATTTCCGTGAACGAGCCGGAACCCCCGACGGGCGGAGGGACCAAGGCTGGTGCCTGACAGACGGATCAGGTTCCGAAAAGATGCAGCACAACTTCCCTTTGGTGCGGCGCGCGACGATGCTCGAAAAGGTAAAGGCCCTGCCAGATACCAAGAGCTGGCTCGGAATCAATGACCGGGATGCTGAGGCCGGATTGCGTCAGCATTGTCCGCAGATGGGCGGGCATGTCGTCAGCTCCTTCCGTGGAATGTCGGTACCGGCCGTTTTCTTCCGGAACGAGCGTTTCGAAAAACGTGGCGATATCGGCGCGCACCGTGGAATCCGCATTTTCCTGTACGGTCAGAGAGCAGGATGTATGCGGACACCAGAGCGTCAGTAGTCCTGTGAACACGCCTGTCTCGCGCACCCAGTCCAGAACGGGCCGGGTAATGGGAACAAGCCCCTTGCCCTGCGTTCTGAACGTCAGGCGATGGGTATGCTGTTTCATGGTCTGTCTCCCTGTCAGGCCGGTCGGATGGTGAAGGTCAGAAAGACCTGTCCACCCCGTTGGCGGGTCTGTGGGTTGCTTGTCGGAACGGCTTTCCTTCTGACCACCGAAACGGCCCGTGCGGCGGAAAGTCTGGACTGGCTTGCTGACCCCGGTGGCTGGAGCGGTCTGAAGAAACAATGGCAGAAAGCCGGTGTCGATGTCAGCATCGAGGATGTCGAGGAACTCTGGTCCATTCCGACAGGCGGGGCCTTGCCCTCCCAGCACTATGTCGGTCTGACGGATGTGGATGTCGTGCTGGATCTTGCAAGACTGGGTGGTAGCAGCGAACGCGACGGAGCCTGGGGCAAATTCGAGGTCAGCGCTCTTGATCTCAGAGGAAAGCCTTTCAGTAACTATCCCTTGTATGCGTTCAATCAGACATCATCCAGCGAGGCGGACCCTAACCTGCGGCTGTATGAACTGGCCTACAACTGGACCAGTGCAGGCGGACATATCGACACGCGGATCGGCAAGCTCGACCTGAGCCAAGACTTCATGGTCAGCACGACGGCGCAGACTTTCCTGAATGCGTCGTTTGGCTGGCCGATGCTGCCGAGTAACAACCTCTACGGACAGGGACCGGCTTCTCCCGTCGCCACGCCGGCAGTCCGTCTGCGGTACGCTTTCTCGAAAGGGTGGCAGGCCCAGCTCGCCGTGGCGGATGATAACGGCACCGGGGCAAAGTCTTTCATCAACAATACCGATCCATGGAACCAGAATCAGGATCCGGGCGGCACACATTTCAATTTCAAAACCGGTACGTTCGTGATCGGTGAAGTTGCGCATAACGTCAATCACGATGGGAAGTCGGGGACATACAAGGCCGGCTTCTATGTCGATACCGGGCGCTTCCCGTTGCAGGCCAATCAGGATGTCAGTCGCCGTGGCAACTGGGAAGTCTATATGGTTATGGACCATACGCTCCTGAAGAATAGAGGAGCGGGCGAACTGCGCGGGTTCGTGCGGTGGGAATATACGGGGCTGGCCGACCGCAACCAGATTTCCTCTTCGCTGGATGCGGGCCTCGTTCTCGATGGTCCTTTTCATCGCTCCGGTGACAATGTCGGGATTGGCTTTGGTTACGCGGCTCCCAGCCATTACCTGATGCTTCAGCGTCCGGATGGCTCGGAGCGGCATCACGGTAATGAATACCATCTGGAACTGACCTACGCTGCTCAGGTTCTGCCGTGGCTTGTGGTGCAGCCGGATGTGCAGGGACTCATCAATCCCAGCGGCGGAGCTTATGACGACGGCAAGAAAGTTAAGTCCGCGCTGATCTTCGGTCTGCACATGGATGCGTCTTTCTGATCATCGAAACCGCGGCAATGTTTTCCCGTGCTGTGCAGAGACGGACGTGATGTGGCACAAGGCGGTCCCTGATCTCGATAATGCGCAAGGAACGGCATGATCACGCGCCTCTTTCCTGTCTGGGCCGTGCTGTTTTCTGGCGCGGCGCTTGTCTGGCCGACAGTTTTTACATCGTATGTCTGGGCCGTTACGTCTCTGCTGGCGTTCATCATGGTCACGATGGGCGTAACGCTTACGCCCGGTGACTTTCTCCGCATTGCGCGCAAGCCCAAGGCGGTTATTGCCGGGATCGGGCTGCATTACCTCGTGATGCCGTTGGCCGCGTGGCTGATCGCGACAATGCTGTCCATGCCGGAAGATCTGAAAACCGGCATGGTTCTGGTCGGCTGCGTCGCCAGCGGTACGGCGTCCAACGTCATCATCTATCTGGCAGGTGGCGATGTGGCGTTGTCAGTCAGTATCAGCATGGTCTCGACGCTGGTCGGGATTGTCGCAACGCCGCTGCTCACCCGCCTGTATCTGTCTGCCGATGTGGCCGTTGACAGCTGGGGGCTGTTTCGCAGCCTGCTGATGATCGTGGCGCTTCCGCTTGTCGGCGGACTGGCGATCAACACGTTCTTTCACAAGACGGTTCGACAGATTGAACCAGCTCTGCCAGTTGTGGCCATGCTGTCGATCCTACTTATCATTGCAAGCATTGTCGCCAGCGTGAAACCGTCGCTGGCAGCGGTTGGTCCGCTCGTGCTGGTCGGTGTCATTCTCCACAATGCGACCGGTTTGCTCGGTGGCTACTGGGGCGGGCGTCTGCTGGGGTTTGATGAGGCGGTTTGCCGGACACTGGCCATTGAGGTTGGAATGCAGAATTCCGGCCTCGCGGCGACGCTGGGACGGCTTTACTTCGCACCTCTCGCGGCCTTGCCGGGAGTGATCTTTTCAATCTGGCACAATATTTCCGGCTCCATTCTGGCGGGCTACTGGAATGCGCATCCGGCCAGAAAAAGAGCGGAAAATAACTGAAAAAGTCGTGACTAACGCCGTTTTAGCGCAGGCCAAGCCCTGATTTCAGGCCCGCTACATCCGTCTGCATTTCAAATCCGGGATGACCGGGCTGAAAAAGCATGGATGATGAGAGTGGGCCTGTCACAACCGGATCAAAACCGGCCGCTTTTACAAGATCTTCCACACGCTGAACCGAAGCCACGTCATCTCCAGCTATTGGGATGGCCAGCCGGGGAGGCGTTCTGCCTGCCTCGGATGCCAGAACACTCATGTCGATAGAGTTGAAACCACGCACGATATGCGCGCCGGGGAAATAGCGCTGCGTGGTCAGTCCGGCACCGTCCTTGTCAGCAATGGAAGCGATAGAACCGTCACGGAACGGATAGAAATTGGTGGCGTCCAGAACGGTCTTGCCTTGAAGCAGAGGCGTCAGTTTTTGTCCGATGTCCGGAATGGCGCGATAGGGGACAGCAAGCAGCACGACCATTCCAAATTGGGCGGCCTCTTCGGGCGTGCCTGCGGAGGCGTTCGGTCCAAGGCTGGCGGCCAGTTCTTTGGCGTTGCGCATATTCTGAGCTGAAAACATCACCCGATAACCAGCTTTGATCCACAAACCACCAAGCGTGCTGGCGACATGGCCTGCTCCAATAATGCCGATTGTCGGGAGAGCATCTGCTGCACGGACATGCTTTCCGGTCGTGGTAAGACCGGAAACCACTGTCAGGCCAGCCAGAAGAACGTGACGTCTTTTCATGATCGGCATCATCCGTTTCTCTCTCCACTATCCGGATTTTTGAGACCGAAAACGGGATCCGACTGAGGAAAGGGCAGGGTGGTCAGGCGGCTTAGCTGTTCGGGCGTAGGTGCCTGCCGGACAATGTCGAAGCTTTGTTCGGGGGGATACGCGCCGACCACAAGAAAATCATCATCCGAAGACAGTTTCATGTGCCCGGTTCCTGCTGGCAGCAGAGCAATATCGCCAGCACGGACTTCGACCTGTCGTCCATTGGGACCACCAAGCATCAGGTGCGCCGAGCCACCTGCAAAACCGAGCACTTCATGCCCTTCTGTATGATAGTGGTGAAAGGAATAGACCCCATTCCGCCATTGGGGTGGCCAACCGTTCTGCTCGAAAAGATTTTCAAAGTTTGCGGCAGGGTCTGGCCCGTCGATGGAAAGGGCATTGCGATAGAGAACGACCGGCAGTTTCTGGTTGTTCGGAACCCAGTCATTTTTCTGAAGCAGAAAACTTTCGGTTCTGACAGGTGTGGCGGCTGCCGCTGACCGCACACCGCCTTTCCCCAAGGAAAGGCCCATTCCCGCCAGAATGGAATTGAAGACACGCCGTTCCATGTCGGTCACTCCCGCTCTGAATCCGGAACGCCAACATGACGCGCTCAGTTCATGGCCACCAAATCAAATAATATTGTCAGGCGGGAGCGGGCTGAGACTGACTGCGGGCTTAGCCCTGTTTGACTTCGCCGGGCGTTTCGTGCGGGCGGGGAGTGATGGGAACGCTTTTCGGATCGATATTGCGCAGGAAGCGTTCCGCCAGAGCACCGTAAAGCGGCTGTTTGCAGATCATCTTGGAAACACCGAAAGCCAGAAACGAGCTGGCGAGCAGGGCAAGCGTCACCTGCTGATTGTCGCACATTTCCATGACGATCACGGTCGCTGTCAGTGGAGCCTGCACGACTGCAGAGAAATACGCCACTGTGCCGAGGAGAACCACTGCACCGGGCGTCGTATGCGGCAGGAACTGGGCGACCCAGCCGCCCATGCCCGCGCCCACGGACAGGGAAGGCGCGAACAGTCCACCAGGAATGCCGGAGCAGTAGGATACGATGGTGGCGATGAATTTCAGCACGAAATAGGAGGCAGGATAATGCTCTTCGCCGTGGATGATCGAGCGGGCCTGTGAATAGCCGGTGCCGTAAGTCATGCCGCCGGACGCCAGTCCGATGAGCGCCAGCACAAAGCCGCACAGGGCTGCGAAGGCAATTGGACGCTCAGCCACAAAACGTCCGGCTCGACCCGGCAAACCCTTGGAAGCGCGAATCAGAATGGCGGAAAAAGAGCCGCCGGTTACGCCTCCAAGGAGCCCGCAGGCGATCACTGCCAGCCAGCTTACACCAAGCGGCACAACGGAATCCGTGTGTCCGAAGTAGCTATAGTTGCCCATCAGTGCGATTGCCGTGACACCGGCCAGCACCACACCCGCAAGAACCACACCGCTGGTTCGCTGTTCGAAGGAGTGGGCGAGTTCCTCAATCCCGAACACGATACCGGCCAGCGGCGTATTGAAAGCGGCGGCCACACCGGCAGCGCCACCCGTCAGTACGAGTGCACGGCGTGATACGAGCTCTCCCATATTGAGATACCGCCCTACGGCGTTCATGATGGCGGCACCGATCTGTACGGTCGGTCCTTCACGGCCGATAGACGCGCCTGCCACAAGCCCAAGACAGGTCAGCCCGACCTTGGCCGCAGCGATCCTCAGCGAGAGAATACGATCCACAAGCTTCTGGTCGGAAAGATGCATACAGGCGATTGCCTGCGGAATGCCGGAGCCCTGTGCGCCGCGGAAAAAGGTGCGTGTCAGCCATATAGATAGTGCCAGCCCGCCGGGTGTGACGATCAGCATCAGCCAGGGACTATAGGAGATGATGAGATTGCGCAGATGCGCGGCCTGATCAGCAAGCGTCGCAAAAGTGATGGCTGCTAGCCCGACGATAATCGAGCCACCCCAGAATATCAGTTTCCGTCGCCATTCAGCCGTAGTGATGCGGGCTGTATCGCGGAAATGTCGGATGCGGCCGGAGTGGGAAGCCATCGTGTATTAGTCAACTCATGTCTTGCGGCAGAAGTCCGGGTTCGACTCTACACAGTAAAAGGTCTTCGTCAGGGCTTACGCCCGACGCCTGCCTATTCCAAGCGCAAACCCACCCAATGGTTCCATTCCGGCAAGCCGGTGTGAGATTTTAATAACACCTTGTGGCGTGTGCGAGGACAATACCGCTGTTCTTGGCCTTGTGTTCCGGTTCGACGTGAATGTTGATCACGCAGCGTCCAAGCTCATTGCGGAGACCTGCTTCGATGCGGTCGCAGATATCGTGCACGACAGCGACCGTCATGGTGCCCGGGACCACCAGATGAAACTCGATGAAGGTGATTGCTCCGACTTCGCGGATGCGGATGTCATGCGCCTCAAGAGCGCCGATGGCTTTTTCCGCGATGACCTCGTTGAGCTTGGCCAGCGTCGCTGAGTCAGGGGCCTCATCCATCAGGCCAGAGACGGATTGACGCAGCATCTCCCAGCCCACTCGAAGGACGTTGACGGCGATGAGCGCCGCAATGGCCGGATCGAGCCAGTGCCATCCGGTGAGCGGGATCAGGGCAAGCCCCGCCACCAGACCAAACCCGGTCCAGACATCGGAAAGCACGTGCTGACCACCGGCGACCAGTGCAGGAGAGCGGATACGCCGACCGATGCGGAGCATGGTCAGACCCCATGCCAGATTGACGGCGGTGGCTACGCCATTCAGAGCTAGCCCGAACCACGGAGCGCCAACATTCTGGGGGTGGACAAAACCTTCGTATGATTCACGGGCGATCAGGAGTGCGGTCACCAGCACCATGGCGCTCTCGATGATCGCTGAGAGATACTCCGCCTTGTAATGTCCGTAGGTGTGATTGTCGTCCGCGGGTCTTTCCGCGAGATGAATCGCCCACAGTCCACCGATTGCGGCAGCGACATTGATGACGGTTTCAAGAGCATCAGATTTCAGGGCGATGCTGCCTGACACCGACCATGCGGCATATTTCAGTCCGAGAGCGACAAGACTGACGCCGAGACTGACCCACGCAATCAGGTTCTTGCGCCGCTCGATCGTCTGCCCTTCCGATTCAGACACGGTCTGCCCCTACGCAGTTGACGTTACACGCTTCGGTTTCAATCTGGATGGTCGTATGGATGATGCCAAAGCGTGTGCGCAGCATTTCATTGGCAGAGTCCAGAATTCTCTGATCATTTCCGTCATCGGTCGTCCGGACCAGATGCGCTGTCAGGGCTGTTTCCGTGGTGCTCATCGCCCAGACATGCAGGTCGTGCAGGTCGGTGACACCGGGAAGGGCGCGGAAGAACTCATCAATTTCGTTCATGTCGATCCCCTTGGGGACCGCATCGAGCGCCATATCGAGCGAATCCCGCAGCAACGACCACGTTGTCAGGACAATCAGCGCTGAAATGAGCAGACTGATGGCCGGATCAAGCCATTGCAGCCCCGTCAGCAGGACCAGCCCGCCAGTTATGACCACGGCCAGCGACGCCAGCGCATCGGTCGCCATATGCAGGAAAGCCCCGCGAATATTGAGGTCGTTCTTCTGCCCCTTCATGAGCAGAAGCGCTGTGCCGCCATTCACGAGAATACCGAGAGCCGCCACGACCATGACAGTCCAGCCGGAAACGGTTTCCGTGGGATAAAGCAGCCGCAGAACGGCTTCCCATGCGATGCCGCCGGTGACCAGAAGCAGGATCACGGCATTGGAAAGCGCTGCAAGAATGGAGGAGCGACGCAGCCCATAGGTATAGCGCGCCGTCGGGCTTTTTCTCGCAAGGCTGTGGGCCAGCCAGGCGGCTCCCAGCGCGAGAATGTCGGACAAGTTGTGTCCGGCATCGGCCAGCAGCGCGAGGGAGTGTGAGAGAACACCCCATATGGCTTCAATCACCAGATAGGCGCTGTTGAGCACCATGCTGATGGCGAAAATCCCACCGAACGTATCAGGCGCATGATGATGGTGGCCGAAAAGACCGTGATCATGGTCGTGATGATCATCGTGTGCGTGGTCGTGTCCATGATCATGCCCGCTGCAACTGCTCCCATGATGATCGTGAGCATGCGCTGAATGGTCGTGATCCGTGTGATCATCATGGCTGTGATCATGGTCGTGGGTGTCGTGCGAACACTCTGAGCCGTGCATGGAAGCATCGCCCCCGTTTTTCTCTGGCGGGGTCAGGAGCAGAGATCCTTCATGCTCTCGGACGGAAGGCTCACATTTTTTGCCTTCAGTACATCACGCACAATACGCAGAGATTGCGCCAGAACTTCGTCGGCAGTCAGCGTGTCCGTCTCGATCTTGATAGCGTCCTCCGCCATACGCAAAGGGGCTGAGGCGCGGGTGCTGTCGGCGTGGTCTCGCTCAATGAGCGCGATTTCAACGGTGCGTACACGCTGGTCCCGGTCAGACGCGTCATCAGTGCCGCCGTTCTGGATGTAGCGTCGGACAGCGCGGGCATATGGGCTGGCGGTGATGAAGAGCTTTACATCGGCATCCGGAAAAATGACCGTGCCAATATCGCGGCCATCGAGCACGGCACCATTCTTGCGCGCAAACAGGCGCTGCATGTCGACAAGAGCCTGACGAACGGCATTGTCGCGTGCAACAAGGGAGGCAGCTGCATCGACATCCGGTGTGCGAAGATCAGTGCGTTTCAGGTCAGCCAGCGACAGACCGCGTGCGATACTTTCTCCGGACGTTGAAGCGGGATCAAGCCCGGCATTGATCATCAGTCGCGCCACGGCCCGATACAGCAGGCCGGTATCGAGATGTGGCAACCCCAGAGCTTCAGCCAGACGCTTGGAAAGGGTGCCTTTTCCGGCCGCTGCCGGACCATCCACAGCAATGATGGGCGCCGATCCTGTCACCGGTCTTGTCATGGAGAAACATCCTTTGATCTGGTGCTGCTTTGTGGCGCGATACGCGGACAGGACTCTGGCGTCAATCTGCCTGTGAAACGGCGAGCCGCCTTCGTGGTGCGTTTATATCGAGGCTTTTTCGCTGCTGCCACGTTGAAATCAGAATTTTTGAGCGATCAGCTCAGAAGAGCGTCGTTCAATTGAAACTACGATGTCAGAGACCACATGAGGTGCAGACAGGGAGAGGCGTGTGGGACGTACACTGATAACCGTTGGTCTGGCGATTGTTCTGGTCGGAGTGTTGTGGCCTTATCTCCACAAACTGCCGATTGGACGACTGCCGGGTGATATTCTGATCAGACGTCAAAATTTTACCCTGTATATGCCGCTCGCAACCGGACTTGTTCTGAGTGTTCTGCTGTCCTTCATCCTCTGGCTTGTAAGGCGCTGATCTCTGGTCGGAGCGAGGAAGGGCTGATAGGGATAAACAGGCAGACAAGAGACCGATTTTCAGGTTGGGAAGACAATATGATGATCGCCAGCGATCATGGCCTGTCACGATGAGCAGTGAAGATGCAAAAAGCGCGACTACCTGCGTGACAAAAGTTTGGCCGTGGCGCTTTCGCTGGCGGGCTCTCGCCTTGTGTGGCGCTCTGGCGGCCTGTCAGGCATCGCCGGTCGTCAGCACCAAACCGACGCCTCATACATTGGTGTATAGCTACATGATGGCGCATGGCATGGCGCGTGGAGCCGTGATGTCAGGTGGGATAACACCCCGCAGGCTCACTGAAATCATCGTACTGGATCATGAGGCGTTACTGGCCGTTGCACGGGAAGAATCGTTGCCGAGTGAGAGCAACATGCGGGCGGCTAACAAGGCGATCGAGCAGTTGATCGCAACGACGACGCCGGTAGATGGTGCGCCGACCTC
The DNA here is from genome assembly GCF_002409645.1 of Acetobacter sp. UBA5411. GTDB lineage: Bacteria > Pseudomonadota > Alphaproteobacteria > Acetobacterales > Acetobacteraceae > Acetobacter. The sequence continues at coordinate 42,525 of NZ_DHNR01000009.1, forward strand.
TCCGTCATCCGACACAAAATCGGCCGCCGGAGGGCCGTGAAGCGTATCAGTGAGAAAAGGTTTTTCTCACTGATACTGCAATATTCTCTCAGATTTCCTGTTTCACCGCAGGACGCGTGTCCTTGCGCAGACGCTTTTCACCCAGAAGAAGCAGTAGTGGCGCGGCGATGAAGATCGAGGACGATGTGCCGACCACGATGCCGAACAGCATCACCCATGCAAATCCGGACAGACTTGCGCCGCCGAAGAAAGCCAGTGGCAGGGCTGCCAGAAAGACCGTGGTGGATGTGCCCAGCGTGCGGCTCAGGGTTTCGTTGATGGAAAGATCAAGCAGTTCCCGTAGCGGCATGGTGCGATAGCGCCGCAGGTTCTCACGGATACGGTCATAGACCACCACCTTGTCGTTGGTGGAGTAGCCCAGAATAGTCAGGATCGCAGCGACCATCACAAGGTCGAACTCGAAGTGGGTCAGCACGAGGAAACCGACAGTCTTGGTCAGATCGAGCACCAGCGTCACGACCGCTGAGAGAGCGAACTCCCACTCAAAGCGGAACCAGATATAGGCGAGAATCATCAGCAGGCTGATGCCGAGCGCCAGCAGACCGTTGCGGAACAGTTCGGCGGACACGGACGCGCCGACCGCATCGGCCCGCACGATGGTCGCACCCGGCTGCGCCTCGGTGATGGCGTGGCGGACTTCATCGACAACCGCATTAGTGTTCGTCTGCTCGTTCGCACCCAGCCGGATCAGTACGTCATCGGGACCACCAAAGGCCTGCACACCGTCAGTCTTGAGATTGTGCGCCGTCAGTGCGGTCCGGATTTTGCCGAAATCCGCCGGGCCATTCGTCTTGGCTTCCACAACGATGCCGCCCCGGAAATCGAGACCAAGCGTCAGGCCGGGATGGAAGAACAGGATGACCGAAGCCAGCGACAGCACGGCGGAGGTTGCCAGTCCGACAAACCGGCCACGCATGAAGTTGATATGCGTATCCTTGCGGACAAAGCGCAGGAGGGGACGTCCGAACATGATGCGCCTCTCAGACCGGAAGAGTGGACGGACGGGTGAGGGCATACCAGCGCACCATCAGCATCCGAGAGAGAAGAAGGGTGGAGAACAGCGTCGTGGCGATGCCGATCGTGATCGTGAGAGCAAAGCCGCGCACGGGACCGGTTCCAAACACGAACAGCATGACGTGCGCCAGAAAGGCTGTGGCGTTACTGTCCAGAACTGTGGCTGTGGCGCGTTCGAAACCGGCCTGCATGGCGGCCAGTGGTGTGCGACCACGTTTCAGTTCTTCACGGATACGCTCGATGATCAGGATGTTGGCGTCTACCGCCATACCGAGGGTCAGCAGCATTCCGGCCATGCCGGGAAGCGTCAGTGTCGCCCCGAACAGCGACAGAATGGCCAGCATCAGCACAAGGTTGGCGAACAGGGCGACGTTCGCATACCAGCCGAAGCGGCCATAAAACAGCGCCATGAAGATGATCACCAGCACAAAGCCGACCAGCAGGCTGAGCGCTCCGGCCCGGATGGAGTCAGCGCCCAGCGATGGACCGATCGAGCGTTCTTCCACGACTGTCAGCGGGACGGGCAGGGCTCCAGCGCGCAGCAGCAGGGCCAAATCTGTCGCCTGATGGGCATCGAAATTACCGGTGATGATGCCACTGCCACCGGTGATGGCCGTGCGGATCACTGGCGCTTCAATAATCTTGTTATCCAGAACGATCGCAAAGCGACGTCCGACGTTGGCCTGCGTCACGTCACCAAAGGCGCGGGTGCCGACTGAATCCAGCGAAAAGCTGACAGCCCAGCCTCCTGTCTGTTCGTCCGTCGTAGCACCGGCGTTGGTGAGGTTCACGCCATCAACATCGACATGATTATGCACCGCGAGCGTGCTGTCCGGATGATCGGACAATGGCAGCAGTGTGTCGCCGGGAGGGGCGATCAGCGTGCCCGGCGGAAGTTCATCGACAAGTCGGAACGTCATCTTGGCTGTGGTGCCGAGAAGAGCCTTTACGCGCTCAGGGTCGCTGATGCCCGGAAGCTCGACGACGATACGGTCTTCACCCTGCCGCGTGATCTGGGGATCAACAGCGCCGGTGGCGTCGATACGGCGTCGGACGATTTCGATGGCCTGAGAGACGGCATCATGTGTCCGGACCCGCATGGCGCCGCTGTCCAGCGTTATGGCAATGGTGTCGTCAGGGCGGGTGGTGACTGAGAATTCGTTGGAAACCGTGCGAGGCAGATCTTCCAGCACTTTCAGATCCCGGTCCTTCTCCGAAGGATCGCGGGGCTGAAAGGTGATTTCGGCCTTGTCCGGATTGATCGCAATGTTGCGATATCCAAGGTTGGCGCTGATCAGAGACTGCCTGAGTGAGTCCGACAGGCTTTGCAGCCGATCATGCGTCAGGGATGAAAGATCGACCTGTAGGAGAAGATATGAGCCTCCCCGAAGATCAAGCCCGAGATGAATCTCTGGCCAAGGGATGGACGCCGCAGGTTTGCGGACAAAGTTGGGCACGCAGAGCAGAGCGCCAAGCAGGCACACCGCGGCCACGGAGAGCAGTTTGATCCGGCTGTAATACATCATTGCGTAGGCGACCGTTCTCCGTCTTGTCCGAAACAGGGAGCTTCTGCGAAGGCAACTGCCCCATTCTTGCTTCGTCCGGTACGTCTTTAGAAAAGCGGGCGGAAGATGCAAGGCATCGGAAATGAATGCAACCGCTGACAAGGCTTTCCCGCACAGGCTGGTTCATTGTTTTTGGGGGATGCAAGGGGGAAAGGACTGCTCTGCTCTAAAAAATAATAATTTTATATTTTAATTTCATATGGTTGTTTGTTTCATCTTGTGTGCTTTGTAAATAAGTCCACGCCGCCGAAAATCTCGATCATGATGGATCAGACTACGATGCCATAGGATCAACCAACCAATATATGGCCTAGGAAAAGTAGCTCTCATTTCCTGAAGCGGAAACTTATAGAATAATTTTAACTGTATGATTTTAAAACATTATATTTTTATGCTTGGGTCATGTTTTGCGTGCAAGTCCAAGACTCCGGTCAAGCGCCGAGCGCACGCGTTCTGCTGAATGACGGATGCGGATATAGTCGCGTCCAGCTTCTGCCAGAGAAGCTGCTTTTTCAGGGGTGTGGTAAAGATCTGCAGTGAGACGTGCCAGATCCGCAGCACTGCTGGCGACAGCAGTCTGTAATTCCGGCGGAAGATTCATGCCTTCCGTCGCAATGGGCGTGGTGACACAGGGGATACCTGCAGCCCAGCTTTCCAGAACCTTGCTCTTGATACCGGCTCCGAACCGTAAGGGAGCGATTGTCAGCCGCACGGAGCGGAGGAAGTTGTCCAGATCAGCGACATGGCCAAGCACACGCACACTGCGTATCTCACTCATCTGAATGATCAGATCCGGCATGGCGCTCCCAACTAGCAGGATTTCAATATCTGGAGCCTCCGCTCGCAGAAGTGGAAGGATGTCATTCACCAGCCACTTGGCGGCATCAATATTGGGGGCATGCCCATAATGCGCGATGAAAGCCACACCATGCCGTCGTTCAAACGGAAGAGGTGGTGCTTTCAGTTCCAGATGCCATGGAACAACATGGATGCTGGCAGTTGGAACCGCAGCAGCCAGCAGATCGGCTTCGACAGGTGAATGAGTGATCACGCTATGGGACGCCCACGTCGCCATATGTTCCCGCACTTTTTCCTGCCCGGAAGCCGTGCGTAATTCAGGACGATTTTCGGCAATGGCCTGCCGTTCCAGACGTACCCACGCCAGATCGGCCACACTGGAAATCAGGCGAGCTCCCGGCATGTAAAGTCTTGCCAGATCGAGGTAGCGGCCAGCGTTGGTCAGACGGTGAAAATAAATGGCATCAAAGCTGTTTGTCTGCGTCCGAAGTAGGGATTCAACCGTCGGGTAGGCTGGAGCATGCCAGCAGGTAAAGCTCTGTTTCTCAAGCTCCCGGACAGCCGCAGAGGCCGGTTCCGTGACTGATGCGATAAAGCTGACTTCATAGCCAAGCGCCTGTGCTGCCTGCATGTGTGAAAGGAGAGCGCTGGAACCGGCATCGCGGGTTGGATCGGGAGCGCGATCGTCAACAAACAGGATTCTGGCGGCAGTTACGCCCGGTTCAGCTTCCTTGCGTCGCTGGGCTTGCCGATGGTGCTCTGTCGCCGCCTTGCGAGAATCGTCGCGTCCCTGTTGGGTCCGAAGCTGGTGGCTCTGATCGGCAAGGAACTCCAGAGCCGCCTCGCGCTGACGTGCCGTCACTATTCCGTTGAGAGTCTGTCTTACGTGTTGGCGAAATGTCTCATTGAAGCGACGTGTCGCCGGGAAATGCAGGGGTGAGCCGGGCAGGTGTGTATTGGTCTCAGCACAGAGAACTGAAACCACATGGTCACTGTCTAGAGAGAGCGGCGGCGAGAGCATGATGTCAAAGCCGTAACGGCCGTCGCTAAGGCCATTATCGCGCAGATCCGGTCGAAACTGATTGGCGAGCATACGGTGCTGCAGCGCCTTATCGACCATGATCGCCACACTGAGGCGCGTTTCAGGGTGGGTATCGCTTCGCAGCCAGCCTGCGATCCTGTCGCGTCCGACAATATCAATGGAGGCGCGCAGGTCAGCCGGGATCGTGCTGGCAAGATGCTCGGCAAAAGGGAGTGGTTGGCGATCCGGGAGCAACAGCACGTTGAAAGAGCTGATTTCTGCTGCAGGCGCAGCATCGTCCGGGATCAGAATGGAAAAGGCATGATGCCCGTCCGCGCTACCCGGGATGACCAGATCTTCCCGAAAGCCGTCTGCCGTTACGTCTGCAATCTGGTTGCCGTGGCATAATATGCGAACGTGATAACGGGCTGACGGGTCGGTCAGGTTTCTCGCCCAGCCCGCAATCGTCCAGCCCTGGCCGGGTTCATGACTGATGACGTCAACAAATCCGGCAAAGGCTGATTCGGCCGGCACGGCCGATTTTTCTGACACGCTCATAAAGAGCAGTGTCCGGTAAAATCCTGAAAGTTTTACGAACGGAAACGCTCAGGCGGCATGATCGTGCAGCGATCTGCTTGCCGGATTGATCAGGCAGCCTCCTGTGTCAGCATCCTCAACATGGATCAGGTCCGCCACCACCGGGCCATCACAGACGAAGCGGAACGCGTGCCGCCCTGAATAACGTCCTTCTCCAGTCAGATCCTCTCTGAAACGATCCGCTGTGACACGGCCCAGTTCGATGTCCCGGCTATAGATGATCAGTTCACGCGGTGTATCGGAGGCAGCGTCGCAGCGTGCCCACCCCTCAATCGTCGTGGAAGTGACTGCGTCTACGAAGCCGCTGACCCTATTACGCTCCATGACGTCAGCAGCGAGCGTTTTCAGGCGCTGTCTGATTGCTTCGAGGAGCGGACCATCTTCGATGCGGGGCAGGCAGAAGCGTGCCGTCTGACGCATTTCCTCGGAATAAAGCGCCGCATACTCAGTAGCGTTGTGGAACATGGCCCGACTGTCATCGTCGACAAATGTTTCAGAGGCGGCCCCTTCCGCCAGCAGGAGATCGTGAGTCTCGAGTTCAATATGGATATAATCCACGCGGCGTGGCCTGCGCGTCTGGGTTATGCTGGAGCCGTTGATTAGCAGGCTGGCAGGAATAAGTTTACCGTCCAGCGCCATCGCGTGAAGCGGCGATACACGCAGGGTCCGGTGCGGAAGGCCGTTTCCCAGAGCGCCAGCCTGAATGACGACGGGCAGGATATCCGGGTTGCCAGCGGCAAAGCGTCCGTCATAGCTGCGTCGCCCGATCCACCGAATCGCGCGACTTTCTCCGGAAGCTGTCCGGATGACATCCCCAATCGAGAGGGTCTCAATGGGACGCTCTCCATCTGGTGTGGTGATGAGCGTTCCGGGGCAATAGCAGGGCACGCCGTAAGTGATTCGGGTGCCGCCATCAGGAGCGCGCTGAAAGTAGAATGGTGAGCCAAATGTGCCACCTAGGTGGATGGACACGCTTTCGCTCCCCTCGGTCACGGTCAGAACGCCGTCGGAATCGATGAATCCGGTATCGATCTCATTGGCCGTTCCGGCGAATGTCAGATCGGTAATGACAATCTGGTTGATCGTGCTGACAGTCTGGGTGCCTGACGCGCTATAAAGCGAGGTCAGCCCCATCGACGAGACCGCGCCGATAACGTCAAAGCCCTGAATGGTGATGGATGCGAGCTGATCCATCGTGATGTTAAGCACTGACTGCGTCGTGTGGCTGCCCGACATGCCGTAGACCGTTTGTCCCGGATCGCTGTTCGGCAGAAAGGTGAGGGTGCCTGTGTAAAGAGCGCCATTCTCAAGAGTGAGCGTGCCGCCATCCAGCGCGATATTGGCTGCCGAGCCACCTGCCTGCACATCAATGTTGGCGTTGGCATTGGCCGTCGTATGAATCGCCGTCCCGCCAGACATGACGATCTGCTGAGCATAGCCATCCGCCCACATGGGAGTGGTGTGGTAGAACCAGCCCAGATGTAGGCCTGTCAGTGTGGTGTCGACCGCTGTGCCGCCGTTTTCGACATATTGGATGCTGTCGGAAATAGCCTGACCAAAAGGCAGATAAGTGCTTCCTGCGAAAGCGACGTTCACAGTCGTGTCGCTGGACAGACCTCCCGCGCCGACGATCTGCGTCCCGTCGATCATCATGTCCGGGCCAAGATTGTTCGCATTATAGCGACCCGTAATGGTCGTTTCGGTAGCTGTTCCGCCAAGGAGGGACTGTGTACCGCCCATGACGTTGGTAGCCGAGGCTGAGCCGCCCGCCAGCACTTCCTCGGAGCCATAAAGGCTGGTCTGCACGACCCGCCCGCCAGAATCGACAACGTCGGTGCCGTGCACTTCGTTCTGCAGGCCCAGCCCATCGACATAAAGCCGTCCTCCAGCCTCAACCATCGTGTTGATGGCAAAGGATGTGGCTGGAATGAGAGCATTTTCATCTGTGGCGACCACTGCGCCGACATCGCCGCTGGTGATGACTGTATCAATGTGGGGGGAGGCAGCCCCGCCAAACGACAGGGTGGCGCCGGTACCGTCCGCATTTTCAACCAGTGTCAGATTTGCGTTGCTGTAGTCCGTTCCGCTGTCGAGAAAGATTGTCTCAACAGCCGCACCACCCGATTCGAGCGTCAGTTGTGATCCGCTGCCGAGAGAAAGCGATGTGTCCGATGTCACGCCGGACAGAAAAACACTGTCATTCGCGCCGAAACCGGACAGAGTCAGGTTGGTCGGGACTGAGCCCAGCACCAGAGATTCTCCGCCTGATGTGGAGAAAAGGAACTGGACATGGCTGGCTTCAGCACCGTCAGCGACAATGACGGTGCCGCCGGAGAGGGCGATGCTGCCGGAAAAATGCTCCAGAGCGCCTGATGTGAATTGCAGAGTCGTGCCAGAGCCGGTCTGAGTGATCGCTCCGGCCCCTGAAATCTGGCCTGCGACGGAACTTTGGCCCTCAAAAACGAGTGTGCCATCATTTGTCACAAAACCACCTGCCTCGACCACGTCATTCACGGCCGTTGCACCGGAAGCGACAGTCTGGATTCCGCCAGAAGCAACGATAATCTGCCGGGCGGATGTCCCGCTCTGAAGCGTCTGATTTCCTCCTGAGGCGACTGTCCCGTTTTCTACGGATGCGCCGTTCATGACCTGCTGTGAGCCGCTATCGAGGATGAGAAAATTCTGATCCGTAACACCGCCTGATCCAGCGGGAGCCAGTATCTGCTCCTGAGCCGATACGCCGCTGATCACTGTGCCGGATGCGCTGCCACCGTTGAGAATCAGTGTGCCATCGGTTTCCGTCTGTAATCCCGTGACAGAGGTTGCGCTGCCAAGAACGAGTGTCCCGGACGAAACCGCCTGCACCGGGACACGGGCATCCGTAACGTTCACGGTTCCGCCGGTGAACGTTACGGATGTCACTTCAGCGGATGATATTGTGATGGCGCCTTTACTTCCTGCGACAAGGCTATCGGCCACAGCACCGCTGGAGAGTGCTATTGAGCCTCCTGCAAGCGCTATGCCCGTATTCAGCAGCCCCCCGCTCATGATCTGCACAGAGCCGGACAGGACAGTCACATTTTGTTCAGTGCCGCCGCTCTGCACGATTTCCTGCGCCGAACCTGCTGTCGTGCCCTGTAGTCTGGTGCCATTAGCAATGCCGCTGACAACCAGTGTTCCACCACCAAGGACAGTCACTGCCGAGACGATCGTGCCGGATGCAACGGTGTTTGTCTGGCCGCTGAGGACAAAACTGTCAGTGCCTGAAAAGCTGGAGGAGGTTGTCATGACAGCGCCTTCATTTGCCGGTCTCGATTTCTTCATGCGGGTGTCGGTTCAGGAAGGCTGATCTGTCAGAATCAGATTCGTTTTAACCGCGTCGCCTGATGATCCACACTGTCGCATCGATCCATTTCGGGTGGCTGTTAAAAGGACGGCAAAGCTCGTTAAAAGTCCGTTTAAGACGGGGTTTTGTTCCCAAAAAGGGTATTGAAAATGGGCTTTTTCCACGTGACGGAGCGCTATTCCGTATGATCACTTGGTTACAGAAGTGTCACGCTTGCTTGACAGGGAAATGCAGGGTCGTTAGCAAGCCGATGCACCCAGTTGGGAGGTGCAGGTGACCGAGGACAGAACTTCCTTTGACGAACGTCTCCGGGCTGCGCAAAAGCGCGTCGCGGGTAAGCAGGCCACTGACCAGAAACCGGATGCTCAGGACAAATCGCTCCTGTCTCTGGCGGCGAGGGCAGGGAGTGAAATGCTGGGCGGGCTCGTCGTTGGTGTGCTGGCAGGGTGGGGACTGGACCGCTGGTTCCATTTCAGAGCCCTTTTCATCGTGATCTTTGCACTTCTTGGCGGTGGCGCCGGTATCCTGAATGTCTGGCGGCTGATGAAGTCGCTGGAACGGCAAGAATAAGAATCCGAGCGACCAGAAAGGTCGGGGAGAATAACGTTGGCGGGCGGTTCAAGTATCAACGTGCTCGAGCAGTTCGAGCTGCATCCGGTTCTGGGTGGGTTGGGCGAGGCTCTAAGTCTCAGTCAGGCACCCATTTTCATGGTTGTGGCATGCGTGCTTGTTCTGGCTTTCCTTCATTTCGGGATGAAACCGGCAGCAGTTGTTCCTGGTCGCCTTCAGGCTGCGGCTGAAATCTGCTACGAGTTCATCCATAATCTGGCGGTGGATACGATCGGACCTGAAGGGACTGCTTTCTTTCCTTTCATTTTCGCTTTGTTCTTCTTTATCCTCGCTGGTAACTATCTGGGGCTCATCCCCTTCTCCTATACCTTCACCAGCCATATCGCTGTGACATTTGCTCTGGCGCTGATGGTGTTCCTGATCGCGATCATTGTTTCGCTGAAGGTGCAGGGGTTCAAGTTCTTCGCGCACTTCATGCCTGCGGGAGCGCCGGTGCTGCTGGCTCCGCTGCTGGTGCCGATTGAAATTCTTTCCTTTCTGTCACGTCCGGTCAGTCTGTCGATCCGACTGTTCGCCAACATGGTGGCTGGCCACGTGATGTTCGATATCTTCGCAAGCTTCGTTATCATGCTGGCCGGCCTTGGCTTCATTGGTGATGTGCTCGCGGTTGGCCCTCTCGTGATCAATATTGCGCTGATGGGACTGGAATTGCTGGTTGGTGCTCTGCAGGCCTATGTGTTTGCTATCCTGACCTGCATCTATCTGAGGGAGGCTGTGTCCCACTAATTGGGGCAGACCCCGTCGGGTTACGTTTTTTCGTTAATAGGGAAAATCAAAATGGACCTCGCTTCAGCCCGTGAAATCGGTGCCGGTATCGCTGTAATCGCCCTTGCCGGTGTCGGCATCGGGCTCGGAAACATCTTCTCCACGCTGGTCAGCAGCATCGCTCGTAACCCTGCGGCTCGCCCGCATGTGTTCGGCCTTGGCATGCTTGGCTTCGCGCTGACAGAAGCTGTTGCGCTGTTCGCCCTTCTGATCGCCTTCCTGATCCTGTTCGTCTGAGGACGGAGTAGCTTCGTGCGCAATCCGGTTTCCCTGATTCGTCACTCTCTCGTTGCAGGAGTCTCGAGTCTGCCGCTTCTCATGGCGGCGGCGCCCGGCGCGCACGCGGCGGGTATGCCTCAGCTGGACTTCAGAAACCCGCTCCTTACGGGGCAGGTTATCTGGGGTGCTGGCATCTTTCTGTTTTTCTACCTCGCTTTGCGCAGTTGGGCATTGCCGAAGGTCGATACGGTTCTTGCCAGCCGTAGTCAGCGTATAAATGGTGACCTCGATCAGGCGCGTGCAGCAAAAGTCGATGCCGACAATGCTGTCCGAGAACTGAATGAGACAAAAAAGGCAGCAGCTGCCGAGGCTCAGGCGCATCTTGATGCTGTGCTTGATGAGGAGCGCAAGCAGACAGCATCTCGTCTGGCTGAATTGGGTTCCAAGCTGGAGGTTGAAATTGCTTCAGCCGAAAAAGCTGTTGCGGAAGAACGCTCCAGGGCTCTTGAATCCCTTAAGCCGATTGCATCCGATGTGACTGAAGCATTGGTGCAGAAGCTGACCGGAACAAAGCCTGATCGTGTCAGGATTGAAGCGGCTGTCGCAAAAGTAGCAGCTGAAAAGTCCACGATTTCGGCAATCGCGTGACGGGGAGATAGCGTCAGTGACAATTTTTCAAGAAGCTGGCTTCTGGTACGCGACGTCATTTGTGCTGTTTTTTGTGATCTTTGGCCCAAAGATCTGGAAACCGCTTAGAGAGCTTCTCGACGCTCGTGCCGACCGTATTCGGGTCGAGCTTGAAGAGGCTGCCCGTCTTCGTCGTGAAGCCGAACAGATGCGTGAAGATGCAACGCGTGAGCGTGAGCAGGCTTACGCGGAAGCGAATGCTGTTATCGAGCAGGCACGCAAGCAGGCGGAAGATATGGCTTCAAAAGCCCGTGTCGAAGCCGAAGAAATGTTGAGCCGTCGCGAGCAGATGGCTCGTGATCGCATTGCGGCTGCAGAACGTGCTGCTGTTGAAGAGGTACGGGCTGCTGCGGTTGAGGCTGCTTTCAAGAGTGCCCGGCTTGTGATTGAAGAGACAGTTAACCCAGAGTCATCTGTTTCCATGATTGATAAGGCAATTGCGGATCTGCCTGCCGCCCTGACTGCCCGTGCAGCCTGATAAATCCTTGTTGTCGAGCAAGGAAGCATGTCCCACAGAGAATGAAAATTTCTCTGTGGGTTCGCCTGTTTTGAGCATTGTTCTCACAGTGCTTAACGAACGGGAGAATATTATTCCTGTGTGTCAGGAATTGGCTTCCGTTCTGCCAAACCTTCCCGACTGTGAAATTGTTTTCGTCGATGACGGAAGTGTCGATGGTACACTGGAAAAATTGATCCAGGCTCGGCAAACAATTTCTGGTCTGCAGGGATTGCGTGTTCTCAGGCACAATAGGCGTTGTGGTAAATCAGGCGCTCTAAGAACGGGCATCAAAAATGCAAAAGGTCGCTGGATTGCGACCATAGATGGGGATGGACAGGATGATCCATCTGAAATCCCCGAGTTGTTTGCATTAGGAGTTTCTGGAGAGGAAGCTGGTCGAGCACCTCTGGTCGTTGGGACACGCTTGAAGCGTAGGGACACCATATGGCGTCGTCTGGCTACGCGCTTTGCGAATGGTCTTCGCCAGCGCATTCTGGCCGATGAGTGCCCTGATACTGGTGCGCCGATGAAGGTCTTTCTGCGTGAAGACTTCCTGAACTTGCCCCAATTTGAGGGATTGCATCGCTTTCTTCCGGCCCTCATGAAAACCTACAGGGTTCCATTGGTATGTAAGCCGGTGAGACATCGTTCCCGGCTTCATGGAGAGTCCAAATATACCAATCTTGGGCGCGCCATTGTTGGAGTGCGAGATCTGCTAGGCGTTGTGTGGCTGAGAAACAGAACCCGATTGCCTGAAACAGTCGAAGAATGCTGAAGAGCAAGCTGACGAGCTCATTTATCAATCGCCTGCTACTTCTTGTTTTCTGTGCCTTTTTGCTCTTATTGCCTGGGCGAGCAAGCATACCTCCCTTTGATCGGGATGAGCCGCGTTACATGCAGGCTACAGCCCAGATGCTTGAGAGCCATGATTTCATTGATGTGCGGTTTCAGGATAAACCGCGATATCTTCAGCCTGCTGGAATTTACTGGCTTGAGGCTGCCGCCGTTTCCTTAACAGGAACACTCTCCGATAGGGCTGTGTGGGCTTATCGCATTCCTTCACTTGTTGCGATGACATCCGCTATCGGTCTGACAGCATGGATGGGAGCTATACTGTTCAATCCCGCGGCGGGGCTGCTCTCGGGTGCCTTGCTGGCGACTTCAGTACTTGTAGAAGCTGAAGGGAGAATGGCGACAATTGACAGCACGCTGTTACTCGCTGTTCTTCTTGCTGAATTTTCGCTTCTTCTCGTCCTTGAGGATAGAAGTAAAGATCGTAGGACCCCAGTTAAAACGGCTTTGCTGTTCTGGAGTGCCTTGGGTTGCGGTCTTATGCTTAAAGGGCCTGTCATTCTTATCCCCGGCCTTGGAACACCCTTGTGCTTGGCCCTTGTTGAGAGAAACGGGTCCTGGCTTCAGCGCTTACGCTTCGGATGGGGCTGGCTTGTTATGCTGGCTATTGTGGTGCCTTGGTGCGTTGCGATTGGCGTCGTTAGCCATGGAGATTTTTTTCAACACTCTGTCGGAAGAAATTTTTTAGGAAAAATAGGGCAGGGCCAGGAAGCTCACGGCGCTCCTCCAGGTTTCCATCTTCTTGTTTTTGGACTAGCTTTCTGGCCGGGGTCCTTTTTTGCGGCAGCGTCACTTCCATTTATTTGGGCACGTAGAGCAAGCTGGCAGATCCAGTATCTACTTTGCTGGATTATTCCGCATTGGATTATCTTTGAATTAATCGCAACAAAACTTCCTCATTATGTTTTGCCGACATATCCAGCAATCGCTCTGTTTACTGGAGCAGCACTCTGTTGTTCGAGTAAAGGATGGAGTTGGCCACAAAAAAAATGGTGTAGAATAGCTTTGTTTGTCTATGGCGGCCTTTGCCTCAGTATCGGCGTGGCATTGTCGCTAGCAGGAATAGTTATCAGCAAAGTCATTGAAGGTAGAGTGCCTGCCGAAGCATGCCTTATCGCTATCGGTAGTTTTCCTCTTTTAATTTTAACTGTGCGGGCCGTTATTGCAGTCAGCATGAAGCAGGCTGCACTCTATGCAATGGGAGCGGCTACTCTGATTTATGTGGGATTGTTTTTGGGAGTTATCCCGCGTCTACATCAAATATGGCTGTCTCCCAGACTAACGGTGGCTGTTAATCGGCATTTGCCCTGTTCTGATTCTGAAATTATATCAAGCTCATTTTCTGAACCAAGCTTTGTATTTCTGATGCATGGAAGAATTAATTTTGATACCTCCAAGAATGCAGCGCGTATGTTGGAAACCAATAAATCTTGTGGGTTAGCTTTGGTTGGTAGGCGCGATGAAAAAACTTTTAACGAAGAGCTTTCGAGTAAATCCATTAAAACGATCGAATATGGGCGAGTTTCAGGATTTAATTATTCAACAGGGAAGTGGCTGGATATTGGTATATATGGCGTTTTGAACAGATGAATCGTGTGATTTTGTGTTCTGTTGGCTGGACTTGAGGGATATGCTTTTTGGCATAGGTTTATAATCAGGCAAGCATCGTCTTACATGAACCGGGGCTCTACGCTGGACCAAAGAACGACAACGAGTATCCATGACAGACCACGCAGCATTGGGTGTGTTGGCATTATTAGGTAGATAGTCAGGTCGGCCTGCCAGCAGGGCAATTGTGACCCGCTCTGCAGGTGTCGTAATTTCCCAGAGAGTTTCGGGATTAATGCGGCCTGTCGTGATCAGTCGAGCGGCTTCGACTATGCGCATATCTTTATCCTTTCCTTCTAGAAAATAGTGAAGTTAGGACTTTGATAACTCAAGAAGGTTTCGGAGAAGTTAAAGTTTGCCTAGTTTGGGGTAGAATTAACAGTCGGGCAATCAAGGTTTCTATATTAAAATCTTTAGCCTGTTTTCAGTGAAGGCTGAGGGAAGGGAAAGGAAATTTTTCTTGCATATATAAATATAAAAATTTATATAAAATAAAAGATATACATTAAATATAAATTTTACTGCAGTAAACATGTGTTTTTAACAAATAGTAACTATTTTATTTTTCAATATAAAAATTAGATTTTTAGCAGTTTATAATTTCTATTTTGAGTATCTATGTTATTGTAGTATGAGAGCTATATTTTGAAAATATACAATAGAATTATAGTTAATTTGTGTTTTTAATAATTATTCGCGAAATATTGTTGATTTAATTGCGCGATTTATTATAAACTTTTATTTAATAAAATAAGTAAAATGCAGATACTGAAATTATAAATATTATTTATATAAAAATAAATAAAATCCTATATATAGAGCTATATTTCAAGAAAACAAAGTGCGAATTTTAAAAATGCTTTTACTTATAGTGAATAATTTGGATTTTTCAGAAAGCTTGCATTTTTTCGCGATATGGTAATAAGTATATAAAAAATGCATAATATATGGGTTAATGGAAATGATATATTATCGTAACGTTTTGTTTGCATTGTGTTTTGTTAGTAGTCTTCATACTGCTAAAGCAGCTGATGATAGCTCTACTTTACAAGATCAGTTAGACGTTTGTTATGCAAAAAAAAGCAACTGCGTTATCGATCTTCATGGCGCTAAAAAGGTGCTTTCAAAAACATTAAAAATAAACCCTGAGTTGGTAACCATAAGAGATGCTATATTTGAATGCCGCATGAATAATGGTGCATGTTTTTATATATCCGAAGAAGGATATGGACACCGTAGCGATGCTACAATTAATAAGCTTGAGCATATTACTCTTTTTGGAAACAAATCAATTGATGGAATTGTCATGAATTATACTAATCCAAGAGATTATGTGACTAATGCGGCTTTTACTCTTTCAAGTGTGTCTATTCAGGGATTTAATCATGGGTTGGTCCTGGGAAGCGGAGTTTGGGGAGTAGATATGTTCAATGTAATAATTGGGGGAGGGAATACTGGCATTTTCGTGCCTCCTGGTACAAAAAATGCCGGAGAAAGGAATACTTTTGTTGGTGGCGCTATTTACAACAATGCGATTGTTGGGCTTGATGAGGAATCAAATATTGAACTGGATTTTCAAGGAACAAGTTTCGATTATAACAATCAGCAGATGTTTTTGAATGGACCAACTGATTTTACCGGGCATTTGGAAAACAGCGAAAGCACAAAGCCCGAGATCGTATTGAATGCTCTCCCTGGTGTGGCTGCCGGCTCATTGTATATGAGCGCTGGTTCTACGATTACTGTAAATGGATGGAATCCAAAAGCGCCAAAACAACCGTGTTATGTGGAAACCAAGGTTTCGTGGAGTAATGTCAAACTGCCCGCAACAGTCTATGGTTTTGGTGGAACTATAGGTGGACTTTGTGGTCCTGGAAAAGTAGTGACATGGGATGGTGAGGCTCCCAAATTCTAAAAATAGTATTGCTTGAAATATAGATTCCTACTGGTTGTCTTTCTGCTAAAACGGAAACGTCAGCAGTGCATTTTGGATGAGATGTTATTGTAATTTAATAAGATTATCTAACATCGATTATCAATCTATGCAGCCAATTTCGGTCAATACGCTTGGCATCAATGAAAGTTACATCTCCAGCGGCCGATAGCGTATGCAGCCCTTGTGTATATGGAGCGCAACGTGCGGGCGCTCTCAGTTCGGTGCCAGGATTAAAGCTGGAAGTGGCCGATAGAGGGAGAGTGGCACTTATAAGACGGACGCTATCGCCATAAGCATTGGATGCAGTCCGGGTCGGTAATATGATCCTGCCTTCTTGTATGACAGGAGAGCCGCCCATCCGACTAATGCTTTTATCACCTTCAGTTGTCTGCGTGGAGATGTTTTCCCATGGTCCGCACAAATGCGTTGACTGGGCAATTTTGAGCGTCTTAGGCGCAGAGTCAGGCGAAGTATAAAACATCCACCACAACCCATCACTTTTCGTAGGCGTGGCGTTAATTGTAGGGTAGGGAAATGAAAACTCAGGTACAGCTTCCCATTGCCAAGGAAAATCTACAGCACGGTACAGCGTCAGTCTGCTCGATCCACAAGGATCTGGAAGCATCCAGATTTCACCATCGTCTTCGATGAGTGTTGGATAAGTCAGGTTCCATGCTTCAGAAAGAACAACTCGTTCCTCCATGACCTGAAACATTCCGTTCAGACGAAAAGCCTTTATGACGCTTTTGCGTGTTCGGTAGTCATAATATTTAGCAAGAACATATAGATCACCTTTGTGCCACATACCGAATGGATCGGATAAGGAACGGAAAGAACCGTTCAAAGGCAGCCAGTGAATCGGAAATGGATCAATAGAACCCGCTTCGATTATACGCTGGATGGGAGCAGTAATGGCTCCTATTTTCCAGATATCGGTCCTGAAAATACTCATAATGAGTCAATAGCGGGATTCAGAACGCCTTCCAATGGTCAGGCAGACAAATCCCAGATAAAAAAAGTTGTGTTTTCACGACCTTGCCATGCGTCGACGCGGAGCCATCCCACGATATTCAATGTAGGTCGGCTCAGATTTTCCAACGTATCCAGTATCGCATCGTTTTTGACATTGAACATAACAGCATTGATCTTGCGATTGCCTTCACCAGACAATGTCAGGCGTATTGATCGCTTGTTTGCTCCAATCCGGAAGAAACGATCCACCTTGACATCTGCTATTGCCAGAACAGGCTCTTCGTTGCCCTGCCCAAAAGGAGCAAGAACGCCAAGAGCTTTTGCCAGATCAGAAGTCGCGGCACTGGGAGGAATAATGGCGTCCACTGAAAGAAATGGTTTCTTGGGATAGGCTCTTACCGCCTCAAAACGCTCATTCAGGAAAGCATGAAATGCGGGCAGGTTTTCTTGGGCAAGAGTAAATCCACACGCCGCTGCATGACCGCCTGCCGCGATGAGAAGACCATGTTCCTTGGCGGCAATGACTGCAGCCCCCACATCAAAGCCGGGAATGGAGCGTCCTGATCCCTTGAGCTTCCCATGCTCGTCCTCGGAAGCGACAAAAGAGGGACGGTTGAATTCATCCTTGATGCGGCTTGCAACGATGCCGACGACACCAGCATGCCAGTCTTGGCTCGTGACGAGCAGGGCGGCATTGCCTGCATCGAACTGAAGGCGGGCCTGCTCCATCGCGGCATCCAGAATGTCTGCTTCCACATCCTGCCGCTTGCGATTGACGTCGTTCAGACGTTCAGCCATTTGGCGGGCCGAAAAATCATCTTCAGCAGCCAGTAGTCTGAAACCGAGATCCGATTCAGCAATCCGGCCGCCTGCGTTGATCCTTGGACCCAGCGCGAAACCGCATGAAAAAGCGTTGGGTTTCTCAACCACGCTCGCAATTTCCATCAGCGTGCGTAGCCCGACACGCTGACGCTTTCCCATCACGCGCAATCCCTGATGGACAAAAGCACGGTTAATGTCCTGCAAAGGCATGACGTCGCAGATGGTGGCAAGTGCAACCAGATCCAGACAGGCGAGCAGATCCGGCTCGGGCTGGTCTTCGGAAAAATAGCCGTTGCGACGCAAGGCGCGCGTTGTTGCAATCAGCGTGACAAACGTGAGAGCTGCTGCACAGAGATGGTTCAGGCCGGAAGCGCAGTCTGGCTGATTGGGATTGACCAGCGCATGAATGTCGGGCAGCGACAGTTCCGCTTTGTGATGATCAATGACAACGACATCAGCTTTTTGCTTCAGGCAGGCGAGTATGGAAGCGGCGGCTGTGCCGCAATCCAGGCAGACAACAAGGGAGGCCCCGCGCTCCACCAGTCCAAGAAGGGCTTGCTCGTTCGGGCCGTAGCCCTCCTTCATCCGGTCAGGGATGTGGGTATATACGACACAGCCAAACTGACGGAGATACTCTGTCAGCAGCGCTGAGGAGCAGGCGCCGTCGACATCATAGTCGCCCAGAATGCCAACGGTTTCGTGATTTAGAACAGCCTTCGCCAGACGTGCCGCAGCAACGTCCATATCTTTCAGGCAGGAGGGATCAGGAAGAAAAGTGCGTAGACGCGGTTCAATGAAAGCGGATGCTGTTTCCGCCTTCAGGCCACGCATCGCCATGATACGGGCAACGATTTCGGGAAGGCCGCAGGACTGCGCGATAGCGCTTCCCAACCGAAGAGTTGCTGGGTCATCGGCTCCTGACCGCCAGACCCAGCGATGTCCCAGAAGACTCTCTGTGACCCCTAAAACAGGTTCTGGAAGAGTGTTTTCCTTGGTCGTGTCAGGGAGTTTCTCTTCCAGAATCATCGTATGAGCCGTTCAAGAGCGCTCAGGAAACGCTCCAGGTTTTCGTATTGTAGTTGTGGTAGCCCTCAATAAAGCGAAGCGTGCCGGACTTTGAGCGCATCACGAGGGAGTGGGTCACCGAGCGGTGCGGCATACGCTTCACGCCTTTCAGCAGGAACCCGGTGGTGACGCCCGTCGCGGAGAAAAGCACATCGCCGGAAGCCAGATCATGCAGGCCGAGCTTGCGGTCCGGCTTTTTGTTGGGGTTCATCTTCTGGGCGCGCTCACGCTGCGCGTCGTCTTCAAACATCAGACGGGCCTGCATCTGGCCACCCATGCAACGAACAGCCGCCGCCGCCAGAACGCCTTCCGGCGCTCCGCCAGAGCCTGCGTAAATATCAACTGAAGAGGTCTCAAGACACGCAGCAATACCAGCCGCCACATCACCATCGGAGATCAGACGGACACGGGCTCCAGCCTCGCGGGTCTTGGCAATCAGCTCTTCATGGCGCTCACGCTCAAGCGCGCACAGCGTGATGTCACCGATATGGCGACCGCGAGCCTTTGCGAGGTTGCGAAGGTTCTCACCAATCGATGCGTCAAGATCAATCACGTCATCAGGCAGGCCAGCACCGACGATCAGCTTGTCCATGTAAACGTCTGGTGCGTGCAGGAAGTTGCCACGCTCGGCCAGCGCCACGACGGTGATCGCGTTCGGCATGTCCTTGGCGCAGAGATTGGTGCCTTCCAGCGGATCGACAGCGATGTCCATTGCCGGACCACCAGCGCCAACCTTCTCACCGATATAGAGCATCGGCGCTTCGTCCATCTCGCCTTCACCGATGACGACCGTGCCATCAATGGCGACCGTATCGAAAGCCTTGCGCATGGCTTCCACCGCTGCACCATCGGCATCGTTCTTCTTGCCGCGACCGGTCCAGCGAGCGGACGCGACAGCTGCGGCTTCCGTGACACGAACCAGCTCAAGGGCCAGATTTCGGTCCGAGACGACGTAGGAGGGGGTATTCGTTTCGGCCGACATATCTGTTGCTCCGGTCAGAAAAATGACGTGGCTTTAAGCCATGTTAATAATTGATGGTACCACCCGAAAAGGCTGAGGTCGAGATCAGAAGTTTTCGATGCGAATGAGCACAGGCTCCGCTGAGACTACATCCAGAGCAGCAATGCGCTGACGTGCGGCCTGCATTGCGCTTTCATCAGTCGGATGCGTGACCAGTACCAGCGGCACGTTCTGAGCCTGCTTTGCCGAAGGATGCTGGATCATGCTGCTGAGAGAAACGCCACAATCACGCAGGATGGCGGTGATGTCGGCAATGACACCAGCACGGTCAGCAACGCTGAGACGCAGATAGAATGCGCCGTGCCATTCAGATGCCGGGCGGCTCTGTGTGGCTTTCAGTGTAGCTACATCCGTACCCCAGACCGGGACGGTGTTGCCGCGTGCAACGTCGATGATATCGGCGGCAACAGCGCTCGCAGTCGGGCCAGCACCAGCGCCACGGCCTTCGACCATCAGACGACCGACAAAGGTGCCTTCAGCAATGACGGCGTTGAACACGCCATCAACCTGCGCAATCGGTGTTGCTTCCGGCACGAGGCAGGGCGCGACACGCGCTTCCACGCCCCGCTTGGACTGACGGGCCAGACCGAGCAATTTGATGCGATAGCCAAGCGTGCGGGCAAATGTCAGATCAAGCGCGCCGATGCAGCGGATGCCCTCAACATGAACGCTGTCGAACTCCACAGGCTGACCAAAGGCGAGGGAGGCAAGGATCGTCAGCTTGTGGGCTGCGTCGATTCCGTCAACGTCCGTGGAAGGATCGGCTTCCGCGTAGCCCAACTCCTGTGCCTCAGCGAGCACGTCGCTGAAGTCACGTCCGGTTTCCCGCATCGCGGTCAGGATGTAGTTACAGGTGCCGTTCAGGATGCCGCCGATGGAAAGCAGGCGGTCGGCAGCCAGACCTTCACGGACCGTCTTGATGGCAGGAATGCCGCCAGCCACAGCCGCTTCAAACAGCAGTGGCGCCTTGTTGGCAGCACTCAAGCGGGCGAGGCTGTCGCCGTGCACAGCCAGAAGCGCCTTGTTCGCCGTCACTACGGCCTTGCCCCCCTGCAGGGCAGCTTCTACCAGTGAGCGAGCCGTGCCTTCGGAACCACCGATCAGTTCGACAACGACATCGACATTCGGATCAGAGGCGAGATCGACGGCATTGCTGTGCCATGTGAGGGCGCTCAGATCGATACCGCGATCACGCGTCTTGTCACGGGCAGCGACAGCCGTGATTTCAATCGGGCGACCGGCCCGCTTCGTAATGATATCCGCGTTGTCACGCAGGAGAATGGCAAGACCGGCACCTACTGTGCCGAGACCCGCAACACCAAGGCGGAGCGGGGTTTTGAAAGCGACGTCTCCTTTAGACGAACTCACGACGCGGTATCCTCCAGAGCAGACTGTTTCTGTTGTGGGCCCTGTTGGCTGGGCCCATTAATGCCATTGGCGTTCAGGAAGCCCTTGATGGCGCGGGTTGCCTGACGCAGACGCTGGGTATTTTCCACCAGACCGATACGCACGAACCCTTCGCCATGCTCACCGAAGCCGAGACCCGGCGCGACGGCCACGCCAGCTTCCTGCAGGAGCAGCTTGGAGAACGCGACGCTTCCCATATCCCGGAATTTCTCAGGGATCGGCGCCCATGCAAACATCGAGCCTTCCGGCTTGGGAACATCCCAACCGGCGGCGTGCAGGCCACGCAGCAGCACGTCGCGACGATCCTTGTAGAGCTGGCGAATTTCCGCCACGCAATCCTGTGGACCGCTGAGTGCTGCGACCGCCGCAACCTGAATCGGTGTGAACGCACCGTAATCGAGATAGGACTTGATCCGTGCCAGCGCTTCGATCAGGCGCGGATTGCCTGCGGCAAAACCCATACGCCAGCCCGCCATCGAATAGGTCTTCGACAGTGAAGTGAATTCGACGGCGATATCTTTCGCGCCTTCGACCGCCAGAATGGAGGGCGGCACGAGGTCACCGAAATAGATCTCGGCGTAGGCCAGATCGGACAGGATGAAGATTTCTTCCCGACGGCAGAATTTGACGATTTCCTTGTAGAAATCGAGGTCCGCCAGATACGCCGTCGGGTTGGATGGGAAGTTGACGATCAGCGCGGTCGGCTTCGGCACCGAATGACGCACGGCACGCTCAAGGGCGCGCAGCATCTCGTCATCGGGATAGGCCGGGATCGAGCGTACGGATGCGCCCGCGATGATGAAACCAAACTGATGGATCGGGTAGGACGGGTTCGGAACCAGAATGGTGTCGCCTGGGCTTGTGATGGCTGACGCCAGATTGGCCAGACCTTCCTTGGAGCCCAGTGTCGCGATGACTTCCGTATCCGGATCAAGCTTCACGTTGAAACGGCGGTCATAATAGCCAGCCAGAGCCTTGCGCAGGCCGGGAATGCCACGGCTGACCGAATATCCGTGACTACGTGGGTCCGCGACGGTCTCCACAAGCTTCTTCACGATATGCGAGGGAGTCGGGCTGTCCGGATTTCCCATGCCGAGGTCAATGATATCCTCGCCCCGCGCTCGGGCTGCGGCCTTGGCTTTGTTGACCTCCGCGAAAACGTAGGGAGGAAGGCGACGGATACGATGGAACTCTTCGGTCATGACCGGACTGTCCTGAGTGGCTCTTACGGCTCTTGCTGCCAGAATGGCGGGGAAAAAGGTATAGGAAGGGATGAGAGTGGTGGCAAGGCTGACGCTTTTGGAAGGTCAGCGCTCATTCCCGATCTGACGCGGTAATCTTGAAAATCGGTATACTCACGACGATCGTCGGGCGGGATCCTTCTTGCCGGAAAGGACGAGTGGTTCGGAGTGTCCCGGCAGTCAGTCTGGTGTTCATCACACGAACAGTTGAAATTCTCGAAACCGGTAAGCTTGTCGCGCTTTCATCAGTAGACGGGTGTCTGCCCGCCATTACTGTGTGAATACGGTTGTTTCGTTCGGGCCTCTCATGCTCTGGATGAGAACAAGAAAAATAATAAGAACCGGTGACAAGTCATGCCTGAGCAAAACGTCATTGAGGCGCATCCGCCTCAGGACTCCCGCCTGAATCAGATATTCAGCAAAGTCACACTGCGACTGATTCCCTATATCTTCGTCTGTTATCTCTTCAACTATCTCGACCGCGTGAATGTCGGCTTCGCCAAGCTGAGCATGCTGGACAGCCTCCACATGAGTGAAACGGCCTACGGGCTTGGGGCAGGGATTTTCTTTCTCGGCTACATTGCCTGCGGCATTCCTAGCAATCTCATGCTGGCGAAAATCGGTGCCCGACGCTGGCTGGCGCTGATCATGATCGTGTGGGGCTGGCTTTCCACCAGTCTGATGTTTGTTGAAACGACGACTGGGTTTTACATCCTGCGTTTCCTGACTGGTGCTGCGGAAGCCGGATTTTTCCCCGGCATGGTACTCTATCTCACTCAGTGGTTTCCCGCACAGCGACAGGGCAGGGCGCTCACCCTTTTCATGGCGGCTATCCCGCTTTCCGGTGTGCTGGGAAGTCCGCTTTCAGGCCTCATCATGAACTGGTTCAGTGGCAGGAATCACGGATTTGAAGCCTGGCAGTGGCTCTTTTTGCTGGAAGGACTGCCGACAGTGCTGCTCGGTGTCGGCATGTTTCTGTTCCTGCGTGATTCCGCTGATGAAGTTGCGTGGCTGGATGCACAGGAAAAGAAACTGCTGTCAGAGACGCTGACTCGGGATCGACAAAATCGCCCCAGACAGGTCTCTGCGAGATTTTCCGAAGTAGTGCGTAGTCCGGCCATATGGATGCTGGGCCTGCTGTATTTCTGTATTCAGAGCAGCGTCTATGCGATCAATTTCTGGCTGCCGACCATCATCAGGAACATCGGTTTTCACGATGTAGGCGTCATTGGCTGGGTGAGCGCCATTCCCTATCTGGGGGCCTGTTTTTTCATGATTGCGGCGGGCCGCTCATCAGACCAACGACGTGAGCGGCGCTGGCATCTCGCCATTCCGCTTCTGATGGCAGCTTTTGGGCTCGCCTGTTCCGCCGCTTTTCACGATAACGCACTGCTCTCGGTTGCGGGCTTGACCATCGCCACGGCAGGGGCTCTGAGTGGTCTGCCTCTTTTCTGGCCGTTGAGTAATGGTTTTCTGAGCGCCGAGGCTGCCGCCGGTGGTGTGGCGCTGATCAATTCACTGGGGCAGTTGGCCGGGTTCCTCAGTCCATATTTTGTGGGCTGGATCAAGGATGCAACGGGTAGAACCGATATGGCTCTCTATGGCCTAGTTGCTTTGGCGCTGCTGGGAGTGATGATCGTTCTGAGGATCCCAGCAGAGCGTGTCAGTCGCTGAAAGCTGAGCTTTATCTGTCGTTTTTTTCAACTGACAGCGCCGTCAACAGGGATAGAACCTCTTTGAGGTCAGCTTCACTGAGACCGGTTTTCTTTGTCAGAGGTCTAGCCTGTGCGAGGGAGGAAAGAGCGGATCTTTCCTCTGCTCTCAATGACAGGCTGGCATCGTTATATTCCAGCCACCAGACATTGGCGGCGCCCGCAAGTCGCCTGAGCATGAAAAGGATGTCGCCACACGTTCTGAGATAGTCAGAACGGCGCAACCCTTCCAGACGCGTCTGCTGATACAGAACCTCGGCTTTGGTCGAGAACGTACCGGCCTCACGTCGGGCATGCTCGATTTCATTCCATGACGCCTTGTCTTCTCTTGCCGCCAGCATGGCGTAACGAAGATTGGCCGAGACGGCTGCCATGATCTGTTGCGCCAGAGAAGGCGCTTTCGCTCCCGGCCAGAGCAGGACACATGCCGCCAGCCCCACCAGACTGCCTATGGTGTTGTTGGCGGCTCGGGAAAGCGCGACGTCCCAGCCGTGTGTTGTGCTGACAAGATCGGTGACCAGCACGAAAAGCTGCGTCATGAACATGACGCACAGCGTGTAGTTCACGCCCCTTAGCGCAATGGTCACGGCGGCCAGAGGAAAGATGAGCAGAAGGATCACCGGCATGGGCAGGGTGACGCCCATGACAGCCGCAAGCAGACCGCCTGCCACACTGCCTGCCACACGCTCCAGCGCGCGGGGCAAAGTCACGTTCACGCTGGGCTGGATGACCACGACCACCGCCATCATCGCCCAGTAAGCGTAGGGCAGGTCGAGCCAGAGAGCGATCGCGTAGGCAATCAGCACCGCGACAGAAAGACGTGCTGCGTGCCTTACAAAGATGGCGGTAGGCCAGCTCTGCCCTTTGGACTGAGACGGACTAGTGGTGATCTGTTCATCCTCGGCTGGCGTTCGCCAGGTCTGCTGAAGATCCGTGAGAGCGTCCGCGCACAGATGAGCGCAACGGGCAAACAGATCGCCATCGCGTGGTCCCGCGGTGCGCAGGAAACGGATCTGTCGGGTCAGACACTCAGGCCGGGGTTGCGGGCTGGCAATTTCGCGTGCCGCACGTCTCAGGGTCGCAGCAATTAATCCGGCTGTCCGGCGAGCGATCGGGGGAAGAGGGGCCGTAAAAGCGGCATGCTCGAAGCCCATGGCCGCGACGAAAATCCGGTCACCCGCTTCCACGGTGCGCAGGAGCGTTCCGTGAGTGCGGCTGTTCAGAACGTCAGCCGAGAGCATCTCCACGCGTTTGCGGGCCTGTTCGATCCGGTTGCGGATATCGCGTCTGTAGGAGCTGATCTCATGATAGAGCGCGTCATGATCAAGCGCGTTACGCTCGGAAAGCAGCAGAAGCCGACTGATCATATTCGCCTGCTCGCGAAAAATCGCGGCACAGGCCTGTCTTTGCGGCACATAAGGATCGACGGGCCAGGCAAAGATGCAGATCAACGCGGCCCACACAGAGCCACCAACAAACATGCCTGCGAGATGCACGCCTCCCAGCGGTGTCTGCGGATAACAGACGGCGACCACGGCAACGATAGCGGCGAGCACACTGATCTGCGTAGCGACCGGTCCACGCTGACGCGCCAGTCCACAGATGAAAATGCAGATGCCCAGAGCAAGGAAGACCGGCATCAGACCATAGCCTGAAGCGACGGAAAGCAGGCCTGTGATCAGTGTGCCTGAAGAGCCGAATTTCAGCAGGGTCGCAAGCCTGAGACGTATCAGACCACCGGGATCAACAAGGCAGGTCCAGAAGGCGGCGAATGCCGACCAGGCCATGAGCGGCGCATCCAGATACCACGCCAGCAGCATCACCGACCCGACGGCGACGCCAGCCCGGAGACCTTCTCGCACACCGATCTGTTCCGGCGTGATGCTGATGGCGCGTACACCCAGCCAGTGCGTTATGGCGGGAGGCATCATGCCTCCTGCCAGTTGCATGGTGAAACGGTTGAAGCGTCGGGGAAGGGGAAGGGCAGTGGTTTTCATCGGACCGAACGCAATATAAAAAAGTGAACTGTCACGATAGTGTGAGGCTGCAACAAACGCGAGAATTATGTCGCGGAAAGAATGGCGAGAGCCGCCTCGCATGGCGACGTCACGGAAACACACGCTGCGTTGACCCGTCCCGGTCTTTCGTATTTAGCGCAAACCCTGCGGCACGTTCTCCGCATCCATGTCATGAAAAGATACCGACTTGTTTCAAGGGCTTTCTTCAGATTTTCCCCGATCCATTCCGGCGTAGCCTCTCTACAATCGATAAATGTGGAGCACCCGGTAGCAGAAAAAACAACTGCTACCTCCGCTTGTCCATTGAAAGGACCGCCACATCATTTCCGCGTACGAAGCAGATGAGCGCGTGCCTGTCACGCCTTCTCCTTCTTCCACGGAAGTGGAAGCAATTCGGGCGGCGTGTTGATCTTCTGCCGCCCCGGCGCTTCGCAGCGTGAAAGCGCCACTCGCACCGCGTAGCCCAGTTCCTCGTCCGAGACAGACAGAGGAACAGTCATATGCTTGTCAGCGTGTTTCCTGTCTTCGGGCCATGCACGATGAGTGCCGGTCAACCGTTTGCTCGCTCGCAGAGTGACGAAGTCATCGACAAGATAATGCCAAGACGAAAAGACCAGATCGCATCTCCGTCCGGCCTGATCCATATCCTTGTAACCGTAGCTCCGGGCAATATCGTCCCAGAAGGCCAGACGCCTGCGATTGGAGACTTCTTTCATGACCACAACGGCCTCACGATCAAGGATGATTCCCGGCTTGTTGAAATATTCGCTGCTGAGCAAGGCCTTGCGAAAGTTCTCCCCGATCCATTTATCCGTCGCGTCGTTTGGCGCATGGGCGCACCAGCCCGTCCGGGAGAAGTATTGCCCCTTCCAGACTTCCATCGATTCAATGGAAATATACTTCGGTGACAGAATGATGGCTGAGCTTTTGTAATGAAGCCATCGAAGCCGCTCGGGTGTGAGATAGGTCTGGCTCATGAGATGGCGTCGATTTCAAAGGTGAGGGGTTTGCGCGCGCTCTTTTCATCAGCCGCTATTTTTGTAGCAGCTCCGTAATAAGCCTCGCAAATCCATGACTTGGTGGCAACAGGGCTGCGAAAGCGCGTCGTTCACTCTTCTTGCTTATCCTCTGATTGTCACAAACACGATCAGAGATCGGTGGTGAACGAGAACTTGAAGGTTCTCGGCAGACCTTCAAGCAGATAGCCATTGAAAGCAGAGGACCAGAAGCGCGTGTTGGCAAGATTATCCACGCCGAACCGCAAGGTCAGCGGCTTGCCGTAAGCGGCGAACGTATATCGTGCGGCAAGATCGAAGCGAGTCCAGACGGGCAGGTGGGCCGTGTTCTCCACATTGACCATCTGCTTTCCGGTATTGACCACGCGCCCGATAACTGTCGCGCCCTTCAGGAACGGCAGGTCATACTCAAGGTTGCCGTTGATCGTATAATTCGGGATGCCGATGGCGGTATGACCGTTATTGGTGCCGCCAGCCGTACGTTTCAGATCGGCGTCGATCAGCGTCAGGCCCCCGTTGAAACGCAGTCCCTTGATGATTTCACCATTGACGGTGAGTTCCATGCCCCGGTTTCGCTGCAAGCCGTCTTCACGGAAGATAAGTTCACCCGTGTTGCCATAAGGCTCCGTGTAGGAGTTCGGCTGGGAGATCTGATAAAATGCCAGCCCGACATTGAACCGTCCAATGTCATATTTCGCACCAACTTCGTACTGGACGCTCTGATAGGGCGCGAAGATCTGTCCCAGATTGACGACATTCGCGCCTGTCGCCCTTTGCCCTTCGGAGAGACCTTCGATCCGGTTGAAATAAATTGCTGTCTGACGCGTCGGGTGAATGACAAGACCGACAACAGGTGTAAACGCGCCCTTGTTGTATCCGTCCTGAAGAGAACCGTTTGTTGAATAATTGTAGCTGTTATCGAGAATATTCTGATACCGGAAACCGGCTGTCAGGGCGATCCGATCGTGCCAGAACGTCATCGTGTCGGAAAGATACAGGCTATACAGTTTGGTCCAGTTTGAACGGGTAGGGTCTTTCAGATTGCCACCCGCAAGGTTCTGCTCAGGAGCCGCGAGCTGGGGCGTGTTGTAGAGATTGCTGTTTAGTGGCGCGGCGTTGTTATAATACATTGAGTAGGCGGTGCGGGTTTCTTCCCATAAGGCAGAACCGCCAGCGTTGATTTCATGATGAATGGGCCCGGTATCCACATGGGCCCTGACACCTGCGCGCGTGCTTTCGTTGTTCTGCTGATAGGGCACATACATGGCCCCGGCGGTGCCAGCACCGGTAGCCGCATTGCTTACCGTGAAGGTGGAATAATTTCCCTTCTCGTCGCTGCCCAGTGCTCCGAAAGCGCCATAAACGGTAATATGTTTCCCGAAGTCATGCTCGATATTTAGCGTGCCGAACAGATAGTTCAGGTCAGCGTAGGTCCAGCGCTGACCGAAATTGTGAGAGGGGGCCACCGGGCGGGGAACAGAGGTCACTCCGGAGCCGAGAAAAACACCGCCGCGGCCATCCTGAACATTCTGGTTCTGATAGGCCATGTTGAGATCAATACGCGTGTTGTCGTCGTGCCAGTCGAATGTGCCGCCAACGACCGCATCATGCCGCCGCTCATGGTCGATGGAAGTCTGGCCATCCATGCCTGCCGCGTTCAGACGGAACCCGAACGCCTTGTCCTGACCAAAGCGACGACCAAAATCGATAGCGCCGCCACCCTGCCCGTTGCTGGTGTAATCGCCTGTCACACGATTGAGGTCGGTGTTTTCAGCGTGCTTGAACATCAGGTTGATGTTGCCGCCAATGGATGAGCCGCTGGGCGCCGCACCGTTGAGGAACGCACTGGCGCCGTTCAGCACCTGAACCTGATCATAAAGCTGAGGCGAAACAAGCTGCCGGGGAACGACACCATAAAGTCCGTTGATCGAAATATCGTCACCATTCACGGGAAAACCACGAATGACGAACATTTCCGAGAAGTTGCCATATCCCATGGTCGTGCGGACGGAAGGGTCGTTCTCCAGAACCTGTCCGAGCGTCTGGGACTGCTGATTGAGGATCAGGCTGGAATTGTAACTGCGGATATTGAACGGGACATCGAGACCCTTCTTTGTCCCAAGTGCGCCAAGCTGACCGCCGCTGGTCACTTCCATGCGATTGCGTCGTGCTGCACGGATGACAATGTTTTCGGTTTTGTCGGCTTCAACAGATGGTTTCGGACTGGCCGCCCCAGCAAGAGGCTTTCCCGTTTGGGCCTTTGTCGCAGGCTCTGCCGCGAGACTGAGCGGAATAAAACTGCATGAGGCTAACAGCAGGGATAGCAAGCGGGATGCGGACTTTGCAGCCATAAGATGAAGCGTCCTGATGTACGGAAAACGGCTCCTTCGGGCGCATCGACCCGGGAATGGGTGTGCTGTTAATGATAATATGTCTCAATTGCAAGAGCGCGCTAGGAATGCTTCATACCCAGTTGGGAGGGGTGTTGGCTGAGTGTGCAGGGCGCAGGTTGTTGACTGGCGGGTCTGCTTGCCCGATGCGCCAGAGAGACACCAATCGTCCGTTTACCAACGCTCTTTCAGCAAACAGACAATTGCATAGAAACAGGCGTTACAGATTTTTTCTGTAGAAAACTTTCAATTTTTCAATCGCCTGACGGGTGTATTCTGGCTGGCCGCAATGCGTCGCGCCGGGAACGACGAAGATATTCTTCTTGTCTGATCGGGCCTTATCGAACAGTTCGAAATAGCCACGATAGAAACTGAAGATACCGGGCTGTCCGCAGTCGCATCCTGCGTGGAGGCATCGAAAGCAGACCGCTATCTGCAAATCCTCCGCACAATATCCTCGATCTCATGGCGATCCAGCGGGGCCTGATCCACGGAGCCGTGAATACCCATTCCTTCGACCAGCGCATCCAAGGTACGGCTGGTCAGTGGATCAAAGAAACGACCGAGGGCTTCCCGGCTGGACTGCATCCACTCCCGCATGATAGCAGCCAGCTCCGGCTTGCGGGCGGCGAACGCGTAGAGTTCGTAACTCAGCAGCAGAGTGCGTGGTGTCGACCAGATATTTCCGGCGATGATGTCAACGATCGCCTCGATTGCTTCTTCCCGATCCTGAGCCTGCGCCAGTCGCGCGACAAATTCCGATGAACTGGCGTGAGCAACCTGCTCGAACGCCATACGCAGCAGATCGTCCATGCCGTCAAAATGATAGGTCATGGAACCAAGAGGCACCCCGGCCGCTGTGGCTACACGACGATGCGTGGTGCCCTGCACGCCGTGCTCCACAATGACATCCAGCGCTGCGTTGATGATGCGCTGCTTGCGGTCAGGATCAAAGCGACGGGTTGGGGGCTGGTTGCTGGACATGGGGGAAGAGGTTAGCCTTGCGCGATGTGTACGGATGTACATAAAAGAAATCATAACCGCAGGGGAGTGTTAGCAGTGAGCGACAAAGGCGAAAAGAACATCCACTCCGGGATGACGAGGCGCACGGTCATCGCCACGGGTGTTGCGGCTGGAGGCATCGCTCTGGTCGGACAGGCGCATGCTGACGCCCCCAATTCCTGGCAGAACGGTGTCTGGCTCAACAAGCCTCGCCAGAGTTCTCTCACGGCTGACGCTCTGGAAGTAACGACTGACAAGGGCACCGATTTCTGGCGCGAAACTTGGTATGGTTTCACCCGTGACAGCGGCCATTTCTATGGCGTCCATGCGCCATCACGCTTTACCGCACAGCTCCGTATCCGCGCCGCCTATGAAAAGCTCTACGATCAGGCCGGTCTCATGGTCCGCATCGACGAGAAACGCTGGGTCAAGGCGGGGATCGAACTCTCCGACGGACGCGCCATGCTCAGCAGTGTTCTGACAGATGGCCTCTCGGACTGGGCAACAGCGCCTTATGAGGGTGAGCCGAAAGATTTCTGGATGCGTGCAACCGTGGCCGACGGCGTATTGCGGCTACAGGTCTCAGCCGACGGCAAGATCTGGCCGCTCGTGCGTCTTGCGCCTTTTCCAAAGGCAGAGTCCTATCTGGTCGGCCCCATGTGCTGCACACCGGAGCGGGAAGGGCTCAAGGTAAAGTTTTCGGACTGGCGGCTGACGCCTCCGCTCGGCAAAGCCCTGCATGATCTGACCTGATGGCGATACGCAGCGAAAAGCAGAAGATGCTGGCAGGCGAGCTGTACAGCGCCGCTGATCCGGAATTGCAGCAGGATATGGCGGACTGTGCGGCATGGCTTGCCCGCTATAACGCACAGAACGGATCTCTGGCCGAACGTCTTGGCGCGGTGGGCACTGACGTGACCATCCGCCCGCCTTTTTACTGCGATTACGGCTACAATATCTTTTTAGGCGACAACGTCTTTCTAAATTTCAACTGCGTCGTGCTCGATGTGGTTGAAGTCAGAATTGGTCACGGCACACAGATCGGACCCGGTGTGCAGATCTTCGCAGCCGATCATCCGCGTGATCCCGCCGTGCGCCGCAAGCTGCTGGAATTCGGTCGTCCCGTGATAATTGGCGAGAATGTCTGGATCGGTGGGGGCGCTATCATCCTGCCCGGCATCACCATCGGCGACGACGCCATTATTGGCGCAGGCAGCGTCGTCACACGGGACGTGGCGGCTGGCGTGACAGTCGCAGGCAATCCGGCGCGCCCCTTACGCCGGTGAACCAGATGGTTCTTTCCTGCGCCACGCCAGAAGACACACAATTTGCAGGCACACAGCCCCAAGCGGCAGCCAGATAAACCCGACCGTCACCCACGATGACAGTTCGCGGGGCTGCGTGGCTCCATCCGCCACGTAATGTCCCCATGACAGAAACTGCGCCAGCACAAATCCGGTTATGCCCATTGCCAGTTTCGTGACCCATGTGTTGATCGAATACGCCAGCCCCGCCGAGCCTGTGGAGGTGAGGGGATCACCATCATCAACAGCTTCGGCCAGCAGAGTGTAATAGAGCGGCGACATCGTGCCTTGCGCCAGAGCCAGAAGGGCCGCGGACAGGACAAATCCTGTCATCGATGCGCCCGCCATAGCCATTATGAGATAGGCGGCGATCTGGGCAACGAGACACACAATCCCTGCACGCACTGCTCCCAAACGTTTGGCGAGCGGAACACAGGCGGGCACACCCGCAAACAGCAGAATGGTGATGCCGGTAATGATATTCGCGCCCGTCTGCTCCGATCCCCCAAGAATGGCACGGGCATAATACAGGGCAAATCCGAAAAGCGCTGCCTGTCCTACGAAATAGAAAAACGCGAGAAGATTGCTCAACACCCAGGCGCGGTTCTTGCAGAGATGACGCAATGTGATCGCAAGGTTCTGTCGAACAGGTGCAGGGGGATGTCGAACAGTGCAGCCTCGCGCCACGCAAAACCACAAAATGCTGCCCAGCACTGACAGGATCAGAACATAGAGCGCCATTCCATAACGATGCTGCGCCGGGCTTTCACCTCCGCCAAGCCAGCTAATGGCGGGAATGGTGGCGAGCGCTACAAACAGCGATCCGGCCTGACACCCCATCATGCGAAATGCATTGAGGCTGGTTCGGTCAGTTTCGGAACGGCTGATCATGACAGCCAGCGCACCATAGGGCGTGTTGATGCAGGAGTAGATCGCCCCAAACACGATATAGGTCAGTCCCGCCCACAGAACTTTACCTGTGGGCGAAAGCGGCAGGGCCAGAAAGCAGAAAAAGCCGGTTATGCCAAAAGGAATGGCAAGGATCTGGATCAGACGCAGCACAATCCTCCCGCCCATGCGGTCGACAAAATAACCGATGGCCGGGTCGCAGAAGGCATCAACAATACGGGCGACCAGAAGGATCCACGAGACGGCGACAAGCGGGAGACCGTAAATATCCGTGTAATAATACATCAGATAGGATGAGGTCATGCCCCACATCATATTGGATGAGACGTCCCCACAGCCGTAGGCCATCTTTTCTTTCAGAGAAAGCGCCGGTTGTGGCAGCATGTTTTCGTTTCCCTGACAGTGCTGAGTAGATCAGACGCTATCATGGGTCAGGGAAGTGGCAAAAGCTTTAAAGGATGCAGGGTTTTGAAAAGAGAGAAGCAACCTGTTTGCCGCTATTTTCCCGCTGTTTCCCATTTCAGGCTTAGGAACGTCATTGTCACGATTGCAAGCGCATGGAGTTCAAGATCAATGAAAGCGAAGTAGATGGCCAAGCAGGAAACCGCCGAAAGAACTGGAACGAGACTTATCAAGCGCAGGCGTATATAGCAGCTTGAGACATTCGGTCGCATAAAACAATGACTGTTGCGAGGACGGCATTTCGGAGAGGGCTTCTCCGTCGGGACAGGAGGGTGACAATGCACCAGATCATTGTTCCCCATAACCAAGAGCCGCCCCATTTTGTGATGAAATTAGGGGAGACCGAGCGGAACCTTCCGCAAGATTATGCCAGTTGCGATAATGAGGAGCAGTATTAGTAGAATATGTGACTGCGTGGGGCTTGTGGCATTAGTAAATTCGATAGTGGAGCGGTGCAGTAAGCTCAATGAATAAAGCAGAAAAGTCCGTTCCGGCGCAGAGCTCAAAATAATGGACATTTATACGAAATAAAATCCATCCTCAATTTCTACTGGTAATGTGAAAAATTTCGGATGATTAAAGGGCCGGCAAGAGCTGCATACGTAGTCTTTCGGCCTAATTTTCCATTGCAATATGGAAATAAATTTCTCAACATTCTACTATATATCACAATATTAATCGATTGGGTCTATAGCCTCTGGTTCTTCGACCAGGAGCAGCCGGCGCAGCCGCATCAATATGTTAGTGCTCTTTGACACATCAATACTCGCGGTCTCTAGGATAGTGTCGTATCCGGTGATCCGATAGCGGGCGTGAACTAGGTCTTCGGGGCCTAGGCCGGAGTGATGGGGATAGAGCAGCGTCAATCGTGGTGCGTGATAAAGATGTGCATACGCCATCATCTGATAAACATCGGCCTGCGAAACCCCTTGCTTGGGATCATTGATGCGAGAGGAAATCCGCTTCCACTTGGTGTCGATTACATGAACAATCTTACCGTCCCGGCGGATCAGAATGTCGGGCTTGGTCTGGAATAGCCCTCGCTCGCTATCCTGCTCGTTCAGGCAGAACAAGCGTCCCCCCTGCAACGAGGCGGTAAGTCCGGTTCCCGTCAGCGCTCGGGCAATCAGTCGCCCGACATATTCTTCGAATAGCGCATTCATCTCGAACAACATTGCCGTTCCCTGACCGGCACCGCCCGTTGTCGTCTGATAGCGGTCCTGCAAGAAGAGGCGGGCCATGGCGAAGAGTGCCTGCCAGAACTGATTGGTCCGATCGATAACAACCTCATCCCAACGCACTACTGAAGCCGGTACATCGGCTATGTCGGCATAGACGAAGGCCAGCTCGCGCAGGCGTTGCTGGTTTGAGCTGCGCCGCGAAACACGGAGAAGACGAACCACTGCTGCTTTCATGATCCGGTTGAGCGTAATGTCCTCGGACAATAGGTCGAACCGGCAGGCAAGACGCGAAGGATTGGCCGCAAGGTGGGTAAACTGACGGGTAATGTTGAACTGGCCGCGCAGGGTCGGCAAGTCTTCCTCACACTCGACATACCGACGCGGCATTCCCTTGCGGAGGGCCGCGGTTAGCTTGTCGCAAAAGATACGGATCAGGATTTCGAGTAAAGTCTCACGTTGCCATGCGAGATCGGTGATGACGCCAAGGTCTATCTTGAGATCAAGCGCGACGGCCAGCATATGGACCAAGCGTTTACGGATTGTCGCGTTCTGGTAATCGAGGGTTTCACCGGTCGCCACATCGATCTTGGGTAGTATCTCAAGGCTCGCATTACCCGCTGCCAGAATCCCAACCACGCCGCGGGCACGCAATGCACATCGGCCATGTTCGAGCACCCCGCTGCCGCCACGGCCTGCAAAGGTCGAGCGCGCCGCCAGGGCCGCAAAGCGGTCAGCATACTGGGCCGGGATCTGCCCTTGGTCGTCGCCATAGGCAAGCTTGTCCCATTCTCGAACCGTATAGGCAGGCATCAGGCCGCAAAGTCCGAGAAATCGAAACCGGCCTTCACGCTCCAACGCCGCTTGTCTCCACCCAGTTCATCGTCAGTAAATCCGGCAGGAACTGGCAAACTCTTTGACTCGAGGAAATGGGCACCGTTAGTGCCGTCACCATCACCGAGTACTGCGGCGACCTTAGACCAATCCTCATAAAAATATTCGCTTAGAAGCGGGATGATCTTGTGACGCATCACGTCCTCAACATCGGCGCGAGTGCTGCATCCAGTAAAATAGGCGTGGCCAATCTGATGCTCGCGGTCAAAGAAATACTCGATCCGTTCATTGATGGTCTGCAGCAGCTTGCACAGATCAATCCCATCGAGATTTTCGGCATCGAGCTTCCGTGCAGCCAGCGCTTGGCGAAGCTCTGCAACGTCTGGCATCAGTTCGCGGAAAGTGAAGCGGCGACGCAGAGCGGTATCAAGCAGCGCAATAGAGCGATCCGCAGTGTTCATCGTACCAATAATGTGCAGATTGGCAGGTACGCCGAACTCATCACCTGAATAGGGAAGGTGCACCTTGATGGCATTGGGTTGCCCCAGACGCTTGTCTGGCTCCAGAAGCGTGATCAACTCCCCGAAGACCTTTGAAATGTTGGCTCGATTAATTTCGTCGATAATCAGCACGAAAGCCTCTCGCTCAGCATCAGCTTCCTTGACGTCGCTATTCATATAGCGCTCTAAGGCTGGAATATTGAGGCGCTCCTTCTTTAGTTCATACAGGGATCGCATTGTGAAGTTGCTGTCGTAGATCTCGGTAGTTGGCACACCGGCAGCATCATGCCATAGCCAACGAACGGCCCGTCTATGATTGTAGTCTCCTTCCGGTCTCTGCTGATATTCATAGTTACCAATTACTTCGCCGATAGCCCGGATCAACTTGTTCCCTTTCGATACAATAATAATATCGCCTATTTTAAGGCGATTCCGAAAGGCATCAGTGATTGATACTTGGCCAGACTGCAACGTAACCGGCCCTTTGAATCTTCCCTGTTCCTGACACGTTTTCAAGATTTCTTCGACATTTTCGTACTTCGGGTCACTCCAGTCGATATGTTCCCAATCCAGTAGCGTGTATCCCCCCTCGATCACTTCTTCGAAGAATTGTTGATCACCTGCGTCCCTACTAAAACCAACTGACATCTTGAAAATCCGGCGGCCATCAACTGCCATCCGATTACTCATCGCGGTCTTGCCCAATCCAGTCTCGGCCCGCTTCGCAATGCGGCGGAAAATCCCGGGCACCGTTTCCAGTCGGAAGCCAGATGACGATGCACCTTCATCGTCATCTGCTCCGGTCATGGGCTGACGACCCTCAACAAAATCTTCGTAGGCCATAGACTGATGAAAGGTAACAAATTCAATTCGTCCTTCGCCGGCAAGACGGCGATATTCGACCATCAGCGTATCACGATTATCACGCATCGCCTCGGCTACGTCGTCACCCAGACAGAGCCTTACCGCTTCCCAAGCCGTGATGTAGGTTTTCCCGGTTCCTGGCGGTCCGTAAAGGATAAGATTAGTTGGGGTAGGGAATGTGGTGGCGGGTGCAGACGTCATGGCTGTGAGCCCTTTTGCCGAGACTAGCTGATAAGTAAAAACTGTGGAACTGCTGGGGTTTGGTTGAGTGTGCGTCGGGGGCGGAACCTGAGCGCATCGCTGGAACTCTGTACTTCCGAGCGCGCTGCAAATCGCAGGATTCCGATCGTGCAAGCCCATCTCGCGCCCGAGATCACCTGCACGGATAGCAACATCCACTGCACCGTTCTCCCGGGCCGGTTCGACATAGTAGTTACGGGCGCAGAGCCGGATGCGGTCGGCATCGCAGATCAGATGCTCATATCGCGTCGGCGGTGTAACCGGCACATCATCTCCGTCGACGATGATATAGCCAGCATTGTAAAGCTGGGCAGCGGCATCAGCTCTCTGTCCCCAACCACCATTGAGCTGTGTCTTGCCGCGCAGGAAGCCGACGATCGGCTTAGAAGGGTATATCCGATTAGGCCGTTTGCGTGTCGAGCGCACCCAATACTGGCGGGGTTCTCCGAACGCACCGAAAATAGCGTCATCTTTCCCCGACTGGCGATAGCTATCATAAGCGTCCATCGCAGATTCTACGTCCAAACGTTTAAGCGCTGCTGGACGGTCAAAAAACGCTAGTGTTGCTGCTGAATTCTCTTTCCAAGGATCGCCATTGCTATTCCCATCGATCACAATACCTGCTGCCAGACTTCGACTACTAAACTCATGGTCCATACGAAACCGAAACAGCGCAGGGTTTTCATCGGGCACTAGAACACCATCCCGAACAAGGCGATCCCGCTCTGCGCGATTTCGTTTCTTGATCGGAGCCCCATCGCGCATCGCAGTCGAGCCGGCTCGGACGAGAAAACCCGATGGAACTGGTTTTCCAACTGCAAATGCCAACTCTTTCTGAATTACCAGCCAGTCGTCATTTTTCGCACCAGCCAATACTATCTCCTGTTTTTTTAAGCTCTTTAACGCAAAAAGAGTGTTTACCAAGGGTATCTGTTCGACAGTGTCGCATTTGGCTTCGAGTATCCGGCTAAAGATATGTCAGTGTGGGTTGTCTTCTTTTGACTGAGACCTCCGTAGGCCACTATCATATGAACGGGCGTAAGCTCCCAAGCTCGACCTAATTTTGCATGCTTAACAATGTAGGCTTTCGGGTAAGCATCACAACCATCTGTATGTCCGCTATGAGGCGCAACCTCTACCCAACCCTCTCCAACCTCAACCGTCCCCGCTCATCCGTCAGATGCAGGCACGTCAGCACCGCCGCCAGCGTAGCACCGGCGAGGTTGCCGAAAATGACAAGGCTCATCAGCACAATCTGGTAACGCGAAGCGGCGACAGGGCTCATTCCAGCAAGCAACTGTCCGGTCATGATGCCGGGAAGCGTGACCAGTCCGGCAGCCGACATCTGGTTCAGTGTCGGGATCAGCGCCGTGCGGAGCGCCTTGCGGATGGGGTCTTCCAGCGCCTTCAGGCGTGTCGCGCCGAGCAGGATGCGGGCTTCGATGGCCGAGCGGTCCCGTGTCACTGCGGTCAACAGGCTGTTCAGGGTGAGGCTGGTGGCGTTCATCACGTTGCCGATAATCAGCCCCGCCATGGGGATAGTCGCACGCGCGGCGAATAGCGGGTGAGGGCGCAGACTGGTAAGGAAGCCCATCGACGTCGCTAGAGCCGCACCGAACAGGATCGAAGCACCCGCAATACCGTAATGCCAGCGCGGCGCCATGCGTGATGTCTGACGGTTTCCAGCCTCGAAGGTTCCGGCGCACAGGATCACGGCAAGCACGGCGAATGTCAGGAATAGCGACGTCTGTCCGAACACAAAGAGCAGCACATTGCCGATCAGCAGCAATTGCACCGACATGCGCAGCGCCGCGATGACAATGGACCGGCCCGTTTTCAGGGCCAGTATCTGCGAGGCAACCGCACAAGCGAGGATAAGGCAAGCCGCAATAGCAAGGTCAAAGGGCGTGATAAGGGCAGGGGCCATGCGTCAGGCTACCTCTTCCAGCCGACCATCTCGTAGAATAGTGCGCCGGTCGGCCAGACGCTCAACCTGAGCGGCGTTATGCGACACCAGAACAATGATCCGGCCTTCGTGTTTCTGGCGTGTGATCAGGTCTTCGACCAATGAAATGGATTGAGGATCAAGGGCCGAAGTTGGCTCATCCAGAAGCAGCACTTTCGGGCCGTGCAAAAGCCCTCTGACAAGAGCCAGCCTCTGCCGTTCACCGGTTGAGAGACCGCGTATTTCAGCTGTCAGTATGCGCTCAGGCAGGCCAACTGCCTCAATGAGAGTCCGGGCCTGCGGGGTGTCCGCAATATGGTCGCTGACGTTCTCGCTCCACCATCCTGGTTCCGCCGGAAAGTAGGCGACACGCTGCCGCCAGATATGGCCGGACATGCTCAGGGAGTTTTCACTGTCCAGAATGAGTGTGCCGGAATGCGGGTCAAGGTCCGCGACCAGACGCAGCAGCAGAGACTTGCCGCTACCCGATGCGCCGGTGATGGCCAGACACTCGCCGTGTGCGACATGAAAGGTGACCGGACCGACCCGTTCAGACCTGAGTTCATCGGCAATCAGGCCGGTATTTTTGCTCATGGAGGGCTTTTAGCGAAACGGTGGGAGGGCCGCAATTCCCCTGAAAATACTGTATTTTCATGTTGGATAACCAACAGAATACAAAAGTTTAATATCGGGAAATTGACGAAAATCATGGAGCCTGCCGCCATGATGCGCGCTTGTTGCGCTCGCAGGTCAGACATCTGCTGTTCAGGGGAGAACGCAAATGGCACGCGTAGCAGGAAAAGTAGCGATTATCAGTGGTGCGGCTTCCGGCATTGGCAAGGCGACCGCCATGCTTCTGGCTAAGGAAGGCGCGTCCGTTGTTATAGGCGACCTGAAAGAGGAAGACGGTCAGAAGGCCGTTGCGGAGATTGAGGCGGCAGGAGGCAAGGCGCTGTTCGTCAAGCTCGACGTTAGCAAGGAAGCTGACTGGAAAGCGGCGATCGACGCAACGATCGCAAAATTCGGAAAACTGGATATTGCCGTCAACAATGCGGGGATTGCTTACACGGGCACCGTGGAGAGCACCGATCTTGCACACTGGCAGCGTGTGATTTCAATCAACCTCGACGGTGTGTTCCTCGGCACGAAATACGCCATCGAAGGCATGCGCAAGCACGGCAAGGGCGGATCGATCGTCAACCTGTCCTCGATCGAAGGTCTGGTCGGTGATCCGACACTGGCTGCCTACAACGCCAGCAAGGGCGCTGTGCGGCTGTTCACCAAATCATCCGCGCTTCACTGCGCCAAATCCGGCTACGCGATCCGCGTAAACTCGGTGCATCCGGGTTACATCT
This sequence comes from Acetobacter sp. UBA5411, assembly GCF_002409645.1. Lineage (GTDB taxonomy): Bacteria > Pseudomonadota > Alphaproteobacteria > Acetobacterales > Acetobacteraceae > Acetobacter. Next base: position 82,379 of record NZ_DHNR01000009.1, read on the forward strand.
GGACGCCGATGGTGGCTGGTCTGACCAATGAGCAAGCCGAAGCCAGACAGAAGCTGGTTGATCTGCATCCGCTCGGCCACCTTGGCGAGCCGGACGATATTGCTTACGGCATCCTCTACCTCGCATCCGATGAATCCAAGTTCATGACGGGTAGCGAACTAGTGATCGACGGTGGCTACACCGCTCAGTAACGAGCAGATCTGACGCCCGCTGTGTCGTAGCATCAGCGGGCGTTAATCTCGTCAGAAGATGAATTAACCGACTTCCAGCGTTGTCACATTGAATGACGACAGCATGTGCGGACCAAACGATGTGGAAATCGCCACATCGGCTGCATCGCGCCCTCGCGCAATGACAATCCGACCGATACGCGGCTCATTGTGGCGAGCGTCCTGCGTGTACCAGCTGCCGTCCATCCAGACTTCGAACCATGCCGAAAAATCCATCGGGTCGGGCATCAGCGGCACGCCGATGTCACCCAGATAGCCTGTGCAGTAGCGGGCCGGAATGTTCATGCAGCGGCAGAGCGTGACAGCCAGATGTGCGAAATCACGGCAGACGCCCGTGCCTTCACTCCATCCTTCCCATGCCGTGCGTGTGCTGCGGGCATTGGCGTAACTGAATTTGATGTGATTGTGCACGTAGTCGACAATGGCCTGCACGCGTCCCCAGCCGGGAGCAATATGCCCGAACATGGACCACGCGAACTCTGACAGCACATCTGTCTCGCAGTAGCGGCTGCCCATCAGGAAGACGAGCAGGTCGGAGGGCAGGTATTCCACAGGGGTCTGCTCTACGCCCCATCCCTGTTTTTCCGGCAGGCCGCTGTCATAGATCGTAAAGTCGACCCACGTGCGGAACCGTCCGGCAGGAGCCAGAAGGCGTGTGCAGCGATTGCCGAACCCGTCGATATAGCGTTGCACCGGGACGAGCGGATCGATTGAGGGTCGCTGAGGTGTCAGCAGATCATTCTCTCGCTCCGGACGGATGTCCAGCATCAGAACCAGAGGTGTTGGCGCTGGAAAGTCTATGGAAATGTCGTATCCGGCTCTGATTTCCATGAATCATCTTTCCTTTTCGGGTTCGCAACAAATGCGACAGTGGCGTTTTTCGCAACAAATGTCACGATGCTAGTCTGTAACGATCCTGAGGTGCTACAGTTCTCTTGGAGAAATTGCTGTCTGCCCTTGAAGAAAGGCATGGCTTGTGTGAGTCCGGGCAGCCAACCGTCTCAACTCGGGTATGAAAGATCGATGACCGATAACCGTTCCCAGCTTTCTTCCTCGTCATTCCTGACACCCGAAGATCCGTCACCTGTGGTCGTGCATGGAGGAGGCGATCCCCGGTCGCCTTTGCTGCTTGTCAGTGACCATGCAGGACAGGCCATTCCGTCGGCTCTGGGGGATCTGGGTGTGCCAGAGGCAGAGCGGGCCAGACATATTGGATGGGATATTGGCATTGACGGGGTAGGGCGGACGCTGGCCGATCTGACCGGCGCTCTGCTGATCGAGCAGAGTTATTCCCGCCTTGTGATTGACTGCAACCGTGCGCCGGGCCACCAGACCGCCATCGTGACCGTCAGTGACGGAACGCCTGTGCCAGCCAATCAGAATGTGAGCGCGACGGAAGCGGCTCTTCGCACACAGGCCATCTTTGATCCCTATCACACCCGTATTGGTGCGGAACTGGATCGGCGTGAAGATGAAGGGCTCGAGACCTTTCTGATCGCCCTGCATAGTTTCACGCCGGAGATGCAGAATTTCAGACGGCCTTGGCACTGCGGCGTGCTGCATAATCATGATCCGCGCTTGGGACGGATCATCATCGACTGTCTGAGCGAGGAAGGTCTGACAGTCGGAGACAATGAGCCCTACGAACTGACGGACACGAGCGATTACACGGTCCCTGTGCATGGGGAGCGTCGCAAGATTCCTCATGTGGAGATCGAAATCCGGCAGGATCTGATTACGGCTGAACCCGGTCAGAAGGAATGGGCGGAGCGGCTCGCCCGCGTTCTGCCTGAAGCCATAAAGCGCTATCATGAGCAGTATGGCAGTCACCCTACCACGGAAGCAGAGTAATGAGTGAGTTCCGCATTACCGGCAAAGCAAAACTGGCCGGTGTGATCGGCCACCCGGTGACGCATTCCCTGTCACCCGTGCTGCATAATTACTGGCTTGCCCGCAAGGAAATTGACGGAGCCTACGTGCCGCTGTCCGTGGCCCCGGACGCCTTTGTCACTGCCGTCAAAGGCTTGCAGGCATCGGGTTTCAGGGGGGCCAACGTCACCATTCCTCATAAGGAAGCGGCTTTCGCCATTGCTGACGAGGTGGACCCGATGGCCCGCATCGCCGGGTCGGTCAACACGCTGGTGTTCCGCGAGGATGGCAGTATCCACGGCTCCTCCACGGACGGGTTTGGCTATATTGCGAACCTTGAAGCGGATGGAATTGATGTGGCGGCGTTGGCCAACCGGGGACCGGCGCTGCTGCTCGGAGCGGGCGGGGCTGCACGTTCCATCGCGACGAGCCTGCTCGAGAAAGGCTTTCAGGTCATTTTCTCCAATCGGACTGCCGAACGTGCCGATGGACTTGCAAAGGAACTCGACGCAGCTTGGCGGCGCTATTTCCCGAAAGGTGATGCGCCCCGGCTTTCCACTGTCGCGTGGGATAAGTGGGAAGAGCAACTGGGCGAGATGGCGTTGGTGGTGAACACTACTTCGCTGGGGATGCAGGGCGGTCCCGCGCCAGACTGGACGCCAGACCTCAGCCGGGCGTCCAGTCATCTCGTCGTCTCTGACATCGTGTATGTCCCGCAGGAAACACCGTTTCTTAAAGCAGCGAGAGCGCGGGGACTGACGACATCAGGCGGGTTGGGGATGCTGCTGCATCAGGCGCGTCCCGGCTTCAAGGCATGGTTCGGCTCGGACACGGAAGTCGATGAAGCCACGGTCGCGTATATTCGCGCCGCTCTGAGCAAACGCTGATTCCCATGCAAGTCCTGGGTCTTACTGGCGGAATTGGCATGGGCAAGACGACGGTGGCCCGTATGCTCAGTCGCGCCGGTTTCCCGGTTTTTGATTCAGACGCCACCGTACATCGTCTTCAGGGACCGGGTGGTGCAGCCGTTCTTCCGATTGGAAAGCTCATTCCGGCCGCGTTGGTGAAAAACGCGCATGGTCAGCTTTCACTGGATCGGCTGGAACTCAGAAAAGCCGTGATGGCGCATCCTGATCTGATCAGGCAGCTTGAGAAAATTATTCATCCTCTGGTGTTTGTAGCCCGTGATCGGTTTTTCAAACGATGTCGTCGTCGGGGAGCGGACTGGGTCGTCATTGATGTTCCTCTGCTGTTCGAGACAGGCGGAGAAAAACAGTGTGACAAGGTCGCTGTCGTTTCAGCGCCACGCCGTACGCAGGTCGCCCGGATTGCCCGCAGACGAGGCATGACACCTGCGGAGGCGCAGAGAATGATCGCCCGACAAATGCCAGACCACGAAAAACGGCGGCGTGCGGATGTGGTAATTCGCACAGGACTGTCGATGGCTGATACAAGGCGCGAGGTGAGGGCACTGATCAGGGAAATGCGCGCATGAAACGCTCGGTTCTGTTCGATACGGAAACTACGGGGCTTGAACCGACCAAAGGCGACCGTGTGATTGAAATCGCGGCGCTTGAACTGTTAGGCGATCTGCCGACCGGCAAGGCGTTTCATGTGCTGATCGACCCGGAGCGCGATATTCCGGAAGAGGCATCCCGTGTGCATGGCTTCACGCGGTCCGATCTGGAGGGGAAGCCGAAATTTGCCGCCATTGCCGATGATTTTCTGGAGTTCATTGGTGATGATGAGCTGATTGCCCACAACGCCAGCTTCGATTTCGGGTTTATCAATGCCGAGATGGAGCGTGCAGGCAGACCGCCTCTCGATCCCTCACGCAAGGTCGATACGCTGGAACTGGCGCGGGAACGTTTCCCCGGCATGCCCAACAGCCTTGATGCGCTGTGTCGCCGGTACGGCATCGACCTGTCGGAGCGCACGACCCATAACGCTCTGCTCGACTGCAAACTGCTGGCCGATGTCTATGTCGAACTCATGGGCGGTCGTCAGCATGGGCTGGGACTGGGCGGAGAGGACGGCAATGATTCACCGGTTGCACGCTACACGGGACCGGGAACGAGAACGCCCGTTCTGATACAGCCAAGTGCAGAGACGCTGGCTGCGCATGCTGCTTTTGTTGGAAAACTGTCTGATCCTGTCTGGACTGCGGGCGAGAAAACGGACGCCTGATCTTTCAGGCGACGAGCGTCACGACCGCCCGAAGTCCATTCGGTTTGCGGTTGTGCAGCACCACATCGCCGCCCTGACCACGAATGATCGTTCGGGTGATGGCCAGCCCCAGACCGGTGCCGCCGGTTTCCCTGTTACGGCTTTCCTCACCCCGCACGAACGCTTCGAACATCCGCTCCAGATCGTCTTTCGGCAAGCCGGGACCGTCATCCTCAACCGTTACGGTCACCCGGCCATTACGCGGCGGGCGGATAGTCACCATCGCGTTGCCACCGTAATTGACGGCGTTATTGATCAGGTTGGTGAAGGCCCGTTTCAGTCCCATCGGACGGCCTTTTGTCATCACCGTTCCATTGAAGTCGGCCAGAATGATCCGGTCGGCATCTGCCGGGCGACTCTCGGCAACATCGTCAACAACTGTTTGTAAGAGCGCGTGCAGATCCAGCGTGATCAGGGGTTCGCTGGCTGAGCTGTCCTTGCTGAATTCAAGTGTTGCTTCAACAAGGCTCATCAATTCATTGATATCATGAAGGAATTTATCCCTCATTTCATCGTCTTCAATGAACTCGGCCCGTAATTTCATCCGGGTGATAGGAGTCCGGAGATCATGACCGATCGCAGAAAGAATGCGCGTTCGTTCCGAAATGAACCGTCGGATACGGGTTGCCATCGCATTGAAGGCGGCTGCGGCCTGAGCCACTTCCAGCGGTCCTTCCTCAGACAACGGAGGTGACGCGGCATCAGGCGCAAAAGCAGCGGCTGCGGCGGACAGTGTGCGGACCGGCAAAAGCAGGCGTCTGACGCCCCAGACAATCAGCAGGCCACTACCAACCGTCATCAGGCCGAGCGCCAGTGGGAAGGTTGCTGAGTTGAACGGATTGGGTGCAGACAGACGATAACGAATGACCAGCCATCGCGCATCATTGGGCAACTGAAAAGCCAGTCCCCGGTAGCGTTTTCTGTGATCCGGCAGCCATGCCACACGCTTGGGCGGGAAGGGAAACAGCAGGTCTTTCAGGCGGCGCTGTTCAAGAGACGGTCCGAGGCATTGGGGATCGGCCGTATGCTGCGGTTCACCGTTGAAACTGCCGTCGGGCACCTGATGTGTCAGGTCATGACAGAGTTCAGGAGGGCCACCGCCTCCTCCGCCGAATAAAGGTGCGTGAGCATCGTTGTGGAAGAAGTGCAATGCGAAAGGAGGAGGCCCAGGGTGCGGCCCTCCTGGTCCCGCCATGTCATCAAGCGGACTGTTCCTGAAACCTTCAGGGACGAAAAACAGCTTCTGGAACTCCAGCCAGCTTTCCTGCCGGACCATGTCCTTGTCCGGTGCATCAGCGAGGCGCACGGAAAAGCTGGACGGAGGATCCAGCTCCTGCAATTCCTGATCCCGTTCCGCAGGCGGGTCTTCCGCGACTGAACGATAGATCATCAGGGTGCGAAGCAGATCCTGATGCGCGACGAACCGTTCATGGAATGTGATTCTGTCCATGGTCTCGACCACGAGCCCCATGACAGCCAGTCCCACGAAACCTACGGTCAGAAGCAGACTCATCCGTGCCGCAAGAGAGCGCGGCAGAAACCGGACGTACCAATTATGAGGAAAGTGTCGGTTCACAGCGTCCGTAACGCCGGCAGGTCCACCATATCAGCGGCGCTCGACATCAGCGGCCAGCACGTAACCACCGCCGCGCACCGTCTTGATAAGCTGGGCATTGCGCCCGTCATCCTCGAGCTTGCGTCGCAGGCGGCTGACGGCCACGTCGATCGCCCGATCAAATGGGCCGGCCTGTCTGCCACGCAGAAGGTCAAGCAGCATGTCGCGGGTGAGTACCCGGTTGGGGCGCTCCAGAAGAGCCAGAAGCAGGTCGTATTCGCCACCCGTGAGGGAGACTTCAGCCCCATCCGGATTCAGCAGACGACGGCGGGCAAGTTCCAGTCGCCAGCCCGCAAAGAGGATTTCGCGCGCTTCAGTCGAGCCCTGTTCCTGACTTTCGCTGACACGACGCAGCACGGCGCGGATACGGGCCAGCAGTTCCCGTGGGTTGAACGGCTTGGTAACATAGTCATCTGCGCCGAGTTCCAGACCGATGATGCGGTCCGTTTCCTCATTCATCGCTGTCAGCATGATGATCGGCACGTTGGCCTGACTGCGGAACCAGCGGGCGAGGTCCAGTCCCGACTCGCCGGGCAGCATCAGATCGAGAACGATCAGATGATAATGGCCCTGTCCCCAGACACGTCTGGCTTCACGCCCGTCACGGACGCTGGTGACGCGCATCTGGTTGCGTTCAAGGAATTTTGACAGAAGATCGCGGATTTCGCGGTCATCATCAATGATCAGTATATGGGGAGTCTGCTCCATGAATCGTTTATAAAACAACAAAAGCCGCCTGTGCAGGCCATGTTGCACTCTGTTGCACTTCGGGATGTGTCGTACGATTTGACCGACAGGAACGAGAGGTCGATCATGTCCCAAGATCAGAGTTTCCACGGCCATCTTTCAAAACAAACGGACTGGAGAGCGATGTGATGGATGGTTTCGGATCATGTGGTCCACGACTACGAGGCGCATTGCTCACAGCCAGTCTGGGCTGTGCCGTCGTATCCTCCCTGGTTGTGGTTTCCGTCGGTGCCTTAGCTCAGTCACAACCCGCTCACTCAATTTCAGAGAATCGCGACACGGTAACGGGCGACAATCCTGATCTGGATATTCCTGAAGCGCCTCCCGCAAAACCGACTTCAGACAGCACCCAACCTGATGTTGTTGCTGCCATCATCACAAATGAATCGCTCGGCAGTCTCATCGATCGGGATGTGCAGGCCGTCACAGGCGGCAACCTTGGCCATATTGTTGACGTTCTGATTGACGTTGATGGAGAGATGCAGGCGGTGGTGATCGATATCGGTGGATTTCTTGGCGTCGGCAACCGCCGTGTCGCCGTTGCCTCGGACCTGATTCAGGTCAGTCACAGCAATCCGCAGGCCCCCGTGATCATGCAGGTTTCTGCAGCAGTGATCCGGTCGGCTCCTGAATATAAAAGAGGGGACAGGACTGCGTCCGTCCTCACGGGTCCGCGCCTGCTGGCCTCAGGCCAGCCCGCTGGCCCCTCCACGTCCTCATCGACTGAGACGATTTCAGTGAAACCAGCCACCACTCCAGACCCATCCCCGCCAGCATCTTCTTCTGGCGAGTGAGCGCGTGGCAGACGCACACACTTCTGTCTGCCGTGATCAATGCAACAGAAGACTGTCTGCTGCCAAAGGCAGGCTGACATCATGAAAAAGCTCAAACCAAACAGCACGATGGGGCTGGATGGGGTCAGCTTTTTCGTCGCCAACCTTCAGGCCGCCTTTGGTCCGTTCGTCTCCGTCTATCTCACGGAACAGCACTGGACACAGGGAGAAATCGGCATTGCCCTGACGATCGGTTCCATCACGGCGATGGCCAGTCAGGTGCCCGCGGGCGCGCTTGTGGATGCTCTGCGGAACAAACGGCTGATTGCCGAACTGTCCATCGTCGCCATCATCGCATCCTGCCTCATCATGGCGATCATGCCAGATCGTCTGCCAGTCGCGATTGCCGAGATTCTGCATGGTCTGGCGAGTTGCACGCTCAATCCGGCTATCAGCGCTTTGACGCTGGGCGTCGTCGCTGTGGCAATTGCCCGTGATCCGGACAAGGCGAAAAGCGCGCTGGGTATCCGCTTCGGACGTAACGCCAGCTTTGCTGCCGTCGGCAATGCCCTGTCTGCTGGCCTGATGGGAGCCGCAGGCTATTTCATTTCGTCGAGGGCGACGTTCTTTCTTGGAGCGCTCATGGCGGCTCCGGGTCTGATAGCCCTTCGCATGATCGAGCCAATCGGTACACCACTCGACCGAAGCGCTTCGGGGTTGGCGGAAGGCGAGAACCCTCAACAGGCAAAGGTGCGATCCTATCTCAGCCTTTTGAAAGAGCCGGGGCTGTTCGCTTTCGCACTGTGCGTCGTGTTCTTTCATCTTGCCAACGCTGCAATGCTGCCATTGGCGGCAGGCCAGATCACAAAAGATGCTGGCCATTCGGCCGAAATTATCATTGCGGCCTGCATTCTGGCGCCGCAGCTTCTGGGGGCAGCCCTGTCGCCGTGCATCGGGCGTTGGGCGGAAACTGTCGGACGGAAACCCGTGATGATTCTGACCTTCATGGCGCTTCCGCTGCGCGGCATTCTGTTGAGCTGCACATCCAATCCCTGGCTTGTCGTGCCCTTTCAGATGCTGGACGGAATCAGCTCGGCATCGTTCGGGGTCATGCTGCCTCTTGTGGCGGCCGACCTGACCCGGCGCACCGGACATTTCAACCTCTGCATGGGACTGCTCGGGCTTGCGATGGGGCTGGGCGCGAGTTTCAGCACGACGCTGGCGGGAGCCGTGGCCGATCACTCGCTTCGGTATGCGTTTCTGCTGCTGTCTGCCTCGGGAGGCGTCTGCCTGCTGCTGATTGTTTTTCTCATGAGGGAAACCCGCCTGAATAATCCGGGCATGCAGCAGGCCTGAATTCCGGCCTTCAGGTTGCGATGAGCCTGTCCCATTCTTCCACCAGAATGGCGTCGACCTGTTCCATGCTGGCGGTCACACCGAGCTTTCGCAGGCTGGTGACGCCGAACTCTTTGATCCCACAGGGGACGATGCCGTCAAACGCAGACAGGTCTGGATCGACATTGATCGAAATCCCGTGCCAGCTGACCCAGCGCGTTACCCTGACGCCAAGAGCCGCTATCTTGGCCTCCTCGCCAGTGCGGGCATCGACGACCCAGACGCCGACACGCCCCTCACGCCGCTCTCCCTTAACGCCGAGACGGGCCAGTGTTGCGATGATCCATTGTTCCAGAAACGAGACGTAAGCCCGCAGATCACGCTCAGGCACAGGGCCGTGAGGGTGAGACAGATCCATCATCAGATAAGCGACGCGTTGTCCGGGGCCATGATACGTCCACTGGCCACCGCGTCCGGCAGGGTAGGTGGGGTATCCCCGTGGATTGAAGAGATCGGCTTCCTTTGCGGATGTGCCCGCCGTGAAGAGGGACGGGTGTTCAAGGAGCCAGATTCGCTCCTGTGCTCCGTTGGCGCGAATCTCCCGGACCGTTTCTTCCATGCGGGAAAGAGCGATCGGATAGGGGACGAGTTCGTTCGATTTTTCCCAGACGATTCCGTTGTCGGTCCGGAATTTTTCCGGGGCGACCCCACGTGGAATGGCCATATCGGCAATTAAATCAGGTTCTTTCTCACGAATCGTACATTCAGACATTGCAGCATTCTCAAGCATCAGTTATACGCCCCTCCAACTTCAACCGGTATCACTCAAATGAGACTGGTTGTCACGGGCGGCCGTGGCGGAATGGTAGACGCGCAAGCTTGAGGTGCTTGTGGGGGAAACCCTGTGGAAGTTCGAGTCTTCTCGGCCGCACCAAAGTTACCCTGAAACTCAGGGTTTTACTTTTCAAAAAAAAGACAGTGATGTAAATCAAACCACCCTGCAGAAAATGCGGGGGTGGTCTGTCTTTGTTTTTGTTAATTATTTTCGTTTTGCCCCGTTTTTAACAGACTTCTGCACTAGAACAGAGTGGCGAGACCGATTTAGTGTCTCCAACATCTGGGCGCGGGAGGTCTGCTCGTGTGCCCTGTTCCGTAGCATGGATAAAGGTACTACTTCGTGATCAAGCCTTTACGTAAAGCAGTTCTTCCGGTTGCCGGACTTGGAACAAGATTCCTTCCCGCCACCAAAGCCATGCCGAAAGAGATGCTGCCTGTCGTGGACAAGCCGTTGATCCAGTACGCGATCGACGAGGCCCGCGCTGCAGGCATCGAAGAAATTTGCCTCATCACGGGGCGCGGCAAAGATTCCCTTATCGATTATTTCGATGTTGCTTTTGAGCTCGAGCACACGCTCCGTGAGCGCAACAAGCTCGATGCCCTGAAAGCTCTTGAGCAAAGCAGCATCGAAGCCGGCTCACTGATTGCTGTTCGTCAGCAGGAGCCTCTGGGCCTTGGCCACGCCATCTGGTGCGCCCGCAGCTTTATTGGTGATGACCCGTTTGCCATTCTCCTTCCGGATGATGTCGTGCAGGGAAAAGTGGCCTGCATGAAGCAGCTCGCTGATGCATATTACGCAACAGGCGGCAGTGTGGTTGCGGTGGAAGAAGTTCCCCGTGAGCAGACCAATCGTTACGGCATCCTGAAACCAGGGAAGGACGACGGTAAGCTGGTCGAAATCACCGGTCTGGTTGAAAAGCCGAAGCCGGAAGATGCACCGTCGAACCTCTCCATCATCGGACGCTATGTCCTGACCCCGGAGATCATGCCGTTCCTGTCTCTCCTTGAAAAAGGGGCTGGCGGTGAAGTGCAGCTGACGGACGCCATGGCAAAGACCCTCGGCAAGACGCCGTTCCATGGTCTGCGTTATGAAGGCACCCGATTCGACTGCGGTAACAAGATCGGCTTCCTCGAAGCCCAGATCGCCTTTGCTCTTGAGCGTCCTGAACTCGCGCCGGATGTGAAGACGTTCCTCAAAAAATATACGGGAGCCGTCTGATATGAGCTTCAAGCATACTTTCGAGCAGACCAGTCTGCGTGAATATGACATCCGCGGTATCGTCGGTAAGACACTGAGTGTCGAAGACGCATTCGCTATCGGCCGCACCTTCGCCAGCATCGTTCTGAAGAACGGCGGCAAGACGGTCGTGATCGGTTATGACGGTCGCGTGTCCTCGCCTTCTCTGGAAGAGGCGCTGGTCAACGGTGCGGTCGCTTCCGGTGCTGATGTGATCCGTATCGGCCGTGGTCCGACCCCGATGCTGTATTTCGCATCCGTCACGCTTAAGGCGGACGGCGCGATCATGGTCACGGGCAGCCACAACCCGGCCAACTACAACGGCTTCAAGATGATGCTGGCCAACAAGCCGTTCTTCGGTGAGCAGATCAAGCATCTCGGCCATCTGGCACGCGAAGGCGAAGTCGTTCCCGAAACAAAGGGCACGGTGAAAACCGTCGATATCAAGAAAGAGTATATCGAACGCCTTCTGAAGGATTACGACGGCGGCGACCGCAAGCTGAAGGTTGTCTGGGACAACGGCAACAGCGTGGCTGGCGACATCCTGCCGGCCCTGCTCGACAAGCTGCCGGGTGAGCACATCATCCTGAACGGCGAAGTCGATGGTACGTTCCCTGCTCACCATCCGGACCCGACGGTTGCGAAGAACCTCGAGCAGATCATCGCTTCGGTCAAAGAGAACAAGGCCGACCTCGGTATTGCCTTCGACGGCGACGCGGATCGTATCGGGCTTGTGGACGACAAGGGCGGCATCCTCTGGGGTGACCAGATCCTCGTTCTGCTGGCGCGTGACGTTCTGAAGAACCATCCCGGCGGCACGATCATCGCCGACGTGAAGGCATCTCAGGTTCTGTTCGACGAAGTGAAGAAGGCCGGTGGTGAGCCGCTGATGTGGCGCACAGGTCATTCGCTCATCAAGTCGAAGATGGCCGAGACGAAGTCCCCGCTGGCTGGGGAGATGTCGGGGCACATCTTCTTCGCCGACAAGTGGTACGGCTTTGACGATGCGATCTACGCCGCCATCCGCGTGCTGGGCATCGTCGCCCGCATGAAGGAGCCGCTGTCTGCGTTCCGCGAGGCTCTGCCGCAGACGATCTCCACCCCGGAAATCCGCTTTGACTGCGACGATCTGCGCAAGTTCAAGGTGATCGAGGAAGTGGCCGAGCGTCTCCGCAAGGATGGTGCTGATGTTTCCGAGATCGACGGCGTGCGCGTGAACACACCGGACGGCTGGTGGCTGCTCCGTGCGTCCAACACGCAGGCTGTTCTGGTGGCGCGTTGCGAAGGCAAGAGCGAAGCCGGTCTGGACAACCTCAAGGCAGCGCTGACGCGCCAGCTTGAGATGTCGGGTCTGGAAAAGCCTGACTTCTCGGGTGACAACGCCGGTCACTGATCAGGAAAAGGGGTGAAACGTGTGACGGATGATGCGTTTCACTCCTTTCTGGAGCCGGGCCAGTGGGTCCGGCATCCCGATCACCCCGAATGGGGCGACGGGCAGGTGCAGTCGGCCATCTCCCACAGGGTGACTGTCAATTTTCTGCATATGGGCAAGGTGGTTCTTGATGCCCGTATCGTGACGCTTGTCGTCATTTAAGCTGATTTTCCGCGCTCATGCCCTGTGTGCCATGCACATCAGGCTGTCCCGCAAGGAGTTTCGCTTTCCAGCAGGCACGTGCGGGTTTATACAGGACCTATGCAGTCCAGTTTAATCGACATTCAGGGCCGAAAAATCTCCTATCTCCGTGTTTCGGTGACAGATCGCTGCGACATGCGCTGTGTGTACTGCATGTCGGAAAACATGGAGTTTCTGCCGCGTCCTGAGGTTCTGACATATGAGGAACTGGAACGGCTGTGTGCAGTCTTCATGCAACACGGCGTTCGCCGGATCCGCCTGACAGGCGGAGAACCTCTGGTCAGACGCGATATTGGCGACTTTCTGCTCTCACTTGGGCGACGGATTCAGCCCGACGCCGCCACGCCAGGACTGGATGAACTGACGCTGACAACCAATGGCAGCCAGTTGCGCCGTTATGCTGACACGTTGGTGAAGGCAGGGGTTCGCAGGGTTAACGTCAGTCTGGACTCTCTGAAGCCTGAGCGTTTTTCCGCAATCACCCGGCGCGGTGACCTGCGTCAGACACTGGATGGTGTTCGTGCCGCCCGTGATGCAGGACTGGCTGTCCGCATCAACACTGTCGCAATGAAGGGGATCAACGACGATGAGTTTGATGATCTGATCGCTTGGTGCGGTGAAATCGGCGCTGATCTGTGTCTGATCGAGACGATGCCGATGGGCGAAACTGGCGAAGATCGTCGTGCTCAGTATCTTCCGCTCCATGCGATCAGGCTCAGCCTTCAGAAACGATGGACCTTCGAAGCTGCAAATGGCGCTGGTGGCGCTGGGCCGGCGCGTTATGTGCGGGTTGCGGAAACAGGACAGAAACTGGGCTTCATCACGCCGCTGAGTCACAATTTCTGCGACAGCTGTAATCGTGTGCGCCTGTCCTGCTCGGGGCTGCTCTATACATGCCTTGGATCAGACAATGCAGTGGACCTGCGTGCCATTCTGCGGAGCGGCGGAAGTGATGAGGACATTCTCAGGGCGATCGATCTCAGTCTTGCCCGCAAACCTTTACGCCATGATTTTCTAATCCCGGATAATGACGCAGACGTGCAGGGACCTGCCCGTCTGATGAGTGTTACTGGCGGATAAATCAATCAGACTGTTGACGTATGCCGAACACGCACAGAGATTGGGTGCGAACGGCATTTTCACGGAATTGGTGATTTTTCAACATATTCCGTGCCTCATGCCGTGATGTACAATATGAGGCAGGAAATGAGCGTCAGCAACCGGATCAGTCCCGTTATTCAGGACATTGTTGAGAAAGCTCTTGAAGAAATCGAGACATCCCTGGACGCTCGCATCATTCTTGCAATGGACGCCGGCCTGAGAGGGCAGGGCATGGAGTCTGCCGATAGCCCTTACCGAATCATGTTCGTTTATGTGCATCGACTGGACTGGTATCTGAAACTTTCTCCCGGTCCCGCGACAGTTGAGCTGCCTGCTTCGGATGATTTTTCACTGACGGGATGGGATATCCGGCATCTCGTCGAGAAAATGAAACAGTCGAATGCGATGGACACGACATGGCTGAACAGTGGGGCTGTCTATCGTTCAGACGTGGATCTGATGAGGCGTCTTGCGGTTCTGCAGCGTCGGGTCTGGCAACCAGCTCCGGCTCTTGCCGCTGAAATCAAGACCGCGACCAGCGTGCAGGGCAATTGGTCACTGGGACATACGCTGACCACGGAAAAGTTTCTGACTCCCATGTATGCGACGCTTTCCGGGAGAGCGATTGCGGAAGATAATGGTCCGCCTCCCCAGAATATTCGCGCACTGTACGAAGGGCTGAGTGAAGAAGTCACCAGTGAGATGGACTCCATTCTGGCTGAAAAAGCGGAAAATGTTGCAAACTCTGGCGCTCCCTCCTGCTTTCGTGCCCAGATATTCATGAACGCCGAGCTGGAGCGTCTGCAGACGGTTGAGCTGCCGACACATCCCGCTCCGGATGACAGTGTATTCGACCGTTTTCTGGCTGATACGATCCGGCGGTTCGGCTGACACAGGGAGGAATGGCATCGCAATCAGGCGTGATGCCGGCATCCGAGGAAAGCAGAGAAGGCGAAAGCAATGCAGAGCGACACGGAACAGGAAACGAGCGATCTTCTCGCTGAAGCCCGAAGGATCAGACTAACTATTCCTGATGCGTGTCTGCCTGGCGTCACTGCTAACAGCAGACTTTTACAGACCTATATCGACCTTGTGCTGGAGTTGGAGCTTCCTGACAACTGTCCTCCAGCCTATGAGTACGAACCATGAGTCTGACCGCTGTCGCTATCGCCAACACTGTGCGCTTCGGACTGCGAACGGCCCGGGACGTGGTGGAGACAACGCTGGAGGCGATTGGCACTCGTAACCAGACCTATCATTGCGTCACCCGGCTACTGACAGAGCGGGCGCTGCATATGGCTGACACGCTGGACGCCCGAATTGCTAACGGTGATCCGGTCGGCGTGCTTGCCGGTGTTCCTTTTGGCGTCAAGGATCTCTTCGATATGGAGGGACTTGTCACGACAGCGGGTTCGGTCGTGCTGAACAGCAATCCCCCGGCGACACAGGATGCAGCTGTTGTGCAGCGGCTTGTCGCGGCGGGCGCGATCCCTGTCGCCACGCTGAATATGGATGAATTCGCCTACGGCTTCTCCACTGAGAATGCCCACTACGGCACGACACGCAATCCAAGAAATACGGACTGTCTGGCTGGCGGCTCGTCGGGAGGCTCGGCAGCTTCCGTTGCGGCGGGCCTGCTGCCGTTCGCATTGGGATCAGACACAAACGGTTCGATCCGTGTGCCTGCTTCTCTCTGCGGCGTCTGGGGCCTGCGTCCCACACAGGGGCTTCTTCCGCTGGATGGAGTTTACCCCTTTGTCGCCAGTCTCGACACGGTCGGTCCTTTTGCCGGAACCGTGACGGACCTTCAGCGTGTTTTCGAGGCCATGAACGGCCATGCGCTTGAGGAAATCGAAGACGTGCGCAGTCTGCGGATTGCCCGACTGGGGGGCTGGTTCCTGAAGGATGTCGATCCAGCCATTCTTGACGGAATTGACCGGATACTGGCGTTTTTTGGAAGCCATAAAGAGGTCGATCTGGC
>NZ_DHNR01000009.1:98150-122853 GCF_002409645.1 Acetobacter sp. UBA5411
GGCAATCTGCATTTGCCTCGCTTGCGAAAGACTCCCATGGACTATGATCCTGCGACCAGAGACCGGTTGATCGCGGGTGCCATGCTGCCATCGGCGGCAGTCGTTCAGGCTCATCGCTTCCGGAACTGGTTTCGCACGGGCCTGCATGAACTCTTCGAGCAGGTCGATGTCTTGCTCGCGCCCGCAACACCCGGTCCGGCTCCCCGTATTGATCAGGCGACCCTATCGGTTGGTGGAAAGACTGTTTCTGCCCGCGCCAATCTTGGACTGTTCACACAGCCATTGAGTCTGGGGGGGCTGCCCGTTCTTTCCGCTCCTCTGCCACCGGCGGCATCAGCTTCGACAAGCGGAATGCCCTTGGGAATACAGATCATTGCCGCTCCCGGGAAAGAGAATGTTCTTTTCGCGATCGGCAAGGCGCTTTCTCACGCGGGCCTTGCGGGATATCCCGTTCTGGGCGTGCCGGTGCCAGACAAGGACTGACGAAAACGGGACGTATCTATCGTCTGACGACGCCGAAATACTCTTCCAGAAGGTCGATGTTCCGGAGATTTGCCTTGAACGCAATATCGACCAGATCGCCCAGAACAGGCACAAGGTCGAAAGCTGCTTCCAGAGCAATATTGACCAGCATTTTAGCCAGAAGGCTGGTGGGAGCCTTCAGACGCCAGCCTTCCCAGGCAAAAAGCAGGGAAAGAACCGTCATGATCACTGTGCCGCCAACCGGCAGCAGACCGATCAGGGCATCTGCGCCCATGCGGAATTTTGTCCCCGGGATGCGAAGGGCCGCATCCAGAAACCACGCCAGCCGCCGCAGTCTCTGCAGACGCTGAAGCACGTCTCCAGAAAGCGGGGGCAGGATTTCTCCATTCAAAGCAGTCGCTGCATTCATACCAGAGATATGAGAATCGCCGATCTCCCGCGCAAGGATTGTAATGCAAAAATTTACTTTGCTTGCTAAGGGAGGCCGCTTCGCTCCGGCTTGTCGCACCTGCCAGCCGCCGGATGACACTGCTTTTTTCTGGAACTCATCCGGTTATGTACATCCCGTCCGCCGTCGCCGTTGCACGCGACAGTTTTCTTCTGGCGTTTCCTGCTCTTTTTTCGATCATCAATCCACTCGGAGCGGCGATCATCTTTATTCAGGCGGCAGGCAACTGCCCCGCGAGCGAACGTGCGCGTCTGGCGAAACTGGTCGCCTTTTACACCACACTTCTGCTGATAGGCTCAGTCTGGATCGGCAGTCTGATGCTCAGCTTCTTTGGCATCACCTTGAATGCTCTGCGCGTGGCAGGTGGTCTTTTTGTCGCGCGTGGCGGCTGGATCATGCTGCAAAGCCCGGCCGATAACGACCATCAGCGGCAGAGTCAGATCGTCAGTGACGATGGCACACCCATTTCAGCGCCCAATTCGCAGGATATTGCGTTCTTTCCGCTGACCATGCCTTTCACCGTTGGTCCTGGCACGATGTCTGTCGCCATCGCCCTGAGTTCCGGCGATAGCGGCAAACATTCACTGGCCTATGAAGGTGGACTGTCAGCCGCGGCAGTCGCTGTGGCGCTGACCGTGTGGCTTGCCTATGCCTATGCCGACCGACTGACCACCATTCTGGGCGTCACCGGAACACGAATCATGGGACGACTGGCGGCCCTCATCCTGCTGGCGATTGGCGTGCAGATTGTGGCGGCCGGGCTGATGGGCTTTGGGCATGACTTCCTGAGTTCCGTGAAGAACTGACAGGATCGGTATTTCGTTAACGCGTTACTTGCCGAGAATGCGGGTCACTTCCTGTCTGAGGGCAGGAAGAACCTCATCGCCAAACCACGGATTGCGTTTCTCCCATGCTCCGGTCCGCCATGATGGATGGGGCAGGGGAAAATAGCGGGGGAGATAATCCCTGAAATGAGCCACGCGATCTGAAACACGCCCCGGTCCAAGCACGTAATTTTGCGCGTAACTGCCCACCAGCAACGTCAACTGGACATCATGAAGTTCAGAAAGAACCTGTTCACGCCATAATGGGGCACATTCCGGTCTGGGCGGGCAATCGCCCCCCTTTGGCAAACGTCCCGGATAACAGAAACCCATTGGAACAAGCGCGACCTTTTCCGTGTCATAGAAAGTTTCGCGGTCCATCCCCAGCCACTGTCTGAGCCTGTCGCCAGATGCGTCGTTGAAGGAAACGCCTGTCTCATGAACTTTCGTGCCGGGAGCCTGACTGGCGATAAGTAGCTTTGCCCGCGGAGAGACATGCAGAACCGGTCTCGGTCCAAGTGGTAATGCATGGGCGCAGACGGTGCAGGAACGAATACGCCCGACCAGTTCGTCCAGAGAGGCATCTGACATCAGGCTTGGGCCGCCAGCCGATCCCGAACAAAACGGGGAACGACCTGCGTGGCCGGGCCATAGCTCACTTCATCGAACAGTTGGGCGTTACCGCTCGGCACGAGATTCAATTCCACCGTATGGGCATGATCTGCGGCCTGTTCGGCGAAACCTGCGGCAGGATAGACGGTTGCGGACGTTCCGATGGCGACAAAGGTGTCACACATGTCGATGGCCTGCATGATGCGTTCCATGTGCAGCGGCATTTCTCCAAACCAGACGACATCGGGCCGCAGTGCTTTCTGCTCACATTCGGGACAAGGTGTTTCCCGCGTGCAGGGGCCTTCCCATTTCGGTGTGACGCCGCACGCAAGACACCGGAGACGCAAAAGCTCACCATGCATGTGAACGACGTTCCTTGAACCTGCGCGTTCATGAAGGTCGTCTATATTCTGGGTGACCAGCAGGAACGCATCATCCCGGTTTTCCCCATAGGCTTTCTCGAGTTCAGCCAGAGCGGAATGAGCGGCGTTGGGTGTTACGTTTTTCAGTTCGAGCCGACGACGATTGTAGAAATCATCAACCATTGCCGGATTTCGCTCGAACCCTTCAGGCGTGCAGACATCCTCCAGTCGAACCTGCGACCAGATACCACCCTCATCCCGAAAAGTGTCCAGTCCCGATTCACGGCTGATTCCGGCTCCGGTCAGGATGACAATGCGTTCCAGTATCAGGGTTTCCCGTCATTGAGTTTATAGACCAGCAGAAACTCTTCCTTTTTGGACAATCTGCGCCTGTAGACTTCATGATAGCGGCTTCTCAAAACGGCATAAAGCTGCGATCTGACTGCGAGGTTTTCCTCAGACCAGGCTGGCTCTTCTGTCAGAACATAGAGGGGCGAAGCCGCCAGAACATGTTGCAGTTCTGCCTGCGGGTCTATGCCGGTCGCCTGTCGCTCCGCAAACTCATTGAAATGGCCGGGGAATGGATGCGTCGTGAGAGCGCACCATGGCAGCACGTCATAAAGAATAACGGGTCCCTGATAGACGAATGTGCAGCCTTTCGGCTGAGACATGACCTGGGTCAGTTGCGCCAGTATTGCCCTGTTTCCACGCTGTTTCTCGTGTTTATGAATGTCTTTCTGCCCCATGATCAGGCCCCAGAGGAGAAGCAGGACGGAGGCGATCCGGCCACCTTTTGGAACGTCCCATAGCGGAGCGCACAGTAGGGTCAGGGGAGGAAACAGCGGCAACGCGTAATGGGTGTACCATCCCCCAAAGACGATCACGCCAATGCAGGCTGATACCGCCCACAGGATGAGAAAACGGAAAGCTCTTACCGTCGGTGCGTCTGTCACCGTGCATTTCAATCGATAGCCACACCCCATTACAGCAGGAACGATGAGAGGGATTGTCAGCAAGAGCAGTCTTGCTTCGTTTTCTCTCAGTGTCGCGGCGGTGCGTTTTCCGCGCAGGAAAATTGAATCCACATTGGCTAAAAGCCACTCGTGACCATAGCCGTCTGCATAATAGGCCGCAGCTACAATGAGTGTGGGAAGGAGCGCCAGCAGGCACCACAGAAACCCGTCCAGAATGATCGCGCTGACACGGGTTCCCACTCTCATGTGACAACAGAGCAGAAAGAGCCCGAGAAACATGCCTTCAAAGACAGCTGAATATTTGATCTGAAGTGCCAGCCCGACCAGCAGCATTGCCTGACAGCCTGTGCTTCGTAGAACTTTTTCTGAGGGGTTCGGCAGGACCACCCGAAACAGGACGAGCGACATCGCAGCAATCATCAGAAAATTATAGAAGACCGGGCTTTGACCGCCTTCACCCCCCGCCAGATTCAGCCAGGTGATGTAGAGCAGCGCCACAATGAATGCGCCGCTTCGAGAGGCTATCGTCCCGGCCATCCGCATCAGGATCACCGACGTTCCCCACACCGAGAGGAGCGCTCCGATCTGATAGGCTACGAACCGCCACGATCCGAACAGATGGAAAAAGGCGTAAAGCAGGAAAAGGCCAAAAGGCTTCCGGTCCCATATCTGCACATAGGGCAGATCACCGTGCAGAAGACGGCCACCCGTGAAGAGGTAGAACTCTTCGTCGATATGAATGACGGGATTGCCGAAAGTCGCAACACGACAAACTATTGCGAACAGCAGAAGCGCCAAGGGAAAAATGGTTCTACTTTTGTCTGTGGAAAGCAATGGACAGCCTGTTGAATCATATTTTCGCATCTGACAACAGCGTTCATTCAGAACACTATTCTCACATCCAGATCACGAAAAATTCTGAACGGCAGCATTCATAGACTGTCTGTTAACTCAGACAATGCCGGGGACAACACAAAATGTTCTGATATTTTTCAATATGTGACTCCGCCACATAGAGCGACCGGAGATCAGGCCTGTTTCCTGACAACAGGAGACAGGCCTTTGTAACTCAGATGACGTTCAGGATGTGCGTGACAAGCGCGTCAGCGTTTTCTTCCGCTGTAGTCCCGTCCGCCTTGATGTGCAGATCGGCTTTTGTCGGTGCTTCATACGGCGCACTGATGCCGGTGAAGTTCTCGATCTTGCCATCCCGCGCGGCTTTGTAGAGCCCCTTGGAATCACGCTGCTCACAGGTCGCAAGGCTGGTGTCGACGAAGACCTCGTCAAACTCCTCACCGATGATCTTGCGTGCCAGAGCGCGGTCAGCCACCAGCGGCGAGATCAGCGCAACGATCACAACCTGACCGGCCTGCGTGAGGATCTTTGCAACCTCGGCGGCACGGCGGACATTCTCGTGACGATCTGCCTCGGTGAAGCCCAGATCGCTGCACAGTCCCATGCGGAGTGTGTCGCCATCCAGCACGAACGCGTCGATACCGCGTGCAAACAGCTTCTTCTCGGCCAGACGGGCGATCGTGCTCTTGCCTGCACCCGAAAGGCCTGTCAGCCAGACGACACGCGCCTTGTGACCCTTGCTGCGGGCACGCTGTGCGCCGTCAACTTCGCCAGCCGACGGATGGATCGCGTGACCGTCCTTCAGATCAGCCGGGCCAAGCAGCGGAGCGCCACCGACGATGCGCTGGTTGCGATCAACCAGAACGCCGCGTCCATCGGACGTGCCGGGCGAGAACTGGTCGAACTGGATAGCTTCACCCGCCACAAGCGTGACGTGCGCGAAGCCCTCGGGGCCGACTTCCTGCGCCTGCTGCTCGGTCAGATCATCGAGACGCAGAACTGAGTCGATCGACGCCACTGTCACCTGATGCTCGGCGGTGGAAAGACGCAGGCGGAAGCTCTCGCCAACCCGCAGCGGTTCCTGACGCAGCCAGAACAGGTGCGCGCGGATACGAGCGGTTTTCTCCGGTGCCTGATGCGGCAGGAAGAGCATGTCACCACGGGCGGGGATCACGTCCGGCTCAAGGACCAGCGCGATGGACTCACCGGCCTCGGCTTCCTTGTTGTCAGCGGCGTGCCAGCGGGCAACCTTCGCCACACGGGCCTTGCTGCCCTGTGTGCCGATCTCCACCGTGTCACCCTCACGGATGACGCCGCGTTCGATGCGACCGGCGACGTAGCGCACGTCATCGTAGCGGTAGACATCCTGCACAGGCATGCGGAACGGCAGGGCGGCACGGGTGTTGCCGCTCGGGACAGCAGCCAGAGCCTCGGTCAGGATCGGGCCGGTGTACCACGGGGAACGCTCGGACCGGCTGGCGATGTTGTCGCCGTCACGGGCAGAGGCCGGAACGAACAGGGACGGTGTCAGGTCAAGCTGGGCCAACAGGTCTGTCACGGATTTTTCGACGGCGCGGATCTTTTGTTCGTCGAAGCCCAGTAGATCGGCCTTGTTCAGCAGAACGATGATGTGTCGAATGCCGATTAGACGCAGCAGCATCGCGTGGCGACGGGTCTGCTCCTGCGCGCCCTCGTTGGCGTCCACCACCAGCACGGCGGCTTCAGCATCGGCGGCGCCGGTGATCATGTTGCGCAGGAACTGACGGTGGCCCGGCGCATCGACGATCACGAACTGGCGGTTGCCGAGACGGAAAGGGATGCGAGTGGAATCAACCGTCACACCCTGATCGCGCTCGATCTGAAGGCTGTCGAGCAGGAAGCTCCATTCGACGGCCAGACCGCGCTTCTTCGAGGACTCGATGATCTGCTGGACCTTGCCGTCCTGCAGATTGTCGGTGTCATACAGCAGGCGACCGATCAGGGTGGATTTGCCGTGATCGACGTGGCCGACGATGACGATAGGCGTTGCGGTGTCCAGCAGAGCCTCGCGGTCAGCAGGGTCGAGGCGTGCAGCGGATAGTGTGTCGCTCATGGTGTCTGTTCCCAGCTCTCAGAGATAACCGGCGACACGCAGCCGCTCGAATGCGTCTTCGGATTCATGGTCCATAGCGCGGCCAGCACGCTCGGACGTCTTGGTGGTCTCCAGTTCCGCGATGACCTCGGCCACGGTGGAGGCGTTGCTCTCAACCGGGAAGGTGATGTCGGAATCGCCCAGCGAACGGTAACGCTTGCCGTTCTTGGCGAAATACAGGTCGACCAGCGGGATGTTCTCGCGCTCGATGTAGCGCCAGATGTCGATCTCACGCCATGAGAGCAGTGGATGCACGCGGATATGCATGCCTTCCTCGTGCGGGGTGGCATACTGGTCCCAGAATTCGGGCGGCTGGTTGCGGATGTCCCACTTGTGGGATGCGCCACGCGGACTGAAAACGCGCTCCTTGGCGCGGGTGCCCTGCTCGTCACGGCGGATGCCGGCGATGACACCCTGAAGCTTGTTCTTCTCGATCATGCTGGCGAGACCAGCGGTCTTGCGGGCGGCAGACCGGGCGGCAGGCGGCAGGGTCGGGTCCATTTCCTCGACCGGCGGACAGTGGCCCAGCAGCAGATCGAGATTCCACTTCTTGGTGTATTCGTCGCGGAACGCATACATCTCGGGGAATTTCTTCTCCGTATCGACATGCATGACCGGGAACGGTACGCGGCCCATGAACGCCTTGCGAGCGAGCCAGACCATGACGTTGGAATCCTTGCCGAGCGACCACAGCATGGCCAGCGGCTTCAGCTTCCGATACGCCTCGCGGAGGATGAAGACGCTCTGCGCTTCAAGTTGATCGAGATGATCCATGATTAAGTGGAACCTTCTTATGCTGTCAGGCCGAATACTGTCAGGTGGGGCGGTGGATGCCACATTCGACTTTTGCCATACCAGCCCAGCGGCCGGCACGGGGATCTTCATTTTCGCCCACCGGCCGTGTGCAGGGCGCACAGCCGATCGAGGGGTAACCTTTGGAGGCCAGAGGATGACGGGGCAAGCCGCGTCGGGTCATTTCCGCGTCAATTTCCTCTCTGGTCCAGTCGGCCAGGGGATTGATCTTGATGCGTCCCTCGCCATCCGACTCAATTACTTCCATACGGTTGCGTGTCGCGGCCTGTGAACGCTTCCGTCCGGTAATAAGCGCAGGGTAGGGCAGGGACGCCGCATCAAGCGGCTCGACCTTGCGCATCTTGCAGCAGGCATCTGGATCGAACGCCCAGAGCTGTCCTTCCGGATCACGATCCTGAAGGGTGCGCTCCGAGGGACGAACATCAATCACATCGAGCAGGCCAAGGGTGCGGGCCAGTTCGTGGCGATATTCGATGGTCTCCGGGAAGTGCATGCCGGTCTCGAGAAACAGGACCGGTATGGCGGGATCGACCTCAGCCGCCAGCGCCAGAAGGAGAGCAGACTCAGCCCCGAACGACGACAGCACGGCGACCTGTCCCGGAAGCACCTCGCAGGCGGCTTTCAGGACGTCGTGTGCATCGCTTCCGGCTGCCCGAAGCGTATCGATCTGCTGCTGGGTGACACTCACGTCAGATATCCCTGCTGTTTAATACGACGAAGCGCCGTGATTTAGTGGGGATGTAGAGGATAAGAGTTACAAATTCAAGACGTATAACGGAATTTCATAAGACCATTGAGTGTTAATTGAACTATTTTCAATAGTGAAAATACTTTCGCCATCCGGCAAAACAGTATGATAGGCTCTTTGGAACGACGCGAGGCTGACCTGCCTGAAGTGTCGCCCCTTGTTCGGAGATTAATCATGAAGCTCTATTATACGCCCGGTGCCTGTTCCCTTGCTCCTCACATTGTCCTGAAGGAAGCAGACCTGCCGTATTCGCTGGAAAAGGTCGATCTGGCATCCAAGAAAACCGAGACAGGTGAAAACTATCTCGAGATCAACCCACGCGGCGCAGTGCCGGCGCTGGAAATCGAACCGGGTGTGGTCATCACCCAGAATTCCGCCATCCTCCAGTATATCGGTGACCATTCGACCGTTCCGGCCTTCAAGCCGGCTTATGGTTCACTGGAGCGCGCGCGTCTTCAGGAAGCGCTTGGTTTCTGCAGCGACCTGCACGACACCATCGGCGCGATCTTCGCTCCTGATCTGTCCGGTGAAGCGCTGGACAAGGTTGTAGCAGGCGTCAACCGTCGCATGGCGCAGTTTGAAGCCATGCTTCCCGATAACACGGAATACTGGCTGGGTGACGATTACACGCAGGCCGACGCCTATGCCTTCGTCCTGCTGTCATGGACGTATTTCAAAAAGATCGACATTTCCCGTTACACAAAGGCCGTGGCGCTCCATAAGCGTGTCGGCGCACGACCTGCGGTTATCGGTGCAATGAAGGAAGAAGGGCTGTCCTGAGCACTGTAGCGAACAGTCAGCTTTTATCACCAAGAGCCTCGTGCAGGGATGTGGTGAACTGTCCCGGCGCGAGCGGCTTGGGCTGGGTCGGGGCAGGGGCCCAGGCGCTCATCACCGCCAGATGGAGGGGAAGGGACAGAATCCCTTCCTCATCTCCGCATTTTTCTGCCAGCCCTTCGAGCGCGGCAGGAAAAAGCGCCGGATCGGGAATACGCCGATCCCGCAGCGTCAGGGCGTTGGTCTCCCCCGCCGCCCGCAGATCCCGAAACAGCGCCAGTCCTGAACGGTAACGGATATCCATCACGTCCGCATCCACAACAGGCAGGGCAAAGCCCGCTCGCTGAAGCAGGGACGCACAGTCACGCAGTGTCGGAAAAGGCGAGACATGGGGTGAGACGCCGCCGCTCAGGGCCAACTCGGCTTCCTCGAACCCGGCACGCAAAGGGGCAAGCGTCGGCAGGACTGGCATGCTGGCCAGAAAAAGACCGTCCGGTTTCAGGATTTTCCTGATCTGAAGAAGTGTGCCGGGGAGGTCATTCACCCAGTGCAGCGAAAGGCTGGCGATCACCAGATCGAAGCTATTCTCGGCAAAGGGGAGGAATTCCTCATCGGCACAGATTGTCAGTGTGCCGGTCCTGTCTTTGACATGACGCGCCATACGGGATGACAGGTCACTGCTGACAACCTCAATCCCCCGCATCTGCAGACTGGACGTCGTCGCGCCTCGGCCACCGATGTCGAGCGCCAGCGGGAAAGAGCGCGTCAGATCTTCCAGCCGCTCAATCAGACGGTCAGCGGCTTCTTCCAGAATGGCGGAAACACCATCAAGAGTGTCCGCTGCACGGTCCCGATGCAGTCTGACTGTATGGCGGTCGAAGATGGCATGGTGATGTTCCATGCTGGAAATATGTGCGCCGGTCTTCTGTCTGTGCCAAGAGGAAAGCACAGGATGGAACGGTATATTCATCACAGTGACGGCAGATCAGGGCCAGTAAAGCGATGCCAGCAACCTCACACCAGCAGCTCGGTTCACAATGACGCTCCTTACAGGGCGTTTTGGCAGGGCGATCAGAACCACAGGCCGCTTTGCGTTGGATCTCGTGCTGCCTCCCACCTGTTCATCCTGTGGCGAGGAAGTGGATCAGCCGCATTCACTCTGTTCGGCCTGTTTTGTCAGGATGCACCCGATCGGCGAGCCTCGCTGCGATCAGTGCGGGGTTCCGCTTCCAGCTTCCTCGCATCTTGGACGGGATGCGCGTTGCGTTTCCTGCGAACTTCATCCTCCCCCCTGGTCAAAAGCCCGGGCGGCCTATGTTTACGATGAGGGATCACGCGACCTGATCCTGTCGTTGAAATATGCCGACCGCACCCAGAACGCCATCATTCTGGCGAAGCAGATGAGCCGGGCCGGGCGAGATATTCTGGAGCGGGCGGACTGGCTGATCCCGGTTCCGGTTCACTGGCGCCGACTGCTGGAGCGGAAATACAATCAGGCAGCACTACTGGCCCGTGCAGTGAGTCGGCTGTCGTCGGTTCCCGTGTTTGTCGATGCTCTCCAACGACCTCGCGCCACCAGCCGTCTCGCCAGTTTTTCCGCCGAGGAGCGGGCGAAAGAAATGAGGGATGCTATCCGGATCAGACCTCGGAACGCCGAGACGATCCGAGGGAAGCACGTCGTGCTGGTAGATGACATTCTGACAACAGGTTCGACCGCAGCGGCCTGCACACAGGCTCTTCTTTCTGCCGGAGTGGAAAGTGTGTGTCTGCTGGCGGCGGCGCGGACCACGCCGGATACGCACGACGATATAAGTCGGCCAGACCTGTCAGAAGATTAGCGGACACAGGCTGATCCATTGATGCCTCATCAGAATGCTTTTCTGTATCGGCTTTCATATGACAGCGGGCAATGACACGCTATGATAGGACATATCGAAGCAGTGTCGGGCATGAGCCCGCCTCAAAGTGACGGAATACGAATGCCAAAGATCGAGATCTATACCCAGCCTGGCTGCCCCTACTGCATTCGGGCCGTAGCGCTTCTTGAAAAGAAGAAGGTGCCTTTCACAGAGATCAATGCGCCGCATGGTACGCAGGAGCGTGTTGATTCACGCGAGCGCTCTGGCGGCAAGACCACGGTTCCGCAGATCTTTGTGGATGGAAAAGGTATTGGCGGCTGTGACGACCTGTTCGCTCTTGAACGGAGCGGAAAATTGGACGCCCTGTTACAGGCCGCCTGAAACAGCCCATGATCCACTATCAACTCCGCTGCGTCTCTGATCATGAATTCGAAGGATGGTTCAGGGATTCCTCCGCCTTCGAGGATCAGGCTGCGCGCGGACTTCTTTCCTGCCCTTTTTGTGGAACGGCAAAAGTCGATAGGGCGCTGATGGCGCCGGCGGTGCGTTCATCGCGGCAAAAAAGGGATGAACAACAGGAGCAGCCTGTCGTCGCTGCCGACGTGCCTGCGACATCTGTTGCCGGGCAGGCAGGTATTCCCGATGCCCTACTGTCGGCACTTCAGAAAATGCGGCAGGAAGTGGAAAGCAAATGCGAGAATGTCGGCGACCGGTTTGCCGAGGAAGCCCTTCGCATCCATCATGGCGAGGCCGAAGAACGCGGTATTTATGGGTCCATGACCTCTGAAGACCATGAACGACTTGAGGATGAAGGCGTTTCAGTTCAAAGGCTTCCCTGGGTACAGCCTGCCGAGGGATAACCGTTCCGTTCACTGGAACCGGTTGCCACCGGGTAACCGGAAGGATGAAATACGTGACTGCTGATTTGCCGCCAGAAACTCCCGGTCGTTCATTATCCGCCATCACGGTTGGAAAAGCGGCTGTCCGGCTGATTCTCGCTGCTTTTGTAGGATTTGCCGTCCCTGCTGTAATGGTTTCCGTCCATGCGGCTGAACCATCAGGCACCGCCATTCCGCAGGATGCTCCCATCATGGGGATGTGGCTGAGCGAAAAGCATGACGGCATCTTCCGGATTGCTCCGTGTGGCGATTCTGTCTGCGGCACGCTGATCGGTCTGTCTTACGGCCCGAAAGAGCCCATGCCACGCGCCAAGGATGGCCGCGCAGAATGTGATCTGGTCATGCTCACAGGATTCCGTCCGATGGAGGATGATCCCGGACGCTGGGAAGGCAAGATCCTCGATCCGGACGCAGGCAATCTGTATCACGCACAAATCTGGTCACCGAAGCCGGATATTCTGAAGTTGCGTGGTTACATTCTGGTGCCGGTCTTCGGCGAAACCCAGACATGGAGCCGCTACCACGGTACAATTGGCCCCGAGTGCCGCATGCCAGCCAATCCTTGAGGATTTGAAAGAAGGTCTCGTGCGGGGTGGACGTCGCTCCGTCACGTGACTAAGGCATGGTCCACAAAGACGATCATTTCTGAAAAGCGGGAGCAGGTTCTGACGACGCGATGAGGTTTTCGGGTTCTCCCGCGACACGATCGTCTGCCGGTCGCTGGTTTATCGTCGCACTCACTCTTATCGGCCTGCTGGGCCAGCTTGCCCTGCAGGGCCTTGCATCGCCGGGCGAGACACCCCGAACCGCCATTCTCCGCCTGACCGGGATCGATATCAGCCCCAGGGCCGTCGTTTCAGGTCATCTGCCGGGCCATGAAATGAGCAGCATGCACATGGGGCACGGCTCTTCAGCCGATGGTCATCATGTCATGCCCATGCCGGATCATCATGGACATTCCGGAGAAGAGCATCACCACGACAGCGACTGTCCTCTTTGTCCGCTGTTACTGTTTTTCGGCATTCTCCTGAATGCGACGGTCTTTCTTCCGGCCGTCAGCGCGGTCTGGCTGTCCATGCGCCGGTTTTTCGCGCAACCACGGGCACCGCCCGCTTTCACTCTGCTGTTGCCGCCGGCGACAGGGCCTCCACTCGCCATCTGAACATCTTCCGCCATCGCACTTCATAGTTGACCGGACAGACGCTTCAGCGTGCGCGTCTGTCCGGTGACTTCTGCGATCGACTTCTGTTCAGATCACAGGATAGCCCTGTCATGTTCATTCCCGGCCACAAGCACGCCCTGCTGTGCTCTGTCTTCACGCTTGGATTTGTTGTTTCTGTTTCACCACTCTCCGTGTCCAGCGCCCGCGCTGCCACGTTTGATCTGACCCCGGCAAAGAGCCTTTCCCGCGTTTCGCCCAAATCTTCTCAGACAAAGGTGTCAGCTGAGAAAGATGCTACCGGGCAGACCAAGATTGTTGCTCATGCGGATGAGAACATCATCGTCAATGCAATCAGGCTGCGCGATCGTACCAACCCCGACACCACATCGCTTTTTCGCCACAGCCTTGGTTTCAGCTCCTATTCTGCGGGAGGCGTCTCTGCGCTACCCGTGCTGAACGGCATGGCCGATGACCGCGTCGCCACGATTGTTGACGGTATGAGGATTGCTTCAGCCTGTCCGAACCACATGAATCCCACACTCTCCTATGTCGACCCAGATTCAGTCGCGACGGCGCAGGCGATCGCGGGCATTACTCCTGTGAGCATCGGCGGTGACAGCACGGGTGGCAGTATCGTGGTGGAGCGGCGTGATCCTCTGTTTGCGGAACACGGAAAACTCCTCGTCACCGGACATGTGCGGGGCGATTATCGCAGCAACGGTGGCGGGTCAGGCGCATCGGGCACCATAACCGTGGCCAATGACACATGGAGCCTGCGCTATACCGGCTCCTACGCTCATGCGAGCAACTACCGGACCGGTGGGAGCAACAGCAGGCAGGTTCGTTCGACCAGTTATCTGAGCTTCAATCACGCGGTGACCGCCGGTTTTCATAAGGACAATCACCTCGCGTCCGTCACCTTCGGTCAGCAGGACATTCCCTACGAAGGTTTTCCCAACCAGTACATGGACATGACCAACAACCGGTCCACCTATGTGAACGGCAAATACAAGGGCGATTTCGACTGGGGCGATCTGGAAGCGCGGGCTTACTGGCAGCGGGTCGATCATGTGATGAACATGATGAACGACAAGGGCGGCCATACCGCCACCACCGGCATGCCGATGAATACAGACTCCCGTTCAGTCGGTTACAGCCTCAAGGCGATCATCCTTCTTGCGCCGAAGCACACGCTCACTCTTGGCAGCGAGTTTGAGCATAACGGCCTGAACGACTGGTGGCCGCCGTTGAGCGGCAGCATGATGATGGGGCCGAACACGTTCCATAACATCAACAATGGTCACCGAGACCGACTGGGACATTACGCGGAATGGAACGCCCAATGGCTGCCTCGCGTGTCCACTCTGCTCGGCTTTCGCAGTGACCTCATCATGATGAACACAGGAAAGGTTGCGCCCTATTCATGGACCGGCATGATGTCGATGGCCGACGCCATGGCCGCTCAAAAGTTCAACGCGTCGTCACGGGGACGCACCGACACAAACTTCGACGTGACGGCGCTCGTTCGCTGGCATCCGCTGGACAGCCTGTCGATTGAAGGCGGATACGCCCGCAAGACACGTTCTCCCAACCTTTACGAGCGCTATTCCTGGGCACAAGGGGGAATGGCCACTAGCATGATCGGCTGGTTTGGCGATGGAAACGGCTATGTTGGCAATCTCAATCTGTCCCCGGAAGTCGCCAATACGGCCAGCTTCACCATCACATGGCACGATCCGACAGACGATGGCTGGGAAGTAAAGGTTCAGCCTTATTACACCTACACCCACAACTATATAAATGTAGTGCGGATCGGTTCTTTTTCGGATGGGATGTCAAAGCTTCAGTTCGTCAATCACAACGCGCAGAGCTACGGTATCAACTCCTCGGCCAGAGCGCGGCTGTGGAAAACAGAAGCGTATGGAACGGGTGAAATCCGCGCCAATCTGAACTGGGTACGTGGACAGGATCTACAGAATCACTCTGGCCTGTATCACCAGATGCCAACCAACGGCACGGTTGGGCTTTACGAAACCTACCAGAACTGGACGGGACGGATCGAAACCACTCTGGTCAAGAGCAAGAGCACGGTCGACTGGGTCAGAAACGAGCCCCGCACACCGGGTTATGTGCTGCTTGGGCTTGGCGGCAGCTATCGCTGGCGGAATTTCCTACTGGATGCCAGCATCGAGAATATCTGTAACCAGAAATACTATCTGCCGCTGGGGGGCATGTCGCTGGGAGACTACAAGGCGACCGGCATCATGAGTCCGCTTCAGGGTATGGGGCGGTCTTTCAATGTCAGTCTGACGGCCTCTTTCTGATGTATGGGTTGGGAGAGGGGCTTATGCCCCTCCTTCCCACCAGGAAATTCGTTTAGAGTCTTTCAGGCCCATACGCTGTGTCGGTTATTCCGGATGAGCGCCAGACACTGGTCGAAAAGCAGAAAAGGCTGGCAGGACAATAGCGTTTCGCCATCCGTGACAAGAATTAAAACAGCATCGTCAGGGACGGTTTGAAGAGGCGTTTTCTGTTCTTCCTGATATGCTCCTTCAGAGTCTTCAGGATCATCCGGATAGAGCGCACACAACTGCTCGAAACCTGCATCGATCGTGCTTTGCATGACGTCTTCCATACCGGCGCCAGCCAGTGAAGTCTGTTCTTTCACCATATCAAAAAATCTGATGATCTGATCGGTGATCTTCGACACAGCCTCACCGAGAGGCCACTCTTCGGCGTGAGCAATGTTCGCCAGCAGACGACCCAGCCCCTGCATGGTCAGACAATACTGTCCATCGACCACAAGCCGGTCTTCAGAGGAAAGAGTGTAAAGGTTCTTTTCTGTGTCAAGAAAAGAACCGGTCCCGGTCAGGCGTTTGTCCCATACAGGCCAGTCATGTGCTGTTCCGATCTTCAGACATGTCCTGCGAGCGTCCATTTCATTCAAGCATGGTGCGAGTGGATGATGAGTGCCGTCCTGAAATATAACGGTCGGTACATGATTTTTCTGATCATCGGAAACAGGTCTGACCCAGAGGCATTTCACCGCCTCAGGCGCAAGCAGTGTCGGATCAGCAAACGGAGAAGCGATTTCGGATGCAGTGTGATAACCGAAAGCCATGGTCATTTCTCGTGGAAATAGGATGCATGATTGAAAGCGGTTTTTCCAGAAGGCAGATCAAAGACTGGCTCTCTGCCTTTGCTCAACCCATCGAACTGGTATCCAGTTTTTCAATGCTTTCACTGGTGATATCCGCAATCGAACTGGCTCCTGTCAGTGTCATGGCAACCTGAAGCTCCTTTTCCATCAGGGAAATAAGATTCTCGACACCAGCCTGACCATTCGCCGCCAGAGCATAAACAAACGCCCTTCCCAACAACACGGCATCCGCGCCAAGGGCGACCATGCGGGCAATATCGAGCCCGGACCGGACGCCTGAATCGGTCAGTATCGCCAGCTTTCCCTTGACCTGCTCCACGATAGGCGGAAGAGCGCGACAACTGGAGAGAACGCCATCGAGCTGACGACCTCCATGATTCGAGACGACAATTCCATCCGCGCCGAACCGCACGGCATCCTGTGCGTCTTCCGGGTCGAGAATGCCCTTGATAATCATTGGGCCTGTCCAGAACTCGCGGATCCATTCCAGATCCTTCCAGCCGATGGAAGGATCAAAGTTACCGGCCAGCCAGCCAATATAGTCTTCCAGTTTCGTCGGACTGCCGCGATAGACCGAGATGTTACCCAGATCATGCGGCCGTCCGCGCAAGCCGACATTCCATGCCCAATGAGGGTGCGTCACGGCCTGAAGGTAACGTCTCAACGGGGCGTATGGCCCGGACATGCCAGAATGCGCATCGCGATAACGCGCGCCCGGCGTGGGCATATCGACGGTGAAGACCAGCGTTCCAATCCCCGCAGCCTTGGCGCGCTCAAGCACGTTTTTCATGAAGCCACGGTCTTTGAGCACATAAAGCTGGAACCAGATCGGCTGCGGCGACTGGCTCTGCACTTCCTCGATCGGGCACACAGAGACCGTTGAAAGCGTGAAAGGAATGCCTTTTTTCGCGGCCGCTCTGGCGGCCTGCACCTCGCCACGACGGACATACATGCCGGTCAGCCCTACAGGCGCGAGAGCGGCGGGCAGGGAGAGCCTGTGTCCGAAAAGTTCTGTCTGTGTGCTGAGATTGGATACGTTCCGCAGAATGCGCTGTCTGAGCGCAAGATCCGACAGGTCAGAGATATTACGTCCCATGGTGTGCTCGGTATACGAGCCACCGTCGATATACTGAAACAGGAATGGCGGCAGACGGCGGCGGGCGGCTTCCCGGTAATCCGATGGCGCTGAAATGATCAATCCAAATCTCCTGCTGCCGGTTATCCGAAACGACTGTTACGGCGTTACGTAATGATCTGGATCAACAGATAAATGATAATTATTCTCATTTGCAACAACGAGATAAAGTGAACTACTGAAAAACTATTCCGATGCGCAAAATGATTGGGACTGGAAGATGATTTGGCCTGTCGTTACAGCGAATATCCAAACCAGCGCAGCACTCCCATAGTCGCCATATAAAGCCCGAACGTCAGACCGCATCCACCCAGCAATGCCGGATAAAAAGCTACTCCGTGTTTCATCGCACACGGGATGAGCAGAAACATCGGCAGGGATGGCAGCACATACCAGAATGTCGCAAAAACATGCGCTTGCATCCGCTCAGCGTCATGGGTTTCCTGCCACAGCCAGAGCATACCGAAAATCGAGACAAGCGGGAGCGAGGCGATAAGAGCGCCGGCAGCCGGATAGCGTTTGGCGACTGATGAGGCGAGAGCGATCATCAGTCCCGACAGCATGACTTTCAGAAGAAAAAACATCGACGCCCCGACTCAATTCTTTTTTGCGTTAGCCTGTTTTCGGCAGCCTGCCACCTCAGGATACGTCGGGAAAAAATTACATTCACCTGCGCCATATCAATGCGCCCTAAATCGACATCAACCAGACTCCTTGGGCAAGGGAGACAGAAATGTTCGCGATGCAGCTCAGCAAACCCCATACCCCGCTTGAATGGGTCGAGCTTCCAGACCCTCATCCGGGGCCGGGCCAGATCCGTGTAAAGGTTGGTGCCTGTGGGGTGTGTCGTACTGACCTGCATGTGGTGGATGGCGATCTGACCCATCCGGCCTTACCGATCATTCCGGGACACGAAATCGTCGGCAGGATTGATGAACTGGGAGACGGCGTCACGGATCTGAGCATCGGTCAGCGTGTCGGAATCCCTTGGCTGGGACATACCTGTGGCCATTGTCTCTACTGCGATGAGGGCAAGGAAAATCTCTGCGATCACCCGCTATTCACCGGCTACACGCGCAATGGCGGTTATGCGACGATGACGGTAGCGGATGCCCGCTATGCCTTCCCGCTGGGAGAAGAGGGAGACGATGTCTCGCTTGCGCCACTGCTCTGCGCTGGCCTGATCGGCTGGCGGTCCCTTTCTCACGCCGGTAATGGCAAGAAAATCGGACTGTACGGGTTTGGTGCAGCCGCGCACATCATCGCTCAGGTTCTACGCTGGCAGGGCAGGGAAGTTTACGCTTTCACCACGCCCGGTGACACGGAAAAGCAGGCATTTGCACGGTCTCTTGGGGCTGTATGGGCAGGTGGTTCGGACGAAATGCCGCCGGATCTTCTCGACGGAGCAATCATCTTTGCCGCTGTAGGTTCTTTGGTGCCCGCAGCTCTCAAGGCCATCCGCAAAGGGTGCCGCGTGGTCTGCGCCGGGATTCACATGAGTGAAATTCCGGCATTCTCCTACGATATCCTGTGGGAAGAGCGTGAGATTGTCTCAATCGCTAATCTGACCCGGCAGGATGGGCTCGATTTTCTGTCTCTTGCCCCAAAGATTGGCATCAAAACGAAGACTACGACCTATCCGCTCAACAAGGCGAATGAAGCCTTGGATGATCTGCGACATGGCCGCTTTGATGGGGCCGCCGTGCTGGTTCCGTAGATCCATGCATAGAGAAACTAATCAAGCACAGCTTGCAGGTTACGGATCAGGACAGATGAAGCGTAGGGTTTATGGATGACAGGCACATCGGAAAATTCGGCGGGAATCATGTCATGCCCTGTATATCCGGTCGTGAAGATGAAAGGTACTCTCTTTTCACGCAGGATTGCAGCAACATCGAGCACATTTTCCTCGCCCAGATTGATGTCCAGAACCGCGACATCCAGTGCTGATGAGAGAATGAGCTTCTTCGCCTCGCTGACAGATGCCGCAGTACAGATTCCGGCTACGCCATGATCGGTAAGAGTGTCCTCAATTTCCATGGCGATCAGCATCTGATCTTCCACAATCAGAACTTGAGCATTCCTGAGATTGATGCCTCTCTTCTGGTCCTCGGCGAACTCATGGTTGCTCCGATGGGTCATGGACCACGGTTTGTGATCATGCTCGGAGGCTTCATTTACAAAGCGGGCAGGCACCGACAGACGGATATTAACTCCCTCGGGACAGAATGTCCGTTCCGCGACGCCGCCCAGTTCATGCGTAAGGGCGCGGGAAAGCAGCAGGGAGCCAAACCCAAGATGGGTCGGCTCGCTGACTTTCGGTCCCCCGGTTTCTTTCCAGAGAATGTCCCAGGTCTGATCAACCCTGTTGAATGTCCAGGAAATGGCGAGATGACCCGTCTCACATGACAACGAGCCATATTTGGCTGCATTGGTGGCAAGTTCGTGAAACAGCAGCGTCATGACGGACAGCGCCTTTCCCGGCATCCACAAATCCGGGCCCGTCACCGTGATGGCATCCGGTCGGATGGAGTAGGGAGCCAGCTCAGCCTCAAGCAAAGCGTAGAGATATCCGCCGCTATTGGCGCTCACGATCTGATCATGCGCTACGCCGAGCGCCTTGATCCGGTCACGCAATCGCTGAATGCTGTCTTTGTGTGATCTTTCCTCGATAATGGAACGACCGACGACAGACTGCACAACGGAGAGGATGTTTTTGACGCGATGCGTCAGCTCATCGTTCAGCAGTCTCTGGCGTGCTTCGGCCTGTGACCGCTGTTCCAGCAGCGCCTGATAGTAAGCGCCGGTTGCTTCTATGAGGGCAGCACGCAGTTCTTCAGCAGCTTCCTCGTCCTCAACGGTCCACGTTGCGGAACAGTCATGCACCTCGTCCTGACAGAAACCGCCTTTTCCGTAACGCACCGTCGGCGTTTCACCGGACTCTGGCGCACGGTTCACGATGCGTATCTTTTCCTTGCGGAAGAAATACAGGTAATCGCCCGGCTGCGCCGTCAGGGGCACGACCATCATACCGGCGACATCAGGCAGATGCGTTACCAGTGAGGGGACATCCCGAATGAGTGAAACGGTGTCCCATATCTGGGTAATGCCGTCGTTATAAGACCCAGACCAGCGGACCAGTTCAGAGATGGATTCAGGCTGGATTGCAAAACCGTGGACTGCCGGATGCCCGTCAATCCAGACAGCTACGCCGTCACACTCCACCTGAGACGCCAGGTCGGCGACATGGGCACGGATATAGGCCGGAATATCAGTCGCAGATGCAGCGTCATGCACAAAACCATGAATGGCAGCATATGTTTCCTGCGTGACCTGCAAGCGGCAGGTACGAACATTTGCCGTAATCTGGAGAGCCACATATTCGCTAAACATTTTTGCGACGGCGCGCTCGTCCATCGTGACATTCTTCGGGGTATAGTTGCGTCCGATCAGCATGCCCCACAATGCGCCATCAACGACAAGCGCCAGCAGCATCGTCGCCTCTATGCCGCAGGCTTTCATATAGGCCTGCCTGTCTCCGGATGATGCACGCATCATAACCAGAGAAAGATCCAGCGGTGCCAGTTCAGGCTCTGAACGGATTTCGACAGCTTCTGACGAGACGTTTTCGATCACCCGGATCAGGGAACGCAGATAGAGCTTTCTAAGCGCATCCGGCAGGCCTGCATGGGAGATGTACTGCCCGGCAAGATGTGCAAGTCCGGGTGCACAGTCATCAGCCATCACTTCGGCCAACCCATGCGGAGCGAACCGACACAGCATGACGTGATCGTACTCAACGATCATTCTCATCTGAACGACGGCCGCCTGACATAACGGCAAAAGTTCATTGTTCTCTCTCAGTCGATCAATCGCGCTTCTCAGGTGACGAATGAGGGAGCCGGTCAGTTGTGGAGGGCCGGGAGGCGTACACTCAATGACAAGATCATCGCCTGAGACATGGACTGCGATATCGCAGGCGACTGGTTGAGGACCGACGGGAAGATTGAAAAGCAGGGCAGGGCGACCAGTAATCTGGTTCTCTTTCAATCCATCCAAAATGGCCCGTGCAGCGATTTCGGCAGCACACTGAACAAACGTGTCCCCGAGCGCCATATCAGGCTGCGAAAGAAAAGAGGGAGCGTTTACGGAATAACGTCGCAGTCGGAGCGTGTGGGTATCAAAACACAGAAGACATCCGCGTGCCTGAACAAGGTTCCTGTCCGCCGTATCTTTAAGCGCAACAGACGAGGCGGCTACCGAGCGTTCGCCCTGCCGAGCCTCACTCCAGTTTGCCTCATTCTTTTCTCTGCTGAATTCCATTCTCTCTATCTACCCCGCTAGATGCCATGCATTTTCTCCGCCGACAGAAGTGTCGGTTTCCTTCCACCGTGATTTCGCATGGCTACGGTTGGCAGTGCGCGTTAAAGAAAATCTCCTCCTCATCAACCGGTTTAATCGAAAACAGAAGCCTGTTTTTCTCTAACACATCGGAAGCATCACAAAATATAAAAAAGGCCTGCAAAAGAATATTTACAGGTAGGCTAACGCAATAATACCACTGATCAACGCCACCGCAAAAACGCCACACACCAGCGGCAAACGTTTTTCGATGAAAGTTTCAATTGGCGCTCCAAAGCGACGCAGTAATCCCGCCACGAGAAAAAATCTAGCCGCACGCGTTGCTAGACTGGCCATAATAAACGGCAACAGGGCAAAATGAGCCGCGCCGCTTGCAATTGTCACAAATTTATAGGGAACAGGTGTCAGGCCCTTGATCAGGATGATCCATACACCCCATTCACGAAATTTCTGCTGTAAAGCAGCCAGCGTAGCGTCCGCATGGTAAAAGTGGACGATCGGGCGAGCTATGACTTCAAGTAGAAAGGCTCCGATATACCATCCGAGCACACCTCCTGCGACACTGGCCAGGGTCGCAATGACGGCATAACGCCATGCTTTGGCCCTGTTGGCGAGAACCATCGGGATGAGCAAGGTTTCCGGGGGAAGTGGGAAAAAACTTGCCTCAGAAAAGGCAAGAACAGCCAGGAAAAATGGAGCCTTGGGACCAGCCGCATGAGCACGCACATGTGCATAAAGACGGTCAAGCATGACGTCAGAGATCCCGTATCCAGTTAAACTGGCGCAGGCATGCCACTTTGACCACATGAAGGGCAAGACCAATGATGCCCTTATGCGGGGCTCTTTATCGAAATGACGTTAAAAGAGCATTAGAAATAAGGATCGATCAGTAATCAGGGAGATTGTCCAGAAGACGCAGCTTCCTCGGATTGATGTTGGCGCTTCAGGGAAGGGGAGAAAACGGAGGCTTCCAAGGCTGTAGAGTAAGGTGGGAAGCTGCCAGAATGGATGAGATAGTGCCGGTTCATCTGACAACAGGGTTTCCTGGTACGATTTTGTCCCGTTTTAACGAGCCTGCAGAGGCTGTAGGCTATGCATCGATACACAAAGCCGACGAAGGTCGTCTCGTAGCCATCATGCGTGATGCATGTATCG
This sequence comes from Acetobacter sp. UBA5411, assembly GCF_002409645.1. Classification (GTDB taxonomy): domain Bacteria; phylum Pseudomonadota; class Alphaproteobacteria; order Acetobacterales; family Acetobacteraceae; genus Acetobacter. The sequence goes on from NZ_DHNR01000009.1 coordinate 120,910, forward strand.
AGACACCCAAAAGACGCATAAGATATATTATGCCAACTTTTTACGCGTCATAATATGGGCTGACAAACTATGACAAGGACATCCGTCTTCGCGTCGATATGATTGTGTCTTACAGTCCGTTGTCGAACAAACAGGCCTGTTGCGAGTTATGACAGCGTCTGAACAGAGTTAAACAGAGAAAGACGGCAACGTATGATCGTCAATAAACGGATCGGCCTTATGGTTCTGATGCGGGAAAGCATCGGCACCCTTCTTGTTCTGGCTGCATGGGATTTTGTGGTCGTCACTCTCTACCAGCTTTTCCATCAGGAATGGATGGAAATCCCCAGCCTCCCCCTTTCTCTGATTGGATCAGCTCTCGCTCTCTTTATGAGCGTGCGCAACAACACTGCCTATGCCCGGTGGTGGGAAGGTCGCACGCTCTGGGGCGCTATCACCAACAACTCCCGCTCTTTCGGACGTCAGGTCTGCTCCATTCTGGGCGGACGCAAGGATCTCGTACGGGCAATGGCCGCTTATCCGCACGCGCTTAGAACGGCTTTGGGTCAGGTAGACGCCACCAAAGACGTCGAGCGGCTTCTTGCGCCGGAAATGGCCGCCCGCATCAAGGGCTGGAAAAACCAGCCGAACGGTATCCTGGTCCAGTTGGGCCTAGGTGTGACCGAGGAAGCCACAAAACTCGGCATCGACGGCGCGCTGCATGGCCAGATCGATCGTATTCTTTCCGATCTGGCCAACGCTCAGGGCGGATTGGAACGTATCCAGAAGACGCCTCTGCCTATCCAGTATTCCGGTCTGCCCCGCGCTCTTGCCAATATTTTCTGCGTCGTGCTGCCGTTGTCGGCCGTTCAGACGCTCGGCTGGATCACGCCTCTTGGCTCTTCGCTGGTCGGGTTGTTGTTCGTGGTTCTGGACAAGACCGGAGCCGATCTTCAGGAACCTTTCATCAACACGCCTCATGCCCTGCCCATGGCGGCCATGGCGACAACAATCGAGACGGATCTGTTGCAATCTATCGGTGAGGCTCCGCCTCCCCCCGTTGCCATCAACAACGGTGTGCAACCATAACGAAAGTGCGTCATTCAGGTCACAATCTGATCACAAGCCTATCAGGTGAGCCGATATTGCGTTGACCGCTATTACTATTTCGTCACATTTCAGACGTAGCGTCGTCACATATCGTCTCACTATGCCCGGCACGGACGACGGCTTTAGCGAGCCGTCTCTACGCAGGCCCGAAAAGGACCAATATGATCGGAGTTCAGCTGGCCCTGATTTCTGCTTTCCGTGCCTGTAACCGATCTCCGTCGGTAGCGCCTGAAAGCATGCGCCGTTCCAGCCGTAACTCTCTTCTGGCAGTCAGCCTGCTTGCAAGTTCATCACTTTTTCTGACAGCGCATCAGGCAAGAGCTGATGAATATACCGACCTGCTGGATATCCTGAAGATCAAAGGCAGCCTTACTCAGGGCGAATATAGCGCCCTGATGATCAAGCACCGTCGCCATCAGCAGGAAAGCGCTGAAGCAGAATCAGGCCGTAGTGAACGTCGCCCCGCCCGTCTGGCTTCCGCCCGGGATCAGGATCGTGCCGGACATTTCCGTTCGGCCTCCTCGTCCGCGCACCATGTCGCCGTCGCGAGCGGTTCGGATGTGACGCCGGTATTTCTTGACGCGCAGGACGCCGCTTATGACGCTGCGGCGAGCGCACGCTCGGCCCGTCAGTCCATGTTGGCGGCTCAGGCAGCCATCAATGATCCGAGCATTGTCCGGGTTGACAAATACGTGCCCGGCAAAGGCGTGACCTTCCATGCCGGTCCTGTCGCGATCAATCTGTCCGGCTTCGTGAACGGTTTCTACACATACGACAACGCATATGGACGCTATGTCGGTGGTGGCACATCCGCGGGTGCGGGCGGCAGCAAGTTTGACGCGTCCGCCGTGCGTA
>NZ_DHNR01000009.1:122980-123230 GCF_002409645.1 Acetobacter sp. UBA5411
TTTGACGCGTCCGCCGTGCGTAACGGTTATCTTCCTGCGGCTCTGATCACCAAGATCACCACCACGCAGGATGGCATCGACATGGCGGCGGTGTTTGGCATGTATCCGGGGCTCGACAACAACAAACCGGGGGCCATGAACGCCAACTCCGGTGGTAGCCCGGTCGCACTTGGAACGCCCGGCATCGATTTCCGTCAGGTTTACATGACCTTCGGGAACAAGAAGATGGGAACAATCAAGATCGGTCGTG
>NZ_DHNR01000010.1 GCF_002409645.1 Acetobacter sp. UBA5411
CTGGAAATGTCGTCCTACATGCTCGAGCGGCTGGCGACGCTGCATTTCGACACGGCCTGCCTGCTGAACCTGACCCCGGATCATCTCGACCGGCATGGCGACATGGCAGGCTATGCCGCCGCCAAGACCCATATCTTCGACCGGATGACCGGCTCCGATCTGGCCGTCATCGGCAACGGTGATACGTGGTGCCGGGATATCGCCGCCAGCGTGAAAGCGCGGGATATTCCCGTTGAGACCATTTCGGGACAGGATGACGAGACGGCTGATTTTCATCTACATGAAGGCGCTGTCGTCAGCCACGGCATGGTCATCGCCCGGCCCGGCAAGACATTACCCGGCACACACAACGCCGAAAATGCCTGCGCGGCGCTCGCCATGGCGCTGCGTCTCGGTGTCGCTTCCAGCAGTCTGGCCAGCGGGATCGGAGATTTCGCCGGACTGGCGCATCGTCAGAAGCATGTCGCGGACATCAACGGCGTGGCCTATGTCGATGACAGCAAGGCGACCAATGCCGACGCAGCGTCCCGTGCGCTTGGCTGCTACAGCAGGATCGTCTGGATCGCGGGTGGTGTGGCCAAGGCTGGCGGCATTGCCGATCTCGTTCCGTATTTCCCTCGGATCACCAAAACCTTCCTGATCGGGAAGGATGCGCCAATACTGGCGGAAACGTTGGCCGCGCATAAGGTGCCTTACGAGATTGTGGGCGATCTGGAGCATGCTGTTCCCGCCGCACGTCAGGTCGCCGAGACGGAAGATGCCGAGGTCGTGCTGCTCTCCCCTGCCTGCGCCAGTTTTGACCAGTTCCCGGGATTCGAGGCACGCGGCCTCCGCTTTGCCGAACTGGTGCACGCGCTGAAGGATCACGCCTGATGGCCCGGTTTTCCCGCATCGACAACTCTGCGCTCGGGCGCTGGTGGCGCAGCGTCGACCATGTGACGCTGGCCTGCGTGGGGATCCTGATCGGCTTCGGCTATATCCTGATGCTCGCCGCCAGTCCTGCGGTTGCTGTGCGTATCGGCGCATCGCGCAACATGTTCATCTTCAAGCAGGTCTTCTTCCTCACACTTGCCGGATGCGTGACCATCGCTGTGTCGATGCTCTCCCGAAAGGGCGTGATCCGGCTCGGCTTTATCGGCGGCGCGATCGCCATCGCTGCAACGGCGATGACGCTGGTGCATGGTATCGAGATCAAGGGCGCGCGTCGCTGGATCGCGCTGCCGATGATGTCCGTGCAGCCATCAGAATTTCTCAAGCCGTGCTTCGCCGTGATGACGGCATGGCTCCTCGCCAAACGACATGAAGTCCGACGTTTTCCGGGGATGCTGCTGGCTCTCGCCTGTTACGCGGTCATCCTGATCCTGCTGAAATCCCAGCCGGATATCGGGATGCTCACCGTTGTCTCCGCCGTCTTTCTGGCCCAGCTTTTTGTGGACGGGCTGAACCTGATTCTGGTCGCAGGCGGTGTCGGCATCATGATCGCGGCCGGTATCGCGGCCTTCTTCCTGTTCCCGCATGTGCATTCCCGCGTGGAGCGCTTCCTGCACCCGGATGTAGGCGACCATTACCAGATCGACACCGCCCTGCGCGCTTTCGGTAATGGCGGCCTGCTTGGACGTGGACCGGGTGAAGGTCGTGTGAAGGATCTGCTGCCTGACGCCCACGCCGACTTCGTGTTCGCCGTGGCGGGTGAGGAATACGGTCTGCTGATCTGCCTGTTCATCATCGCGGTGTTTGCGACCATCGTCATCCGTGCGCTTCTGAGACTGCTGCGGGACGACGATCCGTTTCTGATCATGGCGACGGCGGGTCTTGTCACCGGCTTCGGGTTGCAGGCCTTCGTCAACATGGCTTCCACCCTGCATCTCATCCCGACCAAGGGCATGACGCTGCCGTTCATTTCCTATGGCGGCTCTTCGGCGCTCTCGATCTCGCTGGCCATCGGCATGGTGCTCGCGCTGACGCGGCAGCGTGTGGGACAAAGCAGGCTCAGCCGCTCACTGACGGAAACCACTCGGGGCACATGGAAAACAGCGACATGAACACGCAGGCGAACCTCTCCCCGACCGGTCCCATTGTCATTGCGGCAGGCGGCACTGGCGGTCATTTTTTCCCCGCCGAGGCGCTCGCCGATGTGCTGGTCGGGCGCGGCTACCGTGTCGCCCTGATGACGGATGCGCGGGCGGGTAAACGCACCTCCGGCGTTTTCGCCACGGCGGATCAGTTCATCCTGCCGGGCGCGGGCGTCGCAGGGCGCGGCCCGATCCGCGCGCTTAAAGGTGGTCTCGCCCTTCTGCGTGGCGCAAAGGAAGCCCGCAGTATCATGGCGAAACTGCGCCCGGCTGCCGTGGTCGGGTTTGGTGGTTATCCTTCCGTCCCGCCTCTGCTCGGTGCGCGTCTTCTGCCCGGCTCATCGCGCCCGAAGATCATCCTGCATGAAGGCAACGCCGTTCTGGGCAAGGCCAACGCCTTCCTTGCCCGCTTCGCGGACGGGATCGGCACGTCTTTCAGTGAAGTCAAAGGGCTGCCTTCCGGCGCTCACGTCGCGCTGACCGGCATGCCCGTGCGTCCCGCCATCGCCGCTCTTGCAGGCGAAGGCTACACACCGCCGGGCGATCTCATTCATCTGCTGATCTGGGGCGGCTCGCTGGGGGCTCGGATCTTTTCCGATATCGTTCCCGGCGCTCTGGCGGCCCTGCCGCTCGCCATTCGTGAGCGCCTGCAGATCACGCAGCAGGTGCGTGCCGAGGATCTCGAGCGGGTTCGGACGGCCTATGAATCCTATGGCATCGCCGCCACCTTGGCCCCTTTCTTCCCGAATGTGGCTGAACTCATGCAGCAGGCGCATCTGGTGATCGGTCGCGCAGGCGGTTCATCGGTGGCGGAACTGGAAGTGGCCGGTCGTCCCTCCATTCTCGTGCCGCTGCCGGTCGCCGCGAGTGACGAACAGACCGCCAACGCCCAAGCCCTTGAAGGCGTTGGCGCAGCCTGGCTCTTCCGGCAGCCAACCTTCACCGTGGACGCCCTGACGCCTCTGCTGACCATGATGCTGACCGACACGGGCATTCTCACTGCCGCCGCTTCCGCCGCCGCAAAGCTGGGCCGTCCGGATGCGGCGGAACGTCTGGCCGATCTGGTCGAGACGACCTTGCATCACGGGTCCGGTGGACGCTATTCCTCGCCAATTCCCCCTTCCCCTGCGTCTTCCCAGCCATCTTCGGGACACGCTGCCACGACTGTGGAGTCCAAGCCATGAGAGCCCTGCCGCTGACAATCGGTACCATTCATTTCGTCGGTATCGGCGGCATCGGCATGTCTGGCATCGCCGAAGTGCTCCATATGCTGGGCTACAAGGTGCAGGGCTCGGACATGAACGATGGCGCGAACGTCCAGCGTCTTCGGGCTCTCGGCATTTCAGTCACCATCGGCCATGACGCCGCCAATCTCGGACAGGCGCAGGTTGTGGTGATTTCCACAGCCGTCAAGCGCGACAATCCGGAAGTGGTCGCCGCCCGTTCGCGCCTGATCCCGGTTGTGCGCCGTGCGGAAATGCTCGCCGAACTGATGCGTCTGCGCTGGTCCGTCGCCGTCGGCGGCACTCACGGCAAGACGACCACGACCAGCCTGATCGCCGCTGTTCTGGAAGCGTCCAAGCTCGACCCGACTGTTATCAATGGCGGCATCATCGAGGCCTACGGCACCAACACCCGCATGGGCAAGGGCGAGTGGATGGTGGTGGAAGCCGACGAAAGTGACGGCTCGTTCCTGCGTCTGCCTTCCGTGATTTCCGTCGTCACCAACATGGACCCGGAGCATCTCGACCACTGGGGGTCAGCGGAAGCGATGGAAGCGGGCTATGACCAGTTCGTCTCCAACGTGCCGTTCTACGGTTTTGCCGTTCTCTGCATCGACCATCCAGCCGTTCAGCAGATGATCCCGCGTCTTTCGGACCATCGCGTCGTCACCTACGGCTTCTCGCCGCAGGCTGATGTGCGGGCCGAGAAAGTCATCACCGACAAGCTCGGCGCGACCTTTGAAGTGCAGATCACCGATCGCACCCGTCGCCGCACCCGCAAGGCCGGTCCGTTCCGTCTGCCGATGCTCGGCAACCACAACGTGCAGAACGCTCTCGCCGCCATTGCCGTCGCGACCGAGATGGATATCGACGACGCCACCATCCGTTCGGGTCTGGCGTCTTTCCGTGGTGTGAAGCGCCGCTTCACCCGTTGTGGCGAAGCGAACGGCATCACCGTGATTGACGATTACGGTCATCACCCGGTCGAGATCGCCGCCGTGCTGAAGGCCGCCCGTCAGGCTGGAGCGCGTCAGGTCATCGCCGTGATGCAGCCGCACCGCTATTCCCGCATGCAGATGCTGTTCAACGATTTCTGCACCTGTATGAACGACGCTGACACGGTCATTGTGTCTGATGTTTATGCCGCCGGTGAAGATCCCATTGAAGGCTTCAACCGCGACAGACTGGTCGAGGGCCTGCGTGAGCGTGGTCATCGCTCGGTTGTGCCGCTGACCGACCCGGCGCATCTGGCGGAGATGATCAACGCCATGGCCAAGCCGGGCGATTATGTCGTCTGCCTCGGCGCAGGCACCATCACCAACTGGGCACATGCGCTGCCGAGCGAACTTCTGGCGCTTCAGGCGAAGCAGAAAGGCGCGGCATGACCAACGCCCCCGCCTCTTCGCACCTGACGGCTGGCGACGTTATCGCCGCTTCGCTTGGCGATGTGCGGGGACGCGTGTCCGTCAATCAGCCTCTGGGCGCACGAAGCTGGTTCCGCGTTGGTGGCCCGGCTGAATGTCTGTTCCAGCCCGCTGACACGGATGACCTTGTCACAGCCATGCAGCGTCTTTCACCGGAAATCCCGGTGACGACGCTTGGAGCCTGCTCGAATGTCATCATTCGTGATGGCGGCATTCCCGGTCTGGTGATCCGTCTGGGCGGTGCTTTTTCCGGCATCGAGGTTGACGGAAACGGCCTGATTGTAGGTGGCGCAGCGCTTGATGCGACGGTGGCCGAGACGTCCGCCAGCAAGGGTCTTGGCGGCCTTGAATTTCTGGCTGGCATCCCCGGCTCCATCGGCGGTGCCGTTCGCATGAACGCCGGAGCCTATGGGTCCGACATGGCGACGGTGCTTGACTGGGCCGAGATTGTTTCCCGCGACGGTACGCTACTGCATCTTGAAGCCTCCGCGTTACGGTTTGGCTATCGCCGCTCCGCCCTGCCGGACGGTGCTGTGGTGGTGCGGGCGCGTCTGCGTGGCGAACCGACGGAACAGAGCATCGTCTCTGGCCGCATCGCGGAAATCCGTGCCGCGCGTGAAGGTTCGCAGCCGGTACGGGCACGAACCGGCGGCTCCACGTTCCGTAACCCGTCGCCCGATATCAGTGACAAGAAGGCCTGGCAGCTTGTCGACAGGGCGGGTTGCCGTGGTCTGACCATCGGCGGAGCGCAGATCAGCGAGAAGCACTGCAACTTCATGCTCAATACCGGCGATGCGACAGCGGCGGATCTGGAAGCGCTGGGCGAAGAAGTCCGCAAGCGTGTGCTGGAGAAATCAGGCGTCAATCTTCAGTGGGAGATCAAGCGCATCGGGCTGAAAGCCTCTGAAACAAAGGGAGATGCGGCATGAGCGCGCCACAGCAGAACAAGGGACGGATTACGGTTCTGATGGGGGGTGCCTCGGCAGAACGCGAGGTCAGTCTGTCCTCCGGCAAAGGCGTGGTCGCGGCTCTGAAGGAAGCTGGTTACGACGCACAGGGTCTGGATGTTACCCGTGATCTGGCGGCGGTTGTTGCCGGTCTGGCGGCACAGAAGCCTGTTGCCGTTTTCAACGCGCTGCATGGTCGTTTTGGCGAGGATGGGGCCATTCAGGGCGTGCTGGAATGGCTCGGTTTGCCCTACACGCATTCCGGTCTCCGTGCTTCCGCCAACGCCATGGACAAGGAAGCGTCCCGACAGATTTTCATGACGGCCGATCTTCCCGTTGCCGAAGGGCGCGTCGTCTCAATCAATGAACTGGCTGAGAAAGACCCGCTCCCCCTGCCCTACGTGGTGAAGCCACTTGATGAAGGCTCGTCTGTCGGCGTTTCCATCGTGCGCAACACCAACCAGCGTGCGCAGGTTGTCGAAGAATGGCGTTACGGCCCAGTGGCGCTGGTGGAGCAGTATATTCCCGGTCGCGAAATCACGGTCGGCGTCCTTGATGATGGGCCGGACGGTCCTCGCGCCCTGACCGTGACCGACATCACACCCAACGCCGGGTCCGGTCATGACTTCTACGACTATGCCGCCAAATATGGTGCAGGCGGCAGTCGTCACACACTGCCTGCCGAGATTCATCCGGACGATTTCGCCCGCGCCTGCGAACTGGCGGTCGCTGCGCACAAGGCTCTTGGCTGCTCTGGAGCCTCTCGTTCCGACTTCCGTTATGACGACACCAAAGGTGACGGACACGGACAGATCGTACTGCTGGAAGTCAATACGCAGCCGGGCATGACGCCAACATCGCTTCTGCCGGAACAGGCGGCCTATTGCGGTATTTCCTATTCCGAACTCTGTGACCTTCTGGTGCAGGACGCCCTCCGTCGGGCGGACGCCACGCGCCGATGAAGCGACCGTCTTCGCCTTCTCCGGAACGCCGCGAAGCAGGAAGCGGCGATCGTTTCCGCCACACGAACAAGGCGGATCGACCGTCGGCGGTCGCCCTTTTTCTGCGCCGTCACAAGGGAAAGCTGAAGTTTCTGGCCATTACAGGCGTGCTGGGTGTGGGAGCGTGGGTGTTTCTGTCCATGCACGGAACACAGGGACTTGTTGGTCCGCTCAAGGCGAAGATTGAGGCGGAAATTCCTCTCAAGGTGACGGAAATCCGGGTCGAGGGAGCGAATCTCACCAGTCAGAACGCCATCCATGAAGCGCTCGGCGTGTCGGTCGGTGACCCGATGCTCGGCTTCGATGTCAAGGCGGCCCGTGAGCGCCTGAACGATCTACCCTTTGTCGAGAACGCTACGGTAGGGCGGCGATTCTCCGGACTGATCGTGGTGCATCTCACGGAACGCCCCCCTTTCGCCATCTGGCAGCACAAGGGTCAGTTCGTGCCTATCGACCGGGACGGCAACCCGGTTCCGGACAAGGGCATGACCAGCAGGGACGCTCAGGCGTTCATGCAGCTCCCTCTTGTTGTTGGAGAAGGGGCTGATCATGCGGCGGCCGAGCTTCTGGATGCTCTGGCGAAAACACCGGATGTAAAAGCCCACATGACAGCCGCTACCCTGATCAACATGCGGCGCTGGACGTTGACGCTGAAAGACGGAACCTCGGTCTATCTGCCTGAAGCGGCAGAACCGCAGGCGCTGACCCGACTGGAAGAACTTCAGAAACGGTTTGACCTGCTGGATCGTCCGGTCGAAATCATCGACCTGCGCCTGCCGGACCGCCTGACCATCCGGGAGCGTCCGGCTCCGGCTGCGAGCGATGCTGCTGCCTCGGAAGATCAGGACCACACGGCAAAATCCAATAGCCAGTCTCAGGCTCCCGTCGCTCACGATGAGGCGACTCCCAAGGTTGCACCTGCGAAAAAGCCGAAACGCACGGATGAGGGTGACAGACGCCCTTCATCCTTCCACGATGATAACGAACATGCCCACAATAACGGAGGAGCTCTTCCAGCATGAACGATCTGATCGTTTCCGGACTCTCCTCCAAATCCCTGATTCCCAGAAAAGCATCGCGCCCCCGGGAACATGACCACGCGGACTCGCAGGATTCGTCTGGCAGCCTGCTCAACCTCGCTGAAGGCAAGCCGGAACAGCGTGCATGGCGCAGTGGACTGGTCGGTGTTCTGGATATTGGCTCGACAAAGATTACCTGCCTGATCGGCAAGGGCGAACCCAACGGAAAATTGCGGGTTCTGGGTCATGGCTGGCTGCGCTCCAATGGCGTCAAAAACGGCGCGATTGTCGATCTGAAAGCGGCCGAGGCCATCATCCGGCATGTGGTCGGCAATGCCGAACGCGAAGCCGAGCGTTCATTGGGCAAGGTTGTGGTCAACCTGTCCTGTGGTCATCCGGAAAGCCTTCTGTTCAATGTTCACTGGCCGATTGGCGGCCGTGAAATCACGGACAACGATATTCGTCGAATTGTCACGGAAGGCCGGATGAAAGCGCAGTCGGAAGGCCGCGCCGTCATCCATACTCTGCCGCTGGATTTTGCGGTTGATGAGACGGACGGCGTGACCGACCCACGCGGGCATCTGTGCGAGCAACTTCGCGCCCGCCTGCATGTGATCGACGCCTCCTCGACGGCGCTTCGGACTCTGGATGCGCTGCTGGGACGGGCGGAACTGAAGCTTGACGCTCTGGTATCCGCCCCTCTGGCTGCCGGTCTGGCGGTCACCAACGCAGATCAGCGTATGGTGGGCACCACCGTGATCGAGATGGGTGGCGGCACCACGTCTCTTGCCGTTTTTGCAGAAGGTCAGCTGCTGCACACCGCCCAGATCGGAATCGGCGGAGAGCATGTCACCCGCGATATCGCCCGCGGTCTGGGAACGTCCACGGACAACGCCGAGCGTCTAAAGACGATGCACGGACATGCTGATCTTTCAGCCGATAATGACGGCGTCACCATCCGCATCGAGCGACAGGGCGCGGACATGCCGATGTTCGAGGCGATTCCCCGTGCGGCGCTGGGCGATATCATCCGCCCCAGAATCGAGGAAACCTTCGAACTGGTCCGGGATCGTCTCGACAATGCCGGGCTGGGGCATCTGGCTGGCGGGCGTGTGATCCTCTCCGGCGGAGGCTCGCTGCTGGACGGTGTTGGCTCCGTCGCGGCACGAATTCTGAACCGTCACGTCCGGCTCGGTCGTCCGCATAATGTCATCGGTCTGCCTGACGCCTGCACCACTGCAAGCTTCTCCACCACCGTGGGTCTGCTGACCTGGGCGGCCTCGGCGGAGCGCCCTTTTGGCGATATCGAGTTCAGCGAAGAACGTCCGACAGGTTTTTTAAACCGCTTGGTCTCTTTCATCCGGGATCGCGTCTGACATGCTGTCATCGATATGTTTATAGTGTTGGATAAGTTTTGATTCACCCATCGAGTCGCGCGATGTAGTATGGCGGCTCACCAGCGCCGGTCCCGTCCAAGGAAGTGTAAATGACTCTGAACCTCACCGTTCCCCCGCAGCACCATGCAGATTTCTCACCGAAGATCACGGTCATCGGTGTGGGGGGTGGTGGCACGAATGCCGTGGACAACATGATTCTCGCCGATCTGAAAGGCGTGGAATTCGTGGTGGCCAATACGGATGCCCAGCAGCTCTCAAGCAGCCGTGCAGATCGCCGCATTCAGCTTGGTCCGCATCTGACGCAGGGACTGGGCGCGGGTGCAAAGCCGGAGATTGGACGGGCAGCGGCGGAAGAAGCGGCGGACGAACTTTCCCGTCATCTTGAAGGCTCGCACATGGTCTTCGTGACGGCTGGCATGGGTGGCGGCACAGGCACGGGTGCGGCGCCGATCGTGGCGCGGATGGCGCGTGAGCGTGGCATTCTGACCGTTGGCGTGGTGACAAAGCCGTTCAGCTTCGAGGGACCGCGCCGTGCGAAGGCTGCGGAAGAGGGCATCGCCGAGCTTCAGCAGTATGTCGACACGCTGATCGTCATTCCCAACCAGAATCTTTTCCGCATGGCGAATGAACGCACCACCTACAAGGATGCGTTCAAGATGGCCGACAACGTCCTTTATATGGGCGTGCGTGGCGTGACCGATCTGATGGTGGCTCCGGGCCTCGTGAACCTCGACTTTGCCGATATCCGCACTGTCATGGCGGAAATGGGCAAGGCTATGATGGGTACTGGCGAGGCCGAGGGTGAAGACCGCGCCCGTCTTGCCGCGGAAGCCGCGATTTCGAACCCGCTGCTCGAAGACACCTCAATGGCAGGTGCCCGTGGACTGCTGATCAACATCACCGGCGGTGATGATCTGACGCTGTTCGAGGTCGATCAGGCAGCCAACCGCATCCGCGAGGAAGTGGCCGAAGACGCCAACATCATCTTCGGTTCCGCGATTGATCCTGATCTGGATGGCAAGATCCGTGTTTCCGTCGTGGCCACAGGCATCGACATGCCTTCCTCCAAGGCGCAGCAGAAGGCCGAGGAACAGGCCGCTGCCGCTCAGCAACAGGAAGAACAGGCTGCTGCCAACGCTGCCCAGAATGCTCCGCAGGCAGGCGGTCAGCCGCCAATGTTCGGTGGTGGCATGCAGGCAGCCCGTAATGCACCGCCTGCCGGTCATCCAAATGGAGTCGCCGCCGGACAGCCTCAGCGCCAGACACCGAACTTCAATCAGCAGCCAGCTCCGGGACAATCAGCACCGTCCAACGCAACGCCTCGGGCTGCTTCGCCACGGGATGGGTTGTTCACCAGCAACACGCGCTCACCGGCTCCGGCTCCCCGCGCTCCTGAGCCAGCACCGGCGCGCAGCAGCCTGTTCGGTCTCATGACCGGCGTGCTGCGTCGCCCTGCTGCCGAGCCTCGCGAAACACGACAGGAGCCGGCTCCGCAGGTTACGCCGGCCCAGCGTAACGAACAGCAGGAAGGCCCGACCGTGCGTCCTGCTCAGGGTGATGATGGTCTGGACATTCCGGCCTTCATGCGCCGTCCGTCCTGACAGATCTGCGTAAAACTCTGACATTTCAGAAAATCGGGGCTTAACGGCCCCTTTTTTTTACTGAAAAAGTCTCTTTATTGGCTTCCGAAACGATCTACCGGTCCGTGGTGAAGATCTTTTTTCTCCCGGTAATACGACGCAATAAACATTGACTGGAACCATTATGCCTCCCGCGTATTGTAAGCTTCAAAATACAGGTTCCAAGAACCCCAGTCAGACCGAGAGATATGTCAATGGAAAGCTTCAGTCCCGATCCCGTCGCGCTGCTCGAGAGGGATGATGAGGTCTTTTCATCCGCCACACCCACTTTCAGCATCTATTCAAAACTATCAAAAGCGGTCGTAGCAGTGCGCCAGAATACTCTTCGTTCTCCCATAAAATGTGTGGGCACCGGCCTGCATACAGGGCGCACGATCACTCTACGGATAGAACCGGCTCCTGCTGATACGGGCATTATTTTCCAGCGGACGGATATTCCCGGCGCAGCCTCCATTCCCGCACTTTATGACCATGTCATTGATACAAGACTGAGCACGGTCATCGGGGATCTGTCCGACAAGCGAAACCGTGTGGCCACCATTGAGCATCTGATGTCGGCTCTCTCGGGCAACGGCATCCATAATGCCCGCATCTTTCTGGATGGGCCGGAAGTGCCGGTTCTGGACGGTTCTTCCGCCGACTTCCTCTTCCTCATTGATTGCGCCGGACGCACGCAGCTTGAGACGCCACGTCGTGAAATCGAGATTCTGAAGACCATTCGCGTGGAAGATGGAGACGCTTTCACCGAACTGTACCCTTCAACGGCGACGGATATGCCGCTGTCGATGACAATCGACTTTCCAGCCTCCGCCATCGGTCGGCAGACACTGGATCTGACCTTCACGGAAGCATCGTTCCGTTCGGAACTGGCGTTCTCCCGCACTTTCACCAATCATCGTGAAATTGCGGCTCTTCAGGCCGCAGGTCTTGCGCTTGGCGGCTCACTGGATAATGCGGTCGTCGTCGATGAGGACAAGATCCTGAACCCGACCGGCCTGCGGGTGAAGGACGAATTTGTCCGCCACAAGATGCTGGATGCCGTGGGGGATCTTTTCCTTGCCGGCGCGCATATTCGCGGCAGCTTCACGGGCTATAAATCCGGGCACAATCTCAACAACCAGCTGTTGCGTGCGCTTTTTGCCGACAGGAACGCATGGCGCGAGGTCAAAGGCACCGGAAAAGAGGCTTCAGCATCGCTTCAGGCGGCCTGAAAGTCCGTCCGTTCCTGCTGATGGACAACGGTACAAACAATGTAGCACGCAGAACGGACTGAACACCTTTCCGTCGCTGTATTCCGTGCTATAATCGGCCAATAATTATACACGCAGACAGTGAGTTGATACGTGCCGCAGCCAACCTCGCGCATCCCCCCCAGAGTGACGTCGCGTCTGGCTTCGGCAGCTGCCTGCGGAACACTCCTGTTTCTGACAAGCTGCTCGATGTTCAAGACATCGCCAGCCGAGAAACCCGCCCCCACAGTGTCCTCGGCAGACGAGCTTTATAACAACGGCATCGACGCCCTGCGCACCCAGCGTTATCTGTCTGCAACAAAACAGTTCGAAACGCTCCAGCAGAACTATCCCTATTCCGGCTACACCGCCAATTCGCAGCTGATGGCGGGCTATGCCTATTATCTCCAGAACAAATACCCGGACGCCGCGCAGCAGCTTGATCGCTTTATCGAACTGCACCCGACCAGCTCCGACGCCGCCTATGCCTTCTATCTGCTGGCTCTCTGCTATTATGAGCAGATCGGCGATGTTGCACGTGATCAGCAGATGACGGCGGAAGCCATGTCGCGTCTGCAGGACGTCATCGCCCGCTTCCCTCAGACAAAATATGCGCGTGACGCCCAACTGAAGATCGACCTCTGCCGCGATCATCTCGCGGGCAAGGAAATGCTTGTCGGTCGCTATTATCAGGAACAGCGCGCCTATCAGGCGGCACTTGGTCGTTACCAGCGCGTTGTGCAGGACTTCCAGACCACTAACCATGTGCCGGAAGCTCTCCAGCGCCTTGTCGAAGTCTATCTTGACCTCGGCCTGACGGATGAAGCACGTCGGACCGGCGGCGTTCTGGCCTACAACTATCCTGACAGCAAGTGGTATCGCTACGCCTATAGCGATCTGAAAAGCTACCATCTTCTCTCAAGCAAGACCCCGGCTCCGGGGAAGCTGATCTCGGCACCGGCGATGCCGACGCAGAGCCCCGCCCAGTCCGCAAGTCATGGCGAGGGACGTGCTGACGCGCCGCCTTCCCTGTCAAAGGCTCCTGTCGCTCCCGTATCGGCAAGCCAGCTCAATGACGGTGGCAACGGCTCGGAGCTGACAAGCAATCTTGCCCGCACAGGTGTTCCCGCTTCCGAAAGAGGAGCACGCGGCTCAGCCCGCTGAGTCCGCATGTGGATCACTGAGGTGAACAGTGCCTGTCATTGAAATGCGGGCCTTCACCGACTGGCAGGCAGGCGTACATTCACGTATTTCCTCCCTCAGGCTCCGCTACATCACCAGCTTCCATGCGGAGACAGGTCGGAGCGGACTTTCGTAATGCTGAACTTTCTTTCCATACGCGACGTCGTTCTCATCGAAGCGCTGGATCTGTCTTTCCATCCCGGACTCACAGCACTCACAGGTGAAACTGGTGCGGGAAAATCCATTCTGCTCGACAGTCTGGGACTGGCCCTTGGAGAACGCGCCAATGCACGCCTGATCCGGGCGGGAGCCCGCGAAGCACGTGTCACAGCCAGCTTCGAGGTGCCTGCGGACCATCCCGTGCGCAACATTCTCTCGGAACAGGGCGTTCCCGCCGAGAGCGATGAATCCCTGATTCTGCGCCGTATCCTGAGCGCCGACGGACGGTCCCGCGCATGGGTCAATGATCAGCCCATTGGTATCGGTCTGCTGCGCCGTGTGGCCGGAATGCTGGTAGAAATTCAGGGACAGCACGAACAGATGGGGCTTGCCGACCCCACGACGCACCGTGATCTGCTCGATGCATTTGGCGTCCCCGCCGCTACACGACGCAAGGTCGCCGCCTGCCATAGAACCTGGCGTGAGGCACGAGAAACTCTGGAAGCAGCACAGAGGGAAATCGAGACCGCCGCACGGGAAGAAGAGTGGCTGCGGCACACGATTGATGAACTGTCCTCCCTCGCCCCTCAGCCTGATGAGGAAAACGAACTCGCCGCGCAGCGTCAGGCGCTCCAGCGTAATGAACGGCGCAGCGAGGCCGTCGCGGCGGCTCTTGCGGAACTGACACCTCGGGACAGGCGCAACTCCGGTCCAGCCGCCGCTCTCCGCGCCGCCAGTCGCGCCCTGCACAGACTCCTGCCCGCTCCCGGACGGGAAACCGATGAACCGGATACGGAATTCGAGCAGCAGCAGGCCGGTGCGCAGGAAGCCCTCAAGGCGCTCGACGCCGCTGAAGTCGCGCTCTCCGAAGCGGAAAGCATGCTGACCCGACTGGCCGCCGATCAGGACGCCGATCCCCGTCTGCTGGAACAGGTCGAGGAACGCCTGTTTGCGTTGCGTGCGGCGGCCCGCAAGTTTGAAACGTCGGTCTCCGATCTGCCGGACCTGCTCAAGCGGCTGACGGAACGACTCAACGCTCTTGAAACAGGCACCGCCCGCCTTGTCGAACTGGAAGCCGCGACAGCAGCGGCGAAAGCAGCCTTTATTGCCGCCGCCGAAGATCTGTCCGCCCAGCGCGTCAAGGCTGCCCGGAAGATTGAGGCCGCCGTCATGGCGGAACTCAAGCCGCTGAAACTTGAGCGCGCCCGTTTTGTGGTGGAACTAACGCCCCTTGCCGAAGAACAGTGGAGCGCTCACGGACTGGAACAGGCGACTTTCCTGCTGGCCGCCAATCCCGGCCAGCCGCCCGGACCACTGGGCAAGGTCGCGTCTGGCGGTGAACTGTCGCGTCTGATGCTGGCCATCCGTCTGGTGCTGGCAGGCCGGTCTTCCATCGGCACGCTGGTGTTTGACGAAATCGACTCGGGCGTGGGCGGCGCGACGGCGGCGGCCATTGGCGAGCGCCTGCACCGGCTGGCGCGAGACATGCAGATCCTGACCGTCACACACTCGCCGCAGGTCGCGGCGGCGGCTGACCACCATCTGCGGATCGGCAAGCTGGTACGGAACGGACAGACCCAGACCAGCGCTGCTCCGCTTCCGGACGTGGAAAGACGCGAGGAAATCGCCCGGATGCTGGCGGGTGACGTCATAACAGATGCCGCGCGCGCCGCCGCGGAAAGCCTTCTGGAGAAGCGGTGATGGACACGGCGCATATTCCCGTCGATCAGCTCGATAGTGCACAGGCCGAACACGAGCTGGAACGTCTGGCAGCTCTGATCGCCCGTCTGAACGAGGCCTATCACGCCAAGGACGCGCCAGAAGTCTCGGACGCGGAATTCGATGCCTTGCGCCGCCGCAATGAAGAAATCGAAATTCGCTTCCCTGCCCTGATACGTATGGACAGCCCCCGCTTTCAGGTGGGTGCGGCTCCGAGTAGCGCTTTCAAGAAACACCGTCACCTCGCGCCGATGCTGTCACTGGACAACGTGTTCGACCGCGCCGACTTCGAGGACTTCGTAAAACGCGCCGTGCGGTTTCTGGGCCTTGATGAGGTGCAGGCCGCTGCCCTCGCCTTTGTCGGCGAACCCAAGATCGACGGCGTCTCCATCAGTCTGACCTACGAAAACGGTCGGTTCGCACGCGGCACCACACGCGGCGACGGCACGGAAGGTGAAGACGTCACCGCCAATCTGAAGACGCTGAAAAGCATCCCTCTCCGTCTGAGGGGTGAAGCGCCGGATCTGATCGAAATCCGCGGCGAAGTCTTTCTGGGGAAGAAAGAATTTCTCGCCATCAATGCCGCGCAGGAGGCTGCGGGAGACAAGCTTTTCGCCAACCCGCGCAACGCCGCAGCAGGTTCCCTGCGCCAGCTTGATCCAAAGGTGACGGCCCGTCGGCCGCTTTCCCTATTTGCTTACGCGATGGGATTTTCGTCCCGACCAGTCGCTGCGACCCATTCCGCCTATCTCGACCAGCTTCGCGCATGGGGTTTCACGGTCAATCCGCTTTCCACAAAGCTGGCAGGTATTGCAGAGGCTGAGCCGTTTTTCGACAGGATCGCGCTGGAACGGGCCGAGTTGCCCTATGATATCGACGGCGTAGTCTACAAGATCGACGATCTGGCGCTTCAGGAACGTCTCGGTTTCGCTGGACGGGCACCGCGCTGGGCGACGGCGTGGAAGTTCCCGGCTGAACAGGCCGTGACCCGGCTTCTGGCCATTGAAGTGCAGGTTGGCCGCACCGGCGCGCTGACGCCCGTGGCGCATCTTGAGCCCGTCAATGTCGGCGGAGTGATCGTCTCACGCGCCACATTGCACAATCAGGATGAGATCGAGCGCAAGGATGTCCGCGTCGGCGATCTGGTGCAGATTCAGCGTGCCGGGGATGTCATTCCCCAGATCGTCGCAGTCGTCGCGGAACAGAACCATGAGCGACATGCACCGTTCGTCATGCCGGATCACTGCCCGGCTTGCGGTGCGAGCGTGGAGCGGATTCCGGGCGAAGCGGTCATCCGCTGCACCGGTGGCCTCACCTGTCCCGCGCAGGTCGTCGAGCGTCTGATCCACTTCGTGTCGCGTATGGCCTTTGACATTGATGGTCTGGGCGAAAAAAGCATCACCGAGTTCCATGACATCGGCATGGTGAAAGCGCCGGGCGACATTTTCCGCCTTGAGACGCATGAAGACGAAATTGCCAAACGGGAAGGCTGGGGCGCGACCTCGGCACGGAAGCTTTGTCAGGCCATTGAGACTCGGCGAACCATCTCCCTGCCCCGTTTCATCTATGCGCTGGGCATCCGACGCGTGGGAGAAAACAACGCCAAACTTCTGGCCCGTCATTACGGATCGTTCACGCATCTGCGCGAACGGATGCAGGCGGCACAGATCATCGGCTCCGAGGAACGTCAGGAACTGGGCGAGATCACCGGGATCGGCACGGCCATTGCTGACGAGATCGTCAGTTTCTTTGCCGAACCTCACAACCAGACGACGCTGGATGATCTTCTGACCTACGTGACCGTGGAGGATGAGATCGTTGAGGCGGGCGGCGCGCTATCCGGAAAAGTCATTGTTTTTACAGGCTCTCTTGTGACCATGACACGTCCGGAGGCCAAGGCGACGGCGGAGCGTCTGGGAGCGAAAGTCACTGACAGCGTCTCAAAAAAGACAGATCTTGTCGTGCTCGGTGCGGAAGCTGGCTCAAAAGCCCGTAAAGCGCAGGAACTGGGTATTGATACAGTCGATGAAACGGGGTGGCGACAACTGGCCGGATTACCAGAAGTTTAAAAATCTCTGCCTTATTTCTGTAACAGACTCTGTCCACCGGCAATATTCGTTGCAAAGCGAATTGCCGAAACCGCTACAAGCTGGCATGATGCTGTCGCCCGGGAACGGAGCACTTAATAATAACTATAAATTCCCCGCGGACTGTATTCAGGCCTGATTTTCCCGGGAAGGAACAGATGGCCGGAATCACCGCGCTCGGAGAGCGTTGGTCATGACGAAATGGGTTTACAGCTTCGGTGGCGGCCTTAATGAAGGCAGCGCCGGAATGCGCAATCTGCTTGGTGGCAAAGGCGCCAACCTGGCGGAGATGGCTTCCATCGGACTGCCAGTGCCTCCCGGTTTTACCATCACAACCGAAGTATGCTCGGCATACTACGATAACGGTAATGCCTACCCGGCAGACCTTGCAGAGCAGGTCGCGGCGGCCCTTCATCGCGTTGAGAAATCGGTTGGTCTGGTCTTTGGCGACGCCACTGCACCGCTGCTGGTTTCGGTCCGCTCGGGTGCCCGCGTTTCCATGCCGGGCATGATGGACACCGTTCTCAATCTCGGTCTGAATGACGAGACGGTTGAAGGTCTGGCGGCTTCCTCCAAGGACGAGCGTTTCGCGTGGGACAGCTATCGCCGCTTCATCCAGATGTATGGTTCCGTCGTGATGGGCGTGCCGCATCATCGTTTCGAGGATCTGCTTGAGCAGGCCAAGCACGGTCTGGGCGTCACCGACGACACGGCGATCAAGGCTTCCGACTGGCGCGAGATCGTCAAGGATTACAAGGACGTCGTTCAGAAAGAGACCGGCAAGCCGTTCCCGAACGATCCGCAGGAGCAGCTCTGGGGCGCGATCAGCGCCGTGTTCGGTTCGTGGATGAACCCGCGCGCCCACACCTACCGCAAGCTGCATGACATTCCGGCAAGCTGGGGCACCGCCGTCAACGTGCAGGCGATGGTCTTCGGCAATATGGGCGATGACTGTGCGACCGGCGTGTGCTTCACCCGCGATCCGTCCACCGGCGAAAACATCTTCTACGGCGAATATCTGGTCAACGCGCAGGGCGAAGACGTTGTCGCGGGTATCCGCACGCCGCAGCCCATGTCCGCCGCCCGTGCGACAGCCGATCAGTCTCCGATGGAGAAGGTTCTGCCGGAAGCCTACAAGGAGCTCATGCGTGTGCGTGACATCCTTGAGAAGCATTATCGCGACATGCAGGACATCGAGTTCACGGTGCAGAGCAACGTGCTCTACATGCTCCAGACCCGGTCCGGCAAGCGCACGGCGGCAGCCGCTCTCAAGATCGCCATCGACATGGCGCAGGAAGGCCTGATCACGCAGGAAGAAGCCATCCAGCGCGTCCCACCCGGCTCGCTCGACCAGCTTCTGCACCCGACGCTCGATCCGAAAGCCGAGAAGAACCTTTTCTCCCGTGGTCTCCCGGCCTCTCCGGGCGCCGCAGCCGGTGCAATCGTCTTTACGGCTGAAGAAGTCGAAGACCGTGCCGCCAAGGGCGAAGATGTCATTCTGGTCCGTATCGAAACCTCACCGGAAGATGTGCATGGCATGCACGCAGCCCGTGGCGTTCTTACGACCCGTGGTGGCATGACCTCTCACGCCGCCGTCGTGGCGCGTGGCATGGGACGTGTCTGCGTAGCCGGTGCCGGTGGGATCACCGTCGACTACAAGGCGCAGACCATGACGGTCGGCAATGTCACGCTGAAAGGTGGCGACTGGATCACCCTCGATGGTGGCACGGGCGCTGTCTATGTCGGCAAGGTTGCGACTATTCCCCCGACCCTCTCGGGTGATTTCAGCACCCTGATGGGCTGGGCTGATGAAGTCCGTCGCCTGCGCGTTCGTGCCAACGCCGAGACGCCGGAAGATGCCGAGACGGCTCGTCGCTTCGGTGCCGAAGGCATCGGTCTGAGCCGGACGGAGCACATGTTCTTCGGTCCGGACCGTATCGGTTTCGTCCGTCAGATGATCATGTCCGACGATCCGGCGACCCGTAAAAAGGCAATTGACGCGCTGCTGCCGTTCCAGCGTGACGATTTCTCACAGATTTTCCGCATCATGAGCGGTCTACCTGTGACAATCCGTCTGCTCGATCCGCCGCTCCACGAGTTCCTTCCTCATGGTGAAGCAGAGCTTGAGGAAGTGGCAACTGCCCTCGGTCAGTCTGTTGACTCCCTGCGCGCCCGTCGCTCGGCTCTGTCGGAAGCCAACCCGATGCTCGGTCACCGTGGCTGCCGTCTCGGCATCACCTACCCCGAGATCTATGCGATGCAGGTTCGCGCCATCATCGAGGCCGCTATCGCCGTCTCGAAAGAGACCGGACAGGCCATTGTTCCTGAAATCATGATCCCGCTTGTGGGCATGAAGACGGAACTCGAGGTGACCCGCAAGGCAGCGGAAGCGGAAGTGGCTGCTGTCTTCAAGGAGCAGGGCACGACGCTTGATTACCTCATCGGCACCATGATCGAGCTGCCTCGCGCAGCGATCACGGCGGATCAGATTGCAGAAGTGGCGGACTTCTTCTCGTTCGGCACCAACGATCTGACGCAGACCACACTCGGCCTGTCCCGTGACGATGCCGGTTCGTTCCTGCCTTACTACGTCGACCACGGCCTTCTGCCGAAAGACCCGTTCGTCTCGATCGATCGTGAAGGCGTCGGTGCTCTGGTGCGCATGGGTGCGGAGAATGGTCGCAAGACCAAGTCCAACCTGAAGCTGGGCGTATGCGGCGAACATGGTGGTGATCCGGACTCCATCGCTTTCTTCGAGAGCGTTGGGCTGGATTACGTCTCCTGCTCCCCGTTCCGCGTGCCGGTGGCTCGTCTGGCCGCGGCTCAGGCGGCTCTGGCGATGAAAAAGGAAAAGGCGTCATCCTGATTTGAGGGATGACTGTCTGATCTGAGATCAGCATCGACGGGGCGCTCCCATAAGGGCGCCCCGTTTTTGTTTCTGCGGCACGAAATCAAAAACTCGCTTCAAGACGCGTGAAATGGTCTGGCTGCTTTTCCTCATGAAAGCGGGAGACCTTTTCTGAAAATACAGGCTCTCAACATGACCAAACGCAGTATCTGTCTTCATCTGGTTTCCGGCGGCACCGGGCAGACCCTCGACGCACAGGCGAGGGCCTGCGCACCGCATTTCCCGGATGTGGAGCTCCAGTTCCGCCACTGGAATCTGGTCCGCAGCCGAACCCAGCTGCGCCGCGTGATTGCCGGTATCGCCAGCGAGCCGGGACCTGTTCTTTCCTCACTTATCGACGCAGGATTGCAGAACGATCTGGAAGATGGCTGCAAACGGACTGGTGTCCAGTTGCTTGATGTCATGAAGAACACACTGACCTTTCTGGAAGGCGCAACCGGGACACAAGCCGTCGACGGAGGACCTGGCGGCCAGTACATCATGGACGAGAACTACTTCCGCCGTATCGACGCCATGCACTACGTCATCGAGCATGATGACGGTCAGCAGACCCGAGAACTCAAGGACGCCGATGTCGTGCTGGTGGGTGTCTCCCGCGCCTCCAAGACGCCGACATGCTTTTACCTCGCCAACAAGGGCATCAAGGCCGCCAACGTACCTCTGGTGCCTGACACTCCTCTCCCTCCAGAGCTCTTTGAGCTGGACGTGCCGGTCATCGGCCTGACGATTGCGCCGGAAGCCCTGCTTGAAATCCGTCGGACACGACTGAACAGCATGGTGCCCACCAAGCAGCATGCCGGGGGAACATCCCTGACGCGAACAAGCTATATTGATCCGGAAGAAGTCAGAAATGAACTGCTGTGGGCGAAACGCCTCTGCACGCGCCATGGCTGGCCGATCATCGACATCACCAGACGGTCGATTGAGGAAACAAGCGCTGCGGTGCTGGATATTCTGGAGCACCCGAACCCGCTTTCGGCACCGGGCTGAGTAAGGGCTTGTTTTTCTCAGACAGTTTCAGGGAACATCGCCTTTTTGGAAAAGGCGATGCTCAAACACATTACTGATAAACAGATTTTTGTAGATCGTGATTATTTTCCAGAGACGATTTCATTCAATCGTCTCTTCAGAAATCACTCGTCCTCATCTTCCGATTCATAGCGGCGAGGATCAAGCAGACGCCAGTCGCGTTCTTCTTCTGTCGCCGGACGGTCGATGAAATCGTTCAGCTCACTTGAAGATATCCAAGGTTCTTCGGTTCCCAGCACTTCCGCATTTTCACCGAATGAAAACCACGCTTCAAGCGTGTCACGCGCAGAAGCGCCCGGCACACGACAGATTTCTATACTGTCGCGGACATAGGCCCGCGCGAACGCATTTGCATGCTCGGCATCAAGAAATCCCTTGATGTCTTCGATGATATTATCCTCAGCGCCTCCGGAAAGGTCGAGCAGACGCACAACCGGCCCCGTTTCCTGAGCCGATACCGTTGCGTCTTCACCATTTTCTTCGGCTTCAGTCATGAACGAAACAACTCCTGTGATTCACAATAAACTTATAAGGTAACGGCAATTTTCGGAAACAGGCGATCAGCCCGGATGCAGGCGTTTGCGCTGCCTTTCTTCCGCCCGGCGGAATGACGGCAATAGAAACTCCCGTCCTGTCTTCACGCTCTCCACACCGTCATACGTCACGATATCCGCTGTGGCGTAAGTCTCATTCCACAGCTTAGGGATAAAAGATCCGGTCCCGACGATATCGATCGGCGCGCTAGCGTCAGCCATGCTGGCGCATTTTGTCACCCCGAAACCGGACGACACGACAATCTTCACTTTCTCGAAGCCTGCCTCATCCAGCACTTCACGCATCCGCCAGATAGCCGCCGCCGAAACGCCGGTCCCGATCAGGTTACGCAATTCCCCTTCCGAACGATAACGACGGATAGCATCCGGAACATAGCGATCCAGAACGGCATAGGACTCCTGAGGATCGAGTCCTTCCAGAAAACGTCCGCCATGCGTGTCGAGACGCAAGCCCACCCGCCCCGCTTCCGCCAGTTCCTTGAAGTGACGACAGACAGCGAGACCGTCCGTGATCTCGCGCCCATAGTAATCAACCAGCACGGTCAGGTCGGTGTCAGGATAGACCTCGTGAAACATCTCGGCGGCCCGAAGCGTGGAACCGGCATACCCAATCAGGGCATGCGGCATCGTGCCGAACCCGTGCGTCTGTCCGAAAAACGCGGCAGTCGCATCGGTCGCACCGCCAATGAAACCGACCGCACCTTCTTTTTGGGCAGCACGGCTACCGACAGATGCGCCATAGCTCATCAGCTCCTGCATCTCGTAGCCCGCACAATGGCGGGCTTCCATGGCGAGAAACTGCGCCTTGGGCAGAGAGAGCGCCATCTGATAGGCACGATGCGCCGCAACGCAGCACGCGCCCAGCTTCTGGAGCACCAGGGTCTCAAGGTCAGTGAGATGGGAAAAGAAGCCCGTAATATAGAGTAGTGGTTCGCCTGCTCCGACCCACTCGCCTTCCGTAAAAACTGGCTCGACCAGAATCTCGATGCCACGCTCACGGGCAATATTCTTCAGCCAGTCTTCAACCATCGCTGTGGCGGAGAGGACTGGCCGGCGAATAAACACGGCATAGGTCACCACGCAATCGCCAAATCGCGAGACGATTTCCTTGGTGCGGTTGAAATAACTGTCAGTGCGAGCCTTGATCGTCGCATCATCAAGCGCTGTTACGCAGAACGAGGAGCTTACCCCGGAAGAGACCTCGGAACGAGGTTCTTTCGGAGGTACGGAAGACGATTTCAAGACCACGAGCTGCCCTTTCCTAGGCATCAGGACCAGATGCACTGTATTATTCTGGACATAGACCTTCCGCGACCACAAGGTCACGGGTCGCAGGAAAGCTCAGAAAGTGACAGGGCGCAGCTTACAACGGGAGAATAATCTCCCGTCATAAACACTGGTTTATCCTGGTTAAGCGCCCTTTCGCAGGGTGCTGGCGCGTGAATTCAACTCCTCGGCAATCAGGAACGCCAGTTCGAGAGACTGCTCCGCGTTGAGACGCGGATCGCAGAATGTCTCATAACGAGCGCCCAGATCGTTCTCCGTGAGCTGATGCGCGCCACCGACGCACTCGGTCACGTCCTGACCGGTCATCTCCATATGCACGCCACCCGGCACCACGCCCGCAGCAGTCAGGATGTCGAAGAAGCCCTGCACTTCCGTGAGAATGGCCTCGAACGAGCGTGTCTTGACCTTGCTGGCCGTGGAAATGGTGTTGCCGTGCATCGGATCGGACATCCATGTCACGGTGCGACCGAGCCCTTTGACCGCCTGCACCAGACCCGGCAGATGGTCCTGAATCTTGGTCGCGCCCATGCGGGAGATCAGGGTGATACGCCCGGCCTCGTCAGCAGGATTGAGGATCTCAAGCAGTTGCTCAAGCGCATCAATCTGCGTCGTCGGACCGACCTTAATGCCGATCGGGTTACGCACACCGCGCAGGAATTCGACATGCGCGCCCTCAGGCTGACGGGTGCGATCCCCGATCCACAGGAAGTGAGCCGAGCAGTCATACCACTCGCCGGACGTGGAATCGACGCGGGTAAAGGCCTGCTCATACTGAAGCAGCAGCGCTTCGTGCGAGGTATAGAACTCTGTCTCGTCGATCTGCGGCGCCGTGGTGGAGTTGATGCCGCACGCAGCCATGAACTCCAGCGTCTCGTCGATGCGTTCCGCCAGAGCGCGATAACGCTCGGCCAACGGAGACCGTTCGACGAAACCGAGATTCCAGCGGTTGACCCGGTGCAGGTTGGCGTAACCACCGCGCGAGAACGCACGCAGCAGGTTCAGGACGCTGGCTGACTGGAAGTAAGCCGTCTCCATCCGCTTCGGATCAGGAATACGGTCTTCCGACGTGAAAGCCGGGCCGTTGATGATATCGCCGCGATAGGACGGCAGCGACACATCGCCGACGGTTTCCGTGTCAGACGAGCGCGGCTTGGCATACTGCCCCGCCATGCGGCCGATCTTCACCACCGGCACCTTTGCGCCGAAGGTCAGCACAACCGCCATCTGCAGCAGCACACGGAACGTGTCACGGATGAAGTCCGCCGAGAATTCGGAGAAACTTTCCGCACAGTTTCCACCCTGCAGCACGAAGGCACGTCCAGCCGCTGCATCGGCAAGATGGCCACGCAGACGGCGCGCCTCTCCTGCAAACACGAGCGGCGGATAGCTCTTCAGCCGTCCTTCAACCGCCTTGAGCGTGGCTTCGTCCGGATAGGTCGGCACCTGCTTGATGGGAAACGACCGCCAGCTTTCCGGCGACCAGTTGGCAGCCGTCGTCGGACCGGCTGTCAGGGACGATGCGGAAGGGCTGAGCGTGACACTCATGGTCGGTTCCTGTCGATAAGCGCCGGGCTTTCAGAGACCGGCTGTTTCAGAGAAGCTGATGTTGAAGGGATGCCCACGCAAGACGCGGGTGGAACTTTATGCCGGAGATTGGCGCTGAGTGCAAAAAATGCCTCTCACCACATCTGTGGAAGATCGTCGGGCACAGGCAAGGGGCAGCTCAAGAGACGCTCTATCCCGTAAGAATAACGTGCCCAAATTCAGCGACGCGTTTTTTCACACCCAGACGACTGGTTTCTGGACCTGAGGGATCTGACTGCGACGCGCGCAGCAGGGAGGTGAAGTCATACGGAGCGCACAGGCTTTCTCAAGACACCAGTGAAGAGTCTCATTCCAGCGACGTCGGACATCATATCAGCAGCAGGGTCTGAAACAGGATTTCCCCACGCTTCAGACCCACACACAATGCTACTGCGTCTTCAAAATAGACAGAAAATCAGGCCAGTTCCCTCAGCGCTTCAAAACGCAAGGGGTATCTGCTTTTCATATGGCTTGCGAGAACATAACCACAGGCGAACGTGACAATCACCAGAAAACCGATACCCCATGCAGCGACGCCAGCGTTATCCCCGCCGATCAGCGCAGGAAGATTTGCGATTGCAATCCATAGACACGCCAGCAGCCCCACAAGTCCCCCGACCGGCGCAATCAATGTGTGCCATATATTGCCAAGTCCCTTGTTGCGAACGTTAAAGAACATCAGAACCGATATGCAGGTCAGCGACAGGATCGCCATGTAGCCCAGCGTTCCGGCCGTTGCTCCCCAAGCATAGATCTGCGTTACAGGATCAAGACCGAGTATCAGCAGGATGAGTAGTCCCACAAAGGACGTGCAGGACTGCACGAACGACGAAACATGCGGAGATGAGTGATCCGTATGCACGCTGGAAATTCCGGCAGGCAACACGCCATAGCGCGACATGATATACTGATACCGCACCACGACATTGTGCAGCGCAAGGATGCAGGCGAAAAGACTTGTGATCAGAAGGACATTGACGATGTCCTCACTCGCTCTCCCCATGTAGGACCGGATGAGCAGCAGATACATGTCGCCTGTATGCTCATTGGCCATGGGAACAACAGAACTCACGCCAAAACCGGCAACTTCACACCACATCGAGATAACGTAGAAGATGCCCACCCCGAACACGGCCGTATAGGTCGCTCGCGGAATGGTCACATCCGGATTTCGAGCCTCTTCCCGAAAGATCACGGTCGATTCAAAACCGATGAAGCAGTAGATGGCAAACATGATGCCAAGACCGGGCGAACCGGAAAGAGCGGCGTGAACCGTGAAAGGTTCCGTCGACAGGGAAGAGACACCCTTCGTCACCACGATCACAAGGTCAGCCAGCAGAACAACGCCCACTTCCAGAACAAGCGCGATCCCGAGAAAACGTGAACTCATCTCGATATGTCGGTAACCCAGAAAGCCCACGACCATCACCACAATGATGGAGAGTATCCACCACGGAATGGAAACGCCGAGTGCATTGTGTAGAAGTTCGCTGACTGTGTAGCCAATGTAGGCTTCCAGAGCGATCACGATAAAACTGTAGGACGCCGTCGCCATCGTCGCGGACGCAAGACCGACCTGTCGCCCCAGTCCCTTCTGGATATAGGCGTAAAACGCTCCCGCATTTGTCACGTAGCGCGACATGAAGATGAAGCCAGCCGTGAACAGATACATGATGAGTGTAGCAATCGCGGCATCCAGTGGCGCAGCAATACCATTGCCCATGGCTATGATAAGCGGACTGTTGGCCGCCATGACGGTAAGCGGCGCTGCTGCGGCCACCACCATCATGACAATGGACATGACGCCAAGATTACCCTGCAGATTGGATGATGGGCTGGCAGGCGGCGGCGATGCTGCGACATTTTTCATCACGATCATCCTTTGAGAGACAGGAAGTGACGATTCCTGTTTTGATAACGAAACAAATTAGGTCAGAGAAAATCGGGAATCAGGCTTCTTCGGTGACACGCGTCAGGCAGGACAGGAATGTGCCGTCAAGATAGCTCTGAGCCATGACCAGTGAGTCTTCGAGAAAGCCGGGTTCCAGCGCACGAGCTTCAGCAGAATGCTGATGGGTCGTGAACCATCCGACCATCAACAGACGTCTGAGCATCAACAGGGCGGGAATAATCTGGATGTCAGCCTCGGACAGAGGACGTATCTGGGTATATCCGCGCAACCAGGACGCGGTGATGGCGTCGATATCCTTGCTGCACTCCATGAACGTACAGGCGCAGGCAAATTCGTACATGTGCCAGCTAAAGCCACAATCATCGAAATCAATGATGCTGGTCTGATCCCCACAATGAAGGATATTGGTCAGCCTCATGTCGCCATGCAGCAGCCCCCAACGGTTGTCCGGACTGCCGTAACGCTCCAGTTCAGCGCGCACCCTGCGATCGGCCGCATCAAGCAACTGCGTCTGCTCAGCCGTCATGTTGCGGGTATGCCGCCAGCAGCCCCACATGGCATTTTCGCCGACAGCCACTTCAACATCCCACACAGGACGTTTCAGATTTTTGAGCGCGGCATGCCTGCTGGTATAATTGTGTAACTGCGCGGAGATACGGCCCAGTTCATGAAACTTGTCGGGCAGACCGTCTTCCGACGGCATGCCTCCGGGCTGATAGGCGAACAGCACGGCATGTTGCTGCTGCTCCCCCTCACCCGCATGAGCCAGCATGGCCCCATCCTGTGTTGGAATGATCGCTGGTGTATTCAGGATGTTATCAGCCCGAAGATGCTCGATGAAAGTGATTTCCGAAAGGATTTCATCCACGCTGCGATAATGAGGACGATGCAGCCTCAGGATAAAAACCTCACCCGTTGGCGTATCAACCCTGTAGACGGCGTTTTCAGAAAAACTCAGCAGGGACCAGTTTGATTCCGGATCAATACCATAGAGAGGCAGGAAAGGAGCGACATTGTCCTGCCAATTCCATGAGGTCTGTTCCCAGGCGCGTGCGGTCATGACGCATTCTCCCATCAGAAAGGTGAACTGGCGGAAATGGCGTCTTCCAGCCTTTGCAGGATGTCATCCACCTGCCCGGACTGGAGCAGCAGACCCGGTTTGAACTGGAGCACGCGCGGATCGAGCGTGGAGAAAATGGCCCACACGCCGCGCTTGTACAGCTCCCGCATGACAGGCTTCGCCCCTTCCGCCGTGGCGAATTCCAGACCGATGATCAGGCCCTCTTGTCGGATACCCACGAACCAGTCAGCATGACGGCTTCGGATACCCGCCAAGCCTGCTGCGAACTGCGCAATGATCGCCTGCACATTGGCGACGGTTTCAGGACTTGTCGTCAGATCAAGAACGGCGTTCGCCACGTAACACCCGACTTCCGAACCGGAGAAGGTGGACATGTGCGCAAAGCCGTCCTGCTCCAGCCAGCCGCTGGCCTGCTTTGTCAGCAGCAGCGCACCGAAGGGGTAGATGCCGCCACCCAGTCCCTTGGAGGTGACGAGAATGTCGGGACGCACATCCTGACGGGAAACGGCCCAGAGAGCGCCGGAACGCATCAGTCCGGTCTGGACTTCATCGGCGATGTAGAGCGTACCGGTCTCGTCGCACATACGGCGAATCTCGGCGAGATAACCGGGAGCCGGAAGAGGAAAACCGTAGGTCGCCGGGATGGTTTCCATAATGATAGCCGCTGCGGGTTCCGCTTTCAGCGCGGCCTGCATGGCGTCAAAATCATTGAACGGCACCTGCGCGAACTCTTCGGGGCGATCCGCAAGGAAAAGCTGGCTGAACCGTTCGTCGCCTGTCGCGACTGCGAGGCCGGTGTGTCCGTGATAGGCCTTGCGGATGGAGATGATGCGACGCCGTTTTGTGGCGTAACGGGCGCTCTTGATGGCCAGATCAATGGCCTCGCTGCCGCTGGTGGCATACGCGACCCGCTCGAACGGCTCTCCGGAAAGCTTGAGCAGCTTCATCGCCAGCGCCGTCCGGGATGGAGACGGAAAATGATGATTACCGATATCAAAATACTGCAAGGCATCGGTCAGCGCCGCAATGAGATCGGGATTGCGGTGACCGAGATTATAGGTGCCGCCATTGAGATGCACGTCGATCAGTTCGTGCCCGTCCACGTCGGTCAGCACGTAGCCTTCGCGCTTCCCGATCACGAGCGGCACGTCCACACTCTGCCAGAACCGGGTCTTGTCGGGATTCCAGAATTCTTCCGACGCGGCGAGGATATCCGCCTTGCTCTCAAAACCGGCCAGATACGGATTGGCCATGACGTCTCTCCCACACTCTCACACATGGCCATCCGCGTGGTGGCCTCATGGAAACAGCGTAGGCATGCAAGGGAGAACGGATAATGACAGACGGGCACAATCTCATGACATCCGACAACGAATGCGTTGCGAAAAAGAAATGAATTGACAGAAGAGCCTTCGCTCTTTCACCCTGTCTTTTCTTGCGCGATCCGATGGTCGGACGGAGAAGTCCGACCTGCCATCATGGGAGATAGTGGCGGAATGACACGTCTGCCAACTCAGGGACGTTCCGGTTCACCGGCCTCATCCACGACGGTTCTGGCCTCCGTCGTTTATGGGCTGGATGCCTTTATTGCGCGTCTCGGGGCGCAACCCGTGGATGTGTTCAGCCGATGCGGCCTTGAAGGGCGGCTCAGCAGCACCCCGTCCGAGACTGTTTCTCTGGACGCTTACTGTCGCACGCTGGATTACGCAGCAAGCAAAACAGCAACGGCAAATTTTGGTTTATGGTTCGGCCACCAGTTCGCACCCCGCCGTCTGGGCATGCTGGGCTACGCTGCCCTCTCCTCTTCCATTCTGGGCGATGCGCTCGACAATCTGGCGACGTTCTTTCCGATCCATCAGGACAACAGCATCGTCACTCATTCCAGACAGGGTGAGACTGCCCGTCTGGATTATGATGTTGGCGACCCACTCCTTCACGACCATCGTCAGGATGCCGAGCTGACTCTCGCCGTATTGTGCAACATCATCAGGGATGCCTGCGGCCAGAACTGGACACCTGTAGCCGTGCATTTTCGCAACAAGGCACCTTCCTGCACAAATGAGCATGAAAAGGTGTTTGGCTGTAAGGTTCTTTTCGGACAGGAGACTAACTCCATCCTGTTTCCATCAGCCAGCCTCGCCACACCGATGCCAGCCGCAGACGGGCTCCTGTTCAGCGCAATCAAGGATGGACTGCTCCAGATACAGGCGCACAAACAGTCACTTGAACAGGATTTTCTGTTGTAGGTCCGCAGCGTCATCCTTGATCTTCTGCCGCACGGTCATCCCTCCATCACACAGGTCGCAGAGCGACTTGGCTGTCCCTACTGGACCCTTCAGCGTCGTCTGGCCGCGAGTGGCTTCACGCACCGGCTTCTGGTGGAAGACGTGCGCCGTCAGCATGCGCTGAAATATCTGCGGAATGGCGAACATTCCGTGTCACAAACAGCGTTTCTTCTGGGCTATAGCGAAGGCAGCGCTTTCACCCGGGCTTTTACCCGCTGGCATGGATGCTCCCCGCGAAGCTGGCAGGGCACTACCAGCGGTTGAGCAGCTTTTTTTGGCGGTCGAGCATGGTGGAAAATATCTCTTTGCACACAGGGACTATTTTTCAAGAACTATGACAGATACCCTGCGCGCCGTGAGATGCGTTCCTGCTCATGCGACCATTCCGTTCACTACAGACAGTCGCTCGACTCAAAAAATCAAAAACGCCCGTTCCTATAAAAAACCTACCGCTCTCCATCGATATAACGAGCCCGAACATGCCGCAGATAGTCTTCGGCTCCCAACGGCTTCCCCGTCGCTTCGCTGATGATGTCCTGCGTCGAAGCGCTGCTGCCCCGTTCATGCACCGCAGCCCGAAGCCAGCCCAGAAGATTGCTGAATTCTCCACGCTGGATTTCATTCCCGATATCCGGAAGCGCTACCTTCGCGGAGGCAAACAACTGCGCCGCCGTCAGCGCTCCCAGCGCGTAACAGGGGAAATAGCCCCACAACCCCAGCGGCCAGTGAATATCCTGCAAACATCCGCGCCGATCGTCAGGAACATCCAGCCCCAGCATATCCTTGATACGGGCATTGAACGCTTCGGGAAGATCCTTCAGCGCCAACCGCCCTTCGATCATGGCGACCTCAAGCTCGTAACGGACGATGATGTGCGCCGGATAGGTGACTTCATCCGCATCCACCCGGATAAAGCCGGGACTGACCCGTGTCATGCGGCGATAAAGGTCATCCGGTTTCCATGTTCCGAGCTCGCCAAATGCAGAAGCCATGATCGGCGCTGTAAATGTCGCAAAGGCGCGGGACCGGGTAACCTGCATTTCCATCAGCAGAGACTGGCTTTCATGCAGGGTCATTCCCCGCGCCCGTCCGACCGGCTGGCCCTGCCATTCCGCAGGCAATCCCTGTTCATAAAGCGCATGACCGGTTTCATGAATCACACCGAGAAACGCTGGAAGGAAATCATCGGTCTCATAACGCGTGGTGATACGCACATCATCCGTCGCTCCACCACAGAACGGATGAGCGCTCACATCCAGACGCCCGCGCATCATATCGAAACCAACCTGTCGCATCATGGACACGCCAAGTTTTTCCTGATCCGCAATTGAAAAAGGTGCTGATCCCACCGGAGAAATGTCTCCTGTGGATGCCTGCCGTTCAAGCACTTCCTGCAACAATGGCGGCAGATCGCGAGCAAGAGTATCAAAGATCGGCGTGATGGCTTGCTGCGTCATACCCGGATCAAAACCATCCAGCAGCGCGTCGTATGGTGAAATGGAGAGAGCCTCGCCGATCGCTGTTGCGCTTTCGCGTGTCAGATCGAGCACAGTCTGCAAATAGGGCAGCAGACTTTTGAAATCGTTGTCGGCACGAGCCTTGCGCCAGACCATTTCCGCTTCCGATCCGGCTTTTGAAAGCGCTTCGACCAGATCGCCCGGCACGGCCACCGCACGGGCATGAATTCGTTTCATCTCGTTGAGATTGGCCTGTTTCCAGAAATCACCGTCCGCACTGGCATTACCAAGCCAGTCCGCCACTTCAGGCGCAGTCAGCATTTCATGCTGCAAGCCACCGAGAGTCGCCATAACCGTTGCACGACGGCCAGCAGCTCCTTCCGGCATTATCGTATCGCGATCCCATGACAGAAGACCTCCCGCATCTTCCAGAGCGGAAAGACGTCCGAAAAGGCGATGCAGATGGTCGTACGCGTTCATGGAAAACTCCAGTTGAATCATTACCGCAAGACTATCACGAACTCTCCGCTCTGTGACCGCGAGGAACTCAAACGATTTTCAGCCCTGAGAAAAATCCCACTATGAGGTCGAAAACTTCTCCTTTATTAACACCCGATTAACGAACGGTTACAGCTTACCCTTCCCTGTTTTCATTACGTGGAACGTCCTAACGCACGATGCGGATAACGAACATTACAGAAAGGTTTACCTTCCTGAAGACATGGAGCCGGAACTGCCCCACCGGCTGGAGCCTGCTGATCGCCATTGTCGCAGGCCTGTGTTCAGGCCTCAGTTCGGGATACATGTTTTTCAGACTGGATCACGCCCATGCCACAGAGGCACTGGCTTACAAGGATGCCCAGATCGCCATTCTGACAGCCCAGAAACAGGCTGTGGAAGCACGGGCGAAAGCAGACCAGATCAAAGCGGATGCAGTGTGGCGCGACATTTCTGATGAGGCGCGTATCTGCCTGCAGAGTGATTTTGTGAACCTCAGAAACGACTTTGAGATCATCACGCTCGCGGGCGATGCGGAAGCGACCTTCATGGCCGACCTGACACAGGGCGTCCTGGAAGGGATCGACCGGAAAGTCCAGCGCTCACAGATATTTTCCGCACGAGGGATTGGAGAATATTACGTCTACAACAAGGATTCCCGGATTGCTTCCAGCATCGCCGCGACACTGAGCCACTGCGGTTTCCCTGCCCGCACCATGTCCGCACCGATTACGGCGGCAGGCATCGTCGGACCTCTTCCGACCGGCTTTGATACATCCAACGCGGTACAGCTTTTCATCAACACACGCAAAAAGCCGCACTTCAGCTACGACTGAAGAAGGCGTTCGTGTTCAGTCGATAAGGTTCAGGAGCGCCGTGTGACCTGACGGAATGTCATATTGAGACGGCACTCGCCCGTCAGGGGATGCGAGGACACCGCCAGTGGAGCGACGCCGTGGAACATCATCCGTGATGGGCCGCCCCACACCACGACATCGCCATGTGACAACCGAAACCGGCGCACGGGAGCAGTCCGATCAAGACCGCCCCACAGAAATGTCGCCGCCACTCCAAGAGAGACTGAGACAATCGGCATCTCGGCGTCCTCCTCATCCTTGTCCTGATGCAGGGAGAGACGCGTTCCGGGACGATACAGATTGAGCAGACCCGCCTGCAACGGAGGATGGGGAAAACCCGCGGCTTCCGTCGCTTCTTCCACCAGTGACCGGAACACATCAGGCATGACAGGCCATGGCTGACCATTTTCCGGCTGGACAAGCGTGTAGTGATAACCAGATCGATCCGAGACCCAGCCATAATCGCCAAAGGAGGTCATCGCGACGGACATGCGGTGACCACCGGGCGTGACAAGATGTCTGAACGGGGCCTGCCGGACGATATGACGAGCCGCCTCCAGAAGGGCGGGCGCCCGGGAAAGCGCCATGCCGGGGAAAATAAAAGCGCCCGTATCCAGCTGGATACGCTCTCGCGCACCACTGCCCTGCCCAGCCTCGGTTACGTTGAGAAAGTCGAAAAGATCCCCGGTCACTGGCCTTTCTCCTGTCTCATTATCCGTTCCCTCGCTGATAGCACGTCTGCCCGTGATCTATTGCGGTTGTAAGATGGTGGAGGGTAATTGTAGACTGATAGAAATGACCCTGATGATGGGCTGCCCGGCCGCGCGCCCGCAACCCAGCCCTGAGAGATCTGTATTCATGCGTGTTCTTCCCAGACTCACCGGCTTTTTCCCAACGGCAGGCCTTCTTCTTCTGCTGCTGACGGCCACCAGCGTGTCCCTGTCCGGACAGGCGATGGCGCAGCAGAGTGACGCCTTGTCCGGTGCTGAAATGATGTCCGGTGACCCGACACGGGAAGACTCCGGCGCAGGCGTACCGACCGGTCGTCATGAAAACCTGCACGTCAAAGGACGCAGAAAGCTGCCGCCAGGATATCAGGATGCGCCGTCGATGGACATGCTCCATGGCCCTGACCCTGAGCACGCCCAGCATGTGACACGCGATGCGGTCACTGGCGCTGATCTGTCGAGATTTGGTTCCGCCTATCAGGATTCGGGACCGACAGGTTCGGGCAGCCTCGGCGATTCCACGGGTAACGGCTGGGTCGCGCCCCGCTGACGGACTGTGCCGGGAGCAATACCCGTTTCTTCTGGGAGCCATGTGACGGCCCGGTCGGTCAGACGATTGGGCCGTGATCGTACAGACACGCCCCAACGCCGACGTACACTCTGCTCAAACTGTTTTTTTGAAAAATTGTGACCGGCATTGCGAGCGAAAGCCTGATGACGGCGTTATGGCGTATGTCAGGCCACGATAACGA
This sequence comes from Acetobacter sp. UBA5411, assembly GCF_002409645.1. Lineage (GTDB taxonomy): Bacteria > Pseudomonadota > Alphaproteobacteria > Acetobacterales > Acetobacteraceae > Acetobacter. The sequence continues at coordinate 34,032 of NZ_DHNR01000010.1, forward strand.
TGGCCGCAGCTTCAGGTGATCTAAATTCTCATGACTTCCGAACAGATTTCCGACGACGACCAGCTTTCGCCGCCACCCGGTGAAACGCCTCTCGACAGCATTGCCCGCATCCTCCGTCTTACCCTGACCATTGCGGCTGTCATGCTGTCGATCTGGCTGATCGGCGACGTGATCATGGTGGTCTTTGCATCTGCCCTGTTCGCCGTCATCCTGCACGGGCTTGCCCGTGCGCTGAAACGCTGGACAAACCTGCCTTATGGTGCGGCGCTCGCTATCGTCTGCGTGCTGATGGTCACGCTGACCGTCGGGATCGGCTGGTCGAGCGGTTCGGACATCGTTGCGCAGGCCGCCAAACTGCGCGACGCCCTGACCACACAGGTCTATGCCCTTCGTGACCGGCTTGCATCATGGCCACAGGGACAGGTCCTGCTGAATTATCTTCCCGCATCTCTGGGCGGTCATGGCGGCGGTGCCTCCGGCAGTGGCGGTCTGATGTCGCTGGGTTCACGGATTGCAGGCTCCATGACCGGATTTCTCGGCTCAGCGTTCGGTGTGCTAGGTACGCTTGCCGTCGTGATCATCGCCGGTCTGTATTTCGCCGCCTCTCCCGCTCTTTATGCCAATGGCATCCTTCGCCTCGTTCCGCGCCACTGGCGTGGACGGGGACAGGAAGTCATGCTTGTCGCGGCAGACACGCTGTGGGCATGGGTTGCGGGACAGGCGCTGGACATGGCGGTCGTCGGCATCCTCTCCGGCGTGGGCTTATGGATTATTGGCGTACCTCTAGCCGTCAGCCTCGGCTTTCTGGCCGCGCTCTGCAACTTTATTCCCTATATCGGTGCGATCCTCGGCGCTATTCCCGCCCTGCTGCTGGCATTGTCCCTTGGCCTGCGCGAGACCGCCATGGTTGCCGCGCTCTACACGGTAGTGCAGTTTTTCGAAGGTAACGTCATGGCTCCGCTGATCCAGCGTAAAGCCGTGCAGATGCCGCCCGGTCTGACAGTTCTGTCACAGACGTTCTTCGGCGGCATTTTTGGCGCACCGGGACTAATCCTCGCCTCTCCACTGACGGCGATGCTGCTCGCAGTCGGCGACAAGCTCGCGCCACCGCTTGAAGATGATGAACGTGTCTGAACGCTTTCCCTTATCCCGGCTGGCCGGACTGCTCTGCCTGACAAGTCTTGTCGCCGTCACTGGATGCGCCCGGTACGAACAGACCAAGCGCCAGCTCTGCGCGCAGGAAAAGCCAGACACCACTCTCTTGCGCCAGCCGACGCTGGCTGACTTCATCCAGAGTTGTGGTCTCCAGTATTATCCCGACGCGACGGGGCAGATAACGCTGCACTACAACCCGCCGCGTCACGACGACACGCTGCCGGTTTCCGCCCCGAAAGCCTTCGCCGTCAGTGATGCCGGAGGCTCGCGGGGCCGCTTGTGGTATCTCTGTATGCCAGTTCCCTATCTGGCGTCTCCGGGCAGTCGCGTGGAAAGCACTCTGGCCGTCTGCCGTTATGCCGGATCGGGCGAGGATCGCATGTCGCTGACCTATGATCCGACGGATGCCGCCACATACAGTCCGCGAAACTGGTGAAAGCAGCCTGTTCCGATCTGCGTGCGTATTTCACCCGACAGTCAGGGCTGGAAAAACACAATCAGCCTCGCTAAACCGGCGCTATGAACGACGTCGACTTCTCCCTCGCCGGGGCCACTGCTGCGCCCACACAGATTCTGATCGCCCCTCAGGCCGTGCTGCGCCAGAAGGCCCGGATCGTGCGTCCCGAGGATATGGACACGCTGAAAGCGACGCTGCCGGGCATGTTTTCAGCCATGTATGCAGCACCCGGCATCGGTCTGGCAGCCCCTCAGGTGGGTATCAGCCAGCGTTATGTGATTGTCGATCTTGGCGATGCCGAAGACCGCCAGCCGATCGTTCTCATCAATCCTGAAATCCTCACGGAAAGCGAAGTCATGACGCCGCGTGAGGAAGGATGCCTTTCGCTGCCCAACCAGTATGCGGAAGTGGTCCGTCCGGAAGCGGTCCGGGTGCGCTGGACGAACGTGGAAGGCGAACGCTGCGAGCGCGAGGTAGACGGGCTGCTGGCGACCTGCATCCAGCACGAGATCGACCATCTCGATGGCGTTCTGTTCGTGGATCATCTCTCCACGCTGCGTCGCAACATGATCATGCGGCGTCTGGCGAAAGAGCAGAAACTCAAGCACTGAGACTGCACCGGCAAAGTTTTCACATTGCCGGGCGGGACATGATCCTGTTCCGGCCTGACTTGCGGAGAACAGACCGATGCGTCTGGCCTTTATGGGCACGCCCGATTTCGCCGTTCCGGCGCTCTATGCTCTCCGCGATGCCGGACATGAGATTGCGGTCGTCTATACCCAACCTCCAAGGCCGGCCGGACGTGGTAAGGCGCTTCGTCCCTCCCCTGTGCATCATGCCGCGGAAACGCTCGGCATTCCCGTGCGCTGCCCGGAAAAATTGCGGAACAATCAGGAAGAACTGGACTGGTTCGCCGCGCAGAAATTCGATGTCGCTATTGTCGCGGCCTATGGCCTGATCCTGCCGAAAGCGATGCTTGATGCACCCGAACGGGGCTGCCTGAACATTCACGCCAGTTTGCTCCCCCGCTGGCGGGGCGCGTCTCCCATCCAGAGCGCCATTCTGGCCGGTGACACGGAAAGCGGCGTGACGATCATGCAGATGGATGTCGGTCTGGACACGGGCGACATGCTGTCCTCGGTCGGCGTGCCCATTACAGTAGTGACGACGGCAACCAGCCTGCATGACGAGCTTGCAGCGCTGGGTGCGAAGATGGTGGTGGATGTGCTGCGTGATCGTCCTCCCGCAGTTCCGCAGCCTGAAGAGGGCGTGACCTACGCCGCTCGCCTGACGAAAGAAGATGGGCGCATCGACTGGACTCAGTCTGCGGAAACCATTGATCGACAGGTCCGCGCCCTGACACCGTGGCCCGGCGCTTTCACCACGCTGGATGACGTGACCCTGAAAATCGGCGCAGTTGAGATCGAGGCAAAACGCTCAGGCACGCCGGGCACGGTTCTGGATGACCGCCTGACTGTGGCGTGCGGTGAGGACACAGCCCTCCACATCTGCCGGATTCAGCGCCCTGGACGCGGCATGATGGACGCAGAGGCGTTTCTGCGTGGACAGCCCATGGCGGTCGGCACGCACCTCGGGTCATGACTGACGACTCCACGCCGGCGTTCTTCAGCCAGAGCCATGCGCCCGAAGACCGGCAGCGCTGGGCCGTCAAAATAGAGTATGACGGCACCGGTCTGGTCGGCTGGCAGCGGCAGAAAACCGGCCTGTCCGTGCAGCAATTATTGGAAGAAGCGGCCTCGCGCATGGCTGGGGGACGGACCGTTCCCAGCATCACCGCTGGCCGCACGGATGCGCGCGTTCATGCCACCGGCCAGGTCGCGCATCTGGATTTCCCAATCTCTCTACCGCTGAACCCTCGTGCAGTGCGGGACGGTCTTTCCTACTATCTCAAACCGCATCCCGTGGTGGTTTTGCAGGCGGCTTCCGTCGATCCGACATGGAGCGCCCGCTTTTCAGCAACCCGCCGCCGCTATCGCTACAGACTGCTGAATCGCCCTTCCCGCCCCGGTATCGAAGCCAACAGGGTGTGGCATGTACGCCATCCGCTCGACGTTCCGACCATGCACGCCGCCGCGCAGACTCTGCTGGGAACACATGATTTCTCGACATTCCGGGCGGTCGCCTGTCAGGCGAGGAGCCCCGTCCGCACACTCGACCGGCTGGATGTCACCCGTGACGGCGAGATGATCCTGTTCGATGTCGAAGCCCGTTCCTTCCTGCATCATCAGGTGAGGAATCTGGTCGGCACGCTGCAACTCGTCGGTTGTGGCCGCTGGGACGCTGAAAGACTACGCACGGCTCTGGAGGCGCGTGACCGCTGCGCTGGCGGTCCAACCGCCCCTTCCGAGGGCCTGTATCTGGTGGGTGTGGATTACGACCCTGATCCGTTTAAAATCGACTGATTTTCTAAATAAACATATTTAGAAAATGACTTTTTAACCTCTTCTATAAAAGCTTCTTTATTAACATAATCTTCCACAGAGCAAGCTTCACATGTTATTCGATTTCCCAACTCTTGCATTTTACATACTTTTTTATTAATTTCCGTATCATCAAAAACGATCCCCTCAAAATAAATAAACATACGCTGATGGTCTTTCACAATTATATAATACTCTTTTCTTGCATTCATCAGATCAACACCATTAAAATAGAGGAAAAATCAAAGTTACTACGTTTTAACTATATAAATTTACAATAAAGAAATATCTAGTATACACAAAATTACGAAAACTGCAACCTTTTTCCCTGCCAACAGACGCTTTCCCGGCTCCCCTCTTGCGTCCCGCCGCCGGTTCAGCCAAACCAAGCCTTTACTTCAACTTGCGCTGGTCACGGGATATCGGGGCTGGCCAATCTTGCGCTGTCAACGGCAAGGGCCTGAAGACCTCACATGATCTCCCTTTTCATCGGCCGACTTATCGTCCTGTGCGCCAAGCGCGCTTCTCTCGTCGTCGCATTTTTCATGCTGCTGGCCGCGACGTCCGTCTGGGTGAGCTACAATCACCTTGGCGTGACCACCGACACGGACAAGATGCTGTCCGACAAGCTGGCTTGGAAAAAACGCTCCGACATGATGGGAAAGCTGTTCCCTCAGAAGGACAATCTTCTGGTCGCGGTCATCGAGGCCGATCTACCTGAAGAAGGACGCGCAACAGCACGCGCTCTGGCCGAAAAGCTGTCCGGAGATCACGATCACTTCAACTATATCCGCCTGCCGGATGACAACGCCTACCTCAACCGCAATGGGCTGATGTTTCTCGACCAGAAGGCTCTCTCCAAGGTTCTGGACGACACCGTTGCAGCCCAGCCTTTCCTTGGCGCTCTGGCAGCCGACCCGTCGGCGCGCGGTCTGTTTGACTCCCTCGGGCTGATCGCAGAAGGCGTCAAACGCGGTCAGGCCAATATGGCTGGCTTTCAGGCTCCCCTGAACGGCTTCGCCAACAGTCTTGAGGCCGCAGCGAACGGGCATCCTGAATTTCTCTCATGGCAGCAGCTTCTGGCCGGAAATCTGACGGATCTGGCAGGCCGCTACCAGTTCGTGATGACGCAACCGAAGCTGGATTACGGTTCATTCCAGCCGGGCGGCGCTGCGTCCGACGCCATTCGCGCTGCTGCTAAAGATCTTGAATTTGTAAAAACAGGTCATGCCCATGTCTATCTGACAGGCGATGTGCAGATCAGTGACGAGGAATTCGCCACCGTTGCCGATGGCATGGTCGCGGGTCTGCTGGGTTCACTGGCACTTGTCATCCTGTGGCTGACACTGGCCGTGCATACATGGCGCGTCATTGTGCCAATCGTGATCACCCTGATCACCGGCCTTCTCCTGACAACCGGGTTCGCGGCTGTGGCTGTCGGCACACTGAACCTGATCTCCGTGGCGTTCGCCATTCTCTTTGTCGGTATCGCCGTGGACTTCGCCATCCAGTTTTCGGTGCGTCTGCGTGGTCAGCAGCCGACTCAATCCGGCGAAGCGGGACTGGAAGAGGCACTGTTCAAGACCGGTGAAGAAACCGGCCACCAGATTCTGGTGGCGGCTCTGGCCACTGCCGCTGGCTTCCTTGCCTTCACACCCACAGCGTTTCTCGGTGTTGCTGAACTGGGTCTGATCGCCGGCATCGGGATGCTGGTGGCGTTTGTCTGCACCATCCTGCTCTTGCCCGCCCTATTGCGGCTTTTCCGTCCATCGGTTGACCATGCACGGACAGGCTATCTGTTCATGAAGCCGGTTGACCGGACGATCCGCCACTGGCGCAAACCTCTGCTCGCTGTCTTTGCCATCGTCGCCGTTGCAGGCATTGTCCTGATCCCCGGTCTGAAATTCGACGGTGATCCGCTGCACACCAAGGACCCCAAGTCCGAAGGTATGCGGACCCTGCATCTGCTGATGAGCAATCCGGTCTCGTCGCCCTATAGCGCCGAATATCTTGCCCCCAATCTCGATGCCGCCAAAGCCATGTCCGACAAGGCCGGAAAGCTGCCGGGCGTGCATGACGCCATGTGGCTCGGCTCCTATGTTCCGGAAGATCAGGAGGCTAAGCTGGCGTTGATTGAAGATGCCGCACAGATCCTGATCCCCGGTCTGACCGTGCAGAACCCGCAGGCAGCCCCTGACGCCGCCGCCGTCAAGGCGTCCGCAGCGTCCGCCGCAGCCGCGCTCTCGGGCATTCTGAACGATCTCGCTCCCACCGACCCGCTGCGTCGCATTCAGGCCGCACTGGCCAAACTCGCGACGGCGCCTGACGCACTGGCCATGCAGACCAACGACGCGCTGGTTCGTTTTCTGCCGATGCAGCTGGACTCGCTGAGAGATGTGCTGTCCGCGCAACCGGTGACCCTCAAGGATGTGCCAGACGTCATCAAACGGGATTATCTGCTCCCGGATGGGCGCGCTCTGGTGGAGATTCATCCCAGCGGCCTGATGTCCAAGCCCGGAGCCCTCCATACCTTCGTCAAGACAGTCCGCCCGCTTTCGCCTGACATGGCCGGATCAGCCGTGGATATTGTCGAAAGCGCGAAGACCATTGTCGGAGCATTCAAGACAGCGGCGATTTCCGCGATCATCATGATCGCGATCATCCTGCTATTCGCGCTGCGCAAGGTTCTGGATATGGGGCTTGTTCTGGCTCCCCTGCTGCTCTCGGCCCTGATGACCGTCATTCTGATCCGAGTGGTCCCGGAGACCCTGAACTTCGCCAACATCATCGCGCTTCCACTACTGCTGGGCGTGGGCGTGTCGTTCAATATCTACTTCGTGATGAACTGGCGGGCGGGTGTGCAGTATCCCCTCGCCTCGCCGACCGCACGCGCCGTGCTGTTCTCGGCCCTGACGACCGGCACGGCCTTTGGCTCGCTGGCGCTTTCGCATCATCCCGGCACCGCCAGCATGGGACGTCTGCTGCTGCTCTCTCTGGGCTGCACGCTTCTGGCGACGCTGGTGTTCATTCCGGCTCTGCTGCCAAAGCGGTCGATTGATCAGGAATAGAATGAGTTTTTCCTGCAAAGCATAAAACACGCGAGGACTCTGGTTCTCGCGTGTTTTTTATTTCGGTCAGTATTAACAAGCGCATTATTGGCAGAAAGACAGCGTATTTACTTCAATCCGTGACCACCGCTCAACCAGCACACCAAAAGACTGGTTCATAACCAGTTATTGGTCATGAACAATAGAATGTTCCTATTCCATCTTTTTTACACGGACCATGGAATCAGGAACTTCTGCAAACAGCTTCTCCAAAAGCCGCTTTACGACGGGCCTCACATAACAGGCATAGACTTTTACAATCGCCTGAAAGCCGACGAAGATAAAGGATGCGCAGATTTATGACTATGACGCAGCATGATCTTTTAAATGCCGACATGGCGCTTGCAAGAATGGTACTCTCTGAAGTCGGTGTCCTTGAACGCCAACTGGTCAGATGGATTGCGGAAATGCGCCAGATTGACACAGATATTTTCAGGAACATTCAGTCTGCGTGGAAAGAACAAAGGCTTGCCACGCTCAACAGATATTACGGTGGCATAGCTCCACAATCATTCATCAAAAGCCTTAATAACGATAACGCGCCACTCGAAACCTGCATGGCGACTGACCTGCCCAACATCGGACCACTACCGAAACCACCTGAATGGTTAGAGAAATTTTCCAATCTGGAAAATCGTCATGCACCGGACATGATCGCGACATATCGTATTCTCAATCAGATAACAAAACCCGCATCAGAATTGCATTTTGTTCCGGAACCGGGATTGCTGCGCTATTTAAGTTCATTCAGAAGCAGAGGAACAAGCCTGCCTGACGAACAATGGTTCGATCAGGCCGTGCAGGATCAAGAAACTCTCGCTCGCGACTTTCCGGCACTCTATTGGCTGGGGCGTGAGTCCGTATTACGGCGCGTTTCAGACATACCACTGGATGTAATGGACGCCCGTCTGGAGTTCTTCCAGACGCCCGACACACCACAACCATCACGAAAAACTTTATCCCGGTTCGCCAAAAGGCTTGCAGAACCGGATGGCACGCGCGAACTCGACTTCGCACGCAATTTTCTCCAGGAATATTATCAGCTTTGCTCGTTACAGCCTTCCCATGCTCAACCTCTTGCGTCATCCCCTCTCTATCGGGCCGCCGTTCTTCCTTACTTTGTAGGACTCATTAAACGGGTCCATTCTGAAACCGGATCAATCCGGAAAACAGCAGACGCTTTCCTGCAAAACCCTTGGTATTTTAGCTTCCTCAATAGCAGATCAACCGAATATGGCATCATGCCATTTGGAGCATGCCGCAGTCTACGCACAAAAGATCCAGACGCCAGAAACTCCAGTACGAGAGAAGATATTAGCGATGATATCAGAGCAGGGTGTCTCTGTATGATAGCAGCCGCCCGTGACTCTGCTGATGTCGACTGGTTACTGCAGCAAGGTATTAACGCCCTTCAGAAAGAAAACGTTTGGGTCTTCAATCGCCTGGTTTCCACCATCGGCGCTATCGGCACACCGAACGCTCTTCGGGCACTGACTCAGCTGCGGGCAAAAACCCGTCACGCGACCATGCTGTCTCACCTCAATAAGATACTTGCACAAGCCTCCGCAGCTCTCGGCATGACGACTGTCGAAGCAGAGGAATTCATCGCGCTGGATCATGGGCTGGATGCACAGCACCGTCGCCGCGAAAGCCTCGTCGACGGTGTGTCAATTGTCCTGAGCATTGCGGAATCTGGTCAAGGCGTAATTCATTATGAGGATGCGACAGGCACTACTCTGAGCAAGCTGCCCGCAGCCATCCGCAAAGAAACGGGATGCGATGCGATTCTGCGCAGAACACGGGCGGACGCAAAGCAGCTTTCCGCCGATATGATGCTGCACCGTCAGAGGCTGGAACGGTCATGGGTGACCGGACAAACCTGGTCATGGCCGACCTTTGAGGAACGCTGGCTTCTTCACCCTGTGCTGGGATGGCTGGCGCGGCGGCAGATATGGTTGGTGGCCATGCCGGACAAACCGCTTCAAACCTGCATGATCAGACAGGATGGCACACTGTTCGGACCTGACGGCAACACGATGCCCCCTCTTGCGCCCGATGCGCTTCTGAGCCTCTGGCACCCGCTACATGCTGCCGCGTCAGAGACTATCGCACAGTGGCGCGCAACTCTCACACATCTGCAGATCTCACAGCCCATCCGACAGGCTTGGCGGGAAACTTACACAATAACCCAGTCAGAACAGGAGACGTCCCCGGCCTCCTACCGCTACGCACGACGCATTCTGAATCAGGCTCAGGTTATCCAGATCGGGCGGCAGAGAGGCTGGCGCATCCGCACGCTGACTGGTCACATGCCTTCCAGTGAAAGTGCACCCTGGACATTTCAGGTGCCTGCTCACGGTGTCTATGTAGAGTTCCGGACGGGTGGTGTCGGCGACAGTAAGAATTCCGATTGGTCGGGCGTTTTTACCCATGTCATGACCGACAGAATCAGGTTCTGTATCCTGAAAGATGAAGGCGACTGGAGCTATGACGGCGGCAAGAAACTGAGCGAAACAGGTACGCCAGTCCGTCTGGCTGACATCGATCGTATCGTTTTCTCAGAGGTGATGCGTGACGTTGATCTTATGGTGAGCGCAGCGGCCAGCAATATCACGTTCGATCCCGAAACGCTTTTCTCCATACCAGATCTCGCGCTCTGGCGTCGTCAGGAGGGCCTTGGAGACATCGCACTCCCCAAAGAACCTCATTTCGGAAGTATTGCTCTGGGTCGTAGGCAGCTTCTTGAAGCGCTGCTACCTGAAATCGACACAGACGGCGCAGTTTCCCTTGAAAAACATAACGCTCTTATCAATGGAAAATGCCATCGGTATCGCATTCATCTGGGCAGCGGGGACATCATGGTCCTTCCGCAACAACGTCAACTGGTAGTGGAGAATAGGAAGCTGGCATCCCTCAAAAAAGGTCTGCCCTCATATCGACCGCTACACGACGACGTACAGATGGATTCAATCCTGCAAAAGATCCTCATGTTGATACGGGATGACCGTATCCGCGATCAGTCCATTCTGGATCAACTCAACGCTCTGGATGATGAGGCTGAATAGTTCCCAAAGGTGCGCCGAGGCCGGGTTACCATACCTTTACCGGCCTGTGCCATTCAGGACGCAAGGAAACCCTGAAACATGCACCGACACTTCCCTCATCTTGCCCTGACCCTTTTTGTCATTTTTTGTATTGATTCACACTGGACCGCTGCCCATTCAGTCAATCTGGAAGCGCTTCATCTTTCCTATGACGGATATTGTGAGACCGTCTCGCAGGCTTTAAAGAACTATGAGCCGAGCACACCCGATGCCGCAGAAGCCAACAAGCGCTGGTGGAACGGAGCCATGGCTGCCGGTGGCATACCGCCTTACAATATCCAATATGACCACTACCGCATCATTGATGAGTTCTTTGACGCCTGTCGTTCAAATCCACACACTCCGATCAAACCCATTATGAAGAAGATTGGTCTTCAGCATAGATGGATTCTGAATTAGGACGTCACAGACAGGACATTTCGAGCATCAAGTATCGTGAGGGTCAACGCTATGAAATCCGTATGTTTCATAGCGGGTTTTCATAACTCCATTTTCGACATCAACAACCATGAAGCCTTCCGGCGTTCCATAGCGTGTTCCATGCCACCAGTTGCCGCTCACAGCACCGCCGGTGATATAGGGAACACCATGCCATTCGATCCGCTCCAGAATATGAGTATGTCCCTGTAGAACACCGATAATATTGTATCGATCGAACAACGGCAGCACGTCATAGGCATTTCTCACGCTCATGACATGATGTTTCGGTGGAACAGCCTGTGGCACGGCATACTCGGCGGCAGCAGTCACCAGCGGGATATGCGTGACGACAATGATCGGCATTCCAGCAGGTTGTGCCGCGAGATCCCGTGTCAGCCAGCCAATCTGGGTGTCATCGATCCAGCCTTCATAACCACGATCTTCCGTGATCCCGATTGAGTCCAGCACAACGATATGGACGCCCTTGTGATCGAACGAATAATAAAGCTGCCCGAAATTATCTTTGAAAAACTTCTTTCCATATAAAGGATCAGTCGGTTCCACGCCGCTTTTCGCATAAACACCGAAGCAGTCATGATTCCCGATCGTATGATGAACAGGCAGCGAGAGGTCCTGCGCCGTCCTTTTGTAAAGATCGATCAGCATTGAGGCTCGTCCGGCATTCACACCCAGCGCGTCAAACACATGGTCTCCGCCCTGAATGGCAAAATCTGCCCGGATGGAACGAGCTTTTGCAAAAGCCTGATGACAGCCACCAACCGCGTTCAGCTCCGGCTGAAGATGCGTGTCTGTGATGAACAGAAAGGAGAACGGCTTGTGAGGCCGCAGAGGCGGACGGACGGGAAGAGCCGCCCCTGCGCCGATCGTCCTGATCAGACCCGCACCGCCCGCGAGCGACAGAAAAGTTCTTCTGTTGAGGTGAAACATTCGGGCCGCCCTCTTCCTGTCCACGCACGGCAAGACTGAAAAACCAGTCTGATCAGAATCCCGCCTCCATTCAAGCGTGTCACAAATGATTCATCTCTCGCACTGACAGCCGGAAAAGCCCTGTCGCCCGCTCGGCACGAGGTCGTTTGATGGGGAAGTTTCTGAATGGGTTCTGTTACGCGGCGACATTCGCTATCTGAAACAATCAAACAGGAACGGAATGACAGAATGAACAAGGCTCTGATCGCCCTTGCCCTCGGAGCGTTTGCTATTGGCGTGACGGAATTCACTCCCATGGGACTGCTTCCGGTTCTGGCGCATGGCGTCCACAGCAGCGTGCCGCAGGCGGGTGGACTGATCAGCGCCTATGCCTTCGGCGTCATGGCAGGCGCTCCGGTCATTACCCTCTTCCTCGCCCGGTACCCGCGCAAATATGCGCTGATCGGACTGATGATCCTCTACACCGTGGGCAATCTGACAGCCGCCGCCAGCCAGACTTACATGGAACTGCTTCTGGCCCGTGTTTTCACCAGCTTTTCGCATGGCGCGTTTTTCGGACTGGGGGCAGTCGAAGCGGCGAGCCTTGTTGATCGTTCCAAACGAGCCAGCGCCGTCGCCAGCATGTTCATGGGCCTGACGATTGCGAACATCCTCGGCGTGCCTGCTGCGACATGGATGGGCGACACGCTGGGCTGGCGTCAGGCGTTCATGGCGATCTCGCTGCTTGGTCTGGTCGCGGCTACCGCCCTGTCCCTGTTTCTGCCGCTTGCCGAAGCCGGTCCGCGTCCGAACGCCGCGGCTGAGTTAAAAGTCATGGTCCGCCCCAACGTGCTGATGGCGCTGGGCCTGACGGTCATTGCTGCCGGCGCGATGTTTGAGCTCTACACCTATATCGTTCCAATGCTGGAAACCGTCACCCATGCCGGCCCCACACTAGTGACCATTGCGCTGATGCTGATCGGCGTCGGGTTCAGCGTCGGGAATATCGTGGGTGGAAAGGCCGCCGATATCTCCCTGACAAAAACGCTGCTCATCTTCTTCCCGATCCTCGGCCTGATCATGCTCGTCTTCCCCATCGCAGCACAAACGCCTGCTGGTGCTCTGATCGGCGTCTTCGTGTGGGGTATCGCCTGCTTCTCGCTTACCCCTGCCCTTCAGATGCGCACGATGCAGGCCGCGCACGAAGCGCCGGGACTGGCGTCTTCCATGAATATCGGCGCTTTCAATCTTGGCAACGCGCTGGGAGCGGCTTTGGGCGGCAGTGTTCTGTCGCTTGGATTGGGGTATTTTATGGTGTCGGCGCTTGGCCTCGGTCTGGCGGCGATTGGTGTTGTTATGGTGCTGTTGTCCAGTCGGGGAAGGCTGTCGCCGGAGGCGGTGTGAAGCTTCCGCAGCAGCCTTAAGCCGGACTTAGGGGCGTCCCCTTAGCCATAAAGAATCTGCAGGTGTCTCTCGTTCATACAAAGGGAGAAGCCAGTCATCTGGAACATAGAAGCGGCAATTTTGTCGGATCAGCGTTGCATTGGGTCAGTGTGTGCTGGTTGCCCCGCAAATACTTCAACATATGTTGTCTCAATCGACAGATTGTCGTGGTGTTGTCTTTCTCTTTTCTGACCTGAACATAGCCTTTGTCGCCTCTTCCTGCTTTCAAACAGACCAACAAACACATAGCGGTTATTTTAATGCATGGCGTCTCTTGTCACCATCGCTCGACAACTTATGCTTGTGCCTCATTGTCATGTGAAACCCCTCCCAGAGGAGCATAGGTCCATTGGCCACGCCTCAAGCCGTCGATACCAAACTGACTCAGGCCGCAATTTTTATGGTCGCCACCCTCAACGATGGCGTCTCCGCATCAGCTGCCATCCAGATACGTGATCTGCTCGGTGATCTGTCCTCTCTGGTGCGTGGTGTAGGATTTCGCATCCCTGATGGACGTCTGAGCTGTATCACCGGAATCGGCTCCAACGCCTGGGACTTTCTGTTTGGCGCTCCACGTCCGAAGGATCTGCATCCGTTTCAGGAGATCCACGGGGTGCATGTCGCTCCTTCGACGCCCGGCGATTTCCTTTTCCACATCCGCGCAACCCGCATGGATCTCTGCTTTGAGCTGGCCAGCGTAATCGTCTCACGTCTGGAAGGCGTGGCGACGATTACCGATGAGGTGCATGGGTTCAAATATTTCGACGAACGAGACCTGCTTGGCTTTGTCGACGGCACGGAGAATCCCTCCGGTCAGGCGGCACTCGACGCAACGCTCATCGGCGATGAAGATCCTGCCTTTGCTGGCGGCAGCTATGTCATTGTTCAGAAATATCTGCATGACATGAAAAAATGGAACGCAATGCCGACCGAGACGCAGGAAGACGTCATTGGTCGCAAGAAGCTGTCCGATATTGAACTCGCCGACAGCGCCAAGAAAAGCTACGCCCACAATGTGCTGACAAATATTGAGGAAAATGGGCAGCAGCTTCAGATTCTTCGTGACAACATGCCTTTCGGCAAACCCGGTCAGGGCGAGTTCGGCACCTACTTCATCGGCTATTCCCGCTCTCCGGCGCGGACGGAGCAGATGTTGCAGAACATGTTTGTGGGAAAGCCGCCGGGCAACTACGACCGGCTTCTCGATGTCAGCACAGCCGTCACCGGAACGCTGTTCTTCATCCCGACATCCGATTTTCTGGATGGCGCCCCTGACCTTGCTCCGCTGGAGAGCGTGCCCGCAACACCAGAGACGCAGCCAGACCAGACCGACACCTCCCTGAGCATCGGCTCACTGAAAGAGGAACAATAATATGAACAATCTTCATCGCCATCTCGCCCCCATTTCCGGTGCTGCCTGGAAGGAAATCGAAGAGGAAGCCTCGCGCACCCTTCGACGTCATCTTGCCGGACGGCGCGTGGTCGATACGTCCGAGCCACATGGTGAGGCGTTCGCCGGTGTCGGGACAGGCCGCTTCAGTACGATCGAAACACCAGATGCAGGTATCCGCGCCGTGAAGCGCGAAGTGCTGCCTCTCGTTGAACTGCGGGTTCCCTTCACCCTGTCGCGTGAAGAGATCGACGCCGTAGACCGTGGTTCGCTGGATTCAGACTGGCAGCCGGTGAAAGATGCCGCGAAGAAAATCGCCTACGCGGAAGATCGCGCCATTTTCGACGGTTATGCGGCTGCTGGCATCGAAGGCATCCGCAAAGGCACCTCCAACGCCCATCTGAAGCTGCCCTCTTCCGCCAAGGATTATTCTTACGTCATTACCGAAGCGCTCGACGCCCTGCGTCTTGCAGGCGTAAACGGCCCCTATTCGATCGTTCTGGGTGCGCAGGCGTGGCTGGCCGTGAACGGCGGCGATGATGAGGGCTACCCGGTCCGCAAGCACATCGAAAGCCTGATCGACGGAAAGCTCATCTGGGCTCCGGCCATTGAGGGTGCGTTTGTTGTCTCCATGCGTGGCGGTGATCTGGCGCTGGATATCGGTCAGGATTTCTCGATCGGCTATCTGAGCCACACGGCGGAGACAGTCGAACTTTACCTGCAGGAAAGCTTCGTTTTCCGTGTTCTGACCAGCGAAGCGACGGTCGCCATTGATGCAGCCTCGAAGCCAGCCTCCTGAACACTGCAACCATTTGCCTGCCATGCTCTTTAATGTTTTGCAATGCTTCAGAAATGATGTGAAACTTTCTGGAGCATGTCATGCGTTTCTGCATGATTTCTGAGAAGGACACACCATGGCACACGACCGCGCACCCCACGCTTCCAGTTCGCTTCACGATCTGGCTCGCAAAGCGACACACTCCCCGAAGCTCCTGACGAAGGAAGAAGTTATCCTTCTTGCCGAGCATGTGCTGAAAGGCGGAGAGCACGCCACCGAGCAGGAGAAGGAAATCGCGAAAAAGGCGACCCATAATCCGGAAGGCATGGAAGCCAGTGAACTGGCTCTGCTTGGCAAAAAGACGCTTGACGTCAAATAAAGCAGTTTTCTGATTTCAGAATGGACAGGGGCGTCTTTCTCATGAGAGACGCCCCTGTCTATTTATAGCGTTTCAGACTTGCAGACAGTCCCTAGGCTAACGCAGCAGCCTGCTTTCCTTCCAGCACGAGATACGGACCCGCAGCCAGAATCTGCACACTTAGCAACCGCTCGTCCGGTGTGTCTGCCATCCCGAGCGACAGGAACGCATCCCCGTCCGTCCAGCGTCCGGGTTCATCCGACAGGCCATGCCATCCCGGGAGATCAACTTCCTGATGATGCGTCACCAGCGGTTTCATCGCCTCTGCGTCCTGCACCATGATCTCGCCCACCAGAACGCCCAGCCAGCGACGATCATCGACAAACGGTCCTGCGACATCAGCCGGACGTGCGGCACGCGACTTCAGATATATGCGGTCCACCCCAGCCGGAATCATGAAGAGGAACCAATCCCCTTCTCTGCGAAACACGGGGATGAACATGCCGTTTTCCGCCCGCAGATGCAGATCCGGATCATGCGTTACAGCGGGCCGTGCGGATCGCAGCGTCAGACCATTCGCCTCGGCCCGCGCCTCGATCATACGAAACACCGGCTCGACCTTGTCGCACGAGACCGTCAGCGGCGCGGCGGCATCGTTTTCCCAGGACTTTCCTCGAGCCGCCGGAAAGGACACCACAGACCCGTTCTGCGTGAAGTTTCGCCGATTACCCGTATCCAGATAGCTTTCCGTGAGAAGCCCGTCTGCCCGCACGACGGAATGCTCCGCTGTCTCGATATGATAGTAGGCATAGGAGATCAGGGTACGGTCGTAGAAAATGGAGCGATCATTCACCAGCATACGCGCCGGAATGAATGAGTCCTTCAAAAACAGGCAATGTTCCGCCGTCACCAGCAGATCCTTGTAAGGCTGGCCGGGCGCGATTGCATCTTTCAGGATACGCACGGGGTAGCCTGCCTCGTCATCAAGAAGACCTGCACGGACCCGTGCGCTCTGGCTTCCAGCCCATGTCAGCGGCTGCGGCACGTCTCGATCGTTTTGCCAGTCATATGTCAGAACCAGATCACCCTGACGCAAAGACTGTACGGGAACATCGCCAGATGGCGTGCGGATCAGGGTATCGGGAAGGAAGCAGGTTTCCACTTCCACACCGCCGTCTTCATCGGCTGTCACCGTCACCGGACCATCGCCATATGTGTCGGAAAGCGAGACGGTTGTGGTCTTGCCGCCTGCTGAAACCGTCAGGATATTCGACGCGCTGTTGATGCTGGCGGACACGTCGGAAGTATAATCCAGAGCGCGGAAATCGATCTTTCCACCACTGGCCAGAGAAACGTTTGTCGCCGATGCGCCATTGGAAAGCACCAGCGTGCCACCGGACAGAACCTTCTGCCACTGGGCAACGCCTCCCGAAAGCACCACTTCAGTGCCACCCGAAAGCGTATTGCTGAGCGTGGAACCTCCACTGGAAACAACGACTGTTGCGCCCGACAGAACGGTCTCAGCTGCCGCGCTGGCGCCGAATTGGACTTTTTCCGTCCCGCCGGAGGAGATTGTGTCATAACTGGCCGTTCCAGCCGAAACGATGAGTGTGCCGCCGGACAGAACCTTTTGTGACTGGATAATGGAACCGGAAAGCACGATTTCAGTGCCACCGGAAAGTATATTATTTAGCGAGAGAGCACCGCTGGAAACGATCAGTGTCGCGCCCGACAACAGGGTTTCTTCCTGTACGTTCGCACCGGACAGGGCAATCTCTGTCGAACCCGAAGACAGTGTGTCGTAATAGGCCAGTCCACTGGAGACAGTCAGCGTGCCTCCAACCACAGTATTGAGATAAGACTTCCCGCCGTTCAGGATGATCTGTCCACCCGACAAAAGAATGTCTTGTTCCACGAGTGTGCCGGACAGGGATTCCACCACACCACCGGAAGAGATTATATCGGCGAACTCTGTCCCGCTGGAAACAATCAGTGTGCCACCGGACAGCACATTGGCATGGGTCGCCCCACCCTCGAGGATAAACTCCCCTCCCTTCATTGTGGTCTGCGTGACGCTTCCATTTGAAACAGTCAGCGTGCCGCCGGAAAGAACGGTCTCATCCGTAGCGCTGCCACCGGACAGCACCTGCACAGAGCCTCCCGCAGAAATGGTATCGCCCCGCACATAGCCACCGGAAGAAACAATCTCCCTTCCTCCGGAAGAAATTGCCGCCCCTCCGGCCATGCCGCTTTCAGCAACCGTCAGCACAGCGCCTGACTGCAGCGTTTCCCATGCGACATGCGCACCGGACAGCACTGTTTCACTGCCGCCGGACAGGATATCCGACACGGCGTTTCCGCCCGACGACACCACAATCGTCCCACCGGACAGCACGGTTTCCCGTTCCACGGTTCCCGATGACAGCGCTATCGCGGTTCCACCACTCGAAATGGTATCCTGCAGGGCAATGCCCCCGCTCGACACAAGGAGAGAACCGCCATCCCCTACAATAGTCCCTGTCGTCACCCCGCCATTTTCGACATTGATGACCCCGGATGTTTCAACCTGCGCATGACTGAGAACCTGCCCGGAAGACACATTTGTCGTACTGAACAGGATTGTTGCGCCGGACGTAATGGAACTGCCGGATGTAATCGGACCCGTCGCATTTGCCGACATGACCTTGCTGACGACCTGAGTGGAACCATCTTCCGAAGTGACCTTTAGATTCGTCCACTCGCTGGCAGGCTGACTCGCTTCAAAGTTCTCGTTCCAGTAAGCAGCTTCACTGATATACGGAGAACTTGTGTAGAGCACCTGTGTGATGGCGGGCGATGATCCGTCGGTGGGCGTGACAGTGAAATGCCATTCCCACATCGTGCGGGTCTGATCGACGTAATAAGTCTGCGCCCCGTCAATCTTTGTGTAATAACCAGGAAGAAACGTAACTTCCTCACCACGACTTATGGTGTAGGTGTATGTTTTTCCAACGAGAAAATCCGCTGAAACATATTGGGGAATATTATCCTGAATATAGGACAGATCCTGTGGATCGTTGATACTGTATCCCGTCGGATCATCCGGTGTGACATCCAGCCCACCCCAGTTGATCCGCCACGGCGTCTCTCCCTGCGCCTGCAAGCCGCCATGCGCCCAGGCTCCGTTTGAAAAGTCCACCTGCAGTGCGAAAAAATGCATGCCGGGACCGTTCAGCGCATCAATCGTCAGATCAATGGAGATCGAGGTGACATGTGTACTGGCGTCTATGGGAAGCCAGAGATCAGCCCCACCCGTTGTTGCGTTGGGAATCGTGTGATCAAACGTGTCATCGGTATAGTTCGTCACAGACTGGAATGTGGCGATGGCGTTCACGCTGCCTGATGACAGCACCATCCCGTTGATCGCCGTGCCGGAGGCTGCCGAAACGCCACCACCGGATGACGCTGTCACCTGATTGACGACCGCCCCACTGGCCAGACTGAGTGAACCACCGGATACGACGGAAATGCCCGATATGATGGCGCCCGACACAGCCGACAGAACGGATGCGCTGCTGTCTCCGCCAAGCGTTACTCCGGCGGCGACGGCACCGGAAGCGAACGATGCCTGATCGCCCGTCAACGTGCTACTGCTGACCGTGCCCCCGGCTGCAACTGACAGCGAGCCGTCCATCTCCGTTACCTGCGTGAGAATCCCTCCACTGAGGACCGACACGACAGGCTTACCGCCAGAAATTGTCACGCCGGATACGATGGCGCCGCTGGCCACAACGAGACTGGCGATGTCTGTCAGGGAAGTCGGATCAGAAACGGAGGTCTGGCCACTTTCGTAATATGTCTTGCCGCCATGACTGACCGCCAGCCAGTCACCACCCGAAATTGCCGCCGCCATTTCTGACTTCCGTTCTTCAGAAGAATAAATAAAGTATACGAAATACATCTTCTATGCACATCGCACTCTTATAAACGACAAAAAGAACCCACCCGCAACCGGAAGACGTTTTATTCACGATAAAATACTAATACGCGAATATTTCAGGATTTTTATGCGACTTTTCCTCCCCAGCAGCCCGACACTTTCTGGATAGCGGCAACATCAATCCTTAATTTTTATTAAAAAACTTCATCTCTTGTAAAAAATACTCAGTTACAGGTTCTATATTTCCGTCGCATCCGATCAATGAATACAGACTGAAACCATCCCCCTGCTACGTCCCGTCAACACACACTCAGTCTGGACAGTCACATCCAAAACAGGGCAACCAGACTTTCCGGCAGTCAGAAAATCACACATCCGGACAGGAACAGATTTTCGAAACACGAGGTCCAGGGCAGAGAAAAAACATGCGCCTTCAGTCATCATGGGACCCACATCTACCGGACGGGAACGCCTCTCCGGCGGAACGGCTTGCGGAAGCGATGG
Source organism: Acetobacter sp. UBA5411 (assembly GCF_002409645.1). GTDB lineage: Bacteria > Pseudomonadota > Alphaproteobacteria > Acetobacterales > Acetobacteraceae > Acetobacter. Next base: position 54,035 of record NZ_DHNR01000010.1, read on the forward strand.
GTACCGACATCCTTGCCGGAAAGCTCAAGGTGGATGACCGCCTTCCCGCCCATCGGGATCTGGCGTGGCGGCTTGGCATCGGCATCGGCTCTGTCTCACGCGCCTATGCCATTCTTGAACGTCGCGGGCTGGTGCGCAGCGTACATGGTCGTGGCATGTTCGTTTCTGTCCGGCAGGAAAACGCCGGAACCAGATTTGACCTCGCTACGAACATGCCGCCACCGATGTTCAGCAACAGGGCATTGTCCGGCACGCTCAACAAACTGGCGAAACAGGTCGATCCGGATCTGTTCAATGTCTATCCACCGATCGCCGGGCATCCCGAACATCGCCGCATCATGGCGCACTGGCTTGCAGAATTGGGCGTAGAGGTCTTGCCGGAAAACCTGCTTCTGACGGCAGGCGCGCAGCAGGCTCTCAATGTAGCTCTGAACGTCGCCCGGTCACATGTCACATATGCTGTGACGGAGGAGCAGACCTATCCCGGCATGCTTGGCGCCATGCGGCAAAACCACATGCCCGTTCATGCTGCCCGAATGGATGAGGAAGGAATACTTCCTGCCTCACTCGACAAGATTCTCCATAAAAATCGAAAAGAGCGCGCCGTCCTCTATCTAACGCCTACCATGCACAACCCGACCACAGCGACGATGGAATTGCAGCGACGACAGGAAATTGTCAGCATTTGCAGGAAATTCGATGCTCTGATCATTGAAGACGGTGTGTATGTCTCCGGGCATAATCCGTCCCGACCATCTTTTCTTGAGCTCGCGCCGGAACGCACGTTCCATGTCAGTAGCCTTTCCAAGATCCTCAGCCCGGGACTGCGTATCGGAACCCTCATTCCTCCGGCTGGCTATATGGAAAAATGCCTGCCTGCGCTTCTGGCTTCTTCGCTTATGATCGCCCCCCTGTCCTATGCCATGATGGCGCTGTGGATGCAGAACGGCACTGCCGAAAGCGTACGAAAGGCCCTTCAGAACGAGGCCATTCGTCGTCAGGAGCTTGTGACCGCCAGCCTGCCTCAGGTCGTGCAGGCGCGTCATTACGCTTTTCATGCGTGGCTGCCCATGCCGCTAAAGCGAGCAGAACGTGTCATCGCGCTGGCGAAAGACCTTGGTGTCTCCCTTCCCGCCGCAACATCCTTTCAGTCGACGAAAGCGGTGCACAGCACTGGAATACGCCTCGCATTCGGGAGTGTATCGTTCCGGCGACTCCCCGAGGCGCTGAGGCTCGTACAGTCAGCCTGCCTCGATACAGAGGGAAAAGTGTCGCGTGACACTATACCGATATACTGAAAGTGTATCTTTCGAGTAGGCTCTTCCCACGCCACCATTCGGAGGGAAGCCCATGCCTGACACTACGCAGCATGTGACGGTCGTTGCATCCTTTCATCTGAAAGAAGAGCATCTCGACGCAATTCTGCCCGTCATGACGGCCTGCATCACAGCATCCCGTCAGGAAGTGACCAATCTTTTCTATACCTGCCGCCGCGATCTGAATGATCCGCTGCATTTCGTATTCATCGAACAATGGCAAAGCGTGGCAGCGATTCACGAACATGAAAAGCAGCCCCATTTTCTCGCCATGAAGACCGCGTTCGAGAAAGGCATGGAAGGCAGACCAATGGTGACCATGCTCGAAGACGTGTCGGCCTTTTCCTGAAGCGGGATGACGCGGATCATGACGCCGCATGTCTATCTTCTCGGCACTGCCGACACGAAATCTGCTGAACTGACCTATCTGCGTTCCGTTCTTGTCGAGAACGGCATTGAAGCTTTGATCGTGGATGTCAGCACCAGTGAGACACCCTGTCCAGCAGACATCCCGGCGCAGGAAGTCGCCGCCCATCATCCGGATGGCGAAGCTGCCGTGTTCTGTGGAGAACGCGGTCAGGCGATCACCGCCATGTCCGTCGCGCTGGAACGCTTCCTGCCGGGCCGCGCCGATCTGGCCGGTGTCATCGGCATCGGCGGCTCGGGGGGAACGGCCATCGTCGCACCGGCCATGCAGGCGCTGCCCATCGGTTTGCCGAAGATCCTGATTTCCACAGTCGCCTCGGGTAACATCAAGCCCTATGTCGGCGAGTCCGATATCGCGATGATCTATCCCGTCGTGGATTTGCAGGGGCTGAACCGCATATCCCGCCCCATTCTCGCCAATGCGGCGAACGCCATGGCGGCCATGGTACGCCATCCTTATGTGGCTGCGCCGGAAACCCGTCATGTGGCTGCGCCGGAAACCCGTCCTGCAATCGGGATCACCATGTTCGGAGTGACAACGCCCTGTGTCACGGAAGCGGTCCGGGTACTTGAGCCGGATTTCGAATGTCTGGTTTTCCACGCGACCGGCTCCGGTGGAAACTCAATGGAGCGCCTTGTCGCGCAGGGCGTTCTGCGGGGTGTGCTGGACATCACCACAACCGAGTTCTGTGATTTCGTCGCGGGCGGTATCTTCCCTTGCGACGCCTCCCGTCTCGATGTGATCGCCGAGACCAAGGTGCCATATGTCGGGAGTTGCGGCGGCCTCGACATGGTCAATTTCGGTGCTGTGGAAACCGTGCCTGAGCGCTATCGTGACCGTGTTTTCGTGCGGCACAATCCGTTCATCACCCTCATGCGCACGACCGATCAGGAGTGCCGTGAAATGGGACGTCTGATCGGCGAACGTCTCAATCGCTGTGACGGGCCTGTCCGGTTCTTTTACCCGGAAGGCGGGTTTTCACAACTCGACCGCCCGGATCAGCCTTTTTATGATCCGGCAGCCGATATCGCTTTCCGCGATGCTTTGCTTGAAACATTGCAACAGACAACGGATCGCCGTTTCATCAGCCTGCCGCTCGCCATGAACGATCCTGCCTTCGCTCAGGCCATGGCAGGAGAACTTATCGATCTTTTCAAGGAGAATGACTTCCATGCCCCGGATTGAACGTAGCGCCATCCTGCATCGCCTGCGCGGACTGATCGCCGAACGCAAACCGATTGTCGGCGGCGGAGCCGGCACCGGCCTTTCCGCCAAGTGCGAGGCGGCTGGTGGCATTGATCTGATCGTCATCTATAATTCCGGCCGCTACCGCATGGCGGGCCGCGGATCGCTCGCCGGGCTTCTGGCCTATGGCAACGCCAACCAGATTGTCATGGACATGGCGCGTGAAGTGCTGCCGGTCGTGCCGAACACGCCGGTTCTGGCAGGCGTCAACGGCACCGATCCGTTTGTGGATTTCGATGTATTCCTCGATGATGTGCGTCGCGTCGGCTTTTCCGGCATCCAGAACTTCCCGACGGTGGGTCTGATCGACGGAAACTTTCGCAAGAATCTTGAAGAAACGGGTATGAGCTACAGTCTTGAAGTGGATATGGTCGCCCGTGCCCACAAGAAAGATCTGCTGACCACGCCTTATGTTTTCGATGTTGAGCAGGCAAAGGACATGGCCCGCGCGGGCGCCGATATTCTTGTAGCCCACATGGGGCTGACAACGGGCGGCAGCATCGGGGCTGAAACGGCCTTCACGCTGGACGATTGCATCAAGCTGATCAACGAGATTTCGGACGCGGCGAAAAGTGTGCGCGATGATGTGATCCTGCTCTGTCATGGCGGGCCTATCGCGATGCCTGCCGATGCGCAGAAAGTGTTGAGCGCGTGCCCTGACTGTCACGGCTTCTACGGCGCTTCCAGCATGGAGCGTCTACCGACCGAGACGGCGCTGGTTGAACAGACCCGCACCTTCAAGGCCATGACGCGCTGACATTTTCCACGGATACTTACCCGTGCAGGAGGTTTCTCTCATGAAGATTTCACGACGCCTCGCTCTTGTCGCTTCTCTGCTGCTTGCCACAGGTTTTTCGACATTGCCTGCACGGGCGCAGTCCTATCCCGGTTCAGCGCTCCAGACGGTCTATTCGTCCGATCGCATCATGAACGCCGTGACGACCACAGACACAGGGCGTGTGTTCATGTCCTTCCCCTACTGGGGTGGTGGCGGTTCAGGTCCGACTGTAGGCGAACTTCTGCCGGATGGTTCAATGCGGCCTTTTCCGGATGCATCATGGAACGACTGGGAACATTCGCATGATGCACTGAACAGCTTTGTCCGGGTCAACGCCATCCGCATCGGTCCGGATGGGCTGCTCTGGGTGGTGGATTCCGGTGAAGCGAATGTCGGAGGCAAACCCAATCCAGCAAACGGCGCTGCCCCGAAACTGGTCGCCTTCGATCCCGCCACCGGACGTCCCGTGCATCTGATTGTGCTTCGTCAGGGGATCACGCGCTTCAGCTACGTTGATGATCTGCGTTTTCATAACAACACGCTGATTCTCACGGATGCCGGTGATCCCGGCCTGATTCTTGTCGATCTGCGTGATGGACAGCAGCGGCGCGTTCTGGCGCACCAGCCCTCCGTCACGGACGAACGGCCGATGCGTGCCGAGGGACAGATCCTGATGACAGGCAACCGTGAAGCCCGGATTCATGCCGATCAACTGGAAGTCTCGCCCGATGGTGAGACGCTTTATTTCCAGTCCAGTGCGGGACCGATGTCGAAAATAGCAACAGCAGACCTGGAGAATAAGACGCTGACGGATGCGCAACTCAATGCCCGCGTAAAGCCATTCTATGATACGCCGACCACCGGTGGAACTGCCATTGACGGGGATGGCAATCTCTATGTGTCGGATGTTGATCATCTGCGTATTCTGAAAATCACGCCGGAAGGACAGGGCTCGACCTTCATTGATGATCCACGTCTGGTATGGGGAGACGCACTGTGGATCACCGACAAAGGCGCTCTGTGGATTCCCGCCATCCAGCTCAACCGCACCGCGACGTTCCAGCATGATGGTGTGTCACGTGTGAAACTGCCTGTCAGCATCTACGCCGTTGACGCGCACCTCAAACCCTCTCGCCGTTACTGAAAGAATCAGGAGAAGATTCCCTATGACACTCGATGTTGCCAGCGCCATTCTTGCACGTCGTGCGACCAAGGTGTTCGATGCCGGACATCGCATGCCAGAGGAGGATCTCGAGACCATCCTCGGGCTGGCCCGCCGGATGCCGACGGCGTTCAATATCCAGAACTGGCGCTTCGTGGTGGTGAGCGATACGGACCTGCGCCGTGAAATCCGCAAGGTTGCCTGGGACCAGCCGCAGGTGACCGATGCGTCCGCGTTGCTGATCCTGTGCGCCGACATCAGGGCGTGGGAGAAATCTCCTGTCCGTTACTGGGAAAATGCAGGGCCAGAGACACAGGAAATCATGGTGGGCGCCATCGATCAGTATTATCGCGGACGTGAGCAGGTGCAGCGCGATGAAGGCATGCGCTCCTGCGGCATGGCGGCGGGCGCGATCATGCTTCTGGCAGAGAGCATGGGTTACGCCACCTGCCCCATGGACGGGTTCGACTTTGAGGCCGTTGGCAAGCTGATCCATCTGCCGGAAGACCATGAGATCGTCATGTTCGTAGCCCTCGGCAAGCCTGCGAAAGATCCTTATCCCACGGGAGGGATCCTGCCTGCGTCTGAAATCATCATCCGGAATACGTTTAGCTGAAGACCAGTTTTCAGTGAGTGCATGGCGCTGTCTGCCATGCACTCACTGATTGATGCCATCACTCAGCAGCTTTCGTGCTGCCGTCTCCGGCTTCCTTTTGTATCTTCTGTACAGCCTCAAGATGCTGTTTATATTCCTCATAATGCTCTGGAGCCGCGTGCACGAAATGCGGATCTTCCATATGGGGAACACGGCCATGATGTCCAAAATTGACAAGGCGGGCTTCAGCAAGATGAAGTTTGCCCAGGATATCGGCCTTGATGGCGATTACAGCCAGCGATGACCCGACGAATGGACCGAGAAGATAAACCCACAGACCGCTCCAGTTGCCCGCATACAGGTCCGGTCCAAATGTACGGGCGAAGTTGGCACTGTTTCCTGAAATCCAGGCTGTAAGCGGATTCATCACAAAAAAGAAAATCCCTCCGATCCACGGAGTGACCCATTTATGACGGGGATGCGCGGCCAGCCAGTAGAGTGTGGCGATCAGCAGACCCGTTACCAACGTCTCAGACCCCAAGGCATACCAGATTGAAAGCCCCGTATAGGGCGTCGTCGCGCCATAATGGGTGACAACCGCATCGATCTTCCAAGAGGAAGCAATATATCCCAGGCAATAAACGATCGTCGTTCCCAGCACTGCGCCAATAATCTGGGCAATGATATAACCTAACGCATCAATCCAGACGATTTTCTTCGACAGCATGAAGGCCAGCGTCACCGATGGATTCAGGTGCGCTCCACTGACTTTTCCAAAAGGCGTCATGGCTGCGGCTGTTCCCGCCAGACCGAAACAGAGACCACAAAGAGCTGCCTGCAACGCCGGGTAAGCACTGAGCAGTTTGCCCAGAAAGGTGTCGGGCGCTGACAGAACGATAACGCAGGCCAGACCGATCACCATCAGCACGGCTGTGGCAACCAGTTCGCACATATAAAGCCGCCAATGAAACGGGCGTTCCGGATGTGGTTCACCAGCGAGTGGACGGTCATGAAAATGAATATGAAAGTGCGGCCAATGAATAGGCGGCAATTTCACATGTGGAAGATGGAAGTGTGGCAGGTGAAGATGCGGTAGATGCGCGTGCCAGTCCTTATGCTTCTTTTTATCCTGTGCCATCTCTTGCTTCACCATCTTCAACAATTCCCTGAATACATATTGGGATTGGATGTGAAATGTTCAATATAACATTTTCTTGATTAGCTTATGTTACACATAAATAAATGTCATTTTTTCTAACGATCATTGAAATGGAAAATATTTTCAAATTATTATGTATTTTTATTGCTTAATATTGATATTTATAATGCATTTTATATTCAAAAATTAAAATAATTACCATCTTATCCAACGGATAAATATTTCGTTGTTAAGCAAGGTTACAGGAAAAGCATTCCGCGCGAGAAAAATGGAGTGGATGATAGGCCTCCCCCCTTAGACTGGTGCCTCCCGTAGTTCGAAAGCGTGCGCCTGTTCCAAAACCTGTCAGGGTCGGTGTGATATCGTGGTTACAGGAGCAGATTGTGTTTCCGAAACAGGCGAGATTTAACGCTGACCAAGAGGCATCAGGAGCCCTGACTGCTTCTCAATCCATGGCGGCATCAACGGCCAAAGCCCCCCACGTTCTGAATATCTTATCCCAACGCGGGTGTTTGTTTACAAGTGATTGACATTCGCCGGTTAGTTTAATCTCCAAACTTTATCAAAAAGCTTTAAATCAAAGGGTTATTCAGTTGAAACCATTAACACGTCATACAGGACTCATTGGATGTCTGTTGCTGGCTGCGTGCTCCCACCCTCCGGCGACACTGGACAGGCAGCTCTCCGTTTCGGACATCGAAATTCAGAATGGTGAAGTGGAAAACGCCCTTCCACAGTTGGTTGAACTGAATCAGAGCTACCCCAACAATCCAGCTGTTCTTCTCCGACTTGCCAGAATCCATGAGGCGCTGGGAAGAGAAACGGCGGCCATCGAATTTTACAAGAAAATCATCGCCATCAACCATGATTCCAAAGATGGCTGGATGGGCCTCGTCAAAATATACATGCGACGCAAACCGGAGACAGCACTGACCATTCTGGAAAACATGGTCAAGCTCTACCCTGATGATCCCCATATCGTCGATGATTACGGTGTGGCTCTGGATCTGAACGGCCATTACACCGAAGCGCAGAACGAGTACAAACGAGCGATCCAGATTGATCCCAGCATGGTCTCGCCAGAAGTCAATCTCGGTCTTTCCATCGGTCTGTCAGGGGATATTTCCAAGGGGCTGGCCATCATCAAGCCTTACGCCGTCACAGGAGACGCAACACCACGGACACGGGAAAATTATGCCCTCCTCCTCATCGCTGCCGGACGCACAGAAGACGCCAAGACCGTTCTGATCTCCTATCTTCCTCCCGATGCGGCAGCCGCCAAATTCAACAAGCTCTCGGAATTCTGGACACTCCACGCAGACGACAAAAAACAACCTTCCTGACGACCAGAACGCATTCGAAAATATGCCTTTATTTCACATGATGAATCGCAAGAAATATTTCTCATAAAGACAATTGGGATAATCGAAGGATCATATCCTTAACAGAAAAGTGATTATACCCTTCTTGCACCACATCCTCTCGCTTCTATCATGACAAACAGAAATGGCTGAACGCACCGGGTAAAATCCTTTGCGTATCAGGCATAACCGCGGGTGCATCAGTTCCTTCTGATAACAAAACCAGATTTTACCACTGATACTTTTCTGATCTGTCACAGGCGCGGTCAGTCGTCGCCGACAATGCACGAAGTCACTTTCCTGACGCCACAATATGGAACGAACTCAACATTCATATCGTTGAGGAGAAAAGCATGGAGTTTGTAATGAGACGTTTTTATCTGGCAACGGCGGCAGCCTTACTCTCGGCCTCTCCTGCTCTTGCGGACTCCTCGCCCGTTACCGCCCTCACCCACGTGCGCATTATCGACGGCACGGAAGCCCCTCCTGTCGAAGACGCCACACTCGTCATGCAGGGTGGTCGCATTCTGGCAGTTGGGAAAAATATCAGCATCCCCAAACATGCCCGTATTCTGGATCGTTCCGGCGATACGGTTCTCCCCGGTATCATTTCCGATCACAGCCATGTCGGACAATATGAAGGCGTCACAACCGGCCCTCAGTTTTACACCCGTCCCATTATCCTCTCCGAGCTTGAACAATATCGTCGCTACGGCGTGACCACGGTTACGGCGCTCGGTAACAATGCACCGGACGTGTTCGATCCCCTGCGGCGCGACGCCCATGCAGGCAAGACACCATCCGATCTTTTCGGCGTGGATCAGGGCATCGGTGTTCCCAAGGGCGCACCTCCGGTCAATGTTGCCGCAGACCAGCTCTTTCGTCCCAAGACCCCAGAGGAAGCCCGCCGCAACGTGGACACCATGGCGGACGAAGGCACTGATCTGATAAAGATCTGGGTCGATGATTTCGACGGCACCCTGCCGGTAAAAATGTCTCCGGAAGTTATCTCCGCTGTCGTGGATGAATCTCACAAACGCAATCTGCGTGTCGCCGCGCACATTCATGATCTCGACGACGCCGAGCATGTCGTTGCCGCCGGTGTGGACATCCTCGCCCACGGCATACGGGATCAACCCGTTCCTCCCGCTTTGATCGAAAAGCTGAAATCCGGGAACATCTGGTACATCGCGACACTGCAGCTTGATGAAGCCAGCACGGCATGGGCAGACCAGTCCCCTTGGACCAAAACGCCATTCACTGTTGCGGGTCTATCGATGCCGCTTCTTCAGCAGGTGAGCGATCCAGCCTGGCAGCAGAAACACACCACCGGGAAGCAGGCCGACTTTGCCCGCACGTCCCTTGCGATGAACCTGCAGAACCTCAAGACGCTCTACGATGCAGGCGTCAGAATCGGCTTTGGAACCGACAGCGGCGCGATGCCGCTCCGCGTGCCCGGAGTGGCTGAGCATCGCGAACTCGCCCTGACCGTTCAGGCTGGACTGACCCCGCTCACGGCCATTCATCTCGCCACCCAGAACGCTGCCGACCTGCTGCATCTGTCTGATCGGGGCGTTATCGCCGCCGGAAAGCGCGCCGATCTTCTGGTCGTCTCCGGCAACCCCGCAGTCACTATCGGCGACACCGACAGGATTGTTGAAACATGGGAGAACGGAACGGCTGTAGCTGGCCCGATCCCTCTTAATTCAGAAGGAAAGAACTGATGGAGTACCGCCTTCTTGGTCGATCCGGTCTGAAAGTCTCAACGCTGATCCTCGGCACGATGACGTTTGGAGGTAAGGGTGAATTCGCCAAGATCGGCAACACCGACCTGAACGGCGCAAGACGTCAGATCGACATGGCGCTTGATGCAGGCGTGAACATGCTTGATACCGCCGACGTCTATTCTGACGGCGTCTCGGAGGAAATCATTGGCGAGGCGCTGGATGCTGCACGTCGCAATCGCGTCATGCTCGCCACCAAAGCGCGCTTTCCTACCGGCGACAAAGGACCGAACGAGCGTGGTCTTTCGCGGCATCACCTGATCAGAGCCTGTGAAGCCAGCCTGAAACGCCTGAAAACCGATCATGTCGAGCTTTACTGGTGCCATGAATGGGATGGTCAGACACCGGTTGATGAAATTCTCGCCGCACTCGATCATCTGCAGAGTTCCGGCAAGATCGGTTACGTCGGGGTGTCCAACTTCTCCGGCTGGCACATCATGAAAATGCTTGCCACAGCCGAGAAAAACAACACCATTCGCCCCGTCGCACAGCAGATTCACTATACGTTGCAGGCTCGTGAAGCCGAATATGAACTGCTACCGATCGCTGTCGATCAGGGCGTAGACGCCGTGATCTGGTCACCTCTCGCCGGTGGTCTGCTGAGTGGCAAATATCGGCGCGGCAAACCGGAGCCGAAAGGCACCCGCAAAGCAGCACAGTGGAGTGAGCCTCCCGTGCGCGATGTGGAAGCTCTTTACGATATCGTGGAAGTTCTTGTCGAAGTCGCCACGCATTATGAAGGAGCTTCTCCCGCACAGGTCGCTCTTGCCTGGCTGCTCTCCCGCCCCGGCGTGCACAGTCTGGTTGTCGGAGCCCGCACTGAGGCGCAACTGACCGACAATCTGAAATCTGCGTCTCTGGTGCTGAGCGAGGACGATCTTGCAAAACTTGAAGCCGTCAGTCGTCCGCCGCTGATCTATCCTTACTGGCATCAGGCCTCGACAGCATCTGATCGTCTTTCTCAGGCTGATCTTGTTCTTCTCAAGCCGTTCCAGGAAAAATGAAAAAGCTGCTCTCTCTGCTCATGGCGGGCGCTGTCTGCGTCACTGTTGTTTCCAGTGCGCAGGCCGCCTCTCCGGCCATTACCAGCAATCTGGATCCGGCATTTGGAGCCAATGGCAAAGTTGAAATTGCCGCCTCGATTACCGCCCCAGACCCGTCAGGCATCGCTGTCGTCAACAATCGTCTTTTCCTGACCTTTCCCAAGCATGATGGCGATCATGCAGGACCGGTGCTGGCGGAATGGAAGGATGGACAACTTATCCCCTTCCCTTCCTCAGCTTTTGCGGAATCGATGAAGGGTGATCCTGCCTCCCGCCTTATCTCCCCCCACGGCATGACCGCTGATACGCAGGGCAACATCTGGGTCATTGATGATGGGAAAATCAAAGGGCACCCCATTCCTGCAGGTGGCGCAAAGGTTGTTGGAATCAATCCATCGACCGGCCAGATTATCGCCAGCGTCGCGCTGAAAGATGCACTTCTATCTGATAGTCACATGAATGACCTGCGTGTCGATCTGACCCACGGCGCAAAGGGCACGGCGTTCGTTGCGGACAGTTCCTTTGGAGGGCATCCAGCCCTCGTGGTCGTGAACATCGCCACCGGGCAGCAGAGACGGGTTCTGGCAGGGCATGTTTCCACGATGCCAGACAAGGGATATCAGACGGTTCTGGATGGACGGGTGCTCCATTACGACCCCAAACATCCGACATTTCCGGCTGGCGGCGCTGATGGCATCACGCTCTCTACGGACTCGCAAACGCTCTATTATTCCCCTCTGGCCAGTCGCCGTCTTTATAGCCTGTCCACGGCGAAACTGGCCGATTTCTCCGTCAGTTCGGATGAACTCGCTCAACTCGTTGTGGATGAAGGCGAAAAGGGAGCTGCGGACGGGCTTGCCACAGATCCGTGGAACCGCATCTACACCACGGCAGCGGATCACGACGCCATATTCCGCCGCAACCCGGATGGTGGATTTGAGCTGATTGCGTCCGATCCAAGATTTGTATGGCCAGACGGAATCTTTGCCGATTCCCAGTATGTCTATGTTGTTCTTGGTCAATGGAGCCGCCTGCCCCGCCTGCATGATGGTCAGGATCTTCGCAAGCCACCTTTTCTGGTGGCAAAAGTCCCCATCACGCCCCCTTCTTCTCAATAAGAAGCCCATGCAACCGCACCTATGACCTTATTTTCAGGCAGGTGCGGATTGATCTATTCCCCTGTCTAAGGACATCTCTCCTCAGGATATGTAAAATTATCCATTTGTGTCTTGCGCTCCTGGCCCGTTCTGGCTATGAGCAGCCTACACGAAATCGGGGTGCGTAGCTCAGCGGTAGAGCATCGCCTTCACACGGCGGGGGTCACAGGTTCAATCCCTGTCGCACCCACCACGATTTTCCCTAAAAACGGCTGTATTTCTCAGAGTAAGTATTTTCTTTCCTGAGTGATCGCGTTTGTTCAGCGCTATACATTGAGATGTACTAGAGTAAGCCCTCGCACACGCATATCCGTGCAAAATCTGCGCAGCGTTTGAGCGTTTTCTAGCGCTATGAAATAATATCCAGATGAAAACCCTAAATGACCTAAGCCTTCCCAACAATATTAACTAAGAGAAAACTATCGTCGCCTTTGCGAGCAAAGATTGCGATACAAAAATATTTATCGTGCGTGGATACAGTACGAAGGACGCTTATTGGAGGGTATTGTGGGAGGCAGGAGTTCAAAACCTTTTTGGATGCGTGATTATAAAAAGGTTGCATATAACCGTCGCTATTATAGACGCAAGAAGACAAAGAAACAGATTAGTCTATTATTTGGCACAGTCATATTACTCAGTATTATAGAAGCAACAATTGAGCATCCTCATAGCATTCCAACAAAGGCAGTTGCCCAAAATCCTTTACCAAATACAATTGTCAGCACAACCCCATCGAGCATATCCTCATATCGTCCCGATTTTGACTGTTCACGAGCCAATAAAAATGATGCCATTGCCGTTATGTTGTGCCACAATAGTGTTGCAGCCAAGCATGAATTGATATTCGATCAAACCTATTACGTCTTGCGCCAGATTGTAGGAAAAACTGGATGGCAGGCTCTAAAACGCGAAGCTATTGCTGACCAGGAATTCGCAGATTGCTTGAACAATGTTGGTCAAGTGAATGCCAGACAACCCAGAGCAGATCCAGCGTGCTATATAGAGAAAATAGATTCAATTACAGCCAGATACCAAAAGCGCCTACACGGAGCAGCACTCGAAGAGGCCCAAAGACCAATTGATGAACATATATCCCTTCAAAGGCGTCTAATTAGCCTCGGCTATCTTCCTACGACAACTGTTGCTGATGGCGTTTATGGAGAGACAACCCGCACAGCCATTATGGCATGGCAGCGAGATCATAACATTTCTCCTGCCGATGGATTTCTTTCAAACGTCGATGCGTCTCTGCTGACGCAAGAAGAATCAGCAACTTACGCACCCGCTACAATACCTGCATCTGATGGAGGCGAATTTCTGTTTCTAGCTTTTGTCATCGGCGGCGTTGGCATTGGTGGTCTATATTTATGGATACGTCGAAAGAATACTCAAAAAGCGTGGAATTTCGTTTCCCGTGAAATCATTGATCAAAAGACAAACCTTCAAATTCAGTATGCTCAAAAAACTCGCCCGGATAGATATGGAACCGTCAATTATGATGAATGGTTAAAAGAAGTAAGTTTCTTTACATCAACGCGAATCAAGCCTCTTTTGGATCAAAGAGGGTTATCAAAATACTGGAAAAGAATTGAAAGTGGAACAATCACTCTCATAAATGAATTTGCACAGGAACCTTTGCCCATATCTGCTGTACAAAACACTTATGTAAGTGACCCGCGTACATATGATCCTCGTATGGACCCTTTCGACTACGAGCAATATTGCGCCTTGCTTCTTCAGGCCGATGGCTGGAATGCGCATGTTACGCAGAAAAGTGGCGATCAAGGGGCAGATGTTATCGCCAGTAAAGAAGGATGCAAGATTGCCATACAGTGCAAACTCTATTCGAAATCAGTTGGCAATGACGCTGTCCAGCAAGCCTTCACTGCCCGTACGCATACTGGATCTACCGCAGCTATAGTGGCAACAAATTCAACTTTCACGAAATTTGCCTACGACGCATCTGCAACTACAGGCGTATTTCTTGTTCATCACGCACAACTCGTAGAGACATGCGATCGGATATTGGCGCACTATACAGCTAGCTACGGATCAAGATTGGCAGTCAGTCGATTTGGTCAACTTCGATCATAAAGTCATCCGATGAGGCCTATGACACATAGCTTCATATTTCTAATCTGATTTTTCACGAATGTAACGTAACCAAATTCGCCCCTTGCAGAGCGACAGACCTCTCTGATGGTCCGCTAAATAAAATGGATCAATGTCTGTATCCGTGAATATAGGCTACTAATATCCGCACATTATATTTTATTAAATTGAAATTAAACACTCTTCGAAACAACATAAAACCAATTTCAATTTTGACTTCACAGTCAGAAAAATCTAGCGTGATATCTTGTGAATATGGAGTACATTATATGCGTAGATTTCTGGCTTTTTCATTTCTAATTCTTCTGGCCGGATGTGGCATGCAGCATGCTGGCTGCCCTGATGATCTACCCAACTCGCCAGATGATACTTCCGGTGTCAAATCAGCGATCAGAACCTGTAATTAAACATTTTCATTCAAAAACGTTTCAGGAAACATCTTATACTCCGCCCTCTTTATGGAGGGCATTTTTGTCATCCTGAACCCTCTCCATTATCTCGGACAGTTTGCTGGTGTAAGTTTTTTTCACCTTGGAAACAGCATTTTTGAGACTTTCCTTGGGTGCTTTCTGACATTCATCTCGAATGGATTTGGAAAGTCCTTTTGTCACTTCGTCCGGCGCACGGGATTCCGCCATTTTATCGCCTGAATAAGTGTCATGTTCTTCATTCAGGTAATCCAGACATGTCGCCTTTGTGGTCACTTTCCGAATCAACTCGCCATAATCACCGTCTTCCTCCTGTGCCAAAGCTATATTTGAACCCATAAACAGGGAGAAAACACAGAATAAAAATACCAGCCTTTTCACTACAAAAACCCTTCCAGATTCAATATCCGATTTATAATAAAACATAGTTTTATCCAAGAATTTACAGACAAAACTCAACCGATATTACAACTCTCCTGACACAGCCACACTCTACTAACCCACTCCTTAAGTCTATAGCCTTAAGAAACAATCATAGCAGATAACGCATGAAATGATCAGAATGGCTCATCCATTACATTATGATTTTAATGGATGAGCAAATCAGGTTTTGCCCAGAAAGAGAGAGCCATTTTACTCTCCCGGGTTTGATCTGTTTTCAGACCCGGAGACTTTACAAATTCAGAAAGAAGCCGCGAGAAGATCAAACCGGCGAGTCATTGAAACCTATCTTTCGAACTCATTAACACAAATCAATGCAACAAGGTCGCCACCAAGGCATTCTCATCAATAGCAGAACGAACCATTTCGCTATCTTCAGTCGTTCCCATTAACTCTCCGTTGGCCGCGTAGATTGCGAACATTTCCTGCCCTAGCTGGGAATCTCGCCGTACATAGACCAGACGAGGAAGCCCCAAGCTCAGAAACTGCGCGTCCGTCATGTTGCGGATATCAACCAGTTCCTGGACGGCTGGAGTAGTGCCTGATGTTTTATTCTGCATATCTCCTCCTTTTCTGAGCCAGACTGTATGGGGGAAGTCACTCATCCCCTATGGTACGAACATTTCTCGGTGACGCCGGAATGGAACCATCATTGGCAACCGGCTTCGTAACTCTGCCCTTGGTAATATCAATACGCCTTACGCGCACTTCAGGTTCCGGCCTGAACAGATCAATGTGCAACAGGCCATTATCGAGCCATGCACCGCCTATATCTATTCCTTCCGCCAGAACGAAAGATTTCTGAAATTGACGGGCGGCAATGCCACGATGCAGGAAAATACGTCCCTGTAGATCCTCTGACTGCCGACCACGGATGACGAGTTGATTGTCTTCCTGCGTGATCTGGAGATCCTCCATCGTGAACCCCGCGACCGCGAGAGTAATCCGCAACGCAGACGAACTCAGTTGTTCAATATTGTAAGGGGGATATCCATCCCCTGACGACTTGGACGCACGTTCAAGCATGGTCTCAAGATGATCAAAGCCGAGAAACATCGGCGATCCAAACACTCTTCCAGACATTTCAGCCTCCTCCAGTGAGCGAGACACTCTCTGGCCGATCCCTCTTGGGCAACCGACCTCCCTATAGGGATATGGAGTTTCTATCCTGGCTTGCAAGGGGCCGCTTAAGGAGAGGAATAAATCACTTTCTCAATGAGAGCGCGCTGCAAACTGTTTCAGCACCGCCATTTGGGGTTTTTCAACCCCATCCCTGCCCGGCTGCACCGAGTACATATAATTCCCCCACATCGGTCCGCCAGCCCAGTAGGTCCAGCCATACCAGACATCTGATGTCTGATTGATAAAGTTCAAAGCAACACGAAGATCGGCCAGACACCCGGCATTATCGCTGACCCCGAACTCACCAAGCAGCCCCTTCGCCTTGTGCGCTTTCAGCCAGTCCGTGAAGGGCCTCAATCGACCTTCCACCTGATTCTCCGGCACGCATTCCGCCGAACGCCCTGAACTGTCGCGATCGAAATACTGATGTGCCTCAAAAATCAGACCGTGACGCGGGTCAGTAAGAGTCGCCAGAGCATCTCCATTCACCTGTGGAAAATTATGTGCGCCATCCCACTGCACACCGGACACTGTAATCAGATTTTTGGCGCCCGTAGCCCTGATGGCGTTGATGACTTTCTGCTGGATGGATGCCCAGTCCCCAGCGGACGCCAGTTTCGGTTCATTCATAAGGCCGAAGAGAACATGAGGATCGTTGGCAAAAACGCGAACCAGCTTCACCCAGACATCAACAAAGTCATCGACCTTGACCGCATCCGATCCAATAAGCTGGCCGTGATATGCACCGTAATTATGCAGATCGATGATGACCTTTGCCTTGCCAGCTTTTGCCATCGCCACCACACTCTGAATGTGGGCGAGATAGCGGGGATCAAGACCGGATAACGGCTGTGGCTGAAGTCGTTCCCAAAGCACGGGAAGGCGGATCAGCTTCATTCCCGCGGCGGTAAAGTAATCCACCTCTCCCTGTCGGGGAAACATGTAATCCCAGCCATCACGTCCAGGCACCCTGCCGCTCGCAAACGCAGCTGCGGACAGGTTAATACCTGCTACGGGCGCAGCGTTGACCTTATCAGCTACGAGGCATGAAGCGCCCAAAATGAAGCATGACAGGAAACGGATCAGGTTCATTTATTTTCTCCGACCTAACATAAAGCATCTTCCAACGATTACGCAAAATCGGGAATCACCATCATGTTGGTAAATATCTTCATCAGACCAATAAACATTCACTTCTAGACTTAAAAAAACATCGTACTGATGATGATTATGGCATCCTGCATGGTGCATACAGCAATTGATTTATTCACACTTAACCTGTTGATTATGCAGATCAGAATGGCAATGATCGGTTCGCGGCGAAAACGCCTGTTGCGTTATTCCTGCAAACGGAGGAAACACGTTTCACCATGACCAGCTTCCTTGTTCTTTCTGTGCATGACTTCCGTTCCCGCCGCAAGGCCAGCGTGCATTTCATCGCAACCGAACTGGCAAAACGTGGTCAGGTGAGATTCTATTCCACCGGTCTCAGCCGCCTTTCCGAACATCGCGGTGACACCCGCACGGATCTCGCGCCACGCGCCAACCGCGTCGAAGTCGAAAATGGTGTTGAGTGCTACCTCCAGCGTGGTTTCTGGCATCCGTTCAGAATCACGAAACCCGGGATGGGCCCGCTGGAATTCGCTATGTTCCGCTTCTACCGCTGGCGCATGCCCTCCATCCTGAAGCAATGGATACAGCAGGCGGACGTCGTATTCATCGAGTCCGGCATGGCGGCCGTCTATATTTCCGACGTGAAGCGCCTGAATCCAAAAGCCCGGATTGTTTATCTGGCTTCCGATGACCTTTCCGTCGTCGGAGCAGCTCAAACGATCCGAAAAGAATTTTCTCGTAATTTTGACAAGATCGACCTTGTCAGGCTGCCTTCCCGTCTTCTGTTGGAAGGAATGCCACACAGCCGAAACGCAATCTTTGCTCCTCAGGGAGTGGACCGCGACCTGATGGAACGCCCCCGCCCGTCTCCATTCAAAGGGCGTCTGGCCGGCGTCTCAGTTGGCTCCATGCTGTTCGACGCCAGCTTTTTCAATATGGCCGCACCGGAATTCCCCGACCTGGATTTTCACATCATCGGAGCTGGACGGGCAGCCGAAGCCCTCGATAAGCGACCCAATATCATCGTCCACGATGAAATGCCGTTTGAAGAAACGCTTGGCTATATACAGAACTGTGCATTTGGTGTCGCACCTTACAAAGACGCGAACACGCCCCGCTATCTGTTCGATACCTCCCTCAAGCTCAAGCAGTTCGCCTTTTTTGGAAAACCGGCAGTCTGCCCCGAATTTGCTGCAGGTGAAGACAAGAGCCGGTTTGGCTATGTGCCCGGCAACAAAACTTCGATCCTTACCGCCATTCGCGGCGCTCTCACCTGCACGTACCCGATCACTCTCGACATTCCGACATGGGGCGAAGTCGTCGACCGGCTGCTTGCTCCAGAGCGGTTTCCCGAACATCGCATTGTGAATGTGACCAACGGTCAGACCGTCGCCATTTACCGCACCGAAATTCTGCCGCTTTCAGAAACCTTCGTGCGAGATCAGGCTCTTTGGCTCCATCGCTGGAAGCCTGTTCTGATTGGCGAACGCGAAGTCGACAAGCTGCCGCTGGAAGGATTGCCCGTCAAATCCGTTTACAAAGGGGCCGTGACTTTCTTCCAAAAAGCGTGTGGAGCGATAGCCCGTCGCCTTGATCTCCCTGCCCCAGGGATCATGAGCATTGCCCGACAGGTTCATCCCAGCCTCATCCATGCCCATTTCGGTTTTGACGGCGTCGAGGCATGGCCTATTGCCCAGCGCCTTGGTGTTCCATTGGTGGTGACACTTCATGGATCGGACATCACCACACACATGAACTGGTTTGCGTCTGGGCAGGGAGGACGTCGCTGGAAGGATTATCCTCGCAAACTGGCCAAACTGGTGAAACGTCCGGACGTCAGTTTCATCGCCGTATCAGGGCCGATCCGTGAGGCGGCCATTCGCGTCGGCGTGCCTGCCAACCGTATTTCTGTCTGTCACATCGGCATTGATATCGAGCGTTTTCAGCCTTCCGACCCTCCAGCGGGAAAACGGGAGCCCATTATTCTGTTTGTCGGCCGGCTTGTAGAGAAGAAGGGCGCTGCCATCCTTCTGGAAGCTTTTCGTCAGGTCCGCCATGCAGTACCGGACGCACGACTGATTCTTGCCGGAGACGGAGCACAGAGAGCCGCACTGGAACAACAGGCCTCTTCGATCGGTGCCGTGACCTTTATGGGTGCCGTCAGCCGTGAAACTGTTCAGTCGCTCATGAAAACAACACGTGTTTTCTGTCTGCCCAGCATCACGGCATCGAACGGTGACGCTGAAGGGCTTGGACTTGTTCTTCTAGAGGCACAGGCCAGCGGCATACCCGTTGTCACTTCCGCCAATGGGGGCGCCACCGAAGGTATGGTGGACGGTGAAACCGGCTTTGCTTTTCAGGAGAAAGATACGGAAGCGCTCACCCGCCATCTGATCACTCTCCTGACCGATGATGCGATGGCGACCCGCTTTGGAAAAAACGCCCGTGCTTACGTTGAAGAAAAGCACGATATTCGAACCTGTACGGCGCGCCTTGAGGCCGCATATGACTGGGCCTGCGCGCAATGACTGTCACTTTCTCTGTTATCGTTCCCGTTTATAACGCAGAAGCTTTTCTGGATCGGGCCATTCGCTCTGTTCAGCAGCAGACATTGTCGCCGCAGGATATCCTGGTAATCGACGACTGCTCTACAGACGGCACCTACAACAAGGTTGCTGAACTGGCGAAAGAAGATCCTCGTATACGCCTCCTGCAAACACCTCAGAATGGCGGTCCTTCTGCAGCCCGCAATCTTGGTTTCGACAACGCAACAGGCGACTGGGTTGCTGTTCTTGATGCCGATGATGCTTTCGCTCCAGACCGTCTGGAGCAGTTTGCTGCGATGATCGAGCGTTCATCGGCCGATCTTCTGGCGGATGATCTCCTTTATTACGACTCAGGCGCAGGATGCGTGACAGAGTCAGCCAGAGCCACACAAGGATTCAATGGGAAATCCATTACACTGAAGGATTTTCTTAGCCACAATGTGGTGGACGGAAAATCCATGGACTGGGGGCTGTTGAAGCCTGTCTTCCGACGTAAATTCCTTTCTGAAACCGGACTGCGCTACCCCACCGATATACGGCACGGAGAAGATTTTTCTTTCATTATCAGCCTCCTTTTAAAAGGAGCTCGATTTATTCTGATTGATCAGCCGCTTTACCTTTACACACAGCGCTCCGGCGGTATCAGTAAGAAACTATCAGACCTGACCCGCACCAGCATAGCGTATGGCGCACTTGCGAATTCCGCGCTTTTTCTTGCTCATCAGGACGGGATCGCGAATCATTCTGAACTAGTCGATTTACTTAAAGAACGTGCCAGCGGTCTAATGCGACTGGATGACGCCTATTTTTTCTCTATCGCTACCCGCAAAGGGGATATTAAAGGATTAGTCAGCCGCTCAGTAAAACGACCGGTGTTTGTATGGCATTCATTCCACTCTATTCTACGTGCTCTTCAAAAAAGGATTATACATAATATCAAGATATAAATTATTTATCAAAAAGGGTTGAAAAATTCAAAAAAAATCCTTGGTTTGAGCGCTCTGTATCGCACCTATCTTTCATGATTTAAGAAGGGATTGAAAGCGACTATACAAAGACATTTTTGACATTAACAAACGTCGGTCCCGACAGATTCAGTTAACCAAAAATACAGCTAATTTACTCACTGCCAAGTGCATAACACTCTCAGACATGAAATATTTAAATTTCTTTACGCCATAAACGCTCTATTTCCTTCGATATTTCTGCATTGCATTTTCGAGCAAAAAAGCACGACGAAGCAAGGACTTCGGGCAAATCGATTTTATTCAATTTCCTCAGATCGATAGGCTCAAACAGTTTTTGTCTCAATGTACGATCTGTAGGAACAGTCTTTTTAATATAATGCGTTCCTTGCTCTGTCGCACTAGGGAGTATTTTCATAAAATCCCCTCCAGATCGACGTAAATATCGGATATATAAAGTATTAAAGTAAATTTCATCTGGAGCCAGGCTCCATTTCAGAATGTAATCTAAATCAGGATGGGATTTTACAAACCATTCTGCTACCTCCCTATTTGCTGCAAAAAATTGAGACCCTCTCCAAAGATCTGACAACGAAACATCTCGCTCCACGGGAATTTGACCAGAAATTTTTTTATAAACATTCCATAATCTGGAATGAATAATGCTTTTTTTTGGATTAAGAATTTCCACATCACACGGTTGAAATTTTGTTACAGAATAGCGGCCAAATCCTTCCGATGATAAATTCTCTGGGTCAATTTCCCCCCATACAGAAAATAAATTCCCATTGTTTCGTAACAACTCATCATTTATTTTAACAGGCAATTTTATTGGGAAACACGATCCACTTATAAGAACAAAACGATCACTTTCAATATCTTTCAGTGCTTCACGAATTAGATTTTTCATAGCATCCACCATGGAAAATCCCCCCCAATTCACTCTCACTCTATTTTTTATAAAAATAACTCTTTCATTTTCAGAATAGAAAATACTTTTATTAACTTTTAGTTTAGCATCAATATGGACATAAATAATAGATCTAACATCCAATAAAAGAGAATCAAGCAGTAATTTTAACTGCGCATCAACCTCATGAGCTATAATCATATATGATATTTTTAATTCTTTATTATTTATAGTTTTATTTTTTAAAAAATTTATTTTTTCATTATGTTTTGCATTTTTTTTATATACATGCGTCGGTTTAATTTCAAATAGATCATAAAATCTATTATATTTTACGTATTTTTTCCTAGATTTAGTGATTGTTTCATGTTTTTTTTGCATATTTTTTGCCGTTATATAATTAATTATTCAATTTTTCTGTATCCAACCGTCAAGAAGACGAATTACCATTACATAACAAAGCATATATTTAAAAGATATTATTTTTAGACGATAAACATAAATTATATATTTTACAAAATTAATTATCTATATAATTTATATAATAATTTCTACAGATAAATATTTATAAATTTAAAATTATTGTATAAATATTTTATTTTACAACAACGAAACAATTAAATAGATTATCTATTTATAGATCGAAAGACGTTTTTTTTCGCAGACAAAAACAGTTTTCCTTGAAGGGGTAACTGCGGTATTTTACCACCTTTCGCGCTCTCCAATAAAAGGATTTGAATATAAGTATTTAGGATACATCGTCAGTTAAACACGATGACTGTTAGGATATTTAAAATTACTATAAGAATATTTACTTAATTTTATCATGGAATCCGTGTTTAAATATCACTGAACAGCTCAGTCCACCGAAGAAGCATTTATGCTGCTTCTGTTTTTGTAGAGCTGAAAGCTGATTTTCCGTGGATTGCGATGGTTTCTCTTTGACAGAATGACCAGTGTGATCTGCCGTTCTTTGAATTTTTCGATAAGCGGATCAGCGTCATAAGCCCTGTCGACCATAAAAGCTTCGGACTCGACTTCATCGGGCAATGGTTCTGCTTCAGTGATGTCAGCCCTTTGTCGGGACGCCAGAGAAAGCGCCACAGCCCTTCCCGTAGCATCAACGACAGCATGGATTTTGGTGGTCAATCCGCCACGGGATCGTCCGATAGTCTGATGCGTGCCCTTTTTTCCCGAAGAGCCATGGCAAACCTCGCATTGATGACCGTCGTGTGTTGAGTGAGATCATTTTCGTAAACAGAAATGGTCTGCGTTGGCGTGATGCACCCCGGGAATACGGTCCACCCAAAACGCTCTACAACCGCTGGAAGCGCTGGAGCGCTATGGGGATATTCATCCGCATGATGGAGGGA
>NZ_DHNR01000001.1:0-80431 GCF_002409645.1 Acetobacter sp. UBA5411
TCCGCCAACGAAGACTGGAAAAAACTCTTCAACGTGTCCGTGCTCATGATTTTTGCCGTGCCCTGAACTGATGTTCGGCAGTGAAAGAATGGAAGGCCATTCTTCGGGCTGCCGCTATTACATGAAAATATAGGAACAAGGAGCCGTTTGAGACTTTCATATTTGCGACGTCTCCTTGCCCGGAAACGCTGAAATTTTTACGCATCCGAAAAAGTATTTTTCCCGGCGGACGGAACGACGGTCGGCCAGTCCCGACAGTTACGAACAGCACCATTTTCCCGCACTTCGTCCAGTGCGTCGGGAGAAAGTGTGGCAAAGATCCAGCCATCTTGGTCAAGTTTTCCTTCGGCGATCACGCCGTCATCGGGAAAGCCCCGGTCAACCGGGCCATATATCCCGGCACAGCCATGATTTTCGTCCAGTGTGGCCAGCCATGGCGCATCACCGACAGTGGGTGAAACCGCCACGAAACATTGATTTTCCAGCGCTCGCGCCTGCGCGGAAATCTTCACACGGTTAAAGCCATGCATGGAATCTGTGCAGGTCGGCACAAGGATCAGCCACGCTCCCGCCTCGACCTGCGCCCGCGCCAGCATCGGAAATTCCGAGTCATAACAGACAGAGGTTCCAATCAGTCCCCACGGTGTTTCGAATACGCCGGGTGGATTGCCTGCTTTCACACCCCATGATTCGGTTTCGAACCGCGTCATGACGTGCTTGTCCTGAAACGCCACGGATCCATTTGGTGCGATCAACGGCGCACGGTTTCGCACGCCTGCTGCTTCCGGACGGGGCAGTGTGCCCGGCATCAGCCAGACCGAATGCTTTTTCGCGGCCGCACGCATGATGGCAAGAATGGCGTCACTATGTGCGCACATTGCATCCAGTTCGGCGGAGGGATCTGGTTCTTTCGTGACGGCTGCCGCTGCTTCCATGCAGGAATATTCCGGCATCAGCAAAAGGTCAGCCTGTTTGGCGCCTTCGGCCACCAATCTGTCGAGATGGTTTGCATAGTCTTCCAGAGAGTCGATTTTCGCGACTTCCCAAGCCAGAACACCTAGTCGGAGGGGTTTGTTCATCAATCCTCGTCCTGATCTTTTTGCAGGAGCGCCTCGGGGATCGGGTCGCCTCTGAGTGGTTTGATATGAAAATCGAGAAGGTGGTCCCGCTGGCCGGGGACGCCGGGTTCCTTCCAGCCCAGATGGCAGAACACGCCGGGCAGGGGCGTAAAGCCACGTTTCATCCAGAAATCTGCAAGAGACTGAGCATTTTCCGGTCGACGTGGATCGGTTTTCCAGCGACGGACGGCACAGAATACAGTGAACGGCGCATCGCTTGCGGAGCGCGCGTGACGCTCGCGTTCCTCAAAAAAACGCACGCCGATACCCTGCCCACGATAGGATTCCAGCAGGACAGATTCCCCGAAATAGAAGAAATCCTTTGTGGATAGGCCACGTTCTTCAAAAGGTGCGCGGATGCACGCCATCTCATCTTTCAAGGGGAGACAGGTCGAAGCGCCGACAACCCTGTCACCATCTTTTGCGACGACGACTGCGGTGCCGGGACTCTGCATGTAGGCGTGCAGATATTTCTCTTCGTAGGCAAGGTTTCCATCGTAGAGATAAGGCCATTCCCGGAAGATCGTGATCCGCAACCGTGCGAGATCAGGGACAACCGAAAGAAGGCGTTCTCCGGTAAGGGTTTCAATCGTCACTGACATGACATTGGATTTCCCATTTTCATGCCCGACAGGTCAGCGCTGCCGGGTCTCCCAGTGTGGTGCGACGTAATACGGCGCATGCGACGGCGGCAGCATAGGCCGGTTACGGATGTGATCGGCAGCCTTTTCCGCGATCATTGTCGTCGGCGCGTTCAGATTGCCATTGGTGACACGCGGCATGATGGAGGAATCCACCACGCGCAGTCCTTCCACGCCAATCACGCGCGTTTCCGGATCGACAACCGCCATGGGGTCGTCGAGTGAGCCCATCTTGCAGGTGCAGGAGGGGTGAAGTGCGCTTTCCACTTTCTGACGGATGAACTCGTCAATCTGCTCGTCGGATGTGCAATCCTCACCGGGTTGCAGTTCGTGACCGTGGAAAGGCTGAAACGCTTCCTGATTGAACAGTTCGCGGGTCAGGCGAACACAGGCGCGCATCTCTTCCAGATCATCAGGATGGCTCAGGTAGTTGAAGAGAATCTTCGGCTTATCCTCGGGATTTGCCGATTTCAGGCGCACATGACCGCGACTCTTTGAACGCATCGGGCCGACATGCGCCTGATAGCCGTGACCGGACGCCAGTCCCTTGCCGTCATAGGTGACAGCCAATGGCAGGAAATGGAACTGGATGTCGGGGTAGGGGACGCCAGCCTTGCTGCGGATGAAACCACAGCTTTCGAAATGGTTTGTTGCGCCCAGACCATCTTTCCGAAGAATCCAGCGCAGGCCGATCTTCAGTTTCGCCAGCGGGCTCATGGCCGAATAGAGAGTGATCGGTTTCTTGCAGGCGATCTGGAAATAGAACTCCAGATGATCCTGCAAGTTCTCACCAACGCCCGGACGATCCGCAATCACCGGAATTCCGAGAGCCTTCAGTTGTTCAGCAGGTCCGATTCCGGAAAGAAGCAGAATCTGTGGCGAATTGATCGAACCGCCGGAGAGGATCACTTCTTTCCGTGCCCGTGCGATGCACTCCTTGCCTGCGCGGGTATAGGCAATGCCGACAGCCCGCTTGCCTTCAAACAGGATCTTTGTGGCGCGGGCCTGCTGGTGCACCTCAAGATTTTTTCGATGCATGACTGGACGCAGATAGGCATTCGCCGTGTTCCAGCGCCGACCGTCCTTGACGGTCATGCTCATCTTGTCGAAGCCTTCCTGCTGATAACCGTTATAATCATGCGTGACGGGATAGCCGGCCTGATAACCGGCTTTCAGCCATGCTGAATGGAGAGGATTATCCACCGTGCCATACTGGGTGTGCAACGGACCTGTCCGACCACGATAGGTGTCATCACCTTCCGTGCAGGACTCGGCTTTTTTGAAATAGGGTAGAACATCGGCATAGGACCAGCCGGTCGCGCCTTCCTTCACCCAGTCCTCAAAGTCGAGCGCATTGCCGCGCACATATACCATACCGTTGATGGAGGAGGAGCCGCCAAGCCCCTTGCCGCGCGGAGTGAACATGCGCCGGCCACCAAGGTAAGGCTCCGGCTCACTTTCGTAGAACCAGTTGAAGCGTTTGGAGTGCATAGGCATCGCCAGCGCAGTCGGCATCTGCACGATGATCGACTTGTCGCTGCCGCCGAACTCCAGAAGCAGCACAGTGTCCTTGCCGTCTTCCGTCAGGCGGTTGGCCAGCACACATCCGGCAGACCCGGCCCCGACGACGATATAATCAAATTCCTGTTCCATGGCCTGCCTCCTCAGTAGGGGGATTCGACATTGCCGAGCGCTACGTAAACGCTCTTGATTTGTGTGTAATGATCCAGTGCAGCCTGACTGTTTTCACGACCCAGACCGGACTGCTTGTAACCACCGAACGGCATTTCGATCGGCGTGATGTTGTACTGGTTGATCCAGCAGGTGCCTGCTTCCAGAGCGGCGACGACACGGTGTCCACGCGCGAGATCGTTTGTGAACACGCCAGCCGCCAGACCGAACTCTGTCGCATTGGCGCGGGTAACGACTTCATCCTCGTCGTGGAAATCGAGAACGGTCATGACCGGACCGAAGATTTCCTCACGGGCGATCTTCATGTCATCATTGCAGCCGGTAAAGATGGTCGGCTGCATGAAGGCACCCTTGCCAAATGCACCTTCTGTAAGGCGATGACCGCCGGTCAGAAGCTGCGCTCCTTCGGCCACGCCGCTCTCTACATAGGCCATGACCTTTTCCAGATGCGGCATGCTGATGAGTGCACCAACATCCGTATCTGCCGCCAGCGGATCACCGATTTTCATCGCTTCGACGCGCCGCTTCAGTTCGGCAAGAAACCGGTCACGGATTCCGGACTGCACGAAAACACGCGTTCCGTTCGAGCAGATTTCACCACCCGAGTAGAAGTTGCCGAGCAGCGCGGCGGAGACAGCATTGTCCAAGTCTGCATCGTCAAAGATGATAAGCGGAGATTTTCCACCCAATTCCAGTGTGACATATTTCAGCGTATTTGATGCTTCACGCATCACTGCCTTTCCTGTCGGAACGGAACCCGTGAGGCTGACCTTGTGAATATCGGGATCGGCACACAGGCGTCGTCCCACATCACCCGCGCCGTGCAGCACGTTGAATACCCCGTCGGGCAGGCCGGCCTCACGATAGATCTCGGCCAGCCGCACCGATGTCAGCGGTGTCATTTCGGAGCTTTTGAAGATCATCGCGTTGCCGCAGGCTAGCGCAGGAGCAGACTTCCAGCAGGCGATCTGGATCGGGTAATTCCACGCGCCGATGCCAGCCGTGACGCCCAATGGTTCGCGGCGCGTATAGGCGAAGGCCTGCTCGCCAAGATCCATTGCTTCGCCATTGATCGCGCAGGCGACGGAGCCGAAATATTCGAGAGCGTCCGCGCCGGAGAGAATGTCGACAGCCGCCGTCTCGGCAATCGGTTTGCCCGTGTCGAGCGTTTCGATGCGGGCGAGCATGTCGTTATCGCGACGAAGAAGATCAGCCGCTTTGCGCAGGACACGACCGCGCTCGGTGCCGGTCATCCGTGCCCAGATTTTCTGTCCGCGTTTGGCGCTTTCCACCGCAGCCGCGTGTTCCCGCTCGCCAGCGATTTCCACTTCTGCGAGCACTTCGCCGGTGGCGGGATTGCGCGTCTCGAACCGCACGCCCTTCGTCGGCATGGGACGACCGTTGATCCAGTTTGTGCAGACGTCTTCACGTCTAGCCTGAAGTGATGGTGCAGGGAGGTTCGCCTGATGCAGGGCGATCTGGCTGTCCAGAAAAGCCGTAACCTGCGCACGGGCGGCTTTGCTGTCCGCTTCCTCCCAGTCCGAAAGCGCTGCCCGAAGCCAGGTGCCATCAATAAGTGCTGCTATCGAGGTGGCGAGAGAATGCACATCCCGGCCAGGCAAAAGTGCTTTCAGATCGTAGGAAAGATTGGACAGAATCCGCTTCTGGTAGATTCGCTGGATACGTTTGAGCGTTGGCACATAAGGGACCTGTCCCCAGAAAGACAGCCATGTCGCGCCTTCCTCCCGCTGAAACTGGTCACGGGCAAGCAGGGAATCAATGGCGGCCTGCAGGCGCTCGCGCGGTGTGTGGGCTGTCAGAAAGCGCTTCAGGATCTCATGACGCAGCGACTCGGATTGATACCAGAAAGCCGTGCCGAGCAGGGTGTCCTTGTCGCCAAAATAATGAACCAGCAAACTGGGGGAAACGTCAGCACGTTCGGCGATCCGGGCGAGGGTCGTTCCGACATACCCGTTGTCGGCAAGAACGGAGAGTGTCGCGGCAACAAAATTGCGACGACGCTCATCATCCAGTCGTGTCATGGCGGAAGAAGCGGAGGGCTGCATCATGAAATCCGAATGCCTTTGAATGATCGTTCAATAACGTCTTTATGTCGAAACGAAAAAGCAATGTCCACAGAAAATGATTAATATGAAAAGCTGATTCGTTTGCAGATTGTTGGTGTTTTCACTCAAGTTTCAGGTATTTTTACGACGGCGGGGCATTGTTGAGCGTTGGTTCAACGATACTGGTTGTTGAAGCAGTCGAAAAGGGTAGGAGACGGCGACTTTATCCAATGCGACGTCGGAATAAATCAATTCCTTTCTGTTTCTTGAACGCAATGATGGGGTATGAATAAACTGTAGTCAGCCTGAACGGTTTCAGATCAGGCGGCGTAGGATGTGTTTTCTGACGTGATACGCGAAAGAACTTTATATCCTTCGGCTTTCGGTTACGATGTCGAACTGAAAAAGGGTGGGTCCATATGACACGGCTCACGGGAATACCTGCTCACGGTTTTCTGCCTGCCTTGGCCAGACCTGAAATCTCCGGACTGTGAAGCGAGATCAATGAACGGGCTCGAAGACTGGATCACATCGCATAAAATACCTGTCGGTGAAGTGGCGTCGAATGCCGTCGACTGGATCAGGGATCATTGTCAGGGTGGTTTCGACGTCATCAGTGAGGCGATAGGCTCCTGCGCTGATGGTTTCACCAATCTGTTGACGTCTGTCCCGCCCGTCCTGTTTGTGGCGGTTCTGACAATCGGCGTGTGGTTCTGGAAACGTGCCATCGGCACCTGCGTGCTGGTGGCGCTTGGCCTTCTGTTCATCATCAATCAGGGATACTGGCAGGAAACGATGGCGACCCTGTCGCTCATCTTTTTTGCGACGGTCACATGCATGCTGGTTGGCGTGCCGATCGGGATTGCGTCCGCGCATCGTCCATGGCTTGCCAAGGCGCTTCATCCGGTTCTGGATCTCATGCAGACCTTGCCGACCTTCGTTTATCTGATCCCGACCCTGATTCTGTTTGGTCTGGGCACCGTTCCCGGCACGATTTCCACCGTGGTGTTCGCCATTCCCGCGCCCATTCGCATGACCCAGCTTGGGATTTTGTCTGTTCCCAAAGCTTTGCTTGAGGCGGGCGATGCATTTGGAGCCACACCAAGACAACGCTTATGGAAAGTTGAGGTGCCAGCAGCACTTCCCATGATCCGCGAAGGACTGAGTCAGTGCATCATGCTCAGTCTTTCCATGGTGGTGATTGCCGCGCTGGTCGGTGCTGGTGGGCTGGGCGTGCCGGTCGTCCGGGCGCTGAATACGGTCCAGATCGACACCGGGTTTGAATCAGGTCTGGCGATTGTTTTAGTCGCCATCATTCTGGACCGGCTCTGCCGCAAGAAAACGCACTGAGGAGACTATCTGTATGGAAGCCGTGCGGACAGAACCACAAGGTAAAACTGCTGCTCTCTCCTTCAAAAACGTGGATATTCTGTTTCACCGGAATAACTCGTCAAGTGCGATTGCCCAAGCCGTCAAGCGTCTGGATGAGGGTGGTACGCGCGAGCAGATCGCCTCTGAACTGGGTGTGACTGTCGGTGTGGCAAACGCCAATCTCGAAATCAGGCGTGGTGAGATCAGCGTGCTCATGGGGCTGTCCGGTTCCGGTAAATCGACATTGCTGCGGGCTGCCAATCGTCTCAACAAGGTGACACGGGGCAGTGTCGAGATTGGGAACGGCACGGCCTTTGTCGATATTGCCAGCTGTGATGATGAAACATTGCGCGATATGCGGCGCACCCGCGTTACGATGGTTTTCCAGCAGTTTGGTCTATTGCCGTGGAGAACTGTGCGGGAAAACGTCTCGTTTGGTCTGGAGCTTCGTGGGTTTGCTCCCAATGCACGCCGTAAAATTGCCGAGGAAAAACTGGAGTTGGTCGGCCTTACACGCTGGGCCAATTCCTATGTTTCGGAACTCTCGGGCGGTATGCAGCAGCGTGTAGGACTGGCGCGGGCTTTTGCTACAGATGCTGACATTCTCCTGATGGATGAGCCTTTTTCAGCGCTTGATCCGTTGATTCGGCGCAAGCTTCAGGACGAGCTGCTGGATCTTCAGACACGCCTCAAGAAAACCATTGTATTTGTCAGTCATGATATTGATGAGGCTCTCAGGATTGGCAGCAATATTGCCATCATGCGGGAAGGGCGCATTATTCAGGCAGGGCCTCCACAGGAAATCATTTCCTCGCCCGTCGATGATTATGTCCGTGACTTTATAAGGCACATGAATCCGCTACCATTGCTGAATGCAGCAAGTGTCATGCGTCTTCTGGAGGTTTGTCCCCGGTGGGATGAGAATACCATTCAGCTCGACGCAACCGGTTATTATGGTTTCAATCCCGTGACCGCTACCGTGACCGATAGGTCGGGAGCAGAAGTTGCGCTGCAATTTCACGACACTGACGACATTTCAGAACTGCAAGTGATTTCAGGCTGTGTTTATTGTGTGCCGGTTGCGGCTTCACTCAACACAGTGGCCCTTCTGCGCCAGAAAAGCGGAATGCCGGTCCTTATTTCTGATGCCAATCAGATTATCGGATTGTGTGATGACGCTGACATGATCGGTGCGATCACGGGAGTTTCTCGTGCATCATAAGGTAATTGTTCGTTTTCCAGTCACGGAAAATACAACGTCTTGTATGTGAGGAAATAACTTCTGGCGCGGCAGAGGCGCCTGATCACGTAGGGTTTAATTGTTTCTGTTGCGGAATGTGTTTCGGTGCGCCCATACTTCGGCAACGGGCAGACAGGAAAAGGACGTGTCACTGGTATGAAGAAGAAACTTCTCGCTTCCATGGTTTTTCTTGGCGTCGGACTGCGCATTCTGCCAGCTCAGGCCGCCGAACCTGAAGCCTGTCAGATGGTGCGTATCGGGGATGTCGGGTGGTCGGATGCCGCCGTTACCAATGGTGTCACGATGAACCTTCTCGCCGGTCTGGGTTATAAAACCCGCGAAACGATGGTGACGCTGGCTGTCGCTTATCTTTCACTAGAAAACCATCAACTCGATGTCTTTCTGAGTGACTGGGAGCCCTCGGGCGCGTCCTATGTTGATCCCTACCTGAAAAGAGGGAAGATCGAACGGATTACAAAGAATCTCTCCGGAGCACGCTATACTCTTGCTGTTCCTGATTATGTTGCACAACAGGGCCTGAAAGATTTCAAGGATATCGCGAGTTGGGCTCCCAAGCTGAACAATACGATTTATGGAATTGAATCCGGAAATGACGGAAACAAGATCATTCTTGATATGATCAAGGCCAATGACTTTGGGCTTGGAAAATTCCATCTCAATGAAAGTAGTGAACAGGGCATGCTGTCTCAGGTGTCTCGCGCCATCCCAGCACAGAAGCCGATCGTGTTCCTTGCCTGGGAACCGCATCCGATGAACATGAATTTTCATCTGACCTATCTGACGGGTGGTGAAAAACAATTCGGCGCATCAGCCGAGGTCAACACGGTTGTTGGCAGCGGCTACGTGGAAAAATGCCCGAATGTTGGACATCTTCTGAAGCAGCTGACTTTCACCATTCCGTCAGAAAACGAGATGATGAAAACCATTTCCGAAAGTCATACAAAGCCTGCGCAGGTGACCAAGGACTGGATGAAAGCGCATCTGGAAGCTGTGGCGAAATGGCTTGATGGCGTCACAACGGTGGACGGTAAGCCGGGTCTGCCAGCGGTTCAGGCATACCTCGGACAGTAAGGCAGATTGCGTAAGTCGGGGTTTGCATGCCCCGGCTTCATTATCAGTCTTGAATGTGGACTGATTTATCTCGCCATATTAGGCGAGAGCCACACATTTCGCGCACAGACCTTCAACCTCGACGGTTGTATGCTGGAGCCGGAACCCTGATTTTTGGGACGCAGCGACAATCGAAGCGAGAATTGTGGGATCTTCAAGTTCGGTGACACTGGAGCAGTTTCGGCAGATCAGAAACTGGCTGGCATGGACACAATCCGCATCATGCTCGTGACAGGGTGCGCGGCCAAGAGTGTGGGTGCAGGGCATGAAGGCCGACAGTCGTTCGATCTTGTGAATCAGTCCGAATTCCATGAGAAATTCGAGCGTCCGATAGACCGTTGGCGGGGCGGCGTTACCCTGAATGGCCTGCAAGCGTTGCAATAGATCATACGCGCCCAGCGGAGCATTGGCTTCCAGCATCAATCCGAGAATCTGACGTCTCAAGGCAGTTAACCGGACATGCCGTTTGGCGCACAGTTCGTCCGCACGAGCAAGAAGGGTCTCGACGGAAGCAGAAAACAGGTGAGGGGCAGCGTCAGTCGTCATCGTGGACGGGATGGTAGGCCAGAACGTGTCGATTGCCCAGCCATCCAGCAACGCAACCTCACCATGTCTGGCGGGCAGCCTGAGCGAGCATCTCGGGGATCAGCTCGGTTTCCGGGAGGTTTTTCCAGTATTTGGGAGACATTTCCGACCGCATCGCCTTCACCTTGACGCGGGCGGGATTGAAAATGGAGCGGTAGTAGGTCTTCCATAAGGCCTCCGCCTCGTCTTCAAAGATCGTCCGTGTGCAGGCTTCTCTTGTGACGACGCAGATTTCTCCGTCCCAGCCGATGGAGCCTTTGGGTGTGAGAATCATCCAGTTCATGTCGGAGAACCGGCGCGCGAAGAAAGGCGCTGCCTTCTCAAGGATGTGGTGCTCCGGCTCAAACCACGCGGCAAAATGACGCATGTTGCTGCCTTGGGGCGTTTTCTCCCTGAAACGCACAAACGCCTTCATCTTGTGCACTTCACGACCGATCTGGTGGGCCATCCTGTTGGCCATGACGACATCGGGGTCGGTTCCTGTTTTCAAAAGAGCGCGTTCTCTCCTGCTTCGCCAGAGAATGCGGTAGGCGAGGGAGAATCTTTCAGGACTGGCATGACAAAGAACGGTTTCGAGAAACCGCAGGCAGTCCTTGCTGATTGTCTGTGACGTGGCTGTCTTGGTTTCTGGCGGCGGCTCAGACTGTGAAAACAGGTCATCCTGTTCGGACATGCTGCGCCAGACGACATGTTCAGGTGCAATCCCGGCTGCCAGAAGCGGGCGGGCATGAAGCCGCCACAGGGAAAAGGGAGCCGCGTCCGGCAGTGAAACGAGATGCTCTTTCATAGAAGTGACAGTTGCTGAGGCGGTGGCGCAAAAAGGGATTTGAGATCCATCCGGTCGATTAGTCTGACAGGTCGCCAGTCCGGCGTGGTGATGAACGGACGTATTTTTCTTATGCTGACGCGCAGTCGCTCCAGATCATCCAGTCGGATGGTTTTATGGCGACGCGTTGCCAGAAGCACCTTTACGGAACGCGGTCCCAGCCCGGGCACTCGCAGCAGGAGTTCGCGGGGAGCATGATTGATGTCCACCGGGAAGACGGCACGGTTGTCCAGAGCCCAGCTCAGTTTTGGATCGACTTCCAGATCAAGCATGCCGTCTGGACGGTTCTCGGTAATTTCCTGAAACTGGAAACCATAAAAACGGAACAGCCAGTCCGCCTGATACAGACGATGCTCGCGCAGGAGTGGTGGTTTCTGCGCGGGGAGAGCCTGCGAGGCGTGGGGAATGGGGCTGAAGGCGGAATAATAAACCCGCTTCAGCCGGTAGTCGGAATAAAGTGCGGAACTGCTTGAAAGAATATCCTGATCAGTAGCAGCGTCCGCACCGACAATCATCTGTGTGCTCTGCCCGCCGGGCGCAAAGCGAGGCGGGCGGCGTCCGGCGAGGGTTTTCTCCTTCGTCGCATCCATTTTTTTGCGGATGTGCCCCATGGCGGACCGGATACCGAGAGAATCCTTCTCCGGCGCATATTGGGTCAGCCCGGTCTCGGTGGGCATCTCCACATTGATGGAAAGACGATCAGCATACAGTCCGGCTTCCGCCAGCAGGTCCGGGGAGGCGTCGGGGATGGCTTTCAGGTGAATGTAACCGCGAAAACCTCTGTCCAGACGCAGGACCTTGGCGACACGCACAAGCTCTTCCATGGTGTAGTCGGACGAGCGGATGATGCCTGAAGACAGGAATAGTCCCTCGATATAGTTGCGGCGATAAAACTCCATCGTCAGCCAGACGATTTCCTCGACCGAGAAGCGGGCGCGTTCCACGCCGGACGACACCCTGTTGATGCAGTAGGCGCAGTCGTAAATGCAGAAATTGGTCATCAGGATCTTGAGCAGCGAGACGCAGCGCCCATCAGGTGTCCATGAATGACAGATGCCGCTTCGCTCGGTTGACCCCAGTCCCGGCTCCTTCTTTGACCCACGCCGATCCGAGCCGCTCGATGCACAGGAGGCATCGTATTTTGCAGCGTCTGACAGAAGGGCGAGTCTTTCCGAGAAGGTGCGTTTCATGGCGTGTTCATGTTATGTTCCTTTTTGGGGGCCGTCAAACATTTCTGGCGGCCTGTGGGGGAGAGTTTTGGCTAAAAGATATATCTATTTTGAATGTATATGAGGCGACTTTCAGGGTTTTGCCCTGCCCCCCTCAAGGAGACCTAGTCCCTTTGATCTTGGCTTTTTAAAAAGGAGAGAGCGGCTCAACACCACTCTCTCCCTGAACTGATCTACCAAGTGTACCCGATAGAAGCCTGCGCGTTACGGCGCTCTCCGTAGTAACAGAATTCCTGCCCGTAAGAGGCATAAGCCAGACAGTTAGCGACGAACCGTTTGTCGAAAATGTTACGGACACTGGCCGCTGCCGTCCATCCGCGAAGGGACGGAGAAAGCTGGGCAAGGTCGTAACGCAGGGAGCCGTCGAACAGCGCGTACTGCGGAACCCACACGCTGCCGTAAGAGGCTTCGCCACCGTAAGCCTTGGCGGTGTAACGCATGCCGCCGCCAAAACCGAGGCCTTTGGCCGGACCGGAGGGCAGTGTGTAGAACGCAAACAGGGAGGCATTCCCCTTGCCCGACTGGATCAGCGGTTTTCCCGTTGAGTCATCGTGGACTTTCTGCACGCTGATCGCAGCAGTGAGAACAAGGTTCTTATAAGGCTCGGCATGGGCTTCAAATTCGAAGCCATCGGAGTGGACTTTTCCGCTTTCAGTATTGAAACCAAGAGAGGAATTTGTCGCCACGAGAACATTAGTCTGTTCGATATGGAAGCCGGCGACCGTAAAGAGAACCGAAGTGCCGGGAATCTGATACTTCAGGCCGCCTTCAAGCTGTTTACCAAGGGACGGATTGGCCTGACGCATGGTTTTCCCACCATCGTTCGAGACAATTCCTGCCTGTGGCTGGAAGGACGTGGAATAGCTGATGTAGGGAGCAAGTCCGAAATCGAAGTGATAAAGACCTGAAGCACGCCAGGTGATCTGGCTCGGATCCTGATTACTGTCAGTGTGAGTCAGTGTTTCCATCTGATGGGAACGATACCAGTCATTACGCAGGCTGCCCGTCAGCACCAGACCACGCCAGCGAATTTCATCCTGCCCATACACACCAATCTGGTGCGAGTTGGTCTGATACGCCACATACGGGTTCATGGGAGCGATCGCCATGTGATAGTCCGGATAACGAACATCCATATCGGGCGCGTTACCAAAATATCCCATTTCTCCTGCGCTCTGCTGCATGTAATCAAAGCCGAACATCAGGTTGTGCTGCAAGAAACCGGTGCGGACCTTCCCCTTGAACTGGCTGTCGAACTCCAGATTGTGCGTATGCTCGTCAGTACCGAAAGCGTAGCGGGGCAGTGTATAGGTATTGCTGTAGTAACCGGCATCATAAACGCTGCGATAGCTGGTTTTCAGGTCGTCATAACGCCCGCGGGTAGAGAAGCTCCAGTCATCATTGAAGCGATGATTGAGGATATAGGTGATGGCGCCCTGTTTCCGGTTGAACTTTTCAAAAGAAGAGTCTCCATCGTAGAAATCGCGTGGCAGATAGCCAAACGAAGCGCGTTTCAGCGATCCGACCAGCGGTACGCCACCATAGGTGCCGTTTTCCGGATCATACTGGTAGTTTCCCAGAAGAGTCAGTGTTGTCGGACCATCGCCGCCGAACGTGAAGGATGGGCTGATGGAGAAGCGTTTGCTTCCCGTGCGGGCAAGCTGGGTATGCTGTCCGTTGGCGGTGCCGTAGATCCTGTAGCGGACAAATCCGTCATCCGTCGCATATCCGCCAACATCCGCGTCCACACGATACAGATTGAAACTGCCGCCTGTCGTGTTGATGCCGCCATAAAAACGCTGATCAGTAGGCAGTTTGCTTGAGAGTGCAGCCAGTCCACCGGGGCTGGATTGCCCATAAAGTGCGGAAGCCGGACCTTTCAGGATTTCCACACGTTCGAGGCGGGATGTGTCGGTCTGCGCTGTCGCGTAGCCGGTCGGACTGTCCTGCAGTTTCAGGCCATCAAGAAAGGTCGGAACCGTAAAACCGCGGAGTTGGAACTGGTCATAGCGTGTGCCGACCCCGCCACGCAGATTGGGGGTTATGCCAGCGGTGTAGCGAACGGCCTGATTGAGATCCAGCACGCCGCGAATGTCCATTTCATTGCGGGTGATGACGCTTACAGACTGGGCCGTCTCGATAAGGGGTGTATTTGATTTTGTGGCTGACGAGGCAATGGTCGAGGCCCGTCGCCCATGCACTTCCAGATGTTCGACTTTTGTCGCGGGTGTAGCGCCTTTTCCCGGTTTCTGAACTGCTGCGGGTATTTGCTGAGAGTGCGTCATGCCGGGCTTTTCTTCCTGATCGGCAGCAAGGACCTCGCCGCTCATGAGGAGCGAAAGAGGGAGGGCGTAAACAACCCTGCTGCGGCGCATGGCGGACTTCATTGGGGGCTCCTGATCACTGGTATGACAGGGCCGTATCGGAAATGCGAATCAGTTGCAATATTAAATGGTGTGTCGGAATGGCTGTTGCCGTCATAAGCAGGGCAGGCGCTCGTAGAATATGGAAGCTCAGTATCTCTACAAAAAAGAGTATAGCTTTCTTGTTTTTTTGATTATTAAACAATAACAGGAAAATAATCATGTAATTACATGTTAAGAAGTGCAGTTATATAGTGATCTTTTTCTTCGTTATTTTTTGAAGGTGTTCCACAAAATCTCGGGTAAACTGGAAATAAAGTTCATGGCGAAATGTTTTGAAAAAGCTTTAGAGAGCATCGTCTTTTAAAAGACGACGCTCTCTAAAGCGGCATTATGCTATCGTTCTGTTGCTGGAAAAGAACTTTTTATGTCAGGTGCTTTTACATGACATCTTTCGTCGGCCCATCTGAAAGCTCGCCTTCCCATTTTGCAGAAATGGCGGCCGCATAGCCATTGCCGAGCACGTTGGTAGCGGTCCGGGCCATGTCGAGAAAATGATCGATCCCCAGAATGAGAGCGATACCGGCCTCTGGAAGTCCAAACTGCGGCAATACAGCAACGAGCGTGACAAGGGAGGCGCGTGGCACGCCTGCAATGCCCTTGCTGCTCAGCATCATGACCAACACCATGAGAGCCTGCTGCGACCAGGGAAGGTTGATCCCGTAAGCCTGAGCGATAAAGATCGCGCCAAATGACTGGAACAGGATCGAACCATCCAGATTGAAGCTGTAACCGAGGGGCAGAACGAACCCGCTGATGCGGGTCGGCACACCAAAGTTTTCAAGTTTCTCAAGCAGCAGCGGATAGACGGATTCACTGCTCGCCGTGGCGTAACCAAGGATAATGGGCTGGAAAAGCTCCTTGAGGAGATCCTTGATGCGGGGGCCAAGCACCAGAAAGGCCAGACCCGTCAGAACGCACCACAGGATAAGGATGGTGCTGTAGAATTCGACAAGAAAGCGTCCGTAATGCAGCAGCATCGCACCGCCGCCGCTAGCGAGACTGCCCATTACGGAACCGAAGACAGCCATGGGCGCCAGCAGCATGACCATGTCCGTCATCCGCAGCATGATGTGACCGAGCTCTTCGGTCCAGTTGAGCATGGTTTTACCCGCCTTGCCCGCAGCAGGCAGTGCCAAACCAAACAGCACCGAGAACACGACAATTTGAAGGATGTCGTTTCGCGCCATGGCGTCCAGAATGCTCGTCGGCGCAATGTGCAGGATGAAGTCGATCGGCTGGAACGGATGCTTGAGAGACGCAATGTCCGTGATCGGTGGCGGTGAAAAACCGATGCCGGGCTGCAGGATGTTGGCCGCCAGAAGACCTATCGTGAGAGACACGAAGGACATGGCGATAAACCAGAGCAGGATACGCCCTCCGACACGCAGGACCAGCGTATCGTCACCCAGCTTCCCGATGCCGCTGACGAGCGTGGCGAAGACAAGCGGCGCGATGACCATCTTGATCAGGCGCAGGAAAAGCCCGGTCATCAGCTTGCCTGCCTGTTCCGCTCCATGGATGGCGCTGTCACCCAGCGTGTGAAGAAGAAGCCCGCTCACAACACCGAGACCCAGTGCGATGAGGATGGCGTAAGTGCGTCTTTTTGTATCGACCTGAGGTGAGGCTGCGGCCATCGAGCTTTTCTTCTCCGTTGAGTGGTGTTAGACGCGTGGCCGGTTTTATAGAGGAAAAACTGTTGATACGTCAAAGTAATAAAATTCCGTTTTCAGGAACATGATGTTTTTCGTGAATTTCTACTCTTTACTTTAAGGTGTAGTTAAAGGATCTGTTTTTACTTTTACCATACAAATACTTGACAATATAAATGATATGTAGTGTTGGTCGCCGCAAAGGATGACTGATCTGGCGAAATGATGAAGATGACGGGCAGGGTGTTGGTGCGAAACACAGGTGGTTACGTTTGCGGGGTGTTTCTCCTGTTCGCGACCGGTTTGTCGGATGCCAGAGCCGCACAATGGTACACGGGATCGCTGGTCTCGCCTTCCGGAGCCAAGAACCATGCTGGCGACGCGGGGATCGAGCCCTATTTCTCCTATAGTCAGCCCGTCGGGACGTTCGCATCCAACGGCACGGGGCATCCGCTGCATCCGCGTCAGCAGACATTCTCCAACTCCACGATGTGGAAATACGGCATTCTGGATGATCTCAGCATTCAGGCGCATACGGTGATCAGTTACGGCTGGAAACACGGTGCCGGGCATGCGCATGGCCCCAAGTTCGGTGATTTCCCGGTCGATATGATCTGGCATTTCATGCGCGCCAACCCGAAACGCTACATCCCTGATCTGAACCTTTTTGCGGGTGTCATTTTCCCGACGGGTGACTATTCCCGTCTGGGAGCATCGCAGGACGGCTTTGGGACTGGAGCCTATGTGTTTCGTATGGCTCTGACGGAACAGTCCACTTATACATTGCCGGGTGGACACGAACTGCGCCTGCGTGTGTGGAGCTGGTTCAGGCATGCGCTGAATTCGGCGCGTTTGCGGGATGTCACCAGCTACGGAACGTCGGAGGGCTTTGTCGGACGAGGAAGTCCGGGAATGAGCGGGCAGGTGGGTTTTTCGCTGGAATACGCCCTGAGCCAGAAATGGGTGCTGGCTGCTGACGTGGCGCGGGACTGGTCAAATGGCTCCCGTTTGAAGGGACGTTACGCGTCTGGGTTGACCGTCAACAAGACAGGTTCCGCTTCGACAGACTGGCAGGTGGCGCCTGCCATAGAATATAACTGGAATGCACGTTGGGGCGTGATCGCGGGTTCGTCGGTTTACTATGCCGGGCATAATACCGGCATAAAGGTCTCTCCCCAGTTCGCCATCAACACGGTTTTCTGAGATCTTCCTTCTCTCTGAGTCCTGAAAAAATCTGCCGTTTTTCGATGGACAACATTCCGGGTTCGAACCAATCTATTCCGTAAGGCTCCTGCAGGAGAGACGGGATCGGGATGGAATGACTGAATCGACAATCAACCGGAACAGCCCCAGCGAAGGCTATAAAAAGACCCTGGGTCGCAGGCAGATGCAGATGATCGCCATTGGCGGCTGTATCGGCACCGGGCTTTTCCTTGGCGCAGGAAGTCGTCTCCAGCAGGGTGGTCCGTCGCTGGCCATCGTCTATGCGGTGTGCGGACTTTTCAGCTTTTTCATTCTGCGGGCTCTTGGTGAGCTGACCATGTACAGCCCGAGCAGCGGGAGTTACGTGTCCCATGCCCGTGAGTTTCTGGGAGACAAGGCGGCTTTTGTGGCGGGTTGGGTGTCATTCCTCAACTGGGTGATGACCGGAATCGCCGATATTACGGCCGTCGCTCTTTATATGCATTTCTGGAGCGCATTCGCTTCTTTTCCGCAATGGCTGCTGGCGCTGATTGCTCTGTGCATTGTGACGGGCATGAATCTCATCGGCGTAAAATATTTTGGGGAAATGGAATTCTGGTTCTCCATGATCAAGGTCGTCGCGCTGATTGTCTTTCTGATTGCGGGTTCGGTCATTCTGGGGACCGGCATGCCTGTGGCGGGACATGAAACAGGATTCCACCTCATCGTCGATAATGGCGGTTTCTTCCCTCACGGGCTGCTCGCGGCGCTCGCTCTGACGCAGG
This sequence comes from Acetobacter sp. UBA5411, assembly GCF_002409645.1. GTDB lineage: Bacteria > Pseudomonadota > Alphaproteobacteria > Acetobacterales > Acetobacteraceae > Acetobacter. The sequence goes on from NZ_DHNR01000001.1 coordinate 17,942, forward strand.
GAGTGGTGTTTGCCTACTCCGGGATCGAACTGATCGGCACGGCGGCAGGTGAGTGTGACAATCCGCATGAGATCCTGCCCCGGGCCGTCAACAGCGTGATCTGGCGGATTGCCGTGTTCTATGTCGGGTCCGTTGTGCTGCTGGTGTGCCTGTTGCCGTGGACGGCCTATCAGGGGAGCGAAAGTCCGTTTGTGACCTTCTTCAATGCGCTCGGCGTGCCTTATGCGGATAGCGTGATGAATTTCATCGTGCTGACGGCGGCCCTGTCCAGCCTGAACTCCGGCGTTTATTCCACCAGTCGTGTTCTGCGCGCTCTGGCGCTCGGTGGCTCTGCTCCCCGATTCCTGAGCGCCATGAACAGTCATTCCGTGCCGTATGCCGGTATTCTGCTGATCGCTGCGTTTTATCTTGTCGGTGTCGTTCTCAATTACATTGTGCCGCAGAGTGTTTTCGAGATTGTTCTCAGTTTTGCGGCAATCGGTATCATCTGTACCTGGGGTATCATCATTCTCAGCCAACTCGCTTTCCGCCGGGCCGTCGCCCGTGGGGAAATAGCCGCTCCCACATTCCGGATGCCGGGCGCACCGTTCACATCGTGGCTGACGCTGGCTTTTCTGGTGGCGGTGGTCGTGTTGATGGCGTGCGATTATCCGGCCGGGACCATCACCGTCGGAGCGACGCCGCTGCTGGTGATCCTCTTTGTGATCGGCTGGTATATGACGCCGAGAAAGCCACCCATGCTGATGCCCGAAACGCGTGGCTCATCAATCCTTACGGACATGGTGATGAAGGAGCAGCCGGAAACGCCCTGATGCCGCCGCTTTTAGGATTTTTAATATTATCTTCTCCACGGAGGAGGTGGCGCAGGCCGTCACTCCGTGTAAATGTCACGCGGTCTGGATTGGGCCACTCGGATTTCAGTCCTTCTTGGGTTTCGATGGTGTGCATGCAGGGAACCGGAAGGGTGTGGGGTTGATGTTTCTTCTGTCGCGGCATGGCCCGGACTTGAGAGGCAGCATCGGCTGTTCGGGCGTTCCCAGGCACGCACCATACGTTAAGAATAAAGGGTAATAAGAATGTCCAACGACCGTATGAAGAGCCAGATTTCGGAAAAGGGCGGCTTTATCGCGGCACTCGACCAGAGCGGCGGCTCAACGCCGGGCGCTCTGAAGGCTTATGGCATTCCTGAGACGGCCTATTCTTCCGAAGAAGATATGTTCCGCCTTATCCACGACATGCGCGTGCGGATTATCACCGCTCCGAGCTTTTCCGGCGAGAAGGTGATTGGTGCGATCCTGTTCGAGCGCACCATGGATGGTCTTGCAAACGGCAAGCCGGTTCCGACCTATCTGTGGGAAGAGCGTGGCGTTGTCCCGTTCCTGAAGATCGATAAGGGTCTTGAGGACGAAGCAAACGGCGTGCGTCTGATGAAGCCGAATCCCGGTCTTGATGCGCTGCTGGAGCGTGCTGCGAAGCTGGGCATTTACGGCACGAAAGAGCGTTCGGTCATCAACCTGCCGAATCAGGAAGGTATTGCCGCTATCGTGAAGCAGCAGTTCGAGATTGCCCATCAGGTCGCGTCTCACGGTCTGGTTGCGATCATCGAGCCGGAAGTTCTCGTGAAGAGCCCGGACAAGAAGGGTGCTGAAGCCATTCTGCATGATGAGCTGCTCAAGGCGCTCAATGCGATGCCGGGCGACTACAAGGTCATGCTGAAGGTCACGATCCCGGAGGTCGCCGACCTGTATGAAGACCTCGTCAAGCATCCGCGCGTCGAGCGTGTCGTCGCTCTTTCGGGCGGTTATTCACTTGATGAGTCCTGTGAGCGTCTGAAGAAGAATCACGGCATGATTGCCAGCTTCTCCCGCGCTCTGCTCGGTGGGCTTCAGGACGGCATGTCCGACGCAGAATTTGACGCCACACTCGGTAAAACAATCGACAAGATTTATGACGCTTCAGTGAACAAGGTCTGAGTCTTCCGCCAGATCTGGCGTTTCTCTGCGAACAGCGCGACCCATATTTTTAATATATGGATCGCGCTGTTTCCATATAGTGGTCATAAGGCGACTCTCCCGTCAGAGTGCTTTCTAAATTGGGGTGTCGGGCAGGAAAACCCGGCAAATCCTTTAGAGGAGGCATTTCATGACCAAGCCATATACTGTCGGCCATTATCTTTCCGAGCGTCTGGGCCAGATCGGCCTGAAGGACCATTTTGCGGTTGCGGGTGACTTCAACCTCGTCCTGCTCGACCAGCTTCTGGAAGAAGGCTCCACCAAGCAGCTTTACAGCTGTAACGAGCTGAACTGCGGTTACACCGCTGAAGGTTATGCCCGCGCCAACGGTGCAGCGGCCATGATTGTCACCTTCAATGTCGGTGCCCTGTCAGCCATCAACGCCATTGGCTCCGCTTATGCCGAGAGCCTGCCGGTGATTTTCGTGTCCGGTGGACCGAACACCAACGATCAGGGTTCAGGTCATATCCTGCATCACACGATCGGCAACTCGAACTACGGCTATCAGGCCGAGATGTTCCGTCAGGTCACCTGCGCTACGGAAGTCATTCTCTCTGCCGAGAACGCACCATCGCAGATCGACAACGCCATCCGCACGGCGCTGCGTATGCGCAAGCCCTGCTACATCGAAATCCCCTGCAATCTGGCGTCCGCCGAGTGCGTCCGTCCGGGTCCGGTCGGCACCCTGCTGGCGGAAACAACGCCTGACAAGGTCAGCCTTGATGCTGCCGTGAAGGCCGCCTGCACGTTCATCGAAACGCGCAAGAACATCGTTATCCTCGTCGGCAGTCGCGTCCGTACGCTGGGTTCGCTTGAGCCGATCGTGGCGCTTGCAGACCGCATCGGTTGCGCCGTGACGGTGATGGCTGCCGCGAAGAGCTTCTTCCCTGAAGGGCACAAGGCTTTCCGTGGCGTTTACTGGGGTGAAGTCAGCTCGCCCGGTGCTCAGGAACTGGTCGAGAAGGCTGATGGCGTGATCTGCCTCGCTCCGATCTTCAACGATTATGCAACGGTTGGCTGGCAGTCCAAGCCGCCTGCGTCACAGGCTCTGATCGCCGATCTCGCCGAAGTGACGGTTGACGGCAAGAGCTTTGCAGGCTTCCATCTCGGCGCATTCATCGCTGCCCTGAGCGAGAAGGCTCCGAGCCGTCCGGCTACGGTGGAAAACACGACCTACACACCGGTCAAGATTCCGGAAACGGCTCCGACCGTGCCGCTGACCAACGACGAAATGGCGCGTCAGATCAACGCCATGGTCGATGGCAACACCACGATCACGGCTGAGACGGGCGATAGCTGGTTCAACGCTGTTCGCATGCATCTGCCGAGCGGCGCTCGCGTCGAGACGGAAATGCAGTGGGGCTCGATCGGCTGGTCAGTGCCGGCGGCTCTGGGTAACGCCATCGGTTCGCCGGACCGTCAGCACCTCCTGATGGTTGGTGATGGTTCCTTCCAGCTCACTGCGCAGGAAGTCGCGCAGATGATCCGCTACGAAGTGCCGGTGATTGTGTTCCTTGTGAACAACCGTGGTTACGTCATCGAGATCAAGATCCATGACGGTCCATACAACTACATCAAGAACTGGGACTATGCCGGCCTCATCAAGGCGTTCAATGCCGAGGATGGTCATGGTCTGGGTCTGCACGCCCGCACCGGCGCAGAACTGGCTGACGCCATTGCGAAGGCCAAGGCCAACAAGAAGGGCCCGACCTTCATTGAGTGCCATATCGCGACCGAAGACTGCACCGACACACTGGTTCAGTGGGGCAAGAAGGTCGCCAAGGCCAACAGCCGTCCGCCTCAGAAAAACTGAAGGCATACGGTTTTAAAAGATCGTTGATTTCTTCGCCCCGGCAGTTTCGTCGGGGCGATGTCGTCTGGGGGCCTGAGTATCGAACTATTGATCAGTATCGGTTTACTTGTGGCGCTCTGGACGTAATAGTCACGACCGAATCAAAAATGCCGGTTTCATTTCCGGGTCTGGCGGGAATTTCTGTCTGAAACGGGCGGATCTGAACTCGACAGGAGTGTGCGAAAAGAGCATTTCCGGCACCTGTAATAGCTATAAGATGACACCCCCTTTCGAGAATGGCGGGGTCATCTCTTTGAGGAAGCGTTCCATGCGAGTTGGGTTGTTTGTTCCGTGTTACGTTGATGCGTTTCACCCCGAGGTGGGGCAGGCGACGCTCGAGTTACTGGAGCGCTTTGGCTGCGAAGTTGAATATCCGTTTGATCAGACCTGCTGCGGTCAGCCGATGACCAACACGGGCTGTCACAAGGAATCAAAGGCGACGGAAGAGCTCTTCGTTCGTAACTTCAAGGATTATGATTATATCGTTGCGCCGTCCGGCAGCTGCGTGAACCACATCCGCAATAACTTCGACGCTGTTGCGCAGACGGACGATGTGAAGCACGTTCGCGAGCACACATACGAACTGGTCGAGTTTCTGCATGACGTGCTGAAAGTGGACGGTTTTCCGTGGGCAGAATTCCCGCACAAGGTGGCGCTGCACAATAACTGCAACGCCCTGCGCGGCCTCAATATCGCCAGCATGACGGAACTCCGCGAGAAGACATTCTCCAAGCCGCGTGATCTGCTCGGCATGGTGAAGGGGCTCGAACTGGTCGATATTACCCGCCCGGATGAATGCTGTGGCTTTGGCGGCACCTTCTCCGTGTTCGAGGAAGCGACGTCCGCCCGCATGGGCCAGGACAAGGCGCGGGATCAGGCGAAGTCCGGCGCGGAGTATGTAACTTCTTCAGACAGTTCCTGCATGATGCACCAGGAAGGGTGCGCCAAGCGGCTCGGTCTGCCGACGAAATACATCCACATTTCGCAGATCCTGAACGGGGAACGGGTATGAGCATCGAGAATCAGACGGCGCCGACCACTCCGGCCGGTCGCACCAACGATGGCGCACCTGCCAATCTGACGCATGGTGCTGGTGCGTCCGTCACCATGCCGGCGCGTGGTCCTGAGCCGCAGCCTCGTGGCGCGATCATTCGGGGCAATCATCCGATCGATCAGCAGGAAGCAGCGCGTCGCTTCATGGCAGCTCCCCAGCATCTGGCCATGCATGACCAGCGTCTGTGGGATCTGCGCAAGAAGCGCGATGGCCAGAAAGAGATCATCGAAGAGTGGGAAGATCTCCGCCAGCTTGCGTCCGATATCAAGACACACACGCTGACGCATCTGGACACTTATCTCGAGCAGTTCGAAAAGAACGCCATTGCGAATGGTGTCAAGGTTCACTGGGCTAAGGACGCTGCCGAGCATAACAGCATCGTTGCGGAGATCCTGCGTTCCAAGAATGCCAAGAGCCTCATCAAGAGCAAATCGATGCTCACCGAGGAATGTGGCTTCCGTGAAGCGATGGCGCATGAAGGGGTCACTGTTGTCGAGACCGACCTTGGTGAGCGGATCCAGCAGCTTGATAATGAAAACCCCAGCCACGTCGTGGTGCCTGCGGTTCATAAGCTGCGGACGGACGTGGCGGAGGTGTTTGCAAAAACACTCGGCTCTGACCCGAACAACTCTGACGTAAGCTATCTGACCGAGCAGCAGCGCGAGCATACGCGTCCGCTGATCCTGAAAGCGGATGCGGGCATGACGGGCTGCAACTTCGCGGTTGCGGAAACCGGCTCGGTTGTGGTCTGCACCAACGAAGGCAACGCCGATCTGTCAGCCAACACGACGGGCCTGCACATTGTCTCGATGGGCATCGAGAAGATCATCCCGAACCTGAACTCGCTGGCCGTGTTTGTTCGGATGCTGTCCCGGAGTGCTTTGGGCTCACCGATCACGCAGTATACCTCGCATTTCCGTGGCCCACGCCGTGGCGCCGAGATGCACATCGTGATCGTCGATAATGGCCGGACAGATCGTCTGGGACTGGAGAAGTTCTGGACTTCCCTGAAATGTATCCGTTGCGGCGCGTGCATGAACACCTGTCCGGTGTTCCGTCGTTCCGGCGGTCTCAGCTACGGCGCAACCTACGCCGGTCCGATCGGGCTGATTATCGATCCGACCTTCAATCGCCATAAATATTCGACGCTGCCGTTCTCTTCGACCATGAACGGAAGCTGCACGAACGTCTGTCCGGTGAAGATCAACATTCACGAACAGATTGCCGACTGGCGTCAGGTTCTGGCCGAGAATCATGAAATTCCGGCTTTCAAGAAGAGTATGATGAAAGCGGCTGGAGCCCTGCTGGCGTCACCGAAGCTGTATCGTGCAAGTCTGCCGATGGCTGACAGCGCCCTGCGTCACCTGCCGCGCTTCGTGCTGTATAACAAGCTGAATACTTGGACGCGTGGTCGTGAAATGCCGCATGTGCCAAAGGAAACATTCCATCAGTGGTATAAGCGTACCCGTGGCGTGGATGGGAAGAAGAAGTGATGAGCAGCACAGACAGCCGTGCGGCGATTTTCGCCGCTATCCGGGCCAATCGTCCGAAAATTCAGCCTCCGCTGCCGGACGTGCCGCTGTTCGATGAGAAAGCTCCATCTGATCTGGTGACGGCCTTTTCCGAAATGCTCGTAAAGATGGGTGGAAAAGTGCTTGATCCTCAGGGGCAGGATCCGATTTCCGCGCTTCGCGCCGCAGTGGCGGACAAGGGCATTATCGCCACCTGTGTGCCGGAACTGCATGGGGATGCATCGCTCCAGATCCGTCAAATTCTGCCGGACATGGACCCGCATTCTCTTGCTGATGTGGAAATCGGTGTTGTACGTGCGGCTTTCGGCGTGGCCGAGACAGGTTCGCTCTGCCTCACCGATGACGAACTGATCGTCAATACGAGCGGTTATCTCCCGCAGCATCTGATTGTTCTGCTTGATCCTTCGCAGATCGTGGCCAACCTGCATAATGCTTACCGGCGTCCGGAACTGCGCGAGCATAAATACGCGGTTTTCCAGACGGGGCCGTCTGCAACTGCAGACATTGAAGGTGTGCTGATCCACGGAGCGCAGGGTGTGCGATCGCTGCGTGTTCTGTTCTGCCCAGAGCAGGACTGACAGGTAATTTCCCGTATGCAGGGGAAGATGTTCTTCCTCTGCACTCGTACCAAAATGATACTCGTTGGTGCAGGTCAAATTATGTATTTATCCTGTGCCAGTCGCGTTTATGTATATTTTTATTTCAGGGTGATGATTGCCTCGGTCTGAACGACTGGATCGACCGTATCCAGCATCGTGCTCATGCCCCATTGTCGCTGATCAAAGCTTGCTGTGCTGCTGATTTCGGTCAGTGTATTACGCGAAAAATGCATCCCGACCTTGAAGGTCAGAGGATGCGTCTGTCCCCGCATGGTGAGTTTGCCAACCAGTAAGGTTTCCAGCTTTCCGTTTGTAATTTTCGGCTGACAATCACCAACAAAATGCATTGAAGGATGGCTGTCACTGTCCAGCATGAGCCCGGATAGCATGGCCGTCCGCAGAACAGCGCTGCCCACCTTCAGGGAATTGACATCCATACTCATATCAACGTGGCAGACCTGTGTTTCAGGATCGTAGGAAAGCGTACCTGAGACTTTCTCGAATGTTCCGTCGACGGATGTCACCAGCGTCTTGGCGTGAAGTCGGGACGTCGTGTTGGCAGGCGTCAAGGTGACATGCTGTGTGGCCGCGTGAGCCAGCGTTGGCATGACAAGCAATGCGGCGAGGAGTGGACGTTTCATCAACTGGACCTTTTTCCGGACTAGGTTGAAAGGATGAGAGCTTAAAAATTCAATGGTGGGACTCACAGGTTTCCGGTGGAGGTTTCTGCCACATGGTGATCTCGGCCTGACATTTTCCTGCCTTGTCAGGGTCTCCCGGTATGACGTCAGAAAAGCAGTGCGGATATTGTTTATGTGCCTGCTCGATCCAACCAGCTGAGAATGCCGCAGTTGCGACTGTAAAGCCCTGTAGAATTGTACAAAATCTTGCAAACCAGAAAAGAACTCGAATATGATTCTGGTATCTGCATGCGCAATCGAGAGTCAGGGCGGTTATTTTTGCCTGAACTTCTGTTTTTGTCATATCGGGTTGTGGTTTGTTGTTCTTTATTTTCTTCCACATTTTTTGAAGTGATTTGATTGGGTATTGAATATTTATCTGGTTGACCGTGTCAGCGGTAATAAATATTTTTGCGACTTCAAATCCGAAAAATATGATGAAAGATGTATTGAATGCCCATGAGAAGGGCACAAATCCATTTATGTTTTTTGCAATTGAATAGAATGGTGGAAACAGTGTTGACGGGGCTGTCGTGTAAAATAGTGTACCCATACCCGCGACAAGAATGCCAGAAGTGATGAGTTCAGGCGTTTTCAGGTTATTGGTCAGGATACTTCTGTTTGTTTCGGGGAGGGACTGTATGTAATCGTCAGTCAGAGCGCATGCTTCAGGATAGTCGTCCCGACAGTCATTGAGTGTGTTAGTAAGGCTGTTTGCAATAGAGTTGAGTGATTTTTTTCTTTTCATGGTTTTTATCATTCTTGTTTAATGTTTCAGGATTAATATTGTTGCGATCACTATAGATCAACAATTTTGTGAATATAGTGAGGCAGGAAGGCGGGCCTCCCCATAATCGCCCTTGCTATGCTATTCTGCCCTCATGCCACACGCCGATTTCGTCCATCTCCGCGTTCATTCTGCCTATTCCCTCAGTCAGGGTGCCATCCGCATCCCTGAACTGGTTGCGTTGGCCCGAGGCATGGAGATGCCCGCAGTCGCCATTACCGACACAGGCAATCTTTTCGGTGGGCTGGAATTTTCGCAATACTGTGCGGGGAAGGGGGTTCAGCCGATCATTGGTTGTCAGATCGGCCTGCCGCCGCGTGATGATCGGCCGGGTGCGCCTTCCGAGCCGATCGTATTGCTTGCGCGTGATGAGGAAGGGCTGGCGAATCTCCAGTTCCTGTCCTCCGCAGGGTTTCTTGAAGGCGACACGGCGGACCCCACCGTTACGCTCGATATGTTGTGTGAGCGCAGTAAGGGGCTTTTCCTGCTGACAGGCGGCACGCGCGGTCCGCTCTATCAGATGCTGGCGGAAGGACAGCAGGAGCAGGCGGAAGCATGGCTGGCTCAGTTGCATGAGGGATTTGGCGAGAATCTCGTTGTGGAGCTCAATCGGTTCGGTCTCCCGATAGAGGAAGCCGTTGAGCCCGGGGTGCTGGCGCTTGCTGACCGGATGCGTCTGCCGATTGTGGCGACCAATGAGTGCTTTTTCCCTCAGCCGAAGATGCATGAGGCGCATGATGCATTGATCTGCATCGCGCAGGGGCGGACGATGGCGGAAAAAGACCGCTGGAAAGTCTCGCCAGAGTGTTGGTTCAAGCCGCCCGCCGACATGCGCAAGCTGTTTGCCGATCTGCCGGACGCCTGTGACAACACGCTGGCGATTGCAAAAAGCTGTGCCATCAAGGTCGAAACTCGCAAGCCACTGTTGCCAATCTGTCCGAAGGTGCGCGAGGGCCAGACTGAAGACGAAACCGTTCGCGCCATGGCACGAGAGGGGCTGGAGCTTCGTCTCGCTGCTATCAGCGCTGATGAGAAAACGCGTGAGGTTTACAAGGAACGGCTTGAGTTTGAGCTCGACATCATCTCCCGTATGGGATTTCCGGGCTACTTCCTGATCGTTGCTGACTTCATCCAGTGGGCGAAAGCCCATGATATTCCGGTGGGGCCGGGGCGTGGTTCCGGCGCAGGCTCGCTGGTGGCCTATGCCCTTACCATCACCGACATCGACCCGCTTCCGTTCAACCTGCTGTTCGAGCGCTTCCTGAATCCGGAACGTGTCTCGATGCCTGACTTCGATATCGACTTCTGTCAGGACCGCCGCGATGAAGTGATCTCCTACGTCCGTCGTGAATATGGCGGCGATCGCGTGGCGCAGATCATCACGTTCGGAAAATTGCAGGCCCGCGCTGCGGTTCGTGACGTCGGCCGTGTGCTTGGCCTCCCTTACGGCATGGTCAACCGTGTCGCCGAGTTGATCCCCAACAATCCCGCCAAGCCCACTACCCTGAAGGACGCCATCGCCGGCGAGCCAAAACTTCAGGAAATGCGTGATACGGACGAGGCTTTGCGTCGTCTGATGGAAATCGGGCAGCAGCTGGAAGGGCTCTACCGTCACGCCTCGACTCATGCCGCCGGCGTGGTGATCGGTGATCGTAAACTTGTCGATCTTGTCCCGCTCTATCGCGATCCGAAGAGCGACATGCTCGTCACGCAGTTCAACATGAAATATGTTGAACAGGCGGGACTGGTGAAGTTCGACTTCCTCGGTTTGACCACGCTGACTATCCTCCAGCGCGGCGTGCGGTTCTTGAAAGGACTCGGCATCGAGGTCGATCTTGCGAAAATCCCGCTCGACGACAAGCTGACTTACGAAATGCTGTCACGCGGCGATACCGCTGGCGTGTTCCAGTTCGAAGGCGCGGGCATGAGGGACGTCCTCAAACAGATGCGCCCGACCCGACTGGAAGACCTGATTGCAGCCGTGGCGCTCTATCGTCCGGGCCCAATGGCCAACATCCCCGATTACTGTCGGCGCAAACACGGCGAGGCATGGGAACCGCCGCATGAGGAAATCCGTGACATCCTGGAAGAGACCTATGGCATCATGGTCTATCAGGAACAGGTCATGCAGATCGCCCAGAAGATGGCGGGTTACAGCCTCGGTGCCGCTGACCTTCTGCGTCGTGCAATGGGTAAAAAGATCCGCGCCGAAATGGACAAGCAGCGCGAGATCTTCACCGAAGGCGCGACGGGTCGCGGTATCCCGAAAGACAAGGCCGTCGAAGTCTTCGACCTTATGGCGAAGTTCGCTGACTACGGCTTCAATAAATCCCATGCCGCCGCCTACGCTCTGGTGTCGTATCAGACGGCGTGGATGAAGGCGAACTATCCGGTGTCGTTTCTCGCCGCGTGTATGTCGCTGGCGCGGGAACGCACGGAAAAACTGGCGGCTTTGCGTCAGGAAGCGGAGCGTCTCGGCATCCGCGTGTTACCGCCCGACATCAACAAATCCGATGCCGACTTCAAGGTTGAGAAGCAGGAGGACGGCACACTCGCCATTCGTTATGCACTGGCGGCGGTGAAGAAGGTTGGTTTTGTCGCCATGCAGGGTTTGATGGAAGCGCGTGGCGGCAAGCCGTTCCGTGACCTCGCGGATTTTGCTGCCCGCGTTGACCCGAAGAACCTGAACAAGATGCAGCTCGAGAACCTCGCGCGCGCTGGGGCTTTCGACTCAATGGAGCCAAATCGGGCGCGCGTGTTCAGCGCCATCGAAATGATCCTCAAGCGCGCTCATGCCCGCGTGCAGGAGATGAATAGTGGGCAGGGGGGGCTGTTTGGCGGTCCTGCCGAGCCGGAACCCTTGCATCTCTCAAAGGAGCAGGACTGGCCCGAGTTTGAGAAGCTGTCGTACGAAGCGGATGCGATCGGCTTTCATATGACCGGCCATCCGCTCGATTCCTATAAACCGGTCATGCGGCGGCTGGGTGTGGTTCCCATGTCCCAACTGCTGCCAACGGCAGAGGGTGGCATCATGCGGGTCAAGATTGCGGGGTGTGTTGTGGACCGCAAGGAGCGTCCAACTCGGAGTGGCAGCAAGATGGCCTGGTTGCGGCTTTCAGACGCAACCGGAAGTTGTGAAGTGACACTGTTCTCAGAGGTGCTTGGGCGAGTCAGGGACATTCTGGTGGCTGGTCGCGCCGTACTTGTGACGGCTGATCTGAAACTGGAAGGGGAGGCGATGCGCATTACAGCCTCCGATCTTGTGGAACTGGAGGATGTGGCCTCCCAGACCGGTGGAGAAATGCGAATCTGGCTTGAGGATGCTGATGCCGTCAGTGATATTCAGGCGGTCCTGTCCCGACAGCAGGGTGGTAAAGGCAAGGTCATTCTACTGCCGCGTATTTCAGACACGCAGGAACTCGAGGTGCGTCTGCGCACCGGTTACCGGCTGAGCCCGGTTGTCGGGCAGGCGCTGAAGATGATTTCTGGTATTACGGCAATCGAGATAAGGTGATACAACTTTTGGTTGCATTATTGTCTATAAAATGACACAGGTTGAATCCTGAATAACTAGACTGTCCTCGGAGAAGCAGGATGGATATCTCGACAACAGCTACTGCCACTATGCAGAATCCCATTGTGTCTTCAATGAATGACGATGCGCGCAATGGTTCGTCAGCAAATAAAACCACGACTGCCGCCACAACAGCGGCGAGGCTGAACGCCCTGCCGGTGATTAACCCGGCATCCCATATCGACCCGGCGCTCGGTATTGTGGTGGTCGAAACCTATAATACGACTGGAGAGGTGGTTGATCAGTATCCGACCAGCCACATGATGCAGCAGTATTCACTCTACGGTTTGTCCCAGAGCTGATTGATCTTGCTTCCAGCGCGGCAGGATATTGATTGATATCAAGGCCGAAACACAATCCGGTTGTGCTGGTATGCAGATCGACGGCTTGTATTCGTTGTGAGGGAGGTTGATCCTTTCACGCTGTCATTGCACGTTGCCAAAAAGAGTGAATTGGTATTGCCGCACTTTGGATCGGCAGTCGTGCGGGTGAGGCGGGAGAATACAGGACATGTTGACACAGCAGGAAAGCCGGGAAAATCAGGCGGCTGAGGTGCAGGGTGACGCGGAGCAGAAAACTCCGACAGTCACAAGTGAGCTTTACCACCGCACCGGTCCCGATCTGCGTCGTGTCGGCCTCAACCCTGATTTCTGGTATCCGGTGGCTTGGTCCAAAAAGGTCAAGCCCGGCAAGGCGTTTGCAACACGCTTCGCTGGTGATCCGATTGTAATCGTCCGTCCTGACGATGGCTCTCCCATCTATGCGCTTGAGGATCGTTGCGCCCATCGGCAGGTCCCCCTCAGCAAGGGAACAGTAGATGGGGACGTCGTTCGCTGCTGTTATCATGGCTGGTCATTTGACCGGAAAGGCTCCTGTGTCACGGTGCCTTATCTTAACAAGCCGGGCGTTGGTCGGGGCGTAAAGACGTATCCCTGTCAGGAACGTAGCGGTCTGATCTTTATTTTCCCCGGTGATCCTGAACTGGCGAAGACTGTTCCGGTCCCGGTTCCGTGTCAGGCTGACAATCCTGAATTTAAGACGCGGCACTTCGATCCACTGGTGAACTGCCATTACTCCTTCATGCATGAGAATCTGATGGATATGAATCATCAGTTCCTGCACCGGAAACAGATGGGGCAGATCACGGCTCGCTTCATGGGGCAGAGCAAAGGCGAGAACTTTGTTGAGGCCAGCTACAGCTTCGCTCGGAAGGGCGGCGATCAGCCGCTGGCCGAACGCCTCATCTTCGGCAAGCATGACAAGACCATTGATGTCAAAGACCAGCCGGTCGATGAAATCGTCACTATTCGCACGACCTATCCTTATCAGACGTTGCAGATCAGGGATAAAGATGGCGACCTCGTCATGGATCTCTGGGTGGCCTACGTGCCGCTCGGCAAGGACGAGACGGTAACGCAGAGCTATGGTCTGCTCTCGGTCAAACGTCCGAAATGGAAGTTCCTGCTCGATCTGGCATGGCCGGTACTGGGCATCTTCACCAACCGAATCTTCATGGAAGACAAGGAGATTGTGGAGATGGAGCAGCAGGCCTGGAAAGAACTCGGCGGCGACCACAATGTGGAAGTCTTCCCGGTCGTGCGCAATCTGAGAGAGCTGCTGATCCGCTCTGGCGTCCCGCTGCAGGCAGAAAGCTGAGACTGGAATCAGGTTTCTGCGCTGGATTATTCGCTGGTCGGGCGCTGCACTATCATAGTGGCGGTTTTCCGTCCGATTGGGCAGAAGGTGACCGTTCCATTGCGGTCTGACCTTCAGGGTTGCTTTTTTCGCAGAAAATGGTCATACCGCGCCTGCCTGTGTCCAGTGACACGGGACTTCACACGCAGCGTCCGCACTGGTGTCCGTTCTTTCGGATTTGGTGCGCTGCGGAGGAACAACCGGAACGCAAGGATTCTGAATCATGGCGATGCCTGATTTCACACTGCGTCAGCTTCTTGAGGCTGGCGTCCACTTTGGTCACCACACCCGCCGCTGGAACCCGCGCATGGCGCCGTACCTGTTCGGTGTGCGTAACCAGGTTCACATCATTGACCTGCAGCAGACAGTTGTTCTGCTTGACCGCGCCCTGAAGGTCATCCGTGATACAGTCGCAAGCGGTGGTCGTGTTCTGTTCGTCGGCACCAAGCGCGCAGCATCCGATCAGGTTGCTGAAGCTGCTCAGCGTTGCGGCCAGTACTACGTCAACCATCGTTGGCTCGGCGGCATGCTGACCAACTGGAAGACCATCACGGGCTCCATCAAGCGTCTGCGCCACATCGAAGACATGCTGGGCGGTGAGACGCAGGGTCTGACGAAAAAGGAAATCCTCGACATCACCCGCGACAAGGACAAGCTTGAGCGCTCCCTCGGTGGTATCAAGGAAATGGGTGGCCTGCCTGACATCCTGTTCGTCATCGACACGACGAAAGAGAAGCTGGCAATCGAAGAAGCCAACAAGCTTGGCATTCCGGTTGTCGCCATTCTCGACAGCAACTCGAACCCAGAGGGCGTGACCTACCCGATCCCGGGTAACGATGACGCCATCCGTGCGATCGAGCTGTATTGCAACCTCGTTTCCAGCGCTGTTCTCGACGGTATCTCCGCCGAGATGACCGCTTCGGGTCGTGACTTTGGCGCAGCTGAAGAGCTGCCTGTTGCCGAGGCTGTCGCTGTTGAGGAAACAGCTGAAGCTCCGGCTGCGGCCCCTGCTGAAGCAGGTTGATTGAAGGGCGGGAGTTCGTGGAGCATATCCACAGACTCCGCCACTGAAAGATTGCAAGCACGTCCCGCAGGGTGACGTGCTTGCTGCTATTGTGGAGATATGAATCATGGCGGAAATCACTGCTGCCCTCGTGAAGGAACTGCGCGAGAAGACCGGTGCAGGCATGATGGACTGCAAAAAGGCGCTCAAGGAAGCTGCCGGTGAGATCGAAGGCGCCATTGACTGGCTGCGCACGAAGGGCCTCGCCGCTGCTGCGAAGAAGTCCGGCCGCGTAACCGCTGAAGGTCTGATCGGCGTTGTTTCCGAAGGCAAGCGCGCTGCGATGGTTGAGGTGAATGCCGAGACCGACTTCGTTGCCCGTAACGAAGCATTCCAGGGTTTTGTCGAGGAAGTAGCCAAGGCTGCTCTGACGGCTGGCGAAGACCTTGAGAAGATCAAGAATGCTACGGTTGCATCCGGTCGCACGGTTGCTGACGAGCTGACGCACCTCATCGCCACGATCGGTGAGAACATGTCGATCCGTCGCGCACGCGTTCTGGAAGTGCCGTCGGGCGTTGTCGCTACCTACATCCACGGCGCCCTGAAGCCGGGCCTTGGCAAGATTGGCGTTCTGGCTGCTATCGAGGCACCGTCCGAGAGCGACGCCATCATGGCTCTGGGTCGTCAGGTTGGCATGCACGTCGCAGCGACCCGTCCGGCTGCTCTTGATGTGAGCAGCATTGATCCGGAAGCTGTCGAGCGTGAGCGCGCCGTGCTGAAGGAGCAGGCTCTGGCCTCCGGTAAGCCGGAAGCGATTGTCGAGAAAATGATCGATGGCCGTATCCGCAAGTTCTACGAAGAAGTCGTTCTTCTTGAGCAGGTCTGGGTGCATGACGGCGAGAGCCGCGTGAAGGACGTTCTCTCCAAGGCCGGTGTGAAGCTGGTCGGGTTTGATCGTTATCAGCTCGGTGAAGGCATCGAGAAAGAAGAGAATGACTTCGCTGCTGAAGTGGCCAAGGCTGCTGGCAGCTAAGATCAGGTCGTTCTGATTATGAATGGGGGCGGGGCATCTCTTGAATGGGAAGCACCCGCCCTTGTTTTATCTGTTGCTCCCTTTGGGGAGGCTGATGCGCTTGTGCATCTTTTTTCACCGGCTCAGGGCGTATCGCACGGGCTGGTCAAAGGCGGCCTTGGTCGCCGGAATGCTGCGACGTGGCAGAATGGCAATCTCGTGCAGGCCCAGTGGCGGACGCGTATTCCGGGGCAGCTCGGGACAGTCACGGGAGAAATGGCCGGCCCTAATGCTGCCCGTGCGCTGTCATCGCGCTCCAGCCTTGCCTGCCTGACTTCTCTTTGTGCTGTTGCAGACAGCGCGCTGGCGGAAGGCGAGCCTTATCCCGGTCTGTGTCAGGACAGCGCTCAGGTATTGGCGATGCTCGGCACGCAGGATGTTGATGCTGAAATCTCAACGCTCATCCGGTGGGAGACGATCCTGCTGCGGGATCTCGGTTTCGCGCTGGACCTGTCCTGTTGCGCCGTTACAGGACAGACGGACGACCTGATTTACGTTTCTCCCCGTACCGGACGTGCCGTGTCTCAGGAGGGGGCTGGAAAATGGGCTTCACGCCTTTTGCCGTTGCCGCGTTTTCTGCTTGATGATTCGGATTTTGGTACGCCAGAGGACTGGCGGGATGGCCTGCGTCTGACAGGGCATTTTCTGTCGCGTGACGTTTTTGGACCTCTTCACCGTCCTTTGCCCGCAGCACGAATCAGACTGGCGGATATTGTGCAGTCTTTTGTGACGGGGCCGGAAGGGGACTGATCTCAATCGCGGTCTATCGCTTCAATGGAAGCGCATGGTTTCAAAGACGAATCTTTGATTGAGTATGGGGAGGGACCTCTTAAGTCCCTTTCAATCATGATGTCAGATGGGGCGGACAGGCACAGTCAGGTTTTACCGTGTAAAAATAACCCGGAAGAAATTGAATATTATTCCAGAAAGGCAGTGACGGTGCCGAGCGTATCGAACTGTACGCTTACATGCGTCCGATGAGGCACAAAAAATGCACCCGAGAGTGAGCCTGTCGTCACAACCGTTCCCGTTTCGATAGGCAGTCCACGCCGGGCTGCATGACCGGCCAGCCAGACCAGTAACCGTGTCAGATCACCTGCTGCATTGCCGCCGACCTGTTCGGATACACGGCGGTGATCGACCCTCATCACAAATTTTTCCTGCGCAGGATCGAAATGGCGCCAGTCGGAAAAAGCCGGACCCAGAATAAGGGCGCCGTGGTTCTGCTGATCGGCCATATGCACCAGCCGGGACTGGGAGCCGGGTTTGATAAAACGTGTGTCCACCACTTCGATAGCTGGATGCACGCTGCCGACAGCTGCCAGAACGGCATCCGGACTCAGATCTGGACCTACGGCCCTGTCGAAACGATAGGCAATTTCTGCTTCCACGCCACGATGATGAAAGAAATCCGCCGGGATAACGGCACCATCCGCAAATAATGTTTCAGCGTGAAGCGGAGCGGCGGAAGGTTCTGCATCCGGTCCTGCCGCGCCGACCTTCCAGCCGCGCACAGGGCCATTCAGGGCGGCGACGTGATTCTGCACCTCGTAGGCAGCTTCTTCCGAGGCCGGGATACAATGAGGAGGCAACGAGATAATGGGGGGGACGTCACCTTTGCGAACGACATGCAGGGTGCGCGCCAGTGTCAGGGAATTGCTCGGATTGCTGTGGTTTTCTGGCATGAACCTGCCTGTGTTCAGATGTAAAATTTTGTCATGATTTATAAAACCTGAATCCGGTCAAACAAAAGGCAATCTGAGCGGAAATCCCTCAGTTTCTTATTTTAATGGTTCTTTTGCCCGAAAAAGGACAAGGATCTGCCAGCCAGAAGTCTGAAATGGCTGGTTCTCTCCGTGTGGAGAGCGCTTACCACTCAGCGCCAATGACATGCTTTGGCTGATTGGGACCCGGATCAGCGCTTTCTGACCAGACGGTCCAGTCCCAGCCGGGATGCTGATTGATTTCCGCGGTCATGGCGGCCTGACTCGGTATGCCCTTCATGGTTTTGTGCGAATAATCGACGAAAGCAGCCTGACTGCCCATATAGACACAGCCACAACCGATGCGGTCAGCGTAGAGATACACAGGGCCAGTGCTGGTGGGCCGATAGGTCAGCATGCCTGCGGGCAGAATGTTCATGAGCTCATAACGGGCTGTGGTGTCCGCCGGATGAGCGGTAAAGCCGCTGTAAGCGAGTTGTTCACCGGTCCGGAGGTAGCGATCAGCCGGTGAACAGGCGGCAAGGCCGCTCAGCACGGCAAAAAGAGAGGCAAATCGAAATGCCGGACGGCGTGAAAAACCGGTCAGGACGTTGGCCAAAGCGTATCTCTCCGTTATGGGTGCGCACGACGGAGGACACAGGACATGAGTGACACGTTCGCAGGCCATATCGAGGACACCCGACTTACCGACGCCCTGAGCGAGCGGTATCTGGCTTACGCGCTGTCGACAATCATGTCCCGCTCGTTGCCGGACGTGCGGGACGGTCTCAAGCCAGTGCATCGCCGTCTTATCTTCGCCATGCACCAGCTTCGCCTTGATCCCGCATCCGGGTTTAAAAAGTGTGCACGTGTCGTTGGTGACGTGATCGGTAAATATCACCCGCATGGTGACGCCTCGGTCTACGAAGCGCTCGTGCGGCTTGCGCAGGATTTCGCCGTCCGATTCCCGCTCGTGGAAGGGCAGGGCAATTTCGGTTCGGTGGACGGCGATAATGCCGCCGCCATGCGATACACCGAAGCCCGTCTGACCAAGGTCGCGCAGGCGCTGCTCGAAGGCATCAATGACGACGCCGTCGATTTCCGCCCCACCTATGATGGCGAGGATGCCGAGCCGGTCGTTCTGCCCGCCGCCTTTCCGAATCTGCTCGCCAATGGTGCTGCGGGAATCGCCGTCGGCATGGCCACCAGCATTCCGCCGCACAACGCCGGTGAAATCTGCGCCGCTGCTGGCCTGCTGATCCGCAAGCCCGACGCCACCGTGGCTGAACTCCTCCAGCACATGCCCGGACCGGACTTCCCGACAGGCGGCATTATCGTCGAGGATTCGGACGCCATCCTGAAGGCGTATGAGACCGGACGTGGCGGCTTTCGCATTCGCTCCCGCTGGCAGACCGAGCAGGGGCGCTTCGGCACATGGCAGGTGGTGGTCACCGAAATCCCCTATCAGGTGCAGAAATCCCGCCTGATCGAGCAGATCGCCGATCTGCTGGTGCAGAAGAAACTGCCGCTGCTGGCCGATATCCGCGATGAAAGCTCGTCTGATATCCGCCTCGTGCTGGAACCGAGAAACCGCACCATCGAGCCGGAAGTGCTCATGGAGACGCTGTTCAAGGCAACCCAGCTCGAAAGCCGCTTCTCGCTCAACATGAACGTCATCGGCCCGGACCGTGCGCCGGGCGTGCTGGATCTGCGTTCCGTGTTGCAGGCATGGCTCGACCACCGCCACGAAGTGCTGGAACGCCGCAGCGCCCATCGTCTCGCCGCCGTCGAGAAGCGCCTCGAAATCCTCGAAGGCTTCCTCGCCGTCTATCTCAACCTTGATGAGGTGATCCGCATCATCCGCGAGGAAGACGATGCCAAGGCCAGCCTGATGGCGACCTTCAACCTCACCGAAATGCAGGCCGAAGCCGTTCTCAACATGCGCCTGCGCAGCCTGCGCAAGCTGGAAGAGATCGAGATCCGCAAGGAGCACACGGCTCTCTCCGCCGAACGCGACGAACTCCGCGCTCTGCTGGGCGATGAGAAACTCCGCTGGTCCCGCATCGCCGCCGAGGTGAAGGAGATTGGCAAGAACTTCGGCTCCGGAGCACTGGGCGCTCGTCGCAGCACGCTTGGCGCGCCGCCTCCGCAGATCGACCTGTCCGCCGCCACGCTGGTCGAGCGTGAACCGCTGACTATGATCCTGTCGGAAAAGGGCTGGGTTCGTGCGGTGAAAGGCCACGGCATCGACGCCAGCGCCCAGAAATTCAAGGAAGGCGACAGCCTCCTCCTCGCGCTGCCCTGCCAGAGCACTGACCGTATCTGCTTCTTCGCCACGGACGGTCGCGCCTATACCGTCAATGCTGGCGACCTTCCGCGTGGCCGCGGCGACGGCCAGCCCGTGCGCCTGCTAATGGATCTGTCGAACGACGAGGATATCCTCTCCGTGTTCGTCATTGAGGACGGCAAGAAGCGCCTTGTCGCCTCCAGCGTCGGACGCGGCATGATCGTGGCCGACACCGACTTCGCCGCCGAGAAGCGCAGCGGCAAGCAGGTGCTCAATCTCAAGGGCGACGAAAGCGCGCGCCTCTGCATCCCGGCGCAGGGCGATCAGGTCGCGGTCTATGGCGGCGACAAGCGTCTGCTCGTCTTCCCCGTCGAT
Source organism: Acetobacter sp. UBA5411 (assembly GCF_002409645.1). Taxonomy (GTDB): domain Bacteria; phylum Pseudomonadota; class Alphaproteobacteria; order Acetobacterales; family Acetobacteraceae; genus Acetobacter. The sequence goes on from NZ_DHNR01000001.1 coordinate 38,167, forward strand.
CAGCTTCCCGTCATGACGAAGGGACTGGGCGTCACGCTCCAGAAATACCCGGACGGCGGCGCGAAACTCGGTCTGCGTCAGGCTGTCGTGTTCAGTGCGGAGGAAGGGTTGCTCTGGCCGGGCGCGGTGCGGGTGCGCAGCTTTGCCGAACTTGAACCGTGGGTCGGAAAGCGTGCCGCGACCGGCAAGGCGGCACCCCCGTGGGCGATGAAGAAAGCCTGAGACTCTCCCTGCGGGTTTGATTGCCCGTATAGCATCGCGTCGGTTCGCATCATGCAGGACATTTCCCCATCCTGACGATCCTCATCCTGTTGCCGGTCATCCTCGCCAGCCTGCTTTCGGCCACGGCCGAGCGATGGATCGGGTTGCCTCCGGGACAGCAGCGGCTGGCCTGTCAGGCGATGTGGCTGGTCGCGGCATTGGGTGCGCTGATCGTGCTGCCATGGAGCGCGGGTGATGCGCGTTCCGTTCTGCCGTTCTTCACGCTGGACCCGCTCGGTTGCCTGTTTCTGGTGGTGTTCACCATTCTCGGTTGCTGTTCGGAGCGATGGATCAGACCCGGAGGCCGCCTTCCGCTCGCCTGTGCGGTCGCGTGTCTGGCCACCTTCGCCAATGATGCCGCTGCTCTGATGGTAACGGGCTGTCTGGCGCTGATGCTGGCGCTTCCGGAACGTCAGAAAGCATCCGCCGGGTGTCTGCGGACTCTACTTTTCGCGGCAGCCTGCGCGCCCGGTGTGCCTCACGGTGCCGAGTGGATAGCTATAGCCGCCGCTCTGGCCTGCGCGGCAGGAGCGGGACGTCGGCAGCCGGACTTTGCGGTCGCCCCGATGCTGGAATCCGGCTGTGGTCTGCTGCTGCTTTGTCGTGTTCTTCTCAGGCCCGACACCGTGATTACGCCCGCCATGACTGCGACGCTAATTGCCGGTGGGATGCTGCTGGCGTTCGTGCGCGTGGCTTCTGCTCTCACCACACGAAAAGGGTGCATTGCGAATGCGGGGCTGGCTGGGTTGCCTGTCGCGCTGAGCATCACCTCGATTGGGTTGTTGCTGCTCGCGGGTGCTTCCGGTTCCGCTCTGACAGCGCATGCCGCAGCCTGCACGCTGGTGCTTGGGCTGGTGACGCTCTGGCCCGTCGCCATTGCGTTTCTGCGCACTGGTGGTCTGGTCGCAGAAGGCGCGGGGTCAGATCATCTCGGTCGTCTGGGCGGTCTGCTCCTGTTTGCGCCCCGACTGGCAGGCTTGTTCGCCATAACACTACTGATTCTTACCTTTCTGCCCCCAGCCAGTGGTTTCACCATCCTGTGGCTGCTGGTTGAAACGGCTCTTGGTCTGCTGCCGGATGGCTTCACCGCGGCCCTGCCGTCACTGGCTTTCCTGCTGGCTCTTGGTGTGCTTGTTGCGCTGACCGGGCTGGCAGCACTGAGACTGGCGGCGCTTCTCTTGCTGGGTAGCGCACGCAGTCCCCGCATGGCGGCCTGCCCGGATGCGATCTGGCCTGCTTTGGTGCCGGTTTCTGGTGCGCTCCTGTTCGCCGTTGTGGCCGGGTTTGTGCCGGGCGGTGTGCTGCGTCTGGCTGAACCTGTCCTGCAACAATTGACGGGCGCGCCGCGTGTGACAGTACAGCCTTTCTTTACGCTGGTTGCGCCGGATGGGCTGTCGTCATGGATGCCTGTTGGCGTTACGGCGCTTCTGTTGCTGATCGTGCTGATCATCCGGCTGGCGCAGCAACAGGTTCTTCGTTCGCGAACCCATGCTCCCGTGCTGAAACGCGAGATACTGCCTGACACTCACGTCGGCGAGACGACACCTTGGCTGGGTGGGCTGACAACGCGAGCGCCGTGGCTCCCATTTGGTGAACCGTTGATCTGGTCGGGTGTCGATATGGCACCGTCCTCACTGAGGTCAGTGCTGTTCCTGCGGGGACGATGCAGGATCATGTCCCGCTTCCGGATGCTGCGTCTTGGTGCGCGCGGCTTGCACCGCCTCCGACAGGCGCTCCGGAAAACGGCTCCTTTTGCGGATCATGCGACTGCTGTCGTGCTTGTTCTGGTGGCTTCCCTCTCGGCGTTGCTGTCATGACCCTTCTCCAGATCGTTCTTTCCGTTCTGCTGACAGGGCTGCAACTGGCGCTGATAGTGTTTGTCGGGCCGCTTCTGAGCGGGTTTCGCCGTTTTATCTCGGCACGGATGGCGGGCGTTCCAGCACCGCCTGTGCTGCGTCGGTGGTTCGTCATTGGTCGTGAATTAGGACAGGTTCCGCCGGTTCAGCAGAGCGATGCGCCTCCACTGGTCGCGGGGATGATCACCGGGATTGTCGCGCCGTTTTCTCTGGCCGCCGCCGTATGCGCAGCCCTGTTTGTGCCTGCCTTCACTCAGGGGCTTTTGACCCGTTCGTGGTCTGATCTGCTACTCGTGGGACTGCTGCTGGTGCTGGCCCGTTTCACCGCTTTGCTGCCGGGACTGGCCCAGCCTGCGGAACGCGCCACACTCGCATTCGGACGGGCTGTCGCTCTGGCGTTGGTGCTGCCTTGTCTGTTTCTGCTGGTGGCGCTGCTGTTCAGCGCCGGAGCGACCACCGACCTTGCTTCCGTGCTGACGGGCATGAATCATGAAAATCCGTTTGTGGAAGGCGCGCCCTTCGTGCTGGCTGGCGCGGCCATGCTGGCGGCTGTCGATCCGGTGGAGAAGTCCGATTCCGAAGAGCCGGGAAGCGATGGGGCGCTTCTGATGCTGTCGCGGGACATCGCGGCTCTGACATGGCTCACTCTGGCCGGTGATCTCATGTGGCCCGGTTCGCTGGCCTCGGTTCTTGATAGCCCTTCCTTTCTGAGTGGCTGCGGTGCGCTGGCGCTCGGCGTGCTGTGCTGGTTGTTACGCAGTTTTCTTCTGGCGATCATTCTTGCGACTGGGCGGGCCTTTGCGCTTGGTGATCTGGCAGCGGTGCGTCTGCGGGCGGCCTCCGCGTTGCTGCTGGCGGTGCTGGCGCTTCAGTTGATGACCGCTGCCCGTCTGATGCCGCCTGTTGGCGTGATGCCTGAGGAAAATCGCGTTTCAGAAAAAGCACCTTCGGTACACCCTGCCACCCGTCGAACGGATATCGAAAAACGATGACGCTCGCGCTTGCCCTTCTGCCGCTGCTGGCTCTGTTAACGCTCCTCGCCGGTCTGATGGTGACGCCGGTGACGGGACTTCTGACCGCCCTTTCCATCCTGCTCCTGCGTCATGTGACGCCGGAACCACTTCCCGCCGTCATCCTGTTTGCGGCGGGGAGCGCGCTGATTCTCTCGATTGGTCCGGCATGGTGGTTGGGGCGCTATACGGATGAAGCGGCTCCGTCGCGTGTGGCCGGGGCAGTCATTCTCTCTCTGGCGTTGCTGATTGCGGGCAGCCTCAGTCTTCCGTCCGAGGACATGCTTCAGAACCCCGCGCTTCTCGCTGCTCCGTTTATTCCAATCGACGCGGCAGTCGTAACGGTGGCGCTTGGTGTGACCTTTATCGGTCTGGCCACGCTGTCTCTGCGGTCTGGCGCACGCTATCAGCTGGCCGGACTTCTGACGGCCTGTGACGGATTGCTGCTGACAGCGGCCAACATTCGCAATCCTTATGCGGGTTGGCTCATCGGTGTGTGCGTTCTGTTGCTTGCCGGAGCCGGAACCTGGCTGGTGCGGCGCCTCTCCCTTCTGCGACTGAAATCCACAGAGCGCGGGGAGGGCGGGTTCTGATGCTTATTGCAGCGGATATCATCCTGTTCCTCGGCCTTGTCTGGCCATTTCTTGCCGGTGCGATCATTGCCGCCTTTGGCCCTGAAAGTCGGACGGGCGATGAGGAGACGCAAAGCCGATTCTCCCAGCTTGCTGCTAACTTCTCCCTTGTCGCGGTGGCGCTGGCTGCACTCAACGTGCCACTCTCGCTCTATCTGGCGGCAACCGGGCAGGGTGTTGAACTGGGATGGATGATCGAAGCGCCTCTGGCGACGGTTGGGTGTCTGCTTCTGCATGTCAGTCTGGTGTCGCAGTGCTTTGCGCCACCGCTGCCTGAGGAAGAGCGTGCTCTGGTGGCGCGGGACGCCGTTCCGTTCTGGACTACCGGACTGCTGGCCCTCGCGATGATGCTTTCGGAGCCCGTTGCTCGTGCGGCCATGCTGCTGTCAGCTCCTGTTTTGAGTGTCATTCTGCTTAATACAGGCGCAGGTCGTGCGCTTGCGGGCTGGAACACTCTCCGTCGGGCCGCCACGGGGGCTCTTTTGGTCTGTAGTGGATTTCTGCACCCTGATCCGATCATTGAGGGGATGCTGGCGGGATGTGGATTCTGCCTGCTCGCCAGCCTGTTTCCCTGCACGCTGTCTCTGAGCGCAACACGGACAGACCGGGCAGGCGACGCATCGGAAATCCTGAGAGCCAATGCCGCAACACTGGCCGTGGTGGCATTGCTGGTGACATTCCCTCTGCCGCCAGTCACTGTATTGGGTCTTAGAGGACTGTTCTTTGCGTCCGGCCTTGCGACACTCGCGCTCGCAGCTGTGCGTCTCAGACTGAGATCCGCACAGGCGACTTCCCTGCTGACACAGGCTTCGATGGGGCTTGCCGCCGTCTCAGCAGGTCTTGCCCATCCTCTGGTGGCTGATCTGGCTGTATTCGGTCCACTTGTCGCCACGCCTTGGCTTTCGCTGTCCGGAAAGCCGAATTCCCGCGTAACGCTGTTGGCGGATCAAGCGTTTCTTCTGCCGGGATTCGCAGCGCTTCTTCTGGCGGTAATGCTGGTAGCGGGGACATCCCTGCCGCTCGCTCTGCTGCTGATTGCGGCGGCATGGCCTGCGTTGCGCCCCGGTGTCCGGCTGTTTCCGTCCAGAGTAGCGCTTCCCAAAGTCAGTGGCGCAAAGCCCGTCAACAGGGAGGGACGGCCATGAGTATTCCGCCCATTCTGTTCGGAGGTGGGGCTCTTGTGACGCAGGAGCCGTCCAGACCCACTGTGCGGACCCTCATTCGCAACGGTCAGAAGACCGAAACGGCATGGCGCTTCGAACTAACTGAAGACGCATGGTTCGATCTGGTGGAATGCCTACGTGACGATCCGGCGGTTCTGCTGGGGCTCTGGTGTGACGGCAAGGCAGTGCACGCTTTTTTCAATGATGGCGTGCCGGGAGGCGAGGTTGGACTCAGGCCGCTTATGGCGTCTCTGGTGCTGGATGGTCCACGCTATCGTGGTTTTTCAGCTATCCGTCACCGTGCTGCGCCATTCGAACGCATGATCCGCGATCTCTGGGGCGTCGAGGCCATGGATGCGGCAGACACGCGGCCATTGGTCGATCGTGGCGCATGGACGGTAACAGCGCCCTTGTCGGAACGCCCGGTCCCCACTTCAGGGATGACCGATATGCCAGAGTTTGCTGCGCCTGACCCGGTGGTTGCCGCGCAGGGGATGGTCTTTTCCCGTGGACCGGCATCCGGTGGATCTGAGGGGCCCGTACATTTTCGTCTCGGTGTCGCCAATGAACGGGTCCGCACTGTCGAAGCGCTGACCGGCTTTGCGCATCGGGGGATGGAAGCGCGGATGGCTGGTGTCTCGCTTACCGAGGCAGCGGCCCTGAGTGGGCGAATCCATGTGGGCGCGAGTGTGGCGCATCAATGGGCCTTCAGCGCTGCTGTCGAGCAGGCGATGGGTACGACGATCGCGCCGATGATTGGGCATATCCGGGCAATGCTGTGTGAAATCGAGAGGATTCACACACATCTCACCAGTCTGGCGCGAACGGCGGATGCTGCGGGTGCGGAAATGCTGGCGACCCGGCTTTATAAAGCGCGCGATATTCTCTCCCGTGTCTGTCAGGCGGCCATAGGGCGGCGTCTGTTACTCGACTGCGTGGTGCCGGGTGGCGTTACGCTTGCCATTTCCGGGTATGAGCAACTTCCTGAAGATGTCGTTCTGGACGGGCTTCGAACCCTGTGTGAGGAAATTGCCGTCTTCGGAACGGGGGATTTTCTCGATATTCAGGCGCTCTGGCAGGCAACCGGCGTCGTGACATCGGGTCTGGTCGGAGAGGGTGTGGTGCCGAGGTCTCTGGCTGATGCTCTCGTGCTGGGTGGAGCAATTGGTCGGAGCTGCGGACGGGGAGCCGATCTGCGCCAGTCCATGGAAGCGTATTCGGGTGTTCGAATCCGTACACCTGTCGCGATTGAAGGCGATGCTGCTGCCCGCTGCCGGATCCGTTTCGAGGACATTGCCGAAAGCCTGCGGATGATCGCTGCTTTCGGGGCCATGTTCTCACCTGATGACGAAGCGGAGCGTCCTTCATTTCTTGTTCCGCTGAAGATCCCTCAAGAGCGATGCGAGGGATATGCCGCCGTTGAAGGGCCTGACGGGCTGATCTGTCATGTCGTGATTTTACAGGCAGGACGGGTGGAGCGCACCTTTATTGCAGAACCTGCCGGTGTGCTGCAGGGCGTGCAGGAAACAGCGCTTCCGGGGTCTAGCCCCTCTAAATTTGATGCCGTGCGTTGTTCGTTCGGTGTTTCTGTCGCGGCCGTTGATCTGTAAGAATAGTCCGGCTACCGCCACATTTCTGTGACAGGCCAAGAGGGAGGGGGTTACCGTGTCGACTGTTCTGATCCGCGCGTTGTTCACATCCCTGCTTGCGCCTGCCGGTCCTGCGCTGCCACCGGTCGTGTCACGTTCTCCGCTGGTTTTCTTTCATGTGGATAGCGGCGGCTGTGAAGCCTGTAGTCTTGAGGTCGAGGCGCTCAGAAAGGGCGACTACGGCTTGGCCGAAGCAGGAATTGTGTTCACCGATGCGCCGCGTCTTGCGGATATGCTGCTTGTGACCGGCACTTGCACCCGGATGATGGCTCCCGTGGTCAAGGCCGCATGGGAAGCGATGCCGCAGCCCAAGGGCCTGCTCGCTGTAGGGGCCTGCGCGATTGACGGAGGGCCATTTGCCGAGAACTACGCTGTTCTTGGTGGTCTGGAGAAGCGGGCGTCCGTGGATTGCGCCATTCCCGGTTGTCCGCCGACCCCTGACGCTATCCTGCAAGGGATCGTAAACCTGCTCTCCCCAACACCTGCACCCATCATGGAAGCGTAGGTTCGACCAGCATACGTCAGCAAGCTGGTCGTATTGAAAGCATGGCTTTGTCCTTATTGGTGAGCAGTGTGCTCTGGAAGAGCTGCGTGCTCGGCCAACTGAGTTTCGTCCTCGTCTTCCTGCAGGGCTTCAGCGGCTCTTCTAAGGCGCTGGAAGCTCATTCGGCTGACCGGAAGAATGGCGACGTAAACCACGCCCATCCCCGCAAGAACGCCCCAGGGATCCGCGACAAGCGCGACGAGGTAAGCCCCTATGCCCAGCATCATTGGCAGGACATATTTGGCTGGAACCTTGAAGTTCTTGAATGACCAGACCGGCAGGGTCGACACCAGAAGAAACCCGGTTCCGATCAGACTCAGTATCGGCAACCAGGGCAGCCGGGTCATTTCGTACAGGCTGGTATAGCCGAGTTTTTCTGCTTCAAGACCCAGAAAAAGCGGGAATAGAGCCAGTCCTGCGCCTGCTGGAGCCGGGACACCGGTGAAGAAGTTGCTCGCATATTTCGGACGTTCTTCCTCGCCGTCGAGGCTGGCGTTGAAGCGAGCCAGACGCAGCGCCATGCAGACTGTGAACAGAATGCCGGGAAGGAACGAGTACCGACCAGCGTCTTTCAGGGCCCAGAGATACAGGACGAAAGACGGGGCTACGCCGAAGCAGAGGAAGTCCGAGAGACTGTCAAACTCTGCGCCAAAGCGGGTGGAGCCGCGCAGAAGACGCGCAATCCGACCGTCTAGCCCGTCGATAATCGCCGAAGCCAGAAGGGCAAGAGCAGCCTGATGGAAACGGCCATCAAGAGCGAAACGCATCCCCATCAGACCGCTGCAAAGTCCAAGCATGGTGAGCAGGTTGGGGATGAGCCGGTTGAAGGAGGGGCCGCGGACACGCGCTCGCGCAGGACGGCTGCCGCGCAGACGACGACGTCTGCGCCTTGTTGTTTCAGCCATGGACGAAAGGCTCCCGTGTCACGGGAAAGAGACGGGTCAGCACTGGATCAGGCGTCAAGCTCGGCCACGACCGTCTCACCGCCGATCATGGTCTGACCGACTTCCACCAGCGGCTCGACGCCGGGGGGAAGATAAACATCAGTCCGAGAACCGAAGCGGATCAGACCGAAGCGCTCTCCGGCCTCCAGACGCTCGCCTTCCTTGACGGAGCAGACGATGCGACGGGCGATCAGTCCTGCAATCTGCACAACGGCAACCATGCGGCCATCGGGCAGAGTGATGCTCATGGCGTTGCGCTCGTTGTCCGTCGAAGCCTTGTCGAGACTGGCATTCAGGAATTTGCCTTCATGATAGGCAATGCGCGTCACGGTTCCGGCGACAGGCATGCGGTTCACATGCACGTCCAGAACGGACAGGAAGGTCGCCACACGCCAGACCGGGGTTTCGCCCATGCCGAGTTCGACGGGGGGAGCGATCTTTTCAATCGACACGATCCGTCCGTCAGCCGGAGCCAGAACCAGACCTTCCCGCGCGGGAGCAATCCGTTCCGGGTCACGGAAGAAATACAGGCAGAATCCGAAGAACAGACCACTGGCCGTGCCAATGCCCCGGAAAATCGGGCAGTTGCGACGCCAGCCCAGATAGCGGGCAGCGACCGTCACAGCGCCGGATACGCCAAGGAACGGGTAGGCCTCGCGATGCGGGCGGGAAAGGACGAACTTGAGAGAGCCTAGGAGTGACATGCTACCGTTCTTGGCCGTTCATCGCTGCGGAATCAAGAGAAACTCGTGACATTCGGGCTCTGCCTTGCGTCATTCCGTCTTTTCTGGTCTCCATCCGCACCTGTTCGGCCCGCAGGACGCGTGTCGGAAAAGCCTGTTCATCCAGCCGTGAGGCCCAGCTGGGAGCCCTGATATGCGCGTGATCCGTTCTGCTCTGTTCCGGATCTATATCGTCGTCATTTCTGTTCTGATGGGGTGGGCAGCTATGCCGGTCCGGTTTTTCTGGCCGCGTTATGCAATGCCTTACGCCAAACTCTGGGCGCGATTCTATCTGGCGGGTGGACGTTTCTGGTGCGGTATCCACACGCATGTTGAAGGGCTGGAAAAGCTCCCGAAGGACAAGCCGTTCATCATTGCCTCGCAGCATCAGTCGGCCTTTGACACGCTGGTCTGGATGAATCTTGTGTCCAAACCGACCTACGTCATGAAGGAAGAGTTGCTGAAAGTGCCCTTCGTTGGGCCGATGCTGAAGCTCACAGGCATGATTCCCGTTCAGCGTGCGGGCGGAAGCAAGGCGATGCGAGGGCTGTTGAAGGAAACGGAACGGGCGGCTGCCGATGGTCGGCAGATGATCATTTTCCCCGAGGGCACTCGTATGGCTTACGGAGAGACCGTTCCTCTAAAGCCGGGAATTGTCGCCATGGCGCGTCATACCGGCCTGCCGGTCTATCCCGTCGCCACCAATTCCGGGCTGTGCTGGCCGAACCGGGGTTTCCTCAAGCGGGCCGGAACCATCTCGGTCGTCATCGGAGATCCGGTTCAGGCCAAGGGACGCGGAGAGATGCTTCAGGCCATTGAACGGGCCTGGCAGGAAGAACAACCGCGTCTGAACGCTTGACAGGCTGTCTTTAATCGTCAGGGGATACCCTTGTGGATAACTCTGTGGGATAAAATGGCGTCTTACAGGGTTGTGGGCCTGATCCGTGAAATCTCCTGCTTTTTCCACGCTTCAATGAAGTCAAGTCGGTTTGTTGCATAAAAATGATACTCTGCGATTTTTCCGCAGAAGACAGCGGTTTTCTGTGAAAATCCGTTATCCAATCGGATGTTTCTTTTCTGATGTTTCAAGGAAAACAACTTTTCAGAAAACGTGGATGCTTTGACTGATGAATTGTGGATAAGTTTTGTCAAGCCACGCTGAGCCTGACTATTTCGGGGGATTTTATTGAACGAGTTCCGACATCTGGTCCCTGAAACTGAGGTGGGGTACAAACTGGATAACGGGCGAGGTAGCAGGAGCGTCAGCTGAAACATCGCATGCGCTTCTTTGTAGCCATTGGACTGGGTCTGGTGCTGGTCGTGTCAGGCTGTGCCGGAATGATGGTCGCCAGACAGAGTCTCATCGGAAAAATTGATGCGGAGCGTGAAATTCTTCTCAAGCAGGGCTGGAGTGTTTCCTGGCGGGTGTCGGGGTTCAGTCTGTTCGCGTTTCCGTGGCAGGTGACGCTGCGAGATGTACGTCTGGACGGTCCTTTGAAAGACACGCGTCTCGTCTACGGAGGTGACGCTGTGACCGTATCGCCCGCTGCGCCGTTTTCCTCATTAGTCCGACTGGATTTTACGGGACAGCAGGCATTTTTGCTGGGACACGATTCTGCCCATCCGGATGCTGCATTCAGACTGACGGGAAGCGGGCTTCATGCGACTGTTGGTGCTGCTAACAGTGGCGAGGAAATTCATGCTGCCTTTATGGCGGATGATGACCAGTTTGAAGTGTATGCAATGCCTTTCCCTCTGGGGCAGTCGGCTCTTCCGTTCAGTGTCGGTTTGAGAAAACTCCAAGGTAGAACGGAATGGTATCTGAAACAGAACTATCTGGAAGGTGCGGCGGCAGATGTGACAGTCGAGACTGTCACATTACCTGTTGCATGGCCCGGTATCGGCAATCTGGCGGAGAAAGTGCATGTCGCGCTCTCTTCCAGTGAGACGGAAGGTGGCGACCGAGGTTTGACGCTACATATTGGCGAGGCGCGGTTTGGACCGTCCACTGTCGCCGTCACGGGGAAACTTGTCTGGCAGCGTGATGCGACGGGTGATTTCGACCTGACCTTACGTGGTCTGGAAAAAGTCGTTGATGCGATGATGGTTGGGCATGTGGTCACGCCGGAAGTGCGTCACATGACAATGCTGATCGAGCGTTTCAGGGCGCAGGGAAATCTTCAGTCACCACCGAAAACAGAAAAAACCGGAGAGGCAACAGCGCCGGACACGATCATTGCCCTGCCGCTGAGATTGAGAAAAGGCGAGTGGACGATAGGGACTTTGCCTGCGGCCACGTTACTGGAAGCGTGGCGATCAGGGAAAGGAAAGGTAGCCTCCCCCTGATCGCTACTTCTTGCAGTTAATCAGCTTGTAAGGCTGGACGTGCGATCGGCATTGTCTGTCAGGAGCTGTGCAATGCTGTCATTGCCTACATTGAACACAGCACCGCTCTGATAATGTGTCGTATCGCCAAGAGACACATAGGGAGTCATCGTGATGCCCATATCGGCTGCCTGTGTTCCCGGCAGATGATATCCCGCGAACGAGGCGGCGCTGAGCAGTTCACCGACATTTCCGATTGAGCTGGCATTCCAGTTACTGACGGCTGCGGCCAGTGGGGCATTGTCCGCCGGATTGCCCAGCATGACGACCTGACCGTAATGGTTGAAATCGCCAGCAGCACCCGCGGGCATGGATGTCACGAAAGATGAGCCCGGCATGGTGTCGTTGGCATATTCGGCGACAGGATCGCCATAAGTCACAACGCTGGCGAAATTTGAACCATCGCCTTTTGCTGTTGTGGAAGTGGGGATACCGGTCGGTTCAAACGCGATGCCGCCAAGACCCGTCTGCTGGGCAACATAGGAAGCCTCGATCCCGCCCAGCGAGTGACCGGTGACAAAGATGTTGTTGGTGTCGATGCCCTGCTTCTGGGCCATGTCCACGATATAATGCGTGAAGGACAAGGCATCTTTCTGCGCCTGCGAAACGCTCTGGTTCCAGATCTGGACGTCTGAAAGAAAACCTGTCGCGACAGCTGCCGGATTGGTGATGGCATTAAAGCCGCCGCCCGTCCCCTGAAACGCGATAATCACCTGATCGTTGTCAGTGACCCAGACCTTGGCTGACATGTCGCTGGTTTCATCGATGACGGCCAGTTGCTGACCATTAACGAGAAATGGTGACATGCCGGTGGGTGTGCCTGTCAGGGCATATTCAGTATTGGCTGCGTTCAGGAACTGGGAAACTGTTGGGGTCTGGTTGAGATTCTGATGGGTAGGAACGGGGATTGCCGTATCGTCATTAAGGAAGGTCAGCAGGTTATTTGGGGTCGTGTTGTCGAGGATGTTGCTTGGCAACGCCGCCAGAGAGCTCCAGATCTGATTGATGCCGGTGTCATTCAGAAAATCATCTGCCGACTGAATGAGACTGGTTTCGATATTACGTCCTATGTTCCAGATGTCGGCAATCAGATTGCTCATGGTGTCCCCATTGATATTGATAAAAGTTTTGATTCTGAAAGATTAGTTTCCAGTCCGGACGCGCACGAACAGTCCACAGGTTTACGCCTGCAGACACCGGATAAACGACTGATTGGCACTGGAAAGATAAGGAAAAGCCAGAAACAGCTTTCATAAACATCCTGTCTGTAATGAGCGTTTTGAACCACAGCACAGAATGGAAAACTGGCTTCTCGTTATTGTTTCATCATGCAATCCGGAAGATTTGGTTCGAAAAAGAAACTTATCTCCATAAAATGTATCATATTTTATTATTTTGTCAGTAAGTAATTTGAAGTATAAAATATGTAATACATTTACATGAAAATAGATTTTTCTATAACGACAAAATTACATTTCATTTGAACCACAGCGTTTGGTTTTCCCTGAAAAAACAGGCGTGCAATGAAAGTTCTTGTCGCTGATAGAAGAATGTTTCTGACGTGGAATTCACGCCAGATCTTTCTGTCGACGCAGCTTGCCCAATTCGGCTGAGGAAGAAGCGCGCAGAAAAGGATTGCATGCCCGTTCAGATCCAAGAGTGGAAGGAACAGTCGGGCGACCTTCCGCTCTTAAGCGGGTGACTTCCTCTGCGCGGTGCTGAAGCGCCTTGTTGTCTGGTGACACGGAAAGGGCGAAGCGCGCATTGGAAGCTGTGTATTCATGACCGCAGTACACCAGCGTTTCGTCTGGCAGGGCGTCGAACTCATGCAGGCTGGCGTACATCTGCTCCGGCGTACCTTCAAAAAGACGGCCACATCCCAGACTGAACAGTGTGTCGCCACAAAAAAGCGAGGCGGGATCGTCGAAGTAATAGGCAATATGCCCCAGCGTGTGTCCCGGCGTTTCCAGCACCAGAGCCTGACTGTCCCCGAATGCAACCCGATCCCCGGCACGGACGGCTTGATCAAGGGTAGGGAGACGGGATGCGTCTGCTGCCGCACCGATAATGCGGGCGCCATATCGGTCACGCAGCGTTTCAGCGCCGCCTGTATGATCCGCGTGGTGATGGGTCAGGAAAATTGTGTCCAGCCGTCCACCATGCGCCTCAATGGCCGCCCGGACCGGCGCGCATTCGCCGGGATCGACCACGCCGACCATGCCGGTCTCCGTATCCGTCAGCATCCAGACGTAATTGTCGGAAAGAGCCGGAATGGGCAGGACGGTAATCGACATGGCGGAACTCCGGTAGTGCTGCGTCTGGATGACTTATGATACTGTACGCATCATGCTGGATGAAGTTCGTTCTGCTGACGTATTCTATGACACATCGGCGGGTGCCGGAGTGGTGCGTCTTCTTGCCCGCCGTCTGACAGCCTGCTGGCCTGATCTTCGGGGACTTAACCTCCTCGGGTTGGGCTACACAGCGCCTTTTCTGTCGGAATGGCGCGATCAGTCGGCGTTCACGGTGGCCGCTCATGTCGGAACGATTCCCGACACGATGCTGCACCGTCATGAGGCTGATTGCGTTGTCAGTTGCAGCCATTTGCCTTTTCCCGATCTGTCGTTTGACCGGATCCTGATGGTGCATGCGCTGGAAACCGCGCCATCAGGTCGCGAGCTTCTGCGCTCAGTGTGGAAAGTTCTGCGCGACAACGGAAAACTGATTCTCATAGTCCCCAACCGGCGCGGTCTTTGGGCGCTGAGCGATACGACGCCGTATGGGCAGGGAACGCCTTACTCCCAACGTCAGGTGCGTCGTCTGCTGCAGGAAGGCATGTTCCACGTCGAGACATGTGAAACGGCCCTTTACCCGCCACTGTTTCCCCTTCTGCGCAGTCCGCGTCTCAGCACGGCCATTGAGCGGGCCGGAGGAACGGTCTTGCCTGCCTGTGGTGGTGTGGTCATTCTTGAGGCTGTCAAAAATCTGTGGGGAGGCGTTCCGCTGACTGTAGGAAAACGAACGTTCAGTCTGAGGCGTCGTCTGGTGGAAGCTGAATGACGGAAACTGTTCTGGATCGGATCAGCAGGCTTGATACGGCGCTGCTCAAGGCCTCCAGCGCCACGATTGCTCTGGAGACATGGTGTGAAGAAAACGGTCTGGGCGCACCGCCTGTCCGGTTAAGGGTGCAGGTGGGGCAACAGGCTGATGCGCCTCTACCGGCCATCGCTGCGGGTATTTTCGAGGCGAACGAACCTCTGCGCTACCGGCATGTCACCATGTTCTGTGGGGATCTGGCTGTAGCGCATGCGGGAAACTGGTATTCCCCGGAGAGACTGACGCCGGAAATGACCCGGAAACTGGATACGACAACAGTGCCATTCGGGCGTGTCGTGGGGCCCTTTTCCATAAGCCGCGAAACACTCGAAAACATTCGCCTGTGGAATGAAAACACCTTGCCGTCGCCATCCGCTTCCGTGATCCGCAACACAGCGATTGTAAAACGGGCGGACGGCACACCAGTGAGTGTGGTGGAAGAAACATTCACTGGCGCGCTGCTGAATTTCTGAAATCACTGAAGATGGCCCGATGGCCTGCTCAGGTCGCGTCTACCGTATGTCGGAACGCCTTCACCGGACCGATGCAGGCCAGCAGGAACTTGCCATACTCTCGCACCAGCAAATTCCATGTACCACGTGTAAAAGGACGCTTCATGGCAGGGGGCTGCACAGTATAGGGACTGAGACGAACGCCAGGCAGCATGCGTCCAATTTCCACTTCTGCCCGCCACATATGATAGCCGGCAGTGACAATGATCAGGCTGTGCAGCTTGTTCGCCTTCACCCAGTGCTTTGTTTCCGTGGCGTTGCCAGCTGTGGATGTGGCTTCCCGTCCAAGAGTGATACGTCCGCTCAGTCCGGCGGGAAGATCGGGTGCCAGTTCCTGCAACGTGACCTTGGGATCGACGCCTGAGACGAGCAGCAGGTGGCCACGGCCTTGTTCCAGCAGGGAAAGAGATGTTTCCACGCGTCCGTTGCCGCCGGTCAGAGCAACGATTCCATCAGAAACAGGTGGGAGGTCAGGAGCACGCAGGGCGCTGCGGAGAAAGAGCCCAAAGCCGATGACAAACAGCGAGATGCAAGCCGTGAAGAACAGGCCCACTGCACGCCACCAGCCCCATCTGGAACCCTCTTTCTTCATGGAAGCCGCCGCAGCCATACCCGCACGATGACCTGCGCCGTGACCCACCCAATCAGCGTGACGACAAAAGGAATGCAGCCCAGTCCGATCAGAAGGGACTGTGGCGCGGCTCCATGCCAGAACGCCAGTAGAGAGTCTTTCAGTATGGGAAACCAGTTCTCCCCATTCTGCGTGGTGCTCGAAACGGCTCCCGAAAAAGGCGCCATGAGGTGGCTCAGGATAGCGATCGGAGGGAGGGAGACCAGCGTTCCGGCCAGACCGCCCAGAAAAGACAGGACAGCAACGCGGGACGCGAAACGTCGGGCGACATAGCCGTCGGATGCGCCGAGTTCGTGGAGAATGGTTACGCTCTCACGCCGCGAGCCCAGTCCCAGACGGGTCGCCATCCCAATGACCGCAGCGCCGATCGTGCCGACAAGCGCTATCGCCAGCCCGGCGCAGAACAGCAGGCTGCGGGCAACGGTGTGAAGTTGGGAGCGCCAGTCATCGTTCTTCTCAATGAGCGTGCCTGGAGCGATGGTGGTGAGGGTCGATACAAGATCGTCTGACAGGACGCCGCCTGCAGTAAGATCGACCTCAATCACGGCTGGCAGAGGAAGCGCCGCAGTCCCAGTATTGCCAAGCCAGGGTTTCAGAAGAGCGTCGAGTTCCTGCTCATTCAGTCTGTGCAGTTGCACGATATCTGGCGCTGTTTTCAGTGTACCGAGCACCGCTTCAACCCGAGAACCACCTGTGGTGTGATTGTCTGTCACCGGTGCCTTGTCCGGATCAGGCACCTGCACGGTAATCAGATTGGCAGCTCCTCTCGCCCATCGTTCGGACAGGCTCTGGGCACCGACGGCAGCCGTGAAGGTCAGCGCGATGAGCAGACTCATGGCGGCGACCATGGTAAGCAGGCTGCGGTCGGGAAGCGCCCGGGACAGCGCGAGGCCGTCACGGACCCGTTTGTGCTTATTCATCGGAGAACAACCGTCCCTGCCTGAGTTGCAGCGCAGGTGCGGGAAAGCGCTGGACGAGCGTATCGTTATGCGTTGCGACGATGACAGTGGTTCCCAGATCCGACAGTTCTCTCAGCATGCCGATAACACGTGCCGCCTGACTGTCTTCCAGAGCATTCGTCGGTTCATCCGCCAGCAGAAGGCTGGGGCGCATGATCACGGCGCGGGCAATGGCTGTCCGCTGCTGCTCGCCGCCCGAGAGCTCGACTGGGCGCGCTTTCTTACGTTCAACAAGTCCCAGCCAGTCCAGCAGAGCGTCCACTTCCTGTGCGATTTCACCTTCCATGCGCTTCTGAAGCCGCAGGGGCAGGGCAATGTTATCGGCGACGGAGAGGGTTGGCATCAGGCGGAAATCCTGATGGATCATTCCGATTCGCTGTCTCAGGCGGGCGAGAGTGGAACGTTTGCTGCGCGATCCGATTTCGGTGCCAAGAATTTCCATGTCGCCTGAACGGGGTAGTGCCTCCATATGCAGAAGACGCAGCAGTGTGGACTTGCCTGCGCCGGAAGGGCCGAGCAGCCAGCGGAAACCGCCCTGCGGAATCGCAAGGCTGATATTTCTGAGTGTGGCCTGACCTTCATGCGGCAGAGTGCCGTGATGCCAGGAGACGTCACGGAGCCGGATCATGCAAGGCATACTC
The DNA here is from genome assembly GCF_002409645.1 of Acetobacter sp. UBA5411. Classification (GTDB taxonomy): domain Bacteria; phylum Pseudomonadota; class Alphaproteobacteria; order Acetobacterales; family Acetobacteraceae; genus Acetobacter. Next base: position 55,172 of record NZ_DHNR01000001.1, read on the forward strand.
CCTGAAGAATGAGATCAGTCATGAGAAACACGCGATAGCATAACGCGTTGCCGGAGAAACTGTCGATTTTCACCTGAGGAGTTTTCTCCCTCTTTCACCGTTGTCGGATCATGTTTAGAAATTGGGAACCGATTACAAGGCATACTGTTTAACGAGGATTGTGCGTGTCTGCGGCCAGAGCGATTGCGCAGCACGAGAGAGGAACCCGGATGCTGATTGTCTGCCCGTCCTGTGGCATTAAATATAATGTACCTGCGTCTTACCTGACGAAGGACAGGACATTGAAGTGTGCAGGATGCGGCGCCAGTTGGCTCGTCAAGGCCGTTCCGCAGACTGCTGCTGAAACCGCAGATACGCCTCCAGCTACTCCAGTGCAGCCCCCGGTGCAGAAGCCGGTCGTTTCTCAGCCGGACGAACAGGTGGCGACGCCTGAGGAACCGGCCAAGTCTCCGGCTTCATCTGTGGCCTCGGAACAGCCCAAAGCACCTGAAGAGACAGTTTCCCAGTCGGATCATCAGCCCGTCGCAGCGGTCTCCGAGATAACTGAAGCTCAGGCAGAAGCACCGGCCACCAGTGTGGCTCCAGAGGCTCACACGGCTCCATCAGTTGCTGAAACACAGTCTCAGAAACCGGAAGCACCACTGCCCGACGAACACTCTGCGGTCAGGCAGGTTGAGCCGGTAAACACTCAGAAAGAGCAACCTGCCACGCCACCAGCCACTGCGGCTGAGACGATGGAAGCTGCGCCGTCGCCTGTTGCCGGGGAAAACTCGACATCGGTTCCTCACGAAGAACCACTTCAATCCGAGCTGCCCGTTCAGAATGAAGAGCAGGAAATCCGTCAGGAACAGGCTGCGGAGCCAGCAGAGATCCCTGCGCCTGTCGCAGCAGTGCCAGATGTCCCGGCGACCGAAGAAGCAGGCCAGCCTGATCGGGCGGAAGAGCAGAAGCCAGACAGTGAGCCGCACAGTGAAGCGCCGCCAGCCGAAGTGCAGGAGCCTGTTGCGCCACAGTCCGCTGCCGAGCCAGTCGAAGAGAAATTTTCCACTCTTTCAGAGCCGCCGGCTACCCAGCATTTCTCTACGCGCATTACGCCCCTTCAGGACAAGGCGCATTCAAATTCCCAAGGAGCTGAGGCCTCGGATGACGAATACGAAAAGCCTTTCAGTTTTCTCGATCTCCCTATTGAGCCCACCCCGGTAGCACCGCCGGTTGCTGAACAGGCTGCGCCAGAGAAGAAAGTCGTTTATCGCAGCATCTGGGATGACGAGCCTGAAACCCCAGCCTCGCAGCCGACCGGTTTTGGGACCAAGCCGGAGGAAGATCCGCATGAATGGCGGGAGAAGGATCTCGACGAACATTTCAGTGTGGAGAATACTGGTTTCACCGGTGCGGGTTATCAGGATGAAAACCTGGTTGAAAGCTCCGACAATCGGGATCACCTGAAAGACACCTCCGGGCAGCCGCCTGCGGAACACGAAGCCGAAGCGTTCCGAAAACATGTGGAAAAGAGTGACGAGCAGTCAGATGATGACGCGCCGTCACCAGCTCCGCAGGATAATACGTTCGATGACGTCATCACGCGTCTGCGGGCTGCCAGAAATAATCCTGGCGGGCAGGAAAGCGCCCAGCATCATTCTTCGGGAGAGGCGGAACAGGCAGAGACTGCTCCTTGGGTGCCGGTTTGGGACCGTGTTTCTGAAGTAGAGGAAGAAGAAGCTCCTGCTTCTGCCGAGGAACATCATGAGGCAGTCTGGGAACATACCGAAGTACCAGATGAGGTGGTGCCCTCCGAACATGCCGAAACAGTCGAAGAAGCCAAGGCGGAGGAAGAACCTGCTGTTGCTCCGCGGCATGTCACACCGGCGATTGATATATCCAGTCGTCTGAGGAACGATGTTCTCAAACGTGTCGCACATGCTGACGAGGGGCGTCGTTCTTTTCTTGAAAGTCCGGCGTTCTGGCGTAAGGCATGGATTGCCAGTGGCGTAGGAGCCGTTGTTGTGTTGGTCGTATGCACGCACTGGTTCGGTGCATTGCGTCACCTTTGGCCTGCATTGAATCTGCTCTGAGATTAACAAGAAAAGGCTCTCCGGTCAGGAGAGCCTTTTCTTGTTGGTGGACAGGTTTTGCCCTGTCGTGTTTCTGCCTGTCGGTGAAATGTCAGATAAAGGTTTTACATGGAGCGGGCGGCAATGGCGGACAGGGTCGCGCCAAAAGCAGCAACGGCCATAAGCAGGATGCCGTCAAAGATCAGACCTGAAGGGGTCAGGAGATGTGACCCCATCATGACTTCATGCGGAATAGCCTCTGACACATGAGACATCACGTCATGAGCCTGTGCATCGACATGGCTCGCGCTTGAGGACACGGCGTTTACGACGTGCGGCAGAGCGGCCCAGCCGACACCGGCGATCAGGAGCAGGGGAGCCAGCAGTTCAGCGATTTGCTGCGCCATGTAGAATAGAAAATACAGGACAGACCAGATTCCTAGTCTGAGGATGGACGACAAGCCGTTCGAGCTTCCGTTCTGACGTCCCGCCGAGGCGCGGGAAGGGGAATAACGGTCGTCACTGAAGCTCATGCGTTACGGTCTCTCTCTGTTGTCCGGCAGAAGACCGGCAACGATCTTCGCGTCTCTATACCAGACCGGCTGCCCGCAGAACATGCTGAGGGATGGTCCTCCGGCGTGGCAAAAAGCCCTCAGGCCATGCCATGCCGGAAGCCCTTCTGCAATTTATTATTTGAGATAGACCTGCCCATAGGAGGCTGCACCCAGTCCGGGGCAGCTGCACGGTGCGCCGACCGGAGAGGCGAGCGGAAGCTGGCAGGTATAGAGACCGGCCTTGCATGTGCCGCCCAGCGGCGTGCCGGGCGGATAGGTGCCCGGTGCGATGGGCGTTCCTGCCTGACCTGTGCAGGCGGCCAGCGCAGCAGCGGCGAGGCCGAGTAACAGAGCCCGTGAACCACGGCGTTTTACAGACTGGAAAACAGACATATCCATCGGGGATACTCTCCTCAGAGATGAAATGGTTAAGGTCAGATTAGCCGTATTTCTCAGGGAAGTCAGTAAAAGCAAAGTGTTGTTCGTGCGGAAGACATAACATCATTCGGACAGAGCGGTTCCTGCCGCGTGGCCACTCGCCCATGCCCACTGGAAATTATAGCCTCCCAGCCATCCTGTGACGTCCACCGCCTCTCCGACGAAATAAAGTTGCGGCAGGCTGGTGCTGGCCATGGTTCGGGAGGAAAGCGCCTTGGTATCCACCCCGCCCGTGGTGACTTCGGCCTTGGCATAGCCTTCGGTGCCAGAGGGAGTGAATTGCCAGTTTTTCAGGGTTTCCGCCGCCGCACGAAGCAGCTTATCCGGCCATTCAGCAGCGGCCTTCTCTCCCAACAAACGCGGGCCAAGCACTTCAGCAAGCCGCCGCGGCATCTGTTCGGACAGAATGGCCACAGCATGGGCGCGTGATCGTCCCGTGCGGGCAGCTCGCAGGGTTTCAAAGGCATTTTTGTCGGGTAGCAGGTCAATCCTGATGGACTGACTGGGTTTCCAGAAAGACGAAATCTGGAGAATGGCCGGCCCCGAAAGTCCCTTATGAGTAAACAGCATGGCCTCTTCGAAAGCCGTCTTGCCGCTCTGTATGCGAACAGGAAGAGACACACCCGAAAGGGCAGGCATCCAGCCCAGATCGTCGATATTGGCTTGCAAGGGCACAAGACCGGGTGCGGGGGAGACCAGCGGAACATCAAACTGCCGGGCCAGACGATGCGCCAGCCCCGTTGCGCCAAGCTTGGGAATGGAAAGACCGCCGGTTGCCAGCACGAGCGAGCGGGCTTCTATGGTGAGAGTGTCGGTTTCCACCGTAAAGCGGTCCGAGAACCGCACATCTCTGATCGTTTCACTGAGGCGGATCGTAACGTCGCCTTTGGCGCATTCATCCAGCAGCATGGCGAGGATCTGTCGGGCGGAGCCATCGCAGAAAAGCTGTCCGAGCGTCTTTTCGTGCCATGCGATGCCATGCTTTTCGACCAGAGTCAGAAAATCGGCAGGTTTGTAACGCGCCAATGCTGAACGGGCGAAATGACGGTTCTGGGACAGGAAACGGTCCGGCACGGTCTGCAGATTGGTGAAATTACATCGTCCACCACCGGAGATCAGGATCTTTCGGCCCGGTTCGTCATTGTGGTCCAGAACCAGCACCCGCTTGCCGCGCTGCCCGGCCGTGAGAGCCGTCATCAGCCCCGCAGCGCCCGCACCGATGACGACCGCGTCGAATGTTTCCTGCCGTTTGCCGCTCACGCTGTATTCTCCAGACAAAGAAAAAGCCGCCAACCCGAAGGCCAGCGGCTTCCCAAAACCCCCTTCCGCACAGGGCGAAAGGCGTGTTCCAGATCAGCGCTTGCTGAACTGGAAGGAACGACGGGCCTTGGCTTTACCGTATTTCTTACGCTCAACCTGACGGGAGTCACGGGTCAGGAACCCGGCTGCCTTCAGAACGCCGCGCAGTTCCGGCTCATAATGCGTCAGCGCACGGCTGATACCGTGACGGACAGCGCCAGCCTGACCGGACAGACCACCACCAACGACGGTGCAGACAACGTCGAACTGGTTGTAACGGTCGGTCACGAGGAACGGCTGTGTCAGCAGCATGCGCAGGACCGGACGGGCGAAGTAGGTGCCGATCGGGCGACCGTTCACCGTGACATCACCCTTGCCGGGCTTGATCCAGACGCGAGCGACGGACTCTTTACGACGGCCTGTGGCGTAGGAACGGCCCTGAGCGTCGCGCTTTACTTCGTAGACAGGAGCTTCGGAAGCCACAACCTGAGGAGCAACGTCCTTGAGGTCGGCGAGCGTGCCTGTGCGTTCAATCGTTTCAGACATGGCGATCAGACCCCACTCTTCGCAATGGCGGTGTTCTTGCGGTTCATCGCGGCGACATCCAGCTTCACTGGCTGCTGGCCGTCATGCGGATGCTCGGAGCCGGCATAGACATGCAGGTTGCGCATCTGGGCGCGCTGCAGCGGGCCACGCGTGATCATACGCTCGACAGCCTTCTCGACGACTTCGCCGGGGTGCTTGCCGTTCAGACGCTGCGTGATCGTGCGCTGCTTGATGCCACCCGGATAACCGGTGTGGTAATGGAAAAGCTTCTGGTCAACCTTGTTGCCGGTGAGCTTCACCTTCTCGGCGTTGATGATGACGACATGGTCGCCGCAATCAACGTGCGGTGTGAACTGCGGCTTGTGCTTGCCGCGCAGACGCGCAGCAACAAGAGTGGCGAGACGACCAAGAACGAGCCCTTCGGCGTCGATCAGGATCCAGTTCTTCGTCACTTCCGCGGGCTTAAGCGAGCGGGTGGTTTTCATTGTTTATATGTCCGTCCAGGAATCTTGAGCGGTTCGGGTGCCGCCTTATGCGTAAGCCGGGGCGGGGCGTCAAGGGAAAAGCGGGTATAAAAATAGCCATTTTTATTTGTTCTTTTATTTATCAGTATTATTTTTATGTGGTAACATGATACCGTTAAGTTGGGTGTTCAAAAAACCGCAGAAATCCGTGCTGTGGTTTTTCCTGATGCTCTTGGGACAACGCCCTGATATGTAAGAGGAACCAAGGCTGAACACAGGGTGCCGTCTTTCATGAACCGAGAAACCACACGCCGCGCCATCTTCACCCTTTCCGCTCTTGCGGTCATTGGACTCGGCTCTGCGGGGTGGATCTGGGTTCACAGGGAGGCCAACCACGAACTGATCGAGGCGCTCGAGGACGCGAAGGCCCATCTGCCGTTGGGCGTGGATTTTACATGGGGTAAGGCGATCGCTCTGCCTACCAGTCACGGGGCGCGGTTGACCGACGTTGTGCTGAAAGATCCCAGCGGGACCATTTCCGCAGCCACGATCGAACTGATCGGGGCTGTTGTAGGCTCCCCGACCGAGGCGAAAAGCACGCCTGATCACAGTTCCCTGCATTTTGATCACGTCATCGCCTATACGCTCCAGATTACGGGGGCAGGCGGCACCATGCAGGCCAAACGGTTGTCGCTGGATGGCCTCATGCTGCCACCACCAACAGAAGATCAGGTCAGCAGCCTGATGATGGATCATGGCGAGGCGACGCAGGCCGTCATGACCTCGGCTGATGGTCTGGAGAGCGCCAGGGCGGCGCACGTCATTCTTGATCAGTATGGCACGGGCCGGGTTTCCCGTCTCACTGTGAGCAAGTTCCAGCTTCATTATGGCGATCACCCCGTGAGAGATGTCAGCATGGGCGAGTTGGTCTCGGATGGCTCTGATCTGGCGGGCCTGTTGCAGTCCTATCTGAAAGGCGATGGTCTGCTGTTTCACGATGGGAATCAGTCCATCACTGTGGAGGACTTCCTTCTCAAAGGGGAGGTCGATGGTCCGGGAAGTGCCGAAGACCGTCTCGCCGGTTTTGAAAAGGCCCATCTGCACATCGATACGGATGGTCAGAAAAGCCGTGTGACAGAGAGTCTTACGCATTTCAAACTCTGGCCGACCGGTCCGCGCACCATGATCATCAAATCGCTCGGATATGAGAAGTTTGATGCCGCGATTGTGCTGAATGCAATTGTCGATCGGGAAGCGGATATCGCGCATGTCACGGAGTTTGACGTGAATGCGCGTGAGTTTGGTCACCTGAACATAGCGGGCGACTTCACCCAACTGACTGCGCAGCAGGGCGCATTGCCTCAGCCCCAGATCGTGCATCTCGACTTTTCCTGGCGTGATGCGGGACTTGTTCCTCGGCTGCTCAATAACGCAGCGGTCAATCAGGGGATGGACCCGGACGCTTACGTTACCTTGTTGCGGCGCACATGGGCTCCTGCCGGAAGCCCGCCAGACAGCATAGGCGCGCAGCTTGCCGGTTATATAGCCAATCCGGCAGCAGGCGCTCTGACCGCCATGCTTGCGCCGGAGAAGCCTGTGCCAGTTTTGGCTCTCGCGGCAATTCCCGAGGCAGTGACTCACAAACATCTCGCTGAGTCTCTTGGCCTGACCGTGCAGGCTCCGACACCCGCAACGGGTGACGACGCGCAAGCGCCTGATCCGAACATGACAACTGACGAACCCGTTGATCCTGAAGTTCTGGCGCCGGGTCCATCCGTGGCGCCCAAGGCAACCGCGCCGACCCCACCTGCGCGCAAGCGCTGATGCCTCTGTGCCAAGATTGCTGAGTGGCACTGGGGCGAATGTCAGGCTGGAAACCAGCCGACCGTCTGCCTTGGTGTGAACTTTTTTCTCCGGAATATGTTCATGTCGCAACAGTTCCCGAAGTGAATGACTGAATGAAAGGTAAGGGAAATCAGGAGTGATCTGTTTCCGAAGTCATGCGGTCAGGATAAGGCGCCTGAATATGTATTGAAGCGAAACTGACCACTATTTTTGTGTTTGAGAAACAGGTCACTGGTGAAAATGTTTTCTAGAATATCGTCATGGTGCAAGTCGGAAAGCACCGTTCCTTCTGTATCTCGAGATGAAGAGGATGGTGCGGCGTTATCGTCAATAGAACAGCAGCCTGTATCGCGGCCATCATTTCAATACTGGGCTCAAGGTGTTTTCGCGGTTTCTGTCGCAGGGCTGTCGCTTTTTACTTTGGGAAGGTTTCGGCTGGCGCTGGTGTGGGGAGGCATCCTCGCCATTGTCTGCTGGCCGATCATGCGGTGGCTCGGCCGTAAATGGTCTCCTCGGCATGCGCAAACAGTTCTGCCTCTTGTTGTTGTCTCCGCCATAGCTCTGGTGTTTGTCATCCCGGTGTCTTTTCTCATTGGCTCGGCCGCAGGAGAAGCGCAGGAAGGCGCAAAGTGGATCAAGGAAGCTGGAGAGACTGGTATTCCGGAACCGGTCTGGCTTTCAAAGCTGCCGTGGGGCAGGGCACAGATTGAGCATTGGTGGCAAAGCAATCTTTCCAATCCGGAGGGAATGCGTGCGCTGGTGCATAAGCTCAACCCGGAGCAGGCTCTGGCCACAGTTGAGCATATTGGTCACGGCGTGGCCGATACTGTTGTGATCCTCTGTTTTGCCCTGCTTATCCTGTTCTTTTTACTGCGTGGCGGCAAACAGCTGATTGAGCATATCAATCTGTTCATTCTGCGTCTGCTCGGCGCCCGGGGGCAGATGGCCCAGAAGCAGCTTGTTGGCGCTGTGCGGGGAGCAATGGCAGGGCTGGTTCTTGTGGGGCTTGGTGAAGGTGTCATTATCGGCGTGTCCTACATTATTGCTGGAGCGCCCCAGCCGCTGCTTCTCGGGCTCTTTACGGCTCTTGCTTCAATGATTCCGATGGTAGGCGGATTTGCTGTCGCCATCAGTGCGTTGCTGATCGCTATCAAGGGATCGCTTGGAGCCGGAATTGCAGTTGGAGTATTCGGTTTTGTGATCCTGTTCCTTGCTGATCACTTTATCCGGCCTGTTCTGATTGGTGGATCAATTCGACTGCCGTTTGTCTGGGTTCTGCTGGGCATTCTGGGCGGGATCGAAACGTGGGGGCTGAGTGGTCTGTTTATTGGGCCGGTTCTGATGGCGCTTGCGCATCTGATCTGGCGTTTCGGCTCCATGCGGGCCAATGGCGCTGGCATGATGGTGGGTCGTCAGCCTGAGTCATGAGGCTTGAAGCCTGTGAGAGGTAGCTTTGCAAAATCATTTTGTTGCAAAGCTACCTCTCAAAAATCTACTGAGATTTTGGTCAGGTTTTATTGAGTGCCTGCTTTATCGAAATCAGGCACTCACGCGCATTTCTTCCTTGGAATAACTTCTGAAATTACTTTTTTCTGATGAGAATGTTGTCGAGTAGGCGTGTGTTGCCAACTTTGACCGCCAGTGAGATGAGGGCTTCGTCATCGACGCTATCAAGCTCAGTCAGAGAGTCGGGATCTGCGACGCTGATATAATCCACAGAAAAATCAGGGTCTTTCGACAGAATGTTGGCAATCAGTGTTTTGATTGTTTCAGCATTGCGCTCACCGGATGCAATACGTTCTTGTGCTTTTCTCAGGCTGCCGTGTAGCAGGAGAGCACGTTCCTGTTCACTCTCTGTCAGATAGGAATTTCGGCTTGAGAGCGCGAGACCTTTTTCGTTTCGGACAATGTCGCAGATAACGACATCGACGGGAATATTCAGATCCGTCACCAGCCTTCTGATCACGGCACATTGCTGCGCATCTTTCTGACCGAAAAACGCTTTTGTCGGCTGGATAATATTGAAAAGCTTGGTGACAACAGTCGCGACACCAGAAAAATGACCCGGTCGGACTGCGCCTTCCAGCGGCTTCGCTACATCTCCCACATCTATGCTTGTCGCAAAGCCCGGAGGATAGATTTCACCTGCATCAGGTGTAAAAACGAAGGAGACACCAGCCTCTTTAAGAAGAGACAGATCTCGTTCAAGGGCTCGCGGATAACGGTTGAGGTCTTCATTGGGGGAAAACTGCGTTGGGTTCACAAAGATGCTGACTGCCACAGCATCGCATTCTTCCCGCGCGCGACGGACGAGACTCAAATGACCCTCATGCAGAAAGCCCATTGTCGGAACAAAACCCAGTGTTCCATTCAGGCTGGCCCGGATCTTGCGGGCGTCGGCAATGGTGGAAACAATCTGCATGTCAGTGATCTTTATGGTCGAGAGAGGCGAGGGCGCTGGCCAGTTCGTCAGGGTTCATCGTGGAACTCTGTGCATCCGTTGGAAAAGAGCCTGAGCGCACATCGTCGGCATAGGCGCGAACGGCCTGTTCCATGGCAGCCCCGATATCGGCAAAACGCTTGGCATGCCGGGGCGGACGGCCTTCGAATAGACCAAGCAGGTCATGCCAGACCTGAACCTGCCCGTCGCATCCGGCTCCTGCTCCAATGCCGATGACAGGAATACGGACTCTTTCAGACACAGCGGCAGCCAATGGAGCAGGCACGACTTCCAGCACAAGCGCAAAAGCTCCGGCGGCTTCAAGGGCAAGTGCGTCCTCAATCAACTGACGCGCTTCTTCTGCACGACGAGCCTGCACGCGCAGACCAATCTGATGCTGTGATTGAGGCGTAAGCCCCAGATGTCCCATGACCGGCACGCCGCAGTCAACCAGACGGCGGATCTGCGGAGTGATGCTCTTGCCACCTTCCAGCTTGACCGCCTGCGCACCGGACGACTGCATCAGGCGACGGGCAGAAAAGACCGCGTCCTCAATGGTGGCGTAGCTCATGAAGGGTAAATCGGCGACGACAAGCGCCTTCTGGCTGACGCGCATGACGGCAGCGGCATGGCGTTCCATATCGTCAAGCGTGACGGGCAGGGTAGTGCTGTGTCCCAGCATGACCATGCCGAGTGAATCACCGACCAGCAGAACAGGAACACCGGCGCGTTCGGCAATAAGGGCGGAGGAGCAGTCATAAGCCGTTATCATGGCGATGCGTTCGCCATTCTGCTTCATCTTCTGCACATCAGCGACTGTAACCCGCATATCCGTCTCCGTTGTTCGGCACGTTGGGGCGCTGTTGTGCCTTACTCCGGCAGGAAGACCAAGGGGCGGGTTCTTTAAAGTCTGGCTAGACAGCCTGTAAGCTGTGTTTTCGCCGTTTTGGTGTGAGATTGTTGAAGTTGACGTGCTGCGGCGCGTTAATGGGCTTGATCAGTTTTTAAGAACACACATAACGCAACGCTATACTGAATTGAGACAAGATGTGCTGCGATAGCACGAAATTGCGTTGCGCGAAGTGTGTGGAGACACAGCAATTCATTTCTCACCGCGCATTCACTTGACGTTCATCTCCTTAAGGGACAACTTCAGATCAAGGTTGAAACACTTAAGCGAAACGTAGCATGAGTGTATCAGCGCAGCGCAAACCAAGGAGGGGAATATGCGCAGACATTTTTTTGCACGATCATTTCTCCGGGCCTTTGGTGAATTGTTTGATTTTGCCGGACCAGTTAAATCTTATCCAATTGCAAGTGCCGATGAAATCACGCGCGATGCATGGAATGCAACTGGTCGTGCAATGCGTGGAGCAATGAACCAAGTCGATGAGCAACTCGGATATACCCATCGCACCTCGGCCAATCACTGACCCGCAACATATTCCACTAACGCCCGAATACGAGCCTATGAGCGTTCCCGGCGCTGGTGTGGTTTCTGTCGGGATGCGTCAGATAACTACAGGCCCAATTCCAGCAGGCTCAGAAATGCAGATCTATAAGGAGGTCCAAGATGACCTACCTGATCGCATCATGCGCATGGCAGAGGCAAGTTCCGAGACAGAGCGGCGCTTGAGAGAGCGGAACCAGATTTTTCAACTGATCGATTCTCTTGCACGTCGTTTAATCGCCCTCATAGCGTTTATGTTCGCCATTGGTGTGTCATTTTTCCTCATAAAATGGGGGCACGACTGGGCTGGGACCACTTTAGCCACAGCTACCGTTATCGGTGTAGTTGTTGCTTTGGTTAAAAAAGATGGTGACGGGAAGACTGAATAAGACCTTCCCGTCACTCTTTTTCACACCCCCGCTAGTTCCTTCCGCTTTACGCGGGGGAGCGCCTTTTACTCGGCCAATCCTCCCATATTTGCATAAACGCGAGAGTCGCCCTCTTGAGGATTTCGCGCCCATGCTTCTCTGTCGGATGCAGATCGGATTGGCGGTCGATCAGAACAAGTTGCGCCTTCATGAGGGCCTGAGAAATAGCCGTTTCGTCCATCTTGGTAGCGGAGACGATCCCGCAACCAAAGTGCTCATGACGCTGGTTCCCGCGCCGATGTGGTGAGGGGTGTTTGCGTTAGAGAGCAGAGCCGGAATCTATAGCCGAACAGTATCTGGCATCATGTGCGTAAGAGTCGCTGTATGCGTCATGTGCGCCACGAAAGGCTGGCTATTTTCAGGAAAAATGGTGCCGGCGGAGAGATTCGAACTCCCGGCCTTCGGTTTACAAAACCGCTGCACTACCACTGTGCTACGCCGGCAACGTGGCGGGGTATATAGCGTCTCTACTCACAGCGTCAAGAGTCTTCGTTGGAGAGAGAAAGCCACCGAGGGAGAGTGGTCAGAGCGGCGCAGGTAAGGCGTCCACCGGGCAGAAAATCAGGGGCTCCGGTGATGCCGGGAGCGGAGAGGGGAAGCTGGCGTAAAACCCGCACGGCGAGAAAGCCGAAACACTCGGCTTCAAGAGCGTCGCCATTCCAGCCAAGACTGTCTCCCGATCTGACTGGGGCGTTCAGAGCCTTTTGCAGCCCTACCATCAAAACGGGATTATGACGTCCACCGCCGCAGACGTACCAGACGGCGGGCTTTTCCGGAAAGCGTGTCCGCGCCACGGCGGCAACGGTGAAAGCGGCGAGTGTGGCGGCTCCATCAGCGGGAGTGCACCCTGAAACCGCATCCAGAGCCGTGATGAAACTCTGGCGATCAAGGGATTTCGGGGCGGGACGACTGAAATAGGGATCAGCCAGAAGCATATCGAGAATGGCCTGATCGACCTGTCCCTTCCGGGCCAGCGCGCCGTCCATGTCGCAGGCGACGCCAGTGTGTCGGAATGCCCAGTCATCCATCAGCGCATTGCCCGGCCCGGTGTCACAGGCAATGATCTCGCCATTCCGTCCAAGGAAGGTGACATTGGCCACGCCGCCGATGTTGAGTATCGCGACGGGGCGTTGAGCGTCCTGCAACAGCGCCGCATGATACCAGGGGGCGAGCGGCGCGCCTTCACCACCGGCTGCAACGTCAGCACTTCGGAAATCATGCACGACTGGAATCTGCGTCTCGCGCGACAGCAGCGCCGCGTCGCCGATCTGCCAGGTCCGGTGCAGCGCCGGGGCGTGATAGATCGTCTGTCCGTGAAAGCCGATCAGATCGACGGGGCCTGTTTGGGGCCGCAAGGCCTGAACGGCTTCGATATGGCGCTCTGTCAGGCGTCTTTCGACGTCCAGCACTTCGGGCGCGTCGGGAGAAAGATGTGCCGCACGATCCAGAAGCGCTCGGGCAGACTGCCGAAGGTCGGCGTCATAGGGCAGGGACAGAGAGGGGCCGCTCTCGAAAACCGTGACGCCATCCGTGCGGATGACAGCGGCGTCCACCCCGTCCAGCGAGGTGCCGCTCATCAGGCCAATCACGTTGAGCGGGCGACTCATGACGACAAACTCCTGCTGAAAATGGACAGGCTCTAGCGGCGGAGTTCCATGGAGATCGGCCCCTCACGGCGACCATGCGTGAACTGATCTACCATGGCGTTACCTGAATGCATGAGCGAGGTGGCCGGTCCCTGCCACACCAGCTTGCCCTGATACAGCATGGCGGCCTCGTCTCCGATCCGCTGTGCGGAAGCCATGTCGTGCGTGATGGCGATGGCAGTCGATCCCATCCTTTTCACGCAATCGACAATCAGCCCGTCAATGACCGCGCCCATGATGGGATCAAGGCCAGTCGTCGGTTCGTCAAAGAACAGAATCTCGGGCCGATCGGCGATGGCGCGTGCCAGTCCAACGCGCTTCTGCATGCCACCGGATAATTCGGAAGGAGAGAGATCGCCAACCGATGGGTCGAGGCCGACCTGTTCCAGAACAGCATTTGCCCGCGCACGCGCTTCCGTCCGCGAGAGGCGCGGATGCTTTTCGGAATGTCTTGTCGGTTCTGGAGCCAGCAGGCCGAAAGCGACGTTTTCCCAGACGGACAGACTGTCGAACAGCGCGGCGTTCTGGAACAGCATGCCGATTTCGCCGATCCGTTCTTCCCGCTCACGACGGGGCGCACGCAGCACGTCCACACCGTCAATCTCGATCAGCCCTTCGTCCGGCTGGATAAGGCCGAGAATGCAGCGAAGCAGAACGGACTTCCCCGATCCAGATCCGCCGATAATCACGAAAGAGGTTCCTGTTGGCACGTCGAGATCAACGCCATCGAGCACGACTTTCGAGCCAAAAGCCTTGCGAAGTCCACGGATACGGATTTTCGGTGCGGAGGATGGGTTGTCTGTCATTGGGCGAAAAACAGGTCTGTCAGGAGATAATCGAATGCGAGCACAAGGATCGACGCGGAGACAACAGCAGCGGTTGTAGCGCTGCCGACTCCCTCAGCGCCCCCGCGGCTTGTGTAGCCGTAATAACAGCCCATCAGGGTGATGAGAAAACCGAACACGGTGGCTTTCACGAGCCCGACCATGACGTCTTCGGTCTTCAGGGCGTTCATGGTGGCGGCGATATAATTATCCGGTGCGAAACCGAGTTTGACTGTCGCCACTGTAAAGCCGCCTGCGACACCTAGAATATCGGCCACCACCACCAGCAGGGGCAGAGCGATCACACCGGCTGCGAGGCGTGGGGCCACGAGATATTTCATCGGGTGGGTGCGCAGTGTCGTCAGGGCGTCGATCTGGTCCGTCACCCGCATGGTGCCGATCTGCGCCGCCATGGCGGCACCTACGCGACCGGCGACCATCAGGCCCGCCATGACGGGGCCGAGCTCGCGCGTCACCGCCAGCACGACGATATTCGCGATGGCGCTCTGTGCGTGATACTGCGCGAAGCCGGTATAGGACTGAAGCGCGATCACGCCGCCTGAGAACAGGGCGGTCAATGCGACGACCGGCAGGGACAGAAAGCCGGTATCGAGGAGCGACTGGAGAAAGACCCGCCAGTAAAAAGGCGGCCGGAAGAAGCAGGAAATTCCTTCCAGTGCAAAAAGGCCAATGGAACCGGCCCCGCGTGTCACGACAAACACCGTTCGGCCCAGCAGGGTGACAAGATCAAGCAGGGTGTTCATCCGGCGCAGTCGGTCCTTTGTGGTATGAGATGTGCAGCTTTTGCACTGCGGACAATCATTTAGAGCCATACAGCCGTAGCCCGCCAGTCGGGTGACGTCAAAATTCTCTTTTATTCCGGGTCTGTGCTGACGTGCAGTGTCTGTGATTTCTTGTTGAAACTCTTTCATTCTGACCTTGACCGGAGAGGACCGGACGGGTTCAAGTCTGAGCGATTTCGGGCGGGCGCCCTGTTCGTCTGATGACAGGCCCGGAAAATCGGGAGGAGACTTCGGTGCGTATTGCAATGATCGGGGGAGGCTATGTTGGCCTCGTTTCGGCTGCGTGTTTCGCGGAATTCGGAATTGAAGTGGCTGTGGTTGAAAACAGCCCGGCGCGACTGGCGGCTCTTCGCAAAGGCCAGATCCCTATCTATGAACCTGGTCTCGACAAGCTGGTCGAATCCAACATGCAGGCGGGTCGCCTGTCTTTCGGTGATGACATCGCCGCAGCAGTAAAAGACGCTGAAGCCGTGTTTATTGCTGTCGGCACGCCGCCGCGGAATGGCGATGGCGCAGCGGACATGCAGTATGTCCACGCAGCTGCGCAGCAGATCGCTCGTTCGCTGACCAACTATGCGGTTGTCGTGACAAAATCGACGGTTCCGGCTGGCACCAGCCGCCGTATCGCCGAGATCATCCGGGCCACGCGTCCTGATGCGGATTTTGACGTCGCATCCAATCCCGAGTTCCTGCGCGAAGGCAGCGCGATCGGTGACTTCATGCGTCCGGATCGTGTGATCATCGGTCTCGACAAGACGGCTCCGGATGGTGGCGCACGCGCTGAAGCGGTTATGCGGAAGGTCTATCGTCCGCTGTCCCTGATCGAAGCGCCGCTGCTCTTCACGACGCTGGAGACATCGGAACTCACGAAATACGCTTCCAACTCGTTCCTTGCGATGAAGATCTCCTTCATCAACGAGATGGCCAGCCTTTGTGAGAAGCTGGGTGCGGATGTGCACGATCTGGCCAAAGGTATGGGTCTTGATGGCCGTATCGGTCGCAAGTTCCTGCATCCGGGTCCGGGTTACGGCGGTTCCTGCTTCCCGAAGGACACGCTGGCCCTGTCGCGTATCGGTCAGGAGGCCGGAAGCCCGTGCCGTCTGGTCGAAACAACCGTACAGGTCAACGATGCCCGCAAGATCGGTATGGCCGGTCGCATTATCGCAGCCTGTGGTGGTTCGGCAGAAGGCAAGACGATTGCGATTCTGGGTCTGACTTTCAAGCCGGAAACCGACGATATGCGTGAGGCGCCGTCGATTCCCATCCTGCATCGTCTGGCGGAAGCTGGCGCGAAGCTGCGGGCGTTTGATCCGGTCGGCATGGAAGTGGCGGCTCCGATGATGCCGCCGACCACGACGTATTGCACCGATGCGCTCGACGCGGCCAAGGGCGCAGATGCGCTGGTGGTGCTGACAGAGTGGAATGTCTTCCGTGCGCTTGCTCCGAAGGCTCTTGTAGAGGCCATGAAAGGCAAGGTTGTCGTCGATCTGCGTAACATCTTCGATCCGGCGGCAATGCGGGCTGTTGGTCTGGACTATCAGTCGGTTGGCCGTCCCTGAGTTGAGTAAAGAGGGTCAGGGGAAACGCTTCATGCGCTCCCCTGATTGTCTCTTTCAGGCGGGGCAAATAATCTTGATATGACAGGAGACAGGATCTCCACTATCCTCGTATGTCCACAGATGGGTGTGCGAGGAGAAAGAACATGATGGAATGGCAGGGGCTGATCTCCATACTCATCGCAGTTTTCATGTTCTTCATTTTGCCGGTGATCCTAGGTTTTGCAATTGTGATCAGGGATGCGCGCTGGCAGGCTGAGCAATCCTGCTGTCCTAAACCTCGGCGTGTCATGTCGAAACAAGTTACCGTTTCCCGATAAGATAGAAATTTTCGTTGTGTATGGTGAGTGCGTAAAACCGCACTATGAGAGCAGTATATAATTTCTGCTTTTGAAACATAATATCAGCGTGATCAGTATAGTTTTTTGAAAAGTCAGGAGGCAGCGTTTGATGGCAGCCTCCTGATTTTGTTTTTATTTGTCAGTGGCACGATCGACTGCGCGACCTGCCTTCTCAAGCGGACCTTTCGGCGGATCGACAGTATCGCGCACTTTTTCACCAAAAGTCCGCTCGTGAGGTTTGCAGGCTGTCAGGCCAGCGCAGGCGACTGAGAGTGCAAGAAGAGCAAAGAGAGTAGAACGCATGAAAAGTCTCCTGTAGATTTTTGCAGAGCGTTCCAGACGGCATAAAGTTGCATTTTTCAAAGTGTTTTTTGTGAAAATGTAGCAGGAAAACGCTGGTAAAGAGGCTGACGGGAATTGTGACGTTCCATCACTTTCGAGAACATTCCAAAGCAAGTTTCCTGTGCCAGTTATCGGCCAGTTTTAAAAACGGAATCACTCGGTCCGTGTGTAAGGGACAGTTATAGAAAACCGGGTCATTGAGCCGCCGGTTATATGCCTGGAAATTATTCCTGATAAATTTATTTCATTTTAATATAAAGAATATTGCTGATGGTAAGTTTTATTTTTGGTCTCTGGACAGGTGGTTTTATTGGAATTTTTGTAAGTTTAATTTTTAATAAGTCATAATATACATGAAAAATCGTCTTCTGTTTATTTTGAAGTCCCGTGAAGGTCACTGGGGCTACGGTTCGCGTGAATCTGGTCTTTCAAATTCTGTCCGTTTTGTCGTGGACATGCTCAATGCAAATGGCATTGAAGCCCAATCCGTTGAAGTTGCAGATAACAATGCAATTGATCGGGAGGTAACAGCCTACAGACCAACGCATGTGATCATCGAGGCGTTCTGGGTTGTGCCGGAAAAATTCGATATCCTCAAAAAGCTGCATCCACAGGTTCAGTGGATCGTCAGAGATCACTCAGAAACGCCGTTTCTTGCCAATGAAGGCATCGCCTTTGGCTGGACCGTCGATTATCTGCAGCGTGGTGTTGAGGTCATGTGCAACGCACCGCGCGCCGTGTCGGACATGGCGGTTGTGGCAATGGGCTGTGGACTGGACCCGTCTGGCATTACCTATGGACCGAATGTTTATCCGGTCCCGCGCCTTTGTGACATCGCTCCTCATGCCCGTCAGCAGGGTGTCGTCAATATCGGCTGTTTCGGAGCTGTGCGCCCCCTAAAAAACCACATGACACAGGCGATCGCCGCTATTGCGTTTGCTGAGTCCATTGGCTCGGTTTTGCGCTTCCACATTAACGCAACGCGTGTGGAAGGGCAGGGAAGTCCCGTCCTGAAAAACCTGCGTGAACTCTTTGCAAGATCAGATCATGAACTGGTCGAGCATGGCTGGATGCCACATGCAGAGTTTCTGTCCGTGCTGTCCGGGATCGATATTCTCATGCAGGTTTCCTTTACGGAAACATTCAATATCGTCGCTGCCGATGCAATGGCCATGAGTGTTCCGGTGCTGGTATCATCCGAACTGCCGTGGATTGGTCATTACGCGCACCGAAATCCCACAGATGCCGCCGACATGGCGCAGGGTCTGTATGCGATCTGGAACGAAAATGAACATGAGCGTCTGAAACGACTTCTGAAACAGCGGCGTGACATGGAAGTCTATTGCGCCCGCTCTTCCGCGACATGGCAGCGTCGTTTCGGTGGAAAAGCCCGATTGGTCGGAATGGAAACGCAGGGCATGGCGGATGCCTGACTGGGCCTTGTTCTGCGGTCTGGGAGCGATCAGTGCAACACTCGTCAACGCTGGGCTGGTGAGTGTTTTCGTCTGGATCAGGAAGAAACAGGACCAGATATACTGGGATAAAAGGAAATGAGAGCATTCCTTTTACTCTGTATCCTGTGTCTGGGATGTGGAGGATGCACAACAATCCCCTCAGAAGCGCAGCATGAGCTGATCGGGGTTTCCCGTTCAGATCTTGTGGCATGCGCGGGCGTGCCTGATCAGGATGAAACAAGGGACAATCAGGAAGTCCTTGTCTGGAAAATTGAAAAATCAGGCAGCGGATCATTCTCCATTTCCGCTCCTCTCGATATTTCCATGACCATCAACACAAACGGCGCCTGCCATGTGATTGCCAGTGTGAGGGATGGCAAAGTCGCGCGAGTGGCTTATACCGGCCCTTCCTCAACATGGCAGGGGAAGGACGCGGCCTGCGCTCCCGTTTTGCGGGCCTGTGTTGCCTCTGCGGTAAAGTAGACAGCAATCATGCCGGGCGAGTTTCAAAGGGCCTGACCGGTAGGTGGAATTGGAAATGTTTACGGTATGAAACAGACTGTTCTGCCTGGCGTGGTCCTCGATGAGGACGACCTTGAAATCACCTATATTCTGGCTTCCGGCCCCGGTGGCCAGAACGTGAACAAGGTGGCGACGGCTGCCCAGTTGCGCTTCAATCTGCTCAATGCGCAGGGGATACCGGAACGTGTTCGTCTTAAGGCGCTGGAACTTGCGGGAGCGCGGGCGACTCGTGATGGTGCAATCGTCATCACGGGACGGCGCTTTCGCAGCCAGCAAAGAAACCGCGAAGATGTCATTCAGCGTCTGATCGAGTTGATCAGACAGGCCGCTCACCGCCCTGCATTTCGTGTTGCAACAAGACCGGGGCGCGCCGCCCGGCAGCGACGTCTGGATGGCAAGGCCCATCGGGCAGGCATCAAGCAGAATCGCAGGGTCCGGTCTGACGACTGATAGTCCAGTCAGTCGTCAGACTAAGAGTTTACTTCCACACATCATCCATGACGGGGACAGCCGAGGCTTCTGCCGGGACAGCGACCTGCATGGCCTTGAGATCAGCCTCGCTTTTCGCAATGGCAGTCTCTTCCGCCTTTAGATCAAGAGACCGGCTCAGCAACGCGTAGACGCTTCCGGACACGACCAGCCCGACCAGCCATCCGATGTCGACCCCGCCCAGCATCTGAGCGATTGGACCTGTGTAGATGTCAGGCAGAACGGCAAACGGAATGGTGACGATAAATCCGATTGCATAGGCCAGCAGACCGCGGGACTGCCACATGCCGTAGATACCGCCACCGGGCATGAAGAGATTTGTGATGGCGTAACGGCCTTTGCGAACCAGAAAGTAATCGACCAGATTGACCGCCGTCCACGGCACCAGCAGATACAGCATGACCGTCAGGGTCGCGAAAAGCAGTCCGATCGCATCGGACGGGCATTTCAGGGACAGACCCGTCCAGATTGCAGCAACGGCAATCACAGTCAGAATGCGAGCGTTTTTGGTCGGATTGAGCGGCCGGAAGGAGTCTATTCCGGTCAGAATGGTCAGCATGCAGCTATAGGCATTGAGCCCCATCGTGGCGATCAGCGCGGTGACGGAGGCGAGAGATACAATCGAACCGAAACCTGGAAAGACAGCGTCACCGGCCTGATGTAGGGCGACCAGTCCGTCGGAGGCGCCAAGACGGGTTGCAAGCCATGCTCCGAGCGTAATGAGCCAGATGGCGGAGGAAGAGGCTCCGAACATCACGGCCATGATAATGGAGGTCGGGCGGGTATTGCGCGGCAGATAGCGGGAATAGTCTGAAACGTATGGCGCATAAGTGATGTTGTAGCTGGCGCTGGCTGCGATCTGCCCGATGAAGGCCACCCAGCTGAAACCGACGATGGTCGGTGCACTGCCTCCTGCATGTCCGGTCAGGATGGCTCCTGTCAGAATGACATAGAGGGGTAGGGAGACGTAGAAGCACAGTTTGAAGATCGTATGCAGACAGTCATGGCCGTAGATGGCGAACAGGGCGGCGATAATGGCCATGACAATTGTGACTGCGGTGATGTTCCAGCCGAAGATCCCGTTCAGACCGGCGGAAAGCAGCACAGTGTCAACAACATTGAAGCCTATGAACGTGACCAGCGTCCCGATCAGCACGAGAGACACGCCCCGATAGCCGAACTGCGCCCGCGACTGGATCATCTGTGGCAGGCCGAGCTCCGCGCCTTGTGAAGCGTGAAACGCCATGAACAATGTGCCGAACAGGATTCCGATGACTCCGGCCAGTGCCGTGTAGCCAAGCGAGAGACCCATGCTGGGTCCGACAAATCCGATGGCGATTGTGAAGAACTGGAAATTGCCCAGAAACCAGAAAGGCCCCTGATCGGCTACGCGACCGTGGCGCTCGTTCTCGGGTACGTAATCGATGGAGCGGGTTTCAATCCCTCCCTGGCGGGAAGGTGTGTCTTGGGTGAGAGTCGGTGTGACTGACATCGAGTGCCCCTCTACGGGATGTCTGGGGGTAGAACGATTTGTATTCGTAATGATATGGTGGGCTTGTTGACAGGGCCAATTCAAAATCTAAGATTCAAACATTGATTGAAATCGATGTTTGGGTATCATGCTTGGTAGTCTCAGTGATCTGGACCTGCGTCTGATCCGTGTTTTTCTGGCGATTGTGGATGCCGGAGGAATTTCCACAGCGCAAAGCATCCTGAATGTCGGACAGTCCACAATCAGCACCCAGTTGGCGACATTGGAGACACGACTGGGCTTTCGGTTGTGTGAGCGGGGCCGGAGTGGGTTTCGGCTGACGGCCAAAGGCGAGCGCTTTACCGAACTGGCGCGTCATCTTGTGGGAGCTATTGAAGATTTCAGCGTTCAGGCCCGCAACATGGATCGTCGTCTTGTCGGCAGCCTGCGGATCGGGATTATCGGGCATACGCCGTTCAGTGAGAATATACGGATCAGTCAGGCCATTGCGCGCTTCAGGCAGCGTGACGAAGCCGTCAGGCTGGATATCCGCGTCTGTTCACCGGGCGAGCAGGAAGAGCGTTTGCTAAGCGGAACGCTCGATATAGCGATGGGATATTTCTGGCACCGGATTCCAAGTTTGCAGTTTACTCCACTTTTCATCGAAAGGCAGGTTGCTTACTGCGGCAGGGATCATCCGCTTTTTTCTCAGGCAGGGCAGATAACTCAGGCGGAGGCTTGGGAGTATGATTGGGGTTGGCGCACATACCCGCTCCCGCAATCGATCTTTTCAGAGAGTCCCAAATCCATCACGGCGACAGCGGACAACATGGAAGCCTTGGCCATGCTGGTCCTGTCCGGGCACCATCTGGCGTTTCTGCCACAGCATTTTGCCAGATCCTATGAGGAGCAGGGATTGATTGCTCCTCTGAATCCACAGGCGCTCCGGTATGATGTGACGTTTCATGCGGTTACCAGACAAAGGCAGAATCTTGGAGAGATACCAAAGGCTTTTCTGGAGGATCTCGCCAGCGTCCATCTTTCGGCGGTTCCGGAAATACTGTCGTAGTTTGAGGCTGGAAGCGGCTCAGAAACCTGCGGTCAGACCAGCAATAATGCGACGGTCAATTCTTAGACCGGACGTCTCCCGAAGGCGGGAATCACCAAGCTGCTGTCCGCTCAGTGACAGGAGGAAATGCTTGTCGATTTTCCAGCCGACACGGGCGTTGACGGTCACGAAGTCCTTCACTTTAACATTTTTCAGCTGGAGTGTGGAAAAGTCAGCTGTAACATCCTGATAGTGCGACTGCCATCTGGCGTGGGCGCTGAATTCCACCGGACCCAGCATATATTCAAACCCGCCAATGACTGTATTGACGGGTGTCTGCCGCTGGAAATTGATCATTGAAGATTTGTCAGGATCGCGGACCGATGCCATCGCGTAGCTCAGATCCCAGTGAAAATTAAAGTCGGTTTTGCCTTCCAGACGAATTTCTCCTCCAGCATCATCGACCCTGTTATAGTTTTTGGGAAACATTGTGATGGATGAAGGCGGTACGAAAGTATAATTTGATGCAAAGGGTGTTCCAAGCATATCGCTGGTGCGCTGGGCGAAAAGTGCAACGGATAGGCTACCGTTTAGTGGCTTGATACTATGCGAATAATTGAGACCCACATTGATTGTCGTCGAAGGGGCAAGTGAAGGATTGTTGATAACCGCGACCGGTCCAAGCATTGTTGATGGTGCAAAATCAAAAAGGGCGGGTAACTGGATGCCCCGGGCTGCATTCAGACCAAATGTACCCAGATCGCCTGCATCATAGCGAATACGACTGTTAAAGCTTGGCTCTATGTAATGTCGTGCGGCGGAAGCCGGAGCGTCTGACAGAATGGGGCTTCTGACGGAGGGAACAAGCAGGGAATCCACCCGAACGGCATTCGTTAAGGTGAGTTTCGGCAAGATCCGATAATCCCAGACAGCCGATCCTGCTGCCAGCATATCGCTTTCGCTGCCGATTTTCGTGCCTGCCTGTGCGCCGGAAAGAGTGGAATAACGATACTCCACTCCAAGACGCAGATCATTCTGATTATTGATTGAAATCGTATCAGAAAGCTGTGCAACAGTTGTTTCCAGATCATAGCCGAAGTCGATTGGAATCACGGTGCCAAAAGCAGCGATATTGTCAGTCGTTTTATTTGTAAATGAATTCTGATAAGCCCTGAATTCAACCAGACCCCAGTCAGTATCAGCAGCAAGACGCCCTTCAAGACTTTTCGACAGGGGGCGTGATGTAAAATAGCTGCCGATATCGAGCCAGAAAGGACTACGCTCCTGATCGATTGTGCCGGTCAGACCCCATTCGACGCGGGGAGAAATTTGCCCTCGCAATTCCAGAGCGGCGTTGATGTTGCTGGTCTGGGCAGGAACATCACGACGACTGCGGCGGTCATATTCGTCTGATCTCATCCCGTTGAGTGAAAGTTTTGCCGCGAAGGCGTCCGAGAACTTATGGGAAGCGACCAGCTCTCCGCCAAACCCGTTAAGACTACCGCCTTCGACATGAATGTAATTTTTGTTTTCGTGTTGCGGATCACGCGTGACGATGTTGATCACGCCGCCGGAAGCATTAAAGCCGTAAACAGCTGAATTTGGTCCCCGGATGACTTCAATCTGTCGAATGTCCCGAATGGAAACGGGAAGAGCGCCCCAGTCCGTATAGTTATAACCATCGAGATAGACCTGCCGCCCGTCGATAAGCACCAGCGTGCGGGAGCCGCCTGCGGCGTCATTTCCCCGGATCGAAACATTGGCGCCCAGAACGGAATAACGTCTGACGTCTACGCCGGGCACCATACGCAAGACTTCCGGCAGCGTCTGAGCGCCGGAGGTTCTGATCTGTTCGGCAGTGACGACCTGTATGTCGGTGGGTAGTTCACTGGCCCGTTGCGGCTTGCCGGTAGCTGAACTGGTTATGGGTTCATTGAAAAGTTTTTCGAACGTACTGTAATCGAGATTCTGGGCATGCGCGTAACGATCCGGAAAAACCAGAAGACCGACCGCCAGTGTCGTGCTGAAGGATAGCACGGACGAAAAACGTAGACACTGCCGGTTATGGCGCTTGATGGCACGCAACAACATTTAACCCACATTCAGACAATCGGCTGACTATGCCGGCGGCCTGATTACGGCTTGGTTAAAATGTTTCCTGAAAAACAGAGGAAAAACTGTTTGCAGGATGTGAATGGAAAACCGGATGCAATACAGTTACGTTTCAGGGCATTATACAGTGACGACACCAGAGAGGTAACCATATGGAAACGCAGCCGCCAGTGGCCCCATCGGATTCGGAAGCAGTTCAGAACGAGACGGCCCGCGACGCGGCAGGCATTTCAACAACTGATACCGCCGCTCCCTCAACGGTCCCGCCAAGTGACCCCATTCTGGTGGTAAAGCCGGGCGCTCCCGCTGCTGTAACGCCATCAGCGGCAGATGATGCCGCGAATAATGACAGGATGGACGCACCAGCTTTCAAGGAACTGGCCCAGATGGTCGGCGCGATGGTGTTTGTCGGACTTCTGACCGCAGCAGGATGGCACGCCGCCCATTACTCTGGAGCGTGGCCCTACTGACCCTGCTCGTTAGAAACGTGTCACTGGTGACGTAGCGTGACCACCAGTACATCGCGGAAAGCAGGCCGGTTCGGGTCGATCGGCTGAATTGGCGTGACGCCGTGATAGACCATGTGGTCATTCACGAAAGCCGCGTCCATAGGGCCGGTGAGGGTGAAACTGCCGACCTCTGCTCCCTGAAGGTCATGGATGCTGGTCGTCCCGTTCGCCACGTTCTCACGCTGCACCATCATGACAAGCACCCAGTCGACACCGTCCCGATGAAGACCTTCAGGGGTTGGCTGGCCGATCATTTCCCGTGCCGCTTCGATCCTGAACTGATGCACTTCTGCATGCCATGTTTCGGGCCGCTCGGTCTCAGGTGTCAGATCGGTCGCCAGTCGGTTGACCAGTGACAGCACCGCTTTCATGACCGGATGCTCGCCGATCCGTTTTTCAATCGGATCAAACCAGCGCTCAATGCCGCCATTTAGCGTATTGTAGTCGCGGCTCTGATAATGAGGCTGGTGCTTTTTCCGGATAATGCTGTTTTCTGACAGGGCAAACGTGGCATGGCGGCGTCTGCGGTAACGCCCCCCGTCAGCCATGTAGACATCCACACCCAGCCGCTGCCAGCTGGCGGCAAAGCTCTCCCAGTCCGTCATGCCGTAATATTCCAGCAGAGCAT
>NZ_DHNR01000001.1:80643-103015 GCF_002409645.1 Acetobacter sp. UBA5411
AGGACGGCTTTGGTCAGGTCTGCGTCAGCTTTTGTCATGATCAGGTTTTTCCGCAGAGTCCTCAACAGGTTTGTCTGACTCTGTTGCAGGCGAGGGGGGAGTATTCACGTTCGCAGCATGCCCGTCAGTCGGAGTCTGGAGCTCTCCCGAAATGGCGAGTGAGGTGCCCGGTGCGGATGCCGTGTAGGAGGTCGGAGTATAGAACTTGATGTTCGCAGCCGCCATGCGATTGGCGATCCGCTTGTAGAATTCGCGCTGGACTTTCCACTTCATCATGGCGGCGGTCCGGATGGAGCCGACCATCACCGCACCGTTGGAATCAGACTTGTCCACACCAAGGTCGTTGTAATCGGAGTAGATGATCGTCTTGAACGCATCCTCCTTGCGCATCTCCTTGACGGTGTCCGCCATGACTTTCACCACGCGCGGAATATCCTCGGACAGATCGACCGTCTGATTGACGATGATCTGGTTGAAGTCGCGTCCGGTGTTGGCGATGGATGTGACGGAGGAGAACGGAATGATGTGTAGATCGCCATTGATCGCACGCACGCGCACGGTCCGGATGGAGAGATGCTCGACTGTTCCGGACACACCGCCCGTGGTCACCCAGTCACCTACCTGAATGGCGTCTTCAACGAGCATGAAGAAGCCGGTGATGAAGTCCTTCACCAAGCTCTGGGAACCGAAGGCGATGGCCGCACCCATGATACCTGCACCAGTGAGCAGCGGTGCCACATTGATGCCGATCTGCGAGAGGCTGGTGACCAGCACGATGATGATGATGAGCGCCAGCATGACGGTACGAATGATCGGCAGCACCGTCTTAAGACGGGTCGCACGCATGCCCTGACCGGTCTTGCTGAATTTCTCCAGCTGACGGTTCAGGAGGGCGTTGACCACTTCCCAAATTGTCGCAGCGACCGACAGCGCGACCGCAAGCGTTACGACCGCACCAAGCAGACGGGAACCGAGCGGGCTGGAGAAGAAGAAGTGAACGCTGTTGATGCCCCATGATTCAGTCAGGCCAACAAAACCGACGAACACGATCAAGGCCGTCAGCGCACCGCGCACGAAGGGATAGTAACGGTCCGCACGTTCCTGAATTTCAGGGTGCTTCTGGGCAAGCTGCGGATCGATACGGAACAGACGATCCTGCCAGCCATAAGCCAGCACAGCGAGAAGGCGGGTCACGGCGACGATGAGAACCGTCAGGAACGTCGTGCGCAGAATCCAGTCATATCCGCCACGAAGATGGGCAGCCCAGACAAGCCACAGCGCCGCATCCAGAAAGAGCGCCGGAATCCACCAGAAATGCGCCAGCGTGAGCATGAACGACCAGAAGCCATTCTTGATCTTCGCCTGTTTGGGCGTGATGGTTTTCGCAACGATGGGACGAAGTCGCCAGATGAAGATGGCGATGAGAATGTGCTCGATCAGAATGACCGCGCGGATCATCGCTTCCGTGCCGCGGTTGGAAAGGTCGAACTCTCCACCCAGTACGGACAGGCAGACGACGATGGACGGCGCGGCGACAAGGAAGTTCCACCAGCGCGTCAGCATACGTGCCGTGCTGTCGGACACCGGCGCCAGACGGATCATCGGAGAACGCGGAGCCAGTGCCGATTCCAGAAGCACGAACAGGAAACGGGCAACCGCGTAGGCTTCAGCCAGAGTTTCCGTAACGGTTTCCGCCTGTGCCGTGTCGGTGGCGAGAGCCGAGCCCGCCATGGCCACGCCCAGAAACAGAAGAACAGGCAGTAGCTTGAGCCCGAAATGTCCCAGCGCGTATGGCACACGGGACAGGAATTTCAGTGTCTCGATCTGACGACGCTGGTCATCCGCACGGGTTTTGAGAGTGTTGATTTCCTCTTTCTGGTCGCCGTTCGCTTTCGCCAGAGCCGCCGCTTTTATGTCGGCGTTCTGATCAGCTTCATCCTTGGCGATATCAGCATCAGCGGGATCTTGCGCCGGCTGGGAAGCATTTTCCCGTTTCTCACGCAGTTCCGCACGGAGAGTTACGCTACGCAGGGGTTTGCGAAGGAGCAGAGATGTGCCCCATTCAACCAGCATGGCGACGATAATCACCAGTCCGGCGCGCCAGAATGTGCCGAGAAGCAGTGCGCGGGTCTGTGGATTGGAAATTTCCGCGTCGAACCATGTTCCGACTGTTTTCAGATCGGAGAACAGTCCCAGAAAGTTACCGAGATAGCTGCGGAGAGTCAGCTTCAGGGAGGAAACGCTGGACATCAGATCGCTGTGAAGGACCACCGCGTTCTGGGACACCACGGCATCGCCAGTTGCCGCCGGAGCGGCTGGCTTCGCAGCCTGTGGTGTCGCGGAAACCCCCTTCGCCATGAGGGAGAGGGTGTGGGTAAAGTCGTCTCTCTGCTTCGGATCGTTCAGCACATTCAGCAGTTGCTGTGCTTCCTTGGGAGAAAGCGCGGCATTATTGCCGGAAGGAGCTGGTGCAGCCTTGCTGTCCGCCGCCAGAGCGCTGTGCGTGACGGGAAATATCAGCAGAGCGGCGGCAAAAAGCCAGCAGATCAGGATGTTCAGGGAGAGGTTTCGTCGCGATGATGATCGCTCAATGACCGGGGTGATGGAACGATGATCCGCGTTATTCACCTGCATCCTGTATTCACCTCATATGGGTTTTGTTGTCTGTTTTTTGGTACGAGTCTTGCTGATCCGGATCAAGGGAAGTCCGGATCAGGGATAAATGTCAGCCAGCGCCGTCAAAGCGCACGATCCGTTCCCGGCGTAGAACCAGCGTGCGGGCGACCATATCGTGCAGTCCCTGTTTACGCGGGGTAAAGGCGACCATGATCACGCCAATGAACAGGACGGGAAAAGATACGAACATTTTGACCAGATTGCGGACGAGAGACCGCAACAGCGAGATGCGATTTCCCGCCAGGTCACTGACACGCAGTCCCAGAACCAGCTTTCCGAGTGTGCCGCGAAGCGGCGAGGCTTCGAGCAGAACGAAGTAGAGCAACTGGAACAGCAGAAAATGCGTGCCCGTGTCGTGGACCTCCACATGCGGCCACGGCATGTGAAAGCTGGAGGAAAAATCGGTGTCTCGAAAGGCGACCTGATAGGACGGGGTGTCACCCTGCCACTCTTCCAACCGGATGGTCGGCAGCGTGAAAATGCCGACGACAAGACTGACAACACTCAGCAGAAAGTAATCCAGCACGGCGGCGGCTGTGCGCACCCAGAAACCGGCATAGGCCAGCATCCGGCCATCGGGCGTCAGACTGCCTGCTCCGCCGACAATGCCTGTCTGCACAGGCGGCGCACCCCAGCCGGGAGGAAGAGAATCAGACATGAATCAGCTCCTGTAAGAGCCATTGATATCGATGTAGCCATGCGTCAGATCGCAGGTCCAAACGGTCGATTTGCCGTCGCCGAGACCCAGATCCACGTCGATATCGATGTCCTGCCCCTTCATGTGGGCAACAACCGGCGTTTCATCATAGCCTTCGACAACCGTTCCCTCGCGGGCGATGGTGACACCACCGATCGCAACAGCCAGCAGGTCGCGATCCGCTGGCTCGCCGCATTTTCCGACAGCCATGACGACGCGTCCCCAGTTGGCGTCTTCCCCTGCAATGGCGGTTTTGACTAGCGGGGAGTCAGCAATGGCCTTCGCAACGGTACGGGCGGACTGATCGGATACAGCGCCGGTTACGCGGACACGGATCTGCTTGGTAGCGCCTTCACCGTCGCGGACCACCATCAGCGCCAGTTCAAGCAGCAGGTCGTTGAGGGCTTTTCGGAAGGCGGCAAGACGAGGATCATCAGCGTTGTTCACGGCCTGATTGCCGGCTTTTCCTGTTGCGAAAAGCAGCACCATGTCAGAGGTCGAGGTGTCCGAGTCGACCGTGATGGCATTGAAACTGTGGACCGTGCCGGAGGACAGCATGGCTTGTACGACCGAAGCCGGGAGGGCCGCGTCAGTCGCGACGAACGAGAGCATCGTCGCCATGTCGGGAGCGATCATGCCGCTTCCTTTGGCGATGCCCTGAATGGTCACGGGAACACCGTCGATCTCTGTTTTCCGGACGGCCGCCTTGGGGAAGGTGTCGGTCGTCATGATGCCGCGTGCCGCCGCTTCCCAACTGTTTTCGGTCAGAGCTCCATGCAGGGCGGGGAGGGTCGCTGTGATACGATCGGCAGGAAGCACCTCGCCGATGACGCCGGTAGAGGCAAGAAAGACTTCCGTGGCAGGGCAGCCAGCCAGCTTGGCTTCTGCTTCCGCTGTGGCCCGGCAGGTTTCAACGCCAGCCTTGCCTGTGAAGACATTGGCGTTACCGGCGTTGACTACGAGCGCCCGGGCCAGACCTCCCTTGAGCGCCGTGCGTGACCAGTCCACCGGCGCTCCGGGACATTTCGACTTGGTGAACACGCCGCCAACCGTCGTTCCGGCATCGAATTCGGCGACGACCAGATCTGTGCGTCCCTTGTAGCGGATGCCCGCAGCCACAGCGCCAAGGCGCACGCCCGGAACGGTGCCGAGAGCAGGCAAAGGCGAGGCGAGGGGAGAGACGGGCAGAGGCTGGGCCATCGGGACGAACCTTGATGCAGGGATGGGACGGCAGGACCAACAGTCCTGAAATCTGGAAAAGCAGGATGTAAACGAAAAAAGGAAGAACGCCGAGGAGACGTTCTTCCTTTGTCTTTACCGCAAGCTGTCAGGGGAGGCCATAAGGCCCCCGACTGATTATTTCGCGGGAGAGGCTGTCGGGTTGCCAGCGATAGCAGGCTGCGCACCTTCCGGAACCGGCTTGCCGTCAGGACCAAAGCGGACGATCTTCACGGCGGAAGTGGCCTTATCAACCGCAGCGCGGACGTCCTGCTGGATCAGCTGCTGACGGATCTTGTCCTTGACTTCGTCTTCCTTCGGCACCGGCACCGTGCGGTCGGCCAGAACCTGAATGACGTGATAGCCGAACTGGCTCTTCACCGGTGTCTGGCTGTAGGTGCCCGGCTTCATGGCGAAAGCGGCGTCAGAGAAGGCCGGAACCATGTCGCCTTTCTTGAACCAGCCAAGGTCGCCGCCATTGTTCTTGGCGCTGCCCTTGTCGGTCGAGAGGCTCTCAGCCAGCGTGCCGAAGTTGGCGCCGCCCTTGAGCTTCTTGATGACGTCCTGAGCTTCAGCCTCGGTCTTCACGAGGATATGGCGCGCATGCACCTCTTTCTCGGGAGTCTTGTTGGCGTAGTTCTTCTGGTAATAGTCGTGAATTGCCGCGTCCGTCAGCTGGGGCACAACCTGACGGGACAGCCATGCATTCTGGAGAGCCGTGTTGGCGGCGGCTTCCATAGCGGTTTTCACTTCAGCATCGTTCTGAAGGTTATCCTTGCGCGCCGCAATCTGGATCGCCTTCTGATCGACGGCCTGATTGACCAGCATCGGGAAGATCATGTTCTGCGGCAGCTGACGAAGCTGCGGCGGCATGTTGGCCGCTGACTTGCGGATGTCGTCGAGCGTAATCTTCTCACCGTTGACGGTGGCGATCACGCTGTTCGGGTCCATCGGGGCCTGGGCAGGAGCGGGCTGCGCGGCTCCACCAGCTGCCGGTGCTGCAGACGCTGGCGCATCAGCCGCATGTGCGCCGTGCACACTGACAGAGGAAAGGAGGGTGGAAGCAAACAGGGCTGTCGCTGCAAAAAACGTGCCCGAGCTGGAAAAACGCATTAGTAAGAAACCCAGTGTGAACAGAATGGGCGCATCATGGCCGACCCGGAAGACACCCGCAAGGGCATGACGTAAGTCTGTTTTGTTAAGAAATAGCCACTTTCCGGAGGGCGTGTCGGGGCCATCGGTTGACCCTGAGCAATGGCGGCTTTATCTGAGGGAGCGCACACCGTCGGCTTTTCGGTCCCTGTCTGTGCTCCAGATGCAGGGCAGGAACGCGGGGTCGGCTCCGGGTGTGCTGTTCCGGAAAGGTCTTCATGTTCGCCTCGCTTGCTCGCGCCCTCTTCGGCACCGCCAATGACCGTTCGCTCAAAGCGTTCCAGCGCCGTGTACCTGAAATCAATGCGCTCGAGCCAAGTGTCGCTGCGCTGGATGACGCCGCTCTTGCCCATAAAACGGTAGAGTTCCGGGAACGTCTGGCTCAGGGCGAAACACTGGACGGTCTGCTGCCCGAAGCCTTCGCCGTTTGCCGGGAAGCCTCGAAACGCGTGCTGGGAATGCGTCACTTCGACGTGCAGCTTATTGGCGGCATGGTCCTGCATTCCGGAAAAATCGCTGAAATGCGTACCGGTGAAGGCAAGACCCTTGTTGCGACGCTGGCGGTTTATCTCAACGCGCTGAGCGGCAAGGGCGTGCATGTCGTTACGGTCAACGATTATCTGGCCCGCCGTGATGCCGAGGAAATGAGCAGGCTTTACAGCTTCCTTGGGCTGACGACTGGTACGATCGTGCCGAACCTGCCGGATGAGGCGCGTCGTGCGGCTTATGCCTGTGACATTACCTACGGCAC
The DNA here is from genome assembly GCF_002409645.1 of Acetobacter sp. UBA5411. GTDB lineage: Bacteria > Pseudomonadota > Alphaproteobacteria > Acetobacterales > Acetobacteraceae > Acetobacter. Next base: position 87,138 of record NZ_DHNR01000001.1, read on the forward strand.
GAACAACGAATTCGGTTTCGACTATCTCCGTGACAACATGAAATACCGGCTGGACGAGATGGTCCAGCGGCCTTTCAATCACGCCATCGTCGATGAAGTCGATTCCATCCTGATCGATGAGGCCCGGACTCCGCTCATCATCTCCGGTCCGGCAGAAGACAGTTCAGAGCTTTATCGTGCCGTGGATGCGGTCATGGCCGAACTGGTCCGCGACCCGACGACTTACGATAAGGACGAGAAACTTCGCACGGCGATCCTGACGGAAGCTGGATCTGACAAGGTGGAAGAGCTGCTGCGCGCGTCTGGCGTGCTGAGTGATGGTGGTCTGTATGATGTGCAGAATGTGGCGGTTGTCCACCATGTGATGCAGTCGCTTCGCGCTCATACGCTATTCTCGCGGGATGTCGATTACATCGTCCGCGACGGCAAGGTGACCATCATTGATGAGTTCACCGGCCGTATGATGGATGGCCGTCGTTATTCGGACGGTCTGCATCAGGCTCTTGAGGCGAAGGAGCATGTCGAGGTCCAGCAGGAAAACCAGACGCTGGCCTCCATCACCTTCCAGAACTACTTCCGTCTCTATCCCAAGTTGTCCGGTATGACCGGCACGGCGATGACGGAAGCAGATGAATTCGCGGAAATCTACAAGCTGGACGTGGTCGAGATTCCAACCAATCTCCCGGTCGCCCGCAAGGACACCGATGACGAGATCTATCTTGACGAACCGCAGAAGTTCGCTGCTGTCGTCAAGCTGGTTGAGGAAGTCCACAAGGGCGGACAGCCCATCCTTGTCGGCACCACCTCGGTCGAGAAAAGTGAAGCGCTTTCGGCGCTGCTGAAGCGGAACAATATTCCGCACAATGTGCTCAACGCGCGTTTCCACGAGATGGAAGCGGCGATCGTGGCGCAAGCGGGTGCGCCAGGTGCGATCACCATCGCCACGAACATGGCTGGCCGCGGCACGGACATCAAACTCGGCGGCAATGTCGAGATGCGGATCCAGCAGGAACTGGGCCACATCACTGATCCCGCCGAACGCGAGGCTGCCGAGCAGGCCATCCGTGACGAGGTGGCGAAGAATCAGGCCATCGTGAAGGCTGCGGGCGGTCTGTATGTGATCGGCACCGAACGTCATGAGAGTCGGCGTATCGACAACCAGCTTCGTGGCCGCGCAGGACGTCAGGGCGACCCCGGAAACTCACGGTTCTTTGTCTCGCTTCAGGATGACCTGATGCGGATCTTCGGATCTGATCGCATGACCGGCATGCTCCAGAAGATGGGCATGCAGGACGGCGAGGCGATCGTGCATCCGTGGCTGAACAAGGCCCTTGAGCGCGCGCAGAAGAAGGTCGAAGCCCGTAACTTCGATATGCGCAAGAATACGCTCAAGTATGACGACGTCATGAATGACCAGCGTAAGGAGGTTTACGCCCAGCGCCGTGAATTCATGATGCAGGACGATGTCGCGTCGCTCATCGTGGAAATGCGTGAGGAAGTGATCCTTTCTCTCGTTGATCGTTACATCCCGGAAAAGGCGTTTGCCGAACAGTGGCAGACTGCTGAACTGACTGAAGATGTGAAGCGTATCTTCAATCTCGATCTGCCGATCGCCGAATGGGCGACGGAAGACGGGATGGACAAGGAACAGGTCGCCGTCCGGATCGAGGATGCAGCGGCACAGGCGCAGGCTGTCCGAACCACGAATTTCGGCCCGGAGATCATGCGGTATCTGGAAAAGCAGATCCTGCTGACCACGTTCGATTCCGTCTGGAAAGAGCATCTGCACGCACTGGATCAGCTTCGTCAGGGCATTGGTCTGCGGGCCTATGGCCAGAAAGATCCTCTGAACGAATACAAGCATGAAGCCTTCCAGCTTTTCACCTTCATGCTTGATGAGATGCGTGAACGCGTGATTACGCTTCTGGCCCGTGTGGAGATGGCACCGCCGCCGGAGCCGCATCCTCTGGAAGGTATCGGTGAGTTTCATCCCGATCCTCAAGTCGAGGGTTACACTTCGGAACCGGCGCAGTACACGGGCGCGCCAGCCGCCGTTACTGCGGAACCGCCGACCAGCGGCGCCATTCTGCCGGAAGATCCGTCCACATGGGGCGAGACACCGCGTAACTCGCTGTGTCCTTGCGGTTCGGGGCTGAAATACAAGCATTGTCACGGGCGACATGTCTGAAGCCCGTTCTGGACATCCTCCGGGGCGCTGAAGCCGCCGGATAGAAGACGCTTCCCTCCGGGCGCTATGTCGCTCGGGGAGTTTTCTGGCGGACGTCAGTCCCCATCGGTCCGGCCCCGTATAAGCCGACATTCATCCAGATATATTCAGTCAGAATGAGGACAGCGAGATGGCAGGCCATTCGCAATTCAAGAACATCATGCACCGTAAGGGTGCGCAGGACGCCAAACGCGCCAAACAGTTTGCCAAGGTGATCCGTGAAATCACGGTTGCTGCACGGTCCGGCCTGCCTGATCCGGCGGCCAATCCCCGTCTGCGTGCGGCGATTTCGGCGGCTCGTGAAGTCAACATGCCGAAAGACACTGTCGAACGGGCGATCAAGAAGGCGACCGGAGCCGGTGGTGGTGATGATTACGCCGAAATCCGTTACGAGGGCTACGGTCCGGCTGGTGTCGCCGTGATTGTCGAGGCCCTGACGGATAACCGCAATCGCACGGCCAGCGAAGTGCGCGCTGCGTTCTCCAAATACGGCGGTTCGCTGGGTGAAATGAACTCGGTGGCCTTCATGTTCAAGCGTCTGGGTGTCATCACCTATCCGGCCAGCGTCGCCAGCGAAGAAGAGATGCTGGAAGCTGCGATCGAAGCCGGAGCGGACAACGTAGTTTCGACCGAGGAAACGCACGAGATCACCTGTGAGGTGGAGTCCTTCTTTGCTGTGCGTGATGTTCTGGAGCCGAAGTTCGGTGAGCCTCTTTCGGCAAAACTGGACTGGCGTCCCGAGAACTCGATTGAGCTGGACGAGGAAAAGGCCCGGACGGTTCTGAAACTTCTCGATGTGCTTGAAGACAATGACGACGTTCAGAATGTCTATGCCAACTTCGACCTATCCGAAGAAGTGGCTGAAGCTCTCTCTGCGTAATCCTTTCGCATCGCGGCCCAGTTACTCCCTTGAGGAGTCTGGGCCGCTGAACTGAAGCCGGTCCATGCGCATCCTCTTCATCACCGCAACACGCCTCGGGGATGCCGTCATTTCGACGGGGCTGCTCAATTATCTGATTCAGGCCCATCCTGACGCAAGATTTACGGTTGTCTGTGGTCCGGTCGCAGCAGGGCTGTTTCAACGCATGCCCCAGCTTGACCGGGTCATCGTGATGACCAAGCGGCCTTATGACCTGCATTGGTTCGATCTGTGGAAACAGTGTGTCGGGACGCGCTGGGATCTGGTTGTCGATCTGCGTGGATCGGCTATCAGCCTGCTTCTGCGGACACGTGCCCGCCGGATCATGCGGGGAGGGCGGCGACCCGGAGCACGTATTGCTCACGTTGGCGATGTGTTGTCTTTATCGCCTCCGCCATTACCTGTCGTCTGGATCAATGAAGAGGACAGGAGAGTGGCCAGGACGGTTTTAGGCGATGGGGATGTGGTTGCTTTTGGTCCGACAGCCAATTGGGAAGGAAAGGTCTGGCCTGCATCTCACTTCGTGGCGCTCTGGTCTCGCCTTCAAAAGATTTTTCCCGAGAAAAAATTGGCGGTGTTTTACGGTCCGGGTGAAACGGAACGCGCTCTGGCAGCACCGGTTCTGGCCATTCCCGGTGCGATTGATGCAGGCGGACGGTTCTCTCTCTCCGAAACCGCTGCGATGCTCCAGCGGTGTTCGTTTTTTGTTGGTAATGACTCTGGTCTGATGCATCTGGCCGCTGCTGCTGGCACGCCGACCTTGGGGCTGTTTGGTCCGTCACGGAGCAGTGAGTATGCGCCATCCGGGGATTGTGCTGAATGGATTGCGGCGCCGGGACCCGAGGGTGCTGCGCCAATGAATGGCCTCACGCCTGACAGGGTGACTGACCGCATTGTTGGCATGTATCAACGTTTTGGAAAGACAGCTCAATTACCTGTTTCCTGATCGGAAGATATCATGGTGATGGGAACGCAGACTTCTTGTCTGCTTGACAGACATAAGCGTGCTTTCAATTGTGTCATATAGTTTCTGATCGATGTTTTTCTCCAACAGGGGAGAAATATTCCCGTCTTGTTTCAGTTCAGTTTTCATCAGCATTTCAATTGTAAAACAGAAGCCGGCGGCGTAAATACACGTCTGAAAAAAGATAAGGGCGGATTCAGTAATGAGTTTGAAGATATATGTAGCCGGACACAAGAAGTTCTGTCCGCCTTTTGACGCGACTTATGTGCCCATCATTGGTGGTATGAGCACACGTGAAAACAAGGACGAGCTTGCTGATTATATCGGTGACGATACCGGAGACAATATCTCAAGCCTGAACAATATCTTTTGTGAACTGACAGTTCAATACTGGATCTGGAAGAATGATCACAGTTCAGACTTTGTTGGTCTGAATCATTACAGAAGATATTTTTCGAAAAAAGACCGCGGAACCAATCTGTATTACAAATACATGAATGACGTAAAAGTTGTTTGTGAGGGTGATGAGATTGCTGCTGGAGATGATTTCGATTTTTCCAAAGTAGATATGATTGCTCCTCTTCGGCATCATGGCGAACCTGTTTTGCGTCAGTATGCGCGGCATCATGTTCTGGACGATATGCTGCTGGTCAGTGAGCAGATCCGGGCTATTCAACCTGATTACGTGAATGCCTGTGATTTCTATTTCAATAACTGCGATTATTTTCATCATACAAATATGATTATCGCCAGAAAAGAAATATTCGATGCCTACTCAGAGTGGCTGTTCAGTCTTCTGATGCCGCTTGCTGATAAGAAATTCTTTTCGAATTATGATAACTATCAGAAAAGAGTTATGGGATTTCTTTCTGAGCGTCTTTTGTCAGTCTGGATTCTTAAAAACAGACGCGATTTTGCTATCGAAGAAAGAGGCTTTGTTCAGGTAAGAGAGTTATAAAATAAACAAAATCCCCCCCAGTAATGATAGGGAAAATCCAGAAAGTTGTTTTGATGCAGCTTTCTGGATTTTTCGTTTTGAGGTGAAACCCTCTGAACCAGAATGGGGGATACATACAGAAGATCTATCTGTTATCCTTGCTGTGAGTGTTACAGAAAGAGACGACAATGCACTACGACCTGATTATCCGGAACGGCATCTGCATCCTGCCCTGGGGCGAGGTGAAAACAGATGTCGGTGTCGTAGCAGGACGTATTGCAAGCATCGACGTCCCCTCTGCTGCTGAAGCCCATGAAGTCATTGATGCGCAGGGTCTGCATGTGTTGCCCGGACTGATCGACGCGCATGTGCATCTGCGCGATCCGGGTAATCCGGCAGTCGAGAGCATCCCGACGGGCACGAAAGCTGCGGCTCTCGGCGGTATCGCCACCGTGTTCGACATGCCGAACACCAATCCCGCCGTGACGAATGCTGAAATGCTGCGTTGGAAGCAGGAATATGCTTCCCGTGAGTCCTACACCGATTTTGCATTCTATGTTGGTGCAACACGTGAAAACACCAAGGATCTTGGTGAGTTTGAGAAATTTGACGGTGTCTGCGGCATCAAGGTGTTTGCCGGATCTTCTACTGGCAATCTGATGATCGAGGATGACGAGGGGATTGAGGCCGTTCTGCGCCACGGTCATCGTCGTGTCTCTTTTCATTCCGAGGACGAATACCGTCTGCGCGCCCGGAAAACCCAATTCGGTCAGACCGGCATGCCGTGCTGCAATCACAGCATCTGGCGTGATCCGGAGTGTGCCTTTCTCGGCACGCGTCGCATCACGGCGCTGTCCGTGAAAACGGGGCGGCCGGTGCATATCCTGCACACCTCCACGGAAGAGGAATTCAAGTTCCTCGAGAGCTATCGTCATCTCGTCACAACGGAAGTGCTGGCCAACCATCTGACGCAGATCGCCCCGGAATGTTACGACCAACTCGGGAATCTGGCCGTAATGAATCCACCCATCCGTGAAGAGCGGCATTTCGAAGCAGCGTGGCGTGCCCTGCAGAACGGGATGGTCGATGTGGTCTCTTCCGATCACGCGCCGCACTCGCTGGAAGCCAAAGCCAAACCGTGGCCTGAATGTCCGTCCGGCATGACGGGCGTGCAGACGCTCGTGCCACTGATGCTGGATCACGTGAACGCAGGCCGCCTTTCGCTCACGCGTCTGGTGGACGTGATGGCTGCTGGTCCGGCCCGCGTGTATGGCATGATGGCGAAAGGCCGCCTGTCAGTCGGTTATGATGCTGACTTCACGCTTGTGGATATGAAAGCCGAGCGCCGGATCACCAATGACTGGATCGCCACCCCTGCAGGCTGGTCGCCGTTCGATGGCAAAGAGGTCAAGGGCTGGCCAAAAGCGACAATCGTCCGAGGAAAGATCGTGATGCGCGAAGACGAGATCCTTGGCGAGCCGCTTGGAAAGCTTGTGCGTTTTCTGCCCTGAAAAAGCCGCGACTTCGCCGCATAGGCTCATGGTTGGGCAGGACTGGTCCGAATCAACAAATGAGGCCAGTCTCCTGCCGATCATGCCAACAGAATCCGGCTCAGACCGGAAGGAACACGTATGAAAACGACGTTTGCAATTTGTGCTGCGGCTTCCCTGATGCTGTTCGGCGCTTCGGCGCACGCGGAAGGTCTCTGGACGGCTTCCGGTTGTGGCGCTGAGCCTTCAGCCCCGACGCTCGATGTGTCCAGCGTTGATCGCTACAACGCCAGCGTGGACAAGGCTGCCAGCTATGAGAAGGCTGCCCGTACCTACAATGCGTGCGTAGCCAAGGAAGCGACCCGTCAGCAGACGGTCATCAGCAACGAAGCCAAGACGAAGATGGAGCATATTCAGGAGGGTAGTTCAGCCGTCCAAAAGCGGATTGCCGCCAACTTTTCCAAGTTTACGACGCAGCTGAAGACGGCTGGCGCGAAACTCGGCAAGGCGCACTAACGTCAGAGAGAAGTTTTTGGTGAAGCCTTTTGAAAAAGCTTCAGAGAACGTCGCCTTTTTGAAAAAAGGCGACCTCCAAAAACTTCCCTTTGATTAAGCAGGTTGCTGAAACTGTCTGGCGCTCAAGAGAGTCGAAAAATCACTCACCCGCCGCCGTCTTGGCCAGTGCGTCAAACGCCTGAAGCTTGCGGATAACGGCGGGCATTTCCCTTAGCGGGATCATGTTCGGCCCATCGCTTGGCGCTGCATCGGGATTTTCATGGGTCTCAAGGAAGACGGCCGCAACACCAATCGCCACGGCTGCCCGCGCGAGAATGGGCGCAAACTCGCGCTGTCCACCCGATGCTGTGCCCAGTCCGCCCGGCTGCTGCACGGAATGCGTGGCGTCATACACCACCGGATAGCCGGTGCCTGCCATGATGGGCAGCGAGCGCATATCATTGACCAGCGTATTGTAACCGAAGCTGGTGCCACGCTCGCAAAGCATGATCCGCTCATTGCCGGTTGAAGCGATTTTCTTGGCCACATGGGTCATGTCCCATGGTGCAAGAAACTGTCCCTTCTTCACGTTGATCGCAGCACCGGTTTCACCCGCTGCCAGCAGCAAATCTGTCTGACGACAAAGAAACGCCGGGATCTGGAGCACATCCACAGCCTGAGCTGCAGGTGCACACTGTTCTGGAGCATGCACGTCCGTCAGCACCGGCACGCGGAATTGCTCACGGATGTCGGAAAGGATCTGTAGACCCTTGTCCATGCCAATGCCACGCTGCGAGCCGATGCTGCTGCGGTTGGCCTTGTCGTAAGAGCTTTTGTAGATCAGCCCGATCCCGGCCTCGCCACAGATTTCCGCCAGCGCCGCTGCCGTATCCATGGCGTGGGAGGCAGATTCGATCTGACAGGGACCGGCAATCAGCACCAGCGGCAGGCTGTTGCCGATTTCCAGATCACCAAGAAGGACTGTCTGCTGGAGGCTCACGCGTCTTTCGCCTTGTCAGCCGCCGCACCGATGAACCCGGAAAAGAGCGGGTGAGGTGCGAAGGGGCGGGAAATCAGTTCCGGATGATACTGTACGGCGACAAACCAGCGGTGATCCGGATATTCGACCACCTCTGGCAGAATGCCATCCGGGGACAGGCCTGAAAATTTCAGGCCAGCTGCCTCGATCCTGTCACGGTAATGGACGTTCACTTCGTAACGGTGACGATGACGCTCGCGGATGGTGGTCGTGCCGTAAATGTCCGCCGCGCGGGAGCCTTCCGTCAGTTTCGCCGGATAGCCACCAAGGCGCATCGTTCCGCCCAGTTCACCACCTTCACGACGGCGCAGCATTTCATTGCCACGCGCCCACTCGGTCATCAGACCGACCAGAGGCTCCTTGGCCGGGCCGAACTCGGTGGAAGTAGCGTCGGGGATGCCTGCCAGATTGCGGGCGCACTCGATGACAGCCATCTGCATGCCAAAGCAGATGCCAAGGAACGGAATGTTCTTCTCACGGGCATAGCGCACGGCTTCGATCTTGCCGCCTGCGCCACGCTCCCCGAACCCACCGGGGACCAGAATACCGTCCACACCGTCGAGACAGCTCAGCTTGGCCGGGTCTTTCTCGAACGTTTCGGCTTCCACCCAGTCCAGCTTCACCCGGACATTGTTGGCGATACCGCCATGGAGCAGAGCTTCATTCAGTGATTTGTAGCTATCGAGCATGGCCGTGTATTTGCCGACCACGGCAATCCGTACTTCGCCAGCAGGTTCACGGATGGTCTCGACAATCTTCTTCCAGCCGGACAGATCGGGTTCCTGATCGTAAGGCAGGTCGAAATAGCGCAGAACTTCCGTATCCAGACCTTCCGCATGATAGGACAGCGGGCATTCGTAAATCGTGTCGACATCACGCGCCGCGATGACGGCCTGCGGACGGACATTGCAGAAGTTCGCGATCTTGCGACGCTCATTTTCGGGGATCGGACGGTCACAACGGCACAGAAGAATCTGCGGCTGAAGTCCGACGTTCTGGAGCTCCTTGACGGAATGCTGCGTCGGCTTGGTCTTGAGTTCGCCCGCAGTCGGAATCCACGGCAGCAGCGTGAGATGCACGACCATGGTGTTCTCGACACCGAGGTCGTTGCGAAGCTGACGAATGGATTCCAGAAAGGGCAAGCTCTCGATATCACCGACTGTGCCGCCAATTTCCACGAGGCAGAAATCCAGCCCCTCGGTATCGGCGACCACGCGCTCCTTGATGGCGTCGGTGATGTGCGGGATGACCTGCACGGTTCCGCCGAGGTAATCGCCGCGCCGTTCACGGGCGATGACCTCCGAATAGACACGACCTGTCGTGGTGTTGTCGGCGCGCGTGGCGTTCACGCCGGTGAACCGCTCATAATGGCCGAGATCAAGATCCGTTTCGGCACCATCGTCGGTGACGAAGACCTCGCCGTGCTGATACGGGCTCATCGTGCCCGGATCGACGTTCAGATACGGGTCAAGCTTGCGCAGCCGGACCTTGTATCCACGAGCTTGAAGGAGGGCAGCAAGAGCCGCAGAAGCGATTCCCTTGCCAAGAGAAGAGACCACACCACCGGTGATAAATACGAACCGCGTCATGGAAGGTCTCCCTACACTGAGCGGGTAGGGGGAGGGAAGGGCTGAATTGCCTTCGTGTCTCCGGAAGATGATTTTCTCCGGAACAGATCATTTCCTTGTCAGGCAATGATGACGGACAGAGACGCAATTTTTGGAAAATGAAGAGCGGTCCGGCGCTGCCAAAACAAAAGCGCAGAAGAGTGAACTCCTGCGCTTCGTCTGAAACCGAAATGGAGAAACCGGGCGTTACGGGTGCTGGGCGGTTCCCGATGCATCCGCAGGCTGATTCTGCTGAGCCGGAGTGGTCGCTGCAGGAGCTGCTGGTGCAGTTGATGCCGCTGGTGGTGGAGCAGCGAGGATATCGTGGCCGCTGCCACCTGAAACCGCACCGCGATTCAGCACAGCCAGCATGAGGGACAACAGCATGAATGCTGTCGCCAGCCCGGCAGTTGTGCGGGTCAGCAGATTCGCCGTGCCGCGACCGGACATGAAGGAGCCCATGCCCTGCGACGAGCCGATGCCGAGACCGCCTCCCTCGCTGCGCTGGATGAGCACGACAGCAATCAGGGCGACGGTGACAAGAAGATGAAGGATCAGCAGGGCGGTGGTCATGGACTATCCGGTCGAGAGGTCAGAAAAACCAGGGACTGAAACGGGGACGTCTCAGGCCGTGGGGACGGCGCGAATGATGGACAGGAAAGCGTCCGGCTTCAGGCTGGCGCCTCCGACCAGAGCACCGGCCACGTCCGGGATGGAAAGGATCGAGGCAGCATTCCCCGCATCCACGGAGCCACCATACAGAATCCGCAGGGATTTGCCAGCATCGCCGAACTGACGCACCAGCTCCGCACGGATGAAGGCGACCGTCGATTTGATGTCGTCCGGCGTCGCTGCCAGACCTGTGCCGATAGCCCAGACCGGCTCATAGGCGACAATGCCGGTGAAACCATCCGGAAGGGAGCCCTTGATCTGCCAGCCGATCGTGTCTTCCGCCTCGCCGGACTGACGCTGATCCTCGGTCTCACCGATGCAGACGATTGGTGTCAGGCCTGCCTTTGCGGCGGAGACAGCTTTCTCACGCACGGTCTCGTCCACTTCGCCATGATCACGGCGGCGCTCGGAATGACCGAGAATGACATGGGTTGCACCGACATCCGTAAGCATGGACGGCGCGATGTCGCCCGTGTGAGCGCCCTTGTCGTCCTTGTGGCAGTCCTGCGCGCCCAGAGCGACGCTCGAGCCGTTTAGAGTCTGATGGACGAGGGACAGATGCGTGAAGGGCGGGCACACCACCACTTCGGCGCCTGAGACCGGCTGCGCCGCCAGACTTGCGGTGATCTGCTTTACGCGATCGACGGAGTCGGCGCTCAGGCCGTTCATCTTCCAGTTGCCGACAATGATGGGCGTGCTCATCGGAACGTCTCTCCTGTGATGTTCGGTCAGGGCGCCTTGCGGTGCTGCTCCGGCCTCTCCGGGTGATTGTGGGACTTGATCCCACCTGTTGGGATGCATGGCTACCCCATCGGGGTCCGGCCACGCAAGAAGGAGACCATTCTGGCCGAGAGTCTGTCCCGGTTCTGGTCAAGTCGGGATGGTATGAATATGGTGCTGCGCCCGGATACGGCACCCGGCCGTCTATCCACCTCTGCTTTATTCGCGGACCCGTGACTGTATGATTTCCTTCCTCCGCCGCTTTGTTGTTGAATCCTGGCTTGGTCGTATCCTCGCCATCGTCATCTTTCTGGCCTTCGTGGGCTGGGGTGTGGGCGATGTGCTGACCAATATGGCCGACGATCCCGCTATCGTCGCCAAGGTCGGCTCCCAGAAGATTACCACCCGTGATTTCGCGGCGGCTCTGCAGGCGGAAATGCCCCGCATCGCCCAGCAGATGGGGATGCCGGACGTGGCGCATATTCCCGCCAACGTCCGTCAGCCGATGGCCAATGAGATTCTTCAGCGGCTGGTCGGGCAGGCACAGGTGCTGGAAGCGGCGAAGGATTACGGTATTCAGGTGCCGGACAGCGCTGTGCGTGATGAGATTTTCGGCATGCCCTATTTTCAGGGCAAGAACGGTCAGTTCGACCGTCAGAAATTCAACTCGGCTCTGGCCAATGCCGGCATGACCGAGCAGCGCCTCATTGGGCTGGTGCGTGACGATCTGACTGCCCGCGCCGTTATGGAGCCGCTGTCCACCGGCGCGCATGTGTCGGATCTTGTGGTCAACCGCACCTACGGGTTCGAGACCGAGACGCATGTGCTGGACGTGCTCCGGGTTCCTTTTGCTTCACAGGCTGAGCCCACCGCGCCGGATGAGGCGAGTCTGAAGCGTTTTTACGACAACCATCCGTGGATGTTCCGCAGCCCGGAATACCGTCATGCCCGTATTGTGGTGCTGTCACCGGAGACCGTCGCCAATCAGGCGCCTCCGACGGATGAAGAACTTCATCAGCTTTATGACGCGCAGAAAGAGCGCTTCAATCAGCCCGAACTGCGTAGCGTACAGCTTGTGACATCGTCCGATCAGGCTGCCGCACAGGCTGTGATGACGCTCTGGAAAGGTGGAGCCGACTGGAACCAGCTTCAGACCTCCGCGAAGAACAGCGCAGCCGTTGAATTCAACGATGCCCGTCCGAGCGTGCTGCCTTCAGCCACACTTCAGAAACTGGTCTTCGGAGCAGAGCAGGGCAGCATTCAGGGGCCGGAAAAGACCGACACCGGATGGGTCGTGTTCCGCGTGATAAAAGTGACGCCGCCTCACGCCCAGAGCTTTGACGATGCGAAACCGACGCTGCGCGATGAAATCGCGAAGGTGAAGGGACCGGCCATGGTCAGCGCCAGCGTGCCGAAACTTCAGGATGCGCTGGCCGGAGGTGGAATGGACACCATCCCTGCCGATCTTGGCGCGGCCCCGGCGGCAGGCTTTCTGGATGCGAAAGGCATGACCAAGGATGGCACGTCTGCACCTCTTCCGGCCTCTGGCGAACTGCGTGACGCCATTGTCGCAAAGGTGTTCGAGCAGGCTAAAGGAGCAGCGCCTCAGTTGATTGAAGCGAAGACGCAGCCTCGTCAGGGACAGCCTCCCGCATCCCTTGGCTGGTATGCTGTCTCCGTCGATGACATCACACCGAGCCAGCCGCAGCCCTATGACGCTGTGAAGGACAAGGTTCTGGCGGCATGGAAAGAGGAAGCCCGTCATCACGAGGCCAATGAGGCGGCGACCGCGCTCTATGTTGCCGCTGGCCAGAAGGGTGGTGTGTCAGCAGTCGCCCCCACAGGCAGCGATCTACAGAAGGACGTGATGGTGTCGCGTGCCCGTCCTGTCGAAACCCTGCCGCGTGATCTGATGGGTATCGCCCTGCGGATGCCTGTCGGGCGCAGCGTTATGGTCGAGGACGACAAGGGCTTCATTGTAGCCACTGTTACGGCCGTGCGGCATCCTGATCCGAAGTCCGACGCAATCGGTATCGGTCGTGTGCGGGATGGCATGACTGAGTCGCTGTCGTCCGACATGACGGCCGCGTTCATTCAGAGCCTCGGTGAGCGCTACAAGCCGAAAATCATTGCTGCCGGTGCGCGTGCGGCCATGAGCGAGGCCGGCTTTGGAGATGGTTCGTAATGCGTCTCGCCACTCTTGATTCTCCCTCCCGCTCGGATTGCGCAGCAGCCTGGGCGCGTGGCGAAAGCAGCGTCGTTTTCGCCGTTGACGCCGCGGACCTGCTGACCCCCGTCGCCGCCTATATGCGGCTTGCTGCGATGGACGGCTCGGATGGGCGCAATACGCTGCTGCTGGAATCCGTCGAAGGCGGCGCAAGCCGGGGGCGCTATTCCGTCATCGCCCTGAAGCCGGACCTGTTGTGGCGCTGTCATGATGGCAAGGCGTCGATCAACCGGAATGCGATGACCGATGCCGATGCGTATGAGCCGGTTTCCGAAACGCCGTTGGACAGCCTGCGCAAGCTGATCAACGAAAGCCGTCTGCAACTCGATGACTGCCTGCCGCCGATGACGGCAGGCGTGTTCGGTTATCTCGGCTACGATATGGTGCGCCAGATGGAGCGCCTGCCCAATGCGCCGGTGGATGATCTCGGTTTGCCCGAAGCCATCCTTATGCGCCCCGGTCTGTTCGTCATTTTTGACACGGTCACGGACGAACTGATCCTTGCCGCACCAATCAGGCCGCGTGCAGACGATCAGCCAGACGCAGCCTTTGATCGCGCCAGCAAACTGATCCACGAGGCTCAGGCCCGTCTCGCCGCCCCGCTGACGGTGCCGCAGGAGCCGAAAGTGGAGGCGCTTGAGCCGCCGCGCTCCACCTACACGGAGGCAGAGTTTGAAGATGTGGTCCGGCGTATTCAGGACTATATCGCCGCCGGAGATGCGTTTCAGGTTGTCCCAAGCCAGCGTTTCTCGACGCCGTTCGGCCTGTCCTCGCTCGCGCTCTATCGTTCCCTGCGCCGGATCAATCCTGCGCCGTTCCTGTTCCACCTGAATCTCGGTGGTTTCTCTCTCGTCGGGTCGTCACCGGAAATCCTTGTCCGTCTGCGTGATGGCAAGATGACGGTGCGTCCGCTGGCCGGAACCCGTCCGCGTGGTGCGGATGCGGAAGAGGACAAGCGTCTTGAGGAAGAACTGCTGGCCGACGAGAAGGAACGCGCCGAGCATCTCATGTTGATCGACCTCGGCCGTAATGATGTCGGTCGTGTCAGTATCACTGGTTCGGTGAAGGTGACGGAGAAGTTCATCATCGAACGTTTCAGTCACGTCATGCATATTTCCTCGAATGTCGAGGGGATGCTCAAGCCGGAACTCGATGCTCTCGACGCTCTTGTCGCCGCTTTCCCGGCAGGCACGCTGACGGGCGCACCCAAGATCCGTGCGATGGAAATCATCGACGAGGTAGAGCGCACCCGCCGCGCGACCTATGCCGGGTGCATCGGGTATTTCGGTGCGGGCGGTGACATGGATACCTGCATCGGTCTGCGTATGGCGGTCGTGAAAGACGGCATGATGTACGTGCAGGCCGGATGTGGTGTCGTGGCTGACAGCGTGCCGGAACTGGAATGTGCGGAAACAAAGCACAAGGCGAGGGCGCTGTTCCGTGCGGCTGAGGATGCTGTCCGGATGGCGACACGCGGCTGAGGGGTAGAGAAAGCTTCTCTGTTGATCAGGTAAAATACAACAAGCCGGGATCAAAGGGACTGTGTCCCTTTGTAGGGCCGGTGCAAAGCTCCGCAAAACACGCTCGCGGTTTGCGATCCACCCAGTCGTTACAAAGAGCCAGAACGCTCGACCGAAGCTAGCTGCATCTCCAGAATCTCCACTTCATCTCCCACAGCAACCGTCCCCGTTTGCTCCACCAGCGCATTCTGGCCGAACATAACGCCGCCTTCCTGCTTTCTGAAAAGAGCCAGAGTGGCCAAGGGCTCTTTCCGGTCAGGAATGACGCCCGTATCCTGATCCACGGTTGTCATCACACAACGTGAGCAGGGCTTCACCAGACTGAGTTCAGAGCCGCCAATCCGTATCTTCGCCCAACGATCTTCTTCCCACGCTTCCGCGCCGGACACGACAAGATTGGGACGAAACCGGTCCATTGGGACCGGTGCAGCCAGACGGCTGTTCAGATCATCGAGCGAGGCCAGCGTTGTGACCAGAATAGGAAAGCCGTCGGAAAACGAGTTTGTAAAAGCCAGATCCTGCCACTGGCGACGGCGGTCGTGCTCCGGATGGGGCATGTAAACCAGACGGCAGGGCAGACCGATCGCTTCCGAGAGCCATTGCGCGGTGTTATCGCCCGCATCGAGAGCCTGAACCGTGTCCTTCCATACCGTGACCATGACAGGGTGTGCCGGCTCCGCAGGTCGCTTGACCATCAGTTCCGGCTGACCATCGTGAGTGAGACGCAGCCCCTCCATCGTGACTGTGACGTGCAGTGTCGCCATCACCGGATACTTCCGCTGGGTAATGAACTGCCCATCATGATCAACGATCATCCAGCATCGGTCGTTTTCCGGTCCCCATGGACAGAGCAAAAGTTCCCGCATTGAAAGACCATGCAGGCTTTTCACGGGATGGATGTGAAGAGAGTGCAAAATCAGTCGCATGAGACACTTTCAACAGATTTCAGAAGTGCAACGATCAGTCCTGTCACAAAACTATCACTGAATCTTTGTGGGACGGGTTGGCTACGGCGTGTCGCCAGTTAAGCCCTGAGTGTGACGCCTGAGGGTTGTACTTTC
>NZ_DHNR01000013.1:0-250 GCF_002409645.1 Acetobacter sp. UBA5411
CCATCTGCAGAACGAAGTTCCCTGCGAGACACATAGAGGCAACGATTTTACGGATAGAAGTCATGTTTACTTTCCTTGCTTGGTGTGAATTACAGCAGAAAGACAAATATTTTCAGAGAAAAAAGTCTCTTATTGACCAACGAAAAGGATACCTTCGACGCAGCTATGCTGTTGAAAACAGAATAGTATTGAAAGCTTTCGTCATGCGTTGCTCAAGCTCATCAATGTCTTTTTTAGAAATAATGAGAGG
>NZ_DHNR01000013.1:447-989 GCF_002409645.1 Acetobacter sp. UBA5411
ATGTCTCTCTTCTCATCATTTCGGAAATCAAGCTCCCTGTAGCTACGGAATCCGACTTCAATCGCGCTTAATAATCCGATTGTCCGTGTGGATCGGACCAGTTCGTGTGCCGCAAGTTTCGAAATCATCTTTATCCAATGTTCTGAAATATCCCGCACATGATCTACTATTCTTTCATCCTCATAGATTTTTAGCGTTTCAAGGGCGACGGCAGCGGCAACAGGATGTGCGTGATATGTGCCGCCATGATGAAACCCATGGTGCATAATCGAGCAGTCCACCAATGCGGAGTGAAAATCATCATTCATGACGACCGCCGAAATCGGTTGATAGGCCGCTGAAAGCCCCTTCGATGCGACGAGGCAGTCGGGCGTCTGGTTGACGGTCTGGCTTCCCCACATCTTTCCGGTTCGACCGAAGCCCGTCACGATTTCATCGAAATAAAGAGGAATATCGCGCATCGACAAGACGTTGCGTATTGCTTCAAAATATCCTTCCGGCGCTGGGTACATGCCGCCAGCAATCGAGACTGGCTCGCAGAG
>NZ_DHNR01000013.1:1231-3470 GCF_002409645.1 Acetobacter sp. UBA5411
CGTGGCCAGCGGGGTTGCGCAGCATACAGAATATCGTCACCCGTCAGATCGAATGAATTGATAATGCTTTCGATCCCGCCAAGTCTCGTGGCAAATATCGTCGATCCATGGTAGCTCCCCCGACGCGTGATTATTTTATGCCGTTTTGGATTTCGTTGTTTATTGATATACCAAGTCGTTTTAATGAGAGTTTCGATAGCTTCCGATCCGGTTGTGGCGAAAAGAACGTGAGCGTCCGGTATCGGCGCTGCCGCGCTGAGCGCGTCCGCAAGCGCGTGGACGACAGGGACCGTCCGGTTTAGCGCGGTGGGATAGACTGGCAGCTCTCGCATCTGGCGTGTGGCGGCTTCGATCAGGCGTTCATTATGAAAGCCGAGCGTGGCGCAAAACAGTGCCGACACCGCGTCGATATAGTCTTTACCCGAAGAATCGAAGACGAAGACACCAGATCCAGATACCATATCGACGCCTGATGACATGGCGGAGTTGCTAAGATGCGATAAGCCGTACACTAGTCGCGAAGTCATCATTGTGCGCCTTTACCAGAGGGAGAGGCTGAGGGCAGAGCCAAAGGGCAGGTCTTTCCCGGATCTGAGAACGCCGGGTTGGTGATGAAGCTCTGATCCGTCAGGGAGTTCAGGAAGGCGATCACGTCCGCGATCTCCGCCTCGCTGATATCGAACGGCTCTATGAACTGGTCGCGCAACGGGTTCTCTCCGTGTGGCCCTGTCGCCGACCGACCTCCCTTCGAGTAATGTGCTGCCAGCACGTCGTGCAGCGTAGCGATGGAGCCATCATGCATATATGGACCCGTCAGAGCCACATTGCGCAGGCTTTCCGTGCGGAATTTCCCCTCGTCCTCGGCATTGCCTGTCACTGTCCGCAGCCCGTGATCACTGGCAGGATAGGCCCCTTTGCCGTCCTCGTTATACAAGCCGGTATTGTGAAAGCCTGTTTCTGGAAAGGGCATGTTAGCCGCGCGGATATTGTCGGTCAGATTCAGGCCATTATGGCAATGCGAACATTCGAGCTTCTCGCCGAAGAAGAGCGCCTCGCCTCGTTGCGCGGCCGGGGACAGCGCCGTCTTGTCGCCATGCAGCGAGTGGTCGTAGGGACTGTCGAAGGACAGCAGCGTGCGCTCGAAGGATGCAATCGCCTTCGTGACCGTGGAGAGTGTGATCGCGCCCTTCGCCTCGGGGAAGGCGACACGGAACAGGCGCGCATAGCAGGGATCATCCGAGAGCCGGGCGAAAAGCACCTTTTCCTGGCCGCCCATGCCCAGCTCGACCGGTTGGTCGCTGAACATCGGGATCAGCATCTGCTTTTCCAGAGTGGTGAGCTGTGGATTGGCCCAGGTGTAGCTCGGCAGATAGGCTACGTTCGCCAGTGGCATCGGCGTGCGTAGTCCCGGCTCGCCATGCGCGCCTACATGCGTCGGGACACCAGAGGCAAAGCCCAGTTTCTGGAGATGGCACGACGCGCAGGCGAGCGTCCCATTCTCCGATAGCCGTTTGTCATAAAACAGCCGCCGCCCCAGTGCGACCTTCTCTGCCCTCATCGGATTGTCGGACGGGACGACTGGCGCAGGCGCCCAGGAGGGGATGTCCCAATGCCACGTCGTGGGCCGGGTTGCGGCCGATAGAAGCAGCGCCCCCCCACCCAGAAGGGCCATCTGGAGAACTTTGCGAAATAACGTGCGCATCTTATCGACCCCGAAATACCGACTGAGCCGGCGGAGAGGTCTCTGATCCGAATGGCAGGCCGAACTCACGGAACACACCTGCGCAATCCTTGTCGTCCGGTCCAGACATGCAACCTGGCGCACTATTAATCTGGTTGGTGCTGACATTACTCAGAGCGAGCAGTCGACTTATGTCGAGCTTCACGGTCTGATGCGCCGGATCGAACTCCGGCAGCGTGACCATGACGAGGTTCGAGGCCGTGCACGCGCCCTTCGGCGCCTCGACTGCGCTGGCGGACTCACAGCCGGTGCTCCCGATATGGACAGGGAAGCCGTGCGGTCGCGCTTTGTCGCCAGGCTTCGGAATCATCGTGATGTCGAGCGTGAAAAAACGATATCCTGACTGCCAGGTCCAGAACATGCTCGTCATGTTCAGTGGTGGCTGTGCAATCGTAGGATCGCCGTGATTGGCGGCCATAGGCAGCCCAACGGTGAAGCGCAGGCCGGTGAAATGGCCTTGCGGCCAAACAAAACTGATAGCCGAGTTCGGCGACGGAG
>NZ_DHNR01000012.1 GCF_002409645.1 Acetobacter sp. UBA5411
GGTTCTTCGATCCCTCCACCTGTCATTGCGTAACAGGACATTCGCCAGAATGACGAGACGCCGCTTCGCCTGGCTCCAAAAGTTCTCAATGCCACTGATATGGTTCCGCCCCTCGCTAAAGCGCGTGGCGTGATTGATCCGTTCATGGCGAAATTCGGAGATATCAAGCATCCTGTATGCATGCCATGCGTCTGAATAAACAGTTGAAACTGGCCGTATTTTCTTTCGAATGACCGACATGAGCATCCGGCTTCCCGCATCGGGGATCATGACTGCATGGACGCGGCCGCCACACTTGAGTAGCCCAAAAAACGGCGACCTTTCCTACAGCACCTCGCCCTCTTTTACCTTTGCGATGTCCGCCGAAATAGCTTTCATCGACTTCGATCTCTCCTTCAAGGGGCGCTTCCAGAGCATTATGCGCGATAATGATTTCCCGAAGCTTATGGTAAAACAGAGTCGCTGTATTGCGATTGACGCCGACAATTTCCGCAGCACTCCGCGCGGGTGTGCCCGCAACGAAGTGCGCCAGAAGGCATCTTTGGGTAGCAAATACCGGACGGCTGCGACGACGTGCTTTCATATGCCATATCAAGCTTTTATTGGCTTACCTATGCCAGCCCCAAACTCAATTCTTACCTTGCCGTCCGAAATGAAGGCGCACTCGGACTATTTCCGGAGTTCTATGAGTCCGAGCTCGTGCCACATCCAACCGAAATCATAAGCGGCCATGGCGCCGCCACTCCCTTGGGCGCGGGCTGTGACGTTTTCGATCCCTTTCAGCCAGGCAACCGTTTTTTTACGTCCTGAAGCCGTCTGGACGGCCTGACGCGGCGTCATATCTCCCAGAGCCGGAACAGGCTCATCAAGCACCTGCCGATAGTGCCGCTCCAGCATCCGCCCAATAATCCGGGCTTCCTCCTCGGGCGGGATCTGCAGCTCTGGCGAAGCCTCCCGCCCCTGCGTTCCCCGATCTTCCATCGCCTGCACCGGCGTCATGATCTGCATGAGCGGCGCGCGCACGAGATCTCCCAAACCAGCCTGCAGCATGGCACGGCCACGTTCGGCACGCTCTTTCGAATTCACCTGCAGCCGCAACTGGCGCCCCTTCAGGTCCAGCGTACCCAGCACGATCGTGCCATCATCCATCTCTGTGCGCAGGAACTTCCCGTTTTCATCCCGTCCAGCCTTCTGCACGGGATCGCTCATCGGCTCTTTCAACCAGTTCCAAAACGACCGGTTCTCCGGCCTCAGGGCCGTGATCCCGTCAAGTACATCCGCCACCGTCTTCTGCGTCACGCCGTTTGTCAGCGGGAAACACACTTCATAGAAGACCAGATCCTCTCCGTCCCCATTGAACAGCGCTGGACCGTCCATCTGCCGGGCCATGTCCTCCAGCGTCCGGAACAGCCAGGTCAGCGTGAACGTCGGCGCAAGTTCACGCAGCGTCTGCGTATCGATTTTTGGAAACTCCGTCTTGCCCTGTCTTTTCCGCAGAACTCTGTAAAGGTTCGCAGCCAGAGCTGCGCAGGCGCCCCATGAATAAGCGAGCAGCCCGCCTGCCAGAATGGTCTTTCCATCGGACGGCACGAGACGCGCTGCAATCCGGTCCCACTGTCTGAGTGTCCGGGTGGCCGTGCCATCATGCACCAGAATCGGATCACCACCCCGTAGCAGGTCACGCGCCATCAGGCTCTGGCCGGGTTTGATGTCCGAGACTTCATACAGACTCATGACCGAAGTCTTGAGAGCGCGCATATAGGCGCTATTACGTGGTCCTTCCTTCCAACCCCGACGCTTGAGGTAAACGTCCACGAAGTTCCGGCCATCATCCCAATCCAGCCCAAGAAAATCCTCGAAAGCACAGCCCCACAACGTCATGGCAACGTCGGGACCGATCATCTCCGCTAGATCCTCGAAGGTGATGTCTCCCGATTCCAGCACCGGACCGATGTGATCGCCAAGCACTTCGCTGAAGCAGTCCTGCCAGTCCTCCTGATTGAGATATCTGATCAGTCCTGTAAGTTCATCTGCGGCCATGACTGTTTGTGCATCTCCTGATATGGACAGTAGAGGGGCAGACTGTCCTGACTCGACAAGCCCAGAATGATAGCCCGAAATAGGCGACAGAACGCCCTATTCTTTCATCATACATATGTGACCTTCGACAAAATTGTGCCGGATTATCTTTTCATCTGTTTCCTATGTGTGTCCTGCGGTGGAAACTTAGACGCAAAAAAAAGCCGTCTCTAAGGGCAGTTTTTTTAGATATCAGCATGTTCAGTTTAGGTGCGGGGGAAACCAACCAATGATACTTGCGATCGGTGGACCGCGAGATACCCCGTCTCGCCGGATGCCGAGATGACAATGCCAGAGCCCATGGGCTTATCCAATGAGGGCCTGTTAGGTCTTGAATAACAGAACGGACTGCATAGCTGTTTGTGATGAGCATGGCGAGGCACTGCCCTTCACACTGTCGCCCGGACAGGTGCATGAACTGCCATCCGCTTATGCCCTGCTCGACGATCTGCCATACCCACCGACCTATGTCGTCTGTGATCGCGGATATGCCTCGCACAAATTCCGTGAATAGCTCTGGGACCGGGGATCTCGTCCTGTGATTCCGGCAGGAAAGGATGATCTGGAAGTCGCCTGTCTCAGGTGGGATTACAGACACTGGCACCTGGTCGAAAACCTGTGGGCAAGGCTCAAGGAGTGGGGGCTGTCGCGCCCCGATATGAAAAGGCAGTCGCGTCCTTTCTTTCCGTCATCCTCATCGCTGCTACAGCAGACGACATCAAGGCCTAACAAGTCCTAGTAGTCGAGCCCTCCTCATTAGCCTTTAAAAATTGCCTCTCTGTGCAGCGCTAGGTAAGTCGCCTGTGCATTCGTAAATGCGCCGACGTTAATAATGTTATCCAAGCCCCAAGCCGACCAAACTTCAGGCGGTAGCACGGCTGATTTCAGTAACGTTCCATCATTGGCAAAGCTAATCAGACCACGGTCAAACAATCGATCAACATGTGGCGACAACAGCAGGCCATTGCAGCCATCCAGTTTTTCCTGATCAGTGCAGTCACGCCAGGGTTTAATATGACTGGCAATCAGAAAACGTGGATCTGATACACCAGTTATACGACACCGTCTTTCGTTCAGTCGCACATTGGCCTTAAACACTCCTTGCCCGCGGCGGGCTAGAACCAATTGGAGGGTTCGAAAAACCCTCTGGTATTGAGGTCTGCTCTGTGATTCCATTTTCCTTGCGTTGATTGGAGTATGGATC
>NZ_DHNR01000015.1:0-31431 GCF_002409645.1 Acetobacter sp. UBA5411
TGTGCAAAGTTCCCGATCTATAAGCGGTAATACGATTTCCGCCTGTAGGGTTTACGGAAAAAGAGAGGCCTTTGTGCCTCTCTTTTTTTATGGCGGTGGTGAAAGGCGGAGTGTTTTAAGGTGTTTCTACAGTTTTGATGAAATTGGAGTGTCAGTCGTCAGAAAGCCCGAACAGTTCGGGATAGGGCATGGCGTTTCTGCTGAGTTTCTTCTTTTTCCACTCGTCCAGCGCCCTGTTATATTCGACATGACGCAGGGCAAACTGTAACGCTTCCACATGCTGTTCGTTATTGGCATCCATCATGTTGCGTCGCCAACCTGCCGCAATCAGCCAACATTCTCCCGCCAGTTGCCATGATCCGACCCGATGATACTCCTGAGCCTGTCGTTCAAGGCCGTGATATTTGTTGTTCGGGTTGACGAGCGCCTCAGCCGTAAGGATGAAATCTTCGTCTTTCCATGGAAACGTCGATTTCATGTAAGGAAACTGCCGGGTCATACCGCCGGGATTACCGAAGTGTTCCTTGATCAGCATCGGAACCAGTCTGTCGTAAGACCTACGCCATTCGCACTGCACAGACTGCTTCCTTGAAAACTATGTTGAAGAAGAGTGCCCGTATAACGAAGTGGTGTGCCTGAGTCGATTTTCTGATGCCGTCAGGATGTCATCCATTGCCACTATGAATTTTTGGCTGCTTCAGATTCTGCCTGATCGCGCAGGGTGCGTGACAGGGAAATGGAAGACTGCACCAGAAACAGTCCCGAAAGCCCCAGATAGGCCCGGAGCCAGCTTTCCATCGGCATATAGATGACGGCAACTGCCATGGAGAGCAGGGCGACCACAAAGCTGATCCAGGTGAACATGACCCAGCTTGAGGAAACGGTGATGCTGTTGGTGGGGTGAGATGTGCTCATGGATGGGTTCCGTGTCGTTGTGTTATTACTGAACATCGTTCATAATGAACGATGTTCAGTAATGCAATCAGAAAATGAACGCCGTTCATTTCTTTTGTGTCTCATGTCATAAGGGATAAGGACGGCCGAATAGGGGAGAGAAACATGGCGCGAAAAGGCAAGGATCCGGAAGCGCTCAGAAGCGCCATCACGGATGCGGCGGAACAGATCATTATTGAAGATGGGTTCCGGGCCTGCTCTGCGCGCGCTGTGACCGGAAAGGCCGGCTGCGCGCTGGGGTCTCTCGGTTATCTTTTCGGCGGATTGGATAATGTGATTCTGGAAGTGAACGCCCGCACGCTTCTGGAAATGGGAAGCTTCATGTTTGCCGAAGCGGAAAACATGTCAGGCTCTCCATCACAGAAGCTGGAAACGCTGGCTCTGGGATATTTCCGCTATGCCCGTGATCATCTGAACCGCTGGGAGGCGTTGTTCGCCTTGCGCTGGAGCGCTCAGGAAGAACTGCCGTCTGATTATCTTGCTCTGCGCGACAGTCTGCTGGACCGTATCGCCACGCTTTTCGCTGGCGATATGCCCGTCACAGTGGAGGAACGATCTGTCCTCGCCCGTACGATGTATGAAGCCGTGCATGGTATTGTCGTTCTTGGGCTTGATCGCAGGCTCGGCGGCAGTCACGAGGATGTCGAGCAGCGCATCCGGCTACTGGTCAAAAAAATGAGCAGCACGAGCTAAAACAATAAAAACATGATGCTTGTAAGGCGGACCCTGCCACCAGAAGCAGGGTTTAAGGTCGCGTCGCCTCATATTTAAAAAAGAATTTTATATCAGCCATTCCGAAAAGATGGATATGTCAAAAGATGTCTGGACGCCACTCGCTCCTGTGGCCGGACAGCCAGTCATCTGCGCTGCCGCTTCCGGTGCGGTGACAGGCTTCTGCTCTCTTAACGCAAGGCAGTTCGATGAATGCAATCGTCGTCACCGCTCTGCGGCGGCCTTACACCTTTATTGTTCTTTCAATTCTGATTGTCATGTTTGGTTTTCTTTCAATAAAGAAGACACCAACTGACGTTTTTCCAAATATCAGAATCCCGGCCATCGCAGTCGTCTGGTCCTATTCCGGCATGCTGCCCGAAGAGTTTTCAGGGCGCATCATGTACAATTTCGAACAGGGTGTGACCTCCACGGTGGAGGGGATCGAGCATATGGAAGCCGATTCCTATTACGGTCGTGGAATCGTGAAAATCTATTTCCAGCCGGGAACGGATATCGGTGCGGCGGAAGCCGATGTCACCGCGATTTCACAGACCGTCATCCAGCAGCTACCGCAACATATTGCGGCCCCGATGATCATGCGTCTGGAAGCTTCCTCGGTGCCTGTCGTGACGCTGAAACTCACATCTGACGTGATGACACCGTCAGATTTGTGGAAACTGGCTTTTATCCGCATTCGTTCCCTGCTGGTGACAGTGCCGGGAGCCGTCGTGCCGCAGCCTTATGGCGGTATGGACAGTTTTGTCATGATTTCCCTGAGTCAGCAGCAGCTTCAGGCGCATCACCTGTCGGCGATGGACGTGCAGAATGCGCTGGACCATCAGAACGTCGTCAGACCGGCGGGCGATCAGAAGATCGGTCCGACAGACTGGATGGTGCAGACAAACGCAACGCCGAGAAGTCTTGATGATATCGCGGATATTCCGATCAAGCGTGTTGGCAACGCAGTCGTCTATATCCGTGACGTCGGACAGGTCTATCGAGGCGGCCATCCCCAGAGCAACAGTGTTCTGGTCAAGGGTAAGCAGGCCGTCATCATGGTGGTCATGAAAAGCGGTGAAGCCTCCACGCTGGATGTCGTTGATGACGTAAAAAAGATGATGCCGCGCCTTCAGGCGGTGCTGCCATCAAGCGTCAAAATCAGTATTCTCAGTGATGCATCCGGCTTCGTGAAGGATTCCATTCACGACGTGATGCGGGAAATGGTGACGGCCGCCGCGCTGACGGGACTGGTTGTTCTGCTGTTCCTTGGGTCATGGCGGTCAACCGTGATTATTGCCACGTCGATTCCGCTGGCCATTCTCTGCTCGATCATCGGCCTTGGATGGGTCGGACAGACGATCAACGTCATGACATTGGGCGGTCTGGCTCTGGCTGTAGGTATTCTTGTTGATGACGCAACGGTCATGATCGAAAATATCGACACGCATCTTGAAATGGGGAAGGAACTGGAAGAGGCGATCATTGACGCCGCTAACCAGATCGTCATTCCGACATTTGTTTCCACCACCTGCATTTGTATCGTTTGGCTGCCTCTTTTCGAGCTGGATGGTGTGGCCGGCTGGCTGTTCATGCCGATGGCAGAAGCCATCATCTTCGCCATGGTCGCTTCTTTCATTCTTTCGCGGACACTGGTTCCGACGATGGCGAAATATCTTTTCGCAGGGCATGTGCATCCGGGTGCGCATGGTGAGGAGCATGAGGCGCTCCCGCATGGAAACAATGCCTTCACACGATTCCAGAAAGGGTTCGAGCAGAAATTCACCAAATTCCGTGAATCCTATGGCATCTTTCTGGGAAAGCTCATTCAGAACAGAACGGTTTTCGTGGGTATTTTCCTTGGAATCTCCGTTCTGTCCTGTGGTCTTTACACTGTGGCTGGGCGCGACTTCTTCCCGGAAATCAAATCCGGTCAGTTGCAGATGCACATGCGCACACCCTTGGGTACGCGTATCGAGGTGGCTGGCCGTATTGCGACACTTGTCAGTGACAGGATCGGAGAACTTCTCCCCAACAAAGTGGAAGATGTTGTCAGCAACTGTGGATTACCAGAAGGCGCGCATAATCAGGCGTTCATTCCAACTCCGACACTGGGTGCTCAGGATTGCGATCTGACGATTTCGTTGACGGATGAGGCGTCTCCCGTCTGGGATTATCGCGCCATCCTGCGCCGTGGTCTGTCGGCGAGTTTTCCCGGAACGGTCTTCACCTTCCAGCCTGCGGATCTGACAGCAAAAATCCTGAATTTCGGTTCACCTTCACCAATCGACGTCAAGATTGGCGGACCGGATCTTCGCGCAAGCTATAACTATGCTGTCGTTCTGGCGAACCGGATCAGAAAGATCTCTGGTGCAGCCGATGTTTCTCTTCAGCAGACCATGCGCACACCAACCCTCTTTGTGGAAGGCGATCGCACATTTGAACAGGCTACCGGGATTGACGAAGGAAATCTTGCCGACAACGAACTGATGACTTTGTCGGGAAGCTCCCAGGTTGATCCGCAGTACTGGTTCGACCCAAAAATGGGTGTAACTTTCACGCTGAATACGTATGTCTCTCAGGATCAGCTGACGCATTATAATGACCTGCTGACCATTCCCATCGACAAGGGCGATGGCGATCCATCCGGAAAATCTATGCAGCTTCTGGGGGCGATGAGCCGGATCAAGGCAATCGGTACGCCGGGAGAGGTCTCCCATTATAACTCGATGCCAGCTTTCGATATTTATGTGTCGGCAGAAGGCACAGATCTCGGCTCCGTGCTCGATGCTGTCAAACGTGAAGTGGAGCTGACCAAAAAAGACGTGCCACAGGGATCCGTGGTGGATGTCGAAGGGCAGGCGACGACCATGAGCTCGGCATACAAGGAGCTGGTGGGAGGGCTGATCGTGTCCGTCGTTTTGATCTACCTTCTCATTGTCGTCAATTTTCAGTCCTGGCTTGATCCATTCATCATTATCTCGGCTCTGCCGGGGGCGTTGGCCGGTATTGCCTGGAGCCTGTTCCTGACGCGCACGCACCTCTCCGTGCCGGCACTGACCGGAGCCATCATGTGCATGGGAACGGCGACAGCCAACTCCATCCTTGTCGTTGATTACGCAAGAGAAAGGCTGGCGATCCATGGGGAGCCGCTGAAGGCGGCACTGGAAGCCGGTTATGGGCGGATACGTCCGGTCATCATGACGGCCAGCGCCATGATTGTCGGCATGGTGCCCATGTCCATCAGCAACTCCCAAAATGCTCCGCTGGGCAAGGCGGTTATTGGTGGGCTGATTGTCGCGACGATTTCGACACTTCTCTTTGTTCCCTGTGTCTATGCAATTTTCTACAGCCGAAAATCTTCTCGTAAGGAGGCCGTGTGATGGCGCGCTCGATCCGTAAATATTCCGGATTGCTTCTGGTTGCTGGCGTTCTTGTTGTGGCTTCAGGGTACGTTATTGTTGAACGGATGCATGCCGATCATGAGGTGGCGCGGGTGACTGAACACAGCGCCATTCCGGATGTGGAGGTTGTCACGCCGGAACCCGGCGCAAAGACTGTAGCCTTGACGCTGCCTGGGACAGTGGACGCCTGGTATCAGGCACCGATCTATCCACAGGCATCTGGTTACGTAAAGATGTGGTATAAGGATTTTGGGTCTGATGTGAAGGCCGGAGACGTTCTGGCCGACATCAATGCCCCCGGTCTCGATGCCCAGTTTGCACAGGCGAAGGCGGATCTGGATGCTCAGTCAGCAAAGTATAATCTGACTGTCGTCAGTGCCAACCGTTGGCATGCAATGGCACAGTCTCAGGCTGTCTCCGGACAGTCTGTTTCTGTAGCCGATGCCAACCGGAAATCCGGTTATGCTGAAATGCAGGCATCGCAACATAATCTGGATCGTTTTGCAGCTCTTGAAAAATTCAAGACTGTAGTAGCTCCTTTTGATGGCGTGGTGACATCCCGTGACATCAATGTGGGAGATTATGTCAGCGCTGGCGGTGGCGAGCATTCCGCCAATGGTGATGCGAACCAGATGTTCGTTGTTTCCGATATGCACAAGATGCGACTGTTTCTGTCTGTGCCGGAAGTTTTCTCCTACATGCTCAAGCCGGGCCTCACTGCTACGGTATCCGTTCCCCAGTTTCCGAACCGGACATTCAAAGCGCAATTTCTGACCATTGCCAAAGGTTACGACCCGAACACACGTACGGCTGTCACGGAATTTACGATTGATAATCCGGACCATCTGCTCTGGCCGGGCACTTTTGCTTCCGTGCATCTGACATCACCCGCAGAAGGCGGCATCTGGCAGATTCCGACTTCTACACTGGTGTTTCAGGAGGCTGGAATGCAAGTGGCCGTTGTGTCCAATGACAACCACGCGCATTTCCGGTCCATCACGGTTGGCAGAATGGCGGACACACGTACGGACGTGATTTCCGGACTTCAGCCGGGTGATCGGATTATTCGTAATCCTCCTGCCGATCTTCTGGACAATCAGGAAGTCCGCGTTGTGGTTCCGGCCAAAGGCTACGAGCGCGAAGATGAGGAGATCGAAGGATGAACCAGCTTTCGATCAGAACTCCTTCTGTGCTGAAACGGATCATGACGGGAGTATGT
This sequence comes from Acetobacter sp. UBA5411, assembly GCF_002409645.1. Classification (GTDB taxonomy): domain Bacteria; phylum Pseudomonadota; class Alphaproteobacteria; order Acetobacterales; family Acetobacteraceae; genus Acetobacter. The sequence continues at coordinate 6,289 of NZ_DHNR01000015.1, forward strand.
GCTCTGGGATCGGTTGCGGCTTTGTCCGGATGCGATCTCGCCCCTCGTTACGAGGCCCCGCATTTTATCGTGCCAGATAGCTGGACCGGTCAGACGCCTTTTGCCAAAGCGACGCCAGCCGAACTTCAGATTCCGGTCAACTGGTGGACGCTTCTCGGTGATCCGGTACTGGATGATCTGGAGCAACGTGCTGTTGAGCAGAATGCGGATCTTCAGGCGGCAGCCGAACGGTTTGTGCAGGCGCGTTCGCTGGTCATGAAGGCGCGAGCAGACCTGTTGCCGCATTTCGGACTGGCATTTGGCGCCTCCGACAACAAGCAGTCAGCCGACGCGCTGTTCCGCTATAAAGGGGCTACAACCGCGACCGACGAATTCTATGGCGGTCTTGCTTCTTGGGAGCCTGACTTCTGGTCGGAAATCCGCAATCAGGTGCGGATGCAAAAATTTGCAGCGCAGGAAAAGGCGGCTGACTTTGCCGGTGTCCGTTTGAGTCTGGCTGCTGATCTTGCATCGGATTATATCGCTCTCAGAGGATATGATGCGCAGGATGCGATCTATCGTCAGTCCATTGCCTATTATGGCAAGGCAGTGGACATGACGCGCACGCAGTTGGACAATCAGGCTGCACCCCGTCTCGATCTTGCGCGTGCACAGAACAGACTGTACGTGGCGCAGGCCGCCGAACTGGATGTGCGGGCACAGCGTGAGGTGACGGAACATGCGATCGCGGTTCTCGCCAACACAGCTCCGGAAAGTTTTCATATTGAGCCACGTGATAATTTCTTGTTTCGGACTGTGGATGTGTCTCTGGGTGTTCCCTCGGAACTACTGCAAAGACGTCCGGATATCGCTGCTGCCGAACGTGTGATGGCGCAGGCCAATCGCTCGATTGGTGTCGCACGGGCGGCCTTCTATCCGCACATTTCCCTGCGTGCGAATGGTGGTTTCAACGCCAACGGTTTTGATCTCGCAAAACTGGCCAACAGTATGTGGAGTTATGGGGCCTCGGCTTCGATGCCAATCTTTGAAGGCGGTCTGCGGCGTGCTGCACTTCAATATTCATGGTCGGTCTATCGCGAGACGCGGGATTCCTATCGTTCCACCATTCTCTCAGCATTCCGGGAAGTGGAAGATGAACAGTCCCGTGTTCGCCTGCTACGTCAGGAGGATATGCGTCTCAAGGGTGCTGTTGGTACGGCCATGGACATGCAGAACATGACAATAACGCTCTATAAAGGTGGGCTCTCGAACTATCTTGAGGCGATTGTGGCACAGGAAGCGGCTCTTGATGCGCGTATTGCGGAAGTCGAAGTTGCTGTTCGGGCCGAGCAGGCGGTTGTCGGTCTGATCCGCTCAACAGGAGGTGGCTGGAATGACAGGCTGCTGCCAACTCCTGACGAGACAATGACGTTTGATGTTTTGCAGTATGGTAACCTGCACTATCCCAAACCGGCAGGCGGCATTACGGCGCAGCCACCCGAGCAGTTCGAGAATCTCGTAACCGGTCGGTCTGCGCAGGAAAGAATGCAGTAATCGAAAAGACAATGGCCTGAAGGAAGTTCTTTCAGGCCATTGTCATGATCGGATACGGGCAAGCCTTACAGCCGTGTGATTTCGGGCAGTCCGAAAGTTTGGCATCACCAGCAGGCAATGATCGTAAGGGGTGCGGATTTCATCCGGGCCGTCCTGCGCAATCAGTGTGCCGCGTGCTGGAATGACAGTACCGCTTGCAAAGGGATGAATAAATCGAAAATGCCCCGTGTGAGCGGTGATCCGGTGCGTGACGTCGGCAATCGTAAGTGGTTCTTCAGAATGTTTGCTCTCTTTGTCCATTTCCGAAACAGAAAGAAACTGACGGACAGTGTCCTGAGTTGTTTTCAGAGCAGTCCATGTCCAGTGTTGACCGGCCTCCAGCAGGCAGGCCTGCGCCGCGGAATGAGGGCTGGTGAAGTGTGTCATGTCGATCAGTCTCGGTCCGGCGCGATGTCCGCCATCCGCCACGATGAGCGGAGGCGTCCCGATGGACGCCGCCAGAGACACGCCTTTTTCGGACGGACCCGCCAGCATGAGCGGGTCGGCAGGCCATAACATGGAATGCAGATCAAGAAGTCTGTCGATCGTCTCGATATAAGGCAGAAGCTGGCGCACGCGGGCCTGTTCGCTGGAGTGTGATACCGACTTGGCAGACGGCGTGTCCCATAGCCGGTTCATGTCTTCATCGACAAAGCGGGACATGATCGGGTTTTGCGGAGAAAAGCGGGCGAATGCAGCCAGATTGAGAAAGATCAGCGACAATGTGCCGCGCCGGGGCACGAAGCCGCGCCTGAGCAGGTCGGCAAGAACGATCGCTCCCGCATACTCATTTCCATGCATGAGGGCCGTGATGGCGACGTGCGGGCCAGGCAGGGCAGCGGTCAGGCGATACACGCCGGGAATGCCGACATTTCCTTCGCACCAGGGAGAGAGGTCTGGTTGCGGCAGTTCGAGAGGCAAAGAGGGAAGGGTGCGTGATGTAGGAGGTAGCTGTTCGGATAACCGCTTTTTAGGAGTAGTGCGGACTGAAAAGTCTCGACCTGACGTGGGGGGCTCCATGATGTGCGGCTACCCGGCGTCACATTGTACTGGTGGGAAGAGGCGCTGTGTCGGCAAGGCAGACGCGACGGGTCATGTCGCGGAGAAAGCGGTCGCAGGCCGTCAGCTGACTGCGTTCGATCCATTCATCGGGTCGATGCGCCTGCTCGATACTGCCGGGACCGCACACGATGCTCCTCATCCCAGCCTGCTGGTAAATGCCGGCTTCCGTTCCGTAGGAAATGAATCCCTCCGCGTTGGTTCCGACGGACTGCCTGACCACCGTAGCGAGCGGATCATTGTTGGGGAGGGCGAGGGGAGGCAGGTCGTTGATGACCTCGAAAGTCAGTCCGCATTCGGGGGAAGCTTTCTTCATCCACTGGTCGGTTCTGGTCAGCGCCTGCTTCATGCGATCCAGAAGAGCGTGCGCGTCATCACCGGGAACGGTACGCCACTCGATCTCGGCTTCCGCATGGGCGGGGATGATGTTGAGAGCGACACCGCCGCTGGCCAGTCCGATCTGGATGGTGGAGTGAGGTGGATGAAACCCGTCGACCTGTCTTCCTTCGAAGGCAAAACGCCGCGCTTCTTCGGCCACCCACGCCATGGCTTCACCAAGCGCATGGAGCGCGTTTACACCGTCCTCGGGATAGGCGGAGTGACCAGCCTTGCCGCGAGCAGTCAGACGCACTGACAGACGCCCCTTGTGACCGATGACCGGCAGCATGAGAGTCGGTTCACCCACCACACACCATGACGGCAGGAGATGGTCTGTCTGCGCCTGCTGCATGGCGATGCGTGCGCCATTGCAGGTGATCTCTTCGTCATGGGTGAAGAGCATATGGATGGGACGTTTCAGGTCCATGGCCGCCAGATCCGGCACGGCCGCCAGCATGCAGGCGACGAAGCCTTTCATGTCAGCCGCTCCACGAGCGGTCAGTCGGGTGCCACTTTCATGAAGCTGAAACGGATCGGATGACCAGTGTTGTCCTTCGACCGGCACCGTGTCGACATGCCCGGCAAAAGCAAGGCCACCTGCCGTACGCGGCCCGATGATGGCGTGCAGATTGGCCTTGGTTTCCTCGGGATTATAGCTGAGTTTCCAGAAGACGCCGTGAGCATCCATCCACTCACCAATCCAGTTGATCAGCGGGAGATTGGAATGCGTGCTGGTCGTGTTGAACGACACGATGTGACCCAGCATGGCAACGCTGTCGGTCGAGCCGGGGTGTGGAGCCGGGAAGGGGGCGAGGGCGTCATCCATGCGGGGAGAGTATTCACGTCTGGGCCTCCGCTGCAATCCCGTATCATGCAGTGATGACCGTCTGTGACGACTGGACGTGCCGCAGCTTTTGCGGCACGGGTAGGGATCAGTTCAAGTCTTTGAAAGATTTGAATATTTTTTGAGAATATGCGGATTTTCTGGATTTGAATCCCCTCTCTGACAAAGAGTATCATCCTTTACACAGCCTCTGGCGCAAGCTGCCCGCAGAGCCACGCAGGCGCGGGGCGGCGGGCCTGACGTCGTGGCTGGCGCCAAAAGCGCAGCATCCGGCACCCATCGCTGGCGCGCATCTGCTCGTTGGAGGAGAGATCAACAGAGCGTCAGGTCTGGGCGAAGGCGCACGTATCATGCTGCGGGCCTGCAAGGCGCTGGGCATTCCCGCGAGTAGCTTTCAGGCCAGCCTGCTTGAGGGAGCGTCAGCCCCTCTGGACGCACCACTCCAGTCGCCGTTGATCGTCCACGTCAACGCCCCCTCTCTGCCTTCTGTGCTGTTGAAGCTGGGACGTGGATTTCTGCGCAATCGCCGCATCATCGGATATTGGGCGTGGGAACTGCCGGTCGTCCCATCGCTCTGGAAGACGGCTGTGGGCTGTGTTCACGAGGTCTGGACGCCGTCGCTGTTTTCCGCCCGTGCGCTTGAAACGATCATGCCCGGTCGGGTGAGGGTGGTTCCTCATGCTCTGGCTGCTGCCCCGCTTCGCCCCTCGCATCTTGAACGCAGTGCTTTCGGCCTGCCGGACGATGCTGTTGTCGTGCTGGTCTCTTTCAGTCTGGCTTCCAGCTTTGAGCGCAAGAATCCGCTAGCGGCTATTCAGGCGTTTCGCAGGGCTTTCGGTGAGCGTCCAGATCGTTTCCTGCTGCTGAAAGTCTCACATGCCGGGCATTATCCGGAGGATATGGAGCGTCTAAGAGCCGCCATTGCTGGCGCGAGGAATATCCGCATTGAGGAACGGCTGTTTCCAGCAGAGGACTCGCAGGCTCTGATCAGATGCGCCGACATCGTGCTTTCCCTGCATCGTAGCGAAGGTTTCGGACTGGTTCCGGCGGAAGCCATGCAGTTGGGACGCACCGTGGTCGCAACCGACTGGTCGGCAACGTCGGAATTTCTAAACGCGGAGTGCGGCCTGCCCGTTCCTTACCGTCTGGTGCCAGCCCGCGATCCCCGTGGTGTCTTTGAAGCGGAAGGCGCTGTCTGGGCCGAGGCGGATATTGAAGCCGCGAGCGAGATGCTGTCTCGTGTCGCCGATGATCCGGCTTTGCGTCAGAGGCTGGGCGCACAGGCCGCGCGTGTCGCTGCCGAACGGTTTTCAGGAAGTGAACTGCTGGCGGCTCACCACGCGCTGACACGTCGGGAGCCGATGCACGCCCAAATGCAACGTGTGTCAGCATGATGAAACGGGTTCTGGTGTGGCAGTGGGGGCGGCGTGGCGGCGGCCCGCGTTTCGGGCTCAATCTTGCTCAAGCGATAGCACGTCTGCCGGGGCGAGAAGTCATACTGTCCCTGTCTCGTCGTGCCGAAATCCTCACGGCTCCCGGTTTTCCCCATGACGCGATGACGGTATGGCAGGTGGAAACCTATGGGAGCCTGAGCGGGCTAGTGATGCGGCTGCTCGGCGCACCGGTCGTCATCCCGCGACTGCTGAAAAAGCTGCGGCTCTGGCAACCTGATCTGGCGATCTGCGCCATGACCGGGCCAATTGATCTTCTGATGGCGTGTGCCCTGCGCTGTGCTGGTGTGCCGTTGGTCGTCGTCGTCCACGACGCGCTTCCCCATCCCGGCGATGGTTTTCCTCTCCAGCACACATTGCAGAATATCCTGATCCGGCAGGCGCAGGGTATCGTCGCTCTCACGCACCATGTCGCCCATCAGTTGCGGGAACAGGTGGGGATGCAGGAACGCGAAATCATGGTCGCCAGCCTGCCACCGTTCGATTATCCGGCCCTGCACGGAAAGAGCAGGGTGCCACCTGTCGAACGACTGCCCGGTCCTGTGCGACTGCTCATGTTCGGACGACTTCTGTCCTACAAGGGGCTGGACCTGCTTCTCGAAGCACTGAAGCGCCTGCCATCAACTCTGGAATATGAGTGTCGCATCGTCGGCAGTGGCCCTGACTCCAGTGAATTGCGAAAACTTGCGGCGCTTCCGCATGTCTCGGTGGAAAACCGCTGGGTGGAGGAAGAGGAAATCGCCAGTCTCGTTGGCTGGGCCGACGCGATGGTCCTGCCTTATCGTGAAGCCAGCCAGAGCGGTGTGGGAGCCGTCGCCATTGCCGCAGGAAAGCAGGTGCTGGCTACACGTGTGGGCGGGCTGGAAGAACAGTTTGCGGGCCTGCCGGGTGTGACCCTGTGTGATGTCGATGTGACTGTCCTGACGAATGCGTTGGAGGCGCTCATTGTTGCGGGGCCAGTCGTTCCAAAGATGCAGGTGAGACAGACTGATATCCTGTGGGAGAAGATGGCGGTGACGATGCTTGCAGATGTTGAGAAGAGCAGACGCCGTCAGGAAGCATCGCAAGTGGAAGCGGTTGTAACACCGTTTTCGTAAGGTTTTGCGAAATGTTCTCGCGTTTCGTTGTCACCTCGGGTTTCAAACCGACATGACAACGAAACGTCCTTTTCAGGAATTCTCAGCGGGAGTTCCCGATATTATCCCAGCGTAGGCATGGAGAATTCAGCACCGCCGCGGATACCTTCCGGCCAGCGGCTGGTGACAGCCTTCAGACGTGTGAAGAAGCGCACCCCTTCTGGTCCGTGCATGTGGTGGTCTCCAAACAGTGAGTCTTTCCAGCCGCCGAAAGAATGGAACGCCATGGGAACAGGGATCGGCACATTGACGCCAACCATTCCCGCCTGAACGCGATGCGTGAAATTGCGGGCGGTGTCGCCATCGCGGGTGAAGATGGCGGTTCCGTTCCCGAACGGGCTTTCATTCACCAGCTTGAGGGCCGTTTCAAAATCCGGAGCGCGCATGACACAAAGAACCGGACCGAAAATCTCCTCCTGATAAATCTTCATCTCAGAGGTGACATTGTCGAAAAGCGATGCTCCGGTGAAGAAGCCCTCCTCATGCCCGGAAATGACATGTTCGCGCCCGTCCACGACCAGCGTCGCTCCCTGTTCGACGCCGGAATCCACCAGTCTGCATACACGCTCGCGATGCTGCGCCGTGATCAGCGGCCCCATATCGTTGCTGCCATCCTCGCCGGGGCCGATCTTCAGCGTTCTGGCCCGTTCGGCCAGCTTGTTCACAAGTGCGTCCGCCACAGGTCCCACCGCGACGGCGACTGAGATCGCCATGCAGCGCTCGCCAGCCGAACCCCATGCTGCACCCGTGAGAGCGTCAACGGTTTTGTCGAGATCGCAATCCGGCATGACAATGGCGTGGTTCTTCGCTCCGCCCAGAGCCTGCACGCGTTTGCCGTGGGCCGTGCCCGTTGCATAAACATGCTTTGCGATCGGCGTGGAACCGACAAAGCTGACAGCCTTGATTTCGGGATGTTCAAGGATGGCGTTGACCATATCCTTATCACCATGCACCACCTGTAACACACCGTCAGGTAGGCCGGCTTCCTTGAAAATCTCTGCCAGCATCACGGACGCTGAAGGATCGCGCTCCGAAGGTTTGATGATGAAACAGTTGCCGGTCGCAATCGCCATCGGGGCCATCCAGAGCGGAACCATGACAGGAAAATTGAACGGCGTGATACCTGCGGCAATGCCGAGTGGCTGGCGCATCGTCCAGGCATCAATGCCCCGACTGACCTGCTCGGTATATTCACCTTTGAGAATTTCCGGAGCCGCTGTGGCGAACTCGATGACCTCCATGCCGCGTGTGACTTCGCCCTTTGCATCCGGAATTGTCTTGCCATGTTCGGCGGAAATCACAGCGGCAAGTTCATCGGCACGCTTTTCCACCAGATCGCGGACCCGGAACAGGATACGGGAGCGGGTCAGGGCTGGCGTGTCGGCCCATTTCGGAAAGACGGCCCGTGCGGCGGAAACAGCCGCTTCCAGATCCACGGCATCACCGAGCGCGACCTGAGCCTGCACCGCGCCGGTTGCGGGGTTGAAGACATCCGACCGGCGCTGGCCTGCGCCTTCGGTTTTCTGGCCATTAATGAAGTGAGGAATGATTTTCATTTTTCTTTGCCTTATCAAGAAAGAGTGGGAAATCGGGAGTTACTCGGCGGTCTGGGTCGTCGCGGTAGACAGCGTTTCGTGAGACAGGGAAATGCCTCTGCGTTTTTCGCCATTGACGGCGGAAGGCAGCGTTTCAGGCACGAAAAATAGCGTGACGAAGAAACCGATGATGCAGATTGCTGCGGGATAGAGCAGACCGGCGAAGACGTTTCCGGTGCGTGAGACCAGGCTGAGGCTGATAAGCGGCAGGAAGCCGCCGAAAATACCGTTCCCGATATGGTAGGGAATGGAAATCGAGGTGTATCGGACTGCTGCCGGGAAGGTCTCGACGATGAACGCGCCATAAGGCCCGTAAATCAGCGCGGCGATGACCACGAGAGCAAATACGATGGTGGCGATAGGAAGTGCGTCAATTCCATCGTCATGGACACAGGATTTCAGAACCATGAACAGCGGTAGGTAGAGAACGGCGGAAGCGGCCATGCCGGTCAGGGCAAGCGGCTTGCGCCCGATACTGTCTGACAGACGACCGAAGATGACAAAGAACGGCAGACCACACAACGCACCGGCCGCTACCGCGAGTGTTGCGGGCAGAAAGGCGACCTTCAGGACGCTTTCGAGAAAATACAGCGCGTAGAACTGGGCTGTGTAGAACGTCACCGCCTGAGCGCAGGCGACACCGAACAGAAAGGTCAGGATGCGACGCGCATTACCGGGAATGGTGAAGGCGTCCCGGATGGGCGAAGAGGAGACCTGCTGGTTTTCCTTCATCTCCAGAAACACAGGAGACTCATGCAGCCGGAGACGGATGCGGAAAGAAACGCCGACCAGCACAATGGAAAACAGGAATGGCAGTCGCCAGCCCCATGCGGTGAAGCTCTCCTCGCCAAGGCCCAGACGTAGCCCGAGGACGATACCCAGCGCCAGAACGAAGCCGCCGGACGCCATGGCCTGAATATAGCTCGCCCATTTGCCGCGCTCTGTGGCTGGAGCGTGTTCGGCGACATAGGTTGCAGCCCCGCCATATTCACCGCCCAGAGCCAGCCCCTGAATGATCCGCAACGTGATGAGCAGAACCGGCGCGACATAACCGGCAGTTTTGAAATCAGGCAGCGCACCGATGGCGGCTGTTGAACAGCCCATGATCAGCAGGGTGGTGAGAAAAGTGATCTTGCGTCCGAAGCGGTCTCCGAAATGACCAAAGACCAGACTGCCTAGCGGACGGACGGCGAAACCGGTTGCGAACGTCGCCACACTGATCAGCGTAGCGGCTGTTCCATTACCCGGCGGATAGAACATCTGCGCGAAGAAAATGGCGAGGCAGCCATAGAGAAAGAAATCATACCATTCGATGATGGTGCCGACGCTGGAGGCAAAAACCAGACCATGCATCGAACGTGTTTTGGAAGAGGTTATAGCGCTGCTCATGCTGCGGTCCTCCCGGTTATGCGGCGCACATTATGCGGCCCAGACGCGGTGATAGAGTGCGACGATGTCCTGTGCCGTCGGTACACGCGGATTGTTGGCGGGCGATCCGGAAGCCAGCGCCTGCTCGGCCATCAACGGCAGCAGGTTGTCCCAGCGGGCGACATCGAGGCCGTGTTCTTTCGGCGTCGGCACGCCGATTTCCCGGTTTCTGCGACGTAGCCCCACCACGAGAGCCTCGCCCGCAGCGGCATCGGATGCTCCGGCCTCGGCAATTCCCATCACGCGGGCGGCCATTGCATAGCGTTCCGGTGCGCCGGACAGGGACCACGCCGTGATTTCTGGCAGCAGCATGGCGTTGGACAGGCCGTGCGGCACATGGAAGTGCGCCCCGATAGGGCGGCTCATGCCATGAACCAGAGCAACGGAGGCGTTCGAGAACGCCATGCCAGCCTCGAAAGCGCCCTGCATCACGGCGGCGCGGGCTTCGCGGTTGCCGGGTTCCTCACAGGCAACGGGCAACCATTTCCAGATCCGTTGCATCGCGGTCAGAGCCAGAGCATCAGTGAAGGGAGAAGCTTTTTTCGAAACCCAGGCTTCCAGCGCATGAGTCAGAGCATCGGTGCCGGTATCAGCCGTCAATCTGCGTGGCATCGTCAGGGTTAGTTCATAATCCACGATGGCGATGTGAGGCTGATAGGCCGGTCCCATGCAGAGCATCTTCTCGTCAGACACCTCATCGGTGATGACGGTGACGCGAGTGGCTTCCGACCCTGTTCCGGCGGTTGTCGGAATGGCGATGACCGGCAGGCCCGGCGTGTTCTGGATATGCGGAACCTTGAGACCGGATGGCGTGGTGTCATGTCGTGCGAGCACGGCGACCATCTTGGCGGTGTCGATCGGGCTGCCGCCGCCCAGTCCGATCACGCAGTCATGCTGACCGTCTCGCAGCGCGGCGAGGGCGGCGTTCACGCATGCGACGGTCGGGTCCGGTACGGTCTCCGTAAAGGCCCGCATGGTGTATCCGGCCTGTTCGAGAATGCCCCTGACCCGTTCGAGCACGCCGCCTGAAGCCATGAACGGATCGGTGATGATGAAAGGCGCTTTGAGACCGGCCTGTTGCAGGGCGTCCGGAAGGTCGTTCAGCGCGCCGCCCCCGAGGCGGACAAAAGGTGGAAGGACCAGTGCAGTCATTAGAATTCCCCTTTTCGCGGATGGAGTTCCGGACCTCGGTCCTGCTCCATCTCTTTTGTGCGGATGAAAATGTCTGGCACGGTGCAATCGGACAGAAAATCTGGCGTTTTCGCCCACCCCATGTGCAAAAATGCACAGATATTTCGAAATGTGGGCTGCGAAGGAGCGAAGTATGCACGGAAGACGAGGGCTCGACTGGCGTGATCTTCAGTATTTTCTGGCTGTTTCCCGCGGTGGAGCGCTGTCTGTGGCCGCTCGGGAGCTGGGCGTGGAGCACACGACGGTTGCCCGGAGAATTCAGTCTCTGGAGCAGACAATGGACGCCACGCTCTTTGAGCGGCACCCGCGCGGCTACCGTCTTACACGACAAGGTGAACAGTTGCTGGCCGGTGTCGAGGCGATGGAACGTGAGGCGCAGGAGGTGGCGTTCGGTGCCGGAGGTGGCCTGTCCGGAACAGTGCGGATCAGCGCGCTGGAAGGATTCGGGAATTTTTTCCTCGCCCCACGGATCGGAGCGCTACTGGAGGCCAATCCGGATCTGACCGTGGAGATGGTGACAATCCAGCAGATCGTTTCTCTCTCCCGTCGTCAGGCTGATCTCGCCATTGGCCTTACCCGTCCTTCCGGAGACCGGTTTCATACAGAAGAACTGACGGACTATCGCCTGTTCATCTATGCCAGCCCCGATTATCTGCGGCGACATGGGCCGGTCAGGCGCCGGGGAGACCTCGCTGATCATATATTCGCAGGTTATGTCGATGAACTCGTTTTCTCGCCTGCTCTGGACTATCTGGCTGAGGTTGGCATCGACTCCCGGCAGGTCCGGATTCAGAACTCCAGCATTCAGGCGCAGAAAGCAGCCGTTCAGGCCGGACTCTGTCTTGGCGTCCTGCCTGCGTTTGTCGCGGAATCAACGCCCGGACTTGTGCGTGTCCTGCCGGAGGAAATCAGCCTGCTCCGGACCTACTGGCTGATCACACGCGGCGATGAAGCGGGGTCATCGCGGCTCGGCCATCTGTGCCGGGTGTTGCGGAATGAGACCCGTGCTGCCCAGGCGCTTTTCCTTCCATCCCGGAATACCGCTGCATGTGAAATACGCCCTGACTGATCCGGGAAAGATCATTCAGGCGCTGGGGAGATCGATAGGCTCATTTTGTCCAGCGGAACAGAGCATCTGATTGAGGCGGCTGGCCGGACAGGATTACCGAAGTGTTCCTTGAGTAGTATCGGAACCAGTCTGTCGTAAGATCTCCGCCATTTAACATACGCTGAGTCTTATTCAGTTTAACTTGCTGAACTGAATGAGAACTGCCGATCCTTTGTGTTGTACAGGTGGATTTCAGACCTGAAGCATCCCTGTAATTCTTGTGATGGTGGAACCACCGACCCAGACTTTTCCATTCTCGTAATCAACATGCACCAGACCATTCCGACCGAGCCGGACACCTTGACTGGCAATATAATGTTGGGGCGCTTGTTCGCTGCCAATCAGCCATTGAGCCAGTCCGGCGTTCAGACTGCCAGTAACAGGATCTTCGTTGACACCAGAGTTCATGGCGAAAGCACGCACTTCAAATTGTGCTTCCGTTCCGTCAGTGGCTGGGTTCCATGGGCCAATGACACCAATGCCCAGATCCATCAGACTCCCGTAATCCGGTTCAAGCGCCAGAACCTCTTCTCGGGAACCAAGCAGAACGGAGAGCCAGCCGGGACCATTATCCGTCCACGCGGATGCCTGGATGGATGAAAGTGGAATCTTCAGTCCGTGTGCAACACGATTTAAAAGCGCTTCGTCGACTGGACCGGACCGAAGGAGTTCTGGCGCAACAAAAGCAAGGCGTTCTTCCGTACGACGAATGGGCACAAGACCGATGCCACATTCCTGAATGATTGTTTTGCCGCAGGGATGGTTTCCAGCCGTCAACCATGCATGACAACTTCCCAGCGTGGGATGACCAGCAAAGGGTAATTCTGTTTCGGGAGTGAAGATACGGACCCGATAGTCGGCTTCCGGCGAAGTCGGTTTGAGCAGGAACGTTGTTTCACTCAGGTTGGTCCAACTGGCAAAAGCCGCCATCTGTTCTGTCGTCAGATCGTCTGCCCCGAGAACAACAGCGACCGGATTGCCTTTGAAAGGCGTCGCTGAAAATACATCGACCTGCTGGAACTCAAACTTCGTCATCAAGGGTGTCCTGCTAAAATTGGGACGAAATAAGGAAACGGATTTCGTGGCTTGGACTTTTCTCTCTTACGGTGTCATTTCCATGAAAATCTGGCTTTCCGTGTTGATCCCGTCCGCCGGACGACCAGCCGGTTCGTCAGCACCCATCGCCCTTACGCCATGAATCAGACAATCTCCCTTGCGAACAAGGATCGGGTCCTTTGGTTGCAGGGTAAAAGGCGTATTGGGATACGAAACGCCTTCTCCCTTGAGATACACTGTGTGCAGCGTGGTGGTCTGCGGTTGGATTATGAAGGCATCCAGAGCGGGATTGTCCGTATAGGTGCCGTCATGCGGAAATTGCGGGCATCCTCCATGCTCGAGAAAGACCGAATGTGAGACCATCCACCAGTGCAGCGGCGTCCGGAAAACCACGCCCTGACCGGCGACGGCTGCGACATTGCCGTCGATTGAGAAGATAAGCCTGTCTTTGGGCACATGATAAACCTTGTAGGCCGTTTCATGCCTTTGCGGCGACATGAGGAATTCGTCCGACATTGCGCCGCTGAGTTCGAAGGGTTCCGGAGGCTGTTGTGTGGGCGTGGTGGTCACATGCAGATGCGCCGTCATCGTGTAGGGTTTGCCAGTAAAATCAGAACCGTCGAGAATGAGAAACAGGCAGGACTTCAGCGGAAAAGGTCTGGCAAGGCGAATATGGACAGGGACGCGCTGGTGATCTGGCGCGTTCTGTTTGACGATGGGGGCCGCCAGCGTGATGTTCGGAAAATGCGCGTTGATGGCTGCATAGTCGCCAACATCCTCACCGGGTGCAGGGCAGGCGGGAGATGTCGCCATATGCAGCGAGATCAGGGCTTCACTGAATTTCTCGGAAGGGGAGGAGGTCTCCACATAGCCGTCAATCCCGACAAGACTCTGACCCGGCGGAACATGGAAAGGATATAGCGGCTTACGGGTAAGGCCTTTTGTAACGGTTGTGACCGACGCGTCAGCTTCTATTCCCGCATCCGTTGCACCAGCAGTGCCGGGGAGACAGTTCACAAACAGACTGGACAGGAGCAGGGCCGGGAGAAGAAACATCTTCCGGCAATTGTAGAACGGCATGACGGCAGGCTTCCCACAGAATAAATATGACTTGCAGTTTAGACTCTCTGCCTGCGTGGAATCAAAAAAGACTGCTTCTAAAGGGGCATGGAGGTCGACAGGCCAATAATCAGCAAGATCGCTCCGGATTCCTTGTGGCCGAAAGAAACTGCACGATCAGAGCAAACCGGAACGATCCAGCTTCCGGATTGCGCCCCTGCCATCCTGCGTTAGACTGTGGGCCAGATGTCCGCCGCCTTTCCCTCTCCGTATGAAGCGCCTGCTCTTGTCGCTGGTCATGGCTTCTTTTCCTGCCTCACCGTTGACGGAGAGCTGCTGACGCTTAACCGGACGCGGGCGAAGCAGTTCCTGCAGGAAGAACCGGCACCGCTGGTCGTACATGCCCCGGCGACGGCCCGGATGCTGGGCATGACGCCACCCGGACAGCCAGCGCCGTGGTTCGATTTGCTCGAACTGTTTGCCTTTGTGCACCCCGCCCGCTCTGTCGCACCCACGCCGCGTGGACTCGCCATTGCGCTCGGACTTGGTGATTTTGATGGGCGGCGCGTCGAGGCGAATACGTTGCCGGACCTCGCAGCACGTCTGCTGACGGACCTGCGTGCCCTGAAGAATACGTCCTCTCATCCGTTCCTTGTCGCCCTCGCAACCCGTCTGGCGCAGACAGGCTGGGTCTGGAGCGGTGCGGTGATGGAAGCGCTGGAGATTACCGGTCCGGTGTCGCGTGAAGCGATGCAACCCGGTGAGGCGCTGCGGATCTGGGATCAGCTTCCGAAATGGGAGGACACGGCGCGTCGTCCGCCGCCCGGCTCCAACCCGGTCACGCCGGCTGAGGCCCGGACCCGGCTGGGTCAGATCCTCGGCCCTGATGCGGAAATCCGGGTGGGACAAGCTGATTTCGCCGATGTCGCCACACACGCCTTCGAACCGCGCGAGGGGATGGGTTTCCCGCGTGTCGTGCTGGCGGAGGCCGGAACGGGCACAGGCAAGACGCTCGGCTATATCGCTCCCGCCAGCCTCTGGGCCGAACGCAATGGCGGCGCGGTCTGGATCAGCACCTATACACGCCATCTCCAGCGCCAGATCGAAGCGGAAACGGCGCGCCTGCATCCCGATCCCGCTGTGCGTCGCAACCATGTGGTCGTGCGCAAGGGGCGCGAGAACTATCTCTGCCTGCTCAACATGGAAGAGGCGGTGAACATCGCCCCCACGCGTGGCCCGGGACCGGTCATTGCCCTCGCTCTGCTGGCCCGATGGGGAATGGCGACGATGGAAGGCGATCTGTTCGGCGGTGATCTTCCCGGCTGGTTCGGGGATATTCTCGGGCATGGTGTGCTGTCCGCCACAGCCGATCGGCGCGGCGAATGTATCCACGGCGCCTGCCCGCACTATCAGCGCTGCTTCGTGGAACATTCCATCCGACGCGCGCAGGATGCGGATCTTGTGATCGCCAATCATGCGCTGGTCATGGCGCAGGCGGCATGGGGGCAGTCGCAGGGCTTGCCTGCGCTGGAACAAGGTGACCAACCTGAGGCGACGCCTGAAGAAGCCGTGCCAGACGAGGACGGCATCCCCACGCGCTATGTGTTCGATGAGGGGCATCATCTCGCCGATGCAGCGGACGGGGCGTTTGCGCTTGAACTGTCCGGTCTGGAAGCGGCGGAACTCCGGCGCTGGCTGCTCGGTGCGGAGGGTAGCCGTTCACGGGCGAGGGGATTGCGTCGCCGTCTTGATGATCTTGTCGCAGGCAATCCACGTCTTGAAACACCACTGGAGGCTGCTCTTCTGGCGGCCAAAGCACTTCCTGCACCGGGCTGGTCCGGGCGTCTGTGGATCGAACCACAAACAGACAGGCCGGAGGAACCGCCCGAACCGGAAGATGTGACGGCCTCCCTCTTTCCTGTCCCTGCACCGGTTCAGCTTGTTGAGCCGGTCATCGACAATCCAACCGAAACGGTGCTGCGTCTCCTGCGCGATCAGGTTCTGGCCCGCACGGTCGGCAACGGCCCGGTGCGTCGGAATGGCAGCGAGTGTGATCTGCATCCGATGATCGACGGTCTTGGCGAGGCCGCCGACACGCTCGCCCGGGCGCTGAGCCGTATCGCCGAACCGCTCCGTACACTCGTCAACCGGCTGGAAGACAAGCTGCGCGAGGACACGGACACCCTCGACACCGCCGCCCGCGCCCGCATCGAAGCGATGATCCGGTCGTTGCAGCGTCGCGCCATCGGCCGTCTCGACGGGTGGGTGTCGATGCTCACCACCTTCTGCACCCCGCCCGACGAAGTGGGGCCGCCGCAGTTCATCCGTTTCATCCGCCTTGAAGCGCGGGAGGGACAGAGGCGGGGCGAGCAGGATGTTGGTCTGCACCAGCACTGGCTCGATCCGACCCTGCCGTTCGCCGCCGTGCTGGCCGCGCCCGCTCATGGGCTGCTGATCACTTCCGCGACCCTGCGTGACGAGACGGACACGGATCAATCCGCCGAAGCTGAACAGATATGGGAAGCCGCCGAAGCGCGTGTCGGAGCCAGCCATCTGCCGTCTCCGGCATTGCGGGCTTCTCTCGCCAGTCCCTTCGATTATTCCCGTCAAACCCGCGTGTTCATCGTCAACGATGTCGCGCATGATGACCCGGACACTCTGGCTGCGGCCTTTCAGGCGCTCTTTCTGGCTTCCGGAGGCGGCGGGCTCGGGTTGTTTACGGCGATTGAGCGGTTGCGCACGGTGCATCGCAAGATTGCAGCACCTCTGGAGGAAGAGGGTATTCCCCTCTACGCGCAACATGTCGATGCGATGGACAATACCACGCTGGTGGACGTGTTCCGCACGGAGACAGATTCCTGTCTGCTTGGCACGGATGCGATGCGTGATGGTGTGGATGTTCCGGGACACGCGCTCCGTCTGGTGGCGTTCGAACGGGTGCCTTGGCCACGCCCGGATATTCTGCATCGTGAGCGGCGAATGCATCTCTCGCAGGGTAATCCCCGCCTTTATGATGACCGGCTGGCGCGCCTGCGACTCAGGCAGGCTTTTGGTCGCCTGATCCGGACACGCACGGATCGCGGCGTGTTTGTTCTGCTCGACCGACGCACGCCGTCCCGGTTGCTCAGCGCTTTTCCCTCGGGCGTCATTCCGCATCGGCTCGGGATTGCTGCGGCTGTGGAAGAGATCAGAACCTTTTTCGCAGAAGAAAACTAGATACCGGCAAAGGTTCTGTTTCTGCGTAAGTTGAGGCACCCTAGGTTTCAACAGAAACGGTTCAGCCCAGTCTGCGCCGAAAGGAATGAATGATGGTTTCCGACAACAGGCGTTTCAAGAACCTGAGCCCTTTTGAGCTTAAGGACAAACTCATTCGCATGGCGACCCGAAAATCGGGCCGCATCATGCTCAATGCCGGTCGCGGTAATCCGAATTTTCTGGCTACATTGCCCCGCTCTGCCTTCTTTCATTTCGGGCAGTTTGCACTGGCGGAGTCCGAGCGATCCTTTTCCTATCTGACGGCAGGAATTGGCGGACATGCCCGGATGGAGGGGATTGAGGACCGTTTCGACCGCTTTCTGTCTGAAAAGCGTGGGCAAGACGGAATCCGTTTTCTCAACCGTGCGATCAGTTATGTGCGTGATCAGATGGGCCTGTCCGCCGCTGCTTTCCTGCACGAGATGGCGGAGGGCATTCTGGGCTGTCATTACCCCACGCCGCCGCGCATGCTGCCGTTGAGCGAGCAGATTACGGGTCATTACGTTCTGAATGAGATGACCGGCGGCACGCTGGCGCGCGAGGAAGTAGATTTCTTCGGGGTCGAAGGCGGTGCGTCGGCGATGGCGTATATCTTCAATTCGCTGAAGCAGAACGGACTGATTGAAAAGGGCGACAAGGTGGCGCTCGGTATGCCGATCTTCTCGCCCTATATCGAGATCCCGCATCTCGAAGAGTTCGGGCTTGAGGAAATCGGCATTCATGCCACGCAGGAGACCGGCTGGCAGTATCCGAAGGAAGAGCTGGAAAAACTGAAGGACCCGGCGGTTAAGATCTTCTTCTGCGTCAATCCGGGTAACCCGACTGCCGTGAAGATGGACGACGCGTCCATGCAGGCCATCGCCGAGATCGTGCAGAATGACCGTCCTGATCTCATCATCATTACCGATGATGTGTATGGGACCTTTGCCGACGACTTTCGTTCGCTGTTCGCCGTCTGCCCGCGCAATACAATCCTTGTCTATTCCTTCTCCAAGTATTTTGGCGCGACGGGCTGGCGGCTCGGCGTCATCGGTATGCACAAGGACAACGCGATTGACGAGCTTGTCCGAAAACTGCCACCGAAGCTCACGGCCGAACTGGCGGAGCGTTATTCCAGCCTGACCACGGACCCCGGCAATCTCAAATTCCTTGATCGCATTGTGGCCGACAGCCGTCTTGTGGCGCTGAACCACACGGCGGGCCTGTCCACGCCGCAGCAGGTGCAGATGGTCATGTTCTGCTTGTTTTGCCTGATGGATGAGCACGACCACTACAAGCAGACGGTCAAAAACATTCTGCGCCGTCGTGAGGCGACCCTTTACAAGGCGCTCGGTGTCGCGCCGCCAAATGATCCCAACGGCGTCAACTATTACACCATGCTCGATCTGAAGAGCATCTGTCGCACACTGTATGGCGATGAGTTTGCTGAGTGGATGGCCGTACGGTCCAGTTCCAGCGAGGTCCTGTTCCGAATTGCTGATGAAACGGGAATCATTCTGCTGCCGGGGCAGGGGTTTGGTCTTCAGCGTCCGGCGGCTCGTGCCTCTTTGGCCAATCTTGATGAATATCAGTACGTGTCCATCGGTCGATCACTACGGAAAATGGCCGATGAGTACTATCAGGCATTTCTGAAGACCCACAACTGAGGTCGGAAACCGGTTTTTTCTGCGGGAGTTGGCCCGACTCCTGTGGACAGAGCCAGACTTAACCCAATGCTAAGTCTTCTCTGTGACCCTTGCCGCAACGAAAAATCGTTGTTCACAGGGGTTAAACCAATCCATGGAATTTCAGAATCACCACCCGGACAGCGATGTCCGGCAACCCGCGACACAGGAACTGGCGGAACTCCGGGCCTGTGTATCCCGTTTTGCGTCTACCGATCCGGTCATCATTGCCTGGGCGGGACAGTGCGCCAGCAATCTTGCCGAAGAAGACCAGACCACTGAAGACATGGTCCGGCTGTCTGCAACAGTGCTTAAATTTGTTCTGGACCTGGATCTACAGGCCCGGGCCGCTGTGAAGCAAAGTCTGCCCGCCGAATGGTGTGTGTCTCTCTGAGAGACACCATCATCATTCCGGACCAAGACGAGGCACAGGGATCAGGTATGGCGCTGGTATCAGTCGCTTGACGATATGATCGCAAGTGCAAAGACTACTGGTGACGTCACGGCAAACGCTACCGTGCAGGATCTGGCAGATTTGAAAAGCGTTCTGTTGTCTTGGCAGGAAAAGCAGGGAACTGTGGATACCACCGGTTAATCCAGAAGCACCGCAGTTCTTTCTGGACATGTTCCAGTTTCAAGACCGGATATTCTGTCCTCAGGAAGCGCCGTCAGATCGACGCGCTCCCCAAGGCAGATATGTCTGTCAGAACTCCGCTGACAGGGTGAAGTGATAGACGCGCGGCAGGCCAGCATACAGACTCGATGCTGCGCCTGATGTGCCGCTGGGAGCGCCGGTATAAACGGAGGCCCAGTAGCGTTCGTTCGTCACGTTGCTGACGCCAAACCGGGCGACCCAAGGAAACTGGGCGACATGGAAGGCATAGCGCGTGCCGAGTTCCAGCGTGGTGTAGGACCCTGTGTGCAGGGTGTTGGTGACGTTGGCCGCACGGTTGCCCATGTAATGCACCCCGGCATTGAAGGCGAAACCGGACGCAAAGGAACCAAGTGACGCCGGCAGGCGGTAATCCAGCAGGAGGCTCGCCTGAAGAGGGGCTGCCCCGACGATTTCCTTCTTGTTGAGCGTGGACGAGCCCGCGTGAACCAGCTCCGCGTCCAGCCAGGTCATGCCGGCGAGGACGGACAGGTTGGGCAGGACTTCACCCGAAATCTGGGCTTCCACGCCGTAGTTCCGCTGTGTACCGCCATACTGATAGGTCTGGCAGTTGGTTTCTGCCGCGCAACCATGGGAGGGGTTCGTCGCGGGGAGATACATGGCGTAAGGCGAGGTGATCCGGAAACCGGCGACGTTAAACTGCATTTTCTTGAGGAAACGCAGTTTGTAGCCGACTTCGTATTCTTCCGAGTGTGCAATCGGGAGCGCGATATTTGTGTTGGTATAGCTGGCGCTGTTCGGGGTGACAGGCCCGGCTTCAACCGACCGACCATATGTGAAGTAGATCGTCTGGTTCTCGGTCGGCTTGTACATGATGCTTGTCGTCGGGCTGAAAGCCGCCGATTTACTGAATCGCTTCATCAGCGGACTGGAGGCGTTCAGCGCACCTTCCTGATTGATCCAGCTCCACGCCAGTGTGCCCATGATCGACCAGTGCTCGTTGATCTTCAGCGTATCACCGATGATGAAGGACTGGCTGGTCACGCTGCTGGATTTGTAACGCCCGCGATAATAGGGCTGCGTTCCGCCATTGGGGGAAGCGCCATACATGTTCATGACGCCGAGGTTCTGTGCGCTCGTCACGGCGGCGACGGGGTTATAATTGCCCATCATGTAGCCGTTGGTGCCGATGACCAGATCATGCCGGATGGGGCCGGTGTAAACGCGACCGTTGAAATAGGCCATGTTACTGCCGACACGGAAATCATCAGCTGTGGTCGTGGCGGTTGCCTTCGAGCTGTACCAGCCGTCGCTGCCCGTCTTGCCACCACAGGTCTTGCCACCATCGCACAGGGTATCGGCCACACCGAAGGCCTGACGTGCTGCATCCTGATACAGACCGCCGAGAGTGAAGCTCCAATTCTCGTTAATCTGGTGCTTGATCTTGGCAAGGAACGTGTTGGTTTCCATGTTGTAGCCGCTCCACTGGGGAGCAAGGCGTTTGCCCAGATCGGGGGCTTCGGGCAGCTTGTCGCCACCGACACCGGTGGCCAAAATGCCGAAGCCGGGCGCTGTTCCGCGCTGATCGTAAGTATAGTGGCTGGCATCGACTTCGATGACCGTCTTGTCGTCAAGATGGAAGTCAAAGTCACCGCTGACCATTTCACGGCGTATCGAACTGCCCTGCGTGTAGGCAGTGCCATCGGCATGCAGCATGTTCAGGCGATAGCCGAACCAGCCATTATTGCCGAGGCGACCAGAAATATCGCCATTGACGGTTGGTGTGCCGACGGAATCCACGCCGACGGAAAGTCGTTCAGTGCGCCGGTCAGTCGGGCGCTTCAGGGTATATTCAAAGACACCAGCCGGGTTTTGGGGCCCGTACATCGCGCCCGCCAGACCGTTCAGAACCTGTAGATTGTCCACCCACTCGGCCGGATAAGGCGTGGTGGAGACCACGTTCAACCCATCCAGACGGGAGTTGGAAATGACATCAGCCTCGAACCCGCGTGACTGCGGGCGTGACGTGTTGGGATCGCCGCGGACTTCCAGCTGCACGGACGGCAGATACTGCGCCAGATCGTTGAGGTTGCGGATCTGCTGGTTGACGATGACATCGTGCGGAACGCCCATGACGGAGTAAGGCGTGTCCAGCGTGTCCCGATTGCCCAACGGTCCAAGATAGACAGTCTTGTTCATGTATTTTGCGCCGGTGCCGTCGGCAGCGTGATGGCCGTGAACGGTGACCGTTTCGCCGTTGGAGCCGTCCAGAATACCGGCGATGGGAGTGGCTCTGGCGCGCGTTGTGCCGGTCTTTGTCCTGTTGTCCGTTGCTCTGATCGCCACCGGTTTGCCGGAGACAGGCTGAGGTGTGGCTGTTTTGGCTGCTGGCTGTGCGTCCGTCTGGTTCGTCTGCGATGAAACAGGCGGGGAGGCCAGCGCAGACGTTGTCAGCAAAGCAGATGCAAACGTTCCGGCAATGAAAGCAGTAGGGAGTCGGCAGGACATGGGGCAGGTGCGTCCGGAATATGAACAGGGAAATACGGTGTCGCTCCCTTATTCCCTTCCTGTGCCCGTATTGTCTATATACAGTGAGGATGAGTCAGCCTGTTGACGGTCGATTGTTAAGTAGTGTTGCCAGAATAATACAGGTTCGAATCATCTCTGATGATTCCGTCATCAGGATGTAAATCGCCTTTGTAAATATCCTGATCAAATCAGCATCGTCCATGACCTTCCCTTTTCCTGAGCGTTGTTGCCTTGAGTGTGGAGAGGAAATGGCAGTCCGAAACATTCGGCATCCCGTGTGAGGCTATAACGGTCAGTGCTGGTTTCCGGTGATGTTGGCTGGAATAATTAAAATGATGTTCTGGAGATGTAGTGGATAAAATTTGTGGTGTATTCATCTGTAATTTTCACGGTTAATTTTAATGTATAATAATTTTTATTTATAATATGGAATTTAAGTGGTATTGGGATGTCTGAAATACTGGCGGCGCAAACCGACAAACCGACACACCTCATGCTCCCTGCAACACCAGCTCCGCCATCCCGTCCAGCCGTGCCTTGTGCCGTTCCCAGTCTGGCATGACACGCCCGAGCAACTGCCAGAACGCCGCGCCGTGATTGTGCTCCTTGAGATGGCAAAGCTCATGCAAAATCACATAGTCGATGCAGTCACGCGGCGCTTTCACCAGATGCGGATTCAATGTGACGACGCCTCCCGGTGAACAGTTGCCCCACTGGGTCCGCATCACCTGAAGCTTCAGGGCCGGGGGCTCAGCCACCCACAAGGCGGACGGCAGCAGCGCGTCCAGTCGATTGCGGAAAACATCCTGTGCCCGTGCGAAATACCAGAGATCCAGCAGCTTCTGAATCCGTAAGGCATGACGCTCCTGCACGGAAACCTCCAGCCGTCCCCGCAACATCCGCACAGTCTCGGGTGCATCAGGTTGATGATGAATCTTCAATAGATGCCGTCGTCCCAGATAGAAATGGCTCTCCCCGCTGACATACTCGCGCGGCGTGGCATGCTCCTGAACCGTCCGGAAATCGCGCAGCTTCTGCCAGATCCAGCGTGTCTTCCGCTGCAACGCCCGCTCCAGATCCGCATCCGGCGTACCGTCAGGGACAACCGCCTGTACCGTCAGGTCCGGATGCACCTTGATCCGCAGCACCGTTCCGGGGCGGGAACGGAACAGCAGCGCCACCCGGATCTGCTCTCCGCCATAAGTCAGAACCCGTGTCTTTCCGGTTGGCATGTTCAGTCGTGCAGCGTGTCGGCAGGACCGGCCCGCATGATCTGAATGATCTGCTCAATAAGCTCTTGTGCCTTGTCCACGCCAAAGCCGACCTTCTGGCCCACACTGAACAGCAACGGCAGGAGTTCCTTGCGGGCCGTCTTCTCCATGTCCGGACGACTGAGCGAATTCTCCCGCACGGCCTTGTCGACAATCCGGTCGATTTCAAACGCCAGATCAATCCAGCGCTGCATCTCTTCATCCGTTTGCTTGTGGTTGAAGATGGCGGCAAGCGTTTTCAGAAACACGCCATAATAGGCCTGCGCGTGGCGATGTCCTTCAAATACGGCGGGAATGCCGTCCAGCCTTCGCTCGGCAACCTGTTCCTCAAATTCCTGAAACAGCAGAAACTGCTTGAGGGGATGATCAAATAGACTTTCCGCCTGCTCAATCACCTTGCGCAGCAGCGCTGAGAATGCCTCCTTCGCATAAGGATCATCCTGCATCTCGTGATCGATCATCTTCGTCACACGCGTGCGGATCAGGTCCGTCTCGTTGCGGGTCTTCTCTTCCGACCAGTTCTCCGGGCCACCTTCCTGCTGCTGCCCCATGCTGCCGACAGTATATAGTCCCTCCGACTTATGGACCTGCACACCCGCCACATGCCGATCCAGCAGCTTCCTTACCTGCTCGGCATACTGGTCGAAATCCACGGTTTCGCCCGTGTCCTGCATCACCATCCGACGCAGGTTGGTCAGCTGTTTCAGAGTCTCCTTGTAGGTAGCGCGGTCCTTCTCCGTGAAACTGCTGTCCTCAAAGAACGCAACCGATTGCAGCGCCACCTTCAGGCACGCGGCAAACTTTGTCAGCGCTTCATAAAAATCGTCCCGCCGCTTGAGGTTCACGTCTACCATTTGGCCGTGTTCTTCCACCATGCGCGGCATGAGCACGGAGCGAAGCTGCTGGATGTCACTTCTGTTCTTCACGCCGTCAAAGATCGCCCAGAGCGCAGTGTGCAGGGCAGGGAGCTCCCGATACTCCGTGCTCATCTGACTATACAGACCGGCAATGTCCTTCGGGTCATACCCACCGACATTCTCGGCGGCCAACTGGTCATAGCGCGCCAGAGTGGTGTCCAACTCCGCCAGAATCCCGCGATAGTCGATCAGCAGACCGTATTTCTTCTGGTCATGCAGCCGGTTCACACGGGCAATCGCCTGCAACAGATTGTGCTGCTTCAGCGGCTTGTCGATATACAGAACCGCGTTCTTCGGTTCATCAAACCCGGTCAACAGCTTGTCCACTACAATGATCAGCTTGAGGTCCGGGTCATTACCGAACCGCTCGATCACGTTCCGGGTGTAGTCATCCTCGCTCTGACTGCCGACATTCTTTTTCCACCACTCCTGAATCTCCGGCTGCCTGCGTTCATCGACTTCCTCATGCCCCTCCCGCGTGTCGGGCGGACTCATGACAATGGCGCTCTCGAACAGACCGACCTCATCCAGATACTGCTTGTAGCGGATGGCGGAGAGCTTGCTGTCACAGGCCAGCATCCCCTTGAGGTCCTTGTCGATGTTGTTGTCGAAATGCGTCGCCAGATCCATGGCGATCAGCCGGATACGGTCATCCGCCTTGTAAACCTGATTGGCGCGGGCGAAGCGTTTCTTGAGATCCGTGATCTGGTCTTCTGTCAGTCCCTGCGTGATGCGATCGAACCAGGCGTCAATGGCGCGGTCATTCACATCCAGATCCGGCTTCCGCTCCTCATACAGAAGCGGCGTCACCGTGCCGTCCGCAACTGCCTGCTGCATGGTGTAGGAATGAATGATCTTCCCGAATCGGCCTGTCGTCTCGCTGTCTTTCAGCAGCGGCGTGCCAGTGAAGGCGATGAAGGCCGCATTGGGCAGCGCGTGTTTCATGCGGGCGTGGTTCTCTCCGCCCTGACTGCGGTGCCCCTCATCCACCAGAACGATGATGTCCGCACTGTCGTT
>NZ_DHNR01000015.1:31660-58706 GCF_002409645.1 Acetobacter sp. UBA5411
ATCTGCTGCGCCAGACGGCGGCCCGAGGTGGCCAGCGCCTCCTCCTTGTCCTTCTTGTCCGCAAGCTCTCCGCCGGTGGCGAAGGTCGCGCTCAACTGACGTTCCAGATCCTTGCGGTCCGTCACAACAAGAATACGGCACTGCTTCAGCTCATCATCCAGAACCAGCGCCCGGCTGAGGAACACCATCGTAAAGGACTTGCCCGATCCCGTGGTGTGCCAGACCACACCACCCTCGCGCCCGCCATCGCTGCGGCGGGACTTGATGCGTTCCAGTAGCCGCTTGATGCTGAATACCTGCTGATACCGCGCAACGATCTTGCCATTCTTTCTGTCAAACAGCGTGAAGAACCGCGCCATGTCCAGCAGTCGTTCCGGCGAGAGCAGGCCGATCAGCAGACGGTCCTGATCCGTGAGATGTAGCGGACGGGACGCCCAGTCCTCGAACCACATCCGGGCCTCCGCCTTGCGTTCGGCAAACAGGAGGTCTTTCTGCGCTGCCGAGAGCGGCGTGTTCTTGAGATCGCGCATCCGCTCTTCGGGAATGTCTTCCTCCTTCCACACGGCCCAGAATTTTTTCGGCGTGCAGCAGGTGCCATAACGGCCCTGATGGCCGTTGATAGACAGCAGAAGCTGGCTGTAGGCGAAAAGCTGCGGAATTTCGTCCTTGCGCTGATTGCGAAGAGTCTGGGAAATTCCGGCTTCCACCGTCGGGCCTTTTCCCGACTGTCCATCCGGGCGCTTGGCCTCGATCACCGCCAGAGGAATCCCGTTGACAAAACACACGATATCCGGACGGCGTGTCTGCGTCAGATCCGTGCGCAGGACACTGAATTCTTCCGTGAACGTAAAACTGTTGTTCTGCGGGTTCTGCCAGTCGATGAGGGATATGGTCGGGTTGGCCTTGCGTCCGTCGATAAACTCGGTGATGGCGATGCCGAATAACAGATGCGTCGTCATCTTTTCGTTGGCGTCACGCAGACCGGAGACAAAATCCGGATGCGTGACACGCGCGATCAGCATGTCGATGCCCTTGTCGGACAGGGCGTATTCAGACCCTTCAAAGCTGAAGCGGCGCTTTTTCAGTTCAGAACGCAGGAGTGTGTCCAGCACCACGGCGCTCTTTTTGCCGTCTCGCAGGGCCAACG
The DNA here is from genome assembly GCF_002409645.1 of Acetobacter sp. UBA5411. Classification (GTDB taxonomy): domain Bacteria; phylum Pseudomonadota; class Alphaproteobacteria; order Acetobacterales; family Acetobacteraceae; genus Acetobacter. The sequence continues at coordinate 32,808 of NZ_DHNR01000015.1, forward strand.
CCTCGGACGGCGGCAGAAACCGCCAGCCCAGCGTGCCAAGCAGCGCCAGAGCAGGGAGCTTGGCACTGTATTCTTCCTGAAATTTGGGTCTGGACGACATGATTTTACAATCCTGTGTCTGAAATTTCTTGATCGACCTTTACCCGACGCTTGCCGGTGAGAAGCTGCTGCATCAGGGCCTTTTTCTCGTCACGCAGACGGGAGAGATTGGATTTGATGGTAGCGATTTCCTCTTCCGCTGTGGTCAGGATGGCAGCGATGGCTTTTTGTTCGGGAAGGGGGGGAGTTGGGATGATAATACGGAGTAAGTCTACAGGATTGACACGCCGTGCTTTTCTGCCGCCATTTGCCAGACCCAGATTGGCGGAGTAAAATTCTTCTCTCGATACATAATATATAAACCATTGGCTGTTGACGGCAGGCAAAAAATCAAAAGCTGGAAGATCAAGGGTTGACTCGTATCCATCCAGTTTTGATGGAATAATGCCAAAAGCCCCATTCAGAAAGTCCAGCTTACTGTAAATGAACTGACCGGATTTTCTTTTGTAGTATTTTGTTGACTCACTTCCTTCCCGCTTTTCTTCTTTTGGAAAAACTCCTTTCCCATAAAGTTTAATTGTTATTTTCCTTGCAATATCTCCCGAATTTCCAGCGATTCGGCTTTCTTTAATGAACGACGATACTGGAGAAGGTTTCCACTCCTCCGTGAATCCCGGTAGGCGTTTTTTGCCTGTGAGGAGTTGCTGCATGAGGGCTTTTTTCTGTTGCTGGCTGTTGGCCAGAAGTTTCTCCGTTCCCTCAATCGCACGATCCCACGTCGAGAGGATCGCCGCGATCTTCTTCTGTTCGGGGAGAGGAGGGAGGATTAGTGGTAATTCATATAATATCTCCGTATTCATATTAGGCATTGTTTGCCCAACAGCATTGTGTTCGAGCCAAGATTTGATTGTTGGCAATTGAAGAAAAAAGAATAAAAAATCCGGAAAAGCTTTTGTGGATGGTCGTGCACGTAAGCATCCAGTTCCACATAAAGATCCCTCAGACATGCCGTCAATTAACGCTAGGCGTGCGACATCACCCCGCCTACTGAACAATATATCGCCAAATTTAAGACGATGACGTTTTAATTCTTTGGATTTTTCTACGGAAATTTTCGCAGCGGTTTTAATGTTAGCACGATATTTAATTAAATCTTTTGGCATTAGTACAGAAATGCCATGTTCAATATATTCATGCGCATGGAGTTGACTACCAAATGGACCGGTTTGGAGTTCTCCAGAACAAGCATCACCCAAGCATGATAATTTCCATCCCTCAGGAAGCATAACCCAGCTCCTTCAGATAAGCCTCCATCTGCGTTTCCAGCCTGTCCAGTTCGGCCCTGATCTTCACCCGCTCTTTCCGGATAGCCACAAGATCGATTTCGTCTTCTTCCTCAAATGTATCGACATAGCGTGGAATGTTCAGATTGTAGTCGTTCTCTCTGATCTCATCCGGCGTGGCGAGGTGGGCGTATTTGTCTACGTCCTTGCGGGCGCGGTAGGTGTCCACAATCTTCGTGATATTCTCTTCAGTTAGTACATTCTGGTTCTTGCCCGCCCGGAAGTCGCGGCTGGCGTCGATAAACAGAACGTCCTTCGTCTTGCGATCCTTGCGGAAGATCAGGATGGCGGCTGGAATCCCCGTGCCGAAGAACAGCTTTTCCGGTAGGCCGATCACGGCGTCCAGCAGGTTTTCCTCAATCAGCTTCTGGCGGATCTTGCCTTCCGAACTGCCGCGGAACAGCACACCATGCGGCACCACCACGCCCATACGGCCCGTGCGCTCCTTTACAGTGGAAAGCATGTGCAGGATAAAGGCGTAATCCCCCTTAGCCTTGGGCGGCACGCCGCGGGCGAAACGGTGATACGGGTCGTGTTCGGCTTCGTCATGGCCCCATTTATCGAGGCTGAAGGGCGGGTTGGCCGTCACCACGTCAAACCGCATCAGATGGCCTTTGCTGTCCAGCAGCTTGGGGTTGCGGATGGTATCGCCCCATTCGATGCGATGATTGTCCTCGCCGTGCAGGAACATGTTCATCTTGGCGAAGGACCATGTGGAGCCGATAGCTTCCTGTCCGAGCAGTTCGTAATCCTTGCTGCCGTTATGGTTCTGCGTGATCTGCCGTCCGCATTTCATGAGCAGGGACGCCGAGCCGCAGGCCGGGTCGCAGATTTTATCGCCCGGTTTGGGGGCAAGCAGACGGGCCAGCAGTTCGCTGACTTCCGGCGGGGTATAGAACTCTCCGGCTTTCTGTCCGCCGCTGGCGGCGAAGTTCTTGATCAGGAATTCGTAGCTGTTACCGATCACGTCCTTATTGCCGACGCGGGAGGGGCGGAGGTTGAGGTCGGGCTTGTGGAAGTCTTCCAGCAGGTGGCGGAGAATGGTGTTCTTCTGCTTCTCATCGCCCAGCTTGTCGGAGTTGAAGCTGATGTCCTGGAAGACGCTCTTGCCTGCGTCCTTCAGCTTGGTGCCGTTGGCTTCCTCGATGGCGTGCAGGGCCTTGTCGATGCGTTCGCCGTTTCCGGGCGTGTTGCGCTCCTTGTAGAGCGTATAGAAGTCCGTGCCTTTGGGCAGGACAAAGCGCTCCTGCCGCAGCATGGCTTCGATCAGTTCGGGGTTGTCGCCGTAATCTTTTCGGTAGGTGTCATAATGGTCCTGCCACACGTCGGAGATGTATTTCAGGAACAGCATGGTCAGCAGGTAATCACGGTAGGTGTCGGGGCTGACGGTGCCGCGGAAGGTGTCGCAGGCGCTCCATAAGGCCCGGTTGATGCTGTCCTGTGAAATCTGTTCGGTCACTGAAAAACTCCTGTTCAATGGGGGGCGGCATCAGTGGATGCGGCTGGTATGGGCGGAGGCGAGTCCGTCGGCAATGGCGGTCATGGTCTGCCTGTTCTGTGTGATGATCCGTTCAAAGAGATGCTGCTCGCGCTGCATGGCGTGATCGAGCGCCACGATGGTTTTCTGTTGCGTCAGCGGCGGGATCACGAGCGGCGAGGTTTCCAGCACGGTGCGGGCGATATTGCGGAGTTGGGTGGAGCTCTGGGCGTTCTGCTCGAAATGGCGGAGGCAGGGGCCCTGTCCCAGCCACCATGCCAGCCATTCGGGCAGAAGATCCTGTCGCGCTGGGCGCAGCACATGGAAGTGCGGTGCGGCGACGGCTTTCTGCTGTGTGGCTGTTGCATCCACGGTCAGTGGCTGTTGCATCCACGGTCACGCCGTAAACCTGGCTGCCACGGGTGGGAAACAGCACGTCGCCGGGTTGTAGCCAGTCCGGCTCCTTGCGTCCGGGTATTTCCGTGCGGATGCAGGTGGTCCAGTCGATTGTCCGTTCCGGCGTGATGTCGCGCATCTGTACGACGGCTGTGTCTGCCTTTCCGTCCGGCTGGATGGTGCCGCGAAAGGAGTGGCCCAGCGAAATGCAGACGGCGTTTTTAAGAATCATTTTTTCTGCACCAACGTCGTTCGTGCAGGATTTTTATGTTTCAGGAGATCTGGTGTCGATGGTTTTCTGCACGAAAGGCTTTGGTGCAGAAAAATCACTAGCGGGAGGCTGTCTCTTTTTTAAGTCCACTGTCTCCTGACCTTATACGATCATTAAGGAGTGCGTGCGACAGTCCGGGACAGATTGATGTGTCCTTGAGCGGAATGATTGTGCATGGAACGGCTGTTTACATTTCTTCTCAGTGAGCAGCACGTTCGTTCACATATGACGGTGATTCTGCAGGCGTTTCTTTTTGCTGCGCTCGCGATTTTCCTTCTCTCCAGAAAAACATGGTCGGTGCAGCTTCGGATACCGCTGTTCTCGCTGGTGATCTCGATTGCCGACCTGACGATCTTTTTTGATACGTTCTGGTCGACCTACCCCAATCTGCTCTGGAATTTCCCTCAGCCTGCGACGGAAATCACGGGGCTGCTGACCTTCACCTTCGCGATCGGCGCGGCTTATCTTTACCTGAACGTCAAACGGTCCATCAAAACGGCCATCATCTCCGGCGCTCTGCTGGCGTTTGGCATGGCCTTTTCAGCCTTTGACATTCTGGTGGCGACGGTCAGCCCCGCCACGCTCGCCTATGATCTTTCCGCCGTCCTGAGCGTGCTGGTTGTCGGCGCGACCCTGTGCGCCTTTGCGTTCTGGGAGTTGGGCAATCCGCTGGCGCTGCGGCCACGTCTGACCTCCAGTATTCTTCTGGCGCTCACCTTGGCTCTGGTGCCGCTGGGCTCGATGGGGTCCATTCTGCCGTTCGACCAGTGGCTCACGGTGATCCAGACACCTGATAGCGCTCTCTTTTCTCCCCTGTCCGTCATGTGTCTGTCGGGTGGTCTGGCGATGGTGTTCCTTCTCTGTATCGCATCCCTGCTGGATATCCGCGTGGCAACATCCCAGCAGCGGGAAGGGGAGAGAGTGCGCCATCTTGCTGATGGCACTTTCGAAGGCATTCTGATCAGTCGTGACAATGTGGTGATGGATGCCAATCAGAGCATTCTTGAAATGACCGGGCTGGATCTGAATGACATCAAGCTTCTGAAGGTACCGGATCTGTTTGCGGGTGGTTTTGGCGCGAAGAAGGATGGGGCCGCTGCGCTGGCGGATCGGGTGGCGGCGCCTGAGCAGCTTGAACTGCTGGGACCGGCCGGGCGACGCATTCCTGTGGAGGTGCTCTCTCGCGAGGTGCCTTATGTGGATGGACAGGCCACGGTGGTCGCCATTCGTGACGTGACGGAGCGCAAGGCGGCAGAGGATTACATCCGTTATCTTGCGATGCATGACACGCTGACGGCCCTCCCCAATCGTCGGGGTCTGGAGAACGTGCTGGGTCAGGTCATTGATCACGTCCTGAAGCATGGTCTGATGGCTGCCGTGCTTGGGCTTGATCTCGACGGGTTCAAGGCTGTCAACGACTCGCTGGGGCATCATGCGGGCGATATGCTTCTCAAGGAAGTCGCGGTCCGTTTTCAGGCGCAGTTGCGGGATACGGACTATCTTGCCCGTCTGGGTGGCGATGAGTTCGTGATTGTCCTGCGTTCGGTGGCGAATGTGGAAGATGCCCTTCAACTGGCCAAAAGGCTGATTGCCTGTCTGTGGCAGCCTTTCACGCTGGCCGGGCACGATGTCTATGTCGGGGTCAGTATCGGCGTCGCCCTGTGCCCGCGCGACGGTGAGACGGCTCAGATGGTTCTGAAAAACGCTGATATCGCCATGTATCACGCGAAAATAAAGGGTAAGGGGCAGGTTTACGAATTTCAGGCGGGCATGGAGACGGCTGTTCGGGAGCGGCATGATCTTGAGCTTGATCTGCGGGCCGCGCTGGGACGGAATGAGTTGCAGATCTATTATCAGCCGCTGTTCGATGTTTCCGGAGGCATTACGGGTTTTGAGGCGCTGGCGCGTTGGCCTCACCCGGATCGCGGGATGATTCCGCCGGATCGCTTTATTCCGCTGGCTGAGGAAACAGGACTGATCGTGCCGCTGGGCGAATGGGTGCTGAAGAAGGCCTGCACGGTGGCGGCCGGGTGGCAGTCGGACATCAGCATTGCGGTCAATCTCTCTCCGACCCAGTTCCAGCGTGTCGATCTGGTCAATGTCGTGATGAGAACCCTTGAGGAAACAGGGTTGGAGCCATCCCGTCTTGAGCTTGAGGTGACCGAAACGCTGCTGATGGAAGACGTGCCCAAGGCGCTGGCGCTGGTCAGGGATCTGCGGGCGCTTGGTGTTCGTGTGGCTCTGGATGATTTCGGGACCGGTTACTCAAGCCTTGCCTATCTACACAATTTCCCTTTCGACAAGGTGAAGGTAGACCGGTCGTTCATCAACAAGATCACCAATGACCCCAATGCCTGGACGATTGTGGAATCCATCATCGTGATGAGTCACAAGCTCAAGCTGCGGGTGACGGCGGAAGGGATCGAAACCGGCGCTCAGCTTTCCATGCTGACAGAGCACGGGTGTGATGAAATGCAGGGCTTCCTTCTTGGTCGCCCCATGCCGGAAATGCAGGCATCCAGACTGATTGCGTCTCTTGGCGATCTCCGGGACGCCAGCTGAAACTCTTTCGGACCCGTAGGGCATGTCCCGATACGCACAACGGAGCATCGGCGGAGTGGACAGAAACCGGAGGGAACCAATAGCGTTTCTGACCTTCCTCCTGTATCAGTAGCGCCCATGACTGAAATCCGTACCGCCTCCCTGCATCGCGTGACCGCCGAGACTGACATCCGTGTTGCCGTCAATCTGGACGGCAAGGGTGAAGCCTCGATCAATACCGGCATTGGTTTTTTTGACCACATGCTGACGGCGCTGGCGCGGCACGGAATGCTGGATATCGAGATCGCTGCGAAAGGTGATCTGGAAGTGGATTTCCATCATACAGTGGAAGATGTCGGTATCGCACTTGGCCAGGCTGTGCGACAGGCGCTGGGTGACAAGCGTGGGGTGCGCCGGTTCGGTCACGCGCTGGTGCCTCTGGATGAGGCGCTCGCTGAAGTCGTGGTGGATTTGTCCGGTCGTCCGTTTTTGGCCTGGTCAGTTGTGTTCCCTACGGAAAAGATCGGGGTCATGGACACGGAGCTGTTCGAGGAATTTTTCCGGGCATTCGCCATGGCCAGCATGATCACGCTGCATGTGACGCAGAAAACCGGACGCAACAGTCATCATATTGCTGAGAGCGCCTACAAGGCGACGGCGCGGGCGCTGCGCATGGCAGTGGAATTTGATGAGCGGGCGGCGGGCGTCATTCCGTCCACCAAGGGGGTCCTGTGAAGGCTTTTTCAGTCTGGCTGCCCGGCGAAGGGGTGCCTGAGAAACGGAAAAAGGACAGTCTGCCCGTGCTGGTGCAGCAGACCTTTCGCTGGAATGTGCTGTTTCTCGGGGGCATCGCCCTGATGTGGTCCGGCGCATGGATTGTGGGGAGTCTTTTTCTCTCGGCGTCCGTTATCCTGACTGCCCTGTTGGGAAAGCTCTGGATTGTGCCCGCGCTGATGTTTCCCGCCCGCTTCGCGCTGGCGGCGTTCAGTCCGGAGCTGATGGAATGGGAGCTTCGGCTCAAGGGATACAGGGAAGTCGGTACGGTTGTTGGTCCGGATCATGAGACGGCGCTTCTGCGCTACATGGATCGGGCCGAGGGGCAGACGACGTTGCCTCCGGTAGCGGATGATCGTATTCCCGACCCGTTTGCGACCGCTTTCGCAAGGAGGGGGTGATCGTGCGGATGGGTCATCAGTCTGTTGTCGTCATTGATTATGACGGGGGCAATCTGGCTTCAGCTGCGCGTGCTCTTGAAGAGGCCGCCCGTCTCTCGGGAGTGTCGGCATCTGTCGTGATCACCAACGATCCCGCACAGGTTCTGGAGGCTGATCGGATTGTCCTGCCGGGGCAGGGCGCGTTCGCGGATTGCGCCAGAGGACTGGCTGCCGTTGACGGGCTCCGGGCTGCTCTGGATACGGCTGTGGGCCGGGGGACGCCTTTTCTTGGAATTTGCGTGGGCATGCAGCTGATGGCGCAGCGTGGCCTCGAACATGGTGTGACAGACGGGCTTGGCTGGATCGGCGGCGAGATTGCGCCGATGGAAGCACCGGGTTTGCGTCTGCCCCAGATGGGCTGGAACGAACTGGCCTTTTCCCGATCCCATCCGCTGACGGAAGGGCTGGGCGACCGACCGCACGGATATTTCGTGCATTCCTATGCTCTGACAGGAGCGATGCCGGAAGAACTTCTGGCGACGACTGATTACGGCGGCGCAGTTCCGGCGATCGTGGCGCGAGGCAACAGGGCTGGTACGCAGTTCCATGTCGAGAAAAGCCAGACGGTCGGGTTGCGTATTCTGGCCAATTTCCTGCACTGGACGCCGGATGGAGCGCTCTGATGAGCGGCGGTAGCAGCACACCCGGACTGACGGCCGAACGCGTTCAGGCGCTGAACGAGGATGACCTGCAGGCGCTATGCGAATGCGTCGATGCGTCCATTCTCGAAGGGGGCGGTTTCGCCTGGGTCAGGCCGCAGGGCCGTTCCGTGCTGGAGCGCTATTTCCGAGGTATTCTGCTGGTGCCGGAACGGCTGCTGTTCGTGGCGCGGCAGGACGGAATCATCGTGGGATCGGCGCAGCTGGTCCGGCCTTCCCGCAGCAATGAGGCGCAGGCGATGAACGCCAGCGTCACACAGTTTCACATTGCGCCTTATGCTCGTGGCACTGGTCTCGGACGCATTTTGCTTGAGGAAATCATCAACGGCGCTCGTGCGATGGGGTACCAGTTCCTCAATCTGGATGTGCGGGAATCCCAGAACCGGGCCATCGCGCTTTTCCTGAGCCTCGGGTTTGAGAAATGGGGAACAAATCCCTATTACGCGCTGGATGATGGCCAGATGCTGCGGGGGCATTATTTCGTCAAGCGCCTTCAGGAAAACAGCCGTCTCCTGCAGAACGGAGCGTCTTCTGAAACCGATCATGGAAAGTCTGCCGACATGACCGCCCGTCCTCTTACCCTCTATCCTGCGATCGATCTCAAGGACGGTGCCTGTGTGCGCCTGCGCCGGGGCGAGATGGACGACGCCACGGTCTATTCGGACGATCCGGGCGCACAGGCGCGGGCCTGGTGTGCGGCGGGTTTCCATTGGTTGCATGTCGTGGATCTGAACGGAGCTTTTGCTGGCCGTTCCGCCAACAGTGAAGCCGTGAAGCAGATTGTGGCGAACGCGAAAGTGCCGGTGCAGCTTGGTGGCGGCCTGCGGGATCTGGCCGGGATCGAAAGCTGGCTGGAGGCCGGGATTTCCCGCGTGATCTTGGGATCTGTCGCCGTGAAGAACCCGGAACTGGTGAAAGAAGCCTGCCGTCAGTTCCCCGGACGGATCGTGGCAGGCATTGATGCCCGTATGGGGCTTGTCGCGACGGAAGGTTGGGCCGAAGTGTCCGACATGCAGGCGACCGATCTCGGCTTACGGATGCAGGATGCGGGCGTGGCAGCGATCATTTTCACCGAGATTACCCGCGACGGCATGCTGCAGGGACTGGATCTGGAACAGACAGCCAATCTGGCGCGGACTGTCTCTGTTCCCGTGATCGCCAGTGGTGGTGTTGGTTCGCTCGATGATCTGGCGGCACTGCGGCGCGTTGCGGCTGATGCACCGGGGATTGAGGGCGTGATCGTTGGACGCGCGCTTTATGACGGACGCATCTCTCCGGCGGATGCGTTGAGAGTTCTGTCCTGATGCTGAAACTGCGCGTCATCCCCTGTCTGGACGTGAAAAACGGTCGCGTGGTGAAAGGCGTCAACTTCGTCTCGCTTCGCGATGCCGGTGATCCTGTCGAGCAGGCTGCTGTTTATGATGCGGCGGGTGCGGATGAACTGACCTTTCTCGACATTACGGCCAGCCATGAAGATCGCGACACCATTCTGGATGTGGTCAGTCGCACGGCCGAACGCATTTTCCTGCCACTGACGGTGGGCGGTGGCGTGCGCACGACGGGCGACATGCGTCGGCTGCTGCTGGCGGGTGCGGATAAATGCGCGATGAACTCGGCGGCGGTGAAACGTCCTGAACTGATCAACGAAGCTGCGAACAAGTTTGGCAGTCAGTGCGTGGTCGTCGGCGTTGACGCCCGTTCGGATGGAAAAGGCGGTTGGGAAGTCTATACTCACGGTGGCCGCACGCCGACCGGCATTGATGTGGTGGACTGGTGCAGGGATGTTGCGGCGCGTGGGGCAGGTGAAATCCTGCTGACCTCAATGGATCGGGACGGCACGCGCTCCGGCTTTGACCTTGATCTGCTGCGCGCTGTGAATGCGGCTGTCAGACTGCCGGTGGTGGCGTCTGGCGGCGTTGGCGCTCTTGAGCATTTCGTGGAAGGTGCGCGGGCTGGCGCTACGGGTTTGCTGGCCGCCAGCGTCTTTCATTTCGGGCAGTTCACCGTTCCACAGGTGAAGCAGGCTCTGGCCGACGCCGGGTTGCCTGTTCGTCCACCTCTTGAAACACTCGATTTCGGCTACTGACCGGGAAGACCATGGCAAAGACACCAACCAAGAAAAACGTGACCAAAGAGTCGACCGCAAAGAAACAGCGGACGGGCAGCAAGGCTGAAGCGGCCCAGAAGAAGACGGATGCGGCTGTGCCTTCTCAGGCGGACCTGAAAAAACTGTCCAAAAGCCTGAATGGTGATCAGACAGCCTTTCCGAAGCCGGACAGCGGTCAGATCGATGCGTCTGTTCTCGACAGACTCTTTGACGTGGTCCTCAGCCGTCGCGGTATTGATCCTTCGACAAGCCATTCCGCCCGTCTGCTGTCACGCGGCACGAGCAAGGTGGCGCAGAAGTTCGGTGAAGAAGCCGTTGAGTGTCTGATCGAAGCCGTCGCCGGGCGCACGCAGGAGCTGATCGGAGAGAGCGCTGATGTGCTCTATCATCTGATCGTTCTGTGGGTGGATGCGGGTGTGACGCCTGCCGAGGTCTGGACTGAGTTGCAGCGCCGTGAAGGCACGAGCGGCATTGTGGAAAAGGCATCCCGTCCGCGTCAGTAATGGGTAACGACCTGTCTGGGATAAGGAGACTCACATGGCGGTAAGCGGCATCGGGAAATATGATCCCGACAATATCTTCGCAAAGATCCTGCGCGGCGAAATTCCCTGCAAGAAGGTGTTCGAGGACGATATGGTTCTCGCCTTTCATGACATCGCACCGAAAGCGCCGGTGCATGTGCTGGTGATTCCGAAAGGCCCTTACATTTCATTTGCCGATTTCAGCCAGCGTGCCAGTGACAAGGAAATTGTCGCGTTCAATCGCGCTATTGGTGATATCGCCCGCAAGTTCGATCTGGATGCGCCGGGCTACCGCCTGATCGGCAATGTCGGTGAAAACGCTGGTCAGGAAGTGCCGCATTTTCATGTGCATCTACTGGGCGGTCGTCCTCTGGGGCCCATGCTGGCCGAGTGATCAGCCTTTCCCCTCGTAAGCCTTCGGCAGATAAAGAAAGCTTTTGGTGAAGCTTTTTTCAAAAAGCTTCAGACAGCCACATCCATAAGTGACGACAGCCCGACGGCCAGTTCCACAGAGTGTCGACGGGCCGCATGGTCGTAAAGTGGAAAGGCCATCATCAGTTCATCGGGACGATGACGCTGAAGAAACTCGGTCAGGCGCGGCAGGACCGTTTCCTGTGAGCCGGCAAAAGTGCAGGACAATGTGTGCTGCAACATGGCCAGTTCCTGCGGTGGCAACCTGCTTTCCAGCCCTGCGTCTGGCGGTGGAAAAGTGGAGGGACGCCCTCGCCGCAACGCCAGAAAATACTGATATAGCGATGTGACCAACTCCCCGGCCTCAGCGGGGGCATCAGCCAGCACCATGTTCACGGTCAGCATGACATGAGGTTTGTCGCAGCGATCCGATGGTTCGAAACGATGCCGGTAGAGCGCAATCGCTTCTTCCATCTGACCGGGCGCGAAATGCGAAGCGAAGGCGTAAGGCAGGCCCAATTTCGCCGCGAGAACGGCTGAAAATAGCGATGAGCCAAGGATCCAGACGGGCACACGCAGTCCGCATCCGGGGATGGCGCGGACGGCATGGGAAGCACTGTCTGCCGGTTCGAAATAATGCAGCAGTTCTACGACATCTTCGGGAAAACGGTCTGGTGCATGCGGATCTCTGCGTAGCGCCATGGCTGTGCGCTGGTCTGCGCCGGGTGCACGTCCCAGTCCGAGATCAATCCGACCGGGAAACAGCGTTTCGAGCGTGCCGAACTGTTCCGCCACAATCAGCGGAGAATGGTTGGGCAGCATGATTCCACCGGAGCCGACCCGGATCTGTTGTGTCACTCCAGCGACCTGTCCGATGAGAATGGCGGTCGCTGCGGAGGCGATCCCGGGCATGGAGTGGTGTTCGGCCAGCCAGTAGCGCCTGAATCCCAGTGCATCCGCCTGTCGCGCAAGGTCTAGGGTGTTGCGATAGGCGTCGGCGGGTGTCGCGCCCTGCGTGATGAGGGAGAGGTCAAGAACGGAGAACGGGATCATGGTGCCTCCTGACTGTTTGGATGCGACGGCTCTCTCGTTGGCGCAGGCACGTTTCCTGTGAAAAATGATGCAAGAGAGAGGGCGTTTTCGGGGAAGGCTTTTCGAAAAGCCCGCGGTCATGTCACCTTTTTAAAAACGGCGACAACCCAAGAGCTTTTATCATTATCAACACATTGTTTCAGGCTTGCGTCTCAACCTTCAAGCCGACCACATGCTATTTCAAAAGGTTTCCCAAAAGTCGCGTCAGACTAAAGGTGATATGCCGAACAAGTGGCCAGAGTGACTATTCGAACGTCACACCCGTCAGACGCTCGGACACTTCCCACAAGCGGCGCGCCACACGGGGATCGTGCGCTGACGGCGGAACGATGGCCAGATCTGTCTTGCCTGTGCGTTCGCCTGCGCCGTCCGGACCGTAATAGCATCCGTCATGAGCCAGAGGAGACGCAGCGGCATACAGGAACGGTTCAGCCCCACAGGCGGCAGATTGCCCAAACAAGCGAAAAGCCACCTTGGCGCCGGTTTCCATGACCCACGAGGACAGGTTCTGCTTTCCCGAGCCGGGACCGTTCACCACAAGCTGCGTTTGCGACCAGCCGGGGTGAGCGATGCGGGCATGAAGTTTCCATCCCAGACTTCTGGACCGACGGGCCAGTTCCTGACCGAACAGCAGATTCGCCAGCTTGCTCTGGCGGTAGGCGTCAAACGGCGAATAGCGATGACGGGACTGGAGATCGTCGAAGTGGATACGGGATTTCCAGGCTGCCAGACTGGCCACGGCCACCACGACGCCGCCGTCTTTCTGGGACGCTTCCAGCAGTGGTTTCAGGCGACCGGTCAGGGCGAAATGGCCAAGATGGTTCACACCGAACTGCATCTCAAATCCGTCAGCGGTTTCCTTTCTGACAGGAGGAGCCATGACGCCGGCATTGTTGACCAGAATATCGAGAGAGGTGAGGCAGTCTCGCAGAGTATTGGCAAACCGCTCAATGGAAGCGAGAGATGCCAGATCAAGCGGAGCGGTCTCGGCGGCAGCGCCCGGCACGCGCTGTTGCAGGATGCGAAGAGCAGCGGCGTTGCGCTCTTCTGAACGGGACGCGAGAATGACCTTCGCTCCAAGGCTCGCCAGTCCGCAGGCCGTCTCCAAACCAAGACCGCTGTTCGCACCCGTTACCACCGCCGTGCGTCCGTCAAGACGGTTCAATGTGTTGAGAAAAGCCGTGTGCCGCTCAATCGTGTCATTTGTCATTCTGCTGCTCACCGTCACGTAAGAGTTCCTTTTCCATACCGAAGGTGAGTTCCCGGTCATTTTTGGCGGCTTCCATGGCCTGTGCGATCAAACGCTGTTCATTTTTCTTGAGAAAAAGAAACACGCTCACGCCAGCCAGTGCGGTCACCCCGGCAATGGCCCAGGCGACCGGTCCGGAAACCTTCATGACCTCATGCCCGAGATAGTACGCTCCGAGTGAGTATCCTCCTGCCCAGCACAGTCCGCCGAGTGCATTATGCAGGAGAAACGCGCGCCAGTGCATCCGGTTTGCTCCGGCCAGCAAGGCAATGAAAACCCGCAGCACCGCGATGAAGCGTCCGAAAAACACGACCATGCCGCCATGTTGACGAAAAATATATCGTCCCAGCAGAAGCCGATCCGCAGATAGCCCGATATATTTTCCAAAGCGATGCAGGAAACGAAAGCCAAGCTCCCTGCCGATCAGATAGCCGAGATTGTCGCCCATGATCGCCCCGCTCACTCCGGCAATCACGATTCCCCAGATGCTGAGCTTATGCGTGGCCGCACTGTAGAGGGACGCCGTGATGAGCATGCTTTCGGCAGGCAGAGGCAACCCCATGCTTTCCAGCATGACGACCAGTCCAATGACGCTATAGCCGTAATGGGATAGCAGCGTGTCAAGATAATGTAACAGGGCGAAATATCCCGGGAGCTTGCAGAAACGCATCAGGAACCGTCTGGACAGGTTCCTGTCAACCCTGCACATCAGTATCAGCCGATACGTCTTTGCTCCATGGAGGTTTCATGAACCGTCAGCCAGCCCCGTGCGGAACATGGCGTTCGCCTGTAACGGCATCGCTTGCCGCGGGCAAAACCGTGACCCTGTCCGGTGTCGCCGTGAGCGGGGAAAGCGTGCTGTGGCTTGAGCGGCGGCCTGCTGAGAAAGGGCGCACTGCTCTGATCGTCTGGCAAGAGGGAGCCGAACCGCGTGATGTGACGCCACCGGATGTCGATGTGGCGACCAGCGTTCATGAATATGGCGGAGGCGCGTTTGCCGTGGCCGGTCGCGCCATCGTGTTCAGCAATCGCCGCGACGGTGGTGTCTATACGCTGGATATTGATGGACCAGAGGAGCCACGCCGCCTCGCGCTCGGCGAGGACATGCGGTACGCCAGTTTCTCTTTCTCTCCGGATGGGACGTGCGTTTATGCCGTCCGGGAAGATCATCGCGGGGAGGGGGAGCCTAAAGACGCGCTCGTCGCCATTTCCCTGAACGATGGAGCTGAAACCATTATCGCGCAGGGAGCGGATTTTTATTCCACGCCGACGCCCTCTCCCGATGGCAGTCATCTTGCCTGGATCGAGTGGGATCATCCGGCAATGCCCTGGACGAATTCACGGCTGTGCGTCATGCGGCTGGACGATCCACATTCCAGAAAGGTTCTTGCTGGGGGAAGTGTCTCTCCAGCAGGGAGGCCGGAGTCTCTGACGGAGCCGCAATGGGCTGATGAGCAGACCCTGTTCGCCATTTCCGATCGGGACGGCTGGTGGACACTGTGGCGCTTTGCTCTCGCCGGAGGTGAGCCTGAGCCAGTCTGTGAGGTCGAAGCTGAGATCGGTCAGCCGCATTGGGTTTTCGGTCAACGCAGCTACAGCCTGTTGCCGGATGGACGCATCCTCGCTCTGGCGGTGAAAGGCGGGCAGACGCAGATGCTCATGCTGACGCCGGGGGCAGCCTCTGGTTGCGATGTCACGCCTGTCACGATGGGGCTGCCAGAGCAGTGTCCGCTCCCGTTCGGAGACCGGTTTGCGTGGCTGGATGGTTCGCCGGATCGGGCCGCTTCTGTTGTTGTGGGGGCACCGGGGCAGACGCCGCATGTGCTGCGCGCCGCCACGACCCTGCCGTTTGGAAAAGATGATATCGCATTGCCGGAGAGCGTGCGGTTTCCGCTTGCCGATGGCACCGAAGGACAGGCGTTCTTCTATCCGCCCACCAGCGCGCAGTATTGCGTGCCGGAGGGAGAACTGCCGCCGATGATCGTGACTGCGCATGGTGGTCCGACCGCTCGTGCGTCCGAAGGTTTCTCGTTCAAGGTACAGTGGTGGACCAGTCGTGGTTTCGCCGTGCTGGATGTGAATTACAGCGGTTCGACCGGTTTCGGGCGCGCCTATCGCGAGCGGCTGGACGGTCAGTGGGGTGTGCGGGATGTAGAGGACTGTATCGCGGCGGCCTCACATATGGCGGCCAGCGGCCGAATTGACCCGAAGCGGATTGTCATGCGTGGTTCCAGCGCAGGGGGGCTGACCGTGCTGTCGGCGCTGGCCAATTCGGATATCTTTGCGGCAGGAGCCAGTCTTTACGGTGTAACCGATCTGCGCACGCTGGCGGAAGAGACGCACAAGTTTGAGGCGCGTTATCTCGACAGTCTTGTGGGACCGTGGCCGGAGGCCGAAGCGGTCTATCGGGCGCGTTCTCCGTTGTTCATGGCGGACCGGATTCAGGTGCCAGTGCTTTTCCTGCAAGGTCTGGATGATGCGGTTGTGCCGCCTGAACAGGCCCGTTCGATGGTGGCTGCGCTAAAGCGAAACGGCATTGCCTGCCCACTGGTGGAATTTGTGGGCGAAGGGCATGGTTTCCGCGGTGAAGACACGTTGCGTCGTGCTTTCCAGATTGAGCTCGCTTTTTATGGATGTGTCCTTGGGTTTGAACCAGCAGATGTTCAGTTGCTGGAAGAGGACAGGGTTGCGTTGGATAGAGCGCTCCACGCCTGATCTGAAAAAATGCTGTTTGGTAGGCTTTTGTCCTGAATTGGTAAAAGCAAGCCGTTCGTCGGTCTTGCTTATGGGATGTGCTCTGTTGGGACTTCGAATGGCGAGCGAGGACTCTTGACTGCAATATGACGAGGGTCATCGTATGGGTGATACGCATCGTTACAAATGACATACTTTGACGCGATATCGGTATTGTTTGTAATATGATAATAATATAACGGCTTTTTTACTGAATATATTTTTGTGTATGAGATTGTTTTTCTGAGAAAATTAAGTGTATTATTTGAAATAATATTTATAAGTATATGGACTGATTAGTCATGCTGTTTGATGGGGCAGATCTTGCCGTTCACCATACACCCGGTGAAACACCCTATCTTCTTGTGGTGTTCGGCCCGGCAGGCGTGACGAATACTGCTACTCATGATTATTTCGGTCGAGCTGTCTCGGAAAAGAAGCGTATTGAGACAATCGGGTTCGCAGCCAAAATCGACAACTGGTACATGACACCGGAGGTCGATCAGGCCATAGAAATCATCCAGCCTATTCTTGACCGTTTTGAAAAAATTATCGTTCTGGGCATGTCGATGGGCGCTCATACGGCCATCAAAAAGGCCCGCAGGCTCAGGGCTCATGCGGTTCTGGCGATGTCGCCCAAATTTTCTCTGGATCCTGAGGAATGTAACGTTCCGCAGCGCTATCTGGACGAGAATTTCAAACCCCACATGCGTGGGATGGGCATCAAGCCAGAGGATGAATACGGGCGCATTGTCGTTGCATGGGATCCAGCAGAAAGCACGGACGAAGAACACGCCCAACTTATCCTCAAGGCTCTTCCATCCGCCACTCCTGCTCGCATGTTCTATGCGGGGCACCTTGTCTGCGTGTCGATTGCCGGGTCAGATATGATGAAGAGTGTAATCGATTCACTCGCGGAAGACACGCCGGCTGCGACAGCCACTCTGATGAATCGGATCCGCCGCTCTCATCCAAACAATATTGCTGCCAGACTCCATCAATGTGTCCGCAAGCATCCATTGCTCTGTTATCGCATGATCATTTCACCGCACGTTGACAGACATAAACGTGCTGAAGAAATTTATCAGAATCATGGCGCCAACGGCATTCTGTATTTCATGCTGGCCATCCGCGGCTACGCCGACGAGGCTGTTGATCTGGCAAGCCGGATCACGAATTTTCTGAAATATCGGACGATCTATCCTGAGGCAGGAGGGGATGCGCCTCTTCCAATCGCGCTGCATACAGGAGATTTTCAACTCGTCACCGATCATGGCTATCTGCTTGCATGGGATATGCAGAACAGACATTTTCAAGGTGTCCGACCTTTCTGGCCCGATAACGGATTGTTGCCGGTGATCGCACGACGGCACGGCCATGGGCTTGGGATTTATGTCCGAATCGGCGGCAAACTCGAACCTCTGGTTTTACGGAATGGTGTTGTCATGCTCGGGACGGTAGCGCCTGACGGGGAGTCATTTACGGTCGATCTTTCTGGCAGTAAGGTCGGTCCAGGCGAAACATGGTCTTGTCCGGGTCTGTCCGTGACCATCTCGTCCAGTCATGGTCTTCTGATTGCTACGCCGCAGCGTAATGTCGCACTTGATTCAACCAACAAGGGCGCGTGGGAATGTCTGGTGTTATTACCGGTCAACTCCTGACAAAGCATAGTTTTACCGAGCTTTATATCCGCGATGGATGTGCGCTTCTCCAATATTCTGTGATTGATCCTTTTGCCATGAGATGATTCATGGAAACGCGACGGGTCCACAATCGCTGGTGAGGCAACGATACAGCGCAAAAAGCACCTTGCCCCCTGAACTCATGAACGGCACCCTGCACACGTCTGAATTAAGCAGAAGCAAGGGACATCATCATGAGTGACATTCCGGAAGCCCGTCTCGCCGCCCTCGGCATCGAACTGCCTACACCCGCCGCACCGGTTGCGAACTATGTGGCTACTGTCCTTACCGGCTCGCTGGTTGTCGTGTCCGGTCAGTTGCCATTGAAGGACGGCAAACTGCTCGCTACCGGCAAGCTTGGCGCTGCCGTTTCGCTGGAAGTCGGCACGGAAGCCGCGAAATACTGCCTGATCAATGTTCTCGCACAGCTCAAGGCGGAAATCGGTGATCTGTCGAAAGTGAAGCGTGTGGTGCGTCTGGGTGGCTTCATCTCCTGCGCACCTGAATTTACAGCGCACGCAGGTGTCATGAATGGGGCGTCCGATCTGGCAGTCGCCGTGTTCGGAGATGCCGGACGTCACGCGCGGTCAACGGTCGGTGTGCCGTCCCTGCCGCTGGATGCGCCGGTTGAAGTCGAAGGTCTGTTCGAGGTCGGCTGATGTCTGGATGGACGGTTTCCCTGCATGATCGGATTGCCGCCATTCCTGCTCAGGAGTGGGATGCTTGCGCCGGAGAGGGAAATCCGTTCGTTAGTCACGCCTTTCTGTCAGCCGTGGAGGATAGTGGTTCGGCCACGTCCTTTACCGGCTGGCTCCCGCGTCATGTTGCGCTGAATGACGAGAGTGGGCGACTGGTTGCCGTGGCTCCCGCCTATCTGAAGGCGCATTCCTACGGCGAGTATGTCTTTGATCACGGCTGGGCAAGGGCATTCGAGGCGACTGGTGGCAATTACTATCCCAAGCTACAGGTCGCCGTTCCCTTTTCTCCGGTGCCGGGACCGCGACTTTTGCTAAAACCCGATGCGCCTTCCGGAACAATGTCCGTGCTGGGGCAGGCGCTGGTTCAGGTCTGTGGCGAGATGGATCTGTCCTCGGCACATGTCACCTTCTGCACGGAAGCAGAATACGAGCGGCTGGGACAGGGCGGCTGGTTGCAGCGTCTGGGATTGCAATATCACTGGCACAATCGTGGTTATCAGGATTTTGAAGGATTTCTCGAGGCGCTTTCATCACGCAAGCGCAAGGCGATCCGACGGGAAAGACGGGACGCCAATGCGTGTGGACTGGTGTTTCGCACAGTGCGCGGCAGTGAGATTACTGAAGCCTTGTGGGATGCTTTTTTCGTTTTTTATCAGTCTACAGTGGATAAAAAATGGGGTAGTGCCTATCTGACACGGTCCTTTTTTTCTCTCCTGTCAGAACGTCTGGGTGATCGGGTCGTGCTGATGATTGCCGAGCATGACGGGCAGCCGGTGGCAGGGGCGCTCAATCTGCTGGGTGCTGACACGCTCTATGGCCGCAACTGGGGCTGTGTCGGGGAGTGGCCCTTTCTGCATTTTGAACTCTGTTATTACAGGGCAATAGATTTTGCGATTGAAAATGGGCTTTCTCGTGTGGAGGCGGGTGCGCAGGGCGAGCACAAGATTCAGCGTGGCTATGTGCCCAGCCTGACCTATTCCGTTCACCATATACAGCACACCGGTTTGCGGCATGCTGTCTCCGAATTTCTGGAGGTCGAGCGAGCGGGTATGCTGAGCGAAATGATCGCGCTTGGTGAGCTTTCGCCTTATCGCGTCGAGAAAACGTGAAGAAAAAACAGGTTTTTCCTGACCGACCATTTGTAGGTGTCGTCGTTATAAATCCTGTGTGACTGTGTTGTATCTTTTTATGCAGTCTGACTGAGCAGGAAAATACTACGAAGGATGAAAGACTGATGAAGCGTTTTTTGATGTCGCTTTCTGTGCTGACCGGTGTTGCAGCGACAACTGTCGCTCCTCTGCATGCCGAACCTGCCAAAAGTGGATCAGCGGATATTCTTGTCAAATCAACGGCGTCCTGGAACGGAAAGCCTTATGCACCTTATGCAAGTGGCACTCCGGAACTGACGGTTCTGAAACTGACCATTGCACCCAAGGCAGCGCTCCCCTGGCATAAACATCCCTATCCGAATGCAGGATATGTGCTGGAAGGTGCTCTGACCATTCAGGATAAAGAGAGCGGTGTTCACAAGACTTTCCATGCCGGAGAAGCCTTTACAGAGTCCGTTGACGACGCACATCGTGGTGTTGCCGGGGATGAAAAGACAGTTGTGCTGCTTGTCTACGCAGGGATCAAAGGACAGCCTACATCTGTGCCGCTGCCCGGACAGCAAAAGGAATATTGATTTCTCCGTATAAGCTCTTCATGATTGCACGAATAACTCCCAGAAATTATGAAGAACGGCCTAATGCGGCATTAAGGTCCACCTCATTGACCAGAAGAGCCGTGCGGGTGCGGTCCAGTTCTGTCCGGGTTTCATTGCCGGACAGGATGGCCATCAGAAGATCGGTTCTGGCGATGTCGCCGTGGTGGTAACGATCTGTCAGCGCCACGATCCGTTCTTTCCTTTCGTTATCAACAGTCAGAAGACTTTCATATTTCTGTCGAAGAAACCGGCGGTTTGCCAGAAGATCTTCAATCTCTTTCCATGCATTGAGAACAACAATCTGATACGCGATGGCAGCGCTGCGGGCAGCGGATTGTCGTAGTTCCAGTTGGCGAGAAAGACGTCCCCCGTTGAAAATCGGCAAGGTGAGTGATGGTCCAAAGGACGTGTTGCGAGCGTTCCAGCCCAGTTCAGCAACCGTCAGGGCATCAAGAGAGAATTGTCCCGTCAGCATGAGTTTGGGATAGAAATCGGCTTTAGCAACGCCGATCAAGGCTGTTGCGGTATGAAGGCGTGCTTCAGCCGCGCGTATGTCAGGCCGATTTCTCGCAATTTCAGAAGGAATGCCAGCAACCGTTTCCGGAATGACGGTGTTTTGCACGGGGGTAGAGCGAGTCAGGGCTGGAAGATCTGCGTCCGGGCGGCCTGCAACCAGAGTAGCTAGCGCCCGATGCAGAGAGCCTGCCTTGGCTGTCAGGCCGTCTTTTTCGACAAGAGCCGTGTTCCGGGCTGTCAGTTTATCATCCAGATCAACAGAAGCCAGAAGACCATGTTGCCTCACTGTTTGTGCAATACTCAGAAGAGTATTGTTGGTTTCAAGATCTTTTTCTGCTCTTGTTAAATCGTCTCTGGTGTTGCGCCACTGGAAATAGGTTCTTGCTATTTCTGATTGCACGGAAAGCCGGAGAGCGTCGGCATCAGCCTGAACCGCAGAATATTCGGCCTTGGCTGCTTCTCTCATACGTCGTTGACGCCCCCAGAGATCAAGCTCCCATGAGGCGACACCGCCTATACTGTAATTTGAATAAGCGACACCTTCCGGCTCTGATCCAAACTGTCGCGACTCAAGTCCCAGAAGGGATTGCAACACCTGTCCCACACCGGCCGTCGCCAGACGCTCCCGACTGAAGCTTGCCTGTCCATCAAGTGTTGGCATTCCTTCGGCAGAGACTGCTCCTCTTTGAAGACGCGCCGCTTTGATCCGTTCCAGGGACATGGCTATGTCCGGATTGTTTTGACCTGCCTGCTCCATGAGGCCGTTCAGTGCCGGATCATTGAATGATTTCCACCAATCTGGATCTATAGATTTTGTCGTTTGGGATTGATCACCGTTTTGCCAGACATGAGGCAAATGCGGATCGGGCGGTGTAAAATTTGGTCCCATTGTGCAGCCGGAGATCAGGCAGGCAGCCAGAACTGAGAACAATCGTATATGATGAAACAATGTGATCTGGTCAGACATGGTTGAAATCCTCAACCTGACGGGAAGAGCGATCAAAGAGGAGTGTGTAAACAGCAGGCAAAGCGATCAGTGTGAGCACTGTACCGCCTGTAAGCCCTCCAATCATGACGATCGCCATGGGGCCCCAGAAAACATTGAAGCTCAAAGGTATAAAGGCAAAGATTGCAGAAAGGGCCGTGAGGACGACAGGACGGGCGCGTGTCATGGTTGCTGCAATGACGGCTTCGTCAGCCTGCATGCCTGCCTGATGGTTTGTCTGAATCTGATCGACCAGCAGAATGGTGTTGCGCATGATCATGCCGGCAAGCGCAATCAGACCAAGGAGCGCCACAAATCCAAAGGGTGCCTGAAAAATAAGCAATGCTGCCACTGCGCCCACCAGACCGAGAGGAGCTGAAGCAATCACCAGAAAAGAACGCGGCAAATTCTGAAGCTGTATCATCAGCAGCAGAAGCATCAGTCCAACGGTCAGAGGCAGGAGTGTAAAGATTGCATCATTTGCTGTGTCAGAAAGCTCGGCATCTCCGCCGATTTCAATGCGATAACCGCTAGGAAGTCTTTGGGTGAGACTGGCGATATCAGAAGTAGCTTTCTGGACAACGCTGGATGGCTGCACACCAGAAACAACGTCTGATTGAACCGTCAGACACAGGTCACCATTCCTTTGCCACAGAATGGGAAAGGCGTTTGTTGCACGAATACTTCCCAACTGACCAAGCGGCACCATACCGACACCGGTTCTGATTGGAATATCATTCCATTGACCGGGATCGTTTCGCAGCGGCGTTGCGGACCTTACGATGATCGAGATTCTTTTCTGTTCGCTGGGAATGTTCCCCGCGATGGTTCCTGAAATGGCTGCCTGAAGCTGGGAAGCGACACTGTCCCGATCTGTCTGAAAAAGCGCCAGCCTGTCAGGATCAGCGTCAAATGTGAGGGTAGGCGTTCGGCTGCCCCAATCGGATTGAATACCGACAGCTTGCCCGGTTCGGTTCAGAATGCCTGTCACGTCCTGAGCAATATCGCGGAGTTGAGAGGGATCCGGACCGATGATGCGATACTGGACAGGAAAATCGGCTGTAGGACCAAGAGATAAGCACTGGACATGCAGGCTTACGTCAGGAGGAACCGGAAGAGCATTGATTGTCCGGATCAGATCCTCTCTCGCGTGAAGATCCTGTGCGACAAGCAGAAGGGTTGCGTGAGAAGCGCTGGGGGTTGCCGGCGCATAAGGCAGATAGAATCTGGGCGCACCATCGCCAATATGGGTTTCCATATGACGAAGCGAAGCGTTTCCAATCAGATTCTTTTCGAGATATTCGGCAAGCTTTCCTGTCTGCTCGATGGATGTGCCGGGTTTCATGGCTACATCCACAATCAGTTCAGGACGGTCAGATTGTGGAAAAAATTGCTGATCGACAAAAAACAGACCTATTATGGAGAGGAGCAGAACAAGTATCGTTCCTCCCACAACCGTGCGGTTGTGGCGCAATGTTGTGACGAGAAGCGTGTGCAGTTTGGCCCCAATAAGAGCTGTTCTGCTTTGTTTTGCGTTTCCTGAAGAGTGCGCGCTTTTGTTTTCCGACAGAAGGTGCACCCCCAGAAAGGGAATGAAGATAACGGCGACAATCCAGCTGAAGATCAACGCAGCGCCGCTGACCCAGAAAATCTCACCAGCATATTCACCGGTCGTAGAGTGGGCCAAGCCAACCGGAAGAAAACTCACGACAGTCAAAAGTGTGCCTGTGAGCATGGGAAAAGCCGTGTGAGTCCAAGCGAAGGCAGCTGAATCTTCCCGACTGTGACCGGCTTCCAGTTGAACGACCATGGCTTCGATGCTGATGATTGCATCGTCAACAAGCAATCCGAGAGAAAGGATGAGTGCACCGAGAGAAATCCGGTCCAGACTGATGTTCATCGCCCCCATGTAGAGGGCAACGGCGGAGAGCGTCAGCGGCACAGAAAGCGCGACGATCACTCCTGAACGCCAGCCCAGACTGATGAACGCGACCAGAAGAACCACCGTGAGGGCAACAGCAAATTTGATCAGAAAGGTATTGACGGCTTCACGTATGACAAGACTCTGGTCTTCTACCTGAAACAGTTTCATCCCCGCAGGAAGCTCAGCTGATGCCTTTGTCATGGCGCTGTGGAGAGACTTGCCCAACACAAGACCGTCTCCCCCCTGAGCCATGGCAACAGAAATCACGACAGCAGGTTTTCCACCGTAGCGCACAAGAGACGGTGCGGGTTTGGTGTAGTCTCTACTGATTTTGGAAATATCCTTCAGATGAAGGAGGCCTTTTCCAACTGGAATGGCTGTGTTTTCGATTGAGGGCAGGGAGGTCAACGCGCCTGTCATGTTCAGGGGAATGACTGTCCTGAAATCAACGGATCCGGCTGCGGCCAAAGTAGTTTTTTGGTTGATGGCCTGGGAAATCTGGGCAATGGAAATGTTCTGTGCGGCAAGATAGCCGAGATCGACATCGACAGTGATCTGCTGTGGAATTTCTCCGCTAATCTGTACCTTTCCAACACCATGAATGTGTTGAAAGGTTTTGCGTAGCGATTCAGCTGTTCGGATCAGGGTTGCGTTTTCACCTCCGGTCAGAGCAAAAACGTAACCATAAACATCTGCGTAATCATCGTTGGCGGACAGAACAACATCGGATGGCAGTTCCGGTGCAAGATCTGTCAGCGTGTTGCGTACCTTTTGCCAGATCCCCGGGACACTCTGTTTCAGCTCGCTATCCTTAAGAAAAATCTGCGTGACGCAGGCAGATGGGATGCAATAGGTGCTGAGAATATCAATAGCTTCGACATTGCGCAGACTTTGCTCGAGAGGCGCTGCGATCTGCTTCTGCATCTGTTCCGCACTCGCGCCCTGCCATTGTGCTGAAACAATCATGTTCTTGAGTGTGAAAGCCGGATCTTCAGCGCGGCCCAATCGGGTGAATTCGTATCCTCCGGCAAGCAGAAGAACGACCATCAGGAAGCCGATCAAAGACGAATGCTGAATGGCCCATCGTGAAGCATTGAAACGATCCATCATCACAGAATGGTCCGTATGGCTGCGATTTTTACTTTCTGGTCGGCCTGAAGCGTATCAGGCCCGCTGGCGACGATGATTTCTCCCGGTTGCAGGCCTTCAACCAAAGCATCGGCTCCTCGTAGTTCCCTGATGGTGATGCGACGGAAAAGGAGGCGTGCTTCTTCGTGGTTGGATAGAACCCACAGATGGGCCGAACCATCCTTGTCCGGCACAAGAGCCGTCAGAGGAATGCGCGTAAGGAGTGGGTCTCCATGATCTTTAAGAAAGGAGACTTTTACGAGCGCGTTGACAGGAATAGGAAGTTGTTCAGTTAGAGTAAGATGAACGTCGCGTAACTGGCTGGTTTTATCCACGGCGGCATCTATTTCCCGTACTGTGGCCATTACTGGTGTGGTGTTATTTGTGGTGGGCATTATCACTTCAGTTTTGTCGCCAACCTTTAAGTTTACGGAAGGCAACGTCTGAATGTGGACTTCAGGTTCACCGGCATTCAGACGAACGACCTCATTGCCTGCTGTAATAATGCCTCCTGTTGTGGCGGCGATATATGTGACGACACCATCTTCCGATGCCCGTACATCCATTTCGGCTGCCTGGATTTGTGTCTGATGTAGAGATGCAAGAGAAGATCGTGCTTTTCCTAAAGAAGCTCTGTTGGAAAACCGCCTCTGTTCGACTTCTGCTGTAGAGAGGCCCCCTGTTGTATCCAGTCCGCGACTTCTTCGCAGCAGGCTGGAACTTTGGGCAGCTTCGGCTTGAGCGACGTCAAGTTCACCTTGAGCCTGTGAAACATTTTCAAGAACAGCCGTTTTGTCAAAGGAGACAAGGATCTGTCCTTTGTGAACATGCTGACCAACATTCACCAGAACGGCAGCAACACGGCCTGATTGGGCTGACGCAAGCGAGACAGTGCGTCTTGTTTCGTAAAAGCCAGTAAAAGTCAGAGTGTTCTGATCAGCCTCTTCCACACGCAAGGCTTCGACTACCGGAACGGCAGTCTGCTGTGCTGAATCTGTTTTCGCTTTACACATGGTGCAGCAGAGAAGGGGGAGCACAAGAATAAAACGTGCTCTTTTTTCTAGATGTGTGTGTTTAAACATTCATTGATTCCGAGGAAGATGCAAGCAACGAAACAATTCTGGAAAGCGTCAAAAAATAGTAGAATAATTTACAAAAACGTTTTAAAAATTTTCTGATATAGGTCTATGTTTTTTGTATTACTAAAA
>NZ_DHNR01000015.1:58822-82661 GCF_002409645.1 Acetobacter sp. UBA5411
TTTTTTGTATTACTAAAAATATATACAGGATATTTCTTCTTTTTATCCCTGTATAGTGCGTGCATAACCAATAATAAAAAGACCTGATATGATAAAGAAAATACCGATGAAATACGGTGAGTTTATCTGTTCGTGAAACCGTATCCAGCCCACCAGACTGGCGCATATGGTTCCGAGACCGGCAGAACCGGCGTAGACAATGCCCATCGGCAGCAGTCTGAGCGCCAGAGATAAAAACAGAAAAGAGGATATGTATCCTGCAACCATCAGGGAGATTGGAAGGACTTTTGTGAAATTATCCGCCTCTCTCATGGCGACCGTGGCGGTCACCTCCGAAAGGACGGTAATGACAATACAGAGATATCCAAGCATTCTATTTTTCTGTGCTTGAGGAATTGGTCAGTTTTTCAATAAGAAGCTGAAGCTGTTCTCTGTTTTTTTTGTCGATGATATCCGCTCCAAGAATATCCCAGATGGCCAGTCCGTCAGCAGCCAGACAGGATAACAGCAGCGAAGGCGTCATATTGTCGAAAAGACCAGTCGATCTGATGGTCTCCCAGTAATACCGGGTCCATTCACTGCAGAGCTGTGGTTCCAGCAGCATAACGGCAAGCAGATGACGTAAAATCGCTGGGGTGCCTTCATCTTCGTTTTCCATGCGGTCGAGGCCGATATAGGCGCGAGCGGCACGCCCGGCTTCTACGGGGTCTTTCTGAATGGAGGAAAGGATGTCGTTCTTGAAAGTTTCCATTTCCCGCATGAACAGCCCATCAAGAAGCGCCTTCTTGTTGGCGAAATGGTGCAGGAGACCACCTTTGCTGACACCAGCATCACGGGCCACGAGATCAAGCGTGAACGCCTGAATGCCGCGCTCCGTCAGGATTCTGGCGGCGGCATCCAGAAGGTCGGTTTTGACGGCCTCGGGCCTGTTGGTGCGTTTCGGTGTTTTTGTCATATCCAAAACATACCGTCTGGACGGTATGTTTGTAAAGTGCCGATCAGGCGCAAAATCCAGACGTAAGAAGTGGCCGCACAGGCTAGCGAAAGTGTGATGCCGAGTGTCCAGCACCGTCCGTTGTCTTGTGCGACACCTCCGACGATGATGCCTGCAATACTCCCATTCCGCTTGTGCATTTGTCAGCGGTTCTTCTTTCTGTCATCTGATAATAAGCATGCGAACTATTCGTGTGTTTGCTAATTATTGACCCAAGGGAAAGCGTGAGTGTCCGAGCAGGCGCGGAAGGATAATGTTGCCGATCAATCCACGCGGTTGCTGAGACGTCGTTTCAGTTACCGGCTGGTCCGGCTGGCGACCCAATGGCGTCGGGAGATTGATCTGGATCTGCGTCAATTCGGGCTGACGGACGCAACCTGGCGCCCTCTCTATTATCTGCGGGTGTTGCCTGCGCCCGTTCGTCAGACCGATCTGGCGCGCGCCATGCTGGTTGAAGCCCAGTCACTTGTCAGATTGCTGGATGTACTTGAGCGTCGCGGTTTGATTCATCGTGACACGGATCCGGATGACCGTCGCTCCAAGCTCGTGTCACTCACCGACGCTGGTGTCGCAATGGGCGAGACGGTTCTCGGTGTAGCGGACGGCGTTGCAGCCCGTTTTCTGGATGGCGTTTCAGATGACGCCCTGAAGGAGTGCGAGGCCGTTTTTGATCAGGTCTGGTCGGGCAGGGGGCATGATCGCTCATCAGTCGGAGAGAGTGTGAAGTCTCCAGATCCGGTGGTGGGTGAACCGTGAGCGCTTCCGCTTCTGTTATCAATGGCGTGAGAAGTGTTCCGGGTGATTTCCTGCGCGAATGGCGGCAGGAATGGAGCCGTCTGAGCCCGACTGTCCTGTATGCCACGCGGGTGTTCTTTGCGATCGGACTGGCCCTGTGGCTGGCGGGTTTCCTGATGCTGGAAAACCCGATTTCCGCCGTGACCACTGTGCTGATTGTGGCCAATCCGACGCCGGGTGCGCTGATTTCCAAAAGTATCTGGCGTATCGCCGGAACGCTGGCCGGAACGACACTTGGTATCGCGTTGATGGCTTCTTTCCCTCAGCAACCCGTGCTGTTCTTCGGGGGGCTGTCCCTGCTGGTCGGCATGGCGTGCTGCGTGGCGACACTTCTACGCTTCTATAGAGCCTACGCCGCCGTTCTCACCGGCTATACGATCATCATTATCTCGACGAGTGCGTTCGTCGATCCGGACCGTATCTTTGAAAGCGCGATGTCGCGACTGTCGGTTGTGGTCATCGGTATTGTCAGCACGGCCTTCGTCTTTCAGATCACCACCCTGAAAAGCCCCAATACGGCGACAGACCGGATCGAGCAGTTCCTGCGTGATGTGCTTGGGCAGTTCGTGCGGCTATCGAAGGCCGAATTGCAGAGCGACGAGCCGCGGTCTGACGAGGTGGGGCAGGTCGGCGCGTTCCGTGAGATGGAGGCGTCGGCCTACAGTGAACGGGCCCGCCTTCTGGCGCAGGCAGGCGCTGTCATCGAGGCGATCGATTACGCGTCTTCCGTCGATTATCAGGTCAATCGTCGGGCCGCCGCACTGCATGAAGGAGTGGGGCGATTGATGGGGTTGCTCAGTGCCCTTCATGCCGCCCAGCGTGCCATCCCGCCAGACGATGTGGGGCATGTACGGGCAGCGCGTCGGATTTCCGGACGTCTGATCGGCGAACTGGCCGACATGCCGATGGAAACGCTGCTTCACGGGGACGCCGCCCTGATTCGCTACAGGATACGGCGCGCCATTGGCCAGTTGGAAGCTCTGGCGCGGGAAGCGCCGGATCTGGCCGGTCTGGCGGCGGTCGATACGGAACGCGATATTGTCGTGCAGCTTGGACAGGCCGTGGACAATCTCTCCGATGTGGCCTGGCACGAGAAAGGTGTCCGCCTGCTGCCGCTGATCGAATGGCCGGCGGCGCTCAGGAACTTCGCAAGAGGTGCTCTGGTCACACTGATGGGGTGTCTGACCTGGTATATCCTGCGCTGGTCGGCGGGGCCGAGTGCGCTTGTCTATCTGATCTGCGCATCCTGCCTGCTCTCGACCGCGCCGTCGGCGACAAAAGCCTCATGGCTTCTGGCCTCAGGCACCGCGATGGCCATTCCGGCCTGTTATATCTTTCGCACCTTCCTGTTGCCTCAGACGGACGGGTTTCCGCTGCTCTGGGTTTCCCTATTCCTCTGCCTGCTGCCGGGAATCTGGATTCAGTTTCATCCGCGCTATGCCGTGCGTGGGTTCGGCTATGCGGTGTTTTTCAACGTCTTCACGCAGGTCGATAACCCTGTGCCGTATCATGACATTCCGATGTTGAACGCGTGGTTCGCCACGCTGCTTGGGTGCGTGGGACTGGTGCTGGTCTTCCGCGTCGTGCTGCCTGCGGACCAGCGGCTGGATGTCGCCCGTCTGATCTCAGCACTCTGCCGCTCCGTGCAGAGATTCGCGGCGCTTCCCCTGCGCTACAGGGTCAGTTGGCCCAGTTGGGAATATCGGCAGATGCAGCGCGTGTTGCGCATGACCCAGAGGCTGTCTTTCGTGGAGGGAAGCGCTCGCGTGTTTCAGGTGACCGATGCGGCTCTGGCAGCTGTGGCGCTGGGGCGGACAGTGATGCGGTTACGCTGGCTGCTGCGGGAGGAAGGCAGTGTCACGCAGGAACAGGAGCGAATCGTGGAAAATGCGCTGGGGGCGTTAAAAGGGCTGAGGCGTGACCCATTGGCAACAGCCGAAGCGCTCCGCTCCGCCGCCATGCAGCTTTTGCCGAGCCTGCCTGTGACTGGTGAAGGCCCTGTTTCCGCTGAAAACCGGGAAAAGCAGTCAGCTGGAGGCGGGTTGGGCACTCTCAGACGCATGGCTGCCTGTCTCGTACAGGCGGCACAGCTTATCGACGCCGCGCCCGGTTTCTTTCATAAGGGTGGCCCAATGCAACAAGCGGCGGATCATCCGCTCGCCCACGCGGATTTACGCCACTTGATCATGCCTCGTGTAAAACGACCTGCTTCGAGAACTGCCTGATGCTGACCGAGTTTAATCTGTTCGGTGTTTTTATGGCGCCGATCGTGGTTTACGCACTGGTGGCCCTG
The DNA here is from genome assembly GCF_002409645.1 of Acetobacter sp. UBA5411. Taxonomy (GTDB): domain Bacteria; phylum Pseudomonadota; class Alphaproteobacteria; order Acetobacterales; family Acetobacteraceae; genus Acetobacter. The sequence continues at coordinate 62,905 of NZ_DHNR01000015.1, forward strand.
CCCGTAACAATGTTTATCCGGTTCCTCCTCTGGTGGAGCGGAATCATGCGCTGGTTCTGGCACTTCGCGCTGTTCGAAGTCGCCCTGTACACCTGCGTACTGTGTCTGCTCATCCTCTACGTCTGACTCAACTCGCTTAACTTCCACGAACATAAGGTTTTCAGGTCACAGCCATGCCACTGCTTCGCACACTGATCCGAGTGATCCTGACCCTGGCAGTCGTCTCGCTGGCCATAGTACTTGGGGTGACCCTGTGGAACACCTACATGATCGCTCCCTGGACCCGTGACGGTCGCGTGCGTGTCTATGTCGTGGATGTGGCCCCTGAAGTCGCCGGGACGGTTGTTCAGGTGCCGGTGGTGGATAACCAGTATGTCCACAAGGGCGATCCGCTCTACGTGCTCGATCCCGTGCGTTTCCGTCTGGCCATCCGTGAAGCGCAGGCCCGTCTGGACGGCGCTCTCGAAGACCTGAAGCTCAAGCAGAACGATGCAAGGCGTCGTATGGGACTGGGCGGCATCGTCTCGGCGGAAGAGCAGGAGGTCTTCAACTCCAACGTGGCAACGCAGGTCGCGGCGGTGGATGCGGCCCGTGCGGCGCTGGATGTGGCGAAACTGAATCTTCAGCGTTCGGTGCTTTATTCTCCGGTGAACGGTTTCATCACCAACCTGAACCTGCGTGTGGGTGACTATGCCACTGCGGGTCAGGCCCGTCTGGCGGTGATCGATTCCGATTCCTACTGGGTCTATGGTTACTTCGAGGAAACGAAGATGTGGGGCGTTCATGTCGGGGATGTCGCTCGCGTCAAGCTGATGGGCTACAAGCAGATCGTCCCCGGTCATGTCGTGTCGATCGCTCGTGGTATCAACGACACCAACGGCAACCCGGACAAACTCGGACTGCAGGACGTGAACCCGATCTTCACATGGGTGCGTCTGGCGCAGCGTATCCCGGTTCGTGTGCATCTCGATTATGTGCCTGAGGGCGTCACACTGGCTGCTGGCATGACGGCGACAATCAGCGTCGGGCCTGAATCACAGAGCCGTCGCGGCAAGCTGACCACCTGGCTGCAAGACCACCTGTAAGGCATACGACGGGATCATGGGGATAATGATAGCTTCTGAAACCGTACCGGCTTCCTCCGGTTGCGTGAGAGACGGTGGCAGACGAGGTGTCTGGCGGCGGATGCTTGCGATGCTGGTCAGCGGGACCATCCTTGCGGGCTGCACGGTCGGTCCGAACTTCCAGCCTGACCGTATGAAGCTGCCTGCCGGTTTTGCGGAAACGGCCGAGGAAAAGCCGGCGACGCCGGAAGAGATCGAGCGCACCAACAAGGAAATGACCGACTGGTGGGCCAAGTTCAACGATCCGATCCTGACGAAGCTGATCGAGGACGCCGTCAAGGGGAACTACGATCTGCAGGAAGCCGGACAGCGGATTCTTGCGGAACGCGCCCTGCGCGATAAGGCCGCGTCTGCGTGGTATCCCCAGATGGACGCCAACATGGGTGGTGGTGACGTCCGGTATTCGATCAATATCGATAACTGGCCGATCCGTCCTTCCACACCGCAGCATCCGGAAGCATCGATGCTGACCTATGGTGCTTCGGCGACATGGGAGTTCGACGTGTTCGGGCGCATCCGTCGTGGTGTCGAGGCGCATGAACGTCAGGTTGAAGCAACCGTCGAAGGCCGTCGCGCGCTCCTGATGGTGCTGTTGTCGGAACTGGCCAACGATTACATGCTGCTGCGCGTGACGCAGCTCCAGATCCAGATCGCCACCGACAATATCAAGGTCGCCAAGGAAAGTGTCGATCTGACCAATCGCCTGTATCTGGAAGGTGTGGGCAACACGCTTCAGACGGCGCAGGCGCAGGCGGAACTGGATTCCCAAATTGCTGCCCGTGAACCGCTCAAGACGCGCGTGTCACAGGTATCGCACGCCATCTCCGTGCTGACAGGCAAGATGCCGGGCGAACTGGAGGAAGAGCTCAAGATCGTGCGGCCGCTACCGGTCGTCCCATCCTTCCCGGCGACGCTGCCTTCGATCGTGATTGCCAACCGCCCCGACATTCGTATGGCGGAAAAGGAATATGCGGTGGCGACGGCGGAAGTCGGCGTGGCTGTGGCTGATCTCTATCCGCACTTTGTCGTGCCGCTGACCTTCAACCCGAATGCGTCGGCCATGTATCAGGCTTTTCAGGTCAACGGTATGAGCTGGCAGTTCCTGATGATGGCCAGTTTGCCGCTGATGCATGGTGGTAAATACACCTCCACCATCCGGGCGGCGCAGGCGGCGGCCGAAGCGGCGCGTCTGCATTATCGCCAGACGGTGCTTAAGGGCTTTCAGGAAGTCGAGGACGCCATGGCGGCTTGGCATGATGACCTTGAATATCAGGAAAAATTGGAAAAGGCGGCTCAGGACAGCGCGCTGGCCCGTGATCGTGCACGCAAGCTCTATGGAGCGGGTCTGATCGGCTTCCTTGATGTGCTGACCGAAGAGAGAACGACCCTCAATGCGCAGAACGCCGAAGCGCTTTCGCGGCTTGAGCGTCTGAGGGATGCCGTCAATCTGTATACGGCTATCGGTGCTGGCTGGCGTGGAAACGCTCTCACCAATTCGACGCTGCCGGTTTCTCTGGAGACGCAGAATGTCTGGGCGCGGGCGTTCCAGCAGTAAACTGAAGCCTTTTGCCGTGCGTTGCAGCAGAAGTAACAGTGTTCAACGCATGTCCTGACAGGACTGGTATCACGGAGGTCATGTAAGACCGATGACAGGCGAACCTAACTATCTCCGACGCCTCATCCTGATCGGGGCGGGCTTCCTCGGAGGCTTCACCCTGATCATCGTTGATGGGTGGGCTTTGATCATCAATCCTGACGATAGCGACTCATGGCCTGTGTGGCTGCTGCGTCGTCTGCCGGTGCTGATTGGAATCTTCTGTGTGGCCGGCGGGTTTTTTCTGCTCCGCAAACCCGTGGCGAATGATCCCGACATACCGGACGATGATATCGAAAATATGGACGGAGCCTGATCTTTGCTTAGTGTATCAGGGGTGCTGCTGTAGCGCCCTGATCTCCGTCACAGCGGCGTTGACCTGCATGTCCACGCCGATCTCTCCCAGTTCCGCTGTCGCGCCACGCGGATCGCCACCATAAACGCCATCCGCCGTTGTGGGTTTGGGTGCGTTACGAAGCGCTCCCGTGCGGACCATTGACGGATCAACGGCCAGCATGAGGGACGTGTCGCTCAGATCGGCATGGGTGCCGACCGCAGCCCCCAGTCCCTTCTGACGGAGAGCCTCGTCATAGGCTCCGGCTATGACGGTGTAATAGCCGTTGATGCAGGCTGCATGTGCGCCGGTCCCGGACCAACTCTGGTTGATCTGCGCAACGGTCTTGCACATTTCAGCCCGGTATCCACCGTGATCGCCGATAAACGCGACAAGACGAAATCCCTGAACCCGAAAACTCTCGGCGGCTGATTTCAGAAGACCATCAAACACGGCGGGCGTGATGCTGATCGTGCCGGGAAAGCGCATATGCGACGTGCGGGGGCTGGTGCTACCTTCCGGCACATACGCAATGACAGGCGCGACCAGTGTGTTTCCGAGTTGGTGCGCAATCCGATCCGCCAGAGCCTGCGCCCGGACGTTATGTTTGCCGACAGCGATGTAGGGGCCGCTCTGTTCCGTGCCCCCAACCGGCACGATGATGGTGGTGTAGCCCGCATTCAGCGCATCCCGGATTTCCGTCCATGTGAGGCGTTGCAGTTCGACCTGCGGTGCAGCCTCGGCGGTTCCGGTCAGGGCGAGGAGGACTGCGGCGGCAGTGACAGCGCAAAAGCGGGAACGGAACATGGAGCCTCCTCGTGTGACGGTGTTCTGCGGTATCGCGGAGGAAGGCGCTCGGCAAGTGGTTTGGATTTGGTTATGTAAAATTTGACAATGCAATTGTTGTTGAAGATATAAAAAACATATTTATTGAAATCAGTGGAATTTTGTGATCTTCAATCTTACCAATAGTGGTAAATTTCAGAGTGGCGTATTTTATTGTTTGGGCTTCAGGTTAGCAGAGCAAACTGCTTTTTCTCTGTAAATGATGCTATGGGCGTGGTCTAAGGAGGGGTGGGATAATCACTCGTTTGCTGTCGTCCAGTTCAATCGTGCATAATGGGGAGCGCTATAATTCTATTTGAGGTGATTTTTAGCAAAATTTCAACGTATAGATTATAATTAAAAATTCGTGTATTTGCGGAGTTGAATTTTATGATCATAAATCCTGATGTAGCTATTATATTTAGAACTCACTACTGGAATGAGAATACAATCCATTTGGCAAAAAGACTCTATGGTCAATCCGCAGGGTATAGATTCTTTGTTTTATGTGATGAAACCAGAGGTGAAATAAACGTTCATCCATTTGATAAAATAAGCCATACAGATGATTTTAAATCAATTGGTTTGCAGCCAAACAGAGGCCATACCCCTAATTTATGGTGGGATGGAGATTGTGTTTTTTATTTTATAAGAAAAGCACTTCCTGATATAAAGTATTTTTTTGTTGTTGAGAATGACTGCTATTTAAATGTAGATTTAGACAAAATAATAAAAAGAATGATCGATAATAATGTTGATCTTGTCGGGTATATTTATGATTTCAAGGAAGGAGATTGGCCTCAAAAAACGGTTGAGCCTTATTTTGATAAGGTTAAGCAGATGTTTTTCCCATTTATTGGTATTTCTGCAAAGCTGATTGATAAGTCATATGTGGAAAGAAAAAGAATTCTTGGTCTGCATGAAAAAGACCCTGATAAATATCCTTGGCCGTTTTGTGAAGCAATAATCTCTTCTGTTGCTGTATCGAATAATATGAAATTCATTGATATATCAGAATTTTTAAATGTTGATAGATTTAAATACAGGCCTCATTTGTATATGAATAGTGGAATAGTAAATATTCCAAATTCTATATGCCATCCTGTATCCGGATATGATTTTTTAGAAAAAAGGATTGAAAATATTGGTGTGATGGAAGTTTTTGATGATTTTTCTGACCTGTCCTTGTCTCTTCAAACGCTTGATAAAAGTTATTTTATGCCAATAATAGAACGAGCAGTTTTGAAATTACGTGATCCTGAAAAATTAAAAACTTTCTGGAACGTAGCTCTGGCCAGAAATTGGATAAACGAGTTGCCTCGTCTAAATCTGGCTTTCGCCATGCCTTGTCAACAGTCTTCGATTTCAGAATGGTCGATCGCTGGTGATACGGTATCAGATGCTGAACTTGCTAATAATGAAATATATAAAGACGATAATTATAATCACACTGGCGTGGAAAACGATCCATGGTGGCAAGTGTTTTTTGAAAAAACAATCCGAGTAAGAAATGTAATTATTGTTCCCAGACCGTTTCTTTTTGAGAGAATGAATAAATTTAAAGTTTCTGTTTCGCAAGATGGAGAAACTTGGAACGATGTTTATATGAAAGATGATGAATCTCCTATATTAAAGGTGGGGATGAGATTCTTTCCAATTTCATTTGATGATGAAATATATGCAAAATATCTAAGAGTGACATGTCTTGGTCATACAGCAATTCATTTTATACAGGTGAAAGTATTTTCTTGATAAATATTTGTAGTGAGTCATGAGGAGCGCTTTTCTGAGTCGTGTCTTGGCCGTTGTTCCAACTTGCGGTGAGGCATAGAGGTACAACGATACGGTTTACGTGATGATGAGTGGGAGCGGATAAAAACTGATGACCTTCTGCATCAGAACAGAAGGCCATCAGGTCAATCATCAGGGCGCGCTGTCTACCAGAACCAGTTCAGCATCCTCTACTGCGTGGACAGTGATGCTGTCCTCGTCATGGATGGCCACACCATCGCGGGCAGCAGCCGCCACACCGTTGACGGTGATCGCGCCCTTTGCCGAGACCAGATAGAGATAACGCTCCTTATTGGTCTCATAAGTGACGCTTTCACCTGCCTTCAGGGTCGCGCCCAGCACGCGGGCATCGGCACCGATCCAGAGCGCCTCGCCGTCTCCTTCCTTGCCGGATGCTAGCGTGATGAACTGACCTGCCCGGTCGTCCTTCGGGAACGGACGGGAACCCCAGCGCGGCTTGTGGCCGCGCGCCGTCGGCATGATCCAGATCTGGAACAGGGTGGTCGGTTCATCCTCACGGTTATATTCCGCGTGGGTGATGCCGGTTCCTGCGGACATGACCTGCACGTCGCCGGCTTCCGTCCGTCCCTTGTTGCCGAGACTGTCCTCGTGCGTGATGGCCCCTGTCCGGACATAGGTGATGATTTCCATGTCGCGGTGTGGATGCGGCGGGAAGCCGGTATTTCCGGCAATGGCGTCATCGTTCCAGACCCGTAGCGCGCCCCAATGCACGCGCTCGGAGTCATGATAGCTGGCGAAAGAGAAGTGGTGGTGAGCATCCAGCCACCCATGGTTGGCGGCGCCCAGTCCGGCGAATGGTCTGACTTCGATCATGGTCAATTCTCCCTTTCCGAGGAGGGGGGGGCGTCACCCGTTGGTGCGCCTGTCTGCAACAAGACATGGCGCTTTATGGTGCTTTCTCAAAGAGAAGGGATGGAAAGGGATCGTTTCCGAAAGCGAGTTGTTTGTTGTTCAGTTGCCGCGAAAGCTTTTCCATACGGACAAAGCCCGTTCCCGCGCCAGTTTGTGCTCGATGATGGGGTGAGGGTAGTTGCGGCCCAGAACCACGCCGCACGCTTTCAGTGTTTCCTGATCCGCAGCCCAGGGTGCATGGATCATACTCGCTGGGACGCGCTGAAGTTCCGGCACCCAACGCCGGATATACTCGCCCTCCGCATCGAATTTTTCGGATTGCAGGATGGGATTCATGATGCGGAAGAACGGTGCGGCATCGACGCCGGTGCCGGCGTTCCATTGCCAGTTCATCGGATTGCTGGCCGGGTCATGGTCCACCAGCGTGTCCACGAACCAGCGTTCGCCTTCCCGCCAGTCAATCAGAAGATGTTTCACCAGAAAGGATGCCACGACCATACGGATACGGTTGTGCATCCAGCCAGTGTGCCAGAGCTCGCGCATTCCTGCATCGACCAGCGGGTAGCCGGTGCGTCCGCTCTGCCAGGCTTTCAGGCCTTTGGGATCAATACGCCAAGGCAGCGCATCGAATTCCGGTCGGAGTGACCGGGTTGCGACATTTGCCTGCTCGAACAGGATCGACCAGGCAAATTCCCGCCATCCCAGTTCGGCAAGGAATTTGTCCTTGTTCTGAGCAGAAGCATCGGCCTGCATGGCGGCGTGCCAGAGTTGGGCTGGCGTGACATGACCAAAGCGTAGGTAGGGCGAAAGGCGGGAGCAGGCTTCAGCAGCGGGGTAGTCCCGTTCTTCGCTGTAGCCGCGAAGGGTGTCTTCGACAAAAAGGGCGAGACGTTCGTGAGCGGCCTTCTCTCCCGGCTCCCATGTTTCCCGAAAACCTGCCGCCCAGTCTGGCGATGTGGGCAGCAGGTTGAATTCTTCCGGGGGCAGACTGTGAAATTGGTCTGTTTTTGGAAAAGAGGCGAATTTTAACGTGTCTGGCGCGGGTAGGGGAGGGCGTGGATCTCCCAGCTTGCGGGCGGCTCGCCAGAACGGAGTGAAGACCTGAAACGGTTTGTCTGCCTGTGTCCTGATGGTCCACGGTTCGTGAAGCAGCGTGCCAGAGAAACTGTGCGCCTCTGTTCCCGTGGATTTCAGCTGGGTGTTGATCGCTGTATCGATGGCGCGGCCTGTCGGATCGTAGCGGCGATTCCAATGCACGGCACTGGCGTTGCAGGCTTTCGCAAGAGCGGGAACAAGGTCCTCCGCCTTGCCGCTCAGGACATGCAACCGGCCGCCTTTTTCCTGCAGGGCGGCATCCAGCGCACGGATGGCGCCATCGCGCCACCAGTCATGCGCGGCTCCCTGCTGCGGTTCCGGTTCGAGGATGGTGATGCAGAGAACCGGTGCGCCATCTCGCGCTGCTGCGGAAAGCGCCGCGTTGTCAGCGAGGCGAAAGTCTTCGCGGAACCAGATGATCGTGGGGCAAGTAGACATGATTCCGGCTTATCGCCGTTGGGAAGGTGTGTCGAGAGTGGTCTGGTGTTGTAGAATGATGATGTTTTTAATTTTATTTTTGGGTATTGCAAATTTAAAGGAGTAAGAATTTATGCTGTAAAGTGTATAGCCAGAATATAATGATAATTGGTCAATTTCTTCTGTCTATGCTCATGCATACGTCATAATTTAGATTTTATTTTACATATAATGTGCAATTTATATATTTCAGTATTGTAAATTTCTTGAGTGGGGCGGAGCCGTAAAATTTTCTTTTCTATCTTCATGTAGAGTTTGAGTGGATGTTCGTTCTAATATGTAATTTTATATATCTTATGTTTTTTGTCTTAACGTAAACCTGTTTTTTTAAATTTATAAATATTGGAGTGCGTTTTGTAATGGGCGTGGGTAAAGTAATTCCTGAATATGTGTGTAATTTGCTTGGCAGTCTAAATCAATGCTTGATGCGTGGAGATTTGCCCTCAGAGGCTCTTATCGAGGCGAATGTTGCAGCTTTTGATACCCTGTCACCGGATGATATTGTTCTTGCAGATATTTATATCAGGAAATTTCTCTATCGTTGCAGTGAAATCGTGCATTTCGAAAACGAACGTGGTCAGACATTGGACTTGTTGCGCAGAATGCCGGCACTGGCGCAGGTTTTGACATTTCATAGGGATGGTTATGTCCGTGAAGCTGCCCTGAAGGTTCTGACAATAGTGCCTCGTTCCCCTTTTATGCTGGCTGCCTTGATTATTCGCCTGAATGACTGGGTTGAGCCTGTTCGCGTTGCCGCCATAAAATGTGTACAGCCACTGTGCGCGCAGGTTGACCCGGATGTCGCCGTTGCCGCAGGTATGAGCTTATGTGGCAGATGGCATGAGTGGACGCGGTGGACTTCGGCGCAAGCTCTTTGCATGGATCATTTGTTCGCACGTCCAGCCGTGAATGAGCGTCTGGCGATCAGATTTGTTTCGCAACTGGATGGTCCATTGGCCACCACCTTACGTTATTTTCTATGTGCTCCTGTGCTTGATACTGCCTTGCCCATGCTGGCTGCTCAGGCAAGACAGGCTAGTGTACGTGCGGTTGCATTAGAAGTGTTGCTTTGTGGACAAGCCAAGTGGAAGAAGGGGAGGCGTCGCGAATGGATAAATAAAATTTACAATATTAGTCGTAGCATTCCAGTAATCGAGTCACGCGCCATTTCGGTGCCTGTTATCCGAAACGATCTGATTTCTATGGGGCTATGTGACCGGTCCTCTATAGTCAGACGGGTAATCCTTATGGCATTGACAAAGAATTGGCAGGATTTTCCCGATCTTGATTCTGTTATGCCTGCGCTCCTTCAGGATCGTAGCCCTACTGTGCGCCGATGGGCTGGTTATCTGGTCCGGCAGCGGGCAGCGTTACCCCACTGACTCTGTAAATGTACTTTTCCAAGCTGGATTGTTTTAACAGATAATACAAAAAGTACAGCGTTCTGTACAATACACGCTGCACGATACAGCATCAAAGCCCTGCGAATATCCGCAGGCGTCGCTTCCTGACGGCCCTCTCCAACCCAGCGCACATTGGCAATTTCGCCATTGTAAAGACGTGGCCCACCGATCGACAGGCCGAGTGCACCGGCCATCGCCGCTTCTGGCCAGCCTGCATTCGGTGAGCGGTGATGGCGGGCGTCGCGTCTGATGGCGCGGAGGGCTGCTTTCCAGTTTTGTCCGGTGAAAAACGCAGCAGTAACAATCCAGAATGCAGAAAGGCGGGATGCGGGTAGGTTGATGAGGTCATCCAGCCGGGCGGCTGTCTTGCCAAACGCTTCATAGCGCTCGTTGCGATGGCCGATCATGCTGTCAGCCGTATTCACGGTTTTATAAAATACGGCACCCGGCAGGCCGCCAAATGCACACCAGAAAGCAGGGGCGACAATGCCGTCGGAGAAGTTTTCCGCGAGCGTCTCAATGGTGGCGCGACAGATGGCGGCTTCATCGAGCGCGCTGGTGTCTCGACCGACAATCATGGAAACGGCCTGACGCCCTTCCGCCAAGCTCATGTGCTCCAGCGCCTGTGCGACAGCTTCAACATGCTCATGCAGGGAGCGTTGCGCCAGACAACAGCTTGCCAAAAGACCGCACGCTATGGGGGAGTGGCGAACACTCCGTGAAAACACAGCCGCGAGGCTGACAGGCACCACAGTGAAAATGCCGGTGGCGAAGGCCCCGGCAGAAATTCTTTTCCGACGTGAAAAAGTTTGATGATTCAGGTGGCGTTCGAGCGTCGAAATCAGCGCTCCCTGCCACATGACAGGATGCCGGATGGCGGAATATAGCCACTTGGGATAGCCGAACAGCCCTTCAGTCAGGGTGGCTATGAATGCAGTGCGAGGAAAAAACGACATAGCTGCATTCTATCCCAAGTAAAAAGGCGGGCCTGACGAAAATTGAAAGTGGATTTTTACGGCATTTCGCCTGATTGCGAAACGCTGCCCTTGCGTAGCATGTCCGTCCCCATTGCCTGTGGAGATTTGTACCCGCTATCCACAGGGTTGTTCACACAACCATCCTCAGAATCTGTGGATAAGGACGAAAGCGGTCCTTACCGGGACCCGTCATTCTTGTGGAGACATGTTTCGTTCTCTTTGCCCTGCGTGTGACACTTCGGAGCGCCAGCACGCAGCGCATTGAAGCTGACTTTAGAAAGGCGTCACATCCTCCAGTCGTCCACGAACGGCGGCCCGATAGATCGCAGCATACTGTTCGGCGTTCAGCGGCAGGGCATTGGTCTCGGAAGAGGAAATGTCGGCGACCGCCTGTTGTCCGACCCATTCAGCATCGTCTTCGGTCAGGCGGACTGCATGCAGATTATGCGGAACATTCAGGTTGTTGCGGAGCGACAGGATCCAGTTTTCCACTGCATCGAAGCCTGTTCCATCCAGATCAAGCATACGGGCCAGACGGTTCATCTGCGGTTCAATGGCCTTCCGGTTGGCGCGCATCACATAGGGCAGGAGGATGGCGTTCAGGAGGCCGTGATGCGTCCCGAAGCGTGCTCCAATCGGGTGCGCCAGAGCATGTACGCCGCCGAGTCCTTTCTGGAACGCGACCGCAGCCATGGCCGATGCTGTTAGCATGCCGGATCGTGCAGACAGATCGCTTCCGTTGGCAAACGCTTTGGGTAGGTGTTGCGCAATAAGGCAGATGCCTTCCAGCGCAATGCCCTCCGACATGGGGTGGAAGAGAGGCGAACAGAGCGCTTCGATATGATGGACGAGTGCGTCCATGCCCGTCATGGCGGTCAGACCGGGAGGAAGGCCGACGGTCAACTCAGGGTCAAGCAGAACACAGAAGGCCAGCAGTTCGGCGTGGGTGATGACCTTCTTGATATGCAGGTCCGTGTCCACGAGCACGGCTTCACGGCTCAATTCCGAACCTGTGCCAGCAGTTGTGGGAATGACAATCAGGGGTGGCAGTTCGGATTTTGGATAATCGGCCAGTGTTGGATACTGCGCCATGGCCTGCGACCATTCGAACTGTTCAAGATAGGTGGGATTTTGGGAGGCAAGAGCAATGCCCTTGGCGGCGTCAATGGCGCTTCCGCCACCGATGGCGATGATGGAATCGTGACCACCCTCTTGGAAAAACTGTGCGCCATTTCTGGCTTCATCCAGTGAGGGGTTGGCGTGAATCTCGCTGAAGATGACGAGGTCTGGACAACTGGCGCTCAGTGTTGCTGTGAGCTTTTCAAACCAGGGAAGGGCCCGGACTCCCGGATCTGTCACGATAAGCGGGCGCTTCCGTCCGGCTTTGCCACACCATGTCACAGCCTCAGCGGAACAGCCTGAAGCCAGAAGAATGTTAGTGGGATAACCCCAATAGGCGGTTTGTTCGGACATTTGGATGCTCTCCAGACTGTGCTGTCTGGACGAATTAATGCACCCGCTTTGCTGGTTGTAAAATCGTAATAATCGAACCTTACATTGATCGCTGGAGATTGTTGGGATGGGTCTGAAAGTGCGTCTCCAGAGTTAAAACATGCAAATTAGATATATGTTTTAAAGCGCGTTTATGGCGCATTTTTCTGATAAAAAATGGTTATTTTGCCCGATTTGGCGATTTCTCACAGGAAATGGGTTTGAAATTCAGCCGTGGCCTTTGGGGAATTTTCGGTGAAATAATCAGATGGCCGTATCAGGCCCACTTCACGCGCAATCAGAGCGACACATCATGATCGCACAGCGGCTCAGTCACAGGGTGGAAAGCGCTCACCCGTGATTGGCCAGAAAAGCTTTTACGGAAAAATAAAAAAACTATTCTGCCGCCAGAATGCGCCCGATCGTGGCGGTGGTCGAATGGCCAGCCTGTAGGTCGGCAAGGAATAAACGGCCACCATTGTCGGTAATTTCTCTCGCTCCGACGACATCTTCCGGCTTGTAGTCAGAGCCTTTCACCAGCACATCCGGCATGAGGGCCAGAAGCGTTTCGAGTGGTGTATCCTCGGAAAACGCCACAACGGCATCGACATAACGGACGGCCGCCATCACGGCAGCACGGCTGGCAAGAGTATTGACCGGCCGAGTTTCGCCCTTGAGACGCCGGATGCTGTCATCGTCATTCAGTGCGACGATCAGTCGGTCACACTCCGCACGGGCCGCCGCCAGAAGGCTGATATGACCCGGATGCAAAATATCGAAGCAGCCATTGGTGAAGCCGACCGTCAGGCCCTGTGACTGCCATTCCTGAACCTGTCGCTTGGCTTCGTTCAGTGTCAGCAGATGTGGCGAATCAATGGACGAGTTCTGGGCCTGCAATTCGCGGGTCACTTCGCCGATATCGGCGGTCGCCGTGCCCAGTTTGCCGACGACAACACCGGCAGCGGCGTTGGCGACGCGCATGGACTGGCCAAACGACATGCCGGACCCGACAGCAAGCGCCATTGTGGCGATCACGGTGTCACCTGCGCCGGAGACGTCAAAGACTTCGCGCGCACGGGCGGGAACAGCGTCGGCTTCACCATTGGCCGGAACCAGCATCATGCCCTTTTCCGAACGGGTGGCGAGAATGACATCAGCCTCGGCTTCCGCCATCACCTTGCGGGCAGCGCGTTCGACGCTCGCGTCATCCGTGCCGGAAATGCCGGAAGCGGCGACCAGCTCCTTTGCGTTCGGCGTAATGCAGGTTGCGCCGCGATAATGCCGGAAGTCAGACGTTTTCGGGTCAACGAAGACAGGAATATTCCGCAGGCGCGCCTCACCGATCAGATGCCGGACGACCATGCTGTCGCAAACGCCCTTGCCGTAATCGGAAAGAATAACGACATCGGCCTCTTCCAGTCGTGCATCGATGGCGCGGCAGAGCAGTTCGGCTTCCTCGGGTTGCAGCTTCTGTCGGCTTTCCTCGTCAGCTCTCACGACCTGCTGATGGGAGGCGATGAAGCGGGTCTTGCAGATGGTCGGTCGCTTGGGACTGGTGACTAACATTTCGGAAACGCCGGTGCGGAGGCGTAGCGCGTCGCGGAGAATGACGGCGGCCTCGTCTTCGCCCACCAGTCCGATCAGGATGGCCTGACCGCCGAGAGAGATGATGTTGCTGGCGACGTTGCCCGCACCGCCCGGCATTTCCTTCCGTTCTTTCAGCAGCAGGACCGGGACCGGCGCTTCCGGTGAAATCCGTTCCATCTCGCCATAAACGAACCGGTCGAGCATGACGTCGCCGACACAGAGAACGGTGATGTTCGAGAAATCCATGAGCGCGTCAGCCCCAGAAGCTGGCGACAAAATCCGCCAGACCGGTCTGACGTGTGGTGCGGAGGCGGGCGGCGTTCAGCACGGCCTGCGTTTCCGCAATGGCGCGGTCGAGCTCCGCGTTGACGATCACATGGTCGAATTCTTCCCAGTGGGAAATTTCGTCGAGGGCCGCGTCCATGCGTTTTTTGATTTCTTCTGGCGCGTCCGAGGCGCGCCCTGTCAGGCGGCGTTCCAGTTCGGCGAGGGAAGGGGGCAGGACGAAAAGACTTACCACATCATCGGGCAGTGCAGCCCGGATCTGGCGATGTCCCTGCCAGTCGATATCGAACACCATATCCTGTCCTGCGGCGAGAGCAGCTTCCACCGGAGCGCGTGGCGTGCCGTAACCGCGCCCGAACACGGAGGCCCATTCCAGCAGTTCGCCCTGATTGGCCATTTCCATGAACTTTTCCATGGTGCGGAAATGATAATGGATGCCGTCCGTCTCACCGGGACGCGGGGCGCGGGTGGTGATGGAGACGGAGTGTTTCAGACGGGGATCGGCGGCGCGCAGGGCGTTGGCGATGGTGGATTTTCCGGCGCCGGACGGGGCGGAAATGACAAGGCAGACGCCTCGCCGCGTAATGGGCGACGGGACGGTCGTTCCGGTGCGTGTCATATCGGCGTTCGTGCCTCCCTGCCGTATCGAGCGTTTCTCCCGATTGTTTCGGGAGGACGGTTGCGACCTTTTAGCAGCAGGTTCTTAATGGGGCGACTATGAAACAGGATTCTCTTCTCATCACGGGAGCCGCTTCGGGGCTTGGCCGTGGTTTCGCCCTGCGTGCCGCCCGTCCGGGCGTTACGCTCCATCTCATTGATTGCAACGAAAATCGGCTGAAAGACACGGCTTCGCGCACGGAAGCACTGGGCGCGCGGGTCTTCATGCACGCGCTGGATGTTACGGATGCTCCGGCGATGCGAAGCGCAATTGAAGGTATCGGCGCATCAGGTGAATCGCTTGATGTGGTGCTGGCCTGCGCGGGGATCACGGGCGGGGTCCATGATCTTCCCGGCGAAAAGGGAGCGCCGTCCGAATCTGAGTATCAGGTGCGCCGTATGGTGGACGTCAACGTAAACGGCGTTCTCAACACCATTTTCCCGGCTATTGACGTGATCCGTCGCCAGCCTGTGGCATCCGATGGCTTCCGGGGCCGGATCGCGGCGATTTCCTCCATTGCCGGGCTGGTCTCCTTTCCCGGCACGCCGTCCTATTGCGCGACCAAGGCGGCGGTTGATCGCTTCATGGTGGCGACGGGCGGTAATCTGAAGCAGGATGGCATTCTGCTCACTTCGGTAGTCTGTGGTTTTATCAACACACCGATGGTGGCGACGAATGAATTTGCGATGCCGGGTCTCGTGCAGACAGCTGATGCTGTCGAGCGGATCATGGCGGGTCTGGAGAAGAACAAGCGCCGGATCACGTTCCCTCGCTGGATCGCCATGGGATCGCGCCTGATGGATCTGCTGCCGATTGGCCTCTCGGAACCGTATTATCTGAATCAGCCGACAGGTGCTGCGGGCAGTATGCCTGTGGTGGAAAAGCCTTCAGGCAGGTAGCTGATTTCAACATCGTTCATGGTGTCATTGTGTTTGGAGTGTGAAGATGGCGTCTGAACCGTCTGGCCTGATGGAAGACCTTTCGGCGGCATCAGTCTGTCAGCACGTGCCAGCGGCCCGCAAGACGATGGCGATGGATCGGGTTTTCTGGAGTCATTTCTCACCAAATCTCGGTCCCGGCGGCTGGGTTACCGGCGCGTTGCTGGTCAGTCTCGGGCTGGATTTCAGGATGGGTGTGCTGGCCATTCTGCTGGGGAATTTCGTCGGTGCTCTGCCTGTCGCGCTGGCTGCGGCGATTGGTCCGGCGACGGGTCTGACGCAGATGGAGGCGTCCCGCATGGCGCTGGGCACGATTGGTGTCCGGCCGCCTTCCTTTCTGAACTGGATCTACTGCGTCGGCTGGGATGCGGTGAACAATGTGCCAGCGGCGGCGGCGCTGGTCAGTCTGTTGATGCTGGCTGGTGTGCCGACGCCGTTCTGGTTGGCGCTGGGTGTGCTGGCGTCGATCCAGATGGTGGCGTCCATCTATGGCCATCACGTTGTGCAGGCATTGCAGAAATATCTCGGCGGCATGTTGCTGGTCGTGTTTGCGATCATCGGCGTGACGTTTGCGGTGAGGGGAGGCGGTGTCGTGCAGGCGGCGCATCCGGTGGGTCTGGCGACGTTTCTGCTGGCGGTCGGGATTCTGGTCAGTTTCAATCTGTCCTGGGCCACCTATTCGTCGGATTATACCCGCTATCTGCCAGCGAATTCCGATCCGAAGCGGGTGGTTGTGCTGGCTCTGTCAGGGCTGCTGCTGTCGGCCGTGCCGTTCCAGATCCTTGGTCTTCTCACTGCGGCGAGCATCGCCGAGCCATCCCCGACGGCAGTGATTGCCAGCTTGCAGCATGCCATGGGGCCGCTTGGGCCGTTGGCGCTTGCGGCGATTGCCCTGTCGTCAATTGCCGGGAACTCGTTCAACGATAATACGGCCAGTTACAGCCTGATCTCGGCGGGGATCCATGTTCCACGTGTCGCGGCGGCGATCATCACGGCCAGTCTGGGCTATGTGCTGGCGGTTGTCGGGGCTGGCCAGTATGCGACGCTCTATACGGATTATCTTCTGGTCACGATGTACTGGATAGCGCCGTGGTGCGGTATCGTTCTGGCTGACTGGTATCTCACGGGCGGTCACTCGGCAGCGCGGGCTGTATATGGACAGGTGTTGCGCCCGCCCGCCGGGTGGAAGCGTGGGGCGACGATCTTTGTTGTGACTTCGGTGCTGACGGTGCTGCTGTTTTCCACCAGTTCGCTCTACACAGGGCCTGTTGCGCGCTGGCTCGGGGGGGCGGACATCGGATACTATGTCGGGTTTCTTGTCGCCGGCTGGTGGTATGCGGCGGGACGCGAAAAGTAGGTCAGGCTACGCATTTACGCTGGCGCGGGTGTTGTCATCAGCGATTTTGACAATGACGCATCCGTGCCATGATCGCTCAATAAGGTTCTGTTATATTGGTGGGACGTCATGTCTCGAAGCATGGCTATCGCTGCAAGCTGAAGCTTACAGGAAGAGATGGAACGTGATGAAACGACGCTATTCGCTCAAGACAATTGGGTCTGTTTTTCTGCTGTCGGCTGCGGTTGGACTGTCTGCCAGCACGGGAGCAAGGGCTCAGCAGGTCTATTCAAGCCAGCCCCAGCCACAGGATAGCCAGCAATCAGGCAATTTCCAGCAGCCTCCGGCACCGGACGCGGCGCAACTGGCGGCAATGCGCAAGGATGTTCAGGTGGCTGCTTCATATCAGTTGCCGGATGATTTCCTGCCACGGATGACCACGACCTTGCAGGCGCTGCAGGATGCGGGTTTGCAGCCGCCACCACCAGAGGGTCATATCTCTCTGGATGATACGATCAAGCGCGTTGAATCAGTGCCGGGCATTGAGCCGGTCCTGAAGTCACAGGGATTTACGGCCCGTCAGTTTGTCATGGGTCTTACATCTTTCGGAATTACCTATGCCGTGACGTCGCATGCGGCTGATGCCAAGGATGCACCCCGTCTTAACCCGCATAACGTGTCCCTTCTGCAAAAGAATCCTGATGCCGTAAGGGCATTGCTGCAACAGATGGGGAACCAGCCTGGGCAGCCGCAGTGACAGCAAAATGGAGGATGTTTTTGAGACATTCTCCCTGCTCATCTGGAATTGACGGCTGAGAAAGAACAAGGTAGTTTCCGCCGCAACGCACTGACTCAGTGCCTGGAGGGGTGGCCGAGAGGCTGAAGGCGGCGGTTTGCTAAACCGTTGTACGGTGTCAAGCCGTACCGTGGGTTCGAATCCCATCCCCTCCGCCAATTTCTCCATATAAATCAACAAGTTAAGAAGTCGGATTCCCGGCCGTTCCGGCTCTGTTCGGGGGCTTTTACGGACTTTCGTCGGCCTTTTTTGCGACAATTTGCGACAATCGCTAAAATTATCCCCAGAGACGAACGGGGTTCGTTCGTGTGGGGACATAGAGATGGCAAAGCACGAGAAGACGAAAGAGCCTGGGATTTACCGTCGCGGCCCAGGCCAATACGAGGTCAAAATCCGACGCAAGGGGGTCGCCGCCAGCCGAACCTTCGACAGTTTTGCCGAGGCCGTCCAATTCAAGAACGAGACGGTCAGCAAGATCGACGGGAACACCTACGTTGACCAGACCAGGGAGCGGGAAACCTCGCTCTCGGATGTCATCGACCTGTATCTCAAGCAGGTAACTCCGACCAAGCGAGGCGCCGTTCAGGAGGCGAATCGCCTTCAGGCGTGGAAGAAAGAGGTCGTCGCGGCCTATCCCATCATCTCTGTGGAGATCAGTGACATCGTCGCGTGGCGTGACCGCCGGGTCAGCGAGGGCAAGGCTCCCTCGACCATCTATAATTCCCTGAATCTCCTGTCCTCCGTCTTCAAATGGGCGCGGCAGCATGGATACAAGGTCGATAACCCATGCGAAGGTGTCTCCCGGCCAAAGCCGAACGAAGGGCGATGTGTCGATCTGACTGACGAAAATGAAGCGAAGCTACTGACCGCCTGTGAGAAGGGGCCGGGCTGGCTCGTCTGGTTCGTGAAGATCGCCATGCACACCGCCATGCGCCAGGGCGAGATACGCGCCTTGAAGTGGAAGGATGTCCACGACACCCATATCCACATTCCCCGATCCAAGAATGGTTCTGCCCGCGATGTGCCGCTTACGCTTGCCGCGTCGGTCTGCGTTCAGGAGATGCGGAAGGCTCTGCCCCGTCGGTTGGATGGATGGGTCTTTGGCGACCCGGATGCCTCACCCGAAGACGGCGGATGCACAACGACCATGGTTCAGAACAATTACCGCGCCGCAACACGCCGGGCCGGCCTTGCGGGCGAACTGACCTTCCATGATCTGCGCCATGTCGGATGCACACGCCTTGCACCATTGCATCGAGATTGCTTTGAACTGGCGAAAACCACAGGACACAAAGACCCACGCATGTTGATGCGGTATTACAACCCCAGTATCGTTGATCGTGTCGCCCAGATCAGGGCCAGAGAAAGGGCGCTGGCGATGGGGGTGGGGTGATACCGATTGCCATTGAAACGTGCCGCGATGGAAGTTATATTAAAATATAACATTCAGCGGATCGTCAGGAGATACCAATGCACACTACCAATCTCCGCAAGGTCGGCGGGTCGGTCATGATGGCCGTTCCTCCCGCCGTCCTGGAGACCCTGCATCTGTCCGCAGGCGCAAAGGTCTCGATCACCGTGGCTGAAGGGCGCCTGGTCGTCGAACCGAAAGCCCGGCCGAAATACACGATGGCCGAACTTCTGGCCGCGTCGGACTATTCCCAGCCTCACAGCCCGGAAGATCGTGAATGGGTCGATGCCCCGGCGGTCGGGGGTGAGATTCTGTGAGGCGTGGTGACATCTACAAGGTCGATCTTGACCCGACCGAAGGGCGTGAGCAGCAGGGATACCGGCCTGTCCTGATCGTATCGCCCGATGATTTCAATCGGGCCACGCGCCTGCCTGTCATCCTGCCGATCACGAATGGCGGGGACTTCGCGCGGCGTCTGGGGTTCGCTGTGTCCTTATCAGGAAGCGGGGCGGAGACGACAGGAATCATCCGGTGCGATCAGCCCCGCGTTCTGGACATCAACGCCAGGAATGGTCGGCTGGTGGAGACCCTGCCGGATGCAGTGATGGACGAGGTTCTGGCGAGGGTAGTGACGATCTTCGAGTGAGATGACGTGGACGCGACCCCGGCGGCAGCCGGGATGCCGTCAGCCCCCAAGGCCCCCTTCAGCCATCCTCATAAAAGCAAATGCGACCTCGTATCCGGATCAAAAAGGGTGGTTTT